>NZ_JABBPK010000001.1:1338296-2636593 GCF_012933555.1 Niallia alba
AATGTTTGGATTAAGTGCACCGGACACCACATTTGTAACGATTACTTCTTATATCCCATTCTTTACTCCAATGCTGATGTTTATGAGAGTAGGAATGCTGAATTTACCAGTTTGGGAGCCGATTTTAGGAATCCTTGTTTTAGTTGCAACCATTATGATTCTGGCCATTTTTGGTGCAAAAGTATATAAAGGTGGAGTGCTTATGTATGGAAAATCTAATTCTTATAAAGATATAAAGAAAGCACTGCAACTAACGAAAAAAGAATAAACTTGTAAAGAGCTGGGACATAGGTATTTTCAACCAAATAACCTCGAACGATTATACGTACATGCTAATGAAGGTTCGTATAGTTGTTCGGGCTTTTTTTATTCGTTTTAAAAAGGAGATGTTCTATGAAGTTTGTTGCTGTTACCCGCAGCCTGAATACACTTCGCTTTCCGTGGGGCTCGCGCTGAGCCTCCTCAGCTTCGCCTCCGGGGTCTCAGGCTGTCTCGCTAATCCCACAGGAGTCTACGTGTATTCAGGCTGCTCCGTTTTCCAAATAATTATATTTTCCATTATAAAAACAACCATTTTTTAGAAAAAAACGATTAAAAACGGAGTGTCTGTAGCGTAATGGAACGAGTTGGTTTCGCTACTAAATGAGAGATTGTTCGTCTTATCTAATCTATTATTTATTTTGTTTTGTCCCAGTCTCATTTCCCACTTTTAACGGACAGTCATCCATGAAGCAAACTTCACCAACAAGGATGAAAATAGGGGGGACGACCGTTTATTTTCATGGGAGTAAGACTCCCCTCCTCAAGCTTATGAGAATACAAGGTTGCATAAGATATTGAAATGAACAACAAAATAGATAAGAACGTGCATTCGTATTTTGTGCATGGTAGAATAGAAACAAATAGTTTTAGGACGTGAGAGTATGGAAATATCCTTTATACATTGTGCGGATTTACATTTAGACAGTCCAATGGTTGGATTGAAGAATTTGCCCGCATTTATACATAACAAACTGAAGGAAAGTACATTTACTGCATTTAAGAAAATAATTGATACTGCCATTAGCAAAAAAGTAGACTTTATTATTATTGCTGGAGATATTTATGATGGGGAAGACAGAAGTATAAGAGCTCAAATTCGCTTTCGAGACGAGATGCTTCGTTTAAAAGAAAAGCAAATTGAGGTGTATCTTGTGCATGGTAACCATGATCATTTAAATGGTCGCTGGGTACAAATAGAATTGCCTCCTAATGTGCATGTTTATCCTTCTATGGTGACGTTAGAACAATTTATGAAAAATAATGTAACGGTTAATCTCTATGGTTTTAGTTATGAAACAAGACATGTCAAAGAGAGAAAAATTGATGAATACGCACGAAGAAATGATGCCAATTTTCATATAGGAATTTTACATGGGAATTTAGAGGGAGCGACTGACCATAGTGCCTATGCTCCTTTTCAAGTGAAAGATTTGCTCGCTAAAAAAATGGACTATTGGGCTTTAGGCCATATACATAAACGTGAAATTTTAGAGACCATTCCTCCTATTATCTATCCAGGAAACATTCAAGGCCGGCATAAAAAGGAAACGGAAGTAAAGGGATGCTACTATGTAGAATTAAGCGAAGGAGATGCTAGTTTAGAATTTATCCCAACATCTGAAGTGATTTGGGAGACAGTGAAAATAGATGCCAGCCCTGTAAGAACATTTGATGATTTATACAGACTTTGCCGGAATAAAGTTGATGAAAAGAGAGAGGAGAGATATTCCTTTATTATTTCCATCGAGATTGAACAATTGAATTTGGAAGAAACTTTTCTCGATTCCGATTTATTAGAAATTCTCCACCAGGATGAGGTAGATGCAGACTCCTTTGTTTGGGTTGCCTCTATAAAGAGACAGGAAAATACGGCATGGTTAAAAGAGAATCTATTAAAGGAATCAGCATTTTATGAAGAATTATTTGCTGTTTCAAAGGATTCCGAGTTGGTGGATGAAGCAGTCGCTCCATTATATCAACATCCAAAAGCCCATCGTTTCTTAGAGGAGCTTTCTGTCAATGAAAAACAAGAACTAGCAAAGGAAGCAGAAGATTTGCTGCTTACAATGCTTATGAAAAGCGGGAGGTAACCAATATGGAACTAAAAAAGATTACCATTTACGGTTATGGAAAACTAGAAAATCTAACGTTTTCTATCCATTCTCCCATCCATGTGTTTTACGGGGAAAATGAGGCTGGTAAATCGACAATAATGAGTTTTATTCATAGCATTTTATTTGGATTTCCAACAAAACAACAGACAGAACTACGGTATGAGCCGAAGCTGCAGCATAAATATGGGGGCAAATTAGAAATTTATTTTCCTAAAATTGGACTAGCAACAATTGAAAGAGTCAAAGGAAAAGCCACTGGTGATGTTACAGTCACTTTAGAGGATGGCAGGAGAGGGCAAGAGGAGCTTTTAAATGAACTGTTAGCAGGAATAGATAAAAGTCTTTATCAATCCATTTTTTCGTTTAATTTACACGGATTGCAAAATGTGCAGCAATTAAAAGGAGAAGAGCTGGGGCGATTTTTGTTTTCAACAGGGGCGGTTGGCTCCGATCGATTATTGAAAGCAGAAAATGAGCTACAAAAGGAATTAGACTTGCGCTATAAGCCTAGCGGAAAGAAGCCAGTTGTAAATGAAAAGCTCCAAGATTTACGAGATAAGCATGGTCAATTAAAAGTAGCGGAGAAGGATAATAATCAATACGTACAATTACTTGCAAAGAAAAGGGAGTTAGAAAAAGAAAGGCAGTTAACAGAAGCTGAATTAAAACAAGAAGAGCATGAAATACGATATTTGGAAGAATGGATAAAAATAAAAGAAATTGCACTAGAAAAGGATATATTGGAAGAAAAATTAGCTGCTTTCAAGGAGCTTAATTTCCCGCAGAATGGATTAACTAGATGGGGAGCGCTAAAAGAGAAAATGCTTTCTGTAGAAGCAGAGCTTCGCTATTTAGAAGCAAAAGCATTGGAAATAGAACAAGAAATGACCAGCTTATCTATACAAGAAGAATTAATTAAATCTGAAAAGGATATTATATTGGCTGTAGAAAAATTTCCTGTTTATGAACAATTACAGAACCGGCAAAATCAAGTACAAAATCAACTGAAAAGTATAGAGGAAGAAATTGATAGTCTAAAAAGTAATTTACCGATAGAAGAAGAGATTTTATTAAAGGAAAGTAATACAAGTATTTTCTTAAAAGAACAATGTGCACAGGCCGCTTCTAAACAACGGAGATTAAAGGAGCAGAAAGAAGAGCTAGACGAGCGGTTAAAGGATGAACAAACAACTTTAGAATTATTAGAAGAGACAGTGAAGGAATATAAGCAGAAACTCTTGCCAAAAGATGAGAGAATTAGACTAGAAGAGCATGTAAAGAGTGATAATCAAGTTAGATGGAACAAAGAGAAGGCAGATCTACTATTAAGGGAAATCAAGCAATTGGAAGAGCAAGTAAAGGTAGAAGAAAAGCGTATTAAACAGAATACCATGATAACAAGTGTGTTATCGACTTTTCTTTTATTAGTTGGAGCAGGGGCTTTATTTTTTGAGCAATGGTTCTTAACACTTATTAGCTTTGCTATAAGTATTGTTTATTTTTTGGTGTTCTTGTCTGGAAGAAAACTTGCTAAAAATGAAATTCGTAAAAAGAAGAAAAGAATCGTACTTATTAAGGAAGAACGAGCTCAGTTACTTGCAATTATGGAAAAGGGACAGGGAATTTCTCCATATGAGGAACAGAAGCTAGAAGATGATACAAAGTGTAGAGAGAAATTCACACAGCTTCAGTTTAAATTAGAGCAGCAGAATGAGAGCTATGAAAGAGTATTACAAGGATTTGAAAAGTGGGAAGCAGATTTTCTTTCCCACCAGAAGCTGTTAAGACAATTGGCTAATGAGCTTAGAATTCCTTATGAATTGGCAACACAACAAATATATGATGCTTTTTTGTTAATAGAAGAATGGAAAGCAAAAGATAGAGAAAGTAATTCTATTTATCAAGAGCTTGAGGAAATTCAACAGGAAAGGGAGCAGATTATTAGTAAGATTATCCACCTTTTTGAGAAGTTTATCGGAATGGAGAAAGAAACGATTGCTAATATGTGTTACCGATTAAAAACAGCACTAACGGAAGAAAAAAAGAAAAAAGACAGAATAGAAACCTTGCAGAGAAAACAAGATGACCTATCAGAACATATGGAAAAATATCAAACAGAGTATAATCGTTATGCAGAAGAAAAAACTGCTCTCTTTTCAATTGCAGGAGTAAAGGAGGAAGAGGCATTTCTTGAAAAGGCAGCGCTGGAAAAAGAAAGAGATACATATAAGGAGAGGCTTTCCACGATTGATGTTCAATTAGATATAGCCTATATCTCCAAAGAACAAATTCCTTTGTACAAAAAAATCCTAGATCCTGAACGGCAATTAGATGAAAAACAAACAAAAATAGAAAGATTAGCGTCTCGCTTGAAAGAGCTTGTAGAAGAGGCGGCAGCGATTAACTTTACGCTTTCACGAATTGAGAGTGGGGGTACGTATACTGATTTATTGCATACATTTAAACAATTTCAGTCTGAATTCAAAGAAGACGTAAGAGAATGGGCAAAATTTGCCGTTGCAAAACAGTTATTAGCCAAAACCGTTGAGCAATATAAACAAAAACAGCTGCCAGCTATGCTGCAGAAAGCAGAGGAAAATCTAGCTTTTTTGACAGAAGGGAAATACATTCGGATTTTGCCAAAGGAAGAAGGGGCAGGATTTTTAGTAGAAAGTCATCAGCATGTTTTCTATGAAGCGAAAGAATTAAGTCAAGGAACGACAGAACAACTATATTTATCTATTCGAATTGCTTTGGCACAAACGTTTTATAAAAGCTTTTGGTTTCCGTTTATTATAGATGATAGCTTTGTTAATTTTGATGAAAAACGAACGGAGAAAGTGATTCAATTATTAAAGAAGTGCGAGCAAAATCAATTGATTTTCTTCACATGTCATCGACATCTATTAAAGCATTTTCCAGATAATAGTTTGCATGTATTACCAGCAGAGGAAAGAGAAACAAGCTTATAAAGATGGAAGAGGTTCATGCTATACTAAATAAAGAGAAAGATAAAGGAGAGAGTGAGTTGGATAAAAAAGGAGTACTTCAGTATGAAGTTGGGGAACAATTTGAGTCCTATTTATTAATAAAGAGTGCGACAAAAGCAATTGCAAGTAACGGGAAACCGTTTATGACGCTTATTTTCCAAGATAAAACTGGTGAAATTGAAGCAAAGCTTTGGGATGCTACAGAAATGGATGAACAGAGCTATCGGCCTGAAACAATTGTAAGAGTTAATGGTGATATTCAAAGTTATCGTGGAAAGTCTCAATTAAGAATTCGCCAAATTAAGGTTGCAACAGGGGAAGAGGGCGTTCGCCTAGCTGATTTCTTAGAAACAGCTCCACTTACAACCGATGAAATGTTAAGTAAAATCACTCATTATATATTTGAAATGCAGAATCCTAATATTCAAAGAATAACAAGACATTTAGTAAAGAAGCATCAGGAAGCATTTTTACAATTTCCAGCAGCGACAAAAAATCATCATGAATTTGTTTCTGGCTTGGCATATCATGTTGTCAGTATGCTAGATTTGGCTAAGGCAATTGCTTCGCTTTATCCAAGCTTGGATAAAGATTTGCTATATGGGGGGATTATTCTCCATGACCTTGGGAAAGTAATCGAATTATCTGGCCCAATTTCCACTTCATATACTTTGGAAGGAAATTTACTTGGACATATTTCCATTATGATTAATGAAATTGGTAAAGCTGCGGATGAGTTAGGAATAAGAGGAGAAGAAGTAGTGATTCTTCAACATTTAGTTTTATCTCATCATGGAAAGCCTGAATGGGGAAGTCCTAAAGCTCCATTAATTAAAGAAGCGGAAATTTTGCACTATATCGATAACCTCGATGCGAAAATGAATATGTTGGATCGTGTATTAGAAAGAGCGAAACCAGGTGAATTCACGGAAAGAGTTTTCCCATTAGAAAACCGTTCCTTCTATAAGCCGACATTTCATAAATAAAAGATTAAGGAGGAGTTCCGATGGGATCTCTTCCTTTTTTGTTTGACTATTTACTATAGAATGTTGTTTTTTAATAGAAAAAGTCAATCGTTCAGGCGAGGAATAATGGCAATAAACTATACGAAAATAGCCTTTTATATAATGGTTGTTAAGGATTATTTGGAAAGTTATTTCTTGTGAAAATCTGCGCTCCAGGGAATAATCTAGTTTTTCTAGCATAGGATGAAGTAAAAGGTAGTTATTACTAGAAAGGGGTAATTTTCAATGCTAGGAATCCCACTTTGGATTATTTTTGTATTAGGAGGAATTGCAATAAGTGCGTTTATGGCAGTTAAAACAGGAAAAGAGGATAGAGCTACAGAAAATGAAATAATTGAACAAGAAGGAGAAGTTTATATGAAGAGGCTAGAGGAGGAGAAAAAACGCAGAAATGGAGAAGAGAGGGCGTATGAGAATTAACAGCCTTAGTCTTCCTTCTTATTAGGAACTTCTTTTATTTCTATTTACTCCAAAGGATCTAATGCTATAAATTCATTTCTAAGCAGTGTACCTCTGCTAAGGAAACGAATTTTATGGGTTGGGTCCTTTGTTTTTTATGTCTGTTTTTACAACATATTTATGGTATATCCTTTTGTCCTTTTTTTCCTGATAAAAAATGGGTATATGTCCTGTTCCGAATTTAGGTCAAATACATATGATAAATTGAGCTTGAATAAGAGTTCAAAAGAATTCGCGTTAAGCAAATTCAAAAGGTTGTTACGGTTACGTAGTAAAAAAGGCAAATAGAGTTGGCGTACTATATGGAATTATATAATTAACAGTAAATTCTTTTATTCGGATCTCAGCAAGCTCAATCGTTATCAAGTGATCAATAGGTTTTAGTTTAGATAGAAGTGGACGGAGTTGTGTAAAACTGAAAGCATATTGATCATCGATTGGAAGAAATTAACGCAGTCATATGAATAAAAGAAAGAAGAAAACCGAAACACCATAAATTTATTTAACAAATGGTAGCAACCTTAAAGGAGGTGTTACTATGGGTAACGTTTACGGCGGAGGTTTTGCTTTAATCGTTGTACTGTTTATCTTATTAGTTATCGTTGGCGCTGCATGGCTGTAAGCTATAAAAGCGTATAATGGCAATCTTACTAGGATGAGTGCCCATTTATGCGCCAAATGAACAACTGGAACGATAGAGAGAGGAGGAATCTTCATGTCTGGTGGAGGAGTTTACGGTGGAGGCTTTGCTTTATTAGTAGTACTATTCATCTTATTAGTGATCATCGGAGCAGCTTGGCTATAAGTTGATCTGAAGAAATATAAAAAGAAGCAAGTGTAACAGTCGGTATTATCGACTATTACACTGCTTCTTTTCTACATATCTCTGTTTGCCAGTATGATTAAAGGAACAGAGATGGTTAAAAAAATAATTTGATGTTAAAAAAGAATATCTACATAGGAAGAAATCAAAAGAATCGTGATAAGAACATTTATTGTTCGAAAAACTTTTGGTTGTTTTTCTTCAGGAATTTCTTTTTGTAAACATAGGGCATTTGTTAGTCTATTAATATTATATAAAATAAAAATAGCTAAAATAATGAAAATGGAGATCATCATTGATTCCCTCCTTATAAGCGGAATTTATTGTATGTTATTTACATTATCAAATAACAGGATAAAAAGATAGTATTATCAACTATTTTAGACGGTAACTTAGTATTTTTGTTCTGGAAAGAGCTCGGATGATTCTCTTGCCTCCTTGCAATCTATCTTAAGGAGGCTGTTAAACAAGCATTCAAGTTTTATATCATTGTATGTTTCGTCAGACAATAATAGAATCTCTTTACGATAATTCACTAACATTATTTATCAATATCTCAAATCCATCTTCGTTTTCTTCGACATAACAAGAACGAGGAGAACGCCATAGGTTTTTCATTCGAATAAAATCTGGGACACACATCCCTGTATGATAAGCGAAAAGCATTAAAAAATAATGAACATAACTTGTAAAAAGAAAGCAAGATAATAATAATAGTCCACTAATAATGACAAATGGAATAATTAAGGCAAACTGAAAGTGTATTTTACCGATTGGTTCTTTTACCTGAATGTGAAGAACAGGCAAAAATTGCAAATGTCTATTCCATGTCTTTTTAATTTTATCCCCTAGATGAATCATCGGCAATAAATGTAATAATTTGTGTAAAGGATACATAAGTAAAATCATTGCCATAAATAATAAAAAGTAATCGTCAGAAAGTTTATTATGTGCAAAATAGGTTGTAATTGGTACATATAGAAAAAGGAAACAACCAATCATTGTCATAGAAGACAGAATAAATAGGCGCTGAGCTCCATATTGTTTATGGAAGTTGACAGTCTTCCAACAGTTCATGTTAATACCCTCCATAGGGAGAAATTTTTAGTTACTTGTGATATTACTTTCTTGCTTGAATAACTAATAATTGGAAGAATATCTTTTCTTTGCCTTATCTTGCGTTTTAATCAAGCAAACTCACCTTGCTACTTTACGATGAAAAGAGTAAAAAATCAATAGTCTCTTTATACAAATTTAAGACATTTTTTTATTTTAGATTGGAAAGAAATGAAGGATCATTCTCTCTATGTATTTTTTACATTTGTAACAGTTGTTTAAATTTTCCGAAAAAAAGACAAGAAAGCAAGCTGCCCTCTTATCTTTTTTTACCACCGGTCTAGAATGTCCCAAACCTGGAGTCCTTTTCCCCAATTTTTTATTTCTCTATTTAGTAAATACAGGATCTTTTTTCTTTAGATGCCCTTCGTCCTCTTCCAAAATATCGTCAAGATTAGTAAAGGATTTTTCAAAAATTTCTATGAAGTTATCTCCGTAAATATGCTTAACGATTGTCATCATTTCTAAAAGCTCTGGAAACTTGCCATATAAATTTTTGATTGGTAAGGAGGCAGATAATGCTGAGCTGTTACTTGGATTATAATCTTCCATAATTTGAACAAATACTTCTTTGCCTTTATCTGTAAGACAAACGTACGTATTTCTTTTGTCATTTTCTTTTTTCGAGAATTGTAGTAGTCCTCTTTCTTCTAATTTCTTCGAAAAATTAAATGCTGTTGAGACATGCATTACCCCAAAATTTGCTACATCTGAAATAGAGGCACCATTTAACTGGTAAGCAATCCAAAGTATGTGGTGCTCATTAATGTTCAAATCATACGGCTTAATCCAATTTTGCCAATCCTTTTCGATTGCCTTCCATAATGCTTTGCTAAGTTGTCCAATTCTTTGAGTGAAGAGTAAAGCGTCCTTCATTGAGATCTGACTTTCATTCATCCACAAATCACCTACTTTTCTGTTATCTATAAACATTATGCCAATAAAACAAAAATTAATAAAGATAAAAATTAACAAAATTTTTAGAAATAAGAAATTTTGTTTAAAGTAAGCGCTTTAATGTATAAATATGTATCAACCCGAATGGAAATCCCTTAAAATGTCTATAGATTTTAAGGGATCGGAAGAGAGGAAAAAAGAAGAATAAGCATTTTGTGTGTTCCAAAAAAGACGTAATAGTAAAATCTAGAAAAATCATAAAAAAAAGAAGTGAATAAAAAATTAATTTTCACAAAAAGAGCAGCTAGGTAGAGTTAAGCAGAAATGGCATAAAAGAGAAATGAAAAATTATATGCGAATAGAAATTTAACATAATCGTGTAATGAAATATAACATGGAGAGAGAGGGTGAGGAGAAATAAAAAAATGGAGGATATTCATGTTAGAAATCCTCCGTTTTTTATCTGCTATTCGATTGTTAAAGCATCATTCTTATCCCACTTTTAACGGACAGTAGACTCCCATCTCAAGCTTATGAGAATACGAGGAAGATAGGAGGGAGATCAACTGCCCGTAAAGGTCCGATTGGTTCAACTAACCATCAGTGGGGGATGAAGGAACCCCCCACTGATGGAAGTTTCACTTTATTTTAAATCATTTTCTAACTCATTGATCGTAGATTGTAATTCATCAAGTTCCTTCTGAAGCAATTCTTGATGTGGCTTTACTTCTTCTTTCCACGTTTCTAATGATAGCTTAAGATCTTCAATAAAAGTGCTAAATACGGTTTTACCCTCTACTGTGGCTGTTTTTACAGAATCTTTTATTTCATTTAAATCCAATTTTAGTTCTTGGATATGTTGAAGAAATGCTTTTCCATTTTCATTGCAGGCTTTTCTTACTTCTTTTCCTGAGTAAGGAGTAGTTAGTAAGGTAGTGATTCCCGCTGCAATTCCTCCGATTAAAAATCCTGATAAGAATGATTTTGCGCTCATTTACTTACACCTCGCTCTTTTTTCCATCATTATAACGTATTCAAGCGATCATTACTATTTTTTAGGTTCTCCTCTTATACTTTGTCATAAGTTATTGATTTTTGCGTTGGAATTCCTTCATGAATTTAGTAAGCTCCATTACATGTTCAAGAGGAACAGCATTATAAATGGAAGCACGGCAACCACCGACAGATCGATGTCCATTAAGACCAACAAATCCTGCTTCCTTTGCCTCTTGTAAGAAAGCCTTTGTGAGGTTTTCTGACTGTAAAGTAAAGGTAACGTTCATTTTAGAACGGCTTGTTTCTTCTGCATGACCACGATAAAAACCATTACTTTGATCGATTACATCATATAAGTGTTTTGCTTTTTCATTATTGATGGCAGCAATTCCTTCCACTCCACCTTGTTTTTTTACCCATTTTAAGACAAGGGATAAAAGATAAATTGCTAAAGTTGGTGGTGTATTGAATAAAGAATTATTTTTAGCATGTGTATGAAAACTTAACATGGTCGGTAAAGCAGCATCTTCTTTTATCAAATCTTTTCGAATAATGACGACAGTCACTCCAGATGGTCCAAGATTTTTTTGAGCACCTGCATAAATCAAGCCGAACTTCGAAACATCTATTGGAGTACTTAAAATATCGCTGGACATATCAGCAATTAAAGGAACAGATACATTGGTAGGATAGCTGCTCCATTGGGTGCCATAAATCGTATTATTACTTGTAATATGAAGATAAGCAGCATCTTTTGGTACTTCAATCTGTTCTGAATTAGGAATATATGAATAATTTTCATTTTTGCTTGAAATGGAAATAGCTGTATTACCAAGTTTAGAAGCTTCCTTTAATGCTTTTTCTGACCATATGCCAGTGAGTGCGTAATAGGCAGTTTGATTTTTAGGAAGCAAATTCATTGGGATCATCGTAAATTGAAGACTTGCGCCTCCTTGTAAAAAAAGAATTTCATAATTATCTGGTATAGAAAGTAAAGATGTAAGGAGCTCTTTTGCTTCATTATGTACAGCCTCATAGTCAGCGCTACGATGACTTAATTCCATTAAGGACATGCCTGTATCATTAAAGTTCAACCAATGCTCCTTTGCTTCTTGTAGAACCCATTCTGGTAAAGCTGCAGGACCTGCGTTAAAGTTATATGCTCTTTTCAACGTGCTTTCCTCCTAAATTAACTTGTTCAAATTGTAATGCGGTAAAGACAAAATGAATACCCTTATACTAACAAATTCAGCTGATTTGTACAGATTAAAAAAACACCTTTTTTGAAAAAATTAGAATTTTTCAAAAGGGTGTTTAGTAATTTTGTACTATTAAAAAAGTATTTCCCCCAAGCTAAAAAATTTTGATTGTTGATAGGTAAGGGGGAAGGAATTAGTGGAATAGAATTGAAACTATTATTAAATAGCTTTTTGGAAAAAGTGAATTTTTTTAGAAAATTCTTTTGTCTCGGTATGTTTGGTAGGTACTTATCTCACTTTTTCTTCAATTTTCTTCGCAATCTCTGTCAATTCTTCATTTGAATATCCATCAAAGTTTGTTTTCCATACTGCGCCAAAACCATCACCTTTTCCATAACGTGGGATAAGATGCATATGATAATGGAAAACAGATTGTCCTGCTTTTTCGCCATTATTATTAAGGAGATTTAAACCAACTGGTTCATATGTTTCTTTAATTGCAGATGCAATGCTTGGCACGACTTCAAATAGATTGCTTGCAATTTCAGGTGTTAATTCATAAATATCTTTCACATGTTGTTTAGGTACAACCAATGTATGTCCTTTTGTAACTTGGCTAATATCTAAGAACGCCATAACATGTTCATTTTCAAAAACCTTTTTAGACGGAATTTCTCCAGCCATTATTTTGCAAAAAATACAATCACTCATAAAAATACCTTCCTTCATTATGTATTACCAATATTTTAACACAGGAGCTATTTTAGTGAACACCAAAAGGAAAGAGGGTGCCTAGTAAAGGCTGTTCTTACATGAATTGTCCAAGTAAGAAGTTTAAGCAAACTCCGTACATTTCTGGCAATACATGTTAAGAAAACCTTGTTAGGACACCCTCTTATTGAAGGAGAGAACTTCTTCATGTTTTAGGGTTCTTCTCTTTGATAAACACCTCATTTAAAAATGAATTGTTATTATGAGAAAAATCGATCATTGTTCAAACGAACCATCCCCTTAAAATGTCTTTATATGTTCAAAAACTTATAAAGAATGGATGACTGTCTGCGACAAACACCTCATTTCAAAGTGGAAATGATTTATAGGGCTGCTTTTGATAGAAAGCAACTTGGTGTTACTGATCTCATGTTTATATCTCGCTTATGCAAGGCAAACATCCCCTTTTAAAAACGAATGGAAGTTTATTTTAAAAGATCTTTATAGAATCTTTTGCAAACACCTCATTTAATATTGGAGTTATACTGCAATATTCCTTTGGTGCTCCCCTTCAATAATTAGAATGTCCCCGAACTGAAATTAATATACAAAAGAATAAAAAATTTTTCTGTGCAATCATTTTTAATTAAAGAAGAATGTTGTTAAACTATAGATAATACATATTGGAGGTACAATAGATGGCATTATTAGAAATAAAAAATGTTACTGGAGGCTATACGAAGAATCCTGTTCTAAAAGATATTTCTTTTTCCATCAATAAGAATGAGATGGTTGGTTTGATTGGTTTAAATGGAGCTGGGAAAAGTACAACAATCCGGCATATAATCGGGTTAATGGAGCCACATAAAGGAGAAATCCTTATTAATGGAAAGACGTTTGAGGGAGATAAAGAGGCGTATCGAAAAGAATTTACCTTTGTACCAGAAACACCTATATTATATGATGAATTAACATTGGAAGAACATTTGAAGATAACGGCAATGGCATATGGTTTGTCTGAATCAGAATATCAAAAACGAATGGACGTACTATTAAAAGAGTTCCGTATGGAGAAAAGATTAAAATGGTTTCCTGCTCATTTTTCCAAAGGAATGAAGCAAAAGGTTATGATAATGTGTGCTTTTCTAGTAGAGCCATCGCTTTATATAGTTGATGAGCCATTTGTTGGTTTAGATCCTCTTGGAATTCAATCATTATTAGACCAACTAAAGAAAATGAAGGAAAAAGGTGCAGGTATTTTAATGTCCACTCATATTCTTGCTACAGCGGAAAGATATTGTGACCGGATTATTATCATTCATGAAGGGAAAATAAAGTGCCAGGGAACGATGGATGAGTTAAGGGCAGCATTTAATATGCCAGGTGCAACATTAGATGATTTATATATCCTTCTAACAAAGGAAGAAGAACATGTTTGAATTTAATGAAAAGCAACTGTGGAGAGCGCGAGCTGGACAAACAGCTAAAGAATATGGCCAATATTTAAAGTATATTTTTAATGGACATCTTGTCATTGTTTTAGTTTTTTTACTAGGAACTGCTGCCTACTATTATCAAGCATGGTTAAAAACGATTCCTAATGATTTTCCTGTTGCTCTTATCATGAGCTTTATCCTTACTCTTTTTGTGACGAATAGCCCAACCTACACCTTTTTGAAGGATGCTGATCGAATCTTTTTAATTGCAGTGGAAACAAAAATGAAAAAGTATTTTCTGCAATCGATGATGGTTAGCTTTGTCATTCAAGGGTATGTACTGGTTATAATTCTTGCTGCTTTAATGCCATTATATGCGCAAGTACATGGCGGAGATTTTAGTCAATTTTGGTATTTGCTTATTGTGTTACTAATTAGTAAAGGAGCTAATTTGCTGATTCGTTGGCATATTCAATACTATGTAAATGTTCGCTATCATTATATAGACACGGTTGTGCGCTTCTTGATTAACTTAGCTATCCTGTATTTATTATTTGCCGATTCTTCTCCGCTTTTTATACTTGCTTTGCTCCTTATCATGGCATTCTTGCTTATATATTTTCAGAAGGCAACTAGCAACAAAGGAGTAAAATGGGAATATTTAATTGAGCAGGATGAAAAAAGACTAGCATCTTTTTATCGTTTCGCTAATATGTTTACAGAAGTACCAAAGCTAAGAAACCGTATTAAACGAAGACGTTTTCTTGATGTATTGTTTAACCGTGTTCCTTATGCGAAAGAAAAAGTATTCACCCATTTATACTGGAGGACCTACGTTCGTGCAGGTGATTATTTCGGATTAACGATTCGGCTTACAGCAATAAGTGGAATTTTCATCTTTTTCTTGTCTTTTGGACCTGGACAAGTATTCATAAGTGTATTGTTTGTTTTTTTAACAGGATTGCAGTTACTGCCCCTTTGGAATGCATATGATAATAAACTGTGGATTACTATTTATCCGGTGGAATCTTCTTATAGAGAAAAATCATTTAAGCAAATTATGGCATCTATTTTAGGCTCCCAAGGGATTATTTTATCTCTTATTATTGCCTCAAAAGGGGACTGGATGTATGCATTGATTTCTTTCATTGTAAATGTTGTTTTTATTATCTTCTTTGTGCTGTTTTACATAAATAAAAAAGTGAAAAACGGATAATTGTGTCAGGAGCTTTAACCTTTGTGTGTTTATAGAAGGTACTGAGGCTCCTTTTTTGTGATTAGAAACAAAGAAAAAAGGGAACCATTCTTTCTATTGTACGTAAGAACAAGCATAAGGAGGAAGGGAAATGAATGAATATGAACAAAGAGCTTTAGAAGAAGTAGAGGAGTGGAAACGTAAAATTCAAAAGCGTTCGTCCATTTTAAATAGAGTGTCTAAGAAAGCGCAAACCAAAATAAATTCTTATATACCAGACAAAGTTCACCAAACAATCACGGAAGCAATCAAGCAGATGATTCAAGCTACCTTAGCTGGCAGTAATATTATAAAGAAAAAGAATCCGCCTTTCTTCCATTCTTTACAAGGAAAAGATGAAGAGTTAACTAAAAAAATTAGTCAATACAAAAAAGTTGCTGTTGTGGAAGGAGCGGGAACAGGTGCTGGCGGGCTATTGCTTGGTTTGGCGGATTTTCCGCTGTTACTTTCCATTAAAATGAAGTTTTTAATGGAGGCAGCAACTACGTACGGATACGATACGGATCAATTAGAGGAAAGAATCTACTTACTGTATATTTTTCAGCTAGCTTTTTCGAGTGAAGAAAAAAGAAGAGAAACATTAGAGGTAATCGAAAATTGGGAAGAAGAAAGGCATAAAATTGCTTCTCTTAATTGGCAGGAGTTACAGCAAGAATATCGCGATTTTATTGATTTTGTAAAAATGCTTCAATTAGTACCAGGTATCGGGGCAGCTGTAGGTGCATACGCCAATTATAATTTAATGGATCAATTAGGAGAAGCAGTTAGAAACGTTTATCGCTGGCGCTATTTTCAAGAACAGAATCAAACAAAATAAACGGAATGGGTTCATTAAGATGAATCCATTCCGTTTTCCATTCGGAAATTTACGAATTTATTGTTGTATTAGTTTTTTCTTTCGAATAGGAAAGGTCGTATTGGACAGCGGCAGAGCACAAAGTTTTTGCAGCAATAAGCATGGCCTTTTCGTTAATATCGAATCTTGGATGATGATGAGGATAAGTTGGCTCGTTCGTATCAGGCATTGCACCTGTGAAGAAAAAAGTTCCTTTAACATGCTGAAGATAATAGGAAAAATCCTCCCCGGTTAATTCTGGTTCGCTTTCTTGTACAAGCAATCCTGGAATAGTTTGTGCACAGCGAGCTAAAAAGGAAGTCTCTTCTGGATGATTTACAACAGCAGGATAGCCATCATCATAAATAAATTCATACGTACTGTTTGCAGTATAGCAGGTTCCCTTGATTACTCTTTCTAGTTCTTCTTTTATTAATGCTTGCGATCCTAAATCAAATGTGCGAACTGTTCCGCCAAGTGTTGCTGTATCGGCAATTACATTAAAAGCATTACCGGATTCAAGATAACCTACTGTTACAACAGCATGATGAATAGGATTAACTTTTCTGCTGACAATTTGTTGGAGATTTATGACTAGCTGAGAAGCGGTCACAAGAGAATCTTTTGTTTTATGGGGCTGTGCTCCGTGTCCGCCTTGGCCTTGAATTTTAACTTTGAATTCATCTGCAGCAGCCATCATTGGACCAGCTTTGTAGGCGACAGTACCTGTCGGGAGTGTCGCCCATAAATGCGTTCCAAAAATTACATCCACGTTTTCGAGGCAGCCTGCTGCAATCATTGCTTTTGCTCCGCCAGGGTTTGATTCCTCTGCATGCTGGTGGATAAATACAAAATTTCCTGATAGCTCTTCTTTATATTCATTTATTACTTTAGCAAGTATTAATAATGTTGCTGTATGTCCATCATGACCACAGGCGTGCATCACACCTGGAATCTTTGATTTATAGGGTACTTCTTTTTCATCTTGTATCGGAAGGGCATCAAAATCAGCACGTATTGCTACTGTTTTTCCAGGCTTTCCTCCATCTATTTTTGCGACAACTCCATTCCCACCAACATTTCCAGTAACATGAATTCCTAATTTTTCATAGAAAGAGATGATATATTGAGCGGTTTTATGCTCTTTAAATGATAATTCTGGATATTGATGAAGGTATCTCCGTATTTCGATCATCTCGTCGTAATAAGTTTCTAATCGTTCCCACATAGTTTGTAGCATCTCTTTCACCTCGTTTTACTATTTAGAATATTTTCATTATAGCATGGAAAAAGTAAGAAGATAGGAGAAAAGAGAGCAAAGTAAATACCGTTCATGTGAATTTTTCCTATCCTAATAAGGTTGATGTTGCTAAAATAAGGATAATATGGAATATCATTTAGGAGGAAATTATGGATATTAGAAATTCAAAAATGGCTTGGGGATTACTAGTTCTATCATTCCTGTTCTTTATAATTCTAATTGTCGCTGTCAATGGACAGGAGAATTTATCGTTTGAAACAGGGCTAACTGAGTTTATAGATACACTTTTTCCAGCTAGTTTCAATCCTTTTTGGAAAGGAATATCTTACTTAGGAGATAAAATGGGAATTGGGATTATTGCTTTGTTATTTATCCCATTTCTTTGGTGGAAAAAGAAAGATTATACGGGGATTGCAGCATTTGTCTTATGTGTGGGACTTGGAAATGAACTGAATAAATGGGTCAAAGATTTGGTGGCAAGACCCAGACCAGTAACTGCTGATGCCATGGAGACAGACAGTTTTAGCTTTCCTAGTGGGCATGCGATGGTAGGTTTACTTCTTTATTTATTTATTGCTCATATTCTTGCGAATGAGATAAAAAGAAATGTAGGAAAGCTAATTTTAGCAGCTGCTTCATTTTTGTTAATTATTTTAATCGGAATAAGTAGAATTGTTTTAGGTGCTCATTACCCAACAGATGTTATTGGTGGTTATTTATTAGGAGGTATCTGGTTGTTTTTATGGGTTAGCTTGTATGAAACTTTTAAAGATCGACTTAATAAACAGGAGAAAAAGGTTGGGACATAACTAAATAGATACTTTGTAAAAACGAACAATCTCTAATTTAGCTAGTAAATAGTGGCTGTTTTTGCACGTTTTTTACAAGAGGAAATATAATTAGTTGGGAAAACACAGCAGCCGGAATCGCACCAAACTTCATGGAAACATCCTTTAAAAAACCAAACAAAAAACCAAACAATTATACGGAACTTTCATTAGTATCGTCGTATAATTGCTCGGATCTATCCTTGGCTGGAATACTTATGACCCAGCCTTTTTGTTGGTTTCTAAGTGTTAGTAACTAGTTAGATAAGGAACATGGCAAAAATAGTAGTTACCACTAATCCAATACAGACGGGAAGAAGATTTCTTCTTGCTAATTCGAATGGATCGACGTTACAGATTGCAGCGGCGGGTATTAGTGCCCAAGGAACTAAAGTTCCGCCTCCAACCCATATAGCAGCAATTTGCCCTAAAGCAGTTAATGTACTTATCCCACTGCCAATCGCATGTGCAAACAAACCTGCAATCGATCCTGCTAACGAAATTCCTGAAAAGCCAGAGCCGTCTAAGCCTGTAATAACTCCCACAGCTGTTAATGTAATGGCGCCGATTTCTTTTGTTAATGGAACAGTTGAAGCCAAGGCTACGCCGAGATCATTGACGATTCCATGGGATTCTTTTGGAAGAAAGTCACCGATGATCGTACTAAAACCTGAGTCACCTAAATAAAAGAAGGCGGCGATTGGAATAACAGGACCAAAAACTTTAAAGCCAAATTGGAATCCTTCGATCAAATAACTTGTTGTTTTCTCCAACCCTTTATTTTTATAACTTACTAATGTTATTAAAAGTAGAATGAAAATCGATGTTCCGCCAACTAGTGCCGTAGCATCTCCCCCCTGTAAATCTAAAAGAGACATGGCAACGACATCAAGGATAAAGAGAATCGGAATAAGGATAGCAAACAATTTCCTTTGTGTGCTGCTAAGTAGTAATCTATTTACTTGCGGAAGAATATCCGATTTATTAGCAGAGGTGGCTCCAGTTGAAAACGTAAGAGTTCCTCTTTTCATATCGCGTTTAATAAAATAGAACGCAGTAATAGTTGTCACAAGCCCCATAACAATGACAAGTGGAATGCTTGCATGCATGACATCTTGGACTGGTATACCAGCTGCATCTGCTGTAAGCTTTGGAGCAGCTTGAATGATAAAATCTCCTGATAATGCTATGCCGTGACCAAATAAATTCATTGCCATGGCAACTGCTATTCCTGGCAGACCGACACGTAAAGCTACTGGCAACAGTACAGCCCCGATTAATGCCACAGCTGGTGATGGCCAGAAGAAGAAAGAAATCAACATCATTACTATCCCTATCGTCCAATAAGCGAGACCAGGTGAACGAATGAGTTTGGAAAAGGGAGAAATCATCACATCATTAATACCAGTTTTCGTCAGAATTTTACTCATTGCCACAATAATAGAGATGACAACGATAGTAGGTAACAATTCTGTAATCGCAAAGATGAAGCTATTAAAAATGCTGCTAATCGAGGTACTTAGGGAACCTGTCGCTGTTATCGCCAAAAGAAAGATTCCGACGATACAAATAAAGGTAGTATCTCTTCTCATTACCATAAAGCCGATGATAAAGACAATGAATAATACATATATCCAATGAAGTGCTGTTAATTCGATATCCAAATAAATACAGCTCCTTTCCCGATTTAAAGTCGATGATGCTATAGGCATCTATCACAATTCGGTTAATACAGATTATGTCGCTGTATGTAAAAGGTGATTGGTTCTCCTGTGAAAAATGGGGAGTTTACCTTATTCCTTTTGAAGCAGATGAAACGTTCATGTTAAAAGAATCAAGAAAGAATAAAGGAGGTGTAATAGACTCCTTCTCAAGATGGAGAAAAAAACATCGAAAGAAGGAGCAAAAAAATTCATAATGGTAGTACAATAGGTTTATATTTTAAAAATGTAATACTTTTTAGAATTATACGAATACAAAGGATGTTTTGTTTGTTGAAACCCAATATTCTAGATATAGATGTCTAAAGAAAGAAGGGGAGTTTTTGAGAAAATCTATCTCCAAAATAATGTTTTCTATTAGTTTACTGATTGTGGGAGTAATTTTATTACTTGTTAATATCGGTGTCATTTCCTTGGAAATAAAAAAATTATTTGTCATAATATATCCGTTTTTGTTGCTTATTTACGGGCTGCTTTCTCTCTATCAAATAGCGATTAAGCGAAAAAGTAATTTGTTTTTCACCTTGTTTCTTCTTACCTTCTCCAGTCTCTTAATATTGGATCGTTTTCAAATATTAGAATTCAAATTTATGGATTTTTGGAGGTTGTGGCCATTAATTATTATTTTAATGGCATTAGGATTAATAAAACCTAAATTTACCTTTGAAATAAATAGTATGGGAAAACGGTATACTACGAAATCTTTTCGAATCGGAGATGTTAAATATAACACAGACAATTGGGCTGTTGAGCCGATGGAGATTTCGCATGGGATAGGAGATGTCTATCTCGATTTTAGCAAAGCTTTTATTCCTGAAGGGGAAACAGAACTATTTATCCATGCAAGAATTGGTGATGTGAAAATTATTGTTCCAGATGATCTAGCGATTTATGTGCATGCAGAAGCAAAGATTGGAGAAGTACGAATTCTCCAGTCGATTAAGGACGGGATAGGAAATAGCATGGAGTTTAAATCTGCTGATTATGAAGAGGCCATAAAAAAGATTAAGTTAAATATTTTACTTAATATAGGCGATATTACAGTGCAAAAAGTATAAGGGGGAAACATGAAACAGACAAATAGCCGCTACGGGTATTACCGAAATGTAGTGTTAACAAGTTTAATTAGTTCATTGTTGTTATTTATAAGTATGTACACATTTCCATATTATGTAATGTCGACGATAGGAAGTTTTGTTTTAGCTGTAATCTGGTTTTTCCTCACAACAATGATCGGTTTTTATTTTGCTTTTAAATGGAACAGCACGCTAAAGAAACAGTTAGATGAAGTATTTTGGTTTACATCCTCTTTAAGGAGAGGGAAAGTACCGCAAAAAATGCAGCTTGCAACAAATGAGTATGTGTATGATTTAAAAGAAGAACTTAATCAACTTGCTGATTATCAACAAGAGCAAGTGCATTCTCTGCAGAGATTAGCAAATGAAAAAACAACACTAGGTCAAACAGCGCACAATGCTGCAGTAATAGAAGAAAGACAACGACTGGCAAGGGATTTGCATGATGTAGTTAGTCAACAATTATTTGCTTTAAATATGATGTCTTCTGCTGCTTATAAAATTTTTGATAGTGATCCCATATTAGCGAAACAACAGTTAAAGGAAATTGTTTCGATTGCTGGAAAAGCTCAAGGAGAAATGCGAGCGTTATTACTTCATTTAAGACCTATTGAATTAAGCAATGATACACTGTGCGATGGCATTATTAAACTTATTCAAGAGCTGAAAGGAAAAACAACGCTTCATTTTTCTGCAAGTATTGATGAAATAGAAGGCTTATCTACAGCTGGACAAGAACATTTATTTCGAATTGTTCAAGAAGCTTTGTCAAATGTGCTTCGTCATTCTCATGCAGATAAAGTAAGAATCATTTTGGAAGAACGTGGAGAATATGCTTCTCTACATATAAGTGATAACGGCAAAGGCTTTGATCCAACTATAGAGAGGATTGCATCATATGGATTAAAAACAATGAGAGAACGATGTGAGGAAATTGGTGGTGTGATGGAAATTCGTTCGAAAATTGGTGAAGGCACATATATCGATATTAGAGTTCCGATAAAGGGGTGGGAGAAATGATTAAAGTGGTAGTAGTAGATGATCATGAAATGGTGCGAAAAGGAATCATTTCTTATTTAATGACAGAGTCTAATATGCAAATCGTGGGAGAAGCAAATAATGGCAAGGTAGCAGTTCAGCTTGTGTTAAAGGAAAAACCAGATATTGTGCTAATGGATTTATTAATGGAAAATGGCAATGGAATGGAAGCAACAAAGGCTATTTTAATGGATTATCCTAGCTGCAAAGTTATCATTATCACTAGCTTTTATGATGAGGCACAAGTAATTCCGGCAATAGAGGCAGGTGCTTTTAGCTATCTATTAAAAACGGCAAGCGCTTCTGAAGTTGTTCATGCCATTAATAAAGCATATAGTGGGGAAGCAGTGATTGAACCGAAAGTTGCTAACGTAATGGTGAAAAAATTGCGAGCAACAGAACGAAAACCTCATGATGAGTTAACGGAAAGAGAATTTGAAGTACTAATGTGTATTGGTGAGGGGATGACAAATCAAGCAATTAGTGAAGAACTTTACATAGGGATAAAAACAGTGAAGACTCATGTTAGCAATATCTTATCAAAATTAGGAGTAGCCGACCGAACACAAGCAGCTGTGTATGCGAATAGAAATGGCATTATTAAAACAAGGTAGTCATTTGTTCATAGGCTACAAGGATTTTTTTATTCCACACTTAACGGACAGTAAGACTTTGGCAGTAAGCTTAAGAGCATTTGAGGAAGAGAGGCGGGAGATCAACTGTCCGTAAAGGTCCGAATGATTCAACTAACCACCAGTGGGGGATGAAGAAGAACCGCCACTGATGGAAATTTCATTTTATGACTCCACTTCTTCAGGAATAGTTAATTGGACAAAGTAGGGTTTTCCATTAAAGATAGAGTGTTGGGAAGAATTCCAGCTCTTTTCACTGTTTTTGCCAATTGGCGCATTAGCATTTTCTGGCTGTTGCTTCCACTTAATATAACTAGCTTTTTCTTCCCATAGGCAAAAGAGAATATAAGTGTCTCCCTTTCTAGGGCGAAGAAATCGAATAGCCGTCATTGTTCTGTTCGGGTGAGAAGTAAAGTAATGGAGCATATTATGTTCGAAAATAGGTTTATTCTCTTCATTTACTGGAATGTGATTCATTGTAATAAAACCTTTGTTTTCTAACACTCCATCGCTGAATAAAATATCATAGCTTCTTGGTTCTTGAAATAAAGAAGGGGTTTGGCTTTCATGAAGCAGTATCGCCCGATCGCTAGTTTCATCTTGCATTAACAATAATGTTTCTTTAGAAAATTCACTCTCGTATTTTTTCCTTAAATAATCATAGGTTCCGCTTGTAAGATAGATATTCAATAATCTCCCTCCAATATAACAAAGATTTTAAGCATACAATAGAAGGGGAAGGTTACGATGAAATCCCCTTAAACTTCTACATAACTAATTATATAACCTATTTTGTATATCCTTATAATAAAAATTGTTTTATTTCACAAATTAATATTATAAGCATACCTCTTTCATTGTAACTTATTTTTACCTACAACCTATTCAAATAGGTTTTCACAAAGTAAATTTTTTTCGCGTGCTTTCAGTATAATTGTTAGAGTAAAGGTCTTCGGTTTTTTCGGGTAAAAATGTCTAAATTGTGACAAAGTGATAAGTTATCTATGCAAAGGTAGTGAAAAAGATATATTATTAAAATATATGTATATGGAAAATGAATATTTTTACATTAAGTAAAGAGAGAGTGGGGTGTCTAGATGTGGACATTCCTTTTTAGCCCACTCTTAACGGACAGTAAGACTCAACCGTAAGCTTATGAGAATACGAGGAAGCTAGGTGGGAGATCAACTGTCCGTAAAGGTCCGATTGGTTCAACTAACCATCAGTGGGGGAGGAAGGAAAACCCCCACTGATGGAAGTTTCACTTTATTGGTAATGGTATGGCTATAAGAAGAGGGATAGGTAGTTTCTTTTATAAAAAATCCTCCCCACAAAACTTTTTACTTGCATATTATTTATAAATATTATAACTTAATAATGATTATAAATAAGTGGAATGTATAAATTACTATAGATAAATGGAATACATACCTTTGAAAGGTGGACTTATAGAGGATGAGCAAACAAGTGAAAGATACATTTATTAAAGCGGCAAAAGGACAGCAGACGGATTATGTTCCAGTTTGGTATATGCGGCAAGCTGGCCGTTCCCAGCCTGAGTACCGAGCAATTAAAGAGAAATATTCTTTATTTGAAATAACACATCAGCCAGAATTATGTGCTTATGTGACAAAATTACCTGTTGATCAGTATGATGTAGATGCTGCGGTATTATATAAAGATATTATGACACCACTGCCGGCAATTGGTGTGGATGTGGAAATAAAATCAGGAATTGGACCAGTGATAGAGAATCCTATTCAGTCAATGGATGATGTTTCAAGACTTGGTATGTTACATCCTGAACAAGATATTAAATATGTCCTTGACACAATTAAGCTCCTTACAACTGAGCAATTAAATGTACCTTTAATTGGTTTTTCTGGTGCTCCTTTTACCCTTGCTAGTTACATGATTGAAGGTGGACCATCCAAAAACTATCATAAAACAAAAGCATTTATGTATGCGAAACCAGAAGCTTGGTATGCTCTAATGGAAAAACTTGGTGATATGGTTGTTACTTACGTGAAGGCACAGATTAGTGCAGGAGCAAGTGCGATTCAAATTTTTGATTCATGGGTGGGAGCATTAAATGTGGAGGACTACCGCTTATTTATAAAGCCTGTAATGAAAAGAATTTTTTCAGAGTTAGCGAATGAAAATGTACCTTTCATTATGCATGGAGTAGGGGCAAGTCATTTGGCTCTTGAATGGAATGATCTTCCTCTTGATGTTGTTGGGCTAGATTGGAGATTACCTATATCTAAAGCAAGAAAAATGGGGATAACCAAAGCTGTTCAAGGAAATCTAGATCCTGCTGTGCTTCTTGCACCATGGAGTGTTATTGAAGAAAGAGCGAAAACAATCATTGAGCAGGGAATAGAACAACCAGGCTTTATCTTTAATTTAGGACATGGTGTATTTCCGGATGTAGATCCTGCTGTGTTGAAAAGATTGACTGGTTTTATTCATGAGTATTCTGGTGATTTATTAAGTAAGCTTGTTGGTAAATAAAAATCACTTTTACGGATATCTACAGTTAGAAGGATATAAAATATATAGAAAGAAAAGAGGTAATGAAAATGACTCGCAAAAAAATGGGCCTTCTAGTCATGGCGTATGGAACTCCATATAAGGAAGAAGATATTGAAAGATATTATACAGATATTAGACATGGAAGAAAGCCGACAGATGAAATGCTTGAAGATTTAAAAAGTCGCTATGAAGCAATCGGAGGCATTTCCCCTTTGGCAAAAATCACGCTGGAACAGGCAAAGGGATTAGAAGCGCATCTTAATGAGATTCAAGCTGATATTGAATTTAAAATGTATTTAGGTTTAAAACACATTGAACCATTTGTAGAAGATGCAGTAAAGATGATGCATGACGATGGAATTCAAGAGGCATTTAGTATTGTTTTAGCTCCTCACTATTCTACTTTCAGTATTAAAGCTTATAATACTCGTGCGAAAGCAGAAGCAGACAAACTAGGTGGCTTAACGATTCATAGTATGGAAAGCTGGTATAAGGAGCCTAAGTTTATTAACTATTGGGTCAACCAATTAAAAGAGACGTACGCAAAAATGTCTCAGGATGAAAGAGAAAATGCAGCTTTAATTGTATCTGCACATAGCTTACCAGAAAAAATTCTTCAATATGGAGATCCTTATCCGGAACAATTAAAGGAAACAGCAGAGTTAATAGCAAAGGGAGCAGGAATTTCTACTTATTATCTTGGCTGGCAAAGTGCAGGTAATACACCAGATCCTTGGCTTGGTCCAGATGTTCAGGATTTAACAAGAGATTTACATGCTAAGTATGGATATAAAGCATTTGTGTATGTTCCAGTAGGCTTTGTAGCTGAACATTTAGAAGTTTTATATGACAATGATTACGAATGCCTCGTCGTTACGAAAGAAGTTGGGGCAAGTTATTATCGACCAAAAATGCCGAATGCACAGCCAGAATTTATTGATGCATTAGCAACAGCTGTTTTAAAAGAAATTGCTGCGCCTATTAAAGGGTAAATGACAAAATTATTTTTTTCTTGTTATTATTATATTGTAAACGGAACCAAGTGATTTTTACGAAAATCACTTGGTTTCTTTTGTTGCAACAGATTTAACACTGTGATATATTCATTTTTGTACTAACTGACCGAAATGTTATTTTAGTCAGTTTCGGTGGAAAATAAGGCTGATTTCATAAAAAGCATGTTCCTTTTGACATTATTGAAAAGCGCGATGGAACGAACCTAGACTAAAGATTAGTCATAATAAAGTTAATTAATGGAGAACGTCAAAGCAGACTGGTGTATGTTTTCTTCAACATGAAAAGATAACTTAAGAAAGAGGTGGGAGATTTGGCTGTTGATCGTAGGAAGCTTATTTTAGAGGCGGCAACAAAATCATTTTCTATGTTTGGCTATAAAGCAACTACTATGGATCATGTCGCTAAAATTGCAAACGTAGGAAAAGGAACGATTTATACCTTTTTTAAGAATAAGGAAGAACTGTTTTTTGAAATTATTAATGATTTGATTGTGGAAATGAAGGAGAAAGCAGATGAATCATTTGATTCTTCCTCTACATTTATGGAAAATGCGCATCGAGCACTGATGAATATGATTGAATACCGAAAAGAGCACCAACTTACGGTTAAGCTTTTCCAAGAGCAACGCGAAATGGGTACTTTGGAAGTGAAAGAAGTAATTAGTCATTTAGAAAATGCCATATTAAATTACATGAAAATACGTGTCCAAGAAGCTGTTGATAAAGGAGAAATTAAAACACAGAATACGGAGTTAACTTCCTTTATTATTTTTAAAGTATATTTAGCGTTAATTTTTGAGTGGGAGAAACAGCACCCACCCCTAACTGCAGAGGAAATAGCTTCTAACTTTGAATTACATCTTTTTCATGGTTTAGCAAGTACGTCCAAAAGCTACTAAAGGAAAAAGATAGATAAATTCGATGCTTGTCCTTTATTGTTATCGGAAATTGTAAAGGATAAAATGATTTATCCCACTCTTAACGGACAGTAAGACTCCCCCCTCAATCTTCTGAGAATACGAGGAAGATGGGGGGGAGATCAAAGGTCCGATTGGTTCAACTAACCATCAGTGGGGAGGAAGGAAAAGCCTCACTGATGGAAGTTTCACTTTATTAAAAATGGAGGGAAATTACATGAAACAAAGTTTATTAAAGGCAGAGCTGTCCTCTATTTTTAAAAATAAAATGATGCTGATCTCTGTCATTGCTATTGTATTTATTCCAGTTTTATATGCTGGTATCTATTTATGGGCCTTCTGGGATCCGTATGGAAACTTAGATAAATTACCTGTTGCCGTTGTTAATGAAGATACCGGGACAGAGATGAATGGTAAATCGTTAGATATCGGAAAAGATTTAGTGGAAAATTTAAAGGATAGTGAAGATTTTAATTTTATTTTTGTAGATAAAGAAACGGCATATAAAGATTTAGAAAAACAAAAGTATTATATGCTGATTGAAATTCCCAAGGAATTTTCGGAAAATGCGACAACATTATTGGAAGATAATCCGCAAAAATTAGATTTGAAGTATGTTTCAAATCCAGGATATAACTTTATTTCTTCTCAAATAGGGAATTCTGCGATAGAAAAAATAAAACAAGGTGTTAGTAAAGAAGTGACTGAAACCTATGCGGAGTCTATATTTGAAAACATTACAGAAATGTCAGATGGCTTAAAAACGGCAAGTACTGGTGCAAAGGATTTAGAAGAAGGCACAGACAAAATTAAATCAGGCACGGAAGAAGTGTATAAAAATCTAGAAACGCTTGCTGAAAAGTCTATACAATTTTCTGATGGTGTAAATAGTGCAAATGATGGAGTGAAAGAGCTTGCTACTGGTGCAGGTGATTTAAATCAAGGATTATCCCAATTACAATCAGCACAGGGAGAATTAAATAGTGCTGCACAGAAATTGCAAGGGGGAGATCAAGCGATCCTTGATGGCGTTTCTCAAACGAAAGATGGAATTAATACAGTTAAAACAAATCTACCTTCCTTAATAGAGGGAGCAGATCAACTGCAATCAGGTTCAAATAAGTTAACGCAAAATTTGACTGAGTGGAGTGATAAATCTGAACAGTTAGCAGTTGGTGCAAATCAGTTGAATGAAGGGGCTAAAACCTTACAGGAAACAATTAATGCAATGATGCCAATGTTGCAAGGATTACCAGAAGAAAACAAACAACAGCTAGTAGCAGCACTTCAAGGCTTAGTGGACGGTAGTTCGTCGATTGCAACAAATACGAAAGCTTTGAGTCAAGCTGC
Source organism: Niallia alba (assembly GCF_012933555.1). GTDB lineage: Bacteria > Bacillota > Bacilli > Bacillales > Cytobacillaceae > Niallia > Niallia alba. Next base: position 1,366,568 of record NZ_JABBPK010000001.1, read on the forward strand.
AGACCAACTGGCAGCAGGTGGCGAGGGCTTATCTAATGGGTTAACGGACTTAAATGAAGGACAAAAACAGCTGCAATCAGGTGTTAATCAGCTAAGTGATGGTAGCAGCCAATTAGAAAATGGGGTAAAACAGCAGGTAGCTGGTCAAGAACAATTTGTTGCTGGGATGAATAAGTATGCTGCAGAGTTCTCAAAAGCTGTCGACGGTTCTTCTAAGTTAGCTACTGGTGCTAATACTCTGGTATCCGGAATGAATACACTTGCATCAGGATCGACTGCCTTATCAGATGGAACTAATTTACTAAAAAGTGGTTCAAAGGAATTGGTGAACGGAACTTCTTCCTTAGTTGATGGCAGTAAAGAGCTTGCCTCCAAATTATCAGATGGAGCAGAGGAAGCAAGTTCCATTCATTCAGATGAAAAAACATATGACATGATAGCTGAGCCAATCTTAGTTGATCAAGAAAAGGTATCAGACGTTCCAAACTATGGTACTGGTTTGGCACCATATTTCATTTCTCTTGGCTTATTTGTTGGTGCATTAATGCTCTCTATTGTGTTCTCTTTTGCAGAACCAGAAGAGCAGCCGAAGAGCGGTATTCGTTGGTTCTTAAGTAAAACAATCATTTTAATCGGTGTGGGTGTCTTACAGGCTCTTGTTGCTTCCTTTGTATTATTAGTCATTTTAGGTATGGAAGTGCAAAGTGTACCATTGTTCATCCTATTTACCGTGCTAACTAGTTTAGTATTTTTCTCGATTATCCAATTTTTTGTTACTTTATTTGGAAATCCTGGACGGTTTATTATCGTCATCATCATGATTTTCCAATTAACAACAAGTGCGGGTACTTTCCCGTTAGAGTTAATACCAAATGTGCTACAGCATATCCACAATCTATTGCCAATGTCTTATTCTGTAGCTGGATTAAAAGCTGTTATCTCTACAGGTGATTTAGAATTTATGTGGCATAATGCAGAGATTCTTGGTATTTATCCACTAATATTCTTTGCTGGTACAGCTGCTTACTTTATCTTTAAGTACAAACGTTATTATACAAATACGAAAGTAGAAGCAACTGTCGAATAAACGGAAAGCTGCTAACTTTGTATCTTCACAGGAACATCTATTGAACTTATTATCAATAGATAATGGTGGAGTTACTTAGTTGCAGCTTTTTTTAATGCTGTTACAAAAAAAACTTTGCCAATTCTATGAAAAAAGTACAAATGAAGTGATTATTTGCCGTTTTTTCGTTATAGTATAAAAGGGCAATTAAATTCGGGAAATTTGGATATAATTCTACAAAATTATAAGGGGTGTCTTTTTATGCTATTTATAGATAATAAAGGGATTACAGATCCGCGCATTAATCTAGCAATAGAAGAATATGCTTTGAAAAATTTAGACATAAATGAAACTTTTCTTTTATTTTATATAAATGAACCTTCTATCATTATTGGGAAAAACCAAAATACAATAGAAGAAATTAATACTGAATATGTTGAATCAAAAGGTATACATGTTGTTAGAAGATTGTCTGGCGGCGGTGCTGTTTATCATGATCTAGGTAATTTAAATTATAGCTTTATCACAAAGGATGACGGAGATAGCTTCCATAATTTTAGAAAATTCACGGAACCCGTTGTCCAAGCTCTTAAAAGTATGGGAGTAAATGCTGAATTAAGCGGACGTAACGATCTGCTTGCAGAAGGTAGAAAAATTTCAGGGAATGCCCAATTTTCTACAAGAGGCAGAATGTTTACACATGGTACCTTGTTATTTGATTCTGAAATGGATCATATTGTATCAGCCTTAAAAGTGAAAAAAGACAAGATCGAATCAAAAGGGATTAAATCAGTACGAAGCAGAGTTGCAAATATCACTGAGTTTCTTCCAGAAAAAATAGCAGTCGAAGAATTTCGCCGCTTGCTATTAATTTATCTTTTTGATGGGGAAGAGAATATTCAAGAATATGTATTAACAGCTGAAGATTGGGAGAAAATCCATCAACTATCAAAAGAAAGATACCAAAATTGGGATTGGAATTACGGAAAATCCCCTAAATTTAACTTACAGCATTCTCATCGTTTCCCAGTTGGCCAAATTGATGTAAGATTTGATGTAGTTAAAGGAATTGTGAAAAACTGCAAAATTTATGGTGACTTCTTTGGGGTTGGCGATGTAGAAGATATCGAAAAGCGATTGATTGGTGTCCGCTATGACCGCTCTGAATTAGAAAAGGCATTAGAAGACATTTCTATTAAGCATTATTTTGGAAATGTAACAAAAGAAGATTTTCTGCAATTAATTTATTGATCATATAGAAGAATAATTTTTAGGCATCTTAAATGATAGTAGGTATCTTATTATTTTGGATGCTTTTTTGTAGTTAAAAGTAAAAGCGGGTCCGTTCCATTGCGCTCACACTTTTAAAGTAAAGTGTAGCAGGGAATATGTTTTTTTAAATTAATGCGACTGTTGTCAGACTAATGATCTATGATAACGAGGAGTTTGCTTCCCTAAGGAAATAGTATCGGCTGAGACGCCTGGACAGAAGTAAAATAAATAGCAAAAATATCTCCTTTTAGTTCTAAAAAACTCTTTTTGGGACTACTTATTATAATAGGTTGTACTAGGCAGGCAGGAGGGAGATTATGACTAGAAAAATTGGTTTTTATGCAGTAGTTGCCTATGTGTTATACGGCTTGTTTTTTTATTGGTATTTATTTCAATACACTAGTCCAACTTTACCATTTGAATATCAGGGGTCACAAGCCGATCCGAGTACTTTTCTAAATAGTAGAGAATTGCTATTAAGTGAGGAATATTCGCGGGTAAGGAACTTTTTGTTTTTTATATCTACACCGTTTGAATGGCTTCTTTACTTATTTATTTTGTTATTTGGTTTTTCCAAAGTGTTTAAAAAGTGGGGAGAGACTTCTGCGAAACATAAGCCGTTGCAAACGGCAATTTATTTATTTTGGCTGAATATAACAGCGTTTATTCTTACATTTCCCATTAGTTATATCAGTTACTCTTTGTCGAAAACGTATCATATTTCTACCCAAAGCTTTCCTTCTTGGATGAAGGATCAATTAATTGATTTTTGGGTGAATTTTGTTATTGTATACCTTGTTGTCGTAGTCTTATATTGGCTAATGAGAAAGAGCCAAAAGAGATGGTGGCTTTATGGATGGTTTTTATCTATTCCGTTTACATTATTTCTTACGTTTATCCAGCCTGTCGTCATTGATCCTTTATATAATGATTTCACGCCTTTAAAGGATAAAGAATTAGAGACTGAGATATTGAAGCTGGCCAGTGCCTCCAATATACCAGCTGATCATGTATTTGAAGTGAATATGTCGGATAAAACGAGCGCATTAAATGCCTATGTAACAGGAATAGGAAGCAATGCAAGAATCGTGCTTTGGGATACAAGCTTAAAAGAATTAGAGAATGAGGAAATTTTGTTTGTAATGGCACATGAAATGGCTCACTATGTAGAAAAACATATTTACATCGGAATTAGTATTTCCTTATTCTTTTCCTTGTTTGGTTTGTATTTTGTTTATAAATTAATGCACTGGATTGTGAATAGATGGGGACCAGCCCTTAAAATATCGAAAATAGAGGATATCCAGTCTTTCCCTCTAGTTCTTTTATTAATTTCCATGTTACTTTTTGCTGTAAATCCATTAACTAATTTAATTTCAAGATATGAGGAAAAAAGGGCGGATAACTATGCAATCCAATTAACAGACAATCCGGAAGCTGGTATTGTTACTTTTCAAAAGCTAGCGAAAACAGGGTTGAGTGAGGTGAATCCCCCATTATTAGTAAAAATATTCCGCTATAGCCATCCGACAATGCTAGAAAGAATTAGTAAACTGGAAGAGGAAAGCATTCGTTTACAAAATGAGAAGCAATAAGGAACGGTTTTTACTTTTGGTTTGTTCATCTGATAGCAACTTGAATACACTTTGGAGTTCTTTCGGCGAATGGTGAGACAAGGTTTCACTATTTCTACAAGAATCAATGTATATTCAAGTTGCTCTTTGTATTTTTAAAAATATTCTATACAAAAAGATAAAAGGATGATTCAAAGAGCGTAATCCTAGCTAAGTGATTAGGCTTTTTGAATCATCCTTACATTTTAAGTAAATCTATTATTATCAAGTACCAAAGCGCTTACATAATAAGTTGAATTTAATACTTAGTTCATTGAACTTTTCTCTATCTTGTTCATCAATGGCTTTATCGATCAAGGACATCAAACTTGCTTTTTCATTATTTAATTGAATTTCTGAAAGCAACATTTCAATATAGAGGTCTTTTACATAAGTTTCCGCGTTTTTTTTAAGGGCACTTAACTTTGTAAACTCAGTATACGACTTGTCATTCATTGTCTTTCCCTCCTGATGCCTTTTTAATATTATATGGGAAAATTTGATAATTATCAATTTGTTTTTTAAAAATTTAGAAATTTGATTATAAAGTATGTCTATATTCTTAAAAATGAAATAAATAATTAAGTTTATTAGGTGAAAAGTGCTATTATAAGGGAGAATTACTAATAAAAGGAGTGGTTTATGGATGAAAGAAAATTACTTAATAGTAGATAAGTATTGTATTAATTACTACACGCTCGCAGTATTGCCTTACATCTTAACTAACGGTACTATTTATTCAAAGGTATATGAACATGATAAGGTATTCTTGTGCAAACTCACCCCGTTAATGATTGTCAAAACTACATGTGGTTATCTGGGCAGTTCCTATGAAGGGAGAAGAGACGGGACACGTAAATTAATGACATATCACCACAAGCTGCCAATTGTTATTGATGATTTTAATTCCATTTATTTTTTTCCAACTCACTCTCCTAGAAATAACAACTGCGCATGGATTTCTCTTCATCATATTCTCGATACCAAAAAAATAGAAGTGTCCAAAGTGAGAATCACCTTTCAAAATTTACAGAAAATAGAAGTGGATATTTCTCTTTATACGCTAAGAAATCAAATTATGCGGACGAACTCATTAAAAACTTTACAGCGCTATAATCATGAAGCAAGCATTAATCCTAAATTAACCTATAAAAGTTTACTGGTGGAAAAACAGAAGAAATTAGCTGAAACGCAAATGATCTATAAAAAAAAGAAGGGAAAATGAGATAGCTAACGCATGGATTTTTTTTATTTGTTATTGTTAACTAATAGTAAACCGCTTCACTAGCGTCGCATAAACATTGACGGAATTTTCCGTTATTAATTATCCTTACTTTTGAGTAAAAAGAAAGATGATTAAACATAGGTAGTAAACATCCATTTTTTTACTATACCTTGTGGCGAGTGTGATAGAGACAGTGATTGGCTTATGGGACAGTGTTTCCCCCTATTTTTCTCAACCAAATGTGTTCCGGTTTCCATAAAGCTGCTTTCAAATAACGACTAATTTGTAAGTACGATCGCTTACTTTTCGTGTTCCGTTGAGCCAGTACATTCAAGCAATAGACGATCATCGCTATATACACTTGGTTGTGCACAGCTTGTTCACTCTGTCCAAAGAATTTTTTGATATTCAAATGCTGTTTCATCCATTTGAAAAACAGTTCAATGGCCCACCGTGATTTGTAAAGTTCAGCGATTTCATCCGCACTTAAATCAAAACGATTCGTTAACAAGTGTAGCTCATTTCCTTTTGTATCCCATACTTTGATCAAACGGAAAACATTCTCCGATCGATTTTGTGTGGTTCCAATGACGACCATCTCATCCGATAACACAGAAGAATCTTCTGGTAACGAGAGTGTTTCAAGGCTACGTACAACCGCATTTTTACGCAGTCGAGAGACGAAGAAATAGCCTTCATCTGTCATGCGATCGAATCGTTCATAGTCCAAGTATCCACGATCAAACACATACATGCATTCTTTGTCATCGACCAGGATCTCAAGCTGGCCTCGGTCATGTTCGTTGGCATTTGTAAGCACGGATTGATCTGGATAGGAATGACCTTTTTCCATAAATACGAGGCGTAGATGGAGCTTCACACCAGATTTGGTTTTTCGAAATTTTGCCCACTTATGGTTGTTCAAGTTTAATGGTAATGTACTGGAATCAATAATTTTAAGAGGTGTTGTCGTTTTTCGTCTCGCTTGAAAATCAGTCTTCCGATGAATTTGCTTGACTAAATCAAGAAAAATAGTTTGGAAAAACTCCGTTGGAACCAGATTTAATCGCCTACCCAGTTGAGAGAAACTAATGGAATCAAGTTGAGTGGCGTTTTGTAATTCTTCTGAAAACACGCAATCACTTAATGCACGCAAACTCTCCGTTTCATGGAGTTGTGCATATAGTAGTAATTTCAAAAAGGAAGTCATATGCAGCTTCTTCGTATAGTAATTTAATTGATAGTTTTTCACTTGTTCCTCTAACAAATTGTTGGAAATAGGTGAAAGCCATTGTTCAAATGATGTTTTTCGTGTAAACTTATCCATGCGTTAGTCCTTTATTTTGGATTTGGATAGGTTACTACCACCAACCCATTATAAAGGCTTTTTTTATAGAAAAGTTTATTTGCGGAAAATTTAATTTATTTAGCTATGTTGAATTATTTTAATGCGACACTAGTGAAACCGCTTATATAAATAATACTCTAATAATTCCTGAGCTTTATTACGAAGGCGTGGGTTAAAGTAGTTATGAAATTCCTCATATCCGTTATAAATAAATAAAAACATGGTAAATGCTTCATCACGATTTACTTCTTGTATCTTCATTGTATGCCTATACATATAACTCTTCGTTTTTTTAAACTCCAATTGTACTGCTTTCATTGAATTTTCGATAAGGTCTATATAAGGTTGTTTTAATTTAAAATTACTTATTTTGACGACCTGTAGATCCCGATTAAGTATAGTTAAAAGCATAGGAAGATAAATGGCCTTTTCCATAATGTCTCTTTGTATTTCAGGAATTCGTGTCATATCCTTTAGCCCCTTCTTTTTTTGATGGATAGAACGTTTGTTCTTATATGATAATACTTGTTTTGTTTCTTATTTTCAAGTGAATAATTGCAGGAAGTGGAATGTTAAGCATACAATTTCTTTAAAAACTTCTAAAAGATGTTTGTTTTTTCAATAGGAAAACTTAAGGTATAGAATAACTAAGCAGCCTGAATTATGTAGACTCATGCAAGGATTAGCGAGACCCTGGAAATCGAAGGTATTCAGTCTACAGATCAGTAGCAACAAACTTTACAAAAATAGGCAAAATTTTAAAAGGAAATAAGGAGGGGAAAGTATTTCATTCGTCGAAATATATAATAACTTTAACAAGGAAGGAAGATGGAAGTGAAAGAAAGTAAAAGAATAAATGCAGAGGATTTATATGAATTAAAATCTGTGGTGGATCCACAAGTTAATGGAATAGGGCAAGAATGTTTATATGTACTCACTTCCATTTGTAAAGAAACCGATAAGTATTATTCTAATATTTTTCATAAGAATTTAAATACACTTGAAACCTCTCAATGGACATTTGGGAAGGATCGAAACCATTCTCCAAGATGGTCACCAAATGGAGAACAAGTTGTCTTTATTTCTAATCGTTCTGGGAAAAATCAATTATTTTTATTAAGTAAAAAAGGGGGAGAAGCAAAGCAGCTTACTTATTTAGTGAATGGAGTAAGTAATCCAGTCTGGTCTCCCGATGGCAAAGAAATAGCTTTTCAAAGTAATTTCAAAACAGGTGAAACCGTAGCAGACAAAGAGTCTAAAAAGGAAGACAAAGAGGACAACCTTACTGCCTTAGAGGTAACTAACATGAAGTACAAATCAGATGGCAAAGGCTTTTGGGATGGAAGTTATGATCATATTGCGGTGATCGATATCGAAAGTGGTAATATGGAGCAACTTACGACTGGAGACAATAATTATTACTTGCAAAGCTGGTCACCAGATGGACAATATATAGCTATTAGTGCAGATCAAAATAAAGAGAAGGATTTTAGTTTTATCTCTGATATTTATTTATATAACAGAAAAGAGAAAAACTGGAAGAGGATTACGGAAAGCAATGGGAATTATGGGAAAGTAACATGGACGCCTGATAGTAAAAGAATAGGATTAATCGGAAGCGACAGAGAGTATGAGAATGCTACTCTATCAAAACTATGGGTATATGATTTAGAATCTGATTTTCTACAATGCTTGACTCCAGAGTGGGATGTTAATGTTGGCGATTATGCAATCGGTGATTTTCAACAGGGAGTAGTAACACCTGGAATGCTGTGGGGAGAGGATAATGAAAGCTTTACTTTCTTAGCATCCGATCATGGAAATACAGTTGTTTATTTTGGAAATATTTCTGGAGCAATCTATCCATCTCTCATTGATAATCAGCATGTATACGGCTTATCCACTGGAGGAAGTTTAAAAAAGGCGGTTGTAGCTATTAGTACACCTACACATCCAGGAGATTTATATACTCTAGATTTAGAGACAGGAGAGATTCAGCAAATTACAGAGGTGAATAAAGAATTTGCTGAATCGCATGCTTTTTCCGAAGCTGAACCGCTACAATTTGCGTCTCGAGATGGCTGGGAGCTTCATGGTTGGTTAATGAAGCCACAAGGTTTTAAAGAGGGAGAAAAATATCCATTAGTATTAGAGATTCATGGAGGGCCGCATGCCATGTATGCTAATTCTTATTTTCATGAATTTCAAACACTAGCTTCCAATGGCTTTGCTGTATTATTTATTAATCCGAGAGGAAGCCATGGCTATGGACAGCAATTTGTAGACGCTGTCCGCGGCGATTATGGTGGGAAGGATTATGAGGATATTATGGATGCTGTAGACTATTGCTTAGAGACATTTAATTTTATTGATTCTTCACGTTTAGGTGTTACAGGCGGTAGTTATGGCGGCTTTATGACTAACTGGATTGTGGGACATACCGATCGTTTTAAGGCTGCAGTCACACAGCGATCCATTTCTAATTGGATAAGTTTTTATGGGGTTAGTGATATTGGCTATTATTTTGCTGATTGGCAAATTAAAGCAGATTTAAATGATATCGAAACACTGTGGAAGCATTCTCCCTTAACCTATGTAAAGAATATTAAAACTCCATTGCTTATTTTGCATGGAGAAAAGGATTATCGCTGTCCAATTGAACAAGCAGAGCAATTGTTTATTGCATTAAAGATACAGAAGAAGGAAACAAAATTTGTTCGTTTTCCAGAATCAAATCATGAACTTTCCAGAAGTGGAAAACCTGCCCTTAGAATAGAGAGACTGAACTATATTAACAATTGGTTTTTGGAATACGTATAATGAATCAATAATCGAAGGTGCCATTTGGTGCCTTCTTTTTATAGGAGGAGAGGTTGTTATTTTAGATCATTATATACATCAACAGCCTTTCTAAAAATAACGAAGAATGAGTAGATGAATAGACAAAAAAAGTACAGTGTTACCCTGCAATGTAATTTTAAGCAAGAAAAAAATGTCTAATGGAACTTTTTTTGATATGATAGTAAAAAGAAAGTTTATGATTAAGTAATTAAGGGGTTAGATAATAAGTAGGATTTTACATAGAAAAGAAGGTCTATATTTTTGTGCAAAGGTTACAATTGATAATAATACATGCTTAAAAACGATTATGAATATGGAAAGGATTAAATGAAATGGGGAGAACGGAATATAGAAAAGGAAAGAAAAGAAGGAGATTACGAAAAGGAAGAGTCTTCTTTCTATTCCTCATTCTATTTATATTATTTGCAGGGATATATAGTATTTTTCAATTTAAACAAGGAGAAAAGCAATCATTAGGTAAACTTGGTGTGGATGAGGTTAAATATGAATTTAATGGGGAAGAGGATATTAACGGAGGAACGAATATTCTTTTACTAGGAAGTGACCAGCGTAAAGGAGAAACACAATCTCGCACAGACACGATAATGATTGCCCAATATCATCCAGATAAAGGTACATATAAAATCATTTCCTTAATGAGAGATATGTATGTAGAGATACCAGGATATGGACAAGGTAGGATTAATACAGCTTATACAATTGATGGTCCTGAACTACTTAGACAAACAATCAAACAAAATTTTGATATAGATTTGCAATATTATGCCATTATTAATTTTGAAGGATTTGAAGCAGTTATTGATGAAGCCTTCCCGAATGGCGTAGAAATCGATGTAGAAAAACAAATGTCAAAAAATATTGGTGTTACGTTAGAGCCAGGAGTACAGCATTTAAATGGAAAGCAGTTATTAGGATATGTTCGTTTCCGCCATGATGCAGAATCTGACTTTGGAAGAGTAGCGAGACAGCAAAAAACGTTACAAGCAATCGCTGATCAAGTTTCTGCAGTCCAGACATTTGCTAAGCTACCAAAACTTGCAGGGGTAATTATGCCTTATATAAATACGAGCATGGACACGGGAGATATGCTGTTTATCGGAAAAGATTTATTAACTTCAAAAAATCACGAGGTAGAATCATTACGAGTTCCTGTAGATGGAAGCTTCCAGGATATGAAAGTGAACGGAGCCGCTGTCTTATTGATTGATTTAGAAGCGAATAAAGCAGCAATAAAAGAATTTTTAGCTCAATAATTCGGATTTTTTTTAACATATTCTTTATATTTAGATAGTAATAGATGAATTAAAATGGAATAGTCAGGTAGAGTTATCCCACTCTTAACGGACAGTAAAACTCCCGCCTCGAACTGATGAGAATATGAGGAAGATCAACTGTCCGTAAAGGTTCGAATGGTTCAACTAACCATCAGTGGGGGAGGAAGGAAAACCCCCACTGATGGAAGTTTCACTTTATTTTGTTCATTGAAATGCTATAAGTAAATTGTTTAGTTAGAAGAGGAAAGGTACAAGGAATCCTTACGTTTTTTAATGGGATTCATTGAAACGAACTTAATTAAAAGAATACACATACGAAAAGATGCGTAAGTTATACAAGGGGTTTTGTGCTCATGGATATCAACTTAATTAAAGAATGGTTTACGCTTGAAAAAATAATGGATTTAATAGATAGTTATCGTTCATTTGGACCGTTGCCAGGTGTCTTATTGCCAATGATAGAAGCGTTTATCCCTTTTTTGCCGCTTTTTGTTTTTATTATGGCTAATGTAAATGCATTTGGATTTTGGCTGGGATTTCTATATTCATGGGCTGGAACAATTTTAGGAGCATTGCTTGTATTTTCGATTATAAGAAGATATGGAAAAAAAAGATTACTAAGGTTTTTAAGTAATCACAAAAAGGTGCAGAAACCAATGATTTGGATTGAAAAGCATGGATTTGGTCCCTTGTTTTTGCTTCTATGTTTTCCGTTTACACCTTCTGCCCTTGTAAATATAGTCGCTGGTTTGTCGAGAATAAGTACGAGCCAATATGTTCTCGCAGTAATTGCAGGAAAGCTAGTTATGATTAGTACAATTAGCTTTATCGGTTATGATTTGAAGTCAATGATTACTCAGCCGTTACGTACGATTCCTGTCGTAATTGCGATCTTTATTCTTTGGGTTATTGGAAAAAGGATCGAGATAAAAATGAATAGTGCAGGTATAGATGAGAAAGAGAGAAGCCATTAGAAAATATGGTCTGTAAATTTTGTTTGGAGGAGATAGAGGTTGAAAGAAGCAATAAAGAAAGAAAGCATAGAATGGTTAAAGGCATTTGCGATCGGGATTATCATCTTTGTTATAATTCGTGCTTTTTTCTTCTCCAATTATGTAGTGGAAGGTGAATCGATGATGCCAACATTACAGGACGGAAATAAATTAGTTGTTAATAAAGTTGGTTATAAAATGACTGATTTTAATCACTTTGATATTATTGTTTTTCATGCTAACGAAAATGATGATTATGTGAAACGAGTAATTGGCATCCCTGGAGATAAAGTAGAATATAGAGATGACCATCTATTTATAAATGGGAAAAAGTATGAGGAGCCTTTTCTAGATGATTACCGGAAACAAGTATCTACCGGAAGATTAACTGGGAATTTTACGTTGGAAGAGATCACGGGAGAGGTTACGGTGCCAAAAGGAAAATTATTTGTATTAGGGGACAATCGTTTAGGAAGCTGGGATAGTCGACATTTTGGTTTTATTCCGATTGATCAAGTAGTTGGAAAGGTAAGTTTGCGTTATTGGCCATTTAATGAAATACAATTTTCCTTTTAGTTTTGCTGGATTAAATGAGAACTCAAAATTGGGTTCTTTTTTTTCGTTACTTATAGGAAGAGAAAAAATATCCAGTATCACTTTTCTATGGAAACATGTGTTTCTATGATATGATGTTATTTACATATAAAATATTATTGAGATAAAGAAAAAGGGGGGAGCATTGGATGAGTGTTCGTTTATTACTAGGTCGATCTGGTACCGGAAAAACAAGGTTTTGTATAGAAGAAATCCAAGCGAAACTTGCCGAAAATCCGGAAGGCAATCCCATTATTTACATCGTTCCAGATCAGATGACCTTTTTATCCGATCAGCGTTTACTATCTGGTTCCGAGGTGCAAGGAATGTTTCGGGCGCAAGTATACAGTTTTACCCGTCTTGCATGGAGAGTATTGCAAGAAACAGGCGGAATCAGTCGCTACCATATAAATAGCATGGGCGTAAGTATGCTAATTCGAAAAATTATTGAAGAGAATAAGAATGAACTAACCCTTTTCAAAAAGGTTGCCGATAAAAACGGATTTATTGATCAAGTAGAACAATTGGTCACAGAATTTAGAAGATACACGGTTACTCCAGACGAACTATTATCGACGAAAGAGCAGTTGGGGGAAACAAAAGAATCTACAAAAGCATTAATGGATAAAATAAGTGATCTTGAATTAATATATGAAAAATTCGAAGCAAGAATTGTTGGGAAATATATCGATGGAGAGGATTATTTCCGTTTGCTTGCAGAAAAGATTAGCGAATCTTCTTATTTACAAAATGCAGAAATTTATATTGATGGTTTTTACAGTTTTACCCCACAAGAATATTTAATCATTCAACAGTTAATGCATATATGTGAACGAGTGACAATCACAAATACATTAGAACCGTTATCTTCCCAAATGGATGATTTAAGTTTGTTTCGTATGACGACTGAATCTTTCCAAACAGTCCAGACGATGGCAAAGCAATTAGGAGTGGAAGTCGAACTTGTAAAGTTCAAAGAATCAAAAAAGAATAGCCATCCATCGTTAGCATATATAGAAAGTCATTTTGACAGTAGACCAGCAAAAGCTTATAAAGAAGAAACAACAATCACATTTGCTGAAAGTATTAATCCTCGAGCAGAAATAGAAGGAATCGCACGTGAAATAATCAAGCTTGTTAGAAATAAGAATTACCGCTATCGAGAGATCAGTCTGCTTTCTCGTAATTTGTCTACATATCAGAATATTATGGAGACTGTTTTTAGAGATTATCATATTCCTTTCTTTATTGATCAAAAAAGTAGAATGCATGATCATCCTTTAGTGGAGTTAATTCGATCATCTTTGGAAATTTTTGAAACAAATTGGCGCTATGAGCCCGTCTTTCGGTCGATAAAGACAGAATTACTATTTCCTCTTCATGAACGCAAAAATAATATTAGGGAAAAAGTAGACAGGCTTGAAAATTATTGCCTTGCCTATGGAATAAAGGGAAGCAGGTGGACTTCAAAAGAACGCTGGAAGTATAGAAGAATCAAAGGGCTAGAATTTGATCAAGGTGTTCAGACAGACGCAGAAAAGGAATTCGAGCAAGAATTAAATGAGTTGCGCCTCTCTTTAACTGCGCCGTTAATTCGGCTTCAAAATCGTTTGAAAAGAGGGAAAACAGGTAGAGCAAAATGTGAAGCATTATATTTATTTTTAGAAGAACTTGAAGTACCAGTGAAAATGGAACACTGGAAGAATGAACTAGAGGAAAAAGGAGAGTTAGTAAAGGCTGGAGAACATGATCAAGCTTGGAATAGTATAGTAGATTTACTAGATCAATTTGTCGAGATACTAGGGGAAGAGGAGTTTTCAATAAAGCAATTTGCAACTGTTATTGGTGCAGGCTTGGATACATTAAAATTTTCCCTAGTCCCTCCAGCATTGGATCAAGTATTGATCGCTGATTTAGAACAATCGCGTTTAAATGATATAAAAGTTGCGTTTGTCATTGGTCTAAATGAGGGTGTTTTTCCATCAAGATTCCAGGATGAGGGCATACTTGCGGATAGTGATAGAGAAGCATTACAACAAAAAGGCATGAAGCTTGCTCCTACTAGTAAAACAAGACTGTTAGATGAGGAGTTTCTTGCCTACAAAGCATTTACAACGCCATCCGATCATCTTTACTTAACTTACCCGCTGGCAAATGATGAAGGAAAATCTATTTTGCCATCTACTTATATCAAAAGAATGCAAGATTTATTTCCTAAAGCGACAACCATCTATTATATGTCAGATCCAAAAGAACTGTCAGAAGAAGGACAGTTAGATTATGTAGTTCATTTTCAAACAACCTTATCTTACTTAACAGGGCAGCTTTATTTAAAGAAAAGAGAGTATCCAATTTATGATTTTTGGTGGGATGTTTACAATGAATATATCGGACATCCAAACTGGAAGGAACCAGCCAAAAAAGTATTTTCTAGTTTAACCTATCAAAATAAAACGGAGCAATTATCGGAGCAAACAAGCAGCGAGTTATATGGGGAAACTATTTCAGCCAGTGTTTCAAGAATGGAATTATTTCACGCGTGTCCATTTTCACATTTTGCAACCCATGGATTAAAGCTTCGAGAACGGCAAGTATATCGCTTAGAAGCACCTGCTATAGGGGATTTATTTCATGCTGCTTTAAAATATATTGCAGAAACGGTTATGCATAAAGAGTTAATGTGGTCTAGCTTAACGAGGGAGCAGTGTGAAAGATTAGCAAGAGATGCGGTAGATATGTTAGCACCGAAATTGCAAAATGAGATACTACTTAGCACTAATAGACATCATTATATAAAAAGAAAGCTAGAGCAAATTATTAGCAGAGCTTCACTTATTTTGAGCGAGCATGCCAAACATAGCGGATTCGCACCAATCGATTTAGAGCTTGAATTTGGACCACAAGGTAAGCTGCCGTCTATTTCTTTTCCGTTGAAAAATGGCACAAATATGAATTTAATTGGCAGAATCGATCGTGTTGATAAAGCAGTTGTTGGTGATGAAGTATATTTACGAGTAATTGACTATAAATCAAGCGGCCAAGAATTGAATATGAACGAAGTATATTATGGTTTATCCTTACAGATGCTTACTTATTTAGATTTAATCATTACAAATAGCACGATTTTAGTAGATAAGGAAGCGAGTCCAGCTGGAGTACTATATTTTCATGTTCACAATCCGATGATTTCAAGTAAGAAAATATTAACGCTAGAAGAAATTGAAGAAGAGCTATTAAAGAAATTTAAAATGAATGGACTAATGCTTGGAGAAGAACGAGTCATTCAATTAATGGATGAAACGTTGGAAAAAGGGAATTCTCCGATTGTACCAGCTGGCTTTAAAACAGATGGAACTCTTACAAAAGCGTCTAAAGTAGCCACTAGAGATGACTTTAATGAAATGCAAAAATTCGTTCGTCACAAATATAGGGATTCAGGAAATAAGATTATTAGTGGCGAAGTAGGAATTGAGCCATATCGATTAAATGATAAGAAGCCTTGTACTTTCTGTTCCTTTAAGTCTGTTTGTCAATTTGATGAAGCGCTGGAAACAAATCAATATAGACAATTGCCAGCCTATTCAAAGGAAGAGGTGCTGCAATTAATCAGAGAGGAGGCTAATACAAGTGAAAGAGATTAAGATACCGGACAAACCAGCAGATGTTACCTGGACAGACGATCAATGGAAAGCGATTATGTCTAGCGGGCAGGACATTTTAGTTGCTGCAGCAGCTGGTTCTGGTAAAACAGCTGTATTAGTAGAAAGAATGATTCGAAAAATAGTATCTGATCAGCCTATAAATGTCGATGAATTGCTTGTAGTTACGTTTACGAATGCATCAGCAGCGGAAATGAAGCACCGGATTGGCGAGGTATTGGAAAAGGAAATTAACGCAAATCCAACGTCGCAGCATTTAAAAAGACAATTGGCGCTTTTAAATAAAGCTCATATTTCTACAATTCATTCTTTTTGTTTAGAAGTCATTCGAAAATATTATTATGTCATTGATTTGGATCCAGGCTTTCGAATTGCCGATGAAACAGAAGCGCAATTGTTAAGAGATGAATGTTTAGAAGATCTTTTTGAAGAAGAATATGGAAAAGAAAACAATGTTGCATTTTTTGATCTAGTAGATGCATTTACGAACGATCGTAGTGACGATGCTCTCCAACGTATGATTCAAGAAATCTATGATTTTTCTCGTGCTAATCCATTCCCGTCTGCTTATTTACAGTCTTTAATCAAGATGTATGCTATCGGTGAAGATACGGACATTATGGAATTACCATTTATGCAGCATTTAATCGATGATGTGGAGCTACAACTAGAAGGAGTAAGAAAGCTGCTTGAGTATGGCTATGAATTGACACAGCTTCCAGGAGGACCTGCTCCGCGTGCTAGTAATTTCTTGGATGATTTAGAAATAGTGTCTATCCTAGAAAAGGCAATGGCTCATTCTTGGGGAACATTATATGAGGCAATGCAGTCCTTAAAGTTTTCTCGAGCAAAGCCATGTAAAGGAGACGAGTATGATCCCGCGCTAATAGAAGAAGGACAAAGAATCAGAGATCGCGCGAAAAAAATATTGCAAGAATTGCAAAGTGATCTATTTACAAGAAAGCCGCAAAGCTTTTTAAAAGATATGGCGGAGATGAAGCCACATGTGGAGACACTTGTTTATCTTGTGGCAGCGTTTGGGGAAAGATTTCAACAAGTAAAAATGGATAAAGGATTAGTGGACTTTGCCGATTTGGAACATTATTGTCTAGCAATCTTAAGTCAGATTGGAGAAAACACTACAGCACTTATCCCATCAGAAGCAGCATTATTTTATCGAAATCAGTTTAAAGAAGTTCTTATAGATGAGTATCAGGATGTCAATCTAGTTCAGGAATCGATTCTAAAGCTAGTAACAAAGGATATTGAGTCTGAAGGAAATCTCTTTATGGTTGGGGACGTAAAACAGAGTATTTATCGATTTCGATTGGCAGAACCGAACTTGTTTTTAGCCAAATATCTTCGTTTTCAAGAGCGCGAGGATGCTGGTTTTAAAATTGATTTAGCGAAAAACTTTCGAAGTAGAAAAGAAGTATTAGAAGGAACCAATTTTCTCTTTAAGCAAATTATGGGAGTGAAAGTAGGCGAAATTGAGTACGACGAAAGTGCAGAGTTAAAGCTAGGTGCAAGTTATCCAGAAGAAACTCCTTACCCAATTGAAGTTGCTTTAGTAAATCAAAGCACGGAAATTAGTGATGACAGTGAAAGTGAAGGAGAGACAACGGGACTTGATGCAGCAGAGCTTGAACAATCACAACTGGAAGCTAGGGTCATCGCCGAAAAAGTAAAAGAATTATTTGAAACAAACCAAGAGGTATATGATGCAAAGCAAAAAGCATATCGACCAATTCGCTATAAGGATATGGTTATCCTATTAAGATCCATGACATGGGCTCCACAAATTATGGAAGAATTAAAGCAATATAACATACCGACCTATGCTAATTTAACGACCGGCTATTTTGAATCAACAGAAGTGGATATTATGATGTCCTTATTAAAGGTTATTGATAATCCATATCAAGATATTCCGCTTGCTTCGGTTCTTCGCTCCCCAATTGTTGGTTTATCGGAAGAGGAGTTAAGCAGGCTGCGAATTGCGAAAAAGCAAGGAGCGTTTTATGAATCCATTCAGGCATTTATTCATTCGAGCAGTCAGAAAGAAGAGGTTCTGTATGAAAAAATAAGACCGTTTTTTGATCGACTTGCTGACTGGCGCTCGGAAGCAAGAAGAGGCTCATTATCGGAGTTGATTTGGAAGTTATATCGAGAAACATACTTTTATGATTTTGTTGGTGGATTACCAGCAGGAAATCAACGTCAGGCAAATTTGCGTGCACTTTATGATAGAGCACGTCAATATGAAGAGACATCATTTCGTGGCTTATTCCGCTTCCTTCGATTTGTGGAGCGAATGAGAGATCGAGGAAATGATTTAGGAGCAGCAAGAGCCTTAACGGAACAAGAAGATGTTATTCGGATCATGACAATCCATAGTAGTAAAGGTTTAGAATTCCCATTTGTTTTTATAGCAGGGATGGGACGTAATTTCAATACAATGGATTTAAGAAAGAATTTTTTATTAGATAAAGATTTAGGCTTCGCTACAAAATATATCGATGCAAAAAAACGAATATCTTATCCATCTCTTCCGCAAATTGCTTTTGCAAAAAAGAAAAAAATGGAGCTACTTGCAGAAGAAATGCGGGTCTTGTATGTTGCTTTAACTCGAGCGAAGGAAAAACTTATTTTAATAGGTGCTGTAAAGGATATAGAAAAAGCAAAACAGAAATGGGCGCAAATAGCGGGACATTCCAATTGGCTTTTAAATGAATTTGATCGTGCCCAAGCGAAGTCTTATTTAGATTGGATTGGTCCTGCATTAGTTAGACATCGTGACAATACATGGATTCATTTAGAAAGCTGGAGTGAAAAAGAAGCAATCTCTGTTCACCCATCTAATTGGGAAGTAAGGATTCTTCAAAAAGAAGAGCTTTTGAGTCGATCAGTGGAAGAAGAAAATAAAGAAAATGAATGGTTGGAAAAGGTAACAGAAGGAAAAAGAATGGAGAGTACTTCTACCTATAAAGAAGCAATCAAAGAAACATTTGCATGGTCATACGCTTCTAAAGAAAGCACTTCTCATCGATCGAAGCAGTCGGTATCTGAATTGAAGCGCCAAGGAGAATTACGTGATGTTCAAAGTGGGATAGAACTTGCAAAAGCGTGGAAGCAAACGGTTTGGAATCGCCCTAAATTTATGCAGGAAAAAAAATTAAGCCCAGCAGAAATCGGAACCGCTATGCATATGGTTATGCAGCATATAGTGATAAAAGAAGAAGTAACAGAAGCTAGTCTGAATCATTTAGTAGAGGATATGGTCAAAAAGGAATTATTAACGATCGACCAAGCGGAAGTTATTGATATTTCCTCTATTCTATCCTTTTTCCAATCTCCTTTAGGAAAAAGAATGCAACAGGCACCAAAGCTTGTACGAGAAATCCCGTTTAATATTGCCTATCCAGCGAGTCGAGTATATGCAGACTGGAAAGGAGGCGAGGAGCCGGTTCTCGTGCAAGGGATAATAGATGTATTCTTTGAGGATGAATTAGGTACAGTATTGCTTGATTATAAAACAGACACGATATCTGCTCGATATAAGGGTGGATATGAAGAAGCTAAACCAATATTGGAATCACGCTATAAAGTCCAAATAGAGCTTTATACAGAAGCATTAGAAAAAATCTTAAAACGAAAAATTGAAGAGAAATACTTATTCTTCTTTGATGGTGCTCATGTGCTTAAGCTATAAATGTTTTTAAAAACTAACCTAAAAAGACAGCCAGACTAATAGTGGAGATCACTGAAAAAGTTTTTTTCGTGCGAAATGAAGAGCAAGTATATTTGAAAGTGAAAATAAGGTTGGTTTGGAGAGGCGTCCGCTCGACTCCTATGGGAGCTGCGAGAAAGTCCGAGACCCCGCAGGAACGTAGTGACGAGGAGGATTGGCGCTCGCCCCATGGAAAGCGAGCGGACGCCTCGGAAAACAAATCCATCATCTTATGTTTAAAAAGTGGCTATTGCCCATCATCATTAACTAGCCAGTTTTTCAGTGCCCTCCTAATAGTGCGGGATGCTTTTTTAGATTAAAGAAAAATGTTTTCCTAAAGAACATTCTTATCAATTATTGTCAGCTATTGGTTGATCCACACCGCTGCCATTTGTATAATTGCTGGAATTGATTGCATTATTGGTGATAACAAACGCACCGTTATTACCGGTACCTGAGCCTATCGTTGCTTTTGAATTGTCCTTAGGCGAGATAAATAAGGAATCTCCGAATTGAACAATTCCTGCTCCTGTGTTAACAATTTGAATCGGACCTATTATAGCAGGCATGATTCTTTCCTCCCTAAAAAAATTAATGATTCTATGCTTAGTTATTTGCAACAACTGGTTGATCAATTAAACTAGTGTCTACATAGTTACTAGCGTTCAATCCGTTATTTGTAATAATAAATGCTCCAGTATTGGAGGTACCTGAGCCTAAAGTTGCCTTGGAATTCCCTTTAGGAGAAATAAACAACGAATCTCCAAATTGAACAATTCCTTCCCCCACGTTAACAATTTGTACTGGTCCTACGATTGCAGGCATTTTTTAACCTCCTTGTTTCGTATCTTTATCCCACCCTTAACGGACTGTAAGACTCCCCCCTCAAGCTTATGAGAATACGAGGGAGAAAGGTGGAGATCAACTGTCCGTAAAGGTCCAATTGGTTCAACTAACCATCAGTGGGGGATGAAGGAAAACCTCCACTGATGGAAGTTTCACTTTATCATGTTGATACTTCATATTTAGCCAGTATGAACGAAACAGTAAAACCATATTTTAATAGCATTGCAGGTTTGGCTGAAAAACTGGATATATTGGCTGATAAAGCGATTGATTTGGCTGAAATCATTAAGCTTTTGGCTGATATTTAGAAGTTTAACCGAAATAGCCCTATTGGTTCCATGCATAATCGCCCTAAATGGAAAGAATATAGATTGAGATTACACTTTTATTGTTCCTGCTCTGGCCCCACCCCTGAAAAAGGCGATCCCATAATATCTGTACCGGTAACAGAAACGGGACTTTCAGAGGTTGGGATACCTAATTGGCTAGGTTCATTTAATTGAATCAAATTATCCCCAACTTCTGTTGCTATCGATTGCTCGATTTGGCGAATATGCTTAATTCTTGCTTCTGTATACATATGACGACAATTTCCTATTTGTAATAAGGAAGAAGAGGATATACCTGTAATATCTATATGATGAACTTTAATAATGGGTTTCACATTTTCAAAATGACATTCTACATTTTCGATAATCGGTATTAAAGGGATAGGTTCCTTAAAGACATCATACTCTTCGTAAACACCTTCTGTTCCATAAAAGAGTTCCTGTTGTCTTTGAACAGCTAAAGCTCGTGAAAAAGCTTGATGATAAGTAGCGTCCCCAATTTCCACAATCGAAGAAAAGGATACTGTCCTGACCTTCACTGAATCGACAACAGATGTACGCTGTAACATAATTAAATTTTCGGATGCAGTGGAACAAAGGGACCGATTATTAGTGATTCAGCTGGTGTATCAAATGTAGAAGCTAATTGGATTGTTTGGGCATCGCCAACAAGGCAAATAGAGGAACTTGCAACCCCAATAATATTGATATTTCCTACTTGAAGCTCTCGGTTGTATACTTGAAAATTCATTCATTTCCACTTCCCTTCATATTATCTGGTATATGGCTTAGGAATAGGTGAACCCCGTTTTCCATTTCCTCCTTTAAAGCTTGGATAATTGCTTCGTTCGATAAATTGTTTCCATTTTGTTTGCGATTGGCACCTTGTTGTAAATAATATTGAATTCTTGTTGGCAATTGTTTGTTGATGTCATCTTGAATAAAAGTGACATAAGATTCTTCTTCTGGCATATTTAGTTCTGTTTGTTTTTTTCGAATGATGTCAGGCAGTTCTAGTTGAATAAATTGATTCATTTCCTCTTCTATATCCATGGATCGGTTCATCATTTGCTTTGGATCGATGGGCGGATAGAAAGGGGCATGCGGCTGATTAATTGGTGAATTTTGATTAATCGCAAGCTCTTCAATATTGCTTAGATCTTCTGGATTAAGACCGATATTTAGTGTTCCTTCTAATGTTTCCACTTTTAATTGATCAAAGCTGTAGTCAATTCGATCAATATGAACAGTAGGTTTTTCTTTTATAGTTGTTAGATCAATGGTTAAGGCAGCAACTTGCTTTTCTAAATCTTTTATCCTTTTTTCAAGCAACTGTAAATAATTACGCATTTTTTCACTGTATTGGTAGAAATCATAAGACAATTCTATCCCCCTTTCCTTATTGCAAATCTTTCCTATTTTCGAGGAGCTTGCAAGGGAACTGCAGGTGAGAAAACCGTTTCTTCATCTGCAATGTTTAATCCAGGCTGATCTGGCTTAAGTTCGGGAGCTGATTCGGTGAATCCGCCTGTATTGTATAAATAAGAGGCAGGTTTAATGATACCGGCGCTACCTATTTGTAATACAGAGGAGTTTGAGATACCTCCGATTTTAATCGTGTTAATGACTATGGATTGTTGGATAAAATAATTCATTTACACATCACCCTTTAGTCTACTTACGCATTTCCTGCAATTGGTTGATCCAGACCGTCGTTATCATACGTATTAGTAGAACTACGATAGTTAGTAACTTTTAATCCATCACCTGTATTAAAAGAGCCAGATCCAGAAAAAGTCTTCGCATTAGAGATAGGCATCATTTTATAAACATCGCCAATATTAAAAATAGAGCTACCCCCAACAGATATGACTTGAGCTACTCCAACGATTGCTGGCATATTCAACATCCTTTATACAATATTCTTATACATACTATGGAACACAACAGAATAGGTGATACATTTACCTAGATAGATAAATTCTTCTCCTAATTAACTTATTCTTATGAATGGTTGTACTATGACTAGAAATCTGTCCATAAGCAAGCGGAAAATAATTGTGTTAGGTAGTTAATTATCTTGATGAGTTTAAGCAAGTCTTTTTTCTATTTGGAAAAAGCATTTAGAAAGTTTATAATTTTCTTAAATGATTTTAGTCATAAAAATGGGGGGAAGAGAAATGAAGTTTGCGACAATTTCTTTAGAAGAGAAAATTTTGGTAGGAATAGTGGATGAAAATGGAATAGTGCCATTGAATGATGCGGAAGAAAAGCGTACAGGCAGACGCCCCTATGCAGAAGACTTAGTTACATGTATGGAACAAGAAGACTTTTTAAATAATGTAAGAAGTTTAATTCATTGGATAGAAGAACAAAATGATCAAGCTAATTTTTATATTCCAATGGAAAAGGTGAAGTTCTTAGCCCCTATCCCGAGACCGAGAAAAAATATCTTTTGCGTTGGGAAAAACTATGTAGAACATGCAATAGAAATGGGAAGTAAAGAAGATATTCCTAAGCACGTAATGGTCTTTACAAAAGCTCCGACAACGGTTATTGGACATCTGAATGATGTTCTAGAACATAAAGAAGTAACCGAACAGCTTGATTATGAAGGTGAACTTGCAGTTGTTATTGGGAAAAGAGGAAAGGGGATTGAAAAGGAGAAGGCATTGGATTACATATTTGGCTATACTATCTTAAATGATATTACAGCAAGAGATTTGCAGAAGAAACATAAGCAATTTTTCATTGGAAAAAGCTTGGACACGAGTGCTCCGATGGGGCCATGGATTGTGACAAGTGATAGTATAACAGATCCCAATTCATTAAATATTACTACAACGGTAAATGGAGAAGTTAGACAGCAATCTAATACTACGCATTTTATTTTCCCAATCGAAGAGGTTATCAGTGTATTGTCTAAAGGAATGACGTTAGAGCCAGGGGATATTATTGCAACAGGGACACCTGCTGGAGTAGGGAAAGGATTTAATCCGCCTCGGTTCTTAAAGGCAGGAGATACCATTGAAATATCGGTTGAAGGGATTGGCACTCTTATAAATAAAGTAGCAAGAGATAAGTAAAGAGTCGAAAATAGAGGAAATGAAGCGATATATGTTAAAATAATGGAGAAAAGGAGGGGGAATATATATGAGTTCAACAGATGCTCATGTACTGACGTGGATTATTGGGCTAGTTCTATTTGCCTTATCATTCGGTTTACATAAAGCTGGAAAAGAAAAGGGAAGTAAAATCCTACATATGGTGTTACGGGTTGTATACATTCTTATTATTGGTTCTGGGATTGGCTTAATCGCAAAAACAGGGATGGATTTCATGCATACGATAAAGATGCTTGTAGGTATTTGGGTTATTGGCATGCTTGAAATGGTACTTATTCGCACAAAAAAAGGGGAAAATACAAAAACACTATGGATTTTATTGGTAGTTTCCTTTATTCTCGTATTAGTGATTGGATATAGTATTTAATAGAAACAACGAGAGGGCTTGTAGAAGAGATATCTTTTACAAGCCCTTTTATAAAAGGGCCATTTTTTAAAGAAGTGTTGCTTTCAATAAGAATAATATTAATTACTCAGGATTGCCGGTAATGAGCAATAAACTCTACGAAAACATCCTATAAAAAAGAGATGCTGTTAGAAAGGGGAACTAATGAAGGTCTTTACGATAAAAACAGGAATTCTGTTTTTCTTATGTTTAGGTGCGTTATATCAAGCATATAACACAGATGCTTGGCATTTTGTCATGCTATTATTTCTTTTATCTATTATTCTGGCATTCTATTTTCTTGTACCTGTGTTTACAAGAAAAAGCATTCCGTTTCTTTCCATCATCGTTATTCTAGAATTAATCCAGTTTGCAGTCGGAAAAGAATTATATGCGTATCTCTTGCTTTTTCTCTTTTATTTTATGATAGAAATGAGTTCAAACACATCAAGCGATTTCTTTCGAATGGTTGTAATCCTGTTTTTATTGCTGAGCCTAGCTATTGGCATTATATTATTTTCCTATCCTACTATGATCTGGATAAGTTTCTTCTTGCTAATTTCGTATCTACTTGTACGTTTAAATGAACTGGACGAAGATTATCAACAAATCAGGGAGACATACGAATCTTTATTAAGTGATTATCGTATACAAAAAAGACAATCTTATTACAATGAGCATGCTGCAAGAGTGGAGGAGAGAAATCTTATTGCCAGAGAAATGCATGATTCTGTCGGTCATCAGCTGACAGCCTTAATGATGCAAATTGAACAATATTGGATTAAAGAGAAGAAAGAGCAATATCTCCTTTTGAAAAATATGACAGAGGAATGCTTAGAAGAAACGAGAAAAGCGGTTCGGCTTTTACAAGTTGAAGAACTTGGAGGAATTGCTTCCATTATTGCTCTTGTTAAAAAATTGGAAAGTGAAAACAATATTCATGTTCACTTTACAACGAAACAAGGAGTACTTCAAGTCAATCTGAGTAATAAGCAAAGTGCAGTTCTATATCGTTGTATCCAGGAAGGAATAACAAATGCGATGAAATATGGGAGTTCAAGGGCAGTATATATTACGCTAGGTGTTTCACCAATTGGCAGCTTAACGTTTGAAATTAGAAACCCTTATATACATAAACATCCTTTTCATTACGGATTTGGGTTAGAAAACATGAAAAAAAGAATGGAAGAAGGACATGGCAAATTAGAGATTCTTCAATTGGATGGAGAATTTATTTTACAAGGAAATATTCCTGTTGGGGAGGAATGTAGAGATGATTCGCGTGTTAATTGCTGAGGATCAAGCGATTGTCAGAAATGGTTTAAAGATGATTATCGAACAAGATGAAGAAATCCAAGTTGTTGCTGAAGCGGGAAACGGAAAAGAAGTATTGTCTTTATTAGAGCGTACAATTGTCGACATTGTCCTTTTGGATATTCGAATGCCAATTATGGATGGAATGCAGACAACAAAAGAAATTCATCAGCAATTTCCGCATATAAAAATACTGATCCTTACGACTTTTAATGATGAAGAATATGCAATACAAGCATTTCAAGAGGGTGCTAATGGCTTTCTGCTAAAGACGACAGATAGTGTTACGCTAGTAAATAGTATAAAAAGCTGTTTAATAGGTGGTATGGCGATACATGATCAAGTTGCAGCTAAATTAATGCCTAAGCTCTTAAAGAGAGAGAGCCATTACGACAATTCTTTGAATCAGATGGTTGCACTAACAAAACGTGAAATCGAAATCGTAAAAAAAGTTGGTCAAGGAAAAACAAATAAAGAAATCTCCAGTGAATTATTATTATCAGTTGGAACGATAAAAAATCATATCACCCAAATTTTAGCTAAATTAGAATTAAGAGATAGAACTCAATTAGCCATATATGCAGTGCGGAATGATTATATATAAATCCCAGAGCGGAATAGAACATGAAGTAATTTCTTTGTTGGGTAAATCTAGTATCTAGTAGTGCAAAATCTGAGTAGATTTCAACTTACATATACACAAATAAGCCAAAGGGGGGATTTGGCCCAGAAATCCCCTTATTATGCTTTAGAGAGATGGATAAAACCTTCACCAAAGACGTCCCTTACATCGTGAATGGTAATAAAGGCGTTCTCATCTGTTTGCTTTACTATTTTCTTTAGTTTAACAACTTCTTGTTTATTAATAATAATATACAGTATTTCTTTTTCATCTTTTGTATAATAGCCATGTCCAGATAATACAGTGACTCCACGATTTAATTGCTCGTTTACCTGATCGGCAATTTCAGTGGGGTGACTGGAAATAATCGTGACTGCTTTCTTCGGATTAACGCCTTCAATGACAAATTCCATTACCTTTGTTCCAACATAGAGCATGATAATTGTCAGCATGACCCCTTCTGCTTTTATAAGGAAAAAGGATGCAAATACAACAAGTAGATCAAAAAATAATAAGCCATAACTAATACTCCAACCGAGATACTTATTGGTTAGCTTTGCGAGAATAGTAGAACCAGCTGTTGTACCGCCTACTCTTATAATTAAACCGATTCCAACCCCAGCAAAAACTCCACCAAAAATGACATTAACAAATAATTCATCAGAATATATCGTCCATGACTCTGTTAGATGTAAAAATAATGAGTTGAAGAAGACTGCAATAATGGTATAAACAATCATTTGTTTACTTAAAAATTTATAGCCGATTATTAATAAAATGCTATTTAACGTAAAGTTAACAATACCTGGCGACCATTTAAATAAGTAATAAGCAATAATGGCTACCCCGGTAACTCCTCCCTCTCCTAAGTCATTAGGAATAACAAATAAATTGACAGCTAATGCAAAAAGGAAGGATCCAAATATAATTACAAGGATATCCTTTCCGTATTTTTTCATAAAAAAACCTCCAATAGAACATAAAGTAAATGCTAAATCATTATCAAGTATAATAAAGGTAGCCGTTAATTCATAGGAAAAATTTTATCCCACTCTTAACGGAAAGTACGACTCGCCCTTCAAGCTTATGAGAATACGAGGAAGATAGGTGGGAGATAAAGGTCCGATTAGTTCAACTAACCATCAGTGGGGGAGGAAGGAAAACCACCACTGAATGGTTAGTTGAACTTTAGGAAGGGGAAAATTTACTTAGTACATATTGATGGAATAGGAAGAAGAAAAGAGGGATTACATTAGTACAGGTATGGTGGCAACAGGAAAGTTACTGTTACTTAAATTACTTGTGAACGATTCAAAGGATAGTATTTGCTTGGTGATATTTTAGGCGAATAATCGGGAATAAATGTGAAGAAATGAGAGGGATAGAGTAAACTCCCACTCATCATGTCGGAAGTGGGAGTTTCAAATATATCAATTTTTTACAAAGTCTGCTGCTTATTTAGGTAAAGATAAGCCATTTTTCTTTTGAAAGAGTCATTTTTCTAAAGTATTGTTTGTTGGTGATTCTTCTTCGATTATTTTCGTTACTTTTATTTGGCTGATTCTGCGATCTACAATCTCTTCTACTTGAAATTCAAAGTTTTTGAAAGTGATGGATGGTTTTTCCTGATCATTTGGAATATAGCCAATCTTACTAATGAGAAAACCACTTAATGTATCATAAATTTCTATCGGCAAGGTAATTTTCAATAATTCTTGCACATCGTCTAAACTAATAGTCCCTTGCAATAGATAGGTATGTTCCCCGATAATCTTAATTTCAGGAGGTTTTGGTTCATCGTATTCATCAAAAATATTGCCGACGATTTCCTCAACTAAATCCTCCATTGTAACAATTCCATCTGTTCCGCCATATTCATCGACGACAATGGCAAAAAGAACATTATTTTTTTGCATCTGGATAAATAATTCATCGATTCTTTTTGATTCCAATACAAAATAAGGTTTGCGAATAATCTCACTTAATTGAAATGAGGTATCTTCTTTGCCCATATAGGCTAACAGATCTTTGGAATGTAGGATGCCAATAATGTTATCAATGTTTTCCTCGTAAACAGGGTAGCGAGTATACATTTCACGGTTCACTAGAGTAGCTATCTCCTTTAATGTGTAATCGGAAGGAATGGCTACCATATTGGAGCGATGGGTCATAATATCCGTGACATTTTTATTATCAAATTCAAAAATATTATGGATCATCATTCGCTCATCTTCGTCAATACTTCCTCTTTCATTTCCTACATCTATCATCATTTTTATATCTTCTTCTGTTACTTCCTCATCTTCCTCACCTGGACGTACTCCGAATAGGCGTGCAACTAGATTGGTGGAGAATGTTAAGAAGGCGACAAATGGTGCTGTTATTTTGGAAAGTACCGTTAATGGACTTGCAGCAAACATCGCAATACCTTCTGCTTTCTTTAAAGCCACTCGTTTAGGAACTAATTCACCAAAAACAAGGGTGAAATAGGATAACAGTAGAGTAATAATAATGACTGAAATAGAATCAAGCAGTCCTTGAGAGAGAGGAATTCCCATTGTTAAAAATAACTCTGTCAATTGACCAGAAAAGCTATCAGCTGCAAAGGCACTGGCTAGAAATCCTGCAAGGGTAATACCAATTTGGATGGTGGCTAAAAATTTACTAGGCTCTGATAGTAGTTTATAGACTATTTTAGCTTTCTTATGACCTGTGTCCGCCATATGTTTAATTTTATTGTCATTTAAGGAAATGAGCGCAATTTCTGCGGCAGCAAAGAAAGCATTTAATGCAATTAGAATGACTAGGACTAAAATGCCCAAATCTTTCAGCTCCTTTCCGAGAGATTATCTTCTTTATGTTTTACCCTTTTTAAGGGAAAGTATGCTTTTTGCCAATTTGCTGTAATTTTCAATAAGAATAAAAAATATATGACCTGAGTCATTTTATTTTTGGAAAAAAATGACCTATAGGTATAGGAATCGAGGTGTATTTTCATTATTCTGTATATAGAAAGGATGATGACCTTGTTAGAGATAATGAATTTATCTAAATCATTTAAACAAAAACAAGCTGTAAATTCCGTTAATTTATATTTAGAGAAGGGAGAAATAGTAGGATTGCTTGGACCAAATGGGGCTGGGAAATCTACTACAATCTCCATGATATCTTCGTTAATTGCTCCCGATGTTGGAGATGTAAGACTAAATAACGAAAGTATTTTAAAAACACCACAGACATTACGAAAAATACTTGGAGTAGTCCCACAGGATATTGCTGTTTATCTGGATTTATCTGCACGAGAAAACTTACTTTTCTTTGGAAAAATGCACCGAATCCCTAAAAATATACTACAAAAGAGGGTAGATGAAGTTCTTGAAATAATCGGTTTAAAGGAGCGGGAAAAGGATTTAGTGAAAACTTTTTCCGGTGGGATGAAAAGAAGATTAAATATTGGTGTTGCATTAATTCATGAACCAGAAATTATTATTATGGATGAACCAACCGTTGGAATTGACCCCCAATCAAGAAATTACATTTTAGAAACCGTTAAAAGGCTAAATAAAGAAAAGCAAATGACTGTCCTATACACCAGTCACTATATGGAAGAAGTCGAATTTCTTTGTGATCGCATTTATATTATGGATCATGGTGAAATTATTGCTTCTGGCGCGAAAGAGGATATAAAAAACATCCTCTCCGCAGAAACTGCCATTAATATTAAGGTGGAAATAGTAAAGCATGAATTTACAGAAGCACTCCGCCATCATAAAAATATTAAAAATATCTCCATTCAACAATCAGTAATTACTGTAATCGTGCCACGACAAGTTCATTTACTGAAAGATATTTTGCGAATTGCCGAAGAGCAGAAAACAAATGTACTCTCTGTCCATATTGAGACACCTACTTTAGAAGATGTTTTCTTGCATTTAACAGGTCGTCAATTAAGGGATTAGGAGGGTACCATATGCTTTGGCAAATGATAAAGAAAGAATTATTGATGATTTGGAGAAGACCACGGGAACTAATTGTATTACTGCTTATGCCATTTGTACTCATAACTATTCTTGGAAGTGCTTTAGGGGCATTGAATAATAATGAAGAGGTAGAAGTGACTGCAAAGCTCGCTGTTGTAGTGGAAGATGAAGCAGACCAAGCACAACAACAAGTAATAGAGAAAATTAGACAGTCTAATGCAGCCGAACAGAAAAAAGCAGCTAACATAGCGCTTATTGAATCCCTTGAACCGATAAACATATTTATTAATGTAGTAGGAAAGAGTCCAGAATTAAAGAAAGTTCTATCTATCACCGAATATCGGAACATAAAAGAAGTGAAGGAAAAAGATTATGACGGTGTGTTACTTATTCCAGAAGGCTTTACTACTAAATTTTATAATAATCTTTTAGAAAAAAACACAACGATTCCGGCGTGGATCCTAAAGACAAAGGATGAACAATCCCTTCGTGCAACCATTATCCAAGATATTATTACAAATTATCAAAAAGAATGGGTTTATCAAAAAACAGCACAAGATCTTCAAATTGATTATTCCGCATTAGTAAATACAAACATATATGGACAAATTGAGAATATTGAAAAGAAAAAAGAGATTAGTGCTTTTGCTTATTATGGAGTGGGAATGTGTGTCATGTTTGTGTTCTATATTTCTACAACCGTAGCGGGTTTTGCTTTTCAGCAAAAGGAAGAGCTTATGTATGAGCGAATCTTATTAGCAAATGTTCCAAAAATCGTATTTTTTACTGGCGTTTTTATGGCAGCATTTATATTATCTTTATTACAATTAACGATTTTATTTAGCTTAACAGCATTGATTTATGGAGTAGTCTTTCCTAGTATAATCAATCATTTATTCGTAACTTTGACTGTGAGCATAATGGCAGCAACATTCGCCACATTTACTACTGCGGTTGCTTTTGCTACTAATTCACGAAATGTGGAAAGTATTTTTTCGTCTCTCATTGTTCCGATCCTAGCTTTTATTGGCGGCAGTTTTTTCAATGTGAGTGCAATTGGCGGATTTATGGAAACATTAGGTGAATATTCTCCTGGGGGAGCTGCGCTTACTGCGTATTTAAAAGTATATCAAGGGTACTCCTTAGGGGATATATGGAGTCAGCTAAGAGCAATTCTTTTGTTTTCTGTTCTTTTGCTTTTACTTAGTGTAGTTACCTTGAAGAAAAGAGGAGGGATACGATGAATGCAGTACTATGGGGGAAATGCAAGAAATTTATAAGAAAGCCAAGCGGATTTATTATAACCTCCCTTATCTGTATCGTATTTGCTTATTTAGTCGGGATCTCTTCCTTTACAAAAGTAGAGGTGCCAATTTTCACTGATCAGTCGACGAAAGCAAATAACATTTTAAAGGATTTGAATAAAAGTGAGAGTTATTCGTTTGTTTCATATACAGAAGAAGAAGTAAAGGAACAATTGGCAAAAGGGGAAGCAGATGTAGGGGTATCGATAAATGCAGATACTTATACGATCTTTAAAATAGCCGTAACTGCCAATGTATTAATGGTGCAAAATTTTCTTCAAACCTATTATGGTTATATGCTGAAGGAAGATGCATTATTAAATAATGCAGCGGATAAAGAAGAAGCAAAAAGGGTGCTTATAAGTAATAAAGAAACGCCAATTATTCCGGTATCAAATGAACAAACTTTATCAGAAAAAGAAGCGACTTATAATCAGTCACTCCAGTCGTTATTTGGATTTACTTTATTCTTCTGTATTTATACCATTTCATTTACGGTAATAGAGATACTAAGAGATAAACAAAATGGAATATGGGATCGTTTTATCTTATCCTCTACGTCGAAAGCCCAAATATATTTAGGACATCTAGTATTTAGCTTTTTCATAGGATACGCACAAATTATTATGATCTTTCTTCTTTTTAAATATGGATTAAATATTGATTTTAATGGAAATTTTTATTTGGTGTATGTACTAATCATTCCATACTTATTTTCCATCGTGGCATTAACGATTCTCCTTACAGGTCTTGTTAAAACACCAAGCCAGTTCAATGCCATTATTCCACTTGTATCAGTTAGCTTTGCTATGCTTGGCGGAGCATATTGGCCAATTGAAATCGTTACATCGAAAGTAATGCTTCTTTTATCTAAATTTATTCCCATTACTTATGGAATGGAGCTATTAAAAAAAGGGATTATTGAAAGTGCCTCATGGATGGACATCATGGTTCCAGCAGGAATTCTTTGTTTAATGGGAACGATTATGCTAGGCATCGGCATTCAGCTTATTGAAAAAAGACATGTGTAAAAAAATGTTATGATGGAATATTTCGAAAAAATAAAAAACGGTGTATAATAAAGGAAATAGATTCCAAAATTGATGAGGAAGGAGCTGAAACACTTGATACGAAAAATAGTTAAAGGATATTTATCCCACTCTTAACGGGCAGTAAGACTCCCCCCTCAAGCTTCTGAGAATACGAGGAAGATAGGTGGGAGATCTACTGTCCGTAAAGGTCCGATTGGTTCAACTAACCATCAGTGGGGGGGGGAAGGAAACCCCCACTGATGGAAGTTTCACTTTATATGTGGTTGTTCTGCCTCTTACCTTATTAATTTCTGTTATTTTTGAGCCAAGTGGTAGCCTCGTGCGATTAACGAATGACACTATTAGAGATATGTAGTAAGTAAAAAAGGTAGTTAAATAAGTATCTGTCTGTGGAAGGCAGGTACTTATTTATGGAGATAAAGGATATGGAACAGCAGCCCTTTTAACATTGGGAAAATACGTTCAAACTTTAGGTGCAAAGAAACTTTCATTACATATACTTGGACATAATACAAGAGCTATTCATCTGTATCAAAAAAACTAAACTTTCAAATAACAGATTTAGTAATGAGCAAAAATGATAAGGGGATTTGCATGAAAAGTATCTATATAATTTTAGCAACTTTAACAGTCGAAACATTGATAATATGGTTTGCATCCTATTTATTAGGATGGAACTTTACCCCACTCTTAACGGACAGTAAGACTCCCCCCTCAAGTTTATGAGAATACGAGGAAGATAGGTGGGAGATCAACTGTCCGTAAAGGTCCGATTGGTTCAACTAACCATCAGTGGGGGTTGAAGAAAAACCCCCAATGATGGAAGTTTCACTTTATCGACACCATCTTATTAGGCAGTCTTTTGCTTTTTGGAATTGTTTATCTTTTTCGTCTATATATTCATCAAACCAATGCAACCTTCAATGCAAACATTGCCGGCTGGACATGGGAGGAAGCTGGAATTGGTCCTTTTCATTTCCGGATTTCGCCAATAATTATTGGACTTATTTTATTTATCGTTATTAGTATTCTCGTTACCTTTATTACCTACTATCGTTATTTTTTCGATTAAGAATGATAGGAAAAATGGTATACAACAATGGTTATATAAATAAGCTTGAGAGGATGCGAAGATATGAGATTACTGGAACATGAAATATAAAATCATTATTGCAGAGGCCCTCCACTATCCACTATCTTTTGTAGGAAAAGAGAAAATAGAGGAGGAATAAAAAGTGAAAGATTCAAATTTTCATAGGTATTTAGAGGAAATAAACGAGAAGTTTGAAGGCTGGGATTTTTCGAGCATCTATGATACAGGGAGAATCCAAAACAGCCTGCTTTCCTGGTCTTATGGTAGTAAAGTGATCTCCGCAATGCAGGGAGCTACTGCTATATTGGATATGGGTACTGGTGGCGGAGAGTTTCTTTCTCTATTAAAGGGGTACTATCCACCAACCGTCTATGCAACAGAAGGCTATAAACCGAATGTACCGATTGCGAAAAGGAAGTTAGAACCTTTAGGAGTCAAAGTATATGAAGTTGTTGATAATGAGCATTTGCCGTTTCCAGATAATCACTTCGACTTAATAATTAACAGGCATGAATCATACTCTGTAAAGGAGTTAAAAAGGATAATAAAGACGAATGGAATCTTTATCACCCAGCAAGTAGGTGGCTGGGATTGCAAGGAGTTAAATGACTGGTTTGGAGTTGCTGTTAATTCTGAATTTAAGGAGTGGAATCTTCAATCAGCTCTCAAGAATTTTTCTATTGACCAATGGGAGATTCTAGAGCAAAGAGAGGAGTTTCCTACACAGCGATTTTATGACTTGGGCTCAGTTCTTTTCTATTTAAAAGCGATTCCTTGGCAAATTCCAGATTTTAGCGTAGAAAAATACCAAGATGCATTGTATCGGCTTTATCAGCATTTAGAAGAAGTGGGATACTTGGATGCTACCCAATCTCGCTTTTATATGAAGGTAAAATGTAAATAAACGAGAATAATAACAGAAACTCAGTTAGAAGCCTTAAAGGCTTTTGCTGAGTTTTTTTATCCCACTTTTAACGATCCAGCTCAAGATTTGGTCGAAAAGCTAGGTGTTGAAACTCGCGGGGAATGAGGAAAAAGCCCTGCTAATGAAATTTTTCTTAACATGGTTTTTATCGAATATAAAAACATATTACAAATGCTGTAAAGAGGAATGGTACAATGGATAGAAAGGATATTTTTTCCTTTTTAGAATAATAGAGACAGAAAAGTCTATAAGGGAGGAAAAGCAATGGCTACAGAAGAAATCATTACAATAAAAGGATTACGGAAAAACTATGGTGTAAAGGAGGTTTTAAAAGGGATTGATCTTCATGTTTCACGCGGGGAGATTATTGGTTATATTGGACCGAATGGAGCTGGAAAAAGCACCACCGTTAAAATTATCCTTGGGATTGAAAGTTATAATGAAGGGGAAGTAAAACTTTTCGGAAAAGAAATTAATCAAGATTCAATCGAGTATAAGCGGAGAATTGGGTATGTACCAGAGATAGCAGAGGTGTATGATAATCTAACTGCCTATGAGTATTTAACCTTTATAGGCCAATTATATGGGATGAATGCAGATTTTGTTGATCAAAAAGCGCAAAGATTAATGGAGCTGTTTGGAATTGGTGAGGTTTATCATTCCAGAATATCCTCTTATTCAAAAGGAATGCGGCAAAAACTATTAATTATTTCTAGTGTTTTACATAACCCTGATATTTTATTTCTAGATGAACCAATCAATGGGCTAGATGCTAATAGTGTGATGATATTTAAGGAAATTCTTGCACAGCTCGCATCATCTGGAAAAACAATCTTCTATTCTTCTCATATTATGGATGTTGTAGAAAAGATAAGTAGTCGAATTATTTTATTAAATGAGGGAAAGATTGTGGTAGATGGAAGCTTCAAAGAGCTTCAGACACAAAATGAACAAGGAAGTTTAGAAGGTATCTTTAATCAACTTACAGGATTTCATAATCATAGAGAAATTGGGGAATCCTTCGTATCCGTTGTGCAAGAGGTGCAATCATGACAGATTATACGGTATTAAAACTTCTTGATCGCTTTAAAGCTTTTTTTCAGAAATTAGGCATCGATTATGAGGTGTTAAGGGCCATTCTTCAAGTAAAACTTATGATGGATCAACGCAAACTACCAACCATCTTCTCACAGTCTAATCAGAAAAAAGAAAAGAAAGAAGATAAATATGCCTATATAAAATCTTTATGGTTATATGCTTTTATGGGATTAGTTCTTATTCCGTTTATGGCATTCGGTGACAACTACCTTTTTCAAATGAGTATTTCTTTTGGAATTATTTTATTTCTCGTTATGACTTCTATGATTTCAGATTTTTCTGCTGTATTATTGGATGTTCGCGACAAGCATATTGTACACACGAAACCAATTAATAGGCGAACAATCAATGCAGCAAAAGTGGTACATATAATGATTTATCTGTCTCAACTAACAATTGCGATCACCTTTATTCCGTTAGTCGTAAGTCTCATAAAACAAGGCATTGTCTTTTTCTTAATAACGGTTGTTCTTCTTGTTTTAGCCAACTTATTTATTGTTGTTATTACAGCATTACTATACATGACTATTCTGCGTTTTTTTGATGGAGAAAAACTAAAGGATATAATCAACTATGTTCAGATTGGCTTGTCTATCGTTATTATGGTAGGGTATCAGCTTGTTATTCGAAGCTTTGAGTTTGTTGATTTAAATATTGTGTATCAAGTACATTGGTGGCATATTTTTATCATTCCAATGTGGTTTGCAGGTCCGTATGAATGGATTTTGAATGGGAATACCGAAAAGATGATGATACTTCTCGCCACTCTCGCTCTTGTTTTACCAATTATCGCGATTAATATTTATGGGAAGCTAATTCCTGTTTTTGAGAAAAACTTAGAAAAATTGACGAGCCAAAGTAAAGCGAAAAAAAGAAAGGTTTCAAAGTTTAGAAAATGGCTATTATCACTTTTTATAAAAAGCAGGGAAGAAAAGGCTTTTTATGATTTTACAGGACAAATGATTAGCCAGGAAAGAGATTTTAAACTAAAGGTTTATCCGTCATTAGGTTTTTCCATCGTTATTCCCTTTTTGTTTCTTTATAGTGGCACAAATTTTGAGGAAATCGAATTTGGAACAAGTTCTTCTTATTTAACGATTTATTTTACAATGATTAATATCCCGACGATTATTTTTATGTTGAGGTATTCAGGAAAATATAAAGGAGCATGGATTTTTACAACACTCCCAGTTTCAGATTTTTATGCCTATTATAAAGGTTCGTTAAAAGCGGTCATAATTAAATTATATTTACCCATTTATTTTTTATTAAGTATAGTGTTTGTGTTTCTGTTTGGAATAAGAATTATTCCTGATTTATTAGTAGTGTTTCTATCTGCTTTCTTTTATGCTATTGTTTGCTATCAATTATTAGATAAACAAATCCCTTTTTCCATGTCTTTTGAATCAGGTGGGAACCAGCAAAGCTGGAGATTGTTTCTGCTGTTGATCCCTCTGCCGATTTTGGCGGGTATCCATTATATCAGTATATCTCTTCCTTTTGGTGTTTATATATACGGTCTGTTGCTTTTCCTTGTTAACCTTCTGTCCTGGAGGAAAATGAAAAGTAAACAAAGTGCTACAAATAGTGTTTACTAAAAGTTAGTTCTTGGATTCTTGAGAATAATTTGTATATACCCAATTTTTGTATGAGGAGAATGGAAAGTGGAGAAAGAAATAGACCTCGCTTAATGTTTATTTTTTAATCCCTCCCTAGTTTAAAATAGCAACACATTTAGACTAGGGATTTTTCTTATCTTTTAAAAAAGAAAGCTATCGATTAATTCCGTACTTTTTCTTTGGTGTTCTATGTTCTGTGAGTAATTAATTTGATATAAGCTGGAAAACAACACATTAAGTACATAATCAATAGCTACTTGTGATGAAAAGGTAGCTATTTTGTATGTTTCTTTTTTTTCTAAAGCTGGTATGGTTAAAACAACATCAGCCATTTTGGCTAGTTTACTTTCAGGAAAGGCTGTAAGTAATAAAATTGGCACCTGTCTCTCTTTTAATATACGAGCAGCAATTAAGTCATCCTTTGATTTAGCTTCATAAGTAATAAAGAAGGCACAATCATTTATATCAATGTTAACAGTATTGTTGGCAAATTCATTACGAGCCGTTGCAATTATTGCATATTTATTTATTTTTAAAAGTTTATTTTGAAAACTTTCTGCCCGAATTTGGGAATCCCCTACAGCATACATAAAGATTCGTTTTGACTTGTATAGATACTTAGTCATCTTAAACAGTGATATTTCATTTAATAATTCGTAACTCTCTTTGATTGACTGTTGAGTTAAATACATCATATCTTGACTAATCTTCATAAGGGAAGCTTCATTTTCAAAAGGAATATTGGGATTAATTTCAGATAAGACATGGTTTTTCTGTTCGATAGATTTAACAAGCATAATCTTAAAATCCTTAAAGCCCTTCATCCCTAATTTTTGAGTAAAGCGAATGATAGAAGTATGTGAAGTAAATGTTTTTTGTGCTAACTCTTGGATTGTCATTCTCTCAATTAAGTTAGCATTCTCCAATATATATTTTGCAATATTTTTTTCTGCTGCAGTATAATCCGTTCTATTTGCAATTTGTTCTAGCAACAAACCGTCAAACTCCTTTAAAATTGAACATTTTGTTCATCAAAACAGCTTTATTTTAGGTTAAGTCTTGAACATTTTATCCTAAATCCGTTAAATCAAGATCCTTACATGGAATTCTCTATTATTCCATCCTATAATAAACTCATTGAGGATAAAAAGGAGTATTTTTATGCTAACAATTGGATATATAAGAAATGGTAAAAGTACAAATCGGTATCACCTTCCTTTTGCTTTACAAAGAGAAAATATAAAGGTGAAAACAATTTATTATACTATCATACATCGGGAGGAATAAATAATAAAAGATGACGAAACACTATTACAATTGGCAATTTTAGAAGAGGGAATGAAAGGATGTAAATGAAATGAAACTTGGAATAGTGGGAGCAGGAATGATTGTTCAGGATTTATTACCTGTGTTTAAATCTATACCCCAAATAGACTTGGTGGCGATTTTTGGAAGACCAGCTAAAAAAGAATTCTTATTATCTTTACAAAAAGAATATCTTATCAAAAAAATATATGTAGATTATAAAGAAATGCTTGCTGATACTGAAATAGATGTAATTTATATAGCATTACCAAATCATCTTCATTA
The DNA here is from genome assembly GCF_012933555.1 of Niallia alba. GTDB lineage: Bacteria > Bacillota > Bacilli > Bacillales > Cytobacillaceae > Niallia > Niallia alba. The sequence continues at coordinate 1,405,485 of NZ_JABBPK010000001.1, forward strand.
TTCCTATACAAAACTAGCATTAGGAGCTAGAAAACATGTTATCTGTGAGAAGCCTTTTACATCTAACTTAGATGAATTAAAGGAATTGGAAAGTATCGCACGAAGTAACGATCTTTATTTAATAGAGGCAATTACTAATCAATATAGAGGAAACTATTCACAAATAAAGGAATTGTTACCTAAATTAGGTGATGTAAAGGTTGTAGAAGTAAATTATTCTCAATATTCATCTCGGTACAATGCCTTTAAAGAAGGCAATATCTTACCGGCTTTTAATCCTGAGATGTCAGGTGGTGCATTAATGGATATTAATAGTTATAATATTCATTTTGTTGTAGGGATATTTGGGAAACCAAACGGTGTACAGTATTATCCAAATCTGTCTCAGGGAATTGATACTTCTGGAGTCTTGATTTTAGAATATGATCGCTTTAAAGCGGTCTGTATCGGATCTAAAGATAGTATGGGTCAATCATTTGCTACTATTCAAGGAGAGAATGGCTTCTTAACAGTTAATGGACCTGTTAATAGTCTTGATTCTTTTACAATTAGTACTGCTAGTAAAGTAGTTGAAAATATGAATAAAAATGAGCATACACATCGAATGTACGAAGAATTTGTCGCATTCGAAAGAATAATTCGTGAGAAAAATAAAAGTGAAATGTTGAAAAAACTAGAACATAGCCTTCAGGTGATGGAGATTATTACAGTTGCTAGAAAAAGGGCGGGAATAGTATTTGCTGCCGATGAATTATAAAATATAGGTAAGAATGGAGTCTTCTATTAATAGAGGACTCTTTTTAGTCATTAGTCCAACCTTTATGGATATATAGATAAAACAGGTATTTATATCCCACTCTTAACGGACAGTAAGACTTTCCCCCCTCAAGCTTATGAGAATACGAGGAAGATAGGTGGGAGATCAACTGTCCACAAAGGTCTGATTGTTTCAACTTACCATCAGTGGGGGAGGAAGGAAAACCCCACTGATGGAAGTTTCAATTTATCATTTTCTAGAATGTCTATTTATAAGGTGTTTCCTCATTGGTAATAGTTAAGCCCATTAATATTGCACTTATGAAAAGGAGATATAAAAGTATACAAAATTAAGGAGATTTAACTCATAATGGTTAGTAAATAAAGAAGGATTCTATTATAAAGAATATAAGAGGAGCGATAACATCATGGAAGAAGAGCAATTAAAAGTATTTGACGAAAAGAGAGTACAAATCGGTATTGCAACCCGCAGCGAAGTTCATGAAAAGGGATTATGGCATGAAACCTTTCATTGTTGGATTGTATCTGAACAGGATGGACAATTGTACCTCTATTTACAAATTAGAAGTCCTTTGAAAAAGGATTATCCCAATCTTTTAGATATTACGGCAGCGGGTCATTTGCTAGCACATGAAGAGATTGTAGATGGTATAAGAGAGATGGAAGAAGAGATTGGGATATATGCGAAAATGGAGGAGTTAATTTACTTAGGTGTGTTGAATTATGAAATGAACAATGGAAACTTTTTGGACAAGGAATTTGCCCATACTTTTTTATATAAAAGAAACATAGGTTTCGATGAGTTTCAATTACAGGAAGAAGAAGTAGCGGGAATTGTATCGACTAGATTGGAAGATTTCTATGCATTATGGGAAGGAACGGAACAGCTAATCGAAGTTGTTGGATATGAAAGGAAGGAAAGTGGACAACGAGAAATGATTCAGCGACAAGTTGGACGAGAAAATTTTGCGCCACATCCTATTTCTTATTACAATCGATTAATGCAAGCTTTAAAGGAGAACTTGTAAATGGGGGAGAAGGAGAGAAAAATGAATAAAAACAAAACCATGTATCTAATTCGTCATTGTGAGGCGACAGGACAAAATGAAGATGCTGAACTGACGATAAATGGAAGAAAACAGGCTGTTAAACTAGCAGATTTTCTCGAAGAAAAGAATATTCAATATATCCTATCCAGTACATATTTGCGTGCCTATAAATCAATTCAACCTTTAGCAGAAAGGCTTCAGCTGCCGATCCATAAAGATGAACGTTTAATCGAGAGAAAGCTTAGTGACAAAAACTTGGATGAGTGGCTCTTGCTATTAGAAAAATCTTTTACAAACCTAGACATCGTATACGAAGGTGGAGAGTCTAGTAGACAAGCAATGGAAAGAGGCGTCACTGTTATAAAAGAGTGTATGTATAGAAAGGAAACGACTTTTGCAATTGTTACTCATGGAAACTTGCTTTCTTTGATATGGAAATATTTTGATCAAACAGTATGTTTTAAAGAATGGAGAGAGCTCTCGAATCCAGATGTTCTTCAGGTCCATTTCAATCAAGAGAAGATAACTGTAAACCGAATCTGGAGGAATAACATGTGAGCGAACAGAAAAATTTTCATCTACCTTTTGGTGTATATGGAATTTACATAGAAAATAATAGATTGTTAGTTATTCATAAGAAAATTTAGATAAACTATCCATAGATAATGCTTCTCCACTTGTATGAAAGGCAGTAGAGTGGATACAAACAGGATCAATTGGACTTGAAGTAACTTGGTTTAAGGAATGGGAAGGGAAGAAATCCTTCCATATATAAGGAGAAAAAGGAGAGTATATATGATTATTAGAAAAGCAAAAGGGGAGGATGCCAAAGAGATCGCAAAAGTGCATGTAGATAGTTAGAGAACTATTTTCGAAATTCGTGGCCGAAATGAACAGAAGTTGTTTTTTGGATGGAAATAATGACAACGAAAACACTTATTTGATATAAAAAACTGTCGGCAGTTCATCCTGTCGACAGTTTTAAAAATGGATAGGAAATGTTTCAAGAAGAAAGCTTCTCCACAATCATTCGTTTTCCAGTATTTAAGGTGAATTCAAAACGGTCGGTGCTTTTTTCATTATAAAAGAAATGATGATTAACGCTACAGAGTCCCTCCTCATTATCAAAAATCATCATATTTACACCACTCTTCCGCTTTTCATCCTTTAAAAAGGTAAGGTGATTATAACAATATATACAATCATAAATGGAGAACTTCATCGAATTTAACGTAGTAATAAACTGATAAAAGCTATCGTCACTTAAATCATCTAATAATTCTTCTAAGGCAAATACTAGATGTTTTCTTATGCGAATTGGATCTTCATGCTCTAGAAAGTGGATGGAACTAGAAACATTTACTTTGCCCTCCTCAAGTAGAATTCCTTTTCGCCAACGATTTAAGATGAGAATTTCAATTTCTTGATGTAAATATTCATCAAGCATAGCTGCGTCTTCTGTTTCTTCATCGAAAAAAATCCATTGATTATTTATATATTCAACTGTCCCTTTTGTAAAGGCACGCGTTTGAAATTCAATTAGTTTTGATCTGTGCTGATTGTTCATTGTAAACCTCCCAAAGATTACACGCCCATAAATTCTTTTTAGACAGATAAACAAAATTTTATAACTAATCCTTCTTTTTCCTTCCTTAAAAGATTGAAAACGATTAATTTTCTTTTTTAAAATGGAACATTAGATAAACTTCATATGGACAAATAACCATTTTATTTTTAGGGCATAGAATACTCCATACTGATTGATTGGTATCTAATCATAAGTTCCACGAAAGAAAGGATGATAATCATGTGTGGAATAACAGGTTGGGCTGATTACAAAAAAGACTTAAGAAAAGAGTCGGAAGTATTATCAGCTATGGCAGAAACGTTGGCCAAAAGAGGCCCAGATGATACAAATGTTTGGACTACACTGCATGCAGGATTCGGTCATAAACGATTAGTGGTAGTAGATCCGTTAAATGGTATTCAACCAATGACAAAAGAAAAACAGGGTTATCACTACACGATTTGTTACAATGGTGAGTTATATAATACGGAAGACATAAGAAAAGAATTACTAATAAAAGGATATTCATTTCAAGGTCATTCTGATACAGAAGTTTTACTTACTTCTTATATAGAGTGGGGAGAAGATTGCCTCGAATACTTAAATGGAATATTTGCCTTTGCCGTTTGGGATGAAAAACGCAATTCCTTATTCATTGGAAGAGATCGATTAGGGGTTAAACCGTTGTTTTACGCTGAAGTTGGAACTAGCTTTATCTTTGGATCTGAATTAAAGGCATTGCTAGCAAATCCGAATGTGAAAACAGAGCTAGATAGAGAAGGGTTAGCAGAAGTGTTTGCTCTTGGGCCTTCTCACACACCAGGAAGTGGTATCTTTAAAGGCATTAAAGAGCTTCGTCCAGGGCATGCATTAAAGTTTACACAGGATGGGCTGAAAGTATGGCGGTATTGGAATGTAAAAAGTGAAGAACATAAAGATACATTTGATGAAACAGTTGAAAAAGTACGTTTCCTTTTTAAAGATGCTGTTACAAGACAATTAGTATCAGACGTACCATTAAGTACTTTTCTTTCAGGTGGTGTGGATTCCAGTGCTATTACAGCCATTGCTTCCATGGAATATGCGAAAACGGGAAAAGGACCGCTTCATACGTATTCCATCGATTATGAAGGCAATGATAAATTCTTTAAAGCAAATGAGTTCCAGCCAAATTCAGATGGCGTTTATATCCAAAAAATGACGGACACTTTTGGAACCATCCACCATAATTGTGTGATCACCCAAGAGACATTAGCTGCCTTTTTGCATGAGGCGGTAACGGTAAGAGATGTGCCGGGGATGGCGGATGTGGATTCCTCTTTATTATGGTTCTGTCGAGAAATAAAGAAAGATTTTGTTGTGAGCTTATCCGGCGAATGTGCAGATGAAATTTTTGGTGGCTATCCATGGTTTAGGAGAGAGGCGGATTTGCAAAGAGAAGGCTTCCCGTGGATGAGATCGATTGAAGAACGACAAAAGCTATTGAAAAATGCATGGAGCGATAAATTGCAATTAAAAGATTATATGATGGATAAATATAACCAAACAATTGCAGAGACACCTAAATTAGCTGGAGAAAACAAAGAAGATGCAAAACGCCGAGAATTATTTTATCTTAATCAGCTCTGGTTTATGACCACTTTATTGGAGCGAAAAGATAGAATGAGTATGGGAGCAAGCCTAGAGGTACGTGTACCATTTGCTGACCATCGCTTAGTAGAATATGTGTGGAATGTACCATGGGAAATGAAGAATTATATGGGCAGGGAAAAAGGATTATTGCGAAAAGCGTTAGAAGGAATTCTTCCAGATGAAGTATTATATCGCAAGAAAAGCCCTTATCCAAAAACACATAATCCTATTTACACAAAAACAGTAACAGATATGTTAAAAACTGCTTTAACAGATAAGAGCTCTGCTTTATATGAATTCTTTGATAAAGAACGTCTCGCAGAAATTATTCAAACAGAAGGCTCTGCATTTAAAGAGCCGTGGTTTGGTCAGTTGATGACAGGTCCACAGCTACTCGCACACTTAGTACAAATTCATTATTGGTTTAAAGATTATAATATCAATGTTGTAGAGTAAAATAATACAAAGAAATCCCTAGTTAGTATGAGAATGTTCATGCTAGCTAGGGATTTTCATGTAGTTTAGCCTTATCTTTCCTTTTAATCTTCTTGATTAATAGAATAAATATTTCCGTTGTCCGTCCTAGTATTTCAATACCTAAATACACAATATAGCCTATAATAACCATTAGCGTAATCACAATGACCTCAATCGGAGTCAAAGGTAGGATAAAGGTAGACGTTAATTCTCCAAAATCTCTAATGGTTCTAGAGGCAAGATAAAAAAATACAGGGTATAGATTAGCGTTATTGGAATAGCAATAACTCTATTAAATCCAAATTCAATAATCTCAAATAAATTTTTTGAAGGCACTAACTCGTTTAGATTGAGAAAAAAAGAGGCGATTAATATGCCGATAGCGGTGGTAAGCAGCACGGCGATCCACGCATCTTCTTTTGCGGAAATACCAAGTACAATTACAAGGGTAGTGCCCAGATTAAATCCAATAATAATAGCAAATAACTGGCTTAAAGATAGATTTTCTTTTAGCATGAAAGGAATCTCCTAATTGGAAATATGTATATGCTTAAAGTAGTATTTGCCAATTTACCAGGAATATTCAAAAAAAGAAAGAGTAGTTTCGATCGTAAAGAACTTTTCCTTTATTAATGGATAGATAGCTGCTTGTTTACACTGAAAAATCAGCGGATTATGTCCACTGATTTTTAATAATAATCTATCCTATTGTTTTTTCTTGCGTAATGGCAGGTTTATGCTGCTTTTGTAGTAAGAAAAAGAAGACGCCGAACAAAACGAGTAATCCGCCTATGATTTGAGCAAGGATTAACCGCTCGTTTAAAAGTAAAACAGCTAAAAGCGTAGCCCCAACGGGTTCTCCTAGGATACTCATAGAGATAGTTGTTGCATTAACATAATTAAGTAACCAATTATTAATAACATGTGCAAGTGTCGGCACAATGGCAAGCAATACGAAAATACCCCATTCTTTTCCAGAATAGCCTGTCAATGTTTCACCAACTATTAGATTATAAATGGTTAACAAACAAGCTGCGAAAAAGAAAACGGTAAAGGTATATATCCAATGGGTCATTTTTTTAATAATATTTTGACCGATTAATAAATAACCAACTACAGCAATCACGCTCAAAAAGGAAAGAATATCTCCAATGACTGCATTGCTGTCTAGTCCAATATCTCCCCATCCGATCATCATAGCGCCAACGATAGCAATTCCCATTGTCATAATCGCTGCAGAAGTAGTTCTTTCACGAAAGAAAATAAATCCGCCAAGAAGGGATACAATAGGCTGCAGTGCCAAGATAATCGTAGAACTAGCTACAGTAGTAAACTTTAGAGAACTGAACCAGAGAGCAAAGTGTAAAGCCAAAAAAGAACCTGAAAAAAATAAGAACGACCAATCTTTTTTCGTTAGTTTTTTAAAATCATTTCTATGAATATATACCATAGGAATCATAATAAGACATGCAAGCCACATTCGATACATACTTAAAATAGTGGCAGGAGCCTCCGACCATTTTACGAAAATCGCAGAAAACGAGATAGCGATAATCGAGATAAGTAATGGAAGTCCAATAGATTTTGATGATTGCTGATTCACTTTGTTTCCCCCTGACAATTCAAACAATTTGATATAATAGTAAATATAGTACGTTCAGCAGCAGGAAACAATCATTATTTTTCATTTGTTGGAAAAAAGAGAGGTTGGGACATAACTAAATAGATACTCTGTCAAGACGAACAATATCTAATTTAGCTAGTAAATAGCGGCTGCTTTCGCATACTTTTTACAAGAGGAAATATAATTAGTTGGGAAAACAGAGCAGCCGGAATACACGTAGACGCCACGGGGGATTAGCGAGAGAGTCTGAGACCCCGGAGGCTCAAGCGTTGTCCACGGAAAGCGAAGTGTATTCCGGCTGCGGGGAATTGCACTAAACTTCATGGAAACATCCTTTTAAAAACAAATAAAAAACCAAACAATTATACGGAACTTTTATTAGTATCTTCGTATAATTGTTCGGATTTATCTTTGGCTGGAATACTTATCTTTAAATCTCTAGTTGCTTTTGTTATTTACCTTGCATGGATAAATTCATAGTTCATATCGAAACGAAGGATGCTGCATTCATATGGTCCCAGAATTACTGCAAGATCATCTGATTCAGCAGCATATTCTTCCTCTGTTAATAAAAGGGATATTTTTTTTCCTCGTAATGGGAAGGGAAGAAGAAATTGTGCTTCCATATCACTCTTATTTATAACTGTTAAAAGGATTTCATCGTCTTTTTTTGTATAATACGCTAAACAAGAGTCAGATTGTGACAAAAAGTAAAAAGAGCCATTATTAATGAGAAAGGAACTTTGTTTACGGACTTGAATTAATCGCTTAACAAAGCCTTTTAATTCTTCGTCATGTTCGTCTGAGTTCCATGGCATACACTTTCGACATCCAGGGTCGCTGCCCCCGCCTAACCCAATTTCATCTCCATAGTAAATACATGGAGTCCCAGGGTAAGTGAGGAGAAAGGTAAACAGAAGTTTTACACGTTCTTTGCGATAACTGCATTCATGCATAATCCGTGGGGTATCATGGCTGCCAATAATGTTGAATAATACTTTATTCACTGTATCTGGATAGGACTGTATAGTGGTTGTCATCTCTTCCATAAATTGTTGAGAAGAAATCATGTCATAAGCAAAAAATTGTAACGCTTTTGTTAGCAATGGATAATTCATAACGGAGTCAAACTGATCACCTCTTAGCCATGGTAAAGAATCATGCCAAATTTCTCCTAATATAAAGAGGTCAGGTTTTAGATCTTTAACGACGGAACGGAAGGATCTCCAAAAATCATGATCAATTTCATTGGCAACATCTAAGCGCCAGCCATCGATATCACATTCTTTTATCCAATATTGTGCTACATGTAATAAATAATCCTTTACTTCTAGGTTTGTTGTATTAAACTTTGGCATTGTTTCATAAAAGCCAAATGTTTCATAATTTAATGTGTCATTTTCTTTTAAAGGAAATTTATGTATATGAAACCAGTCTTTATAGCGTGAATTGTCTTTGTTTTTTAGAACATCTTGAAATGGTGGAAATTGATAACCACAGTGATTAAATACGGCATCAAGCATTACTCGAATTCCACGCTCGTGACATTCTTTTACAAGACGTTTGAGCATTTCGGTATCGCCAAATTGCGGATCTACTTCTAAATAGTTAATGGTATCGTATTTATGATTGCTTTTTGCGTGAAAAATAGGAGTAAGATAAATACCATTTATGCCAAGGTCAGAAAGATAGTCTAAAGAGTCGATAATCCCTTGAAAATCACCGCCAAAAAAATTCCACAATCCTGGCTCCTCTTGCCCCCAAGGAGCAATATCCGCTGGATTCAAGGAGCTATTTCCATTGCGAAATCGTTCCGGAAAAATTTGATACCAGACAGTTGTGGATACCCAAGAAGGGGGAGTGAAAACATCTTTCTGATGAAGATAAGGTAAGCAAAAATAATAGCCAGCATCTTCTGGGATAAAAGGAAAGAATCCTTTTTCTGTATAGGTTATTTGTTGTTCATTATCTCTTATTATAAAGCCATAGCGGACTCTTTTTTTATTGGTAATTGTGCAATGCCAATAGTCAAACAGGGAATCAGATCCGCTTTTTTCCATTGTTATGCGCTGAGATACCCAATGATAGTCAATCATCTCGTACTGGTCCCCATAGATTAGTTCTATTTCTTTGACATTTGCTATTTTTGTTCGAATGTGGATATGGAGGGTATCTCCATTTTGTAAATAACAATAATTATCTCCGCTGCGATGATAGATAGAGGCTAAATCAATCATTTTCTCACACTCCCTTTGTAATCTTTCTATATCTTTTTGCCAATAGTGTTGACAGTTAAGAAAGATTTTAAAAGGGAGAAAAGAAAATTAGTTTATTAATGGAAAAACCACTCGCAAAATAGAGGAGCGAGCGGCTTACATTTACTATATCGAAAATTATCCGTTAACAATTGTACCACCATTAACATGGAGGACCTGTCCAGTAACATAAGTGGAATCATTACTAGCTAAATATACATAGGCTGGTGCAAGTTCACAAGGTTGACCAGCACGTTTAAAAGGAGTATTTGCTCCAAAAGATGCCACTTGTTCACTATCAAAGGTAGAAGGAATTAGTGGTGTCCAAATTGGTCCTGGTGCTACACCATTAACTCGTATGCCTTGTCCAGCTAGAGAACCTGATAAGGAACGAGTAAAGGCAGTAATAGCTCCTTTCGTAGCTGAATAATCAATTAATGTTTCATTCCCTTTATAGGCAGTAATCGATGTTGTATTGATTATCGTATCGCCTTCTTGGAAATGTGGAAGAGTGGCTTTTGTTAAATAAAACATAGAGAAAATATTAGTTTGGAATGTTTTCTCTAATTGTTCTGACGTGATATCCAGTATGCTTGATTGCGGATGTTGCTCTGCAGCATTATTTACGAGAATATTAACCTTGCCAAATTCTGAAACGGTCTTTTCTACCACCTCTTTACAGAAGCTTTCATCACCAATATCCCCAGCAAGCAGTAAGCATTTTACTCCTTCTGCTTCGACTAATTCTTTTGTTTTATTTGCATCATCATGCTCATCTAAGTATACTACTACAACATCAGCACCTTCTTTTGCATAGTAAATAGCAACAGAACGGCCAATTCCGCTATCACCACCAGTGATGATTGCCGCTTTTCCTTTTAATTTTTCAGATCCCTTATAAGAGGGATCTACATCTTTCGGAATAGGATTCATTTCAGTTTGAATACCTGGTTGTTGTTCTTGATGTTGAGGGGGAAATGTTTGTTCAATTTGTTCGTTATTATTGTTAGCCATTTCAATCACTCCTTCTATATTCTGTGCATGTTTACTTATTTTTCCCAAATCAGTTGAAATAAACATGGTAAAAATAGGGTTGTTTGATAAGGAGTGCAGGTAAAAAAGGATGGTACCCAAATGGTTCCCACCCTTTATTATTAGCGATAATTGACAAACTGCACATCAATTGTAATTTTTGATTCGTCTTTAACAGCAGCAATAATCTTTTGTAAATCATCACGGCTTTTAGCAGTTACACGAATTTGATCGTCTTGTTGTTGCGTTTTCACTTTCAAACCACTATTTTTAATTAATGCATTTATTATTTTTGCATTGTCTCTATCAATGCCCTGTATCAATTTCGCTCTTTGGCGAACCGTACCACCTGAAGCACCTTCTATTTTGCCATAATCTAAGTTTTTGATAGGAATCCCACGTTTAAACATTTTGCTAATAAGTACATCTTTTAGCTGTTCCAATTTATATTCATCATCTGAAACAAGCACTAAGTCCTCTTTGTCTAATGTGATATTGCTTTTACTTCCTTTAAAATCATAACGATTTTGAATTTCCTTCATCGCCAGCTGGACAGCATTCGTTACTTCTGAAAAATCTACCTTTGATACAATATCAAATGAACTTTCTTTTGCCATATTTACCTCCTGATTAATTGGAATTTAATACGAATTATAAGTAAGTCTGTAGTAAATCCAATTTCTTTTATGCTTGTATTATAGTAAAATTAAGCAGTTGTAACAACTTTAGGCATGGAATATTCGTAAATAAGGGAATAATTAGGATGGCAGAATATAGAGTAAAGTTGAAATAGACAAGAATTAAAGGAGGAAACCAAATGTCGTTAAGAGATTATATGGGACGAGTAGAAATATTAACAGTGGCTAGGATAGCATCTTTCGGGTACTTTTTGACGTTAGAAGAGGAAGACGAGGATGTGCTTTTGCATTTTAGTGAAACTGATCAGAAATTTGAAGAGGGCGATGAAGTACGCGTTTTTATTTATAGTGATTCACAAGGAAGAGCGTGCTCGAGTACGTTTATTCCGTCCATCGCAGTCGGGAAGTATGATTGGGTAAAGGTAACGGATCGCAAAGAGGGAATCGGCTGTTTCTTTGATATAGGCTTAAAAAAGGACATGCTATTAGGCGAGGATGATTTACCGGTTCATGAAGAGGTTTGGCCAGAAGTTGGGGATATGCTTTATATTACGTTAAAGGTAAATAAGAACAACTACTTATATGTTAAACCTGCTACAGATCCTATCATTGAAGAAATGGCAACAAAAGCGACAAGAGCGGATTTTAATAAAAACATCCATGGCTATATTTATCGAACAGCAAAGGTTGGTAGCTGGATTTATACAGCGGAAGGCTTTAAAGGATTTATCCATGAATCAGAGAGAGGCCAGGAACCAAGATTAGGAGAAAAGGTGAACGGTCGTATCATTGATGTAAAGCTAGATGGTACGGTAAATGTATCATTATTACCGAGAAAAGAAGAAGCGCTTGATAAAGATGCCCAACTAATTCTAGATTATTTAATTACTCGAAAGGGTGCAATGCCTTATGGAGATAAGAGCATGCCAGAGGATATTAAAGAACGATTTAATTTAAGTAAAGGATCTTTCAAACGGGCGCTTGGAAAGCTAATGAAGGAAAATAAAGTCTACCAAGAAGAAGGATGGACGTATTTAAAGGAAGACAGTCAAAACTAATCCAAATATAGGTTGGGTAATGGGGTATTTCAAAGTATTTATATCTTTGGGATGCCTTTTTAATTATAGAAAAGGCTTGGAAAGTTAAAGACGCATAGGGAGGTTTATCTCAATGCCTTTTTCAGACGTAGGAAGTGCTAGAAGGTAACAGAGAGGTCGCATCAGAGCCCATTTCATCAAAAAAGGAAGCCAAAAGGTAACAGAGAAGTCGCGTCAGAGCCCATTTCATCAAAAAAGGAAGCCAAAAGGTAACAGAGAATCCACATCAGAGCCCGTTTCAGCAAAAGGAAGCACCAAAAGGTAACAGAGAAATAACCTCGATAACTTTTTACCCAGAGGCAGTGCCAAAAAAGAACTGCCTTAAAAATCAGGCAGTTCCTATATTAGCATTCCGATCTCCGTTGTTCTTACAGGTGATCTGTTTTTTTACTATACTGATGTTTGCCGTTTTTGCGGTTTTTTTCACGCATCATGTTCTTTTCATGACGCAATGCATTATTATCTTTGGCTTTTTTATCATTATCAGAAGTATGTGGCATAAAAAATACTCCTTTCAACGTCAGCTTTTGTTCTATTAGAACATTGTTAGTATGAGTGAAAGGAGTAAATTTTATTCTTTTTAACTTAACGTATTTATTCAGGTAGTTTATTTAAGAAGAAAATAGCGATTGTTCCAGCACCAGTATGAGAACCAACAGATGCGCCAATTGATGAAATGAACACATCTTTTGGTTGGAATTTGTCTACAATCATTTCTTTTACTTCTAAAGCTGTCGCTTCATCATCGGCATGACTGATTGCAAACACTTGTTGATCCAACTTATCTCCTCGTTCTTCTATTAGCTCAATCATTCTGCGGAGAAGTTTCTTTTTGCCACGAATTTTTTCAAGAGGGACAAGCTTCCCATCTTCAACGTGTAATAAAGGCTTAATATTTAATAACCCACCAAGAAATGCAGAGGCTTTTGAAACACGTCCGCCTTTTGCTAAATATTCTAGATCCTCTACTGTAAATAAGTGCTCCATATGCTCGCATAAGAACTGCAGGCGTGGTATAATTTCACTTATGTCTTTACCTAGATCGCGTAATTTTACCGCTTCTTGAACCACTAATCCAGCACCTAATGATGCGCATTTACTATCAATGATCGTTAAATCAAAATCAGGATATTCTTCCTTTACTTGTTCTAATATCATTACTGCTGTTTGGTAGGTTCCAGATAATTGCGAAGAAAAAGCAATATAAACACCTTTATCATTATTTTGTGCTAATTCTGTAAAAATATCTTTAAATAATGCAGGAGAAACTTGAGAGGTTTTTGGAACTTGTCCACTGCGAATAGCATTGTAGACAGTAAGTGGTTCTATTGTTTTCAAATCCTCATATTCCTTACCGTCTAGGTTAACTTTTAGCGGTAGTAGTGAAACCTCGTTTTTTTCATAATAGGATAGAGGTAAATCACTTGCACTATCTGCTAGGATTTTAAAAGTCATATTCATTTCACTTCTTTCTTTTTTTATAAAAACATATGGTAATTGGAGTACTGTTATGATAAATAACGATAATCTCTGTAAAAATGCCTTGTTTTTTTAAAACAAGGCATACTTATTTGTAGTTTATAAAACTTTGCAGGAAAAAACAATGAATAGTAACAGTTAAAATAGTAAAAATTACTATATATCGTATTGGAGAGGATACTTATGTATTGGTTATTAACAAAAAAATTAATTGTCGTTATTTTTGGGGCACTTTTAAATGCCATCGCCATGAATTTTTTCCTAATACCTGCTGATGTATACGCAAGCGGATTTGCTGGTGTCGCACAGCTTGTATCAAAAGTAACACCTATTTCTACCGGGATTTTATTATTTATCCTAAATGTGCCAATTGCGATTCTTGGTTGGATCAAAGTGGGAAAATCATTTACGTGTTTTAGTTTTTTAAGTGTTGTTTTTATGTCTTTGTTTATGGAAATAATTCCAGTCCATAGCTATTCCCATGATATTTTGTTAAATGCTGTTTTTGGCGGTGTCATTGCGGCTGTTGGGGTTGGATTAACGTTGAAGTGGGGGGCATCAACTGGAGGCATGGACATTATCGCCATGATTCTCTCACGTGTACAAGATAAGCCCGTCGGTACCTATTTCTTTATTCTGAATGGAGCTATTATTATCACAGCTGGAGCCATGTTCGGTTGGGAAAAAGCTTTATATACGCTAGTGAATCTTTATGCAGCGACAAAAGTGATTGATACGATACATACAGCCCACCAAAAATTAACGGTGATGATTGTTACAAAGAAAACAGATGAGCTAAAAGTTGCAATTCATGAAAAATTAGTGAGGGGAATTACGATTTTGCCTGCTCGTGGAGCATTTTCTAATGAGCCAAAGGAAATGCTAATGATTGTAGTGACTCGGTATGAATTATTTGATTTGGAACGTGTCATTAAGGAAGTTGATCCGCAAGCATTTACCAATGTTGTACAGACAACAGCAGTACTCGGTTTCTTTAGAAAAGCATAAAGGAGGAAGCATTTTGAAAAAAATTACTGCAATAATTTTATGTTTGTTCATTAGTATGCCATTCCTATCGATAGCGGCATCAGCAAACTCGACGAAAGAGCAAGTAAAACTACAAGATGTAACTGTTAGTGGTACAAACGGAAATTATGTTGTAAAAGGGAAAGCAACAACAGCAGGGACTATTTTTTATTCTGTCGAAGATGGGCATAATGAATTATTAACAAAGCAAAAATTACAAATTAACAATAACAGATTTTTATTGCAAATTCATTTGAATAAAAAAGATTTGCCGACGAATGGAACAGTAATTTTATATTTTTCTGAAGAAGGGAAAGAACCATATTCAGTAGTATTAGAAACATTTTCGTGAAACTTGATTTTGAATGGAGTTTTGCGTTGCAATTTAAGTTGAAGCAAAAAAGCTGCCCAATAAAGGTCTGTCTCCCAAGCATTTCTCTTTTTATAGCTTATGGAGGGTTCCTTTATGGACAGCTCTTCTTAATTTAATGTGTCTGAATTTGATCCAGCTCTGTTTGTAATTCGGCTAATTGATGCTGTTCGGCTGTCGTTGTATTAGCATAAGCAGAACTAATTGCATTCTTTGCTTTATCAACTAAGCCGTTTACATCTTGACCGTTAGCATTTTTAGCTACTTCGACTGCTTGTCTAGCTTCTTGAAAAAGTCTATTTCCCATTTATTCTAATCCTCCATCAGATGGTCTTTCATTTGACATTTTATAGCTCTCAGCTTCAGCATATGTCATATGATAAGGGATACGTTCGGAATGCTTTGTCACAGAATCTACTCCTTGTTGTACAAAACGTTTCGATTTGTTTCGTTTTCCCATTAATGATCCCTCCGAGTGTTGAGTGTAATTGGAAAGACAGAAAGAAGCATTTTAAATATCATATGAAACAGTAATGACTGCTTCAATTATAGTATGGACGAAAACAGTTGTAATAAAGACGGTAATGATACCCAAATCTTAAAGAACACGAAGATTTAAAGCTTCATTTAAATAAATAGCGAGACCGTCCTCTTCATTGGATAAAGTAATATCATTGGCAAGTGTTTTCAACTCTTTAATTCCATTTCCCATTGCTACACCTGTGCCAGCATACTCAATCATTTCGAAATCATTATCTTCATCGCCAAATGCAATAATATTTTTTTGTGGAATTTGATAATAATCAGATACCTTTTGTAATCCGATGGCTTTATTGATTCCAGATTTAACAATTTCAATGACGTGAAATGGATCGGCCCAACGGCGATGGTCAATTAAATCTGCATGAACATCAGATAGATGCTTACGGATCGCAGGAACATGTTCTTCTTCGGCATGAATTAGGATAGAAGTAGGTGACGCTTCTAAAAATTCCAATAGATTTCCGGTCGTAACTTTTGGATTTCCTAAGGAAAAAATATCAATCAATTTTTCATCGTGATAATGGTAGTAAACATCATCTATTACTTCTGCGATAATATTGAGAAAAGGATAATCATTGCAGGCAGCTACGATGTCCCGCGCCGTTTTTATATCAAGTGGAGAATGATAAAAACCCCAATTAGTATCCTTTGGATGATGAATAAAAGCTCCATTAAAGTTAACGATAGGAGTACGTAAGTTTAATTCGTGATAAATCGCTTCGCTTGCGCGGAATGGTCTTCCCGTTGCAATCATCACCTCATGACCCTCATCCATCGCTTTTTGAATAACTTTTTTGGTAAGGGGAGAAATGGTTTTATCATCTTTTAATATAGTTCCGTCAAGGTCTAATGCAATTAGGTGTTTTTCTGTCATAGTGTCTCCTTTAGTGTCAGTATATTAATTTTTATTCCAGAGCTAGTAGGGGCGTATTTTTCGAAAAAAATGCCACTTCATGTTACACTTACTTATACATATAAAATATTATTACACTTTATTCGTTAATTCTACTTTCACGGTGTTAAGTTATGTAAAAAAAAGCAAAGAAATAGAAGATATATTCCCTTTCTATTGTTTCCCTTTTATTTTACATGAATCAGTTATTTTTTCCAAAAAAGGAGGGGTGGATAATGATTCTAGTTGAAAAATTACATATAGAAGATATTCCTGTATTGCATATTGTAAAAAAAGACTACTATGATCAAAAAAGACCATATATTCAATTTACACATGGCTTCACAAGTGCAAAGGAGCACAATCTCCATTTTGCCTATCACTTAGCAGAGAAAGGTTTTCGTGTTGTACTGCCTGATTGTTTATATCATGGAGAAAGAGAACAAGGACTATCTGCTATGGAATTAAACATGCACTTTTGGAATATCGTAATGAAAACGATTGATGAAATAGAAGAGATAAAAAATTATTTCAGTAAGAAAGAGCTTATCGATGATCAACATATAGGTGTAGTTGGAACAAGTATGGGTGGAATCGTTACATTGGGTGCATTAAGAAAATATTCTTGGATTAACACAGCAGTTAGCTTAATGGGGATGCCATATTATGAAAAATTTGCTCATTATACCATTTCTGAAGTGAAGAAGAGGGGCTATGAGCTGCCACTAAATGATAGCGAAATTGAAGCATTAATTAAGCAGTTAGAAGAATTGGATTTAAGTAAGGCTCCAGAAAAATTAAAAAATCGTCCGCTTATGTTCTGGCATGGCAAAAAAGATGAAGTGGTTCCTTATGAATACTCCCATCAGTTTTATGAACATATAAAACCTTTGTACAGGGAAGCACCAGATCGACTAGTATACCTTTCCGAAGAAAATACTGGTCATAAAGTAAGCCGAAAAGCCATGCTTAAAACAGTGGAATGGTTTGAAAAACATTTAGCAGAGGGATTAATAAAAGCGTGATTCAAATCCTTTTTTCTAATCATAATTATTTGTTATAGTGTAACTATAAAGATAAAGCTTCATTTACGGTAAAAAATAAATACGTTTGAATATAAATAAAAATAAGGGGTGCCTTCGAATGAATGAAGAATTAAAAGACAGTATTATGGGTGCACTAGAGCTTGTTATCGATCCAGAGCTTGGAGTCGATATTGTAAACCTAGGATTAGTTTACGATTTGGAGCTTAAAGAAGAGGGATTATTGGTTGTAACAATGACTTTAACAGCAATGGGATGTCCGCTTGCAGGCGTCATTGTCGATCAAGTAAAGGCAGCTGTAACAGATATTCCAGAAGTAAAAGAGACAGAAGTAAACATTGTCTGGTCGCCAGCTTGGACAAAAGATAGAATGTCCAGATATGCAAAAATTGCCTTAGGTGTCCGATAAGAAGCTAGGTAGATGAATTTTATATGGTTATTAAGAAGAGGGGAAACCCTCTTCTTTTTTTCTTTGTATATAATATACTGTATATTATGAAAAATGATATGATAGAAAAATACAAAGTGAAACTTTTATCCCACCCTTAACGGACAGTAAGACTCCCCCCTGATGGAAGTTTCACTTTATGAAAGTTTAGTAAAAAGGAGTGAGATCGAATATGAAGGATCAGTTAAATCGACCACTAAGGGATTTGCGCATTAGTGTTATTGATCGCTGTAATTTACGGTGCCAATATTGCATGCCGAAAGAAATTTTTGGTCCAGATTATCCCTTTCTTCCTCCAAGTGAATTATTAACTTATGAAGAGATAGAAAGAATAGCGAAATTATTTGTGCAATTAGGTGTTGAGAAAATTAGGTTGACTGGTGGAGAGCCATTGTTACGTAAGGACTTACCCTTGCTTATTGAAAGACTTGTTCCATTAGAAGGTCTAAATGATATTGCCTTAACAACAAACGGAATTTTTCTTCCTAAATATGCCGACGACCTAAAGAAGGCTGGTCTCAAGCGAGTAAACATTAGTTTAGATAGCATAAATGATGAATTGTTTGGTCAGATGAATGGTCGTAATGTAGGCGTTACTCCTGTTAAAAAAGGAATAGAAGCTGCTAAAAAAGCTGGCTTAGGAATTAAAATAAACATGGTAATAAAAAAAGGAATGAATGATTCAGAAATCATCCCGATGGCAACCTATTGTAAAGAAAATGAATTAGAACTTCGTTTTATTGAATATATGGATGTTGGCAGTACAAATGGGTGGAAAATGAAGGATGTTATAACAAAAAGAGAAATCTATAATCAGTTGCAAGAATCATTTGAATTCGAGCCGGTAGAGGCTGATTACTTTGGAGAAGTAGCCAAAAAGTATAAGTACAAGGATTCCAATGTAGTAGTTGGCTTTATTACCTCTGTTTCTGAATCTTTTTGCTCGAGCTGTACGAGAGCAAGGTTATCGGCAAACGGTCATTTATATACATGCCTTTTTAACGGAAATGGCCATAATATCCGTGATTTTATGAGACAAGGGGCAACCGATACGGAGCTGCTTGAATATATTCGAACTATTTGGCGGAATAGACAGGATAGATATTCAGATGAACGTAAAGAAGAAGCAACCACTTCTCGCACAAAAGTAGAAATGTCTTATATTGGTGGTTGAGAGCTATCTGATAAATGCAAGGAAAAATACGGGAAGAAATATTTTATGGTATTAGAATAGTTCTTTTTTAGTTATTTCTTGGATAAGGAGGAAAAGGCAATGACAGCAGAGGATAGAGTTCCTATTCTAATAGAAGATGCAATAAGCAGAGTAATGGAATATAAAAGGGAAGGGACAAAGGAGGGTGTATCCATCTTTAATAGCAACGGTCGTTATTTAGCTGAAGATATTAAAGCTTCACATAATGTTCCACGATTTGATCGCTCCAGCTATGATGGGTTTGCATTACGTTCAGCAGATACAATTGCTGCATCAAAAACACATCCAACTGAATTAGAAATAATTGATGAAATTGGGGCCGGGCAAGTCTCACATAAAAAAATAGGGAAGTATCAAGCAATCAGGATTATGACAGGAGCCATGCTGCCAACTGATACAGATGCTGTTGTAATGTTTGAAAAAACGGAAGAGCTGAAAAAGGAACAACGAACCTATATAAAAATAGACCATGTTTTACATAAAGGAGAAAATATATCGTTTCAAGGAGAAGATGTAAAGGAAGGAACTGTTTTAATAAAAAAAGGAACAAAAATAAATCCGGGAATAGTAGCGCTTTTAGCAACATTTGGAATAGAACAAGTTCCTGTTGCCAAGAAACCAATTATAGGTGTATTTGCGACAGGAACAGAATTATTGGAAGTGGATGAAGAACTGGAAGAAGGAAAGATCAGAAATAGCAATGCTTATATGATAATGGCGCAAATCGAACGGGCAGGTGCTATTCCTCGTTATTTCGGCAAGTTGCCAGATATTATGGAAACAAGCTATGAAGCCATTCGACATGAACTAGATTCAGTTGATATGCTGATTACGACAGGTGGGGTTTCTGTTGGCGATTATGATTTATTGCCAGATATTTACCGCAAGCTGGGGGCTGAAGTTCTTTTTAATAAAATTGCGATGAGACCTGGGAGCGTCACAACAGTAGCACAGCTAAATGGCAAATTATTATTTGGACTCTCAGGAAATCCTTCTGCGTGTTATGTGGGATTTGAATTGTTTACAAACCCAATCATAAAAAGCTTTCTGTTTTCCCAGAAGCCTCATTTGCCTATAGTTGATGCGGTGTTGCAAGAAGATTTTCCAATGGCAAATCCATTTACACGTCTTATTAGAAGTAGAGTCTCCATTGTAGATGGAAAGCTAGAAACAGGCACAAGTGGCGTAGATAAATCGAATATTGTGAGCAGCTTAGCCTTTGCAAATGGCTTAACAATATTGCCTGGAGGAGATTCAGGCTATAAATGTGGTGATATAGTAAAAGTGATTTTGCTGGAAGAGACAGAAAATCAATGATTATTGTAGGAAGAAGAAAAAAGTAGAGCAATCTTACAAGGATTTCTCTACTTTTTTGTCGATGAATTTTAAGGAATCATCCAGGATAACACATTGTTTTGCAGGAAGGTAATAATACATACAAGTAGCAAAAGGAATATACTATGTTTTAAGGTGAAGCGAAGTAGTTCAGATTCTTTGCCAGCCAAACCAACCGCAGCACATGCGACAGCGATAGATTGTGGAGAAATCATTTTCCCTGTAACTCCTCCACTTGAATTAGCTGAAATAGCAAGCACAGGGTCCATGCCAACAGATATAGCAGTGATTTTTTGTAGATTTCCAAATAGTAAATTGGCCGATGTATCAGAACCAGTAATAAATACGCCAAGCCATCCAAGGACTGGAGAGAAGAATGGAAATAATGCTCCCGTTTTAGCTAATGTCATTCCAAGCGTTGTGGACATACCAGATGCATTTGTTACATAGGCAAAACCAACTACAGACGAAATTGTTAAGATTGGAAATTTTAACTCTTGAAGTGTTTCCTTTGATGTCTCATACACTTCTCTCCAGGAAAGTCGGGCAATATATTTTGTAACAATACAAGCAAATAATATTGCAGTTCCAGCAGCACCTAACATTTCTATTTTATAAATGGCTGCAACTTCTTCACTAGCACCATTAATAATTTTATTGTGAAGTAGTGGTACTTCAGGCATAAAGGTCAAAAGTTCTCCTAATTTATTAAGACCCTTCAAAATAATGTTTGTTCCTTCATAATAACCTGATAATGCTAACTTCACAGTAGGAATTCCCCAAAGGGAGATGAAGGCAGTTAATACTAAAAAAGGAGACCAAGCATGAAAGATTTCACCAGCTGTGTATGTAGATTCTGGAGTTTTCTCTTGTTCTGCTGATGCTGCTGCAGTTTCCGCGTCCCCTTTAAAGAGAAAAATCTTTTTCGGTTTCCAGAATTTTAAGAAAATAACTAATGCAAATAAAGAAACTAAGGCAGATAAAATATCAGGCAATTCAGGTCCTAGGAAATTAGATGATAAATATTGTGTGAATGCAAAGGAAATACCTGATACTAAAATAGCAGGAAGCACTTCCCATACTCGTTTAAAGCCAGCCATAATAATAACTAGATAAAATGGAATAAAAACTGAAATAAATGGCAGTTGACGCCCAACCATTTTAGAAATTTCTAACGCCGGAATGCCAGTAGGCCCCTCTACAGCGGTGATTGGGATACCGATTGCCCCAAATGCAACAGGTGCCGTATTAGCCAATAAACAGATACCGGCAGCATATAATGGATTAAAACCTAACCCGACTAAAAGGGCAGCAGAAATAGCAACAGGTGCCCCGAAGCCAGCAGCTCCTTCTAAAAATGCTCCAAATGAGAAAGCTACAAGTAATGCTTGAAGTCTGCGATCTTCTGTAATGGACAAAATAAAATTGCGTATAATGGTAAATTGTCCGCTTTTAACGGTTAATTTATACAAAAGCACGGATGTAACGATAATCCAGCCAATAGGTAATAGTCCATAAACGATGCCTTGGCTAGCAGACATCATACTCATTCCAACAGGCATATTGAAAGCGATTACAGAAAGAAGTAAAGCGAGCAGCAAGGTAGTAATTCCGGCTACATGTCCTCTCATCCGTTTAATGGCAAGCGCCCAAAAAAAGTACAAAATTGGAATTACTGCTACTATAGCAGATAATGCCAAATTGTCGCCAACAGCGGTAAAATTTTGAGTAAACGTCATAAATTCATCTCCCTTATTATATTTCTTTTTCCATTTCATGTTGAATTATTGATTATTAGACAATGATCAGATGAAGAAACCGCTATCATTTCAATCTTCCAAAAATTAGGTCATCTGATGACTTGATGAACCTATTATAAAATGATGTTTTCCAAAAAACAACATAAAATTGACAATTTTATGACTTTTTTTATGTACATTGCGACTTTTAGCAGTATAATAACAATAAAAGGGATGGACGCTTTGGAGGTAGAATAATGGAATTTAAGCAGATTCGACCCAAAAAAATTTATGAAGAAATAGCAGAAGCCTTGCATGAAGGAATTCGCTCAGGAGGTTTAAGACCTGGTGAAAAATTGGCATCTGTACAGCAGCTTGCAGAAAATTTCCACGTAAGTCGTTCTGCTGTAAGGGAAGCGCTTTCTTCTTTGAAAGCAAAAGGTTTGATTGAAATGAGGCAAGGAGAAGGGACCTATGTAAAAGAGTTTGAAGCTGATCAAATTATGTTTTCTTTTCCTTCTGCGATTTTGATGGAGAAAGAAGACCTAAATCATCTCCTTGAAGTAAGAAGAATTATGGAGGTAGGCGCAGCTGCTGCTGCAGCAAAAAACCGCACAACCGAAGATTTAGAAAAAATGAAACAAGCGTTAGAAGAAATGAAACAGGCAAATGGAATAGAAGAATTAGGAGAAAAATCGGATTTGAACTTTCATTTAGCAGTTGCAGCAGCTTCACAAAATCCTTTGCTTGTAAACTTATTACTTAACGTTTCTGATATCATGCAAGAAGCAATGAAAGAAACGAGGCGGTTATGGTTATTTTCTAAAAAAACAACGACAGAACGCCTGTATGAGGAGCATCTAACCATTTATGAGGCTATTGTGGAGAATAATGAGGCTGAAGCAAGCGAGGCAATGCTTTATCATCTACAAAAGGTTGAAGC
Organism: Niallia alba; assembly: GCF_012933555.1. GTDB lineage: Bacteria > Bacillota > Bacilli > Bacillales > Cytobacillaceae > Niallia > Niallia alba. Next base: position 1,428,664 of record NZ_JABBPK010000001.1, read on the forward strand.
GGTGCTTAAAGAATATTTTGCTGAGAAAGAGCATAAAGCTTAACATTCAGTTTTAAATGTAAATGTTTTAAAATTTTTTCTTCTTGCAAATTGAAAAATTAACTCTATATTAATGAAAACGCTTTAATTATTATTTTTCCAATAATAGTAAAAAACACTCTATAAATGTATGTAGGGTGCTTTTAATAATAAGGTCATCAGATGACCTGTTCATATCATCTGATGATTATTAGGATGTACAGTTTAATCTTAGAGGGGGATTTTCAGAATGAAAGTGACATTATTTGCTACCTGTCTTGTTGATATGTTTCAAAGTGATGTGGGAAGAGCAACGGTAGAATTATTAGAAAGATTAGGATGCGAAATCGATTTTCCAACGACACAAATCTGCTGCGGACAGCCATCCTATAATAGTGGCTATGTAACGGAAACGAAGGAAGTAATGAAAACAATGATGAAATCCTTTAAAGATGCTGAATATATTGTTTGTCCTTCTGGTTCCTGTGCCTATATGTTTCATGAATACCAGCATATTTTTAAAGGGGATCCGGTATGGGAGCCAATTGCAAAAGAACTTGCCTCTAAAACGTTCGAATTAACACAGTTTATTGTAGATGTCTTAAAAGTTGAAGATGTAGGAGCAACGTTCCATGGGAAAGTTACCTACCATACATCTTGTCATATGACGAGATTACTAGGAGTGAAAGACGCTCCTATTAAGCTATTAAAAAACGTGAAAGGGGTAGAATATACCGAATTACCATTAAAGGAGAATTGTTGCGGCTTTGGGGGGACTTTTTCTGTGAAAATGGGGCAAATTTCCGAGCAGATGGTAGATGAAAAAGTTGCATGTGTAGAATCCACAAATGCTGAATATGTAGTTAGTGCAGATGCAGGCTGCTTAATGAATATCGGGGGAAGAATGGGTCGAAAGGGCAAATCAATTAAGGCTTTACATATAGCAGAAGTATTAAATAGTCGAGCATAACAGGGGGATGAAAAGCTATGTCGATGAAAACAAGTTCTCAAAAATTTAAGGATAGAGTGTCAACAGAACTAGAAAACGTATTTATGCGTGGTGCTGTATCAAAAGCGCAGCAAACAATTCAAGCAAGAAAAAATAATGTGACCGAGGCGATGGGAAATTGGGAGGAATGGCGGTCCCATGGAGAAGAAATCCGCCAGCATGTTTTAGAAAATCTTGATTACTATTTATTCGAACTGAGTGAACAAGTGGCAAAGCGTGGTGGGAATGTTTTTTTCGCCAAAACAGCAGAAGAGGCAAGTCATTATATTGAGCAAGTAGCGTTAGAAAAAAAAGTGAAAAAAGTGGTAAAAGCAAAGTCGATGGTAACAGAAGAAATTTCCTTAAACAAAAAGTTAGAGGAAGCTGGGTGTGAGGTAATTGAAACGGATTTAGGAGAATATATTTTGCAGGTAGATGATCATGATCCTCCATCCCATATAGTTGTTCCAGCTTTGCATAAAAATAAAGAACAAATCCGTGATGTTTTTTCAAAAAAATTAAACTATACCAATACAGAAAAGCCAGAAGAATTAGCATGGCATGCAAGACAAGTACTTCGAAATGAATATCTAACTGCGGATATGGGCATTACAGGATGCAATTTCGCTGTTGCAGAAACAGGATCGATTACACTTGTAACAAATGAAGGAAATGCTGATTTAGTTGCAGCACTTCCCAAAACACAAATAGTTGTGATGGGGATGGAACGCATTGTCCCTACTTTTTCCGAAATGGAAGTATTGGTTGGCATGTTAACAAGAAGTGCCGTAGGCCAAAAATTAACTAGTTATGTGACAACGTTAACTGGTCCTAAAGAGGCTGAGGATGTAGATGGACCAGAAGATTTTCATTTAGTTATTGTGGATAACGGTCGTTCAGATATTCTAGGTGGAGAATTTCAATCCGTACTACAATGTATCCGCTGCGCAGCTTGTGTAAATGTTTGTCCTGTATATAGACATGTTGGAGGACATTCATACGGTTCTATTTACTCAGGACCAATTGGAGCTGTTCTCTCACCATTGTTAGGTGGGTATGAAGAATATAAAGAGCTCCCATATGCGTCCACTCTTTGTGCGGCTTGCACAGATGCGTGTCCGGTAAAAATTCCGCTTCATGAACTGCTGCATAAGCATAGACAAGTAATTGTGGAAAAGGAAGGAAAAGCGCCAATTTCTGAAAAGATGATATTTAAAGCTTTTGGTATCGGTGCTTCTTCACCCAAGCTATACAATATTGGTTCTAAAATCGCCCCAGCCGTGACGAAACCATTAGTAAAAGGAGATAAAATTACGAAGGGTGTCGGAATGTTAAAAGAATGGACAGATATCCGTGATCTTCCAGCACCAAATAAAGAGAGATTTCGCGATTGGTTCAAGAATCGAGACAAGGAGGAGGGGAAAGAATGACAGGGACTATCCAGAACAGAGACGCTTTTCTCGAAACAATTGCATCGAGATTAGGTAGACAAAGGAAAACCAAGCTAGAACAGCCGCAATGGAATTATCATCCACAAGAAGAAGTGCTGAAGGAGGCAACAAAGGATGAGTTAGTTGAGGTCTTAAAATCGCAATGTACGCTTATTCATACAGACTTAGTTATTACTTCCCAAAAGGAACTAACACACACACTGTATAATTTAATAAAAGAATATGGTGGAGGAAAGATTGTTACTTGGAAGGATGCGCGGTATGAGCAGTATGGACTCCACGCTTTATTTAAAGAGAAACTGCTTGAAGAAAATATCGATGTTTTTGAATGGGACGCTTCTTTAGGAAAAGAAAATATTGTAAAAGCAGAACAAGCAAATATAGGCATTACCATAAGCGAAATTACGTTAGCGGAATCAGGCACTGTTGTTTTTTATAGTGGAAAGGATCGAGGGAGAACAGTCAGTTTTTTACCTATTCATAGTATCGTAATTGTCCCAAAAAGTACGATTGTGCCAAGAATGACTCAAGCAGCAAAAATCTTACGAGAAAAAGTTCAAAAGGGAGAAGTACTCCCGTCATGCATTAACTATATTACAGGACCAAGCAACTCTGCGGATATTGAAATGGATCTAGTCGTCGGTGTCCATGGTCCAGTGAAAGCTGCCTATCTAGTAGTGGAAGATTTATAGATAAGCTTTATGTGGAAATTTCTGACACCACTAGATAAATGCCTCATATGATGATGTTGTTAAATGAAATTCTTTTTCTTTATGGCTGTTTTCGTAAAGTATGTTGCGATTACCCGCAGCCGGAATACACTTGGCTTTCCGTGGGGCTAAGCTTAAGCCTCCTCTCTCAAGCTTAGGAGAATACGAGGAATCTAGGTGGGAGATTAACTGTCCGTAAAGGTCCGATTGGTTCAACTAACCATCAGTGGGGAGGAAGGAACCCCCACTGATGGAAGTTTCATTTTATGGAGATAGTGCTAGATTAATTTTAATTGGTTTGTTTTCCTCAAGTTTGTTGTTTAGTTTTTTCAATAGAATTTTTTTATTAAAACAAACAATCTTTCAAACTTGGATTAGTTATGCTATTTTCGATTATAATCTTTGCTCTAATTTGTATCGGCTTTGAACGTTATACCTTAATTTTTAACTCAACTAGGATTTTTTTTAACATCACTATATCTAATTAATTATCTGAATAATAAGAAAACTACTACTTTTATGAAAAAGTGTTGATTTTATATCCAGTAGTTTTTATAATAAGAGAATCTTAGATTAATAAATATAAATAAAAATGATTAAATATACATTAATTTTATCGAAAGGAGGAAGTTATGAAGGCAGCTATTATTGGTACAACTGGCTATGGAGGAGTGGAATTAATTAGAATTTTGCATAGTCATCCATTGTTTACAATCAAGTCTGTACATACAACAAGAGAAGAAGTCCCAGTATGGAATGAATATCCGCACCTGATTAATATTATAGAAAATAAACTTGAACAAATAAATCCAGAAAAAATAGCAAAGGAATGCGATATTGTCTTTTTTGCTACTCCAACAGGTGTTTCCGGAAAGTTGGTGCAAGAATTCATAGATAAAGAGATACAACTGGTCGATTTATCTGGGGATTTGCGCTTAAGGAATACAGAAGATTATCAAAAATGGTATAAAAAAGAACCTGTATCGGCTGAGGTTGTTAAGAGCTTTGCCTATGGGCTTTCCGAATGGAATAAGGAAAACATAGCTTCTAGCAAGAAAATTTCAAACCCAGGGTGTTACCCCACTGCAACGCTCTTAGGATTAGCACCAGTAGTGAAAGAAAATCTGATTATACCAAATAGTATTATTATTGATGCTAAATCTGGCATTTCTGGAGCGGGAAGGAGTCCCTCAAGGGCTAATATGTTCGCTGAGATGAGTGGAAATTTTAAAATTTATAAAGTGAATGAACATCAGCATATTCCAGAAATAGAGCAACAATTAGTTGATTGGAATGCTGAGATGAAGGCTATTACTTTTTCGACTCATCTATTGCCGACAAGCAGAGGGATAATGGCAACTATATACGCTACATTAAATAAAAGTATAACAAGTGAACATATTCATGATTTATATATGGAAATGTATAAGAACAGTCCTTTTGTACGCGTTCGACCACTTCATACCTATCCTTCGATAAAAGAAGTAACTGGCTCTAATTTTTGTGATATCGGAATAAATGTGGATGAACGTACAGGAAGATTAACGATCGTATCTGTTATTGATAATTTAGTGAAAGGGGCTGCGGGTCAGGCCATTCAAAACGCAAATATCATGAACGGCTATGAAGAAACGATGGGATTACAGTTTCTTCCGCTTTACCCTTAAGGAGGAGCCTACGTGCAGGTTATTAACAATATTCATCAGCATTCATCTCATATTGAAGAAATCAAACAAGGAAGTATCGTTACTCCAATTGGCTTTCGAGCTGCAGGAGTACATGCCGGACTTCGATATAACAAGAAAGATATTGGTGCAATTGTGAGTGAAGTTCCCGCAAATTGCGCCGCTGTGTATACGACAAGTCACTTTCAAGCTGCACCGTTAAAAGTAACGCAAGAATCGATAGCAAAGGAAAAACAAATTCAGGCAGTGGTAGTAAACAGTGCCTGTGCAAATGCATGTACAGGAGAACAAGGCTTAAATGATGCATATCAAATGAGAAAGATAATGGCAAACCATCTTCACATAAAGGAAGAATATGTTGCTGTATCTTCAACTGGTGTCATTGGCGAATACCTGCAAATGGATAAAATCGAAAAAGGAATTAACCAATTTATCTTTGATTCTACCCTGGAACATGCTGAAGCATTTCAAGAGGCAATTTTGACTACTGACACAGTTATGAAAAAATGCTGCTATTCCGCTAGTATTGCTGGAGTAACCGTAACGATGGGAGGAACGGCAAAAGGTTCTGGAATGATTCATCCTAATATGGCAACGATGCTTGGATTTATAACGACAGATGTAAATATCTCGTCGGAAATTCTTCAAGACTCTTTAAGTAAAGTTATTCCTACTACCTTTAATCAAATTACAGTAGATGGAGATACTTCTACAAATGATACAGTGTTAGTCATGGCAAATGGAATGGCGAAAAACGAAGCTCTTACAGAAGAGCATCCTGATTATCCGATCTTTTTAGAGTTACTTTCTGCTACTTGTGAGAGTCTTGCCAAGCAAATTGCAAAAGATGGAGAAGGAGCTACAAAGCTAATAGAAGTAAAAGTTTCAGGTAGTAAAGATGATGAGGAAGCACGTGCTATTGCCAAGCAAATTGTTGGTTCCAATTTAGTGAAAACAGCAATTTATGGATCAGATGCAAACTGGGGAAGAATTATTACAGCTATTGGTCAAACAAATACAGCAGTTAACCCTGCTAGTGTTGATATTGCAATTGGAAATATCGTGATGCTTAAGGAAAGTGAACCACAATCCTTTTCAGAACAAGTTGCAATCAATTATTTAAATCAGGATTTTATTCAGATTTTTGTTGATTTGCATAATGGAAAAGGAGAAGGAAAAGCGTGGGGCTGCGATTTATCTTATGACTATGTAAAGATAAACGCAAGCTACAGAACTTGAGGTGATAATGGATGAAAACCATTGTTATAAAATGTGGTGGCAGTGTAATTGATCAGCTTACACCAGAATTTTTTACTAGTTTGAAAATGTTAAAGAATAATGGCTATCAACTTGTTTTCATACATGGAGGTGGTCCTGACATTAATGAAATGCTTGATCATTTTCAAGTGAAAGCGACCTTTCATAATGGACTTCGTAAAACGACGAAAGAGGCGTTGGAAATAGTTGAAATGGTCCTTTCAGGCAAAACCAATCGTAAGCTTGTTCAGTTATTAAGGGAGCATGACTTAAGCGGGATTGGACTTAATGGGACAGATGATAATTGTATTAGTGCTTCTCTGATTGATGAAGAAAAGCTTGGACTGGTAGGTGCGGTTTCTGAAGTTAATATAAGGTTAATTTCTTCTTTATTAGAGAAAAATTTAATCCCAGTAATAACTCCATTAGGAATTACAGAGGACGGTAGAAAATTAAATATAAATGCAGATTATGTAGCCTCAGCAGTTGCTAAGTATTTACACGCAGAACAATGCCTCTTTGTAACAGATGTAGCAGGGATTTTAATAAATGGCGAGTTTCAATCAGTAATGGAGCAAGAGGAAATTAATCATTTTATCGAAGTCGGGCAGATCAGTGGGGGAATGATCCCAAAGGTTACCTCTGCCATAGCTGCACTAGAAAGTGGACTAAATAGTGTAATGATTGTATCAGGGAAAAAACAGTTTTTTGATGGTCAAGAATTACTTGGAACAAGAATCGTTGTGAAAGAAGGGATTGTAGAATGAGTCATTTATTCCCCACCTATTCAAAATGGGAGCTGGAGCCAGAATCAGCAAAAGGCAGCTACTTATACTGTAAAGATGGTGGTGTGTATTTAGATTTTACTTCAGGAATAGGAGTATGTAATTTAGGTCATTGTCACCCAGAAGTAAAAGAGTCTGTTGAACAACAATTAAATAAATTTTGGCACATTTCGAATCTTTTTCCAATAGATCTGCAAGAAAAGACAGCGGAAATATTGACAAATGCATCTGGATTAGATCTTGTTTTCTTTGCAAATAGTGGTGCTGAGGCAAACGAGGCAGCAATTAAGCTTGCGCGCAAGGCAACAGGAAAAACGAAAATCCTTACATTCCACCAATCCTTTCATGGTAGAACATTTGCGACAATGTCAGCAACAGGTCAGGATAAAATTAAGCAAGGGTACGGTCCGATGCTGGATAAATTTGAGTATGTTCCATTTAATGATTTACAAGCATTAGAACAACAATTAACAGAAGAGGTAGCTGCGGTAATGCTCGAGGTAGTTCAAGGAGAAGGCGGTATATATGTTGCTTCAAAAGAGTTTCTTCAAGGAGTAGAAGTGCTTTGTAAAGAAAAGGGTGCTTTATTGTTAATTGATGAAATTCAAACGGGAATTGGTAGAACAGGAAAAGCATTTGCCTTTCAGCACTTTGGAATTAAACCAGATATTATCAGTGTGGCAAAAGGAATGGCAAACGGAATCCCAACAGGTGCTATCGTTGCAGACGGGAGATTAAAGGAATTTTTTGGTCCCGGCAGTCATGGAACAACATTTGGAGGAAATCCAATAGCCATGGCAGCAGCTACTAAAACAATGGAAATAATCTTTCAACCCACTTTCTTAGAAGAGGTACAAACGAAAAGCGAATGGATTTTTAGTCTTCTAAAGCAAAAACTGTCTGGAAATCAACTAGTAAAGGATATTCGAGGATTAGGACTAATGATCGGAATTGAATTAGATATGCCTGTAGTTTCCATTTTAGAAGAATTGAGAAAAGAAGGATTAATCGTTTTAAATGCTGGAGAAAAGGTTATACGACTATTACCAAGTCTTAATACCCCAAAGGAAGATATAGAAAGAGCAATAGCCATTTTAGAGAAAAATTTAAATATTCATGCAAAATTAACGATCTGATATGTATTTTTTTGCATGTTTGTGTATAATTATAAGAAATAAAGAGTAACTATACATTCATTATAGAGGTGTATTCAATATGGAAGGTTATCTTCACTTAAACAATGGTGTGAAATATAAAGGTGATTTTGTTACAAATGGCGTTGTCAGAGAAATAAAGGGAGAAATCGTATTTTTTACTGGAATGACTGGGTATCAGGAAGTACTAACAGACCCATCTTATAAAGATCAAATTATTGTCTTTACGTACCCGTTAATCGGAAACTATGGCATTAATAAGGAAGATTTTGAGAGTAAAAAGCCTCACGTAGCTGGTGTTATTGTTTATGAAGCGAATAGTGACGCATATCATTATCAAGCTGAATATTCATTACAAGATTATTTGAATAAATGGAATATCCCGATGTTAGGCCATGTAGATACTCGCTCCATTGTAAAAAATATTAGACAATCAGGTTCCATGCCGGCCGTTATAACGGAAGAAAAAGAAATTTCAGTCCATACATTCTCTTTAAAGGAAGATGTCAAAGTAGCGAAAGTTTCAGAAATGAAATTTCAGACGTATGGACAGGGGAAATATCATATAGTCCTTGTTGATTTTGGCAAAAAGGAAAGTATGTTAACAGCATTATTAGAGCGTGATTGTAAAGTAACAGTCGTTCCATATGATACAGAATTTACACGTATTAAATCACTGCAGCCTGATGGCATTCTTTTATCAAATGGGCCTGGGGATCCAAAGGAATTAATAAGCATTCTACCAACGATTAAAGGGTTGATTAAGCATTATCCAACTCTTGGTATTTGTTTAGGACATCAACTTGCTGCATTAGCTCTAGGAGCAGAAACTACGAAACTATCATTCGGACATCGAGGAGCGAATCATCCTGTGATGGATCGCAAAAAAAAGAAGGTGATTATGTCCTCGCAGAATCATAGTTACGTAGTGAAAGAAGAAAGCTTGCTTACTACTGGCTGTGAAGCGAGATTTTATAATCTTCACGATGGTTCGGTTGAGGGACTATCTCACAGCATTTATCCATTACAAACTGTACAGTTCCATCCAGAAGCAAATCCAGGCCCTTCAGAAGGGTGTTATATATTTGATGAATTTATAGAAAATGTTAAAGCAAATAATGGGAGAGTTTTTGCATATGCCTAAAGACACGACGATAAAAACCATACTTGTAATAGGATCTGGACCAATTGTGATTGGTCAGGCAGCAGAATTTGATTATGCTGGCACACAAGCATGCATGGCTTTGAAAGAAGAAGGATATAAAGTCATTCTTGTTAATAATAATCCAGCTACGATTATGACAGATGAAACCTTTGCTGATTCAATCTATTTTGAACCGTTAACAGTAGATGTTCTCGAAATGATTATTCAAAAAGAAAAACCAGATGGAATTCTTGCTACTTTAGGGGGGCAAACGGGATTAAATCTAGCATTTCAATTGAGTGAACAAGGCATTTTAGAAAAGTATCAAGTGAAATTGCTAGGAAGCTCTATTGAATCTATCAAAAAGGGAGAAGATAGAGAAGCATTTAGAGAATTAATGTATCAATTAAATGAACCTGTACCAGAAAGCAAAGTTGTGCATGAAGTCGAAGAAGCTGTAGACTTCGCAAATGAAATTGGTTTTCCTATCATTGTGAGACCTGCATATACCTTAGGCGGAACTGGTGGCGGTATTGCTGGGGACATGGAAGATTTCATTAGTCTTGTATCTGGCGGCTTGAAAGAGAGTGCAATTGGTCAATGCCTAGTGGAAAGAAGTATTGCTGGCTTTAAGGAAGTAGAATATGAGGTAATGCGTGACAGTATGAATACATGTATTACCATTTGCAATATGGAAAACATCGATCCAGTCGGAATTCATACTGGAGACAGCATTGTTATTGCTCCATCGCAAACATTGACAGATGTAGAATATCAGATGCTGCGTTCTGCTTCTATTAAAATCATTTCTGCTTTAGGAATAATTGGCGGATGCAATATCCAATTTGCATTAGATCCGAACAGTAAGAAATATTATTTAATTGAAGTAAATCCACGAGTAAGTAGATCTTCTGCTCTAGCATCAAAGGCAACTGGCTATCCAATTGCGAGAATGGCGGCCAAATTAGCAGTGGGTTATAATCTCAATGAATTGATAAATCCGGTAACTGGAGATACATTTGCAAGCTTTGAACCTGCATTAGATTATGTCGTAGTAAAAATTCCGAAGTGGCCATTTGATAAGTTTCCAGCTGTCTCAAGAAAACTCGGCACGCAAATGAAGGCAACAGGAGAAGTCATGGGGATAGATCGCAATATGGAGCGGGCTTTATTAAAAGCAATTCGTTCTCTTGAGATAAAAGGAAGTGATTTAACACTCCCAGGGTTAAAGGATATGACAGTTGAAGCGTTATATGAAAAAATGCTTGAACAAACGGATGAAAGATTCTTTGTAATATTAGAATTAATTAGAAAAGAAGAGACTGTTGCAAAAATCCATGATTTAACAAAAATTGATTTATTCTTCCTGAATAGTTTTAAAAGACTAATAGGTATGGAAATAGAAATAATCGATTGTTCACTTCAAACAGTGACGAAAGAAAATCTACTGAAATGGAAAGAAAAAGGATTTAGTGATGCCTTCTTAGCTAGTGCCTGGAATAGCTCAGAAAAGGATGTTCGTGAAAAGCGAAAACAATTAGAAGTGCTTCCGATTTACAAAATGGTTGATACTTGTGCAGCCGAATTTGAAGCAAAAACTAATTACTATTATTCCAGTTTCTATGGAGAAAATGAGCAAAATAAAAGCAATAAACGAAAAGTACTTGTTATTGGTAGTGGACCAATTAGAATTGGGCAAGGAATAGAGTTTGATTATTGCTCGGTTCATGGCGTTTTTGCATTAAAAGAAGAAGGAATTGAAACCATCATTATTAATAATAATCCAGAGACTGTTAGTACGGATTTTGCAACAGCAGATCGTTTATATTTTGAACCATTAACAGTAGAAGATATTATGAATGTCATTGAATCGGAAGGTATAGAGGACGTAATTGTCCAATTAGGTGGTCAAACCGCCCTTAACGTCGCAAAAGAGCTAGAAGCCTATGGAGTTCATATTCTTGGAACAAATAGCAAGACGATTGATGTTTTAGAAGATAGAGATTTATTTTATAAGCTATTGGAGGAAGAAGATATTCCTCATATCCAAGGAGATATCGCAGAAAATGAGCAGCAGATCGTTGAATCAGTAAAGAAACTAGGCTATCCGGTTCTAATACGTCCATCCTATGTTATTGGCGGTAAAGGAATGGAACGCATAAACGATGAAGAAGCTTTACAATTCTACTTGCAAACAGATGTACCATATCCAGTGCTCGTCGATCAGTTTATGGAAGCTTCTGAAGCGGAATTGGATTTAGCTGCAGATGGAATGGATATTTGTGTTCCTACTATTATGGAGCATATCGAGAAAACAGGAGTACACTCAGGGGACAGTTTATCTTTATTACCTGCTAAAAACTTATCATTAAATGTAAAAGCAAAGATGATAGAGTACGCTCAAAAAATTGTGCGGCATACAGGCTATAAAGGATTAATGAACATCCAATATATCATAAATAAGGAAGATGTTTATGTACTGGAAGTAAACCCTCGTGCTAGTCGAACTGTACCGATTGTAAGTAAGGTGACTGGGGTATCATTAGTGCAAATTGCGACAAAAATATTGCTTGGGAAATATACGTTCACAGAAGAAGAAAAAGTATTTACTGACGAAATAGCATTCACTTGTATTAAATATCCTGTTTATTCAAATTATGCTTTAAAGGGCTTAGATTCTAAATTGGGGCCAGAAATGCGTTCAACTGGAGAGGGAATTGCGCTGGCAGATACGGTGGAAGAAGCCTTGAAAAAAGTATTTCATCCAACTTTAAAGAAAGTGTCAAAACAGGAGATGAAAATTGTCGTTAAAACGACAGAAGATGTAGTGGATATTTGTAAAAAGGCTGAACTAGTCCATTTATCAGTTGAAATGGCTGATAATAAGACAGTTGAATCGTTATTAGCAGATAAGGGAACGATTGCCTTTTACAATCCAACAAATTTACAAGAAGATAAACAATCTCGTGAATTAGCAACTAGAAATCGAATTATTACTTTTACACAAAAAGAAAGTTTAGAGGCATTTATTTCATCCTTTAAAGGGAAGGAATTAACCGTTCATTCGATTCAGGAATGGCATGAACATATAAGAAAAGGAGTGAGTACTGTATGATGATTGCATCAGACCTAAATTTAAAGGGAAAAGATTTACTAACATTAGCAGATTATTCAAAGGAAACGATTCTTGAATTAATCAATAAGGCAAAAACGATGAAGGAAGCACACTTAAAGGGGGACATCATTACTCCTTTAAAAGGGAAAACATTGGGAATGATTTTTGAGAAATCATCTACGAGAACAAGAGTGTCCTTTGAAGCAGGAATGCTACAGTTGGGTGGTCATGCACTGTATTTAAATAGTCGTGATCTTCAAATTGGCAGAGGGGAGACAATTTCTGATACTGCAAAAGTTCTGTCCCAATATGTAGATGCGATAATGATTCGTACATTTTCTCACAACATTGTGGAAGAATTAGCAGAACATGCAACAATACCGATTATTAACGGCCTAACGGATTTATACCATCCATGTCAAGCATTAGCAGACTTACTTACTTTATTAGAAGTGAAAGGAACTTTACAAGGTCTTAAGCTTGCATATATAGGAGATGGAAATAATGTTGCTCATTCCTTGCTAATAGCATGCTCAAAAGTAGGAATAGATATTTCCATAGCGACACCAAAAAACTACGAAGTGGATGCAAAGGTGGCAGAATTAGCATCTGCTTTTGCTAAAGCAAGTGGAAGTAAGATTATTTTAACAAATAATCCTGTAGAGGCTGTTCAACAGGCAGATGCAATTTATTCAGATGTTTGGACCAGCATGGGTCAGGAAGAAGAAAATGAACAGCGCTTAAAGGATTTTCAAGGCTTTCAAATTAATACAGAATTAGTAAAGCATGCAAAAGCTGATTATATATTTTTACATTGTTTACCAGCACATCGTGAAGAAGAAGTAACAACAGAAATTATCGATGGCGGTCATTCCTATGTCTTCCAGCAGGCAGGCAATAGATTGCATGCACAAAAGGCATTACTGGTTGAGATTTTAAAATGATTAGTAAATAAATCCCTCAGGACTATTAACAATGGAAGTGATTGTTAATAGTACTTTTTTGTTTTGGCTGTTTTCGTAAAGTTTGTTGCGATTACCCGCAGCCAGAATACACTTCGTTGAGCTCCTCAGCTTCGCCTCCGGGGTCTCAGACCGTCTCGCTAATCCAACAGGAGTCTACGTGTATTCCGGCTGCTCCATTTTTCCAACTAATTGTTTTTTCCTATTGAAAAAACAACAATCCTTTAGAAAACAGCCTTTGTTTTTTACAAACCAGCGATTATACAATCCAGATATGTAAAGGGCAGTAAGACCCAACCAACCCAACCCGCGAGGAAGCTAGGTATTTGTAAAGGTTTGATAAGTGCACACCCAATCATGGAAGTATTCTTTATAGCATGCTCTAATAAATAAAAAGTATTTACTTCTACCAGTCATTATTTTCCGTAATGTTCAATCAAAAAAAGGCAATACTAATAAGCAGTTAAGTAAGACGATTTTTGCTTCGTGTTTACTTAGCTTTCGATTTGGTAATAGATAAAGGAGGAGTTTATTTTGGGTCAAAATAGACAGTTTCGTCCAGGGCAAAAGGCACCAAACAATGGTTTATATATAGAAATTGGTGAAACCGGAAGTAACGTAAATAATCCTCAAAAATTAAAAATGAAAGCCGGAGATCGCTTTCCAGAAACGTCCAATCACAATAGATTATGGTCGTATCAAAGAAAACCTTAAGAATGTATTTTTAAGGTTTAAAATGAAGTTTAATTTTCTTGAGTTGTTTCTTGCTGCAAGCATTTTGACTCCTAGAGGAGATAAAGGAAAGTGGGAGATCTAATATAATAGGCTTAGCTAAGAGGCTCCCATTTCTCTCGGGAGATCTTGTTAACACATTGGAAGATCGAGGAAGCAAGGTGTTGAAAAAGGTCCGATAAGTGCAACTAACCATCAGGTTTTAATTAAAATTATTTAAAGATGAGGATGGGACATAACTAAATAGATACTCTGTAAAGACGAACAATTTCTAATATAGCTAGTAAATAGCGGCTGCTTTCGCACACTTTTTACAAGAGGAAATATAATTAGTAGGAAAAACAGAGCAGCCGGAATACACGAAGACTCCTATGGGATTAGCGAGACAGTCTGAGACCCTGCAGGCCACAGGCCGAAGCGGCTCAGCGCGAGCCCCATGGAAAGCGAAGTGTATTCCGGCTGCGGGGAATCGCACCAAACTTCATGGAAACATCCTTTGAAAAACAAATAAAAGCCCGAACAATTATACGGAACATTCATTAGCATCTTCGTATAATTGTTCGGAATTATCCTTGGCTGGAATACTTATGTCCCAGCCTCTTTACATATGGATAAATTATACTATAATAAAAACAAAGGTCAAAAAAGGTCAAAAAGGAGTCTGGTAAAATGAATGTAGAGCAGATGACAGAAAGAGTCCAATTAGCAATAACAGAAGCGCAATCCCTTGCAATAAAAGAAAGTCATCAAGAAATAGATGATATTCATTTGTTTTTGGCTATTCTTCATCAACAGGATAATTTATTGACTACCATTTTAAATAAGCTACAAAAAGATCCAAATAGGGTTATTGATAAATTAACAGAAGAATTGAAGAAAAAGCCACAAGTTTCGTTAAGTGGTGCTCAACAAGGAACAGTATATATAACAGCTGGTTTGCAGCAACTTCTAACGAGAGCAGAAGAAGAGATGGCTGAATGGGAAGATGAATACTTATCCGTAGAGCATCTCATTCTTGCAACATATAAAGTAGCACAGTCTAAGGTAGGAAGTATATTAAAAGAAGATATTCCATTAACAGAAATGAAAAGAGCAGTAAAAGAGATAAGGGGGACACAAAAGGTGACAAGCAAAAATCCCGAAGCGACATATGAAGTACTTAGTAAATATGGTCGAGACTTAGTGGAAGAAGTAAAATTGGGAAAACTGGACCCAGTAATTGGTCGTGATAATGAAATCCGGAATGTAATCCGAATCTTATCAAGAAAGACTAAAAATAATCCAGTATTAATTGGAGAACCTGGAGTAGGTAAAACAGCAATTGTAGAAGGCTTAGCCCAAAGAATCGTTCGAAAAGATGTGCCAGAAGGCTTAAAGGATAAAACTATTTTTTCTTTAGATATGGGTGCATTGGTGGCAGGAGCTAAATTTAGAGGGGAATTTGAAGAACGTTTAAAGGCGGTTTTACAAGAAGTTAAAAATAGCAATGGACGCATCATCTTGTTTATTGATGAATTGCATACAATTGTGGGGGCAGGAAAAACAGACGGTGCAATGGATGCAGGAAATATGCTTAAGCCCATGCTAGCAAGAGGAGAGCTCCATTGTATTGGTGCTACAACATTAGATGAGCATCGCCAGTATATTGAAAAGGATCCAGCACTTGAGCGTCGTTTTCAGCAGGTGCTTGTTTCGGAGCCGACTGTAGAAGATACGATAGCAATCTTAAGAGGGTTAAAAGAAAGATTTGAAATTCATCATGGCGTGAATATTCAAGATCGTTCGATTATTGCAGCAGCAACTTTATCGGATCGGTATATAACAGAACGCTTTTTGCCAGATAAAGCGATTGATTTAATAGATGAGGCTTGTGCGATGATTCGTACAGAGATAGACTCCATGCCTATTGAAATTGATGAACTTACCAGAAAAATTATGCAGCTAGAAATTGAAGAGGCTGCCTTACATGGGGAAGAAGATTTACAAAGTAAAGAGAGACTAGCTGTTATTGCAAAGGAACTAGCTAATTTAAGAGAACGTTCTAATGCCTTAAAAGCAAAATGGCAACAGGAAAAGGATGCTTTGCAATCCATACATGAGAAAAAAGAACAACTCGAACGGAAAAAGAGAGAGCTAGAGGATGCAGAAAATAATTATGATTTGAATAAAGCAGCCGAGTTAAGACATGGAAGTATCCCAAAATTAGAAAAAGAAATTAAAGAAATGGAAGAAAAGGCAAAGCAAGAACAGGAGAATCGTCTCCTTCGTGAAGAAGTGACAGAAGAGGAAATTGCCAATATTGTTGCTAGATGGACAGGAATTCCTGTATCCAAATTAGTAGAAAAAGAACGAGAAAAACTATTACGACTAGAATCGATTCTTCAAGAAAGAGTTGTTGGCCAATCAGAGGCTGTCCAGTTAGTTAGTGATGCTGTGCTAAGAGCAAGAGCGGGAATAAAAGATCCGAATAGACCAATTGGCTCCTTTTTATTTCTAGGCCCTACTGGTGTTGGAAAAACAGAACTTGCAAAAACATTAGCAGCAACGCTTTTTGATAGTGAAGAGCAAATGATCCGTATCGATATGTCTGAGTATATGGAAAAGCATGCTGTGTCTCGTTTAATCGGCGCTCCTCCAGGATATATAGGATATGAAGAAGGAGGACAATTGACAGAGGCAATCAGAAGAAAACCATATTCTGTTGTCCTATTAGATGAAGTGGAGAAAGCTCATCCGGAAGTATTCAATATTTTACTTCAAGTTCTTGATGATGGCAGAATTACAGATTCAAGAGGTCGAACTGTTGATTTTAAAAATACAGTTATAATCATGACGTCTAATATTGGTTCCCATTTATTATTAGAAACGGGAGAGGCAGAGGAAATACCAGAAGAAATAAGAGAGGGAGTCATGAATCAATTAAATGGTCATTTTAGACCAGAATTTTTAAATAGAATCGATGAAGTGATCTTATTTAAACCTTTATCTTTAGAAAATATTAAAGATATTGTTTCAAAGCTTGTTGTTCAATTACAAGCGCGGCTTACTGATCAGCATATCACCATAGAAATGACAGAAAAAGCGAAAGAATTTGTTGCAAGAAATGGCTTTGATCCAAAATTTGGCGCAAGACCACTTAGAAGGTTTTTACAGAAAACAATAGAAACACTGCTAGCAAAAGAGATAATTGCTGGTAAAATAAAAGAAATTGATCATGTTCAAATTGATGAAGAAAATGCACATATTATTTTAAGACATATGTAGTAACTTAACCTTAATAAGGACCTGAATACAGTTAGACAATATAGTATTCAGGTTTTTTTATTTAAGATCATCACTTACAAGAAAAAAGGTGATTAAGTAATATATACAAAATAGAGGAATTCTTCCACTATTTTTGCATATTATTTAATCACCATTTACTACAATATTCATGTTTTAGTGAGAACCTTCTTCATGAGTAGGTTCATCTGGAATAATTGCTGATAAAATGAAAACTAATACTGAAAAGACAGCTGTTAGGATTAGCCCCATTGAAAAACTAAAAGGAACCCCATTCATTGAACCAACAACATAAACTAACATTTGAGCAAGTAAAAATGTCCAAAAAATTGTCATTATGTAACGCAACCGAATTCACCTCTTTATAGCTTGCTTATCATAATCATCTTACCACATTGTAGATAAATAATAAATGTGATTAATGTAGCTTTCTTAATTTCTTCACTTTTTATGTATTAATAGTATGCACGCATAGGCTATTCAGTCATTCTTCTGGTGAAAAAAATTGATTCGATTTTTTCAGCATTTAGTCATGTAACTCCGCATTTCTTCTTTAAATATAGGCAAACTCCCTTACGTTTTAATAAAAGAGACATACATTATTAAAAGGAAAATGCTAAAAAGGAGTTTTTAAGATGGAGAACCGGAACTTCCAGCTAGATACCGAATGGAACATGATACATTATCCTCATCGACCTAATGGTTTCGGTATCTTAATAATTGGAGACGAAAGAAATTTTGTAACAGACACAAATAGTTTTTGGAATCAAAATGAAGGAAAACGTAACTTAATTGAATCGTTACGGGATAATGGATATACGATTTTTTATTCCAATCTTTATGGAAAGAACTGGGGAAGTGAAAAAGCCTTACAATTGGCTAGAAGATTATATGAACATATTATTCGAACAGAAATATTGAACCAAAGAATTCATATTATTGCTGAAGGCATGGGAGCACTGACAGCGATTCGATTGATGATGGAGATGAAAGATAATATACGCTCTGTTGTTTTGTTAAACCCGATTTTATCTTTGAAAGAACATTTAGAAAGAGAGAAAGAGCATAAGTTTTTTATAAAAAAATTAACCAATGAAATAAGTATTGCTTTTAATACAAATAAGCATGAATTATTCGAGCTAGTAAAGGAGAAAAAGGAGTATCAATTAGAGGAGACTGACATACCAACAAAAATTATTCAAATTTTGCATAATGGTAGATCCTATTATCAATCACATGGTTTAAAAAAAGCTTCTGTTATTTGGGAAGAAAAAAATCTGCCTATTTTCGTTTCCTATGTTTTACCAGAAAAACGGAGTGCCATTCCGAAACAAATTGCCTCGTTTTTTAAGAAGTATGAAAAAACATTATGAAAAAAATGATGTTGTTCTAATAGCATTTGCTAAAAGAACAGCATCATTTTTTTCCGTTCTTAATGGTCAGTAAGGCCAAACCGTAAACTGCTGATAATCTAGGAAGTTAGGTGTTGAAACTCATCCGCAAAGGTTCGGTAAGTAAAATTTGTAGGAAACGCTTTTGTTAAGCTGCGAAATATTTGTCTTTTCCGATGCATATGATACAGTAAGTATTTTGTATGGGAGGCTTTTTAATGAAGAAAGCTGTAATATTCGGTGCATACCATTTTCTTGGGTTTCATATATGCTCAGCGTTACTTGAAGAAGGAGAAGAAATAATTGGGATAACTTATCCTGACCTAGTAGTAGAAGACCTAGATGAGAAAAGAATGGAGATAGGTCGAAATGCAAATTTTAGTGAAAAAAGCTTGGCTGAATTTACGTCTATTCTCCAAGATACAAACATAGAAGTTTTATATTTTGATTTCTATACGCTAAAACAATTATCGAAATATGATAAGGTGAAAAATCTGTTTTCAGAGTACAGTGATAAAAAGGAATCACAAAATAAAAGGTTCGTTTTTCTAGTAAATGTTATATCCATAGAAACGGAATTAGATTTTATTACATCCATAAAAGATATTCTAAATGGTTATGCGATGCAAGTAGTATATTTACCAACACTATATGGACCCTGGCAGCCTAGTGATTTTCTATTTCAACAGGTCATTGAAGGAAAAGAGCAGAAAAATATTCAGTTAAATATCCGAGAATATACAAATGATGCAATATTTATCGAAGATGCTGTAAAGGAAGTAGTAAAACAGACAAAGAAAGGACAAAATAATGATATTCTATTAAAGAGTACGGAAATAAACCATTGGCAAAGATGCTTAGAACAATTAAAATGGGATATGCCAAAAGGATTAACGAAAGATATAAGTTTCTCCAGTTATTTACAAGAAGTGATGGTTGAAAATAAAGAAACGATAAAAGATAATTTAGAACAGCAAAAAAAGCATCATTTATTATATAGAATTTAGTAGTATTATAGGAGTAATTACCATGAAAAGTATATTAACGAACATCCGTAAATCGATTTTTAGGAGAAAGATTATTTTAATCATTCCTATAATTGCGTGTGTTCTTTTTCTTTTCCTATTCTTTTATGATTCGTCTGAGAAAAAAGGAAAGATAGACAAAGTAGGTCTCTTTGTGGCTGGAACTGTGAGTGATCAAGCATGGGGAACGCAAGGGTATAAAGGTTTATTAAATATACATACAAAGCTTGGCCTAGACGTGTTTTATAAAGAGTCAATCGACTCTTATACAGTTGCAGAAAGAGCAGTGAAGGAGTTTCAAGGGAAAGGTGTTAATTTAATTTTTGGTCATGGGGGAGACTTTGTGCAGTACTTTAATATCCTTGCAAATAAATATCCCTCCATTCACTTTGTCAGTTTAAACGGAAGAGAACTAGCAACACAAAAGAATACAAGTAACATTAGAATGGAAAATTATCCGATGGGCTTTTTTGGCGGAATGGTTGCCGGTTATATGACTAGAACAAATACGGTTGGAGTTATCGGTGCTTACGAATGGCAAGAGGAAGCCAGTGGATTTGAAGCAGGGGCTCACTATATCAATAAGGATGTAAGGGTTCTTGAAGAATTTGTCAATGATTGGGATGATCGGGAAAAAGCGATGGGTCTGTTAGATAATGAAATTAGTCAAAATGTAGACATTGTTTATCCAATTGGTGATGGCTTTCATGTAGATATCATTGAAAGAATGAAAGAAAATGGATTATATGCGATTGGATATATTTCAGATCAGTCTACAATAGGAAAATATACGGTATTAACAAGCACGATTCAAGACATACCTAAGCTGTATGGCCAGGTAGCTCAGGCGTTTGATGAGGGAAAACTGAAGTCTGGGAATCAATTATGTGGGATTAGAGATAATACCATTTTTCTAGGGGAATTTAGTCCCAATGTAGATAAAGAATTTGTAGAAATATTGCAGAAGGAGCTAAATCGGTATAAGAAAACAGGAAAGTTGCCAAATGAGAATTAAAAGAGAAGACAATAAAAAATCATTTTTTCTAAAAAAAGGCTCAGACGCTCTTTTAGAAAAAATGATTTTTATTATGCAATAAATCAAGTTTAAATTAATGACTATAAATATAAAGCGACTAATTAATACCACACTCTGCACTATTATGTGCAAATAAAGGTATTAATGTAATAAAGAATGAGTCTTATACTTAAACCATAGAAATGAAAACGCTTAATGATGAGGAGGAAAAGTTGGATGGATAATTCTTGGTTAAACCTTGAAGGAAAAGTGGCAATTGTAACAGGAGGATCTTCTGGGATTGGTTATTCCATTGCTAAAGAGTTAATTAATAATGGTGCAAAAGTAATTATCTCCGATTTAGTAGGAGAAGAGGGACCACAAGCGGACAGAGCATATCTTATTAAATGTGATGTAACTAATAAAGAAAGCGTTGAACAAATGGTTAGTAAAACAGTTGCAGAGTTTGGAAAGATTGATATTTTAGTAAATAATGCTGGGGTTAATTTACCGAGATTATTAGTAGATGTAAAGGGTGAAAAACCACAATATGAATTAAATGAAAAAGATTTTGATTTTATGGTTGCTGTTAATCAAAAAGGTCCGTACTTTTGTGCCCAAGCAGCAGCAAAGGAAATGCTGAAACATGGAAAAGGTGTAATTATCAATGTTGCTTCAGAAGCAGGACAAGAGGGATCAGCAGGTCAGAGTTGCTATTCGGCAACAAAAGGGGCATTAATTTCGTTTTCTCGAGCATGGGCTAAAGAGTTAAGTCCTTATAATATTCGCGTAGTAGCGATTGCTCCAGGAATATTAGAAAAAACAGGATTGCGAACAGATGCTTATAATGAGGCTTTAGCTTATACTCGCGGAGTGACGGTAGATGGATTATCAACTGATTATAGTAAATCAATTCCAATTGGCAGGGAAGGTAAATTACAAGAAGTTGGAGATTTAGTATCGTATCTTGCTTCGGATAAAGCTAGCTATATTACAGGAACAACCTTTAATATATCAGGCGGGAAGTCCCGTGGTTAACAAACTAATGATTCATGCATAAATCAGTTAATTCACCAGCGCTTTATGATATATTTAGTAAATTGAATATAAGCATTGTGCATATATGAGCAATACGATATAAGGGTGTGTAATGGAATGACTGATTTAAATACAAGTAATCGGATAAGGCAAATATTCGAATTAACAACTAAGAAAATGTACTGTCCTTTGGATTATCTTGCCCAGCAAATGGGGGTAAGTACAAGAACAGTTCGACTGGTAATTAATCAATTTAATAAAGAATTACAAGGAATAGCAGAATTGATTAATGAAAGAGGGAAAGGGTTTTGTTTAAAAATCAATGATCAGCAAAAACTTAACAAGGTTATAGAAAACCTTAATGTATATTCGCACAAGGTTGATTCACCACAAAAAAGAATTGCCACTGTTATAAATATGTTATTGAATGATGACGGAATAATAACAATGGATGAAATGGCTTTTCAGTTAAACGTCGGAAGAACAACACTAGTGAATGAATTAAAAAAAGCCTCAGTAGCTCTAGAAACGTATAATCTTGCCATTAAAGGAAAACAGAACAAGGGGATGTACTTAAAGGGAAGAGAAATTGATTTGCGATTTTTTATATTGGATAATTTATTTTCCTATCTTTTTACCGAAGATCCGTTGGATGAGGATATTAAAGAGGAAATTATAAACATCGCTAATCATTACGACTTTGAGATAAGTACGAGAGATAGGTTACTTCATTCCATTATCATTATGCTTGATCGTCTTTTAAAAGGATATTCAATAAAAGAGATGGATGATAAATACCATAGGATAGTAAATTCACCTGATTTTCATATAGCCTTAGAAATAGGCAAAGTGCTTGAACAGAAATTATCGATAAACATACCTAGAGATGAGATTGTTTTTATTGCATTGCCAATCGTCGGGAGAAGGACACCAATTAATAGTCATTCCATTGAAGGTATTACAGTGACAAAGGAAATCACGAATTTATTAGATAATAGCATCATTTATTTAGGCTTTAATTTAAATAAGGTAAAAGAAAGTGGAGATTTTTACAAGGATTTACAATATCATCTTACTTTCATGATTAACCGTCTAATGTTTAATATCCAATTAAAAAACCCTTTATTAGATGATATCAAAGAAAAGTATCCTTTGGCATATCAAATGTCAGAAATAGTTGGAGAAAGAATTTTCAAAGAATATGGAATGAAAGTTTCAGAAGAAGAACTAGGATATATCGCACTATATTTTGGTGTTTTCATCGAAAATAATAAGGAAAATCTTAAGAAATTGGAACAGGTAGTTATTGTTTGCGGAACAGGTAGAGGGACAGCAAAAATTGTAGCAATGCAGCTGAAGAAAATACTCGACCCTCATACTAAAATAGATATTTTTTCTGAAAATGAAGTAAGTAAGAATACATTAGATAAGTACGATATTGTCTTTTCGACAGTTAATATACCTTATGCCATTCAAACGCCGTTAGTAATCATTAATGAAATCTTTGATGAGAAAAAGGTTCTCAAACAAATTGAACGTATTAGTTACTTAGATAAATTTAAGATAAATGAAAATAGTAGTACAAGTTTCCAATCTGTTATTAAACTACTACTAAATAAACAGAAATTCTTTATTTTGGATAAGTCGTTAAGTTATTCAGAAAATTTAAATCGAATGGTTGATCAACTCGTTTTAAATGGTTACGTCGATGATGGCTTCAAACAGCGCTTGCAAATAAGAGAAGAAAAAGGTTCGATGATATTTGATAAATATATTGCACTTCCACATACCATCAATTATCAGTCAGACAAAATAGAGCTAGCAATAGGTATTTTTCCAGAAACAGTCTGGCAGGATAATTATGCATTAAAGATAGTATTTTTATTAGCTCTACCTGAGAATACAGAATATGATGCTAGTTTATTAGTGAAAATTTATGATGAAATTATTAATATATCTTCTAATACTAATTTGGTGAATAAGATGGTTTATGTTGAAAACTATGAAGATTTATGTCTTTATCTTGAAGATGGCGTTAAAAAAGATAGTTAGGAAGTGAAAGAATGGAACTAATTATTTTGATGCTTTTAATAGCAGGAGCATTTGTT
Source organism: Niallia alba (assembly GCF_012933555.1). Lineage (GTDB taxonomy): Bacteria > Bacillota > Bacilli > Bacillales > Cytobacillaceae > Niallia > Niallia alba. The sequence continues at coordinate 1,452,524 of NZ_JABBPK010000001.1, forward strand.
ATTCAAATGGGGTTAGGATTTTTACAGATTAAACATTTTACAAAGGGCTATTCGGAACTAAGAAGAATGGGGAAAGTAGCTATTGGCAAGAAACCTGGTCGAATTAAAGCGGGGACAATCGTCTTATTTGCAATCAACAATAATGGAAGAATCCTTGCCGCAAAAAAAATGCAAGGAGTAACTGTCATGGCGAAGTTTCGTGATTTGCCAGGTTTTCTTGATAAAAATATTAGAAATTTAAAAGAAGAAGATTTAAAGCATTGCAACAAATTATTAAGGGATGCAATTTTAGATGCTTCCAATAATTATAAAATTATTATGAGTGGCGGCGTAGTGCCGGAAAAAGATAGTTTCTTTAAAAGAATGATGATACGTGCAGAAAATGCAGTTTCATTTAAAAAATAGGCTGTTTTCGTAAAGTTTGTTGCTATGACCTGCAGCCTGAATACACTCCGCTTTCCGTGGGGCTCGCGCTGAGCCGCGGTCTGCCTTTGGCCTGCAGGGTCTCAGGTTGTCTCGCTAATCCCACAGGAGTCTACGTGTATTCAGGCTGCTCAGATTTCCTCATTAATTGATTTTTTCTATTGAGAAAGCAACAATCTTATAGAAAACAGCCAAAAAATAAGAAGAGGTGGATTTCATGGATTATATCATTAAGTTTGCTGAAGGGTTTAGAAATTTATTTGATACAGGAGCAGAGACCTTTATTTCATGGATGACAGGCATTGTACCAGTTGTTTTGTTATTACTAGTAGCGATGAATACAATCATCCAATTAATTGGTGAAGATCGCATCAATCGATTAGCGTCGGCATCTTCAAAAAATCCCTTATTAAGATACTTAGTTTTGCCATTATTAGGAACATTCATGCTAGGGAATCCGATGGGCTTATCTTTAGGAAGATTTTTACCAGAGAAGTATAAACCTAGTTATTATGCATCTGCTTCTTATTTCTGTCACACAAGTAATGGATTATTTCCTCACATTAATCCAGGCGAACTATTTATTTTTCTAGGAATTGCAGCAGGTATTGAACAATTAGGATTTAGTACGGCAGATCTAGCAGTTAGATATTTCCTTGTTGGAATAGTAATGAACTTCTTTGCAGGCTGGATCACTGATTTTACAACAAAAATGGTAGAAAAACAGCAAGGAATCAAACTAAGTTCCGAAGTAAAATTAAATCATTAAAATGGGGGATTCCATTATGGCACAATATCGAACAATAAAAATAAAAAAAGGAAATGGTGGATTTGGTGGTCCATTAATTGTTACACCAACGGAGCAACGAAATAAAATTGTGTATATTACTGGTGGAGGAGCAAAACCAGATATTGTAGATAGAATTGCGGAATTAACTGGTGCTGAGCCAGTAAATGGATTTAAAACATCTGTACCAGATGAGCAAATTGCAATTGCTATTATAGATTGCGGCGGGACATTAAGATGTGGTATTTATCCACAAAAGAGAATCCCAACGATTAATATTATGCCTACTGGTAAAAGTGGACCTTTGGCAAAATTTATTACAGAAGACATCTATGTATCTGCAGTAGGATTAAATCAAATTGAACTTGTAGAAGAGGAAGCTTTATTAGAAAATGCTAGTGCTGTAGAAAAGGAAAAGGACACTCCTAAGAAAGAGTATAAATATAGTTCAGATAAAAAAATCTCTCAAACCTTGGCTGAAAATCAAAAACAAGGACTGCTTACCAAAATAGGTCTTGGCGCTGGTAAAGTTATTAGTACTTTTTATCAGGCTGGTCGTGAAGCAGTTCAAACATTAATAAACACCATTATCCCATTTATGGCCTTTGTCTCTTTATTAATTGGTATTATTCAAGGATCAGGAGTCGGAAACCTATTTGCTAAATTAATGTCACCGTTAGCGGGAAATATTATTGGTCTATTATTAATCGGATTTATTTGTTCCCTGCCGTTTCTTTCTCCTTTATTAGGACCTGGAGCAGTAATTGCACAAATTATTGGAACTTTGATTGGTGTTGAAATTGGAAAAGGAAATATCCCGCCAAATTTAGCATTGCCAGCCGTTTTTGCAATTAATACTCAATGTGCTGCTGATTTTATTCCAGTTGGGTTAGGCTTAGCAGAGGCAGAAGCAGAAACAGTTGAAGTAGGCGTACCGTCAGTACTCTACTCTAGGTTCTTAATAGGTGTACCACGAGTGTTTGTGGCTTGGTTAGCAAGCTTTGGATTATATAGTAATTAAGAATATGGAAAGTTGTAAGCGATAAAAACAATGAATGGAGGCGAATGGCATTATTCAATATGCCGAACAGGATGAAAACAATTTACGAAAACACAATTAATAGCATAGGGCCATTAGCCACAACTTTTTTAGAGGAAAAAATGATTATTCTTTTTGGGGATGGAGCACCTCAAGAATTAGCAGAGTTTTGCTATGGGATTGAAATAGTTGATGTAGAGGATAGTATCAAACCAGGTCAGAAATTATTAATAAATAATGAATCATTTGAAATTACCTCTGTAGGTGAAATTGTAGAACGAAACTTAACATCTATCGGCCATATTACGATCCGGTTTGATGGATCAACTAACCCTGAATTACCTGGTACTCTTTATATAGAAGATAAAGAAATGCCAGTTTTTGAAATTGGTACTAAGTTGAAAATAGTTTCAAAATAAGAACAAAATGATAGGAGACTTCCAACTCGTTTTTTAATCCTTGCATGAAGTTAGCTAAATTGTTGCATGATTAGATCGTTAAAGGGAATCTCCTATTGTAATTTTTAAATGTTTTATCCACACTTAACAGGCAGTAAGAACCCCACCTCATGCTGAAGAATATCGAGGAAGTTAGGTGTGGAAACTCTTCAGGCTACAAGTTACGGTAACCAGAAAAAACTTTACGAAAACATTCTATTTATAAAGGGGGAATTTACTTCATGAGACTTTATATTGATTCAGCAAATCTTACCCAAATTGAAAGAATAAATGAATATTATCCTATTTCGGGTGTAACAACAAACCCTTCTATTCTCGTAAAAGAGAAAAAGCATTATACTCAATCGCTTCAAGAGATTCGAAAGATAATAGGAGAAGAAAAGGAACTTTTTATCCAAGTTATTGCAGATAGTGCTAGTGAAATAGTAGAGGAAGCTGAATATTTCCAGGAGTTGATTCCAGGGAAAAACATTATAAAAATTCCAGTTACACAGGAAGGAATAAAAGCAATAAAACAATTAACCTCCAAAAATATTCCAACGTTAGCTACTACCATTTATACACCATTTCAAGCATTGATAGCTGCTAATGCAGGAGCAAAATATGTGGCTCCTTATGTTAATAGAATCGATGATTTATCAGGAGATGGAATCCGAGTAGTAAGTGATATTATTCATTTATTTACTATTCATAAAATCAGTACTGAAGTATTGGCAGCAAGTTTTAAAAACGTAAACCAAGTTTATCAAGCCTGTTTATCTGGAGCACATTCAGTGACTGTAGCTCCAGAAATAATCGAAAAGTTAATTGCTTTTCCAGCAACTCAAAGAGATGTGAAAGTATTTCAAAGTCAATGGAACGAAGCGTACGGTAATGAAATTGGAAAGGAGTGGTAACAAGTATGGAAACAAACCAGATTGTTTTTTTTGATTTAGATGGAACGCTTCTAACAAGCGAGCTTAAAGTGTCCGAAAGTTCAATAGAGGCAATAAAAAAGCTAAAAGAAAAAGGGATTGAGCCTATTATAGCAACAGGGAGAACTTTAATGGAAATTGGCTATATTTTAGAAGCGACGGGCATCAATTCAGTTGTTGCGATGAATGGACAGTATGTAATGTATAAGGGAACTGTCATTTATGAAAATCCATTAGAGGTAAGAAAGGTTAAAGAACTGCACTTAGAGGCAATAAAAAATAGGCATGAAATGGCCTTTTATAATGCTGCAAAGATAAGTGTTACGAGTGAGGGCTCTACTCTAATCAGGAAAAATTATGAAAGAGTAGGGGGGAAATATCCTCCGATAAATAAAGGCTTGTACGATCAAGAGGCTATTCATCTAATGTTAATCTTCTGTGAACCTGGTGAAGAAACCTTTTATCAAGAGAAATTTCCACATTTTCAGTTTATAAGAAATTCACCTTATGGATGTGATATCTATCCGGCTGGTAAGTCAAAGGCTACAGGTATAGAGTATTTACTTTCGCATTTAAATTGTTCTGTAGAAAATACATATGCATTTGGAGATGGATTAAATGATTTAGAAATGTTTGAGCTAGTAAAATATCCAGTTGCAATGGGAAATGCTTTTGACATTGTTAAAAAGTCAGCCACTTATGTTACAACAAGTAATAATGAAGATGGTATTGCAAATGGATTACGATTATGTGGAATTATATGAGTCTTTAAATCCTCTATAAAAAAGGGGTGGATTAACAAGCAATCACATTGTTATTTGGTTAATCCATCCATTTTTTTATGAAGGGAGTTATCTTTTTGAAAATCGGTTTTAAATCATTAGCAGATGTCATAAACATATCTACATTTTTCATAAGAAGCTCAAGGTCAATTTGATTTATGAAATTTGCAATGGCATCGAAATTTTCGTTTTCTTCTTTTTCTTCCACTTGATTTATATCTCCGCCGCCGCCCCTTCCTAGAATCCAATTATCTCCTTTCATTCTTCTATTGTAGGAAGGCTTCTCATCGCTTAGTCGTTCATGGTCTATCTTTTCATTTTTTCTTATGGAACGACTGTTTGTACCAAACATAAACAGGGAGAAGTGATCAATTTCTTTTTCTTCCTCCTCTGTTGTCACATCTACTTTTTCCTTTTCATCGTAGAATTCATCATTATAATCCTCCACTATATTTCCTCCTATTACACAATCTTCGCGTTATGTTCTTAATATGCTATGAAAAATATCGGGAAATGCTTAGACCAATATAATAGAAAGTAAAATATGTTGCAAAAGGGTGGAGGAATTTGATAAAATTAGTACCAAGTCATAATAATTGATAATAATATATTACTGTAATAAGGCTGTTTTTTCTCTTTTCTTGTAAGTCCATAATGATAAAATTAGGGTAAACTAAAAGAATCACTATTGGATTTATTTTCGGCTTAAGATCTACTAGTAGCCAGCCTATACTCCTTGCTTGTATGCAGGCTGCGGATAAAGTGAAACTTCCAATAAGCTTGAGGGGGGAGTTTTACTGTCCGTTAAGAGTGGGGTAAATTAGCTTATTTAACGAGAGTTTATGAAAAAGACTGTTCATATAGCTTTTTTATGCAAATAACAGTCAAAAAGAAACACATACCGGATAAACCGGTGACTATAAAGGAGCTGAAAGCTTTGGGTACAGGAATAATTGGTATTGGCCGTGAACTTCCAGAGAAAATTTTAACAAACTTTGATTTAGAAAAAATGGTCGATACAAATGATGAATGGATTAGAACAAGAACTGGTATACAAGAACGAAGAATTGCAGATGACAATACAAATACATCTGATATTGCATTAGCTGCGGCCAAGAAAGCAATTGCTGATGCTGGTATTCATCCAGAAGATATCGATATGATTATGGTTGCAACTGTTACACCTGATCAATCATTTCCTTCTGTTGCATGTATGATTCAAGAAAAGTTAGGGGCTAAAAAAGCCGCTGCCATGGATTTAAGTGCTGCCTGCGCAGGATTTATGTATGGGATGGTAACAGCGAAGCAATTTATTGATACAGGTGTATATAAATATGTGTTAGTAGTTGGCGTAGAGAAGCTGTCCAAAATAACAAACTGGGAAGACCGTAATACTGCTGTTCTTTTTGGAGATGGAGCTGGAGCTGCTGTACTAGGTAAAGTTTCAGAAGGAAGAGGAATTCTTTCTTTTGAATTAGGAGCAGATGGTTCTGGTGGAAAACATCTTTATTTAGATGATGAAGACTATATTTATATGAATGGAAGAGAAGTCTTTAAATTTGCAGTTCGTCAAATGGGTGAAAGCAGTGAAAATGTTTTAGTAAAAGCAGGATTATCTAAGGAAGATGTAGATTTCCTTATACCACACCAAGCGAATATTCGCATAATGGAAGCGTCTAGACAAAGATTGAATTTACCAGAAGAGAAACTTTCTAAAACGGTTCATAAATATGGAAATACAAGTGCAGCGTCTATTCCAATTTCATTAGTGGAAGAACTAGAAGCAGGCAAAATTAAAGAAGATGATGTGCTTGTAATGGTCGGTTTCGGTGGAGGCTTGACTTGGGGCGCAATTGCTATGCGTTGGGGAAAATAATAAATTTCTTCCTATAAAATAGAACATACTTTAAATTTGATGCTATATAGAAAAGGAGAATAGGTCATGAGTACGAATAAAAGAGTAGTTGTTACTGGAATTGGGGCTGTAACGCCACTTGGTAATGATGCAATAACTACCTGGGAAAATATTGTTGCTGGAGTTTCAGGAATTGGACCATTAACAAGAATTAATGCTGATGAATATCCAGCAAAAGTAGCTGCAGAAGTGAAGGAATTTAATCCAGAAGATTTTATGGATAAAAAAGATGCAAGAAAAATGGATCGCTTTACACAATATGCGCTTGCAGCTTCTTTGATGGCTGTTAAAGATGCTGATTTACAAATCACGGATGAAAATGCACCACGTGTGGGAGTATGGATTGGCTCTGGTATTGGTGGAATGGAAACATTCGAAAATCAATATGAAATCTTCCAAAAAAGAGGGTATAAACGAGTAAGTCCTTTCTTTGTACCAATGTTAATTCCGGATATGGCATCTGGACAAGTTTCAATAACATTAGGAGCAAGAGGCGTAAATTCTTGTACTGTTACTGCATGTGCAACTGGAACAAACTCAATCGGAGATGCGTTTAAAGTTATTCAGCGTGGAGATGCTGATGCAATGATTACTGGTGGCGCAGAAGCACCTATTACAAAGATGTCTGTTGCTGGTTTCTGTGCGAATACTGCCTTATCTTTCAATCCAGATCCGAAAACAGCAAGCAGACCATTTGATGCAAATCGTGATGGCTTTGTTATTGGAGAGGGAGCAGGAATTGTTGTACTTGAAGAATTAGAACATGCTTTAGCAAGAGGCGCTAAAATTTATGCAGAAATAGTTGGATATGGTTCAACTGGAGACGCTTATCATATTACTTCACCTGCACCAGGTGGCGAAGGTGGAGCAAGAGCAATGAAGATGGCAATTAATGATGCTGGACTTGCACCAGAAGATGTTTCTTATATTAATGCACATGGTACAAGTACTGCATATAACGATAAGTTCGAAACAATGGCTGTAAAAGAAGTATTTGGAGATTATGCTTATAAAGTTCCAATGAGTTCTACAAAATCAATGACTGGTCACTTATTAGGTGCAGCAGGTGGAATTGAGGCTATTTTTAGTGTATTGGCAATAAGAGATAGTATCTTACCACCAACTATTAATTTTGAAACGGCAGATCCCGATTGTGACCTAGATTATGTAATTAATACCCATAGAAAACAAGAAGTAAATGTAGCGATGAGTAATTCTCTAGGCTTCGGTGGCCATAACGCTACAATAGTATTTAAGAAATATCAATAATTATAAAAGAAAAAGGCATTTATTAAACTGTTAGAATCTGTCATATCCTATAGGCAGATTCTAACAGTTTTTTTTCTTTAAAACCTTTATTTATAATTATTTTAAATTAATATTGACTATTATTATAAAGTGTATATAATTAAAACTATAATTCTATTATTTAACGTAGACAAGCCGGATTTGATTATCATATTGAGAAAACGCTTTCTTTTTAAGGTGGGCAGTATAAAGGGATATTACAGAGAAAGGAAGAACTCTATGCTGAGTATAGAAAAGGCTAAAAACCTATTGAAAGAAAAAAATGTCCGTTTAACGCCACAAAGGCTAGAATTAATTAATATACTTTCTAAAGATAATAAGCATTGGACAGTAGATGAAATTTATCATGTACTAAATGAGAATATGCCATCAGTAAGTATTACGACTGTCTATAATAACGTTCATTTATTCACGGAATTGCAGTTGTTAAAAGAGATACAATTTGGAGAAGGCTTAAGTAAATATGAATGGAAAAAAGAGGAACATTATCATATTGTCTGTAGTGATTGTGGAGAGATAGTAGATATTTGGTATCCTACATTAAGGGAGGTAGAAGCATTTGCGAAATCCATATCTAAATTCATTATCAGCTCCCATAGTCTCCAATTTTATGGAACCTGTCAGCAGTGTTCAAAAGCATAAAAGAAAAAAGGAAATTATTTGTTTAGAGTGTAAACAACCAATAAAAAAATTGAAGCACTCGATCATTTGTGGGTGTGGAAGCAGGATTATGAAAGATTCACATAAATAAAAATTAGATAGTAAGATAACTTGTTTTTTCTCATCATTAACAGAAATCGTTGCTTGTTAAGAAAGGGATATACAAAGAAGAACTCGAAATGAGGCTCTTCTTTGTATATCCCTTTTTTAATATCGATGGAAAGTTGATTTGAAGTTTACTAGGTGCTTGTGATTTTCTAAATAGGAAATGAAGTTTTTGTAAGGTGATGATAGTTATGGAACCAATAAATTAAGTATCCATATACTGATAAATGATTAGGACAAAATGAATTAAAAGGGGAAATATTGGTGGGGGTAATCGAAACAAATAAATGGTTAGAGGATGACTTTTATGAGCCAACTTCTATATGTGAACATTTTAAAGCAACATTTAATGGAGATAAAACTCAAAATATATATCGATATTTAATGGACTTTGGAATGTATAAGCCATCAAGACGTTCAAAGCAAACATTTGAAAAAATGAAAGAACTAGATACATGGAATAAAATAGACCGATTTTTTAAAAAGTATAAGAAAAAATGGAATGGACCAGATGTACCTATATATATTTTTCCTTTTCAGGCTTCCTGGAGAGGAGATGAAAATAAATCCGGTGTATCGTTTCCAAATCAACTTTTCTTGTTTATTGGAGAAGTAGAAAATGATAAGGAGCTAGAAGCCCTTTTTATCCACGAATACCATCATGTTTGCCGAATTCATCATCAAAAAAAAGATATTGAGAATTATACATTACTAGATTCTATTATCATGGAAGGATTAGCTGAGCTTGCCGTTAAGAAAAACTGTGGAGAAGCATATAATGCCAACTGGTGTCACTTATATGAAGAGGATAAAATAAAGAAATTTTGGGGTAAAGAGCTAAAGGAGCATCTAGATGTAAAAAAAACAGAAGAGATACATGATCAATTATTGTATGGATATGGACGCTATCCACGAATGATTGGTTATAATACAGGCTTCTATCTAGTTAATACTTATCATTCTCAAAAAAAAATAGCAGAAAAAATGCACTTTACAATAAAAAGCGAAGCATTTTTATAAGAAAAATTCTATCAGCGGGGGACTAACCTCATCCTTATTGATCGTTAGGTTAGTTAAAGTTATCGTACCTTACGGGAGAGTTTTAACACCTAGCTTTCTCGATTTTCCTCAGTTTGCGATTGGAGCTTACTACGCGTTAAGAGAGGATAAGAAATTTTTTAAGGCGAGCGTTGAATCTGCTCGTCTATTGCATCTTATTTGAAAAACTAAGAGGAATCTCTTTTACTGGGATAACCAGACTGAAAAAATAGTCATAAAAGTAGTATGAAAAAGACATGTAAGCGAAAGTTTGTACATATTATGATAGTAAGTTATTTTCAAAATTAATGGAGGATTAAAAATAATCCTTTGAAAATAGGAATAAATTTACTACGCTCTGCCAATACTTATGGACAAACAGTTGTTGAAGTGAGGGATAAAATATGCAGTATCTTCATGATGTTTGGGTAAATTGGTTTGAAGGGGAAGAAAACGGATATAATGTTTGTCACTTTCATGAATGGAGAAAAGATGATGGTGTTGAATTATTGGATCAAGTTCCGCTATTGAAAGTAGACTCATGTTTATACAATTACATAGAAAATGATTTAGCGGAAATACCACGACAATTATTAGAAGAAATTTATCAAAAGGCATATCTACGAAAAAATCATGAACGAATTCAATTAGATTATTGTTTTGTAGTTTCTGATGGAATTGGTCTTTTAGTAGTAGATACAATAGGTTATTCTGTACCAATTAGGAAGAGCCGAATGATACCTAGACAAGAACAGTTAGCCTATGAACTGCTTGAAAATCAAGAAACTATTTATTATAACTTTCAAAACAACGAAGAAAAGAAAGAATTCCATATTTTATCACCTGAGCCGCATGTGATGAATGGATTAACAAGAAAAGAAAGACAATTAAAGCAATTATTGTTTATGGCGCTAGATCAACTATATTCGTCTGAAAATGTGGCAGAAGTTCGCTATTGGTATACGGAATGGAGTCCGGAACGTTATTTTGAGATTCAGCATTTAAATTTTGAACATGCATGGAATGAACTATTTGAGTGTACAAAATACGGTTGGTCGAATAAGCATGAGCAGTTTTGTGAGAATATTATAAAAGGTCAGCCGTTTTTTGAAAAGCTATGGGAAATGGAGCATGGTCCGAAAGTAAATTAAGAGTAGCCGTTTTACAAAATTAATAGGAATGAAAAAGCCCGATGAATTTTCATCGGGCTTTAGAACTGTAGACAAACTTCTTGAAATTTGAAATTTTTGCCTATGGTCTTCTTTATATTGCCTTTTCTAATAGGGATGTTGCTTTCCGTTTCAGGGGTTCACTTTCCATGGGGCTCGCGCTAATCCCACAGGAGTCTCCCCCCTTCCACTTCAAGCAACGCAAGAAAATTTCATTTAACTTTTTTAAAATGCTTTTGTCGACAAACAGAAATGATGGAGTCATCCATCGTTTCTATAAGAGCGGATATTAACGGCGTTTACGACCTAATCCCATCGCATTTTCCATTTTTTTAATCATTTTACCTGCGACTTTATTTGCCTTTGCTGCGCCTTCATCTAAAATGTCATCTAATTCAGTCGAATTCATTAGCTCGTTGTATTTTTCTTGAATTGGTTTTAATGCATCAACTACAACATTCGCTAAGTCTGTTTTAAACTCTCCATAGCCTTTACCTTCGTATTTTGCTTCTAGGCTTGGAATACTTTCCTCAGAAAGGATAGAGTAAATAGATAATAAATTGGACACGCCTGGCTTGTTTTCTCGGTCAAATTTAACTATACCTTCTGAGTCTGTAACAGCGCTTTTGACTTTCTTAATAATTTGGGCTGGTTCGTCCAACAAAGTGATAGTTGCTTTGTTATTTGTATCGGATTTACTCATTTTTTTTGTAGGATCTTGTAAGGACATGATTCTTGCCCCCACTTTTGGAATGCGCACTTCTGGAATTGTCAGAATGTCATTGTATTTTTTATTAAAACGTTCGGCAAGATCACGAGTTAATTCAAGATGTTGCTTTTGGTCTTCTCCAACTGGAACGATATCTGTACTATATAAAAGAATATCTGCAGCCATTAATGGTGGGTATGTTAATAAAGCGGCAGACACAGCATCTTTGCCAGTTGATTTGTCTTTGAACTGTGTCATTCTCTCTAATTCGCCGATATAAGAGACACATTGCATCAACCAAGCTCCTTGAGCATGGGCAGGAACTTCAGATTGAATAAATAAAGTAGCTTTTTGGGGATCAATACCCACAGCTAAGTAAAGGGCAGCTAAGCTACGAATGTTATTTCTAAGTACCAGCCGGTCTTGCGGTACTGTTATAGCATGCTGATCCACAATACAGAAGAAACAATTGTATTCGTCTTGCAACTCCACAAATTGGCTTAATGCACCAATATAATTTCCTAATGTGATAGTTCCACTAGGTTGAATTCCAGAAAAGATAGTTTTCATCATTACTTCCTCCAATATGTATTCTAGACACAGGATTAGGTGGCAGATGCATCTAATCAAGTGATTCATTCTATTTAATAGGCCTTTTTACTAGCTATGTTAATCTGCAAAAGAAAGACAATATCTTCCCAAAACAACGCTTTCTTCGAGCAAATACAAAAATCACTTTTTAAAATAGAATCTAGAAACTTAATTATAATTATTATTATAACCATTTTAGCATGATTAGTTGATATTCAAAGGCTGTTTTATTAAAGTTTGTCGATTTTAATAAAAAAATAGGGATTCTTTTGTCGGTATCTTTTAGGGAAAAGAGATCAGTGAGTGAAAATAAAATAATGAAGTAGAAAGTGTATTCTTCTAATTGTGATAATTCGGATATATTTATATTAATATAATTATTCTGTAGATTTTTATATTTCAGATTTGTTTTTATTCTACAAAATTCTACAAAATTCTTGCGTAATAAATATTCCGATTATATAATTGTCATTACGAATGGATTAGGTAGTGATATTTCAGATTATTTAAAACAAGTAAGAATACATAATGAATAGAATGAACGAAATAATTATTTTTGTATAACATTATATAGGTTTTATTAACGTTTTTTATTTTGTTCGGCAAATAGTTATTTATTTAAAAGGCTGTTTTCTAAAGGATTGTTGTTTTTTCAATAGGAAAAAAGAATTAATAGGGAAATTGGAGCAGCCGGAATACACGAAGACGCCACGGGGATTAGCGAGACAGCCTGAGACCCCGGAGGCGAAGCTGAGGAGGCTTAAGCTTAGCCCCACGGAAAGCGAAGTGTATCATCCCGGCTGCGGGTAATCGCAACAAACTTTACGAAAACAGCCATTTAAAATAACTGACTATTTAGGAAATGATTACTTGTGTATTCTGAGGTTTAGAATGGGAAAGCTATTTTCGAAGTTCCATTTGAGGAAAATTATTTAGGGGGTAATTACATGAGAAAAAGAATGCTTGTACTAATGAGCTTAGTGCTAATACTAAGTGCTTTTCTTGCTGCATGTGGTAATGACAAAGGTGGTAGTGATAAATCATCATCACAAAACTTACGTCTGAATATCGTTTCAGAGCCACCAACATTACATCCAGCATTAGCTACAGATTCAACATCAGGTGGTGTGTTAATTCAAACATTTGAAGGATTAACACGTATTGATAAAGATGGTGTTCCTCAGCCTGCTATGGCAGAAGATATCCAAGTTTCGGATGATCAATTAACCTATACATTCAAAATTCGTGAAGATGCTACATGGACAAATGGTGATCCAGTAACAGCTGAAGATTTTGAATATGCTTGGAAATGGGCAATTGACCCTCAAAATCAATCTCAATATGCATATCAACTATATTCCATAAAAGGTGCGGAAGCAGCAAATAATGGTGAAGGCAGTCTTGATGATGTGGCTGTTAAAGTTGTGAACGAAAAAACATTAGAAGTGACATTAGTAAATCCTACACCTTATTTCTTGCAACTATTAGCTTTTTATACTTATTTCCCAGTTAATAAAAATGTCGCAGAAGCAAATCCAGATTGGTATAAAGATGCTGGAGATGACTATGTTACAAATGGTCCATTCAAAATGACAGAGTGGAATCATAGTGAATCGATCCTTCTAGAAAAGAATGAAGACTATTGGGATGCTGACACAGTTAAATTAGAGACAGTAGAAATGTCAATGGTGGAAGAGCCAACAACCGAACTAAGTATGTTTGATAACGATGAGTTAGATTGGGCTGGCTTACCATTTGGAGCATTACCTACCGATTCCATTAAAGCATTGAAAGACAATGGGGACCTAAATGTGAAAGCAATCGCAGGTACTTATTGGTATAAATTTAATACAGAAGAAAAGCCATTTAACAATGAAAATATTCGCAAAGCATTAACATATGCGATTGATCGTAAAGCAATTGTTGAGCAAATTACACAAGGTGGACAAATTCCAGCTATGGCAGTTGTTCCTCCAACAATGTTCTCAGAAAACGAAAAAGGTTACTTTAAAGATAATGATATCGAAGCAGCAAAAGCCGCTCTTGAAAAAGGGTTGAAAGAAGAAGGCTATGCAAGTGTAAAAGATTTACCAAAAATCACTTTATCTTACAATACAAGTGAAGCACATGCGAAGATTGCACAAGCAGTACAAGATATGTGGAAGAAGAATCTTGGAATCGACGTAGAATTAGATAACGAAGAATGGCAAGTATATTTAGAAAAAATTGATTCTGGTGACTATCAAATTGGACGTATGTCATGGTCTGGTGACTATAATGACGCATTTAATTTCCTAGAGCTTTACCGTGATGCAAACGGTGGAAATAACGACACTGGTTGGGAAAACCCAGAATACAAAGAACTTCTTATTGCTTCACAAAAAGAAACAGATGAGGCGAAGCGTAAACAGTTATTACAAGATGCAGAAGCTATTCTTATGAACGAACTTCCAATTGCGCCAGTTTATTTCTATACAAACACATGGGTGCAAAAAGAGAACCTGAAAGATGTAGTAATTTCAGGCTTAGGAGAAGCTCAGTTAAAATGGGCACATTTTGAATAATTAAGGGAATGGCTTAATTATTCAATCATGTTTAAGAAAGGTGCGTACTTTCGGATAATCCGGACCTTTTTAGGATGTACAAGCCAAAGAGATAAAAGAGGCTGTCTTATTTAACGAGTGATACTTCGTATTCTCGTTCCCTAAGGCATCCTCTTGCTTTCTATTCGCATTGTTTTAGAAAAAAATGGAGGTAAAACCATGATTAAGTACTTGACAAAACGTTTGCTGTTTATGGCAATATCCTTATGGTTAATCATTACAGCAACGTTTTTCTTCATGAGAATGGCACCGGGTAACCCATTTACATCGGAAAAGAAAATGCCACCTGCAATCGAAGCAAATTTAAATGCCCATTATGGTCTTGATCAGCCTTGGTATGTTCAATATGGAGAATATTTGCTACGTGTAGTTCAATGGGATTTTGGTCCATCTTTTAAATATAAGAGCCAAACTGTTAATCAATTAATTAATGAAGGGTTTCCCGTTTCATTAGTATTGGGATTAGAAGCAATATTCATTGCTTTAGCAATTGGTGTTACCTTAGGAGTAATCGCGGCATTAAGACATAATAAATGGCAAGATTACTTAGCGATGATTGTTGCTGTATTAGGAATTTCGGTTCCATCTTTTATAATGGCCGCTTTTTTACAATATATTTTTGCAATGAAACTAGGCATTTTCCCTGTAGCTAGATGGGGGACTTTTATGCAAAGTGTTCTACCAGCAGTGGCTCTAGCAGCAGGTCCTACAGCTTTTATTGCCCGTTTAACTAGATCTTCTATGTTAGAAGTATTAAGCAATGACTATATTAAAACAGCAAAAGCAAAAGGGATTAGCGGTTTTAATATTACAGTGAAGCATGCCATCCGTAATGCGATCCTTCCAGTTGTTTCTTACATGGGTCCATTATCTGCGGGAATTGTTACAGGTAGTTTTGTAATAGAGAAAATCTTCGGGATTCCTGGTCTTGGATCACAGTTCGTAAAAAGCATAAACAACCGTGATTATACAGCGATTATGGGAGTAACTGTTTTTTATAGTATTATCCTGTTAGTATCTGTTCTTCTTGTCGACTTGTTGTACGGATTAATAGATCCTCGAATAAAACTATCGAGCGGGAAGAAAGGAGCGTAAAGATGCAAGAAATTTCGAAAGATAAATTTGAAATAGTAGGCAATAGCAGCATAGAATCAGAAAAAATTTCAAAAGCAAGTCTATCGTTCTGGAAAGATGTATTTACTCGTTTCAAAAAAAATAAGCTTGCCGTATTTGGACTTGTCCTATTAATTCTTTTAATCGCTATGGCTTTTGTTGGGCCATTATTAACTCCATATAATTATTATGAAAATGATTTAACAAAAACGAATCAGCCCCCAAGTGCAGAACACTATTTTGGAACAGATGAACTTGGTCGAGATATGTTCGAACGTATCTGGTATGGCGCAAAAATCTCGCTGTTTATTGGGATAGCGGCAGCCTTTATTGACCTAGTAATTGGTGTAATCTGGGGAGGGATTGCAGGCTATAAAGGTGGAAAGACAGATGAAGTAATGATGCGTATAGCTGACGTATTATATGGAATTCCTTACCTTTTACTTGTTATCCTTCTAATGGTTGTTCTTGGTCAAGGAATTTGGACAATGATTTTAGCAATGAGTATTACTGGCTGGATCAATATGGCTCGAATGGTTCGTGGACAAGTATTATCATTAAAGAGCCAAGAGTATATTCTGGCTTCTAGAACATTAGGAGCAAGTGTTTCAAGAATTATGGGCAAGCATTTAATTCCTAATGCAATGGGACCAATTCTTGTAACTTTAACACTTACTGTTCCAAATGCTATTTTCACAGAAGCATTTTTAAGTTATCTTGGTTTAGGTTTAACTCCTCCATTAGCGAGTTGGGGAACGATGGCTAATGATGGAATTGGTGCAATGCAATATTATCCATGGCGCTTATTTTTCCCTGCAATCTTTATTTGTTTAACAATCTTTGCATTTAATGTTATTGGCGACGGAATTCGAGATGCGCTTGATCCAAGACTACGTAAGTAAGGAGTGAGATAAATGGAAAAATTATTAGAAGTAAAGGATTTACAAGTCTCATTCCATACGTATGGAGGAGAAGTGCAGGCGGTTCGCGGAGTATCCTTTGATTTATATAAAGGAGAAACATTAGCAATTGTTGGTGAATCTGGTTCGGGTAAGAGTGTTACTTCACAAACATTAATGAAATTAATTCCTATGCCTCCTGGTCATATTAAAGGTGGACAAATTTTATTTAATGGGGAAGATATTGTTCAAAAAACAGATAAAGAGATGGAAAGCATCCGCGGAAAAGAAATGAGTATGATTTTCCAAGATCCAATGACATCTTTGAATCCGACAATGCGTATTGGAACGCAAATTATGGAAGTACTGATTAAACATCAGCAAATGAACAAAGATAAAGCAAAAAAGAAAGCAATTGAACTTTTAAGTTTAGTTGGAATCCCAAAACCAGAGAAAAGAGTAGATCAATATCCACACGAATTTTCTGGTGGAATGAGGCAGCGTGCGATGATTGCCATAGCGTTAGCAGCCAATCCACATCTGTTAATTGCAGATGAACCAACAACAGCATTAGACGTTACGATTCAAGCGCAAATTTTAGATTTAATGAAAGATTTGCAAGAGAAAATGGATACAAGCATTATCTTTATTACCCATGATTTAGGGGTTGTGGCAAATGTTGCGGATCGAGTTGCTGTTATGTATGCAGGACAAATCGTTGAAATGGGTACGGTGGATGAAATTTTCTACGATCCAAGACATCCATATACATGGGGACTCCTTGCATCCATGCCAAGTTTAGATAATGATAATGAAGATGAGCTTGCAGCTATTCCTGGAACACCGCCAGATTTAACAAATCCTCCAATTGGGGATGCGTTCGCTGCTCGAAATCCATATGCGCTAGCAATTGATTTTGAACAAGAGCCGCCAGTATATCAAGTGTCTGAGACACATTTTGTAAAGTCGTGGCTATTGCATCCAGATGCGCCAGCGGTAGAACCACCTGCTTCTGTTAAAGAAAGAATAAGAAAGCTACCCTCTAACTTTGAAACACCAGTATTAGTAAAGGGGGATAAATAAGATGGCTGAAAAGTTATTAGAAATAAAAAATCTTAAGCAGTATTTTAATGTCGGTACTCCTAATGTCGTGAAAGCAGTAGATGATGTTACCTTTGATATTTACAAAGGAGAAACACTAGGCTTAGTTGGGGAATCAGGTTGTGGGAAATCAACAACTGGAAGAACCATTATTCGCCTGTATGATGCAACAGGTGGTCAGGTACTATTTAACGGAGAAGACGTACATGGAAGAAAATCAAGAACGGACTTAAAGAAGTTTAATCGCAAAATGCAAATGATTTTTCAAGATCCCTATGCATCTTTAAATCCGAGAATGACCGTTGCTGATATTATTGCAGAAGGTATTGACATACACGGTTTAGCGAAAAACAAAAAAGAAAGAATGGAAAAAGTATACGAACTGCTTCATACAGTTGGTTTAAATAAAGAGCATGCTAATCGTTATCCTCATGAGTTCTCTGGTGGTCAGAGACAAAGAATTGGAATTGCGCGTGCTCTAGCAGTAGATCCAGACTTTATCATTGCTGATGAACCGATTTCCGCATTAGATGTTTCGATTCAAGCACAAGTTGTTAACTTAATGAAGAAACTTCAAAAAGAAAAAGGTTTAACTTACTTATTCATTGCCCATGATTTATCAATGGTTAAGTATATAAGTGACCGTATTGGTGTGATGTATTTTGGGAAATTAGTTGAATTAGCGCCTGCAGATGAATTGTATAACAACCCAATGCATCCATATACACAGTCCTTATTATCAGCAATTCCTCTGCCAGATCCAGAAACAGAGCGTACAAGAAAAAGAACAGTCTATGATCCGACCGTCCATCAATATGAAGAGGGCGAAGAACTTAAAATGCGAGAAATTAAGCCAGGACATTTTGTTTATTGCTCTGAAAGTGAATGTAAAAAATATAAAATGCAATTGGAGAATAAATAATTCTCAAAGTCGACAATCTCAGCGGAAAGGAGGTTGTCGACTTTTTTGTTTTGGAGCCTTGTTATTGGCAATTCTATCTTTGTGCAGTTCGAAAATAACTAAATTAGCTTAAGGTTGTTTGTGTTTGTTACAATAAAAGGTATACATAATATATACAACGTTAGTAGATAATTGATACTGTACATAGATGGGAGTTTTCACTATGAATAAAAAGTTTTTATCCTTTGGATTAAGTTTCTATTTATTGGTTCCACATATTGCATTTGCGAAAGAGGAGAAGGTAATTCCAAAACAGCCAACAAAACAAATGGAGATTATGGTTAAACAATGGCCAGATTCTTTACCGAGAATGAAAAACAATTCCTTCCAATTTACATACCCTGATGCTGTAAGAGGGATTTATGTAAATGCAAATTCAATTGGAGGGAATAAATGGAATCAATTAATTGATTTAATAAAAACGACCGATTTAAATGCAATGGTAATTGATTATAAAGAAGATCATGGTAATTTGACCTTTATGCCGGAAGAAAGCTCATCATATCGGAAAATTGGTAGTAATTCTATCAAAAATATGACGGCTCTATTAGGGCAGCTTGAAAAAGAGAAAATTTATCCGATTGCGCGAATTGTTGTTTTCAAGGATTCCGTTTTAGCTAAAGAAAAACCAGAATGGTCATTTGTGGAGGGAGAAAAGGTTTGGACCAATGGAAGAGGAGAAGCATTTGTTAACCCTTTTGAAGAAAAGGTTTGGGATTATAATGTCAATCTTGCTATTGAAGCGGCTAAAATGGGTTTCCAGGAAATCCAATTCGATTACGTTCGTTTTCCAGAAGGCTTTGAAAATAAGGGAGATAAATTAACCTATACAAAAGGTGATTATGAGAATTTAAATAAAAGTGAAGGGCAGAAACGGGTAGAAGCGGTAACAGATTTTGTTCAGTATGCCAAAGAAAAGCTAGAACCCTATAACGTGAAGGTTTCTGTGGATATATTTGGATATACAGCAACTTTAGAAGAAGCACCAGGAATCGGTCAAAATTTCTCTAAAATAAGTAATCATGTTGATGTCATTTCTTCGATGATCTATCCAAGTCATTGGACCGCGTATTTTGGAATTGAAAAACCAGATTTGCATCCTTATGAACTTGTGAGTGAGTATACGAAAATGGAAAAGAAAAAGTTGAATGAATTAAAGAACCCGCCTATTTCAAGACCATGGCTTCAAGATTTTACGGCTGCATGGCTTGGAAAAGATAATTATCAAGTATACGGAAAAGAAGAGGTTCAAAAACAGATTGAAGCATTAAATGATCAAGGAGTTAACGAGTTTTTACTATGGAATGCAGGGAATAATTATACGAAGAATGTAGATTACACACCGAAAAATGAAGAGAAAAAAGGAGATTAAGGCATGCATTGGTATGATAAGTTAAATCAGTATTTTCCCGTAGAAGAAATGAAATCACAAGAACATATGGAAGCCTTGTTAAAGGATTTTCCGGAATATTATCATAAAGATGAAGGGAAATACCATGTATTAATGTATGTGGAAGCAGAGGATTTTATCTTTGTTGATTATTTATTTGTTTCCAATGAAGCCAGAGGTCAGGGGCTTGGGCATCAATTAGTGGAGAAGTTAAAAGAAAAGGATAAACCAATTATATTAGAAGTGGAACCAATAAATTACAAGGATAGTGATACGAAAAAAAGGCTTAAGTTTTACCAAAGAGAAGGGTTTAAACATGCAACATCCATTGGGTATAGAAGGTTATCCCTAGCCACAAGGGAAGTAAATGCAATGGAGATACTTTATTGGGCACCTAATAATGAAAACGAAGATGTCGTTTATCAAGCATTGGTAAAAACCTATAATAAAATTCATACGTATAATGATATCCATTTTTACGGGGAAGCTTATGAACCAGTCGATAAAGTCGTTCAATTTAATAATGGCCAAGAACAGAAAAATATACTTGATGATATTTGATTTTATGAATAAGCATAAATGAGAAGCTAATAGTGGAAACATTCATTTTCATTAAAATATCTTTAATTGAGAATAGAAATAGGTTTAAAAGAAATGAATGATGGGTAATTAATCAGAAAGTATATATTTTAGAACAAATATTTTAACAGATACGATAAATTTTTGAAACTTTTTTTGTTTTCAAACGTCTATAATGATAAGCAAGAAAATAAGCGAGAAATTCGGTTTAATTTAACGAGTTTTTCTTACATAAAGGAGGAGAATAACAACAAATAACGTAAGATTAATAGCTAATATACAGAAATTAATTATACTTGTGGATAAATTTTTTAAAACATATACCATAAAGCAAACAATTAGTGTATAATAATTAATATAAATTACTTGATTGAATTAATTATAATTTAAGAATTTCCAAGCAAGAACTCAAGTTTTTTATAATTATAACGAATGTAGTTAATTACATGTCTAAATAAAGGGAGCGTGAATTTGTAAAATGGTAACATTATACACTTCACCAAGTTGTACATCCTGCAGAAAAGCAAAAGCATGGTTAGAGGAACATGAAATTGCTTATAAAGAAAGAAATATATTCTCTGAGCCACTTTCTATTGAGGAGATAAAAGAAATTCTTCGTATGACAGAAGATGGAACAGATGAGATTATTTCAACAAGAAGTAAAACTTTTCAAAAACTAAATGTGAATTTAGAAACAATGCCATTACAAGATTTATTTGGCATTATTCAAAATAACCCAGGGCTATTAAGACGTCCGATTATCATTGATGAAAAAAGGCTGCAAGTAGGGTACAATGAAGATGAAATTCGCAGATTTTTACCAAGAAAAGTTCGTACTTTCCAATTACGAGAAGCACAACGATTAGTTAACTAATATGAACGCAGTATAAAAGATCTGACTTAATCGATACCAAATATATATTTGGTATCTTTCAGTCAGATTTTTCTTTTTTATTCACGGGTAAACATTTAATTCCTTTTCTTTCCCCTTATGAATAGAAGAAACAGATTCTGATAAAAACTTTGGGGATTTGGTTAAAACTGTCACTGATTGCCTTTTCTTTTTAGTTTGAAATAATTTCTATGAGGTAATACTACTAAATATAACTAAACAGGAATATGGTATTAAAAAAGAATAAGTAGAAGTCAACTATCAACCATGAAAAAAATGGAGAATTGTGAATGTTTTTTGAATAGGCATATAATGGTTTTTTTCAAACCCAAGATGTTTTAATTCCATTTATACTGCTTTTGTCATAAAATATAAAGTACAAGGTACAATACAAGGAAAAATTATATTTTATTTCAGAAAGTTTACTTGTAAGAAATAAAACAAATCTGTATGGGGGTCTCTTGTCCCTTCCATCATAGTCTGAAGGGAGTGTTAGCGTATGGAAATTGAAAGAATTAATGATCATACAGTAAAGTTTTATATTTCGTATATTGATATAGAAGAACGTGGATTTAAACGTGAGGAGATTTGGTACAATCGGGAGCGCAGTGAGGAATTATTTTGGGAAATGATGGACGAAGTGCATCAAGAAGAGGACTTTATCTTTGATGGACCATTATGGATCCAAGTTCAAGCTCTAGAAAAAGGCTTGGAAATTCTTGTTACAAAAGCGCAGCTTTCTAAAGACGGACAGAAGTTTGAAATTTCCATTCCGGAGGATAAGCTAAAGGATTTACCTATTGATGAACGTTTTGAAGACTTAATGGATCAACACTTTACTATAAAAGATGGTGAAGAGGAGTATGATGAGAGTCTTGAATTTCTTTTAACGTTTAATGATTTTGAGGACATCATTTCCTTATCCAAAATGCAAGGGCTAGAAGGAATGGATACAAAACTCTATAGCTACAATGGAAAATATTACTTATTTGTACAGTTCCTTGACGAGGAAATTCCAGAAGAGGAAGTAGAAAATGCATTAAGCATTTTACTGGAATATGCTCAAGAGGATTCCAAAATGACTATTCATGTTCTTGAAGAGTATGGAAAGGTTATTATGGAGAATGAAGTATTTATGGAGTTAAGAAAATACTTTAATTAATATAAGAAAAATTTGATGCTAAATAGAAACTCTGCAATGTGTGGTTAGTGCCTATCATTGTAGAGTTTTTTTGTGTACAGATAAGAGGGAAGCAGAAGAAGGATGTATAAATGCCAAGCTTGATGAATAGATATAGACACCTGTAGAAAATGTAATGATAGACCTAAATCACTTAAAGCATGTCAGGTCTCACTCTACTTACAGAAAGAGCGGAGGAACGCTTTAGATGGGAGTATTTTAGTGGCATTGTGGGTAAATATAAGGGAATAATAAATGAGCTATACGAAGCTTATTGTAAGTAAATGGGAGAATGGCGGTGCCTGTCATGAATCATACTGCTAGGTTAGGATTGTTTTTTGTAGTAGCAGCTCTATTTGTTTATGTGTTTAATTTATTTTTCTCCGTAAAAGGGGGAATTTACGGACAGTTAAGTTTAGTTATAAGTTTGTCGGTAATTTTTATCGGCTTTGTCATTTTCTTTGAAAATAGGCATCCGACACAAACATTAACCTGGTTAATTGTATTAGGAAGTTTTCCAATTATTGGGTTTGTTTTTTATTTGTTCTTCGGGAGGAACTATCGCAAAGAAAGAATTTATCGAAAAAAGTACTTTCTAGATAAAGAAGCATTTCTGAAGATTGAACGTGAAATTAGTTCCCGAAAAGAAGAGAAGAAAAAGATACTGGATGGACATCAACGCAATTTATTTCACTTAGCCGAGAAACTTGGAAATAGTCCAATTTCATTTGGTACTTCCACTCAAGTACTAACAGATGGAGATGAGACGTTTTCGACCATTTTAAAGGAATTAAGGAAAGCGAAACACCATATTCACATGGAATATTATATTGTGAGAGATGATGATATAGGTCAAGAGATAAAGGATATTTTGCTTGAAAAAGCAAGAGCCGGAGTACAGGTTCGATTTTTATATGATGCTGTTGGGTCTTGGCAGCTATCTAAAAAGTTCTGCTTAGAAATGAAAGAGGCTGGCATTGAAGTGGTTGCTTTTAGTCCTGTTAAAATGCCTTTTTTTAATAGCAAATTTAATTTTAGAAACCATCGCAAAATTATTATCATTGATGGAAATATCGGCTTTGTAGGAGGTTTAAATATTGGAGATGAGTATTTAGGAAGAAATCCTTCGATTGGTTATTGGAGAGATACTCATTTGCTTCTGAAAGGAGATGCGGTTAGGTCTTTACAATTGATTTTTCTTCAAGATTGGTTTTATATGACCAACCATAGTTTCTTAACAGAGGAATATTTAACACCAGTTTCTGAGGAAAATTCCCATGGCGGAGTACAATTGATTGCAGGTGGTCCAGATAATGAATGGAGTGTTATTAAAAGTATTTTTTTCAGCATGATTACTTCGGCGAAGAAATCAATTTGGATTGCTACTCCTTACTTTATTCCGGATGAAGATATTTTTTCTGCTATAAAAATCGCTTCATTAAGTGGAGTGGATGTTCGGATTCTTGTTCCTAGCAAACCAGATAAACGAATCGTTTTCCATGCTTCTCGTTCTTATTTCCCAGAATTACTGGAGTCAGGAGTAAGAGTCTTTGAATACAATCGAGGATTTATGCATAGCAAAATTATTATTGTAGATGGTGAAATTGCTTCCATTGGGACATGTAATATGGACATGAGAAGCTTTCATTTAAATTTTGAAGTAAGTGCCTTTTTATATAGGACAAGAAGTACAGAAAAACTAGTGAAAGATTATTTAGAAGATATAACTCACTCAATCGAATTAGAAGTGGAGACCTTTAATAAAAGGCATTACGGATATCGAATGCTTGAATCGACTTCTAGATTGTTATCTCCGTTATTATAAATGCTGTTTTTTTGATATATGAAATAAATGTAAGGAAATACTTCTGAAAAGGACTAAAATTCTCTTTATGTTAGCATTTTTGTTCAATGGTAATGTGAAGAAAATTTAGCCCTTTTCTGGTTTAGGAGAATTACTTTTGCTGAAGAGAGTATTAAAGTTGTCTTTATAGAAAATTCATTTTGTGAGTATTTCTGAGAAGTTTAAATTTTTTGCAGGAATAAGAAGAACAAAAAAGAATAATAAAAAAAGAGGATAAAAGGAGGGATATTACTTGTATACAGCAATAACGGCAGAAGGAAAAATGATTAACTTGTTTACGATGGAAAATAAGGATGAGCTAAAAGGCTTACGTGAATTGCCGATATATTGTCCAGAATGTAAAGGGAGAGTCATTTTAAAAATGGGGGAGAAGAAGATTACTCATTTTGCACATGAGAGGACACAATGGTGTGCGGGGAATGGAGAGGCTGAGTCTTCTTATCATTTGCAAGGAAAGCTACAACTATATCAAAAATTGCTCGAAGTTAATCTTGAACCTAAATTAGAACCTTATTTTCCAGAAATAAAGCAGCGAGCAGATATTAGTTTTGTCTTTAACAAGGAGCAATATGTGATCGAATATCAATGCGCAGTTATTTCTCCGCAATTAGTAAAAAAACGTACAGAAGGTTATCGAAAAATAAATATTTACCCGATTTGGATTATTGGCTTTCATCATTTGAAAAAATGGAATCCGATCAAAGTGAAACTTTCCACCTTTATTTATCAATTTTTCACTTTTTATCAGAATCAGTATCTACTCCCAACATATTGTCCTTATGATAGGGTATTTTACTTGATTCAAAACCCCGTCCCTATCTCTATTTCTCAAACATTTATCTCCACTTCTTCCTATCCCTTAGTAAAAATGGAGGGCGAACTGAAACTTCCCATCCTATCAAATAAGAATTTTTCTATCTCTTATTGGCGAGAGTTGATTCACCGTCAAAAGACAAAGGATGTGCATTATCCAACAAAAACAAATGATCATTTTTTAAAAGAGCTATATGCAAGGGAACTACATCCCCATTTCTTACCGCCATTTATCGGTATACCCTTAAAAGAAGGCTTCCTCATAGAAACACCTCCACTTTATTGGCAGGCCACTATTTTTTTAGACAGCTTTTTCGATGCAACAAAAATATATCCCCTCCAAAAAGTTTATGGACATTTCCAAAGGAGAATAGAAAAAGGCAATATAAAGATAAGAGACTTGCCTTTTCTAAAAGAGAAAAACTGGAAAGTAGCCGTTAAGCAATATTTACAGACACTTATTAATTTGAAAATTATGGAAGAAATAAAACCGAATTTTTATCGTCTTCTTTATTGGAAAGAAATCAGAAATTATAAGGTACAGACACAAGAAGAAGTGGCATTTTATAAGCATTTAAAAAAATTAAATGATATGCAATAAACATAAATGAAATAGCATAAAATACACATATGCTACTTGGATATGTATGCAACTAGTTCATGCGTTAAAATCGGAAATAGAGCGAAAATTTGTTAGAATAAGAAGGAGTTAGTCGGCAAACAGAGAATATGTAGTAAGGTTTATATTCGTATGGCGAAATAATAGAGTGGAGGATGAAGCATGTCAACAGAAACAGGTGTTAAGAAATTACCACTACGTAATGAGGTTCCAGCAGAAGATACTTGGAGATTAGAGGATATCTTCGCAAGTGATGAAGAATGGGACAAAGAATTTGAAGAAGTAAAGAATTTATCACAAAAGGCTACCGAATATCAGGGCAAGCTTGCTGATAGTGCTGATGTACTTTATGAAGCTTTACAATATCAAGATGAGCTACTATCAAGGCTTGGGATATTATATACATATGCACATATGCGCTACGACCAGGATACAACAAATAGCTTTTATCAAGGAGTAGAAGGTCGTATTAAAAGCTTATATGCACATGCTGCAAGTGCACTTGCTTATATCGTTCCTGAGTTATTATCGATTGATGAAAAAGTCATAAATACTTTTTTAGAAGAAAAGGAAGAACTGAAGCTTTATAAGAAGGCGATAGAAGAGATTAATCTACAACGTCCACATGTTTTAAATGCAGAACAGGAAGCGTTACTTGCCCAAGCTTCAGAGGTATTGGATTCATCTAGCAACACGTTCGGAATGTTAAATAATGCTGACTTGGAATTCCCAAGCATTAAAGACGAAAATGGGGAAGAAGTAGAGGTTACACATGGTAGATACACACGCTTTTTGGAGAGTGCGGATCAACGTGTACGTCGTGATGCCTTTAAAGCAGTTTATGATACGTATGGTAAATTTAAAAATACGTTTGCTTCAACATTAAGTGGAGAAATAAAAAATCATACCTTTAACGCAAAAATTAGAAATTATGATTCACCAAGACATGCGGCACTTGCTGGTAACAATATTCCAGAACAAGTATATGAAAACCTTGTGGAAACGATTAATAAAAATTTACCATTATTGCATCGCTATGTGAAGCTGCGTAAAAAGGTTTTAGGTGTAGATAAGCTCCATATGTATGATCTATATACTCCATTGGTAAAAGATGTGAAAATGGAAATACCTTATGAAGAAGCAAAAGACTTAGTCATTAAAGGATTGGCTCCTCTCGGAGAAGAGTATGCTTCTATTTTAAAAGAAGGATTTGAAAACCGCTGGGTGGATGTCCATGAGAATAAAGGGAAAAGAAGTGGTGCCTATTCTTCAGGAGCATATGGTACAAATCCATATATTCTAATGAACTGGCAGGACAATGTAAACAATCTATTTACATTAGCCCATGAGTTTGGTCATTCTGTGCATAGCTACTATACAAGAAAATCCCAGCCATATCCTTATGGAAACTATTCAATTTTTGTTGCAGAGGTAGCCTCAACTTGTAATGAATCACTATTAAATGATTACTTGCTTAAAACCATTACGGATAAACAAAAACGTCTATACTTGCTCAATTATTTCTTAGAAGGATTCAGAGGAACTGTATTCCGCCAAACAATGTTTGCTGAATTTGAGCAATTAATTCATGAAAAAGCAAGTAATAACGAGCCTTTAACGGCAGACTTATTGACAAAAGAATACTATGCATTAAATCAGAAGTATTTTGGAGAAGAAGATATCATTATAGATGAAGAAATTGGTTTGGAATGGTCTCGAATTCCACATTTTTATTATAATTTCTACGTATATCAATATGCGACAGGCTATAGTGCTGCAACTGCTTTAAGTAAACAAATTTTAGAGGAAGGAAACCCAGCAGTAGAACGATACATCGATTTCTTAAAGGCTGGTAGTTCTGATTATCCAATTGAAGTACTGAAAAAAGCTGGAGTAGATATGGCAAGCAAAACACCAATTGAAGAAGCATGTAAGGTTTTTGAAGAGAAATTAAATGAAATGGAAAGCTTATTGAATGAGCTTCAATAGTCTTTAGAATGGAAAAACGAGTAAGAGAGGCAGCTCTTTTGCTCGTTTTTTCATTTGGTTCTTCTTTTTATCTTTTAATTTTGACATTTTTGTGAACAAAGTACCAGGTGTATTGCAGAAAATTATCGATCTATGATACTATTTAGTTGTGAAGTTAATCACAAACAAACTTATACCCCTTTGTTTGACCGTGAAAAATTTCTCCCATCCCCTTTGTTCGTAAAAATAAAAAAGGCCTTGCCTTGAGACAGCAAGTCCTTTTTTATTTTTATTCAAATTGACATTCCTATAATTAAAATACACTATATAAAAAAATAGACATGGCATCTTAATAGATAGCCACATCCCCCATTTTTAACCAATATATTTCCAAAATACCCCGTATTTAGCTGGTATTTGCTCTACTAATTGTCGTAATTGTAACTTCTTCATTTCTTTTTCAATTTCTTGAATCGATTTATTATAAACAACAGATAATTCCTTTGAAGCGACAAACTTAAAACATTCTAAAAAGTTTTCAAGCGGTGGTGGAGCTGCTTTTTCTGGTTGGATTTGCAGCATTTCCTCGATAATTTGTACGTATACCTCATATGGATAATAACCTGTCACTTTAATTCCTTCTTCTTCGATATTTTCATTAAAGAAGACGAGTGTGGGAATTTCATTTACTTCCATTTCTCTGGTGATTTTTAAATCGCACTGAAATGCCTTAGCTGCACTGTTTGAATGAATATCAGCTATAAATTCTATTACATCAATTCCCACACTTTTAGCACACGATTTAAGAACTTCAAATGTAGCAATATTTTTTTTCTCCAAAAATAATAGCTCTTGTAATTTTCGTAAGAACTTCATACCAGATTTCCGTCCTTGCAATTCTGCTGCTTTAAGTGCAATGGAAGGCAAATGAGGAGAAATGATTGGATTATCAAACCATAAAGATCCATCACATGACATCCCTGAACGACTAGCGGTTTTTTCCCAAAATTCAGCGATATTCGCATACTTACTTTTCTTACTACAATTTAAGGCAGATAATCTACCGCTTAATACATGTTTAAGGGAGAAATATCGTCCATATTCAATCTGCAATTTTTTCATAATAGGCTCAAGCGCCCAGCATTCAGGACAGAGTGGGTCGATAAACATATATATTTCGAGTGGTTTGCTTTCTTGGCAATTGTCATCAGCTGTTTTCGGCTTGGATACAGAAAAGTCTTTTTCCATCACGTGTTATCACCTTTTTTAGTTTCGATTTCCTCCGAATTAATCATATGTTTTGCTGTCAGCACGAGTCTTGAAAAAATCTCTTCTCGTAGTTTGCTATCTAATTCTACTTCTTCCATAGCTTGATCCATACAAGCTAACCAAGCTAGTGCACGTTTTTCTGTTATTGGGAAAGGTAAATGTCTCGCTCTTAGCATTGGATGACCGTGTTCATTAGAATAAAGAGTTGGACCACCTAAAAATTGTGTAAGAAATTGTTTTTGTTTACGAGCTGTTTCTGTTAAATCTTCTGGGAAGATAGGAGCTAGGTCAGGATGTTGACCAACATGATTGTAGAATAAATCTACAAGTTTATTTAATGTGGCTTCACCAATTCGTTCATAAGGTGTCGACATGTTCTCGACCATATTTAAAACTCCTTTATTGTTCTTTTATATCGTTACTTTAATTATATTGTAACAATCGACATTTCATTGTACAAATAAATAGCTTGTAAATAGATCGAGATGAAAATTATGCCATATAATGCTGTGTCACTTTAGTGACGTAATTCTGTGTTTCCTTAAAAGGCGGAATACCCCCATACTTATCTACATTACCTGGTCCTGCATTATATGCAGCTAAAGCAAGTTCGACATTTCCACTGTATTTTTCTAACATTTGTTTTAGATACTTACTTCCGCCCATAATGTTCTCCAATGGATTGAATACATTTTGTACTCCTAATGATTTTGCTGTACTTGGCATTAGTTGCATTAAACCGGATGCACCAGCATAGCTAGTTGCATTTGGATTGAAATTGGATTCTACTTTGATTACAGAGCTTATTAGTTTTTCAGGTAAATTATATTTTTCCGCTGCTGTTCTAATCATTTCATCGAAATCTGTGGTGGATGACGATGAAGCATTCAGCTTAGTTAAACTTAGTGGCAGAAGGGAAACATTATTCGCTAATCCTAAAGGTGTGGAAGATGCTCCTAATGTATTGTTTTCGATTGAATTTGTTAAATTTGTTTCAGATGTCAACATATTACTGAGAAAATCTTGGAAGAGAGTAGATGCATTACTGGTAGTGTTTGTTGAATTTAAACCTTGTAAAGCTTGGAGTTCAAGCATTACTTTAAATTGATCAATTTTCATTGCTTTCCTCCGTCTATTAGCAACTTCTTAAAATAACAAAATGTAAAACGCTTTTGTAGCTAACAAAATAGAAGCAATAAAGAGTGTGAAAATCTTTATTGCTACATATCAGGGTGTAAAAGATTAATCTGTTTTTAAGTGATTTAATTTGTACTTTGATTAAATAAATTAAGGTTATTTCTGTTTATATTTTTCTTCATAAAATCTACGGACTTTGTTTTTCGTTTTTCTAACGGGAATTTTTAGGGTAGATAATAACTCTGTAAAATATATTTCTCCTTTTTCCCGATTGCTTACTTCATATTCTAACTCATAATCTTCCTTTTTTAAATAAAAACTATGATCTAAAACTAGTAAACCATTTCCAATTTGTTTTTCTGCTCTAATTGTTCGTAAGCTACCAAAATATAATATGGAGGCTGGGTTAATGTTCATATTTAATAAAAGACCAGAGATTTGTTCATCATTTATTTTCCCAGTTGCGAAAATAGCGTCGCTTTCCTCCTTTGAAAGAATTTTATTTGTTTCAAGAAGTCCGTCGCGATGTGGCTGCTTTAAAGTTAATTCATAATCTTCCTTTTTTTTGCGAATCCTTAGAGCAGAATGATTCTTCTTTAAAGCAAAATCACTTGTATCAAAATAATGATTTTCGTGCTCAAATAGTTCTTCTTTTTGAATGTGAAAATGAGTTAGGAGCAATGCGTATTCTTCTTTTGTTAACATATTTTTAAATTCTATTTCAATGTTTTGATTATGAGACATAAATAAATCCTTTCCAAAATGACTTGTCTATTATTATAAAGTGTGATTGCCAAACATGCTATTTTATTGACGATTTTCTTTTAGGGTCTTATTACATTCATTTTTTGTTATATAAACCGCTACCCAGGCTCTTCCGCTTTTCTATATGTCTAGCTACAGCGCCTAGCGGTTAGCAAACTTCAGGCTACCTCCCTACGATAAGTCAACATCGATTCGCTGTTGCTCATCGTGTTTCCTTTATCTCAGTCGATATCCTTCCAGTTTGTACACCGCTAATCAGGCTCTTCCGCTTTTCTATGATAATTCTTTTGATTGTGGTAAAATATGCATAGTTGGAGGGTGAATTATGAAGCAAAAATGGAAGATTAAAGAGACAATAAAAAGGGAAAATGAACTGGTATTTCAATTGCAAGAGAATGCAATTCTAGAAAGTACGAAAGCATGTGGTCAAATCCTTGTTGATTCTGATTCTCTTGCGTTTATATATTTACTTGAAAAAGAAAACGAATATGTTTATCTGGAAATTCCGGAAAAGGTATGGAAGGACTGTAAAGAAGCAGTAGATTCAAATGATGCCTTTTTTGTAAAAGATGCAAATGGGGAAATATTGCTAGAAAGCTTTAAAGAGGAAATAGAATATTTAATTGAAAATATTCGAGGAAATGGAAATTATGGAGAGGATATGGAAAAAGCAGTTTCATCCATTTTTCTACAATGATTTGTTAGATTTTTTTTAAACAGGAATTAGTATAATTGCAGTTTAGAATGTTGGCATTCCTCCTGTTAGATAAGAATAAGAAATAATTAACAAATCTTCTATAAAAGAAATACCTCGTCTGAAAAGAACCTTGGAAATGAGGTGTTATATATGAAACAATGGGATCAATTTTTGGCTCCCTACAAGTTAGCAGTGGAGGAACTAAAGGTTAAACTAAAAGGAATGAGACGTCAATTTGATCATGAAGATGACCATTCTCCAATAGAATTTGTAACAGGGCGAGTAAAACCGATTGCAAGTATATTGGATAAGGCAAATGAAAAGGGGATTCCTTTAGACAAACTTGAAACGGAAATGCAGGATATTGCAGGACTCCGTATGATGTGTCCATTTGTTGACGATATTATAAGAGTAGTTGAACTATTAAGACAAAGAAATGATTTCGAAATTGTTGAAGAGCGAGATTACATATTACATAGAAAAGAAAGCGGCTATCGATCCTATCATGTGGTAATTGTCTATCCTGTACAAACCATCAATGGGGAAAAGAAACTCCTAGTCGAAATTCAAATTCGTACGCTTGCAATGAATTTTTGGGCGACGATTGAGCACTCATTGAATTATAAATATAAAGGGCAATTTCCAGAAGATATTAAAATGAGGTTACAGGGAGCTGCCGAAGGTGCCTTTCGTTTGGATAAAGAAATGTCTTTAATCCGGGGAGAAATTCAAGATGCACAAGCTTTCTTTAATCGTAAAAAAGAAAATGACAAGAATAATTAGTGTTTTCTTAGTAATTCAAAAGAAACTCATTTTATATTCTGCATTTCTAAACTGAGAAGAGGAGCTACCAAACTTATGAAATTTGCCGTTACCTCAAAGGGTGATTCGAAATCAGAAAACTTAGTCCAAATAATTAAACAATATTTACTTGATTTTGAACTTGAATATGATGAAGAAGAGCCAGATATTGTTATCTCTGTAGGTGGAGATGGAACCCTTCTCTACGCTTTTCATCGTTATAGCAATCGTTTAGACAAGACGGCATTTGTGGGGATGCATACAGGTCATTTAGGGTTTTATGCAGACTGGACGCCTGCTGAATTGGAAAAACTAGTGATTGCCATCGCAAAAACGCCATATAACATTATTGAATATCCTATTTTAGAAGTGATTGTACGTTACCAGAATGAAGAGAAGGAAACGAGATACTTAGCTTTAAATGAATCAACGGTCAAAAGTATCGAAGGGACATTTGTAATGGATGTGGAAATGAGCGGAAAACATTTCGAGCGATTTAGAGGGGATGGACTTTGTGTATCGACCCCTTCAGGAAGTACAGCTTATAACAAGGCATTAGGTGGAGCAATTGTACATCCTTCCATTGAAGCGATACAGCTTGCGGAAATGGCATCTATTAATAATCGAGTTTTTCGAACAGTAGGATCGCCATTAATATTGCCGAAACATCATACTTGTGTACTTAAACCAGTTAATGAACCTAATTTTCAAATTTCGATTGATCATTTGAATCTATTACATAAAAAAGTACATTCGATTCAATATCGAGTAGCAGAAGAAAAAGTAAGGTTTGCAAGGTTTCGTCCATTTCCGTTCTGGAAACGAGTACATGATTCTTTCATTTCGGAATAAGCAATAGACAGGAGCGATAGTTTGAGCTTTACGTTAGAGTGGGTTATGCAGCATGAAACAGGCATTACCATTAAAGATTTTTTAAAGAAGCAAAGTATCTCCAAGGCTGCCTTAACAGATATAAAGTTTAAAGGTGGGAAGATTCTTGTAAATGAGAGCGAAGAAAATGTGCGCTATACTTTGAAAAGTGGCGATCGATTAGTAGTTCTTTTTCCACCTGAGCTACCTAGCAGTGGATTAAGTCCTGAACAACTTCCGTTAAACATTATTTTTGAGGATGAGTATTTATTAATTGTACAAAAGGAATATGGGATGAATACTATTCCTTCAAGAGAGCATCCTACTGGCAGCTTGGCTAACGCTTTAGTTGGTTACTATTTGAAACATGGAATTGAATCAACAACCCATATTGTTACACGATTAGATCGAGATACATCTGGATTAGTTCTTATTGCTAAGCATCGCCACATCCATCATTTACTTAGCGAACAGCAAAAAGGCGGCGATGTAAAAAGAAAATATCTCGCTTTTGCAGAAGGGGAAATTTCGCCATTAAATGATACGATTAATGAGCCAATTGGCAGATGCTCAGATAGCATTATTAAAAGAGAAGTAAGAGCAGATGGGCAAACTGCCATTACTCATTATCGAGTATTGTCACAAGGTAAGCATTTCTCACTCGTAGAATTATCACTAGAGACAGGAAGAACACATCAAATCCGAGTTCATCTTGCTTATAAAGGGCATCCGCTTCTAGGAGATGACTTATACGGAGGGAAAAGAGACAGGATTAATCGTCAAGCTCTGCATTGTTTTTTTCTCCAGTTTACCCACCCTGTAACAAAACAATCGTTGACATTTACCGTTGCTCTTCCCGATGATATGAAAAGGATAGAGCAAGGCATGAAAAAGAGTTAAGGATCACTTAAAAGATCTTTAACTCTTTTTTATTGGCTGTTTTCTAAAGGATTGTTGTTTTTTAATCGAAAAAAAGAATTAGTTGGAAAAATGGAGCAGCCGGAATACACGAAGACGCCACGGGGATTAGCGAGACAGTCTGAGACCCCCAGGGAAAGCGAAGTGTATTCCGGCTGCGGGTAATCGCAACATACTTTACGAAAACAGCCTTTTTATTAGACTTTGATGTATTCATGGGCTTTGTTTGACGACTACTGGTTGATTTTCAAAAGTGCGAAATTTTTCTGCAATAAATGGCAGACTCGACGGTACAGATTTAATCGTCAACTCTGGATATTGGAGGGCTGTTAATTTTCCTCCGAAGACAACACCAGTATCAATGTTATAGGTACGTTGAATTTCTCTTACTTCTCTTACCGGAGTATGACCATAAACAATAGTCGCATTGCCTTTATAATATTTAGCCCAATCTCTTCTTACTGGTGAACCGTCTGCATGTACTTCTCCAGAAATATCACCATAAAGCACAAAAGTTTTTACTTTATTATGATATTGGCCAATATAATCCTCGCGAATGCCTGCATGGGCGATAACGAGCTTTTGATTATCAAGGATGTGGTATAACGGTGCATTTTCGTATAGGTCTTTAAACATTCCCTTTATTCTTTGTTGTTCTTTTTTATTTAATTGCTCCCATTCCGCTACTGTTGTTTCTAACCCATGGGCGATTTTTACATTTCTGCCTAAGAAAAAGCGATATAGCTTATCACAATGGTTACCTGGCACATAATAGGCTAAATTATTTTTCACTAATAGATAAATGGTTTCTATTACGGATAAGGAAGAAGGACCACGATCTGTTAGATCTCCTACAAACGCTAGCTTTCTTCCTTGAGGATGCTGTGGATAACCTTGTTCCCAAGTGTATCCTAATTTTTCTGTTAATTGCTTGAACTCCTCATAGCATCCATGAATATCTCCGATGATATCCAGTTTCATAAAATCCCCCTTCCTGTTCTTTTTATACTATACCCCATTGCTGTACCTAGCATTTTTGTTAATTGTTTCTGGTTTTGGGGAAAGATAAAGTGATGACATGTATGTATAAAAATAAAAGACAAATTGTCTATCTTTTGTTACTATAAAAAACATATTTATTTTCCAAAAAGAGAGGAGGAAAAGCGAATGTCAGAAAAAATATTAACAAATGAAGCACAGCGTGGTGTCATTCTCCATTCTTTACAAAATGAAAACTTACAGGAGTTTCGAAAAAATTTCCTTGATTTACATCCTTATGATCAAGCTTCCTTTTTTAAGGAAATGGAGATAGAAGAAAGAGCTCAAGTGTTTGAATATTTAGCTCCAAGTGAAATTGCCGAAATGTTTGCGAATTTAGAAATGGATAACTGGGAGTATCAAGCGATATTTTCCAAGCTTCTGCCTAATTATGTAGCAGAGACTTTGGCAAATATGTCTATTGATGATGCTGTCGATATTTTAAATGTTTTAGATAAAGAGCAAGTAGAAAGTTATTTGGCCATAATGAAACAACCTACTGCAGCAAGGATTAAAGCACTGATGCATTATGAAGAATCAACTGCAGGAAGTATTATGACTGTAGACTATATTAGTTTATCGGCAGAACAAACAGTAGAAACGGCAATGGAAATTTTGAAAAGAGAGGCTCCAAACGCAGAGACGATTTACTATATTTATGTTGTAAATGAAGAAAAACAATTAGTCGGTGTTGTATCTTTACGAAGTCTAATCATTAGTGATAATCAAACTCTAATAAAAGAAATTATGAACGATCGTATTTATTCGGTCTCGGTAAGTGAGGATCAGGAAGAGGTAGCTAAAAAAATGCAGGACTATGATTTTTTAGCACTTCCAGTTGTTGATTTTCAAAAACGATTACTTGGGATAATTACCATTGATGACATTGTTGATGTTATACAAGAGGAAGCATCTGAGGATTATTCAAAGTTTGCTGCTGTATCTAGCATGGATTTTGTTGATCAGCATCCATTTTCTGCTGCAAAAAAAAGACTCCCGTGGCTAATCATTTTATTATTTCTCGGTATGTTTACAGCAAGCCTTATTGGCCGGTTTGAAGAAACGTTAGATCAAGTTGCCATTCTCGCTGTGTTTATTCCATTAATAGCTGGTATGGCTGGGAACACAGGAACGCAAGCTCTAGCTGTAGCTGTTCGAGGAATCGCCACAGGAGATATAGGAAAAGAAAGTAGTTTGAAATTAATTGTAAGAGAAGCAGGGACTGGTTTCATTACGGGAACAATCTGTGGAATACTTGTTACAATGGTTGTGTATGTATGGAAGGGTGATTTCTTTCTTGGTATGCTAGTCGGCATTTCCATTCTTGGAACCTTGATTGTAGCAACAATAGCTGGGGCAATTATCCCTCTTATCATGCACAAGTTTAATATTGATCCTGCTGTTGCTTCAGGACCGTTTATTACAACAATTAATGATATTATCAGTATTTTGATTTATTTTGGTATGGCAACAATGTTTATGAGCTATTTAACCAATTAGAAAAAGAGGAGGGATAGCGATGGAACACGGTGCTTCTTTTGCATCACTAGTTATCGTTGTTACGGTTGCCTTGTTAACACCTATTATTCTTCAACGGCTAAAACTAAATATTATTCCAGTGGTTGTCGCGGAAATTTTAATGGGATTAATAATCGGAAAAAGTGGATTTAATCTAGTGGAGCAGGATATGTGGCTAGAGACTCTATCAACGTTAGGTTTTATCTTTTTAATGTTTTTAAGTGGCTTAGAGATAGATTTTTCCGCTTTTTCTAGTAAGAAAAAAAGAGAAACCCTTCCTAATGGAAAATTAGAGCCAAAATCCTTTCCGACAGCATCGCTTATTTTTGCCGCCATTCTTGTTCTATCAATCTTATTAAGCTTTTTATTTGTGCTCGCTGGTTTTGTTGAGAGTGCTTTCTTAATGACGATAATTATTGCAACTATTTCTTTAGGGGTAGTAGTTCCTACTTTAAAAGAAGCAAATATAATGAAGTCTGTTATTGGGCAAATTATCTTGCTTGTGGCAGTTATCGCAGACTTAGTCACAATGATTTTACTTGCCATTTTTGCGTCTATCCATGAATCAGGGGGAAATACTTGGCTCTTATTAATTCTTTTTGTAGCAGGGTTAATTCTGTACTTTGTTGGTAGAAGAATAAAAAATAATAAATTAATGGATACTCTTTCAAGAGGAACGGTACAAATCGGTACAAGAGCTGTATTTGCACTGATTATCTTTCTTGTCGCTTTATCAGAATCTGTCGGAGCGGAACATATTTTAGGAGCTTTTTTGGCAGGTGTGCTAGTGTCACTATTATCACCAAATGAGGAATTGGTTCATCAGTTAGATTCCTTTGGGTATGGATTTCTAATCCCAATTTTCTTTGTGATGATTGGTGTCGAGATGGATTTATGGTCGTTATTCACAGACCCTAAACTATTACTATTTATTCCGTTATTATTAATTGCCTTATTAGTCAGTAAGTTATTACCCATCTACTATTTAAAAAAATGGTATGATAACAAAACGATTGTGGCTTCTGGGTTTTTATTAACATCAACCTTGTCTCTTGTTATTGCAGCATCGACAATTGGTGAACGATTAAACATAATAACACCTCAAATGAGCGGAATCTTTATTCTAGTTGCTATTATCTCTTGTATTATTACTCCAATAGTCTTTAAAAAATTGTTCCCGAAAGATGTGGTTCAAGAAAAAGTGATAAAAGTTTCTATTATTGGAGTCAATCAAGTAACAATGCAAGTTTATCAAGAATTGAAGTCAACTCTGTATGATGTCACTTTCTATCATAAAAAACAAGAAAAACAGGATTTTCAAATTGCTGATTCCTTATTTGAAATTATTGAGTTGGAAAATTATTCGGAAGCGATTCTTCAACAAACAGATATCTATTTAGCCGATATTGTTGTAGTTTCGACCGGAGATTCCCTCTTAAATGCTGAGATGAGTCTTATGATAAAAAGGGCAGGAGTGGACCGAGTTATTTGTCGTGTGGAATCGATGGAGAACGAAGAGGAGTTACGAAGAGAAGATATCGAGGTTTTCTCCATGTTGACATCGACGAAGGCTTTATTAACAGCACTAATACAATCTCCAAATATTTTTGCTTTACTTGGCAATACGGAGACATCATTACATGAAATTACATTAAGAAATACAGATTTTGAAGGAATGTCTTTACGCTCATTCCCATTCACTGGAGATGTCATTTTCGTTCGCATCTTTAGAGGGTCTGATTTCGTTATTCCTCATGGAGATACGGAGTTACAGCTTCATGACCATCTTCTTGTAACGGGTTCACATGAGTATGTAACAGAATTAAAGCGGCAATTGGAATTTAATTTTAAATAAGCGAGTAATGAAGCTTTTTCTTCCTTTTTGGATAAAAGGAGGAGAAAGCTTTTTAGTTGGATGTAAATAGGGATTGCTACCTTATGCAGGGAGAAAAGGTAACAGAGAGGCATCACCACTGCCGTTTGTCCAAGAAAAAAGCAAAAGAGAAATAGAATCACCTTCCAAAACATAAAATTGATAAAAGTGCCTATTGTAACAGTGCTTTCTTTTTTTATTTTTTTGTAGTAAAATTAGTACTAGGTACTAATAACTTGTAATAGTATATAGGAGGAATAAGAATGACTTTTTCATTAAAAGGCAAAACCTATGTAGTAATGGGTGTAGCAAATAAAAGAAGTATTGCATGGGGAATTGCGACTTCCTTGCATAAAGCAGGTGCTCGTTTAATTTTCACTTATGCAGGGGAAAGATTAGAAAAAAGCGTTCGTGACCTTGTTGCTACTTTAGATTCAACAGATAGCATTGTATTACCATGTGATGTAACAAATGATCAAGAGATTGCTACATGCTTTGAAGCAATTAAAAAAGAAGTCGGAACAATTCATGGAATTGCTCACTGTATTGCGTTTGCTCATAAAGAAGAATTACAAGGCGACTATTTGAATACAACAAGAGACGGATTCTTGCTAGCACATAATATTAGCTCTTATTCATTAACAGCTGTAGCAAAAGAAGCGAAAGGACTAATGACAGAAGGCGGAAGCATTGTGACTTTAACGTATTTAGGCGGAGAGCGTGCGATTAGAAATTACAATGTAATGGGTGTAGCAAAAGCTTCTTTAGATGCTAGCGTTCGTTATTTAGCTGCTGATTTAGGAAAAGAAGGCATTCGTGTAAACTCCATTTCTGCAGGTCCAATTCGTACATTATCTGCAAAAGGAATTAGTGATTTTAATTCGATTCTAAAAGAAATCGAAGAACGTTCTCCACTTAGAAGAACAACTACTCCAGAAGAAGTAGGGGATACGGCATTATTCTTATTCAGTGATTTAGCAAGAGGAATTACTGGAGAAAATATTCATGTAGACTCAGGTTTTCATATTGTTGGTTAATTCCATTAAAGTAAAGGCAACCTATCCGTTAATTTTGGTGATTGGTTGCCTTTTGTTATTTCAACGTTTTAGAAAGTATAAGTTTTCTCACATTAATTTGGTGTCTAGCTCCCGGCACTTAGGAGATATTGGCTGATGGCCCGTTCTCTATTTACGATAAGTCAATATCGGCTCACTAACGCACTAATTTTACCTCAGGAACCTCACGTGTACTTCCAGTTTGTCCGTGTAAGCAGGTGCTTGTGCTTTTCTTGTTTCATTCATTCCTCTCCAGCTACTAATTATCCCTTTTTCGTTAATTAAAGTTACATATTAGGCAAATCATGCATACATTAGGATGAATCCTATAAAATTGTGTTGTTTATTTTAGGAGGTGAAATTTGATGTATAGTGAGAATGGTAAGCCTCAGCTTTCTCTGTCTGGTACAAAAATGATGGAAGGCAATATGCAAGTCAGCTATTCTGCGAAAATTTCCAAACAAAAACAATACAAAGAGCTAATGGAGAAAAAGCAGAAGGAAGAAATGCTACAAGAAATAAAAGAGCAAAAAGAGCAAGTAAAAGAAGGAGCGGAGAAACAAACAATTTCTAATCTCCAAGAACAAATCCAACATTATCAAGAGCAGCAGGCTGAAAAAACGCCAAGAAAACCAGCCTTTAAACGATTGAAGAGCTTTAAAGAAATGGAAATTATCGAGAAATTGGAGTACTTACTTAATTTTCCTAAACAGTTACCGCCCGTACCGTGTCTGGTTATAACTGCTAACGAAAATGTTCGTGGATTTGTTATTGATTTAAAAGAAGATAAAGTAGATATAAAGTTAA
This sequence comes from Niallia alba, assembly GCF_012933555.1. Classification (GTDB taxonomy): domain Bacteria; phylum Bacillota; class Bacilli; order Bacillales; family Cytobacillaceae; genus Niallia; species Niallia alba. The sequence continues at coordinate 1,493,152 of NZ_JABBPK010000001.1, forward strand.
TGGATCAGACCACCATCACTTTAAATATACCTGTGATTCAGGAAGTAAGAATGATTGGTATATAAATGCCTATTTATTAAGAGGGTTATTTCAATTAGATTCTGTGCCTAAAATATAGTGGTTTTACTACTATATTTCGAGCATTTATCAAATTGAAATAACCTTTTTTATTTATAGGTAGCATGTGTGTGGGGGAATTTATTTTAAATGAACGCCGCTTTAGTGCAAGAGAGAAAGGGGAAATTTGGGTTCATAAAGTGAATGAACGCTATTTTTGAACAAGAGAGCAAGAAAAAAGGCGTTCATAAAGCGAATGAATGCCATTTTTTCATAAAGCAAAAAAAAAACTTGCTTTTACGCAATCAGTCAGAAAGGATTAGTTATTTCATACTCCCTTAGCGTAAACAACAGGTATTAATTTTGGACTTCTCATTAACCTATTTTTAACAAATTCGTGAACAGATTTGAATCAGACTTGTCTAGTAACATGGCAAACTTTTTCTGCGCATAAAATGAAAACAGAGAGGAGTAAAACAAAATGGAGGCGCCTAAAAGACGTCCTCCGAGATAAAACATATACTAATTTCCGTTATTAGTCACAAATATTTAAGTCAACATCAGCGATACATTGAACAGCACAGAAGCATTTTAAGTCAACTGTTATGCAGCTTGAAGTACGACGGAATCCTTCTAATTCACAAATTTTGCTTAAGTCGATTCCTTTGTGTCCTACGATATCAAGTGTTTCTCTGTCTTTACCGATCGGAGCAAGAACTCTTAATACTGCGCAGCAGTTATCAAATACGTCCTCTACTCGGAAAAAGATGGATACACAGTTGCAGTCTGAACCTGTATAAAATGCATGGAATGGAGAGCCATCTGCAGTGCTTAAAACGAATACACGAGTATCTGCTTTGTTACGCTTTGTTGGAGATACAAGGGATCCTAGCGGCTCTGAGAAACAGTTAGTTTCGCATTCGCAAGTGTCTTCAGCGTTATCTTGGATATCTTTAATGGCACGAACCACTTCGCAAACACAGCTGGATGTACCGTAAATATCTTCTTTTTTTCCACAACCCATAATTGTTTTCCTCCTTGTTTGTTTCTTTCTTTATGTTTCTTACATTACTAACATATTGCCGAAGAGCCTTATGGGTTACGGACAAACGCCTTTTTTCTCAAAATTTGGGCGTTTGACCATTCGTATTGAATATCTTGGTCGATTAGAGAGGAGAATCTGGATGAATATCCATTGGATGGAGCTTTTTTTATTAATTTTGGCAAGTTTTCGTTTAACAAGATTAATCGTTTTTGATCAAATCACAGAATTTATTCGGGGAATTTTCTTGGAAGAAGTAAAAGAACAAAATAAAGATGGGCAGATAGAAGTTTATATTGTTCCTAAATCAGGAAAGATTCGCAGGTTTTTTGGTGAATTAATCAGCTGTTATTGGTGTACTGGTGTGTGGGTTGCTATCTTTCTTACTATTTTATATTATTTCTTTCCAAGCATTTGTGAACCTTTTGTTCTCGTCTTTGCCATAGCTGGAGCTGCTTCTTTGATAGAAGCTGTTTTACAAAGACTGTTTGTTGAATAGTTACTAGTAGGTAGGCTGGTTATTTACACATACAGTTTTGACCATCATACAATGTGATAAGCACATTATTCGTGCATAGATAATTATATTGGAGGGATTGGAGTTGCTAGGAAAAAAAGTACCTAAAGTAACTGAACCAAAAAAACCACAACCAACTAAAAGCAAAAGAAAAAAATCTGGATGTAATTGTGGAAAAAAATTATCAAAATAAGCAAAATGCCCGACTTTGTGCGGGTATTTTTTTTGTACTCAAAAGTTAGTTTGAAAAAATTGGATGTCTTTTGTTTTGGAAATATCTAATAAATAATGCTTAATAAGAAAAAAATAAAGATACATCAATTCATCATTTACATAGGAAGGGAAGAATATGACGAATAAAAAGTATGCCTTTTATATTTTAATTTTTAGCATATGTGTATTCTTAACTGGTTGTGAGAAAGAAACTCCGAATAGCAGATGGTCTATGCTGAAAAAGGTAGATCCAGCTCCAATCGCTCTTTATACGGAGACAGCAGCCGGTCAAGAGGAATTGCTCCAAGGAATAAAAGAAGAAACAAGTATGATGCCATCTATTTATGATGTAGCTGTGATTAAAGGGAAAAAGGATACATTAGTTGCCTATAAGGTAAAGCAGATGGCCCGTTTCAAAATGAAACGAATTGAAAAAGAATTAACAGAAAAGCTGAAATCAAAATATCCAGATGAAAAATTCACGGTTTCCAGTGATTTTAAAATTTTCTTAGAAACCATTCGCTTATGGGATAAAACCCAAGAGCCAGACTTTAGCAAAGAAAAAGCGGAAAAGCGTTTAAAAGAAATTATTAAACTAAATAATGAATTGACGTAAGGAGGGCAAAAAGTGGCAGATAGTAAAAGAAAGAATAAAACACCAGAACAACAGCAATATGAAAAATTCGAACAAAAATATGAAACAAAACGGCCTGTTCTAAAAAATTGCATAAAAGCATTTTTTGTCGGCGGGTTTATTTGTATGATAGGACAGCTCATTTCCTATTTCTATATTTATTTCTTTCATTTTACAGAACAAACATCTAGTAATCCGACAACAGCAACGGTTATTTTTCTCTCTATGTTATTGACGGGGTTTGGAATTTATGATCGATTAGGACAATTTGCAGGAGCAGGAAGCGCAGTTCCTGTATCAGGATTTGGTAATAGTATTATTTCTGCAGCTATTGAACATCGTACAGAAGGATTTGTACTTGGAGTTGGCGGAAATATCTTCAAACTTGCTGGTTCGGTTATTTTATTCGGAGTATTTTCTGCATTTGTAGTAGCGCTTATTAAAACAATATTTATTATGATGACGGGGGGATTCTAATGCTTCAGGGAAAACAATCCTGGGTTTTTCAAAATCATCCAGTAATAAAAGCTACCGGGGTATCTGGCGGTCCCTTTGAAGCAAATGGAATGCTAGCTGATGATTTTGACATATTGCATGATGATTTATGGATGGGGAAAACCTCTTATGAACAAGCCCATCGCATTTTATTAGAAGAAGCGGCACAAACAGCTTTAAAAAAAGCAGAAACCAAGCCAGAAGATACACAGTTTTTTTTAGCTGGTGATTTAATCAACCAAATTACGCCCTCAAGCTTTGCAGCAAGAGATTTAAAAATACCTTATTTCGGGTTATTTGGCGCTTGCTCAACGTCTATGGAAGGCTTAGCACTTGCTTCTTTTATGGTTAACTATCAAGGGGCAAATAATGTCTTAACAGGTGCCTCTAGTCATAATGCAGCCGTAGAAAAGCAATTTCGTTATCCAACGGAATATGGTGGTCAGAAGCCGCCAACAGCTCAATGGACCGTAACGGGTGCTGGCGTTGCCTTAGTTACCAAAAATCAATCAAATGAGCAACTACCGTATACAACTTCTGCGACAATTGGAAAAGTTGTAGATATGGGATTAGCAGATCCTTTTAATATGGGTGGGGCAATGGCTCCAGCTGCTGCAGATACCATCCTTACTCATTTTCAAGATTTGAATTTGGATCCTTCTCACTATGACTTAATTGTAACAGGTGATTTAGGGAAAATCGGTAGAGAAACGGCAATAGGGCTTTTAAAGGAAAAAGGCTTGGCGATCGATGAAAATAAAATGAAAGATTGTGGATTATTAATTTATACAAATGAGCAGCCTGTGCAATCTGGAGGCAGTGGAGCGGGATGTTCTGCTACTGTACTGTATGGACATTTATTAAATGAAATGAAAAAAGGGATGTATAAAAGAATTCTATTAGTAGCAACTGGTGCACTTCTTTCTCCACTAACTGTGCAACAAAATGAATCAATCCCTTGTATCGCTCACGCTGTATCAATTGAAATCTAATCAGTAAGACAGGGTATCAAGTTTCCCCTGTTAATTGTTATAGGGAATGAAATAAAGGAAAAGGAGGAATTACTATGCTTCCAATGTTTTTTTGGGCATTTGTCATAGGTGGAATTATTTGTGTTATTGGACAGCTTATGTTTGATGTTGCTAAGCTAACCCCTGCACATACATTAACGACATTAGTTGTTGCTGGTGCGATATTGGATGGATTTGGATTATACGAGCCATTTGCTGATTTTGCAGGCGCAGGTGCTACAATTCCAATTACGAGTTTTGGTAATGCATTAGTGCACGGGGCAATGCAAGAGGCAGAAAAGCACGGTATAATCGGCGTATTAACTGGAATGTTCGAAGTAACAAGCTCAGGGATATCTGCTGCTATTATATTTGGTTTTATCGGTGCATTGCTGTTTAAGCCTAAGGGGTAAATACTGATATAAAAGGAATTAATTTTTATGAAAGAATGAATAGGATAACTAGGGGTCTTGATATGGATGAATTAATTAGTACAATTATCCGATCTATCTTGATTATTATCAGTTTGTTTTTTATTACAAAACTTCTCGGTAAAAAGCAACTTTCAAAGCTTTCCTTTTTCGAATATATTGTTGGAATAACAGTTGGAGATATTGCTGGGTCTATATCATTGGACTCTACGTTGAAAATAGTAGATGGGGTTGCTTCTATTGTCATTTGGACATGTATTCCTATTACAATCAGTTATCTATCTTTAAAGTACAAACGCTTTAGAGATTTTGTGGAAGGCACACCAACTGTGTTTATTAAAGATGGTAACGTAATCGAAAAGCATCTAAAAAAAGAAAAGTATAGTATAGATGAATTATTGGAGCAATTACGAATCAAGGCTATCTTTCGAGTAGAAGATGTGGAATTTGCTACATTAGAAGCAAATGGGGAATTAAGTGTCCTTTTAAAAAAAGCAAAACAGCCTTTACTTGTAGAGGATATGATCGATTTACCACCTGTTGAAAAAGAGTTATATACTATTATTATGGACGGCAAAATTAATAAAAGTACTTTAGAAAAATGTAACCTTACGGAGAAATGGGTATATTCAGCACTTAGAAAAAGAGGAATACATTTAAGTGAAGTATTTCTCGCGCAAATAGATTATCAAGGAGAGCTAACTTTTGATTTTTATGATTAGAATAACTCGGTGTTGAAATATACTTAAAGCATAATTTTTTTCATGACATTCGTACATTCTAATTATTATTAGTAGCTTGCCTATACATAAACTTCAATTCTCCATATTCTGATAATGAGTACAAGGAGAAACGAGGTGAAGTAGGAATGTGTTATGGTGGATATGGCTATGGCGGCGGCTATGGCGGTGGAGGATATGGTATCTCTTCCTTTGCATTAATCGTTGTTTTATTTATCCTTTTAGTTATCGTAGGAGCTAGCTTCTACAACTAATCAATTAGTTAATGGGGAAAGGAGTTCTCTTTCATAGAGAGCTCCTTTTTATTTGGCTGTTTTCTAAAGGATTGTTGTTTATTCAATAGGAAAAAAGAATTAGTTGGAAAAATGGAGCAGCCGGAATACACGAAGACGCCACGGGGATTAGCGAGACAGTCTGAGACCCCGGAGGCGAAGTGAGGAGGCTTAAGCTTAGCCCCACGGAAAGCGAAGTGTATTCCGGCTGCGGGTAATCGCAACAAACTTTACGAAAACAGCCTTTTATTTTAATAAGCCTTTTATTCATTTTTTGTTTTCTTTTCTTATGTTCTCACCTTTTTTTCTTTGTTTCATACAATGTAAAGTAGCTCATCGAAGGAGGAAACACAGGTATGAACAATAATTTCTTTAAAAATATCGAGTCAAAAACTGGCGTAAATATGAAAGATATTTTGGAACTAGCGAATTCCTTACAAAATGCTAATTTTAAAGATGAAAAAACAGTGAGAAGTGTTATTCGCAGAGTATCACAAATAGCTGGAAAGTCTGTTCCGAAACAAACAGAGGATAAAATCGTTCAATCTATTGTAAAAGACGGCAAACAGCTTGATTTCAATACTTTATCTAATATGATTAATAAAAAGTAAGGAATAAGGAAGGGTAACTACTCGAATTCATGACATAGTTACCCTATTTTTTTTAAAATAGAAACTCATATTATTGGGCAATCTTTTTTTTCAGAAGTAAAAGCTGTTATCGACAAGGGAGATAAAAAACGCGAAGCCTTTGCTTTTTTGCCTCTTAAATACATAGGAATTGATAAAAATAGTTCTTGTTGTGCCCTTGTCATTGCAACATACAAAAGACGACGTTCTTCTTCTAACGGAATGATGTTGTTATTGCGGAATGAATCTAATGCAAAGTCATGAGGGATAGATCCATCAACCGTACCAAGAATATAGACCGTTTTATATTCTAAACCTTTTGCACGATGAATCGTACTTAAGCTGATGACATTCTCTTCATTTTTGAATTGTTTTCGCAATTCTTCATTCATCGCTATCATATGATCCGTATATTGTACAAATTCTTTAATTGATTGAAATTTGCGGGCAACAACCTTTAAATCGCGGATATCATCTGACCCTTTATCCCACTGATTTCCTTCATTGCCTCGTTTTTTGATGAACTCCTGGAAGCCTAGTTCTTTTTCAATATAATTTATCGCATCTAAAGGAGAATAACGAATTAATCGTTTTATTATTTCTGGAATCTTTTTTAATCTGCTTTCTTGAAAGGCAAAGCCTGTTTTAATAAAAACAAGACAATCTAAAAAGCTGCAATCTTCTAGAATACTTGTTGCTTTAATATCCTGTAACACGGTTTTTTTCAAAAACAGGGTAGGAAGAATATCGGCAACAGCCTGCTGATTATCTGGATCATGGATAAGTTTTAAATAAGCCATCATACTTTTGACGATAAATCTTTGATAGAAGGAGCCAGTATCTTGTTCTAAACGAAATGGCAGACTAGACGAAGCAAGTCGCTCAAACATAGCCCGACTATTTGTATTTGTCCGAAATAAAATCGCAAAATCCTTAGGCTCATACCCCATCTTTATCTTTTCTTGAATATCGCTCAAAATCATGGTTGCTTCTTCTTCTTCGTCATATGGATAAAAAGCAAGCGGATGTTTACCTGAATAGCCAGTAATCATTTTTTTTGTGCGTCTTTTCGTGTTTTTACTAATAGTGGATTTAGCTACCGATACAATTTCTTGAGAAGAGCGATAATTATAATCTAGAATAATTGTTTTAGCATTCGGATAATCTTTTTCAAAATCTAACAGGTATTTTGGATCACTGCCGCGAAAGGAATAAATAGATTGATCATCATCGCCTACTGCATAAACAGATTGTGCTGATTTAGCCATTAGCCTCATCCATTCATATTGCACTTTATTAATGTCTTGAAATTCATCCAATAAGAAATGAGTAAAACGTCTTTGATAAGATTCCAATATAGTTGGATTCTCAAGAAAGAAATGATAGCCACCAAGAAGCATATCATCAAAGTCATACAGATTTCGCTGTTGTTTTTTCGTTTCATAGCCAATGTATAACTGGGCGACTTTTTCTTCCCAGTCATTAACAGGTTTAACTTCCTTAGGGAATAGCATGCTGTTTTTCCAAGCGCTTATCAATTGAAGAGCTGCATCGAAAGGAAAGTCTTTTTCTTCCACTTGCTTTTCTCTTGCAATTTCCTTTAATAAAAGTTCTCTTTGCCAATTACTGTTTAATAGCTTATTTCGCTGCCATTTCTCTCGTTCATGAAAAATTAATATTTGGTAGAGAATGCTATGAAAAGTTCCTGAAACAATTTTTTGCACGTAGCTTTTATTCATCATTGGATAGTGCAATAACCGTTCTTTCATTTCATTAGCCGCTTTATTTGTAAAAGTAACAAGCATAATGGATGACGGATCAACATTTTTCTCATGGATGAGATATGCTGCACGCATCGTTAGTACACGCGTTTTGCCGCTTCCTGCACCAGCAAGTACCAGAATTGGTCCATCATCTATTGCAACAGCTTTACTTTGGGTAGTATCAAGAGAATAGCCATTTTGTTTTAGAATAGTTAAATAAGATTCCTTTGGGAAAGTGACTGGTTTACTTTTTGCGATTTCAGATGTATGACTGGTCGCTTTAACGGACATTGGCGGTTGAAAAGGAGTGTTTTCTGTACTGTTTTTCGAAATACTTCTACTCTTAGGAATTCGAAAGCCATTTTTCTCTTCGTAATTGATATCAATGGTAGCAGCTTGTTCCTCTTCAACATTAGGAGCTTCTGTCATACATGGTTGTTTAGAAGAATAATGATAAAAGTAGGGAGCGCTTTTTATTCCCAAATATAGCTTTACCGCTTCTCCACATACAGAGCATGCGAGAAAACCATTTTTACCAGCTTCATAAATTTTCTGTAATTCTTGTCTGTCAATTGTATGCAATGAAATGAGTCTATCATAATAAAAAGCTGTTAACATAGGAAACCTCGAATCTATTAGTAATACATGTAACCGTGCATTATTAGAAATAATATCTATCATATCAAAAACAGAGGATAGTTGAAAGAGTAGAAAAGGGGTTTAGTATTTGGAAAAGAAGGGAAAAGGATACCATAATAAGGTTGATTGTTAATAGGAGAATGTAAAAGATAGTATATGGAGCAACCTGATTATACGTAGACGCTATGGAGATTAGCGAGATAGATGAAATCCGAGAGGCAGACGTTAAGGAGGCTTCCGTTTTCCCCACGAAAAGCGAAGTATACTCAGGTCGCGGGGAATAGAAACAAACTTTACCAAAACAGCCAATAATAAAAAAGAAGGGACAGATTCTGATGGGATATATTTTACCAATCACTCATTTTCAAGCAGACCAGTATGCGATTAGAGATATTGTTAGCAAAGCGAAGAATTATAAGAAAGAAGAAATTTATCCTGTTGCAAAAATCGCTAATTTTTCTGCCAATCTAGAGATGAAACATCCTTCTCAGACTTCTTACCAGCAAAAACACATGCATGAAGAACAAGCAGCCAATGAGAAGTTAATGGCGCAATTAACTGGAAAAGGCACTTATTTTCATGCACAGATATAAAGGGTTTTAATTCATCTTGTAGCTCTGAATAAATAATGGCGACCCTTCGCGCCATTCGGCATATAAAATATCTTTATGGGATTGAACATTTTGTTTTTTTAATTCTTGTATTAATTGATCCTCATTCCAACCAACACGAGGTAAATTTTCCTTTATGATTTCTCCATCTTGAATGATACTTATCGGTAGGGAAATAATATCAAGTGGTAAATTCATATCCTGCTTAGTTGGATTAACAAACGCGGATTTCTTTAGAACACTTATTGTACCGTCTGTTTCTAGAATAGCAAAAGCACATTCTGTAATCGAAAAAACATCTTTTGCACGAAGTAAATGTTGTAATTGATTAATATCTAAATGATTTTTCTTTAACTCATTAAAATCAATTTTGCCTTTATTTATAATGATGGATGGTTTTCCTTCTAAAAGTTGTCGGCTTTTTCGGAACTTTTGGGTAATAAATTCTGTTATGTAAATTAGCCCTCCCCAAACAAGTATGGAATAAATAATTTCCTTAATTCCAGTTTCTGCATCATACATAGCATTTCCAACAAGCTCACCTAGTACTAAGACAGAGACAAAGTCAAATGTAGTAATCTGAGTGATTTGTGTTTTTCCTAATACTTTTGTTAAAAGAAGCAATAAGAAATAGCCAATAAAAAGTTCGCCGAATATATGTGTGAATTCCATGCAAATCACCCTTTCCTACATTTATTTTGGGCAGATGTAGAAAAATTAAACCTTTATATTCTATAATCGTGGAAACAAAAAAGGTTGCCCTATTAAGTTTAACCACAAGCTTTATCCTTTTAGCAGGAAAGCTTTGCTTCAAACAATAGGGCAACCAAAATAACCTTATAATTTCTTAATCATTGTTTTATGTGGGATACCAGCATCCAAGAATTCTTCCGAAACTACTTCATATCCTAATTTGCTGTAAAAAGGAATCGCATGTGTTTGTGCGTTTAGTTTTAGGGCAGGGGCACCGCTAGTTAGGGCATATTCCTCAATTTTACTCATAATTGCTTTACCTGCGCCTCCTTTGCGATTGGTAGAGAGAATACAAATTCTTTCCACTTTTCCGTATTCATCAAAGGTTCGATAGCGTCCAGCACCAATTGGGTGTTTGTCGCCATCATAAAGGACAAAATGAACACTATCCTTTTCATACGCATCAATTTCCTCTTCCATTGGTACGTTCTGTTCTTTTACAAAAACAGTTTGTCGTACATAAAATGCATCTTCTAATTCTTTATCTGTTTTAACAACTACTACTTCCACTTTTCACTATTCCTTTCCTAAACGGAATGTTTCATAGACTGTCCATGATCCATTTTCCAATTCATAAAGCAAATGGAAACGGTCCGCTGTTTCTTCAAAATTGTAGTTTTGCATCCGTAAATTACTGTATAAATCCAAATGCTCGTCACTCGATAAATTTTGCCCAAGGGTAATATGCGGAACAAATGGATGCTCTGGGTTAACAGCCAATGTACTTATTAGTTCTTGGTGCAGGTGTTCTAAGTCTGTACTTGGCTCAATCTTTAAGTAAACAACATTGCTTACGGGTTTAAAAGAACTGACTTTTGTTACTTTAATGGGAATAGAATGATAATGGCTTGCAATCGTTGCCAGTTTTTTACTTATTTCTTCAATCTCTTCATTATTAGCTTCAAAATCGCCGATTAACGTAATATGTGGTGGAATTAAAGCATATTTTGGATCATATCTTTTTCGAAGAGAATTGGCCAAATCCTGCAAATCTTTTCCAGGGAAAATAGCAATACCGTATTTCATTCGATGGACCTCCATTTCAAAATAAAAGGTTTAATTTAAAATATAGAAAATGGACTATCTATTATTACGATTTCAATGTTCTATATGTAAGATATTATAACAAAATTCTTCTTTTTAGTTCAAAGATTTCAGAAAAAATCTAATGTTTGGCGAACGGAGGTTTGCTTTATTCCACTTTTAACGGACCAATTTGAAGCTAAGGAAAATCGAGGACTAAACTTACCCCATAAAGGTCCGATAAGCGCAACTAACCATCAGTGAAGGCTTGAGGAACACCTTTGCTGATGGTTAATTTTCTTTATGAATAGCTGGTTTCGTAAAGTTTGTTGCTGTTATCCGTAGTCTGCATACACTACGTTTTATATGGGTTCTATAAAAAAACAACATTCTTAAGAAGGAAACATTTTAACTAGCATTTTTGCTATATATGGCTGCCAATGTTTCCATGTATGATCTCCGTCAAATTCCTCATACGTATAATCAGCATTTGTTGACTGCAATAGCTGGGATAATGCTCGATTTGGGGCAAGAAAATCTTCAGTTGTGTGAATGGTTGTTTTGACAGCTGTTTCGCCTGTACCGATAATATGATCCATTTCAAGTAAATGATAATGATCGAACTTGCGTACCGTTTCTAAAACATGATCATTTACTAGTGGAGATTGCAATATAAGCTTTCCAAAAGTATGCGGATATTTTAAAGCAGTCATTAATGAGACGGTTGCTCCTAACGAATCGCCAATAAGGCCACGTCCTAATCCCATTTGGAAGGTCGGAAACTGTTCATCTAAATAGGGAACAAGTTCATGTGCCAAAAAGCGAATATAGGCTTTATTTTGGGTTCCGTTTGGATGATATTTTTCCCGGCGATTTTGGACAGTGGAATAAGGAATACCAACGATAATACTATCTGCTATTTGATGATTTATATGTAATTCATCCGCCACTCTGCCGATGCGCCCGAATTGAAAATAATCTTTCCCATCTTGTGCGATAAGCAAATTATATTTATAAAGAGGAGAAAAGGCTGGAGGCAGATAGATAAGTAAAGTTACTTCTTCTCCTAACTCATTACTATATAGAGTATCCTCTTGTATAGTCCCTTTTGAATTCATAATTATCCTTCCTTTACTACTGATTTTACAATAAGTTTATCAATAAAAATACTTTGTGAATAGTGTAAAGCTTTATATTCCTTACGTTACACCGTTTGATCATTTCTATATATTGTGTATTTTTTGTGAATTGAACACAATATATAGAAAAAATGAATAGGTTGCTATTATAATGGATAAAGATTCCTTGATGAATGGAGTGAGTTAAATGGGCAATAATGTCCAATTATTAAATGAATTTGAAGAAATAATTAGAAGCGATAATCAAGATTTAATTCAAGAAAATGCAAATGTGGATGGAATGTCACCGATGAGCCATATGATGCAATTTGCTGCTACTGCTTCTAAATACTATACAGTAGAACATTTACTATCGGAAAACGTCAAAAAAACGCATCAAGAAGGATATATCCATATCCATGATCTTGATTTTTATTCTTCTGGTACGACAACATGCTGTCAAATCCCTCTAGCAACCATTTTAAAGAGTGGGTTTAATACTGGCCACGGGTTTATGAGAGAACCTAAATCTATTATGAGTGCGATGGCACTGACATCAATCATTTTACAAGCCAACCAGAATCAGCAGCATGGGGGACAAGCTATCCCAATGTTAGACTATGACCTTGCACCATATGTACAAAAAACATACAGACAAAATAGAGCAAGACTAAGTGAGATAATTCAAAATGAAGAAGAGTTAGAAAGAAAAACATGGCAATGGACCGAAAGAGAAACGTATCAGGCTTGTGAGGCATTTATACATAATTGTAACAGTATGCATTCGCGCGGGGGCGGTCAGACTCCCTTTGTTTCGGTGAATTTAGGAACCGATCAATCGAAAGAGGGCAGAATGCTAACAAAGAATTTATTACTGGCTACACAAGCGGGGCTTGGTTCCGGAGAAACCCCCATTTTTCCGATTATCGTTTTTAAAGTAAAGGACGGAATTAATTTTCAAAAAGAAGATCCGAATTATGATTTATTCCGCTTAGCGATTGAAACAACAAGCAAACGATTGTTTCCTAACTTTGTATTCATCGATGCGCCATTTAATTTGGCCTATTATAATGGCACTCCTCAATCAGAAGTAGCAACAATGGGGTGTCGAACTAGAGTAATGGGAAATATTCATGGGAGTGAACAAACGATTGGAAGAGGGAATTTATCTTTCACCAGTATCAATCTCCCTCTATTGGCTTTAGAGTCAACCACAATAGAATCGTTTTTTCAAAAATTGGATGAAACGACAGAATTGGTTATACAGCAGTTACATGAAAGATTTCAATATCAAGGAAAGAAAAAAGTAGCAAATTTCAAGTTTTTATATGGCCAAGGTGTTTGGCAAGGTGGAGAAGAATTGCAGTTGGATGATCAGGTTGAGGACATTTTAAAGCAAGGAACATTATCTATTGGTTTTGTTGGTTTAGCAGAATGTCTTGTATCTTTACTCGGTGTCCACCATGGAGAAAGTGAAAAGGCCTATGAAATTGGTTTGCGTATTGTACAGTTTATGCGCCAAAAAGCGGATGAAGCATTGGAAAAATATCAGCTAAACTATTCTCTCCTTGCAACACCAGCAGAGTCTTTTGCTGGAAAGGCATTACGAGCTGCTAGAAAGAAATTTGGAATTATTAAAGGAGTGACAGATAGAGAATACTTTACGAATAGTTTTCATATTCCCGTCCATTTCCCGATTTCTATATATGAAAAAATTCAACGAGAAGCGCCATTTCATTCACTAACAAACGCAGGTCATATAACGTATGTAGAATTAGATGGAGATGCAAACAAGAATTTAGATGCGATTGAAAAAATTGTCCGGACGATGAAAGAAACAGGAATTGGCTATGGAAGTATTAATCACCCTGTTGATCGTTGTATAAGCTGTGGACATAAAGGGATAATTAATAACGAATGTCCTAATTGTGGGGAAAAGGAAGAGTCAAAGATTGAAAGAATTAGAAGAATAACTGGCTATCTTGTCGGCTCTCTTGATCGTTGGAATAGTGCGAAACGTGCAGAAGAGCGGGAAAGAGTTAAACATCGATGAGAGTATTGTCCATTGTGGAGGATAGCATTGTAGACGGTCCAGGGCTAAGAACTACTATCTTTTTCGCAGGGTGCACTCATTATTGTAGAGGGTGTCATAATCCAGAGAGTTGGAGAATCAATGGAGGAAGGGAAATGTCGATTGACGAAATCATGAGCAAAGTAAATCAAAACCCTTTAAATGATATTACCTTTAGTGGTGGTGAACCAATGCTGCAAATAAGGGAACTTATCCAATTAGCCAAAGAATGTAAACAGATAAATAAAAATATTTGGTGCTATACTGGATTTCTGTGGGAAGAATTAATGACCACCTATCCCGATGAATTTACACAATTAAGTATATATTTAGACGCTTTAGTAGATGGACGGTTTAAGATAGAACAAAAAGATTTAAGCTTATTATTTAAAGGAAGCCTAAATCAAAGGATTATAGACTGTCAAAAAAGTCTAAAGGAGCATAAGATTAGTTTATTTAATGAATGGCAGCAAAGAGAGAAAGAAGTTGGGACAAAACAAAATAAATAATAGATAAAGACGAACAATCTCTAAATTAGCTAGTAAATAGCGGCTGCGGGGAATCGCACTAAACTTCATGGAAACATCCTTTAAAAACAAATAAAAAACCAAACAATTATACGGAATTTTCATTATCATCTTCGTATAATTGTTCGGATTTATCCTTGGCTGGAATACTTTTGTCCCAGCCTTTCTATTTAAGTTAAACGAGGTTTTTTTGTCAATTCTTCGTTGTCTTCCTCTTTTTTAAAGATTGTTTTTCTAATATAAGGTAATACCCAGCGATCTAGACCGTAATAGCCAGCGTTTGCTCCAGCAAACATGATAATCATGCCCATCAAGATGTCTGTAGGGTTATGAGAGATTGTGCCTGCAAGTAAGAAGCTAAAATTCATTACTACTCCAAAGAGTGCTGCTGCTGTTGTTAAACAACCTAACATTAATCCTAAACCGACTAATACTTCGCCTATTGGTACAAGAACATTAAATAAACCAACATTTGGTAACGCAAATCCTTCGACAAAACTTGTATACCATCCATAGACTACTGCACCATCTGGACCTTTCACAGGGTTAGTAACGGCATTTGTTAAAAATCCAGAAGCATCAAATCCTCCACCAGTTAATTTGCCAAATCCAGAAGTAAACCAAGAATATCCTAGAAATAAACGAATAATGGTTAAAATGCCAGCTGCAATTTTATTTTCTCTTAAAAATTTTATAAACATAAGAATCATCCTTTCTTATTTTTCTGTTTTTATTATTTATAAGTTAAATATATCAAATACTACTTAGAAAAAAATAATAATGTGAATCAATTCACAATTTGTTCAAAAGAATGTGTCTAAAATGTGAAAATGTTTATAACGAAAGCGATTTTTGTAACTTGTGTTATCTGCAGGCTGTTTTCTAAAGGATTGTTGTTTCAATAGGAAAAAAGAATGAATAGGAAAATGGGAGCAGTCGAAATACACGTAGACTCCTGTGGGATTAGCGAGACAGTCTGAGACCCCGGAGGCAAAGCTAAGGAGACTCAGCGCGAGTCCCACGGAAAGCGAAGTGTATTCCGGCTGCGGGTAATCGCAACAAACTTTACGAAAACAGCCTATCTAAAACACAGTTCAAGCATATATTCTGCTATTCATGTTAGAATAAGAAAAGAAGAAAAAGCAATAATTTTACAAGGGAAGATTTTCATAAAGGGGAGACTTCAATGAAGACAGTAACCATCATAGCTGGTGGGCATAAAATAAACTCACGATTAACAGGTATATTACAATTTGCTGCAGATTTTTTAAGACAGAAGCAAGTGAATGTTCAAGTTATACAAGTTCATCAATTACCAAGTGATGCCTTAATAACGGCAGACTTTATGAACCAAGATATAGTAGAGGCAAGACAAAAAGTGGAACAAAGTGATGGAGTTATTGTCTTATCACCTGTATTTCAGGCATCCTATTCAGGAATCATTAAGACATTTTTAGATCTTTTGCCACAAAAGAGTCTTCGAAATAAAAATATTCTTCCACTAATGCTTGGAGGAACCTATGCACATTTATTGGTTATGGATTATGCGTTAAAACCAGTATTAGCAAATTTAGGTGCAACAAATATATTAACAGGTGCTTATGTAACAGATAATCAAATAACAGAACAAGATAATCAAACCTACTTATTGGATACCGATTCAGAGACAAGGATTACCAACCAGTTAGAGCAATTGCTTAAGGGATTATATAAGATTCAATAAAGTGATGGAATGAACCGTCACTTTTTATTTTTTTCTAGAATATAAAGAAAGGACATGGTAAGATAAGAATAGAAATAGTATTTGAGAAAGAACAGGCAATAGCCAAATATTATTCACTTTATACAACATGACTTGTTAGCTCAGTGGGAGAGCACTTGCTTGACAGGCAAGGGGTCACTGGTTCGAACCCAGTACAGGTCATTATGAATACGAAATGTAAAAAGGGTTTCTCTATTTTCGAGAAACCCTTTTTTATCTATAATGAACCTTAATAGAAAATTTGTACATCCGTCACACTCGTAATCATGAGTAGATGTATCAATTGTTTTTACTAAATCTCCAATAAATATATTCTAGTTTTCTAGTAGTTTCCGTTCCTCCTGTACTTCTCGTAATTGAGAAATAGTCACAAGCTGATATCCTTCTTTCGTTAACTTCTCGATGATTTCCACTGCTGCATCAGCACTTTTATCGTAAATATCATGCAAAAGAATAATGCTTTCATCTTTTGCCTCTTTCATGACTTTCTCCACAATTTTCTTTTTCGTTGGTTGTTTCCAATCTTCTGGATCAATTGTCCAAAGAACAATCTCTTTATCTAGTTCTTTTTTTAGTTCATTCTGTATGGCTCCATAAGGTGGGCGAATAAGTGTAGATTCCCTTCCTGTTATTTCTTTAATTAAATCATCTGTATCTTGAAATTCTTTTAAAGCCTTTTTCTTCTTCATTTTAGTAAGGAGAGGATGATTCCAAGAATGGTTTCCAATTTCATGACCTTCCTCTATCGTCTGCTGAATGATGCTAGGATAATATTGAATACGCTCACCAAGAACAAAAAACGTAGCATGACCGTTATTCTTCTTTAAAGCTTTTAGTATTTTTTTGGTTGGTTTATTACTTGGACCGTCATCAAATGTTAAAGCAATAACTTTTTTAGACGGATCAATTTTTGCTACATCTGGTAATTCTGTCACCATTTTTTTTGGTGCTGCTTCTGCAAGCAAATTTTTATTTTTTTCTTTATCTAGATAGGTTGGTAAGAGTTTATCTTTTACAATCTCTTTTTTGATAGCTAGTTCTTGAACGCCTAAATCGTCTGCTCCAACTTGGTTTTTAGGAAAGTAAAAAAGAATCGAATCATTAAGAACTGCAAAGTTTTGAAAGTTTTTTTCCTGAGGTAGTGTTCCTTGTTTGACTAAGACTTCGTCCACTGCCATTTTTTTATCCTTCATTAATTCACAATAACTTGTTTTAGAAAGGAGAAATAAATAATTACTATTTTCTTGGAAAAGATCCTTTAATGAAAGCCGCTTATGTGTCTGTAAGTCGAAAGTTAAGCTTTCGGTTATAGTATTTCCATTTGGACCTGTAATATATTCAAAGGTTTCAAAAAGAATAGAGATTGTTTGTTTGCTGTAATGGGTTATGGTATAGGAAATATGTAAGGAAGTCTCCTGTGTTTTTGGAATATTTTCTTTTTGGATATGTTGATCATATTTACTAATTTTGTTTGTAATATACTCTTTTAAGGCGGTTGTAATTGATTGATCTGGAAGAAGTGGGTAACTCGTCCAGTAGCCCCCATGTTTTTCATCTTTTATATAGGAATTTATTTCAATCGTTTTATAATTTTTATCGTATTGTATTGCCACCTCAGGCTTTTTTTCTGGTGGCTCAGCTGCTTGCTTTTTTTCATTTCCCCAAAATTTGAATCCGATTAATAAAAGACTAAAACAAAAAAGGGGGATTAAAAAGTTTCTCCATTTTAGGCTGTTCATGCTGTTTAACTCCTTGTTTCTATAATAAAAAGTAGATGCTCCATTATTTAGACGTAATGGAGGATGAATTTGTTTTACATTATCACGTATTTTTGGAAAAAAACTTTTCAAAAGATGGAAAGATGCCCTGCATACCTAGTAGTGAACTCTGTTTGTCCCACTTTTAAAAGGCAGTAAGACGATTATGAAAATTCGAGGAAGATAGGGGGGAGATCAACTGTCCATAAAGGTACGACTGGTTCAACTAACCATCAGTGAAAAATGAAGAAGAATCCCTTGATGGAGGTTTCAATTTATTTTGTTTTTATGAATAAAAAATTTTCTTTAATTATAGCTTGATAAAAGAAAAATTTTTTCGTATAATAAGGCTATCAAATGAAAACACTTTCAAATGTAATAGAAAAGGTGGTATAAAGATGGATGCCTATTTATTGATTATTGCATTACTTTCCATTGTGATTGTTATTTTAGGAGTTTCATTATTAAAATGGCACGCTTTTATTAGTTTAACAGTTGCAAGTTTATTTTTAGCAATTTTTTCTGGATTATCTTTTGAAAAGATTGTAAGCGCTTATGAGACAGGTGTAGGTGGCGTATTAGGTCACTTAGTTGGGATATTGGCATTAGGAACAATTTTAGGAAAAATGTTATCGGAATCTGGTGCTGGATTACGAATTGCCAATTTTTTTGTAAACGTTTTTGGTGAAAAGAAATTGCCATGGGCGATGTTTTTCTCCGGCTTTATTATCGGAATACCCGTATTTTTTGAGGTTGGTATTTTAATATTATTGCCACTTGTTATTTCTATTCAAAAGGCTACAAAGAAAAATATTTTATTGATTGCATTACCAGGTATTGCTGGATTATCGATTGTACATGGACTTGTTCCTCCACACCCTGGGGCAATTGCTGCAATCGGAATTTTTGATGCTAATTTAGGAACCGTTTTATTATACTCATTAATTATTGCATTACCTGCTGGAATCATTGGTGGGCCATTATTTGCAAAGTGGATTGATAAGCGCGTTTTTCCAAAAGGAGAATCAACGCTTATTACAGCAGAGCCGTTAGCAGATGATAAATTGCCAAGTACGGGGGTATCATTTTTTGCCATTTTATTACCTGTAATTTTAATGATTATTGGAACTGCTGCACCTTACATGACGATTTTTCCAGAAGGAGTAAGAAATGTGCTTGCATTCCTTGGTAGCCCATTATTAGCTCTTTTGATTGCTGTGTTTTTTGCTTTCTATTTCCTAGGCATTCGTCAAGGAATGAATAAAGATAGCATTAAAAAATTCACGGAAGATTGTTTTTTACCAGTTGGTTCGATCTTATTAATTATTGGAGCAGGTGGAGCGTTCAAACAAGTGTTAATTGATAGTGGAGTAGGAACTACAATTGGAACTATGTCCGAAAGCTTGTCTTTATCACCACTTGTATTAGCATTTATGATTGCAGGTTTGATACGAATAGCAACAGGTTCTGCAACCGTAGCATTAACGACAGCAGCAGGAATTGTTTCCCCAATCATCGCTGGTATGTCTGGCGTAAATGTGGAATTATTAGTTATTGCAACAGGCGCAGGTTCCTTAATGTTCTCCCATGTAAATGATGCCGGGTTCTGGATGGTAAAAGAATACTTAGGACTAACCGTCGAAGAAACATTTAAGACATGGACAGTATTGGAGACAATCCTTTCTTTCGTCGCATTTGCAGGAGTATTAATTTTAGATTTAATTGTTTGATAGAAAAGTATATAGAGGAGGTAAGAAAGGATAATTTCTTTTCTTGCCTCTTTTTTGTATTTTAAAGTTAAAAAACGTAAATTGATTGAAGCGTATATTTTTGACTGTTGAAAGTACGGAAGGAATGGGAGAACAAAGACTGTATCCTTGGAAATTCAAAGGCGCATTTTCAATTTGTAATCAATTTACTTGTTATTAGTAAAAAATATAGTATAGTTAAAACTCTCCATACAAAGATTTAAAGGGGAAATGAGAATGAAACAAGTATATAGTGATTTCATACAGTTTCGTGGAAATCATTATGATTTTGGATATATGCAAGGAGAACGTTTAAAAGATTCACCTATACTTCCTAATCGGGTGAAGCACTGGACATCTAAGCGAAAGCGTTACTTTACCATTAATGAAAAAGAGTCCGTGCACCTTCTTAATAAGTTTATTCCCGGGATGATAGCGGAAATCTATGGATTGGCCGATGCTCTTCAGTGGAGAATGGAGGACGCTTTAAGAGAATTTGGCGGCCATTATGTCGAGTATGGGAGAAGCGGCTGCTCCATTCTAACAGGATCTCAATATTTAATTAGAAACTACGATAGTCATCCAGGTTCATATGAAGGAAGATATATGATTTATCAGCCAACGGATACTGGCTATGCTGTTATCGGTCCTTCTATGCAAATCTCCGGAAGAATTGATGGGATGAATGAAAAAGGCCTAGCAATGGGCTATAACTTTATTAATCGAGTTGGTTCAGGTGATGGCTTTATATGTAATATGATAGGGCGGATAATTTTAGAAACATGTGCAAATGTTGAAGAGGCTATTGATTTACTACAAGAAATACCTCATCGAACATCCTTTAGCTATGTGTTATTAGATCCAAGCGGAGAATCATTTGTTGTGGAAGCATCACCTAGGTCAGTCATTGCTAGAAAAGCAAATATTAGTACGAATCATTTTGAAGTTTTAAAGGAAGAAAATCGCTATCAGATGGACGAATCTGTACGAAGAAAGCAGAACATCGAAAAACAGCGAGAAGGTCAGTCGAATGTATATGAGGCTTTTCGAATACTGAATGACAAGGATAAAGAAGTGTTCTCAAAAAAATATAGTACTTGGTCTGGAACATTGCACACAGCAGCATATCTACCTAACGAAAGAAAAGCTTGGTTTGCGATTGGTAGTGATCGAATGCCTGTAATCATTGATTTCGATTCCTTTTTACAGGGTGAAAAACTGAATATAAAGAAAGTTAAAGGACAACTTGATTATGATACTCCTTTTATCAATATGGAGATATTATAGCTGGTTTTAAATAAAGGGAGCTAATTATGGCAGTAACATCCATAACTAACTTCCTTTTTTGGCGTTTGCGGATACTCTGAAGTAAAATATTGGTCGTCTTGCATTAGATTCTCGTATCAGAAATAGCATTCCTTATTCTTTCTAATGACTGGTTGGCAACATTTTTATTGGAAATCATCACATTGACATATAATGCATCAATTAAGCTAAGCTGACCGATTCTTGATGATAGAGCTTCTGAACGGTATTCTGTTTCTTCAGAGCTTGTAAAAAGAGCGACATCAGCATTCTGCGCGATCGGTGATTTTGGATATCCAGTAATTCCAATCGTTTTAGCACCGTTATTTTTCGCTGTTTTCATTATGTTAATAGTATCTTTGTTAGTGCCAGAGTGTGAAATGATAACCGCAACGTCATTTTCTGAAAGTTGCGATGAAGACATTAGCTGAAAATGAGAGTCAACGAATGAAAACGCTTTAATTCCAGTTCGAACAAATTTATGGAAAGCATCCATTGCAATTACTGCTGAACCACCTGTCCCATAAAACTCGACACGATTTGCTTGTAATAGGAATTCAACTGCTTTTTCAATTGAATGTCCATTTAATATTTCTAATGTATTCTCTAGTGTTCGGACATTGGACTTAAATACTTTTTCAGTTACTGTTTTAACACTATCATTTTCACTAATTTCCTCATGTATTTGTTGAATAGGTTCAATTACTTCTGAAGCTAATGCTATTTTCATTGCTTGATAGCCTTTAAAACCAATTCGTTTACAAAAACGAAATACAGTTGCATCTGCAACACCTAAATCCTCTGCTAGTTCGTTGATTGTTGAATGAATGATTTTTTCTGGATTCTCAAGAATATAATCAGCGATTTTTTTTTCTTTTTCACTCAATCTAGCGTAATAGGAACGAATTTTCCCAAGACAATTTTGCGCCATTGACTTCTATCCTTTCCAAATTAATATAGTTGTAGTATAACACAATTAGTCTCTTGAAAAAAAATTTCTTATTTTAATATTTTTTTTCGAAAAAATTTCGTAAAGGGGTATATTTTCGAAAAAAATTTCTATATAATAATATATAGAGAGAAATATTTTTTCAAAAGGAGAGAATAACGCATGAATATCGGTCTTATCGGATTAGGAAAAATGGGATACAACTTGGCTTTAAATATGGTGGGCCATAAGTATAGTGTAACAGCTTTTGATATAAATGAAAGCGCTTTAAAAGAAATTTCTTATAAAAATGTAACAGGAGTAAATACAATTGAGGACTTAGTAAGAAATTTGCCAGCTCCAAGAGTAATTTGGCTCATGGTTCCAGCAGGAGAAGTAACGGAAAATGTATTAAGAGAAGTGAAGAAGTATGTTGAAGAGGGAGATATTATTATTGATGGGGGGAATTCTCATTATAAGGAATCAAAAAGAAGAGGCTTGGATTTAGAGGAACTTGGAGTGTTCTATTTAGATGTTGGCACAAGTGGCGGTGTTGATGGTGCAAGAAATGGCGCGTGCATGATGGTCGGCGGCAAAAAAGAAATTTTTGATAAGGTAGAAGGCTTATTTAAAGATCTATGCGTTGAAAATGGCTATACTTACGCTGGAGTATCTGGTAGCGGTCACTTTCTGAAAATGGTTCATAACGGTATTGAGTATGGCATGATGCAATCTATCGCAGAAGGTTTTGAGTTGTTGGAGAAAAGTGAATATGATTTCGATAACGAAGGGGTAGCAAAAGTTTGGAATAATGGCTCTGTCATTCGT
This sequence comes from Niallia alba, assembly GCF_012933555.1. Taxonomy (GTDB): domain Bacteria; phylum Bacillota; class Bacilli; order Bacillales; family Cytobacillaceae; genus Niallia; species Niallia alba. The sequence continues at coordinate 1,516,025 of NZ_JABBPK010000001.1, forward strand.
TCATGGTTAATGGAATTAACACAAAATGCTTTTTCGAAAGATCCGAAGCTTGAAGGAATTAAAGGAATTATGCATTCTTCTGGAGAAGGGAAATGGACACTGGAAACAGCTTTAGATTTACAAACAGCTATGCCAGTTACGGCCCTTTCTTTAATGATGCGCTATCGTTCATTGGAGGAAGATACATTCTCTGGTAAAGTGGTTGCCTCATTAAGAAATGAGTTTGGTGGTCACAGTGTAGAATCAAAATAAAATGGTAAAATCCTTTAGCAGACAATTTTGCTAAAGGATTTTTTTAAAAGAAAGGGGCTGTCTTATTGTGGAGACGCCCCTTTTAAATAGTCAGGTTATTTCACCCATTTGTTCTGAAACGATGCAATTGCATCATATTCCTGCTCTAAAGCTCGTGAAATACGTATATAGATAGACGTTAAATCTTGATAGATATCGACATTCTCTTGGATTGGTTGATGGGAGTGCGTGCTGCCAACCAATTGTTTCATAATCGAGAAGTCATTAATTTCCCCTAGTGCATACATGCCTAAAACAATTGCTCCAAGACAAGAGCTTTCAAAGCTTTCCGGAACGACTACTTCTTGGTCAAAGATATCTGCCATCATTTGTCTCCAAAGCTCAGAACGCGCAAATCCGCCTGTTGCTTGAATTTGCTTTGGTGCGCCAATCACTTCTTGAAGGGCAAGCATCACAGTGTAAAGGTTTAAAATAACGCCCTCTAATACTGCTCTTACCATATGTTCTTTTTTATGGTGTAAACCAAGCCCGAAAAAGGATCCTCTTGCATTTGCATTCCATAAAGGTGCTCTTTCCCCAGCCAAATATGGATGGAATAATAAACCATCAGCACCAGGTGTAACACGGGAAGCGATTTTTGTTAAAACTTCATAAGGGTCAATTCCGAGTCGCTTGGCTGTTTCTACTTCGGAAGATGCTAATTCATCACGCACCCAACGGAACGTCATTCCACCATTATTTACAGGACCGCCCACTACCCAGTGGTCTTCTGTTAAGCAATAGCAGAATATTCTTCCCTTAGGATCAGTTACTGGTTTATCTGTTACTGTTCGAATTGCACCACTTGTTCCAATCGTTACAGCCACAACGCCTGGGTCAATAGCATTTACCCCTAGGTTAGAAAGCACGCCATCACTTGCACCTACAACAAATGGAGTTTCGGCAGGGATTCCAATTTCGGTTGCGTAATTCTCCTTTAGTCCTGTTAAATAATGAGTAGTAGGAACAGGCTTAGCTAACTGGTCAGCCGTAACACCAGCCACCGCTAATGCTTCCGTATCCCAATTTAACTGTTTCAGATTAAACATTCCAGTTGCAGAAGCAATCGAATAATCGATAACAAATTCGTCAAACAAACGATAGAAAACATATTCTTTGATACCAATAAATTTTGTCGCCTTCGTAAAAATTTCTGGCTGATCATTCTTTAGCCAAGTTAATTTAGCTAGAGGGGACATTGGGTGAATTGGTGTTCCGGTTCTACGATATATTTCTAAGCCATTATGATCATTTTTAATCTTTTTAGCCCAAGAAGAAGCACGGCTATCTGCCCAAGTGATGCAACGAGTTATAGGCTTTCCTTTTTCATCTAAAGCGATAACGCTGTGCATCGCTGAGCTAAAGGATACTAGTTTTAGATTTCTCACATCAACCTTGGCTTTTTTTATAGCAGTCTTCATTGTTTCTAAGACAGCCTGAAAAATTTGCTCAGGATCCTGTTCCGCAATTGATGGTGCAGGGCTATGTAATGGATATTCTACATGATGCATGCTTAATACTTTACCAGCTTCAGCAAAGAGGACAGATTTTGTACTTGTTGTACCAATGTCTACACCTAAATATAGGGAGGATAAATGCATTTTAAAAACTCCTTTATACGGAAATTATAAAAAATATTTCATTAAATTAAATTTTAATAGAAAAAAATTTCTTTACTTATATTTTAAAGGATATATATTAATTTTGAAACTGTTTTCATAAATATTTTTTCGTAAATTTGTCAGGATTGCTTATTTAGTCGAAATTATTGACCATTTATATTTTATAGATGTAAATTTTTGCCCTTATTTTAATAAAAGTTAAGCAAAAATATGCTAAAATTAACTTATCTTATATATATAAGGAGTTTTTGTAATGAACAACGATATTGAAACAATATATGAGGAACTTTATAATCAAATACTCCATTATCAAAACAAACTGGAATCCATAAGTCAACAAGCAGATTCCCTGCAAGAAGAAGGGGAAGAACAGCTAAATCGAATGTCCATTGCTCTTCAAGCTTCTAAGGATATTCTTGAAAATATGCTGACACCAGGGAAGAAGCTGAACTTTATTTATGAAAAAGGAATGGTCAGCTTGGAAATGTTTGATGAAAAATAACATTAAAGAAGAATATCCTCGCTTGGACGAATATTCTTCTTTCGAAATTCGCCAGGCGTCATGCCGGTAGCTTTACGAAATACCTTTGTGAAATAGTTGGCATTTGCAAAACCTACTTGCACAGAAATGTCCTCAATAGAATATTTGGTTTGGTATAATAACTCCGCTCCTTTCACTATCCGGATATTTGTTAAATATTGAATGGGTGTAATGCCAAGCACCCTTTTGAATAATCGAGTGAAATGGAAGCGAGATAGTGCAGCTGCCTCTGCCATATCATCTGGTCCAATAGGTCTATTATAATAATTTTGTGCAAATAATGTCGCATTTAGTATACTTTCTGGCAACTGTATGGCTCCCATGTTTTTCTTATATTGATAAAGCTCCATAATAAAAGCATAAGCAAGACTAGAAGCTTGGTAGGCATTTTTTATATTTGTTTCATTTGCCAGTTGGTAAATATGAAGAAGGTGCTGAATTGGTTTTGAATCAGAAGCTAATTGGATAATAGACTGATTATTTTCGGTAAAAGAATGCCAACACTTTTTTACTGTTTCACCATATAGCGTAATAAAAATAAATTCCCAATGCTCACTATTTTGCGGAAGATAGTATCTATATTCCTCTGAAATATCAATTAAAAATGCTTTTCCAGCTGTCAATTTATGATCTTTTTCTCCAATTTCAATGGCACCCATTCCAGAAATCGTATATTGAAAAACATACATGCTTTCCTCTTTACGCTTTTTTCCCTTCCAATTATAAAGATGGGAGGTTTGATTTTCCCATCCAATCGACCAAATTTGGGCAACCTCTTTTGTAATCTTTTCCGTAAACCTATATGCAAATACATTATTATCTTTTTTGGGCAATGAGAAGGCCCCTTTCTTAGTAGAGGTATCATAGGTAGATACTTGCCTGTATTAAATTGATTAGAAAAAGAGTTAAGGTTAGATGATTATGCAAATTAATGAAATAAAGTAGCAAATTATTACCCTTTTCTCTTTCTTATTTTACCATTGAGAGAGAAAGGTTTGAAGCATAAAATGAAAATGTAAACGGTTCAATAAAACGATGCTAAACAAGAGAGTAAAAATAATCGTTCATTTATAAAGGAGAGATAAAAATGACAAATAGTCTACTTACAATATTTACCGATGTTTTTAATGAGGGAGCTAACAAAATACGTACTTTTTTTGCACCAGGACGTGTGAATTTAATAGGAGAACATACAGACTATAATGGAGGGCATGTTTTTCCTTGTGCTTTATCCATTGGCACAACCGCGATTGTTCGAAAAAGATCTGATAGAATAATTCAATTCTATTCCACAAATTTTTCAGATTTAGGTGTCATAAAGGTATCCTTAGACGAGTTAGTCTATGATTCAGCAGATGATTGGGCTAATTACCCAAAAGGAGTTATTGTAGCGCTTGAACAACATGGATATACAGTAGATTCAGGATTTGACGTTTTATATGCGGGAGAAATTCCAAATGGTGCTGGCTTATCATCGTCCGCTTCGATTGAAGTAGTGACAGCTATTATGCTAAATGAGTTATATTCTTTAGCAATCGATCGAGTTTCTTTAGTGAAAATGTGTCAACAGGCAGAGAACGAATTTATTGGTGTAAGCTGTGGCATCATGGATCAATTCGCGATTGGGATGGGAAAAGAAAAAAATGCTATTTTACTAGATTGCGATACACTTGATTATACCTATAGTCCACTAGATTTAGCAGCTGCTTCTTTAATTATTGCTAATACAAATAAACGCAGGGGCTTAGCTGATTCTAAATATAATGAAAGACGAGAAGAGTGTGAAAGAGCATTAAAAGACTTGCAGGGAGAATTAGATATTCGTTCACTCGGAGAATTAACCCGAGAGCAATTTGATGAGAAAGCTCATTTGATTGAACGAGAGGTTGATCGGATAAGAGCGAAACATGCTGTGTATGAAAATGCTAGAACTATTGAGGCTGTAAAAAAACTTCAAGCTGGTGATATTGCGGGATTTGGACAATTGATGAATGCCTCCCATATCTCCTTACGTGACGATTATGAAGTTACTGGAAAAGAATTGGATGCGCTAGTGGAGGCAGCTTGGGAACAAGAGGGTGTAATTGGTTCCCGAATGACAGGAGCAGGTTTTGGTGGCTGTACGATTAGTATTGTTACTAATGAGCACATTGATTCTTTTATCGAGAAGGTTGGAGCAAGATATAGTGAGCAGACAGGCTTAAATGCGGACTTCTATGTTGTTCAAGTTGGAGACGGTGCGAAAGAAATTGTTACAGTCCAGTAGGAAATGTAAAAGGAGGAGTTATAAATGGCCATTTTAGTATGTGGTGGTGCTGGTTATATTGGGAGCCATATGGTATCTGAACTATTAGATCAGGGGGAAGAGGTAATTGTTGTTGATAATCTACAAACAGGACATAAAGGGGCTGTTTTAGAAGGAGTAACACTTTACATTGGCGATTTACGCGATGAAAGTTTTTTAGACGATGTGTTTAAGAGAAACTCGATTGAAGCGGTCGTCCATTTTGCTGCTGACTCTTTAGTAGGAGAAAGTGTAACAAATCCATTGAAATACTATGACAATAATGTCTATGGTGCGATGACACTATTAAAAGTGATGCATGCAAATGATGTGAAGAAAATTGTTTTCTCGTCAACAGCAGCAACTTACGGAGAAGCGAAGAATTTTCCCATACAAGAAAATGATCCTACCGTTCCAACCAATCCATACGGAGAAACAAAGTTGGCAATAGAAAAAATGCTAAAGTGGTCTGAAGAAGCATATGGCATTCATTACGTTGCCCTTCGCTACTTCAATGTCGCAGGAGCACATATGGACGGAAAATTAGGAGAAGATCATTTTCCAGAAACTCATCTTATTCCGATTATTCTGCAAGTAGCATTAGGGACTAGAGAAGCCATTAGCGTCTTTGGCGATGATTATGATACACATGACGGAACTTGTATAAGAGATTATATTCATGTTACCGATTTGGCGAATGCCCATATTCTTGCATTGGAAAAATTACAAAAAGAAGAAACAAGTGGGATTTACAATTTAGGCAGTGGAACAGGATTTACGGTCAAAGAAGTAATTGAGGCAGCTCGAAAGGTAACGGGACATCCTATTCCAACTGTAATTGCACCAAGAAGAGCTGGCGATCCAGCACGATTAGTTGCCTCGTCCGAAAAGGCAAAAGTTGAACTAGGCTGGAAGCCGCAGTATCCTTCTTTAGAAGAAATGATCGGCAGTGCTTGGCGATGGTTCCAGGAAAATCCAGAAGGCTATAAAGAGAAATGACTAAGAAGAAAGGAGCAATGTTAGATGACACAAACTATTTATCGACATGTAGAACAATTGCTTCATTATGGACTTAAATCAAATTTAATAACACGATGGGATATGGATGTTGTTCGAAATAAATTACTTGAAATTTTACAACTAGATGATTTTATTCTATCGGATAACGGAGAAGTAGCTGAAACAGACTTGCGCACCATTTTAGAAAATATATTAGATTGGGCAGTGGAACATAATCGCTTAGTAGAAAATACGATTACCTACCGAGATTTATTAGATACAAAATTAATGGGTTGCTTTGTCTCATTGCCATCCGAGATAAATAATAATTATTTAACATTATATAAAGAAAAGGGAGCAGAACAAGCGACCAGTTGGTTTTATGATTTCTCAAAAAAGGTAGATTATATTCGTACCGATCGTATTGCTAAAAATGAAGAATGGCTGACACATACAAGTTACGGAGATTTAGAAATTACGATTAATTTATCAAAGCCAGAAAAGAATCCGAAAGAAATCGCGGCTGCGAAAAAATTAAAGCAAGGATCTTATCCCAAATGTTTACTCTGTAAAGAAAACGCTGGCTATGCGGGAAGAGTCAACCACCCTGCTAGACAAAATCATCGCATTATACCAGTAACATTAGAAGGAGAGCAGTGGTTTATACAGTTTTCACCATATGTTTATTACAATGAGCATGCTATCTGTTTTTCTGAGAAGCATGAACCAATGACTATTTCTAAAAAGACTTTTGCAAGATTACTAGATTTTGTTGATCAGTATCCTCATTATTTTATGGGATCTAATGCAGACCTGCCAATTGTAGGAGGATCAATTCTTGCACATGAGCATTTTCAAGGGGGATTTCATGAATTTCCAATGGCAAAAGCGGATATAGAAACAACTTTTGCTATTGACCGTTTTCCATCTATCCATGTAGGTATTGTTAAATGGCCAATGTCTGTGCTTCGTCTGCAAGGAACAGACAAACAAAAGCTAGTGGAGGCATCTGATTATATTTTTAAAGAATGGCTCGACTACAGTGATCAGAGTGTAGATATTATTGCGTATACGGACGGTACTCGTCATAATACGATTACCCCAATTGCGAGAATGCGTAATGGTCTTTATGAAATGGATTTAGTACTACGTAATAATCGAACAAGTGAGGAATATCCATTTGGCATCTTCCATCCACATGAAGAAGTTCATTCGATTAAACAGGAGAACATCGGACTCATTGAAGTGATGGGCTTAGCTGTCTTGCCAGGTCGTTTAAAAGAAGAACTAAGCTTGCTTGCAGATAAAATAGTAGAAGATAATTTTGTAACGAGCATCAAGAAAGAACCTAATATTGAAAAACATTTAGTATGGGCAAAGGCAGTAAAAGAGAAAAATCCGCATATAACGAATGAAAATGTACATTCTGTCCTACAAACAGAAATAGGAATCGTTTTTGAAACCATCTTACATCATGCAGGTGTATTTAAAAGGGATGAGCAAGGAACAAAAGCGTTTCATCGATTTATAGAAACACTAAAGTGAAAATATTGTTTAGTTCCTTCTATGTAAGAGGAAGAAGATTAATAGGAATATAGGGATTGGAAAGCAAACAATATATTGGTTTTCCAAGGAGACAGGTCTAAGGTCCGAATGGTTCAACTAACCATCAGTGGGGGATGAAAGAACCCTCCACTGATGAAAGTTTCACTTTTTCTATCAGAGAACTTTTAATGCTAAATGATTATGAATTGTTTTGTAAAAGTGATGCGTATCTGTTTGCTGTTTTTTTAACCGAAGCTTCGGATTTGGGATATGGAACTGCATTTTATGATAGTCTCTGTAAGATAAATAAATAGTGTATACAGATTTTCCAAAAGGAGCAAAGAACGCTTCAGGAATCATGATTCTCCTTAAGGCTCCATCATATCGTTCAATCGGAAAGAAAAATTGTTTATGCATATCGTTTCGATCACGGAACAGTATATGCTCAATGTCTTTCGGATAATCCCCTGCTATATTGATATCGAATCGGAAGAAACCATTTGTATATTCACAATTTATTAATTCTGCATACATAGGAACTTTTATAAAGTTATACGGTGGACTTATAGGAGTAACCCAGTAAGCAGTCCCATCTTTTATCATATGTTTTTTTATTTTTTCTTGATTTATCCATCTAAACAATGTTTCGATATCTTTATAGCGTTTTTGTAAGAATAGTTGGTAACAAACCTTATTATAAGGATGAAAAAAATGATCGCTAATTTCATAATTTAAGGAAGAAGTCGTTCGTATCATTTTTTTCATGGCTGATATATATGCTTTTCTTTTTAAAAAATCAGCTATTTTTTCTTTAGAAGTTTGATTGTTCTCGCTTCTTAACGTATGATAGCGATTCATAAATCCATTGAAGCAATCAAATTCATAAAGGCGATTAAAGATCATTCGCTTTAACTCATCATCCAGTTCCTTCTTCTTGAAATAGTGAATGACTTTTCTATTACAGTGCATTTTGTTTAAAGCATTCGTCTGTTTAGTCAAAGATTCGTTATTTTCATCTAAGCGATTTAAATAGTAGATAATAGATTCCGTTGTAGAGATTTTTTGGCAATTAGTCAGTACTTCCATAAAAAACTGCTTATCCTCTCCATATTTCATTTCGGGGAACTTAATCTGATTTTTTTTGATAATGCTTGCTTTGATTAATCTTGCTCTAGGTCCTAAATGATTAAAAATATGTGGGATACTTGTCGGATGAATACTTCTTCTTTCTTTCCATGATTCATGTTCTCCAACAATTGCGTTTTTCTTGGAAGTAACTTTAATCGTTTTGCCAACTATATAATCGTCGTCGGTTTCATTTAATACACTATAAAGTTTTTCTAAGCCAGTCTTTTCAAACCAATCATCTGAATCTAAAAAGGTTAAGTAGGGGGCAGATGAAAGCTCCATTCCTAAATTTCTAGGATAGCCAGGAGTTCCTGTGTTTTTCGCTAGAAGAGCTAGTTTTATATTAGGATGCTCGCTAACAAATTTCTTTAAAATAGCACGAGTTTGATCTTGTGAACCATCATCGACAATTATATATTCAATCTGTGGCATAATGGATTGCTGTAAAACAGATTCGATTGTATGCTTAATTGTTTTTTCATTATTAAAAACGGGTGTAATCACAGAAATAAGAGGCTGACTTAAATAGTTTTTACTTTGAATTAACTCATACCTATTTTTATTTTTTTTTCGAAGAGCCGATATTTTTTTCATTCTATTCCCTGCCTTCATAATTAACGCTAAAAGAAATCCTTATAGCAATCATTATGAATCAACAAGGAAGAAGCTATACTTCTCCAATAGAAAAAATAGTTCAGTCGTTATTATTTTTTTATGTATAATATTAGGTAGAATATGTGTGCAAATAGGGAAGTAGCTACTAGTAAATAGATACATAATAAAATAAAATGAAAGGGCTTTCTAAAAAGAGGGGGGTTCCTACTATCTTTTTGCAAAAAGCAACTAATGAGGAGGTTTATTGGTGACAACAATTGGTGATATAGCTAAACTTGCAGGCGTAGCGAAAAGTACGGTTTCGCGCTATTTAAATGATGGTTCTGTAAGTGAAGCAACAAAGCGGAAAATCCAACATATTATTAGAGAAACAGGCTATACGCCTAACGCATTTGCCCAAAGTTTAAAGGCAAAAAAAACAAATATAATTGGAACGATTGTGCCTCGCTTAGATTCTTATGCATTCTCTCGAACATTAATTGGAATAGATGAAGAATTGAAGACAAGGAATTATCAAATGTTAATTTCTCATTCAAACCTAGATTTAGAGCAGGAAATGGAAAATATTCATTCCTTAGTAAGGCAGAAGGTAGCAGGAATTATCTTATTAGCGACGGAAATAACAGAGCGTCACTTAGAGATAATAAAGCAAATAGGTATACCGGTGCTATTAGTAGGTCAGCAGCATGAGGAGATACCTAGTTTAATTCATAATGATTATGAAGCAGCCTATGAAGTGGGGAAATATGTAATATCCAAAGGACATCAAAGAATTGCCTACATTGGGGTAAATGAAAAAAATGTTGCAGTAGGAATCGACCGAAAAGAGGGCTTTAAAAAAAGCATAGAAAGTGCAGGAGATATAGATGTACAATTTTATGAAACAAATAGAAAAAATGAAAAGTTATTTTCTATTGTTTCTGAAATAATCGATACATTCAATCCTAGTATAATGGTATGTGCAACCGATAATATTGCAATTGGTGTAATGAAAGCAATTTATTCTAGAGGAATTTCGATTCCGAATGATCTTTCGATAACTGGCTTTGGCGGATACGAAATGGCGGAAATGATTCATCCAGGTTTAACAACTGCCAAGTTTTATTATAAAAATGCAGGAAATCTTGCGGCTAGAAAGATACTCAGTCTCATCAGAGGAGAGGATACCCCGATGAAAACAGTATCTGGCTTCGAAATTATTTATAGAGAAAGTGTTAGAAAGGTTTAAAATTAATTGAATTAGGTTTGATTATTAAGAGCTTTTTACCTTGCTAATATCAGCTGAAGCTGGCAAAATTATTCTTTGGCTGATATAACCTTTTGATTCAGAAAAAGAAAATAGAGAGGACACATGGAGGTTGACGCAGGCTCATGAAATAATTTATAATCAGAAATGAAAGCGATTACTGTTGTCTGGGCTGTTTTCTAAAGGATTGTTGTTTTTTCAATCGAAAAAAAGAATTAGTTGGAAAAATGGAGCAGCCGGAATACACGAAGATGCCACGGGGAATAGCGAGACAGCCTGAGACCCCGGAGGCGAAGCGGAGGAGGCTTAAGCTTAGCCCCACGGAAAGCGAAGTGTATTCCGGTTGCGGGTAATCCAACAAACTTTACGAAAACAGCTTTTTGTAAAAACATAAAAATACACTAGTGTTGCGTAAATAGTGTCATAATTTTCAGTTTAATTGTTTACTCTACTTAGAGCCAAAAAAGTAATTACCTTTCTAAAGGCGGCTCCTGTCCATTTGGAAATTTATTTACAATTAGACCTGTGCAACGACAACAATTTGTTGATTAAGGGATGGCTTTTCCTTCAATTTTGCGAAGCCAGACATGTGCTGGTTTCCACAATGATGCCCTTAAATAACGGCTAATTTGCAAGGTTTTCCGCTTACTTTTTGTTTCGAGTTGTACCAGAACATGAAGACAAAAAACAATAAGTGCGATAAACACTTGATTTTGAATCGCCCATTCACTTTGACCGTAGAATTTCTTGATATTGAGATGTTGTTTAATCCATTTAAAAAACAGCTCAATTGCCCATCGTGATTTATACATTTCCGATATTTCTTCGGCGCTTAAGTCAAAACGATTTGTGATTAAATGAAGTTCATTACCTTTTGAATCTATTATTTTTAGAAGTCGAAAATAGTTTTCAGCTCGGTTTTGAGTTGTACCAATCAACACCATTTGATCCGACAAAACAGATGAATCCTTGGGTAGTTTAAAATCATAAACCTCCCGTACGACTGCGTTTTTTCGTAGCCTAGAAAGAAAAAAGTAGCCTTCATCGGTCATGCGATCAAAACGCTCGTAGTCTAGATAACCTCGGTCAAACACATACATGCATTCTTTATCGTCAACCATAATCTCAAGTTGACCACGATCGTGTTCGCTTGCCGTTGTCATCACGGCTTTTTCGGGATAGGATTCTCCCTTTTCCATAAATACAAGGCGTAAGTGTAACTTTACGCCTGCCTTAGTTTTGCGGAACTTCGCCCATTTATGATTGGTCAAATTTAGTGGCAAAGTACTTGAATCAATAATTTTTAACGGCATGACAAGTTTTGTGTAGTGTGTTTTGGCGTGAATTTGTCCGACTAAATCAAGGAAAAGTCTTTGAAACAAATCTGGATTTAGACCATTTAAACGGCGCGAGAGCTGAGAAATGCTTATAGAATCAAGGTCGATTTCCTTTTGAAGATGATCATCAAAAAGGCAATCACTTAACGCATGAAGACTTTCAACTTCTTCTAATTGTGCAAAAAGTAATAGTTTTAGGAATGATTCTGTCGTTAACTTTTTCGTATAGCAATCTAATTTCAATGTTTTCACCTGTTCTTCAAATAATTGAAGATTAATTGGCGAAAACCATTGTCCAAATGAAGTTTTTCGTGTAATCTTGTCCATGAGATTGGTCCTTTTTTAGTGGATTTGGACGGGTTACCACCTGACTTATCCATTATAAAGGACTTTTTCTATGCATAAAATAATAAAAGTGAACATTTCGAGTATTTTTAATAGTGGAATTAAATTAATGCAACACTAGTGATAAAAATAGTTTGTTAAATTTCCTGACAAGACTAGAGAATTATAAGCATATTTTTAGTATTATATGAAATAATAATTAAGTACGGAACAACTGGTATAGACATCTAGATATATAGATGATATATATAGTATGAAGGAGTGAAATAATCATGATAACAGATGAACCACAAGATTTAGTATTAACAAATTTGTGTATTTACACGGAAACAGAGATTAATCCAAAAGGATATGTAGTAGTGAGGGGAGAAAAAATCGACTCGATTGGTTTAATGGAATCCTTTCATGAAGAAGATTGGGAAAATGCACATATAATAGATTTCCCTAAGAGGATGAATCTGATACCAGGATTAATTGATATTCATATACATGGAGCCAATGATGCAGATGCAATGGATGGGACACTAAATTCCTTAAAAGTTATGGCTGCTACCTTACCAAAGGAAGGAACAACGAGCTTTTTAGCAACGACCATGACACAAGACGAAGAAAGTATTGAAATAGCCCTTTCTTCTATTGCACAGTATATCGAAGCTAGTGATCAATCTGGAAAAGCGGAAGTTATCGGAATCCACCTAGAAGGTCCATTTATCTCAGAAAAAAGAGTTGGGGCTCAACCAATCCACTCCGTTAAAAAGCCAGATGTAGCATTATTTAAAAAATGGCAAGACTTATCAAATAATCAAATCAAGCTTGTTACGATGGCACCTGAAGAAGATGAGAACTTCGAATTTGTCCGTTATTTAAAGGCAGAAAAAATTGTCCCATCAATAGGGCACTCGGATGCTGTTTACGAGCAAGTACTATCAAGCATTCAAGCAGGCGTTAGTCATGTTACACATCTCTTTAATGGAATGAGAGGCTTGCATCACCGAGATCCAGGCGTTGCTGGTGCTGCGTTGCTTCATTCTGAGTTAATGGCAGAAATGATTGTAGACGGCGTTCATATCCATCCTGAAATTGTTAAACTTGCTTTTTTACAAAAGGGTGTTGATCATATCATCCTTATCACAGACAGCATGCGTGCGAAATGGCTGGAAGATGGCATTTCTTCCTTAGGCGGGCAAAAGGTAATCGTTCGCGATGGAAAGGCGTTATTAGAAAATGGTGCTCTTGCGGGGAGTACATTAAAAATGAATGATGCAATAAACAATATGATGAACTTTACAGGCTGTTCTTTACAGGATGTTGTGAAGATGGCTTCCTATAATCCAGCCAAGCAAATTGGCGTTTTGGATAAAAAGGGAAGTATTGCAAAAGGTAAAGATGCAGATTTAGTTGTATTAGATGAAAATAATCAAGTTGTACTAACAATTTGTAAAGGACAAATCGTATATTCGAATGGAGGAGTAAAAGCATGAAACTAATTGAAGTAAAAAACTATGACGAAATGAGTAAAGTAGCAGCAAAAGCAATAATGGAGCAAATTCAGACGAAGCCAAACAGTGTTCTAGGACTTGCAACTGGAGGGACACCGATAGGAACCTATCAGTATTTAATTGCAGATTTTACTAAAAATCAAACTTCCTATGAAAAAGTTATTACGGTCAACTTAGATGAATACGTTGGTTTAGAAAAAGATAATCCACAAAGTTATAGTTACTATATGAAAGAACAGTTATTTAACCATATTGATATTCCAGAAAACCACACTTATTTGCCATCAGCTAAAAACATAGATGATGAAGAGGCAGGAAGAAATTATGAAAAACTCATTGATTCATTAGGTGGAATGGATTTGCAAATATTAGGAATAGGTGAAAATGGTCATATCGGTTTTAATGAACCAGGTACTTCTTTCCATTCTACAACAGGAATTGTGAAATTAACTGATTCTACGAGAGAAGCAAATGCACGATATTTTGCTACGATGGATGAGGTACCAACACACGCTATTTCTATGGGGATAGCTACAATAATGAAAAGTCGAAAAATTGTATTGCTAGTTTCTGGGGTGAAAAAAGCGTCTGTATTAAATCAGCTATTTCATTCAGATATAAACGAGGATCTACCTGCATCCATTTTGAAAAAGCATCCTAATGTTACGATTATAGCTGATCAAGAAGCTTTATCTATTTTAAAAGAAAATAAAGGGAGTGTGTATAGTTGATCATTAAAGATTCACATATTCCTATTTATTATCAATTGGAGATGGAGATAAAAGAAATCATTAAAGAACTAAAACCTGGCGATCCAATTAGTTCAGAACGGGAATTCTCCGAAAAATATGGTATTAGTAGGATGACGGTACGCCAAGCAATTAACAATTTAGTAGCAGAAGGAGTACTGGTTCGCCAGCGGGGCAAAGGAACCTTTGTGGCTGCACCAAAAGTAGAGCAAGAACTTTCTGGACTTACTGGTTTCTCAGAAGATATGCGATCAAGAGGGTTAACACCAAAAACAAAAATTTTGGATTTTAAGACAATTCCTTGTTCAAGAGGAATTGCCACTAAATTAAAGATAGAAGAGGGAGAGCTGGTTTATGAGGTTAGTCGTTTGCGCATTGCGGATGAAATCCCAATGGCGCTTGAAACCTCATATCTCCCAACTGCATTGGTAAAAGAGCTTCAGGAGGAGACCTTACATGGTTCTATCTACGAGTATGTAGAGCAAAACTTACATCTAAAGATTAGTCATGCTACACAAACTATTGAATCGACCTTATCACAGAAAAATGAAAGCACATCTCTTGGGATTAAAGATGGTGCGCCAGTGTTACTGATGGAGCGATTTAGTTATTTAGAAAATGGAACTCCTTTTGAATACGTTAAATCTATTTATCGTGGAGATCGCTATAAATTTGTTATTGATATGAAGAGGTCCGAATCATGAAAAAACAGAGAACAACAGAAAATGGTAATGAAAAAAGCAGGAAGTTAGATGAATGGAATTCATTAGAAATAGTCCGATTTATGAACCAAGAAGATGCAGGAATCGCAAATGCGGTAAAAGAGGCATTACCAACCATTTCCTTAGCCGTTGATGGCATTGTCAACCGATGGAAACAGGGCGGTAGAGTGTTTGTGGTTGGAGCGGGTACTAGTGGGAGACTAGGAATCGTGGATGCTGTTGAGCTTGGTCCTACTTTTTCCATTGAACAGGATAGATGGAATGGAATCCTTGCAGGGGGATATGATGCCATGTGGACTTCTTTAGAGGAGACGGAGGATGATGAACAGCTAATACAAGCCACATTGGAGAAAGCTGACTTTTCAGCGACTGATGTGATCATTGGTGTTACAGCAAGTGGTTCCACCCCGTTCGTTCTTTCAGCTATTCATTATGGAAAAGAAAGAAATGGATTGACAATAGGGATAAGTAATAATGAAAGTACGCAGCTTTCCTCTATCTGTGATTATGGAATTGAAGCAATAACAGGAGCAGAAGTTATCAGGGGATCTACGCGTTTGAAAGCAGGAACAGCCCAAAAAATGGTGTTAAATATGCTATCTACTGCCTCTATGGTGAAACTTGGGAAGGTTTATAGTAATGAAATGGTAGATATGAAGTTAATTAATAAAAAACTTGTACAACGAGCTGTACAAACATTGATAAATGCTACAAGTATTAGTGAGGCAGAAGCTATAAAAGTACTTAAAGAGAATAATCATGATTTGAAAGTATCTATTTTTCGCGTTCTAACGGGTGGGACAATAGAGGATGCGATTCAATCACTTCGTAAGGCAGATGGTCATATAAAGCGTGCGGTTCAACTGTATTTTCAAAAAAATGAGTAACATTCTTAAGAATCTTAAAAGGAGGGATGCCCAAAAAGAAGAGATGAATATATGGTTTCTTATATATGTTAGCAGGTTGAGGATGGCATTTTTTTTAACTTATTTTATCTTATAGGGGGAAGTTAAATGAAATCGTACTTACAAAAGCTAGGGCGTGCATTGATGCTACCGGTAGCTGTTTTACCAGCTGCAGCATTACTGATGGGGATTGGCTATGCAATTGATCCAAGTGGATGGGGAGAAGGAAGTCCAATTGCTTCGTTTTTTATTAAAGCAGGGTCTTCAATATTAGACAATATAGCAATCTTATTTGCAGTAGGGGTCGCATTAGGCTTGTCAAAAGATAAAGACGGCGCTTCAGCGATTAGTGGATTGGTATCATATTTAGTTGTTAAAACATTATTATCTCCTGCTTCTGTTGCCATGTTGCAAGGAATTAACGTAGAAGATGTAAGTTTGGCGTTCTCTAAGATTGAGAATGCATTTATTGGTATTTTAGCAGGTGCTGTTGCAGCAGCACTATACAATCGTTTTAGTAAGACTCAGCTTCCAACGGCATTTGCTTTCTTTAGTGGGAAAAGGCTCGTACCAATTCTTAGTGCTGTTTCCATGCTCTTAATTTCTGTTATCTTATTGTTTGTTTGGCCGGCTATTTTCTCAGGACTTGTTAGCTTTGGCGAAGGAATCAGTAAACTAGGAGCAGTTGGTGCGGGAATATATGGTTTCTTTAACCGTTTGTTGATTCCAACCGGTTTGCACCATGCTCTAAATGCTGTATTCTGGTTTGATATTGCAGGGATAAACGATATCAATAATTTCTGGTCAAATAATGGGGTAAAAGGAGTAACTGGAATGTATCAGGCAGGCTTCTTCCCTGTGATGATGTTTGGTCTTCCAGCAGCAGCACTAGCGATGTATCATACAGCAAAAACAAAACGTAAAAAACAAGTGGCTTCCTTAATGCTTGCAGCAGGGATTGCAGCATTTATAACAGGGGTTACGGAACCAATTGAATTTGCCTTTATGTTTGCAGCGCCAGCCCTTTATGTTGTGCATGCATTATTAACCGGTATTTCCCTTTTCCTTGCAGCAAGTTTTCATTGGACGGCAGGCTTCGGATTTAGTGGTGGATTAATTGATTTTGTATTAAGTTCTCGTTTACCATTAGCAAATAATCCATATATGCTAATAGTTCAAGGGTTAGTATTTGCTGTCATATACTATACTTTATTCCGTTTCCTTATTACTAAATTTAATTTTAAAACACCTGGAAGAGAAGATGATGAAATCGTTGATGAATCATTAGATCAAGTTGCGGTTACAACGGATAATAAATTTGCAGTAATGGCCTCTGAAATTTATGCAGGTCTTGGCGGAGACGATAATGTTACATCTGTCGATAACTGTGTTACACGTTTACGAATTGAAGTAAAGGATATGGATGTGGTAGACCAACAAAAAATTAAAGCAACAGGCGTACCTGGAATTAATGTTATTGGCAAAACAAGCATCCAAGTAATTGTAGGAACTCAAGTTCAATTTGTTGCAGACGAAATTGAAAAGATTAGAAAGGTGTAACAAATTTATCCCACACTTAACGGATAGCAAGACCCAACCACAAGCTGAAGAAAATCGAGAAAGCTCTAGGTGTTCAAACTCTCTCGTAAAGGTCTGATAAGTGGAACTAACCGTCAATGGGGGAGGAGGAAAACTCCCGCTGATGAAAGTTTTTTTATAAGAAATTATTATGTTTCAGATAACTTGTAACCATAATCTAAAGGAAAACAATAATTTTATTGAGAAATGCGGTAGTCCACTCTTCAGGGGATGCCGCATTTTTATATAGAAAGAAAATAGAATAAGGGAGCAGGTTTATCTATTCGTTATCTAGAATCATCATACATAAGAAAAAGGAATTGGAACTGCTGGTAAGATAATAAGAGCTTTAAAGTTTAATTGAAGGTATGGAGAGGAGCCATTTAAAAAGTTTTGATTTACTGGGAGGGAGTTATATGTCTATTGATATAAATTGTGATTTAGGAGAAAGTTATGGTCCCTATCATATAGGGAATGATGAGGCCATTATTCCCTTTGTAACAAGTGTTAATATTGCCTGTGGCTTTCATGCAGGCGATCCAACAACAATGAGAAACACGGTTAATCTAGCGCTCGAAAATAAAGTGGCTATTGGAGCACATCCAGGATTTAATGATGTACTTGGTTTCGGTAGAAGAGAAATAAAAATAGCTGCTAATGAAGTATACGATATGGTTATTTATCAAATTGGAGCCTTAGAAGCATTTGTAAAGGCGGAGGGGGGAATCTTACAGCATGTTAAGCCCCATGGTGCATTATATAATATGGCGGCAAAAGATAGCCAATTAGCAGATATGATTGCTAAAGCTGTTTATAAAGTAAATCCAGAGTATATTCTTTTTGGTTTAGCAAACAGTGAATTGATTAAAGCTGGTAAACATTATGGTTTAAAAACCGCTAATGAGGTATTTGCAGATCGCACCTATCAATCAGACGGTAGCTTAACATCACGCACACAGGAGCAAGCGATTATCCATTGTCCAAAACAAGCAGCCGAGCAGATACTCCAAATGGTTAAAGAGAAAAAGGTTATCTCTGTCCAAGGACAAGAAGTACCGATTAAAGCAGATACAGTATGTATCCATGGAGATTCAAATAATAGTTTAGCCATCGTTAAGGAAATTTCATCCACGTTATTACAAGCCAATATAAATATCCAAAATTTTATCCCACTCTTAACGAGCAGTAAAACCCCCACCTCAAGCTTGGAAAATCGAGGAAGCTAAGTGGGGGATAAGGAAAAAACTTCACTGCTGGAAGTTCTCCTTATACAGGTCAAATAAACCAAATGTTTATACTAGGTTTTGAGATAAAAAGGATTCCCTAAAGACTGGAAGAGATTTATCATAACAAACACTCAAATAAGATTTTCTAAGAAAATAGAAAAACAACATAAATTTAAAGAAAAAAATGGGACTTTTATTACGTTAAGATGTATAATATATTTCATTAATGTTACAAATCGTATGCTCGTAACTGATTTGTAACAAATCTAACGAAAAAACACTATAAACGTAGTAATAACTTAAATACTTTAAGATTTGTTCCATTACTATTTCTTAGTAAAAAAGGCTTTTCATTATTTGAGTATAGAAGTCTTTGAGAGTACTATCCTTTCATTGATTCACTGGTTTTTGTTAGGGGTGGGGGAAATGGGTTCGATTGAAGAGCTCTATCAAAAATATCATCAAGAGTTAAATCATTTTCTAATATATTTAGGAGTGAAGAAGGGGGAAGCAGAAGATTTAGTTCAAGAGGTCTTTATTAGAGTTCTAAAAACTAAGTGCCTTTTTAAGGGAGAGAGCAGTGAAAGAACTTGGTTATATACAATTGCTAAAAATATTGCTATTGATCATTTTCGAAAGCAAAAGAATTCGTATTCATTCAATAGTGAAATTCCGATTCATATAAAGGATGAACAGGCACTTCCTGACGAAGTTGCAATGCAGAAAGAACAGCTGGATTGGATTCATCAAATATTACGATGCTGTACAGCAGATCAGAAAAAAGTCATTTACTGCAGATACTTGAAAGAAATGTCTATTGATGAGACAGCGATGAATTTAGGATGGTCTGAAAGCAAAGTGAAGACGACACAGCATCGGGCGTTAAAGTTATTAAAAAGAAGTCTAGTAAGTTCGTAAAACAACTTTTATGAGAAATAAAAGGAGAGGTGAGGATTTTTGGATAGAGGTGGAACTAATTGATATTAGTTTCCCTAGTTGAGTTGTGAATAGAATTTTCAGCATAAAAAAGTGGAGGATGAACCCCCACTTGTCTTAATGATTATTTAATCCCCTTCATCTTGTTTTGAATCATTGGTGATAACAAGAAAAGGATAATACTTAAGAGAATAGCTACTCCACCTAAAATACCGAAGTAGGCAACCTCAGATATTTTTGTAAATAATGGAGCAATTTGTGCATTTAGTGCTTGAGCAGCGGCACTTGATAAAAACCAAAGACTCATCGTCTGTGCCGAAAAGGCTTTAGGTGCAAGTTTTGTTGTTGCAGATAGGCCGACTGGAGATAAACATAGCTCCCCAACTACGACAAGGAAATAGCTCAATACTAACCATAACGGACTTACTAATGTATTTTCTCCGCCTAAATAAGCAGGTAACATCATAATAATAAAGGATAAACCGGCAAATAATAAAGCAATCGAAAATTTCTTAGAAACAGAAGGCTGACGATTACCTAGTTTCACCCAAATCCATGCAAATACTGGTGCAAAAATAATGATGAACAACGGATTGATGGATTGGAAAATTGTTGGTGAAAGATGGAATCCAGCAAACTCTAATTGAGTTCGTTTATCAGCATAGGTAGCTAGAATAGTTGAACCTTGTTCTTGAATAGCCCAAAACATAACTGCAGCTAAGAATAATGGAATATACGCAATCAATCTAGAACGCTCATCACGAGTTGTTTTTGGACTGCGGTACATAACAGTGAAATAAATAGCTGGAATTAAGAAACCGAGAATTCCGACAATTGTAATAAATGATTCAAATGTTAAAAATCCTAAAGGTATAGTAATTGCTAGAATAATGGCAAGGACAACGATAGCAATACCTATGGAAGAATATACTTTTTTCTTTTCTTCTTTAGATAATGGATTTGGCACAACCGTACCAGCAAGTCCTAAATTTTTCTTCTTTGTCATCATAAATACAATTAGTCCTAATAACATACCAACTGCTGCAAGACCGAAACCAAGATGGAAGCTATAATTCATTCCAATTTCTCCGACGATAATTGGTGCTAAGAATCCACCAAGGTTGATACCCATGTAGAAGATACTAAAACCTGCGTCACGACGAGCATCCTCTTCACTATACATTTCACCAACAATACTTGATACATTCGGTTTTAATAATCCTGTTCCGATAACAATTAAAAACATGGAAACAAAGAACATGGAAATGCTACCTGGGATGGCTAATACAATATGCCCGAGCATAATGAATATACCACCATAGAAAACGGCCTTCGAAGTTCCCAAAATTCTATCCGCAAACCATCCACCGATGATACCGGACATATAAACAAGCGAACCGTAGATAGATACAATGGCAATTGCCGTTCCTTCTGAGATACCTAATCCGCCTTTAGATACTTCGTAGTACATATAGTAAACCAGGATGGCTCTCATTCCATAATAGGAAAACCTCTCCCAAAATTCTGTAAAGAAAAGTGTGAATAATCCTTTAGGGTGCCCAAAGAATCCCTTTTGGGGAACACTGTCCACAATTTTCTGTTTATTTAATTCTGACATCATGAAACCTCCTCTAGTATTTTAATATAATACTGAAAAGATGCTAGACTTGTCAAAAAAATTTTTGTTTCCTATAAAAAACAGCAAAAATGTTGAAATTTTGAGCCTGAGTTCATAATTTTGAATATTTTAAGAAAAATTTAAATGTTTTTAATATAATTATTTTTTGGTAGATTATAGGTGAATAAGTCGTTTTATGGGAGTTGATAAAGCCATCAGCATTGTTTTATGGACTTTGTTTAAATTATGGGAAATAAAAAAGGAATCTAAATGTATTTTAGACTCCTAACTACCCATATTATCCTCGTACCGCTTTAATGGCCTCTTCGCGATTGGAATTATTATAAATAAATGACCCGGCAACTAGCACATTTGCTCCTGCCTCTTTTACTAATACTGCAGTTTCGGCATTAATGCCACCATCTACTTCAATCTCAAGTGTTGGATTTAATTGATCTGCTAATTGACGAACTTCTCTTATTTTTGGAAGTACATTAGGGATGAAAGCTTGTCCACCAAATCCAGGATTAACGGTCATCAATAGAACCATCTCAATATCTTCGATAATATGCTTAATCATTTCAACCGGAGTACTTGGATTTAATACCACCCCAGGTTTTACCCCATGTTCTTTAATTAATTGAATCGTACGGTGTAAGTGGCGACATGCTTCCACATGTACGGTAATGATATCCGCACCAGCCTTAGCAAATTGTGGAATGTAAGCATCTGGATTTTCAATCATCAAATGAACATCTAAAGGTAATGTTGTAACTGGACGGATTGCTTCAACAATAAGCGGGCCGATAGTTATATTTGGTACAAAATGACCATCCATTACATCAACGTGGATGTAATCTGCGCCACCTAATTCTACATCTTTCACTTCATCCCCAAGCTTAGCAAAATCAGCGGAGAGAATGGAGGGTGCAACTTTAATCATTTGTATGCCTCCCTTTCTTAATCGATTAAAATAATAGTATTTGATATGTATTACATCAAAATTATAGCAGAATGTGAGATAGCGAACAAGCGAGTTGAATGCGCTTGCTTATTTTGTAGTAGATGGCAAGATAAAAAAGTAGCCACTTCGTAAAAACAAGAGGATTAATAGAAGTGGCTATCCACAAATGAGTTTCGTCATGTAGAAGAATTATAGTTTAGTTATGATTTCTTTTTGGATATCAGCTGGTGCACCTGCATAATTTGTTGAAATACATGCAATCAGCATCTCTTTATTCTTATAAAAAGGTTCTTTATTTTTATTATAGTAAAAACGAACACTTTCTTCTTCTTTAAAGAATTCTTTCCCAATTTTTAATAGGGTAGTAATTGGTAGTTTATCAAAGGAAAATGTGCTTTCTACTTGTTGCCCAGAAGGAATAGTCTGTTCTTGATCTGTTTGCTTAAATTCTTTCACTACTTTTTTTAGGACTTTTTCTTGCGAGATTACTTGTTTAAAAAGTTTTTTACGAACTCTTTTTTTCTTCGATTGAAGTCCAAATGTTTCTAATATATAGTGATGTAATTCTGTATTTTGTGTAACTTCTTCTTGCATTTTACTGATTGTATCCATTGCAAAACTCCTCTAATCTTTTCATTCACCACTAAATCCATGGAATATAGGGATTTTGGCACTGAATCATTATATACTAAACTGTTAAAAGTACAAAATTTGTTTCGTGTATCAAAATTAATTTTAGAGAAAAAAGCGATGTTTAATAACTAGTAAACTTTTAAAGAGACTGGGCCATAAGTATTCCAGCTAAAGTTAAATCCGAACAATTATACGAAAACGTTAATGGAAAGTTCGTATAATTATTTAGGTTTTTTTTCATTTTAAAAAAGGATGCTCTACGAAGTTTGTTGCTGTTATCCGCAGCCGGAATACACTTCGCTTTCCGTGGGGCTCGCGCTGAGCCGCTTCGGCCTTTGGCCTGCAGGGTCTCAGACTGTCTCACTAATCCCACAGGAGTCTACGTGTATTCCGGCTGCTCTGTTTTCCCAACTAATTATATTTTCTATTGTAAAAAGTATGCGAAAGCAGACGCTATTTACTAGCTAAATGAGAGATTGTTCGTCTTCACAAAGTATCTATTTAGTTATGTCACAGCCTTCTTTTCTTATTCCCCGCGCTCTTCAAACAAGCGAACAATTTCTACGATTACATTTGTTGCTTTTACCATGTTATCCACAGAAATGTACTCATACTTACCGTGGAAATTTTCTCCACCAGTAAAGATATTTGGAGTTGGCAGTCCCATATAGGAAAGCTGAGATCCGTCTGTACCACCACGAATTGGTTGGACAATTGGTGTAATACCGAGATTTTCCATTGCGTGATATGCAACGTCCACGATTTCTTTTACTGCTTCAATTTTTTCACGCATATTGTAGTATTGGTCGTTTAAGTCGAGCTTCACTGTGTCGGTACCATACTTCTCATTTAACTCTACTACAATTGTTTGAAGAATACTTTTTCTTTCTTCAAAAGAAGCACGATCAAAATCACGGATAATATAAGATAGTTTTGTTTCTTCTACATCCCCTTCAAAGGAAAGTAGATGATAAAATCCCTCGTAGCCTTCTGTAAATTCAGGTGACTCACTTGCAGGTAAGCGGCTTTGTAGTTCCATCGCAATTTTGATACTATTGACCATTTTTCCTTTTGCCGTACCTGGATGTACATTTGTTCCACTTATCGTAATTTTTGCTCCAGCAGCGTTGAAGCTTTCATATTGTAGTTCACCTAATGGCCCACCATCAACAGTGTAAGCAAAATCAGCATTAAAGGCTTCTACATTAAATTTATGAGGTCCTCTGCCGATTTCCTCATCAGGAGTAAAGGCCACTCTAATTTTTCCATGTTTAATGTCTGGATTTTCTTTTAGGTAAATAAGAGCAGTGACAATTTCAGCAATACCTGCTTTGTTGTCTGCCCCAAGTAAGGTTGTACCATCGGTAGTTAGCAAAGTATGCCCTACATAATTCTTTAATTCGGGAAAATCCTTAGGAGATAATACGATATGTAACGATTCGTTTAATACAATATCCTGTCCATCATAGTTTTCTACCTTTTGCGGACGTACATTTTTGCCTGTAAAATCAGTAGCAGTATCTAAATGCGCAAGAAAGCCGACTGTTGGCACCTTTTTATCTGTATTTGCCGGCAAAGTGGCCATTACGTAACCATATTCATCAATAGAAACTTCTTCCATCCCAATTTCTTTTAGTTCTTCCACTAATAAATTGGCTAATATTAACTGTCCTGGAGTAGACGGGCATTCTAAGTTATTTTCATTTGATTGTGTATCGACAACAGCATACGACACAAAACGATTTATCATATTTTCTTTCACACTATTCAACTCCTTTATCAGATATTTTGATTTTATCATAGGAAGAATGAATAATACGAATATAGTGAATTTAAAACGATAAAGTCTACAATTTCAGCGTTTTTAGTTATAAAGCGAAAAGGTATGTTCACAATTATGTTGGATTTGGTGCAGGATTGTTGCTTTATTTGGAGAGGATTTTAGATAGAATAGAGGTAATAATGTTAAAAAAAGGAGATTTGGAATGAAAAAAAAGAATAGAGCAATGATTTTGTTTAGTACTATTGCGGTAATTATTATTATTTGCATTGCAGCAATATGGTGGTTAAATAGTAAGAGTATTAACGCGATTGAAGACATAAAAAAAATAAATGCATCCGATACGTTTGATCAGCAAGAGGAAGAATATATTGTTTATTTTTGGCAATCTACTTGTACATACTGTAAACAAATGGAGAAAGATGTTATTTCATTTAGCAATAGTGGAGACATTCCTCTTTATGTTGTAGATATGCAGGAGGAAAAGAATGAATCTAGCTGGTATGACTGGGAAGCACACCATAAAAAGTATGATCAAGTAATTGGTAAAATAGAAGACGGTAAAGAAGTATGGAATGAGGGAATAAACATAGAAAATTTCCAAAATGATAAAGATATTGCTTGGGGAATTGTTGCGAACGAAGAAAACCAAATTATCGCAACACATAATACAGCATATGGAAATGAAGCACCAGAAAACGCAGAAGAAATCGAAATTACTGGAACACCAACGATGATAAAAATTAAAAATGGCCAGTTTGATGATTATGCCGTTGGTGTAGAAGAAACATTAGACATGCTAGGGAAATAAAAGGGATAGAAGCTGAAGATAGGGAGACCTGCCTAGGCTTTTTTTTTTTGATGAAAACGGACAAAGCTGAAGAGGCATTCATTAAGTGGATGAAAACCGAAAAGGAGAGCTCCTAAGCAAAAAGAGGCGTTCATGGGGGACATGAAAACCGAAAAGGAGAGCTCCTAAGCGAAAAGAGGCGTTCATCGAGGAAATGAAAACCAAAAAGGAGAGCTCCTAAGCGAAAAGAGGCGTTCATTAAGCAAATGAAAACTGAAAAAGCTACTGCATAGGTAAAAAAAATTTTCATAAAGCGAACCACAAAAGATTAAAGGTAAGCGTAACAAAGGAGCACCTCACATTCTTTGCAATGGTAGCCGATATAAACTGTCGCGATTTGGATTAATCTTTACAAAATAACTATAAATAAAAACAAATAAACTATTTCAAAAATAAACAAACATATTATATAATGTATTTGGGGTATAAAAAAACAGTTTGTGAAGGGAGAATTATGATGGTACAGAATTTATGGAATAATGAAAAGGCTTCACAATTAAAGAAAGGTTTAGATGAATTGGTTTATCGATCCAATTTAATCGGTACAGATCGAGCTGTATGTAATTGGGGTGGCGGAAATACGTCCATGAAAACAATCGAAAAAGACTTCCGCGGACGAGATATAGAAGTAATGTGGGTGAAAGGAAGCGGTTCAGACTTAGCAACAATGAAAGCGTATAATTTTACTGGTCTTAAGCTAGAAGATATTAAACCATTGATTGAAAGAGAGGAAATGTTTGATGAGGAAATGGTTGCCTATCTCTCTCATTGTATGATTGATAGTAACCACCCTAGAGCGTCTATCGAAACTTTATTACACGCATTTTTACCATATAAACATGTCGATCATACTCATCCAGATGCCATTATTAGCATTTGTTGTGCAGATAATGGGAAACAACTTGCCGAAGAAATCTATGGTAATCGTTTTGTTTGGGTTCCTTATATTAGACCAGGCTTTACTTTATCGAAAATGATCGCAGAAGGTGTACAGAATAATCCAAATGCAGAATTAGTATTGATGGAAAAGCATGGACTTGTCGTTTGGGGAGAAACTGCACAAGAAAGCTATGACAAAACAATCGCAATCATTAATGAAGCGGAAAACTATATTCATAATAAAATAGAAGAAGAGAAGGTTTTTGGCGGGGCAAAATATCCTGCTTTAAAAGAAGAAGAGGCTGAAGAGATTTTAAGTCAAGTGATGCCAGTAATCCGGGGAGCGGTTAGTGGAGAAAAACAAATGCTGCTAACTTACGATCGAGAAGAAGATGTACTTCAATTTGTAAATAGTAAAGATGCTCAGAGCTTATCACAAATAGGTGCAGCGTGCCCAGATCATCTTGTACATACGAAAAGGCAACCTTTATATATTGAATGGGATCCGGTAACAAAAGATATTGCTAGTTTGAAAGAAAAGATAAAATTAGGTATAGAGAACTTTAAAAAGGAATATACAGCTTATTTTGAAAGAAATAAAGAGGATGGAGATCAGATTTCTGAAACGGCTCCGAGGATTATTTTAATACCTGGAATTGGTATGGTTAACACAGGGAAAACCCTTGCTATGGCTAAGGTGAGCGGTGCTTTATATCATCGCGCTATCTCTGTAATGAAGGGCGCTACAACACTAGGTAATTTCGTCTCTTTAAATGAAAATGAATCATTTAAAATAGAGTATTGGCCACTGGAATTATATAAATTATCTCTTGCTCCAACAGAAGCGGAATTCTCTCGTAAAGTTGCCTTTGTTACGGGAGGAGCTGGAGGTATTGGTAGTGAAACATGCCGACTATTTGCAGAGCAAGGTGCACATGTTGTTATTGCAGATTTAAATATAGAAGGTGCAGAAAAAGTAGCACTGGAAATAAATGAAAAGTATGGTTCCAATAGAGCACTAGCGGTGAAAATGGACGTAACGAAAGAAGAAGCTGTAAAAGAAGCTTATAAGAAAACTGCTCTTACTTTTGGAGGTGTAGATATCATTGTAAATAATGCAGGGCTCGCCACCTCTAGTCCATTTGATGAAACGTCTTTACAAGAATGGAATCTAAACTTAAACGTTCTTGGGACAGGATATTTTCTAGTTGCAAGAGAAGCATTCAAACAAATGAAAGAACAAGGATTAGGCGGAAGCATGGTATTCATTGGATCTAAAAACTCTGTATACGCAGGGAAAAATGTTACGGCTTATAGCTCTGTGAAAGCAATGGAAGCACATCTTGCAAGATGTATTGCTGCAGAAGGTGGAGAATTTGGCATTCGTGTTAATACTGTACTACCAGATGCTGTGTTACAAGGATCGGCAATCTGGGGATCAAAGTGGCGTGAAGAGCGAGCAGCTAATTATGGAATAGAACCAGATCAATTAGAAGAACACTATCGAAAACGTACTACTTTATTAGTAAATATTTTTCCTAAGGATATTGCCGAAGCGATTTGCTATTTCTCTTCTTCGAAAGCAGAGAAAACAACAGGATGCATGCTGACAGTTGATGGAGGAGTTCCTGCTGCCTTCACTAGATAAAGCTAACTTTCGAGTTGCGGGGATTATTTTATCCCCGCTTTTTGTGTTAATAGAATAAAAGCCGAAAAGAGTAGAGACCGATTCTAAATTAAAATTAACTTTTGAAGAGTGAAAGAATAGTTAAGAGAAAAAACTATTTCTCCGTATTATATACTATGTTTGCTAAACAACCCTTTCCCTCTCATCATAATAGATAGTTGAAGCAGGGGGGCTGACCTTCTTGGATAAAAATTTATTAAAACAATTAATGGAGTTAACAGAAGAAGAAAAAAGCATTGTCCAGCAAAAGCAAGGTGTAATAAAAGATATCTATACTAGTCAAAGTAATTTTATTATAGAAAGTGAAAAATTTTTGCGTAAAGATAAAATGATAACGGTGAGAAAGCACACTCGCTTTATTGACTTTCCGAAACATAAACATAATTATATTGAGATTAATTATGTAGTGAATGGGGGATTGAAGCAAAAGGTTGGCAATGACCAGATTTCGTTAAAAAAAGGGGAACTTTTATTTTTAAATCAGCATATGGAGCATGAAATTCAGGCATGTGATAGGGAAGATATCGTAGTTAA
The DNA here is from genome assembly GCF_012933555.1 of Niallia alba. GTDB lineage: Bacteria > Bacillota > Bacilli > Bacillales > Cytobacillaceae > Niallia > Niallia alba. The sequence goes on from NZ_JABBPK010000001.1 coordinate 1,544,538, forward strand.
TTTCATCATTCAGCCACCTTTTTTTCAATTTATTTTTCAATATTTACATGAAGAAAATAAACTAACAGATTTTCTAATTAATAGTTTGTTTAACCATACGGAAAGTGGCCAATATTTATATTATAAGGTCTCTGATGTGACAGAAATTCAGGACATAATCGGGAAATTATTAAAGGAAGAAGCAAATAACTCTCTTTTATCAGAATCGACGATGAAGTTGTATATGGGGTTATTGATTATCGAACTAATAAAAAATACAGATAAAATTCAACAAAATGAAGGTGTATTGCAAAATCAGTATCTCGTTATCGAGGCTTTGACCTATATTGAAGAGAATTATAAAAATGGAACGCTAAATGAATTAGCCGAGCAGCTCCATCAATCCGTATCCTCTTTGAGCAAAAATATTAAGAAAGCAACAGGCTATACTTTTAAGGAATTGCTTCAAGAGAAGCGGCTAAGTAAGTCAAAAAACTTATTGGAAACCACAGATCTTTCGATTAAGTGGATTATTGAAGAAGTAGGATATGATAATATTAGCTATTTTTATCGGATATTTAAAGAAAAATATGGAATGACACCGAAAGCATTTCGGTCGAAGAGGCTGGGACAAAAGTATTCCAACTAAATATAAATCCGAACAATTATACGTAGATGTTGATAAAACTTCCGTATAATTGTTTGGGTTTTTTATTAATTTTAAGAAAGAAAATTTGTGCTTATTACCCGCAGACTGAATACACTTCGCTTTCCATGGGGCGAGCGCCAAGCCTCCTCGTCACTACGTTCCTGCGGGGTCTCGGACTTTCTCGCAGCTCCCATAGGAGTCTACGTGTATTCAGTCTGCTCCATTTTTTCTACTAATATATTTTCTTTTGAAAAGAATCAGGCAACTTATTGGTTTCGCTACTAAATGAGAGATTGTTCGTCTTTACCCATTAGATATTTTGTTTTGTCTCTTTTTCTTTGTCATAACACTTTTCTTTTGTTAATACAGTAGAAAAATTAGAAAATAGCTGTTATATGCTTGGAAAATAAGGACAATAAAAAAGAAAAATTACGTTATTTTATTGAAGAATGAAACCCATTACAATGAATTCAAGGAAACGTTTTCTAATTCCTTTTTAAGGAGAGGTGGAAATGACAAGATATGCATTAGCAGTAGATATCGGAGCCTCAAGTGGAAGGCTTATTCTTGGGTCTGTTCAGCAAGAAAAATTAGAGCTCAATGAAATTCATCGTTTTGAAAATAAGATGATCAAAAAAGGACAGCATTATTGTTGGGATATTAATCGGCTTTTTTCTGAAATAAAAAAAGGAATAAAAAAGTGCAACGATCTAGGTATTAAGCCAGAAAGTATTGGCATTGATACATGGGCGGTAGATTTTGTTTTACTAGATGAAAATGGAGAACTTTTAACAGATGCCGTTGCTTATCGGGATGATCGTACGGATGGGATGATGGAAGAAGTTTTCCAAAATATCATGAAGGAAAGATTATACTTAGAAACGGGTATTCAATTCCAAAAATTTAATACGATCTATCAATTATATTCTTTAAAAAAGACGCAGTCAGAAGTATTAGAAAAGGCGAAAACCTTTTTGATGATTCCTGATTATTTACATTATTTACTTTCAGGTATATCAGCAAATGAATATACCAATGCTTCTTCCACACAATTATTAAATGCTTTTACAAAAAAATGGGACAAAACGATTCTCGATACATTAGGAATAAACAGGGAAATGTTCCAAGAAATTAAAAAGCCAAATACGATTCTTGGAAATTTGAAGCCAGAATTGGTAGAGGAATTTGGTTTTGATATGAAAATAATCCTTCCGGCAACACATGATACAGGTTCTGCAGTCATTTCTGTTCCAGAGTTAAATGAGACGATTTATATCAGTTCTGGGACATGGTCATTGATTGGTGTTGAAAATAGTTTTCCTATTTGTGTAACGAAGGCGTTAGATTATAACTTTACGAATGAAGGAGGAATTGATTATCGTTTTCGTTTCTTGAAAAATATTATGGGGCTTTGGATGATACAGGAAGTGAGACGTAATTATCAGAATCAATACTCTTTTAGTGAGTTTGTTGAATTAGCAAAAGCAGCACATGATTTTTCAAGCACTGTAAATGTAAATGATAATCGTTTTTTAAAGCCTGACAATATGGTGGAAGAAATTCAGCACTATTGTGTAGAAACAGGCCAACAAGTTCCAGCAACACCAGGTGAGATAGCAAAATGTGTTTATGATAGTTTAGTAGAAAGCTATATTACAGCTATAGATGAAATAGAAGAAATTTTTGAAAAATCTTTTCCAAGTATTAATATTATTGGCGGTGGCTGCCAAAATGAAATGTTAAACCAATTACTTGCAGAAGCTACTAAGAAAGATGTATATGCTGGACCAATAGAAGCGACAGCTATTGGGAATATCGTTTCTCAATTTATTGCATTAGGAGAAGTGGAAAATTTATCGGAAGCAAGACAAATGATAAAGAAATCTTTTGAAATTAAAACGTTTAAAGCAACCGAAGATGTAACCAAATAAAAGGAGGAAATAATTATGTCTGTTAGAGAAAATTTTGAGTTAGCAAAAAAGCAATATGAACAATGGGGAGTAAATGTACAAGAAGCATTAGAAAAGCTAAAAAATATTCCCATTTCGATTCATTGCTGGCAAGGAGATGATATCGCTGGATTTGAAGTGAATCAAAGAGAGTTATCCGGGGGAATTGATGTAACAGGAAATTATCCTGGGAAAGCAACGAATCCAGAAGAATTAAGAAGCGATTTAGAGAAAGCACTCTCGCTTATCCCTGGTAAACATCGTGTCAATCTACATGCTATATATGCAGAAACAAATGGGGTAGCAGTAGAGAGAGATGAGCTAGAACCGAAGCATTTTGAAAATTGGGTACAATGGGCAAAAGAAAATGGATTAGGGTTAGATTTTAATCCTACTTTATTCTCCCATGAAAAAGCAGCAGATGGTTTAACATTAGCACATCCAAATAAGGAAATTCGTGATTTTTGGATTCAACATTGCATCGCAAGTAGAAAAATTGCTGAATATTTTGGTAAGGAGCTTGGTTCACCAGCCCTAACAAATATTTGGATTCCAGACGGCTATAAAGATATTCCAAGCGACCGCTTAACACCAAGAAAAAGATTAAAGGATTCATTAGATGAAATTTATGCTGTAGAAACAGATGAAAGATATAACTTAGACGCTGTAGAAAGCAAAGTTTTCGGAATTGGGTCAGAATCTTATGTAGTCGGCTCCCATGAATTTTACTTAGGTTATGCATTGAAAAATAATAAATTGTGCTTAATGGATACTGGTCACTATCATCCAACAGAAACTGTTTCTAATAAAATTTCTTCCATGCTTTTATTTAGTGATAAATTAGCATTGCATGTATCTAGACCAGTGAGATGGGATAGCGATCATGTCGTTATTTTAGATGATGAACTAAAAGAAATTGCCGTAGAAATCGTCCGGAATGATGCATTAGATAAAGTAATCATCGGTCTAGATTTCTTTGACGCTAGTATTAATCGAGTAGCTGCATGGACAATTGGTACAAGAAATATGATTAAAGCACTTTTGAATGCATTATTACTTCCAAATGAAAAATTAAAACAATTACAAGAGGAAGGGAATTTCACAGAGAGATTAGCATTAATGGAAGAATTTAAAACATATCCATTTGGAGCTATTTGGGATTATTATTGTGAACAAATGAATGTACCAGTGCGTGAATCTTGGCTAAATGAAGTGAAAATTTATGAAGAAGAAGTCCTTTTAAAGAGATAAGGGAAATATAAAAAGCAATCACTCTATCTATTTTGAGTGATTGCTTCAGACCGTAGACAAATCCCTGAATTTTAGATATAGAGGTTTGTCTATAGTATATTTATTAGTCTCTTTGAATAGGGATGTTGCTTTCCGCTTCAGGGGTTCGCTTTCCGTGGGGCTCGCGCTGAGCCGCTTCGGCCTTTGGCCTGCAGGGTCTCAGCTGTCTCGCTAATCCCACAGGAGTCTCACCTCTTCCACTCCAAGCAACGCATGAAAATTCCATTTTTGTCGACAAACTGAAGCAATCACTCTATCTATTTTGAGTGATTGCTTTTTTAATAGCACATGGAAAAGAGAAACTTGAATTTTTCTTTTCACTATAAGTATTTCCATGTATAATGGAACATACAGTTTTTTCCTTTAGGAGGTGTCTGTATGAAGAAGTTACTGTATGTGTATATAAGTGTGTTTTTATTATTTGGTATTTATTTTTATCATTCCCATTTAAATGCTGCATTGGAGAATACGAATGGAATAAAAAGAGAGCGGTTACAAGGTGTGGTGAATGATGAATATGTAATGGTAACCTTTATGGCTGGTATCGATTATTGGAAGTCTGTTTTAAAAGGATTTGAGGATGCCGCTAATGAATTAAATGTTTCCGTTGTATATAGAGGTGGAGCTTTATATGACTTACATGAACAAATTACAATTCTAGAGCAAGTTATAGCGAAGAAGCCTGCTGGGATTGCGATTTCTGCCATAAATCCGAATGATTTAAATGCTACTATTAATAAAGCGGTTGATATGGGAATACCTATTGTTTTATTTGATTCAGATGCCCCGTTAAGTAATGCGTCATCATTTTTAGGAACGAATAATTATCTTGCAGGGGCAGAAGCAGCAGATAAAATGGCTTCCTTAATTAATAACCAAGGAAAAGTAGCTGCTATTACTTTACCAGAGCAGTTAAACCATCAAGAAAGAACTAAAGGCTTTATGGAAACAATGAAAACAAAATATCCGAAAATAAACGTTGTACAAGTTCTTGATGGTGAAGGTGATCAACTTAAATCGGAAAAAGTAGCGAACGAGATTATACAAAAGTATCCAGATATAAAAGGGATATTTGTAACAGAAGCAAACGGCGGAGTCGGAGTGGCTGATGCTGCTACCAAAAACAAAAAGGTAGATTTAAAGATTATTAGTTTTGATGTTGATAGGAAAACATTAGATCATATAGAGAACGGATCTATTTCTGCGACAATGGCTCAAGGGACTTGGAATATGGGATATTGGTCGATGCAGTTCTTATTTAAATTACATAATGAGAAAACGAAAAATGATGATCATTCTCTTCCCCCGTATGTAGACACAGGAATAACAATCGTTACAAAGGAGAATGTAAAAGAATATTATGCAGAATATACTAAATAAAGAAGAAAGGCTATGACAAATGTTTCCGAAATTAGATAAAATCAATGATTTCTCCATTAGAGATAAGCTGATTGCTTTGTTTTTGCTAATTAGTATTCTCCCAGCTATTGGATTAGGATTGCTAGTAGGTGTTACGGTTGAGAAAATTTTAGGGGAGCAAGCTACGAAAAATACCCTGCAGTTGATTGATCAAGTGAACACAACATTGGAATCATCTATTACAAATGTACAAAATGTTAGTTATCTAATTTCAATGGATTCACAAATTAATTCGTTTTTTTCTCATGGACTGAGTGAAGATAAAGAGAAAGAACAGATTTATTCGATTCGTCAAAAAATGCAAGGGTTTACATCTTTGTACCCAGAAATTGCAGGAATTTTACTCATCAATAGAGATGGACAATATATTAGCAATGAGCTTTATGCCAAAGAGGATGTGGACTTAACGAAGGAAGCATGGTATGAAGAAGCAGTAAAAAACAAAGGGATCTTCAAAATAATCGGCAAACCTCAAAAACGCAATATTATTAGTCAAATTAATTACAAAGACAATGATGTGGTTACGGTTGTAAGGGCAATTGTTAATAGAGATACACAAGAAATCTCAGGCGTAATCTTAATAGATTTGAAACTAAGAGTAATAGGAGAAGCAATAAATAATGTTCAAATTGGACTATCTGGATTTTTAACCGTTATCGATGAAAGCGGAAAGGAGATATATTCGACTTCTCATAAGGAATCGTTAGCCATTCCAGAAGCAATCTTATTGGAGAATGATTGGGGCTCTTATAAAAAGGTGATTAATGGGGAAAAAATGGAGTTTATTTATCAGAGAACACCTTTTACCAATTGGACAACAGTGGGAATCTTTCACGTGGAAGAATCAGTAGCAGAAGTAAGGGAAATTCAGTTATATCTATTCCTTTTTGTTTTTTTTCTGTGCTTCGTTGGTATAAGCGCTTCCTATTATTTTTCAAACTCCATTTCCAATCCAATTATCAAATTAATGATGATGATGAGAAAACTGGAAGATGGCAATATGGATATACAATATGTAGGGAATCGGAAGGATGAGATAGGTAGACTGGGGAAAACGTTTAATCATATGATTACAAAGCTTAATAGCTTGATAAAGTTAACAGAAATACAAGAGAGGCAAAAACGAGAAGCGGAGCTAAGAAGCTTACAGGCTCATATTAAACCACATTTCTTATACAATACACTAGATACTATTAATTGGATGGCAAGAAAGCATGGAGCAAAAGATGTCGCTGAGGTAGTGTCGTCCCTGTCTTCTTTTTTTAGAATTGGCTTAAGCAAGGGGAATGATTTTATTCCATTGAAAGACGAAATGAAGCATATACAAAGCTATCTGGCGATTCAAAAAGCAAGATATCAGGATAAATTAAATTATGAGATTACTTTTGAGCCTGGATTGGAAGAGGTAAAAATACTTAAATTAGTCCTTCAACCAATAGTAGAAAATGCGATTTATCACGGGATTAAAGAGAGAAGAGGACCAGGTGAAATTCTTATAAGTGCAGAACAAGACGGTAATTGTCTTGTGTTAAAAATTATCGATGATGGTATCGGCATAAGGGAAGAAGATTTAAGTAGTTTAAGAGAAGAACTAAACAGCCTTGTCATTTTGAATAAGGATAAGAAAGAACAAATAAATTTTGGGTATGGAATGATGAATGTACAAGCAAGAATTAAACTAACATATGGCGAGGCATTTGGATTATCGATCGATAGTCAACTACATAAAGGAACCGTAGTGTTAATAAAACTTCCATTGAACTTAGGGGGAAGCAAGGAGTGAGAATGGATGAATAAACAAAACTGGAATGTATTAATTGCTGATGATGAACCCATTATTCGTGATGGCATTCGAAATTCAATTGATTGGTCGTCTCTACAGATGAATGTCGTTGCAGAAGCAGAAGACGGGGAGGAGGCAATAGAACTTTCACTTATGTATTCAGTTGATATTCTTCTTGTCGATATAAATATGCCGATTATAAATGGATTAAACGTTATTAAGCATGTTAAGGAAAAGCTACCAGATTGTCGAATCATTATTATTACTGGTTACGATGAATTTAAGTATGCTCAAGAAGCAATCAGACTCAATGTTTCCGATTATTTGCTAAAGCCTATTGACTCTAATCACTTATTAGAATTACTAAACAAGTTGAAAAATGAATTAGTGAATGATAATAATCAAAAGGATTTATTGGATAGAACGTCTGAACAATTTACTAAAAATTTGCCAACTTTAAAAAATACTTTTTTTCAAGAATGGGTAGAGGGGAAACTAAATAACGAAGAAATCAGGAATCAATTAGCGTTATATTATTTAAATACAAATATCCCCAAAAGTTTAATAGTTGTATCTTGTTTAGAATTTCTTAAAAATAAATCAATGCTAAAGGAAAAGGAAAGAGAAGAAATCCAAGAATCACTAAAATATCACATTCTTTTGTTCTTTGAAACGGAAGAAGTTGGTTACTTTTATGATGACTCTGGGCTTATCTTTCTTATAAGTTGGCATGAGATAACAAATGATCGTCTTGTGCAACTGGAGGAAATTATCAAGAATGAATTAAAAATGTCTATAGCAGTTTACATGGAAAGTAATGAAAAGGACTACAAGCATCTTTCCTTGTTATATAAAAAGTGCAAAGAAATTATACAAAAAGAAATTAATATTTCACCTATAGTAAGAAGGGCAAAAAGTATGATTGAACATCAATATGCAGATTCAACGCTTTCCCTTGAAAAGGTTGCAGTAGCTTTACAGGTTTCTCCGGTTTATTTAAGTCGGCTAATAAAACAAGAGTTAGGAGTCAGCTTTGTACAACTTCTCACACACAGAAGAATGAAGCAGGCCGTATACTTACTTCAATCAACAGATTATCCAATTATTTCGATATCAGAATTAGTGGGGTATGAAACTCAGCATTATTTCAGTACAGCCTTTAAAAAAGTAATGGGCTTATCTCCAAATAAATACCGTAGAAATATCATAGATGATTCAAATAACGTAAATAGTTAAAGCAGGAGCTCTGTTATATTCGGGCTTCTTTTTTTATTTGGCTGTGGGTTAATTAGCAACAAATACTTAATTTTATAGAGAAATGAAAGCGTTTTATATTAAGTTAAAAAAGTATAAAAATAGTAAATTATTTAAAAAGACCAGATTTATAGCGAATGCTATATTAGTTTTAGAAAAAGAAAACCACCTAATAAATATGGGAAGGGGGAAGTTTGTTTGTTTAAAAAAACGCTTACAATAATTAGTGTAGTAGTTTTAATACTTATTACAACTGCTTGTGGAGTGCAAAAAACAGGTGCAGAGACAAAGGGGTTTATTGGGATCTCTATGCCTACCAAATCATCTGAAAGATGGGTAAACGATGGAGAAAATATGAAAAAACTGTTTGAAGATCTTGGATATAGTACGGATTTACAATATGCAGAGGATATAATTGAGAACCAAACAGCACAGATTGAAAATATGATAACCAAAGGTGTTGATATTTTAGTCATTGCACCTATTGATGACCGTTCTGGATTAACTGGTGTTTTGGAAAGAGCACATAATAATGGGATAAAAATCATTTCGTATGACCGTTTAATTCAACATAGTGAATATGTAGATTACTATGCAACATTTGATAACTTTAAAGTAGGAGAATTACAAGGACAGTACATTGAGGAAAAGCTGGAGTTAAAAAATTCTGAGGGCCCATTTAATATCGAGATTTTTGCAGGGTCTCCTGATGATAATAATGCTTACTTTTTCTTTGATGGAGCAATGTCCGTCCTTCAGCCATATATAGATTCTGGAAAACTAGTAGTAAGAAGTAAACAAACAAAATTTAGCCAGGGAGCAACACTTCGTTGGGATGGTGCATTAGCTCAATCAAGAATGGATAATTTATTGAGTGCTTATTATTCAACAGAACAAATTGATGCAGTATTGTCTCCATACGATGGAATTAGTATTGGCGTAATCTCTTCCTTAAGAGGTGTTGGATATGGAAGTAAAGATAAGCCGATGCCGATAATAACAGGACAAGATGCAGAGCTTGCTTCTATAAAAGCAATTATAAATGGAAGACAAACGCAAACGATTTTTAAAGATACAAGGGAATTAGCAAAAAAAGCGGTAGAAATGGCAAGAGCTTTATTGAATGAAGAAGAAGCAGAAGTAAATGATGAAGAAACATATAATAACGGGAAAAAAATTGTTCCTGCCTATCTTTTAAAACCAGTTTCTGTAGATATTGATAATTATCAATCGGTGTTAGTAGATACAAATTATTATACGAAAGAACAGTTAGGCCAATGAATAATTGAAATAATATATTGGTGGTGAAGAATATGGCAAATATAATTCTCGAAATGCGTAATATTACAAAAGAATTCCCTGGGGTTAAGGCATTAGAAGAAGTTAAATTAAAGGTAAAAGCAGGAGAAATACATGCACTATGTGGCGAAAATGGAGCTGGAAAGTCTACATTGATGAAAGTGCTTAGTGGTGTTTACCCTTATGGCGCCTATTCTGGTGATATTCTTTTTCAAAATGAGATTTGTGAATTTAAAAATATTAAGCAAAGTGAAGAGCTTGGAATTGTAATTATTCATCAAGAATTAGCATTAGTTCCGGAATTGGCAATAGCAGAAAATCTTTTTTTAGGAAATGAAATCGTTAACAATGGTGTGATTAATTGGAATGAAACGTTTCTTCGTGCCAAAGCTTTACTGCAAAAGGTTGGTTTAAAGGAATCACCCAATGTGAAGGTAAGTGAAATTGGAGTAGGAAAACAGCAATTAGTTGAAATAGCAAAAGCATTGTCAAAGGATGTTAAATTACTTATTTTGGATGAACCGACAGCTTCATTAAATGAGGACGATAGTGAAAACTTATTGAATTTATTATTAGAATTTAAAAAACAAGGAATGTCTGCCATTATCATTTCCCATAAATTAAATGAGATTGAAAAGGTTGCAGATTCGATCACCATTTTAAGGGACGGAAAAACAATTGAGACATTGGATGTCAAGAACGATCAAGTGGATGAAAATCGCATTATTAAAGGCATGGTTGGAAGAGATCTTACAAATCGTTATCCCGAACGTATTCCTAAAATTGGTGAAATTGTATTTGAAGTAAAAGACTGGAATGTATACCACCCAAAACATATCGATAGAAAAGTCATTGATAATGTGAGCATTACGATACGTAAAGGGGAAATAGTTGGAATTGCTGGGCTTATGGGTGCTGGTCGTACGGAATTAGCAATGAGCTTATTCGGGAGAGCATACGGAAAAAATATAACTGGTAACATCGTAAAAAATGGAAAAGAATTGAAATTAAAGGATGTAGCATCAGCGATTAATAATGGATTAGCGTATGTTTCGGAAGATCGAAAGGGCGATGGCTTAATTTTAATGGAAGATATCAAGCAAAACATTACGCTGGCAACCCTTGACCGAATTTCCAAACGATCTGTTTTAAATAAGAACCAAGAAATAAAGGTAGCAGAAGAATATCGTCAAAAATTTAGAATAAAGACGCCGAGTGTCTTCCAAAAAGCAGGGAATTTAAGTGGCGGAAATCAACAAAAAATAGTTTTAAGTAAATGGGTGTTTTCAGAACCAGATATTTTAATATTAGATGAACCTACAAGAGGAATTGATGTTGGATCAAAGTATGAAATTTATACCATCATTAATGAACTAGTAAAAGAAGGAAAAAGCATTCTCATGATTTCTTCTGAATTACCAGAGTTATTAGGGATGTGTGACCGCATATATGTGATGAATGAAGGTCGCATAACAGGGGAAGTTCTGAAAGAAGAAGCAGATCAAGAGAAATTAATGAAATACATGACCAAAAGTAAAGTAAGGGGGTAAGTATACATGCAATCACCATTAAAAACGAATCCGATAGGTTCACAAAAAAAGAATTCCAGTAAATCACTTATTCAAATTAATTTCCGTCAATATAGTATGATTATCGCCTTAGTATTTATTATGGTATTTTTTCAAATTACTACAGATGGACTTTTATTAAAACCATTAAATATTACAAACTTAATCTTACAAAATAGTTATATATTGGTCTTAGCTGTTGGGATGTTGCTTGTTATCGTTACAGGGCATATTGATTTATCAGTAGGTTCGGTTGCTGCGTTTGTTGGTGCTATCTCGGCGATTATGATGGTGAATTATGAAATGTCACCATTTTTGGCAATTGTTATTTCTTTAGTACTTGGAGCAGTTATTGGAGCATGGCAAGGGTTTTGGATTGCATATGTTCGAATCCCAGCATTTATTGTGACATTAGCAGGTATGCTGTTGTTTAGGGGATTAACAATGATTGTTTTAGAAGGGAAATCAATTGCTCCTTTTCCCGAATCCTTTCAAAAAATCAGTTCTGGATTTATTCCCGACCTCACTAGTGGTGGTTCTTTACACCTCTTAACAATATTAATTGGGATAGCTCTATCAATCGTTATTATTTTCTTCCAATGGAAAAATAGACGAAATCAATTAAAGCATCAATTTGAGGTTCAACCATTTGGGCTATTTGTATTAAAGTTAGTAGGTATGATAGTCATTCTAAATATCTTTACATTTGTACTAGCAACCTATGAAGGAATCCCCAATATATTAATTGTATTAGGTGTTCTTATTGTAATTTATACATTTGTGACAAATAAAACAAAAGCCGGAAGACATATCTATGCTATCGGTGGAAATGAGAAGGCAGCATTGCTTTCTGGAATAAAAACGAAAAAGATGACCTTTATGGTGTTTGTTAATATGGGTGTGCTGTCCGCATTATCGGGTCTATTATTCGCGGCACGATTAAATGCAGCCACACCAAAAGCGGGTAATCTATTTGAACTTGATGCTATTGCAGCATGTTTCATTGGTGGCGCGTCCGCATACGGTGGTATTGGGACCATACCTGGAGCAATTATTGGTGGTTTAGTAATGGGAATCATGAATAATGGAATGTCATTAATGGGACTTGGAGTAGACTGGCAGCAAGGAATTAAAGGATTGGTACTTTTAGCTGCTGTAGCCTTTGATATTTATAACAAAAACAAAGCTCAATAAATTTTGGGGATAAAAAGATGAAGTAGGTCAAACCTAGTTTGTCTTTTTTTATGAGGAAAAAAGTATGAGTAAAATGTTTGTGGGAGATGTTGTACCCTGTTTCTCAATGGATGGGGCGTAGATCCATCCATTGAGAAACAGGTCACCAAACGGAAGTGCGGTAGATGGAAAATAAAATCAAATGAAAAAAGGACTCTCTTCTTGTATAGTAAAGTCTGCGAAAACCACAAATACAAGGAAGAGGAGTCCTATGAAAAAAGATACCATACAATTACCCACATTAAAAGAACTGGAAAAAGATTTATTTGTTATGCTTCAAAAGACATTTGGTGAAGTTCTCACGAAGCAACTCGAAGAAATGGATCAACAGATTGCAGAAAATAGAGATAAAAAGAGATTTTACCTTCAGGATAAGCGAGCCGTAGAGATGGATACTTCATTCGGTTCTATTATCATCAATCGGAATTACTATAGGGACAGGGAAAAGGGTGGATACGTTTATCTCCTTGATCACTATTTAGAGTTTGAGGGGTCAAAAGGTTTCAGTCCCCTAGTTGAAACGATGGCAATGGAAATGGCAGTTCAAGGTACATCCTATCGTCATGCTTCCTCCATGATTGAGAAACTTCTAGGTTACAAAGTAATCAGCCATGAGACTATTCGTCAACACCTTCTACAAACAGAAGTTACTTTCGTCAAGCCGACCGACCAATTGAGGAAAGTGCTCTTTGTAGAAGTAGACGGACTATATGTGAAAAGGCAACGTGGAAAACGACGTGGGCGGGAAGAAAAGATTGCTTCCGTACATGAGGGCTGGATAGTCAACGGGAAACGAACATCCTTAATCGCAAAACGTCACTATGTCCACAAAGGTAAAGAAGCGTTCTGGGAAGGATTTGAGCAGTTCTTAATAGATAATTACAACTACAATCCGAGTGAACATCACCTCGTAATTAATGGGGATGGAGCCCAGTGGATTACGGCTTGTCAGGATCACTATAAGAATGCATTCTTTGTCATCGACCGATTCCATGTAGCTCGTGAGGTTAAAACGCTTTTCAAAGGCCATAAGAGATATAGAGTCATTCGTAAGAAACTGGCTCAATATGATGCGAAAGGATTCCTAGTGGAACTTAATAGTGCAGTTGGTACTCTTGAAAACGAAAAGAAAGAAGAACGGTTAGAAGAGTTCATACAACAGCTGTCAAAATATCCTCAGGCCCTTGGAGATTATCGCGAATGGTTGAAGGAAAAAGACATAGACACAAGCCACTATCGTCCAATGGGAAGTGCGGAAGGAACGATGAGTGTATTCGCTAAACGGCTTAAAAACGGCCGCAGCTGGTGCGATAAAGGAATACAAGCATTTATTGACTTTATGGTTGGTATGAAGGATGAATTAGAAATCAAGACGATTTTAGGACGAATTAACCCTAACGATCAAACCGCTTCTGTTTCTCAGCCAAAATATTATGTGGAAAAGTTAAAGAGTTCAGTCGGAGAGCTAACAAGAAATAATTTATCATATTTAAATCGGCAAAAAGGAAAGCCGATATACCATGCTTTACAAGCCTTACGAGGTTTTTAAAAAATGAAGGAAATGAACAAAAACAAAACTAAATTGTTTAGATAACGCTTTCATTTAGGTGGGAAATATAACTAAATAAGAGGGGAGTTTTTCTATCCAAAAAAAACTCCCACAAAAACTTGACTCAATCAGGAAAAAATCTTTATAGAAAATAAAACGACAAATATGCTATAGTAATAAGCATATAACAACATAATCCCAAGAAAACAAAAATGGAGGGAGAACTTTAAACGTGCTTGTAGCGGAAAGACGACGAAAAATTGTGGAGCTTGTAAATGAAAGACTAAGCATTCGCGTAACAGAGCTTAGTGAGATTTTCTCTGTAACAGAGGAAACCATTAGAAGAGATTTAGAAAAGCTAGAACAGGAAAAACTCTTGATGAGGAGTCATGGTGGTGCGGTGAGTGTCGAAAAAGAACCTGCAGATACTCCTTTTATCGTAAGAGAGGTTACGAATGCGGATCAAAAGAGAGCAATAGCTCGAGAAGCAGTAAAACATATTCAACCAGGAGAACAAATTATATTGGATGGCAGTACAACTGCTTGGTATATGGCAGCCCAATTACCTGATATGCCTCTTACTGTTATCACTAATTCTATTAAGGTAGCATTGGAATTAAGTAAGAAAGAACAGATTAAAGTAATATCGACAGGTGGAATGCTTCTGTCAAAATCTTTATCTTATGTAGGACCGCTAGCTGAGCGCTCCCTTGAGAGATATTATGTGAACAAGTTGTTTTTATCCTGTAAAGGGGTAGATGTGGTAAGCGGTTTAAGTGATGCGAATGAATGGCAGGCACTATTAAAGAAACAGATGATGAATATTTCATCTGAGGTTACTCTCCTTGTAGATTCAAGTAAATTTGGAGTAAAAACTTTTGCTCATATTGCAAACCTTGATCAAATACAGCATGTTATTACAGATGAGCAGATTCCATCAGAATATGAAAATTGGTTTCAAGAAAAGAATATATCCTTTCAAATTGTTCAATCATAAAGGAAATGCAGTGTATAGATTTATAATAATAAAAGATAGTACTGACATTGATAAAAAATGTTGGCGCTATCTTTTTTTTGTTTTGAATGATGGGGTTAATAAAGAAAATCAAAAACAAATCAAATAAAATTCACAAAAACTCCACATTTATCCCCTGTTTTTATTTTTGTTTTTGTTGACTTACTTTTGTTTCGAGCGTAATATAAAGATAAGAAAACAAGAATATAAAATACTAGAAAATTAGAGAATGAAGGAGTGAGAAAGAATGGTAGCGACTATGCAAAAGAAAGATATTATCGAAGCACCGTTTTTAAAAGAAATGTGTGAAGCAACTTTTAACATGTGGAATATGGGATGGGATGAAAGAAATGGGGGAAATATCAGTTATCTTTTAGATGAGGAAGTAGTGGAACAATATTTAGATGTTAAGCAAATTATCCGTTCCATTTCATTGAAGTTTCCAGTATCAGAATTAGCAGGAAAATATTTTATTGTTACAGGTTCTGGCAAGTATTTTAAAAATGTGAAAGAAGATCCTTCTAATACACTTGGGATTTTAAAAGTAGATGAAAGTGGAGAAAAAGTACACTTACTATGGGGATTTGAGGATGGTTCCAATCCTACTAGTGAGTTACCTTCCCATTTTATGAGTCATATTGTGCGTTTACGAGTAGATCCTAATCATCGGATTATCATGCACAATCATGCGACTAATATACTTGCCATGACATTTATTCATGACTTAGATGAAGCAAGCTTTACGAAAACCCTTTGGCAAATGTGTACGGAATGTATTGTTGTTTTTCCTGATGCGATCGGCATATTGCCTTGGATGGTTCCTGGAACAGATGCAATTGGCGAAAAAACAGCGGAGAAAATGTTGGAGCATCGTTTAGTAGTTTGGCCGCATCACGGTATCTTCGGTGCTGGTTCCACAATGGACGAAACATTTGGTTTAATTGAAACAGCAGAAAAAGCTGCACAAATTTATACGATTATCGGAGATGCCTCCAAGATAAAACAAACGATTACGGACCAGCAGCTTAAAGATTTAGCAGATGCATTTCAGGTAGTACCTAGAGAAGGTATATTAAGTGTATAAAAGAGGTGGGCATATTGCCCTTTCTTTATAAATTATTATGTGAAATGTTGAACAAATAAGAGGAGGTAAATAAAAATGAGTGCACATGTCTTTTATGTTCCAAGTACAAATTTAATGGGAAGAGGTTGTTTACAGGAAGTAGGACCACAAATAGAAGAATTAGGATTAAAAAAAGCGTTGGTGGTAACAGATACTTTCCTAAATGAAAGCGGGATTGTGAGGAAAGTGAAAAAAGTATTGGATGATAGGCAAATAGACTATGCTGTTTATGCAGGAGTAAATCCTAATCCGACTACAGCAAATGTATATAGAGGAGTAGAAGTATATAAAGAAAATGGATGCGACTTTATTGTATCTGTTGGCGGTGGATCTCCTCAAGATACAGCAAAGGCAATGGGTCTTTATGTAACGAATGGTGGGGATATTAAAGACTATGAAGGTGTAGGAAAAACATCAAAAAAATCAGTACCAATTGTAGCGATAAATACAACTGCCGGAACCTCAAGTGAATTTACTATTAACTATGTCATTACCGATGAAGAACGCCATGTCAAAATGGTAATGGTTGATAAAAATTGTCTTGTAACAATATCAGTGAATGATCCCGAGCTAATGGTGGATAAGCCTGCTGCATTAACAGCTGCAACAGGAATAGATGCTTTAACACATGCGATAGAAGCAATTGTTACTCCAGGAGCATACGCAGTAACAGATGCTACTGCATTAGCTGCGGTAGAAAAAATATTCACCTATTTACCTCGTGCAGTGAAGGATGGATATGATATAGAAGCACGTGAACAAATGGTATATGTAATGTTTTTAGCTGGTATGTCATTTAATAATGCAGGATTAGGATTTGTTCATGCTATGGCTCATCAACTTGGGGGTGTATATGATTTACCTCATGGTGTGTGCAATGCAATGCTCTTGCCTATTGTGGAAAGAGAAAATGCGAAGCGAGACCCGCATAAATTTCCAGCAATAGCAAAAGCAATCGGTATTTCCATTGAAGGAAAGACAGATAGCCAGTGTGCAGAAGAAGTCATTGCAGCAATTATAGAGCTTTGCCAAACGGTAGAAATTCCAGCAAGATTATCAGAGTTAGGAGTAGAAGAGGTTGATTTGGAAAAACTAGCAAGCTTTGCTTTATTAGATGCATGTGCTCCTGGAAATCCATTTCAACCTACAAAGGAAGAAGTAATTTCTATGTTTAAAGAGATTTTATAATAATAGAATCGGTGTACCAGCACGATATTATATAGAAGGAATTAGGTTGTATATTACGTTACTAATTCCTTCTGTTTTTATTTATGCATAAAATTTGTGGATGTTCCAAATGAAACCCCAAAAAATAAAAATAAACAAACATATATTTTTTTGTTTATTTTTTATATAATAAAAAGAAAGCACTTTATCTCACTCTTAACGGATAGTAAGATCCTACTGATAGAAGTTTCACTTTATGTAGAGAGTAATGAAAGGTTAGGGGAAAAGAAATGCAGCTAAAATCAATAATGGTACTTTTCATGCTTTTGATTATTGTAAGCGGATGCAGTTTCGATTCGTCTAATCAAAAATATGAAATTATTTATCAGAATGATAGGCTTCAACCAAAAGAAGGGGAAAGGTCCGCAATAGAAAAGGAATATATGATTGCTGTTATACCAAAAGTAAGTGGAATTCCTTACTTTAATGCAGTGGAAGAAGGAGTATTAGAAGCTGGGAAAGATTTGAATGTACATGTGTTATATGCAGGACCATTAATAGCAGATTGGCAGCAACAAGAACAACTTGTTAAGGAATATATAGAAAAAGAGGTTGATGCTATTGCTATTTCTGCAAATGATCCAGAAAAATTAGGTCCCATCTTAATGGAAGCAAAACAAAAAGGGATTGTAGTTATGACATGGGACTCAGATACAAATGAAAAATTTCGAGAATATTTTGTTAGCTCAGTAGATCCAGAGACTTTAGGTAGACATGTGATGGATACTCTGTCTTTAAATATGAAGGAAAAAGGTGCTTATGCCATTATTACCGGTTCCGATAATGCTGCCACTTTAAAGGAGTGGACGGAGTGGATGGTTATTCAACAAGAAGAAAACTATCCTAAAATGAAGCTTTTGGAAGTAGAGGAATCAAATGATAACCCACAAAGAGCATATATGATTGCAAATGAATTGCTGGTGAAATATCCAGATTTAAAGGGGATTATTGGAAGTTCTTCGGTAGGACCGCCAGCAGCTGCTCAAGCCGTAATGGATGCGAATAAAGTTGGAGAGATTGCTGTCGTTGGTTTATCAAGTCCTAATTTAGTACGTTCCTATTTAAAAAATGAAGCGATACAAATTAGCACTTTATGGAGTCCTAAAAAATTAGGCTATTTAACAGTTAGTGTAGCAAAAGAAATTTTATTAGGAAATGAAGTGACAGATAATAAGTCTTTTGAAAATGTCGGCATTATTAGAGTGAAAGACGATACGATTATTATGGGGCAGCCTATTGATTTTACAAAGGAGAATATCGATCAATATGATTTTTAAACGAATACAGTTATTTAAGCTAGGGCAAGCCCCCTTAAAGCGTAAGTTAATTATTACTTATATGATAATGACCGTAATTCCAATGGGGATATTAGGCTATATTACGTATACGCAAAATACAAAGGCTATAGAGGAACAAGTAGGTGAATATATTCCTAGACTATTAAATCAAGCAAATAAAAATATAGAAAATGAATTAATCTTGCTAAATGATCTGCCTAATGCAATTTATAATTCAAAAGAAATAATGTCAATTCTTAGAAGTACTCCTTACAAAGAAAAATCAGCTTTTCTACAGGAGCAATATACAGTGGAAAGCTTTTTATCCAATAACTATTTAAACAGTAATCAATCAGATATTCTAGCGGCATTTTTAATCACCAATAATGGCAATTATATAAGCACGAAAACTCCTTTTAAAGGAATGGATTTTGAGGATTCGATCCTTCCTTTTGGAGAAATTCATGATTTAGCCGGGGAAATGCCAATAATTTTGCCAAATAAAACAACTTTAACCTTCGAAAAAAATATTCCATTTATTCTCGTTGTAAATGAACTTACGGACTTTGAAAATCGGGAAAGTTTAGGTTCTTTACTATTTGCAGTAGATGTGACATTTATTGAAAAAATACTTAATGATATTGATAAGGAAGAAAGAGCAAATATATGGTTAATGGATGAAGATGGATATATCATTTATCATCCTGACAAAACACTCATTGGACAAATAGATGGCGGATTAGTAGATTATCCACTTGTAAACGGTAGTTTTCGTACAACGGAGTATGCAAAGGAAAATGTATTATATAGTATGAATCAATCAACAAATAAACACTGGATTCTCGCTCACAGTATTCCTATGAAATATCTAACCGAAAGAACAGATATCGTAAAGAATTATACACTATCCATTTTTTTTATTTTAACAATCGTTTCTACGATCATTTCGATTTTTATCGCTTGGTCTGTAACCAAGCCGATTAAGCATCTTGGAAAAGTAATGAAGGAAGTGGAAGATGGTAATCTACATGTCACAATCACTCCAACCAATAAGGATGAAGTAGGACAATTAGCCGAGAGCTTTCAGTCGATGTTAGAACAATTGAGAATACTGATACAGAAAAACTATGAAATTGAATTACAACAACGAAATGCGCAAATCTATGCACTTCAATCACAAATAAATCCACACTTTATGTACAATACGTTAGAAACAATTGGAGCAGTTATTGAGGAAGAGGATCCAGAAACGGCAGTAGATATGGTAGGTATTCTTGGACAAATGTTAAGGTATTCATTAAGCAGTAGTGAAAATTTAGTGCCTCTGCAAACGGAATTAACACATATAAAAAACTATTTAAGGCTTCAAAAAATCCGTTTTGAGGACAGGGTCAACTATGAAATGGTGGGAGAAGATCAGATTCCCCTCTACTATTCTCCTAAATTTATTATCCAACCAATTATTGAAAATACTTTTAAATATGGAATGAAACTAAGGAAAGTATTAATAATATCGATAGCCATTTTGGTGGAGGATGGAAAATTAAAGATTGTCATTAAGGATAATGGACCTGGAATAGAGGAAGAAAAATTGCAGAGTATCCAAAAAAACTTAAATAAACAAGATTATTTTACAAGAGAATCGGGAGTGGGATTAACAAATGTTCATGCGCGAATTAAAATGTTGTTTTCTGATAAATATGGGATAACGATTGAAAGCAAACAGTCCATCGGAACAACAGTAACGATTCTTTTACCTCTGATTCAGGATCCTTGTATAGTGTATGAGAACAGGTTAGAAGGTGGGAGAGAAAATGGAGAAAATTAAGGTGATTGTTGTAGATGATGAACCTAGAATTTTAAAACGCATGGTACGGATGGTAGAAGACGATGGAGAAGTGTGGGAAATCATTGGAGCCTTTTCTGATGGAAAAGAAGCGATTGAAAAAATAGAAGAAAAGTCACTTAGGTTTGATTTACTTTTAACAGATGTGCAAATGCCTGAAATTACAGGGCTGCAACTTATTAAGCGTTTAAAAGATAAAATGTCATTTGAGTCAATCATCATTAGTGGATTTGATGATTTTGTCTATTTGCAATCTGCTATAAAAGAAGGAGTTTCCAATTATTTATTAAAGCCAGTTCATCGAGAGCAATTGAAAGAAGTATTACTACAGATACAGAAAAAAATTGAAACAAAAAGGAAAGAAGAAAAAGAAAAGCAGCAATTACAACGAAAGGCTGAAGAATTAGACTATACGAAGCAAAT
Source organism: Niallia alba (assembly GCF_012933555.1). Taxonomy (GTDB): domain Bacteria; phylum Bacillota; class Bacilli; order Bacillales; family Cytobacillaceae; genus Niallia; species Niallia alba. Next base: position 1,565,421 of record NZ_JABBPK010000001.1, read on the forward strand.
ATATTATTTAAGTCAATTGCAATTGGAAGATTATTTGAGAGAAGATAAACAGAAATGGTTACAGCTTATAGGGAAAGGTTCATTTCAGTTATTGTATATCAGCATTGATCAAAATAGAAATCAAACATGGTCGGATGAGTATCTAGCTTGGCTAAAAGTAGCAAATGAAGATATTTTGTCTTCATTAAAGATCTCATTAGAAGAATGGTCTTCCTCATCGAATAGAAGAAAATGGTTATGGAGAGATGATCTTTTTTCTATATGGATTTTAATAGAACATCAAGAGTCTCAACATTTACGTAAGGAAACAGAAGCACTTTTACGATTATGGAAAGAAAATATTAAAAACATATCCGAGAATACGGTTACAATTGCTGTGGGATCGGTGTTTACAAATATGGAAGATTACTTGACTAATCGAAAAAAATTAGAGAGTGTTATGCAAAATAGAATGATATACGGATGTAATAAAGTGTTTTGGCTTGAGCAATTGCCAGAGACAAGTGAGGAGAGTAAAAAACATAGTTCAGAAATTATTAAAAGCATCCAGCAGCTTTTATTTAGTCTGGAGAATGAGGGAAAGAAGGAAGTAATTATCTCGCTCGAAGAATATTTTAAAAAGCTGCAACTAATTAGTTCAGCAAGTATTTTAGAAGAAGCTGTACAATTACTTGGATTAAGAATTGTAAACAGATGGGTTGAGTTAGAAGGATTTGGAGAAGAAAGAATATTGTTCCGCGAAGTAATCTCCTTAACAAAAAATACATCCAATTTTTATCAATTGAAGGATAAGATAAAATTTTGGGTTCTTTCTGTAATGGAAAGGATTCAAAAAGCCAAAAGAACCAATAAAAACCCTATTCAAAAAGCAAAGGATTACATTCAGGATCATTTAGGCGAATCGATAACCATTAAATTAATTGCACAACAGGTATACATGAGTCCTACTTATTTCAGTGTTTATTTTAAGGAGCAGACAGGGGAAACCATTCTAGACTATATTACGAAAACACGATTGAAAAAAGCAACAGAGTTATTGGAAACAACGGATCTTAAGATATATGATATTGCTGTCCAACTAGGCTATCAGGATACAAAGTATTTTAGTAGATTGTTTAGACAATGGTATGGTTACACACCTTCTCAATATAGAGAAGCCCATCTAAAAAGATAAGGGAGGAGCGGCTAAGTAATACTAGGATGAGGAATATAATCATATTTGAGCTATCGGAATCTATGGGAAATGAGTTTCCGATAGCTTTTTTTTGTTAGATAGACTGGTAGTGTTTAGGACAGTAAATTTTTAAAAGAACTGTTTCAATTCCTTCCATTTATTTAGGCCTTCATAGTTTCTCGTTGTGTAATAATGAAAACCCTACCAAAAAACATTTTTTTATCCCCCCATTCTTAGTTTTGTCTCCTGTTAAGCGCTTTTATCATGCAGTAATATGTAGATATCAACAATGTAATTGCTTTCAATAATAAGAAGGGAGTAATCAAAGAATGAAAAATCGTACTAGATTAGCAAGTATTATGCAAGTATATAAGGATCAATTTGAAGAATATGAGAAGAGACATAATGAACTTTGGCCAGAGATGGAGGAGACGTTAAAAGCTCATGGTGTACATCACTATTCCATTTTTTTAGAAGAAGAATCTGGACAATTATTTGCCTATTTAGAAGTAGACGATGTAGAAACATGGGATAAGGTTTCGAAAACGGAAATTTGTAAGAAATGGTGGGACTATATGGAGCCATTAATGGAGACAAATCCAGATAACAGTCCTGTGTCTAAGCAGCTAAAAAGTGTTTTTTATCTTGAATAGAATAATAGAAAGGAAGATTAGTGATGGCGACTGCGGTGAAAAAAAATGATAAAAAGGCTACAATTACAGTAGCTATGTCCAATTATCTTGAAGCAGGCTCTATTGTTGCTGGGGCCGGTGGATTAACTCTATGGATGGAATATTTACATTTAGATGATTTTAAGCTTGGTTTACTGGGAGCCTTAAGTGCAAATGGGTTTGGTTCAGCAATTGGTGCTTTAATTGGTGGTATTTTAGTAGATAAATATGGAAGAAAGTTTATATATAAATATGATTTGCTCGTATATATGCTTGGTGTTTTATTGATTACTTTCTCTTTCAATTTTCCAATGCTGTTAATTGGCTATGTGATTACAGGTATTGCAGTAGGGGCTGCCATTCCAGCTGCCTGGACATACATAGCAGAAGAAGCACCTGATAAGGAGCGTGCAGCTAGAATAGGATATGGACAATTAGCTTGGTCTGTCGGACCAGCAATATCGTTATTATTGTCTGTTTTACTTGCACCACTAGGTTTATTGGGGAGCAGAATAATATTCGCGCAATTATTTATAATCGCTTTAGTAACATGGATTATGCAGCAACAGATTAATGAATCAGCAATTTGGGAAGAAGAAAAACAGAAAGAGAAAGCCCAAATTCAAAAAGGTGAAAAAATTGCCAATCCGATTAAAGAACTTTTCTCCATTAAAGCTAATCGAAAAGCAATCGTTCTCTTAATTGGAATCTATGTGTTCTGGAATTTAGTGGCAGGGGTAATGGGTTACTTTATGCCATATATCTATGAAACGGTTGGTGGTTTAACAGCGGCACATGCTAACTTGTTACAAGCATTTTTATGGATATTAACGGTTGCTTCTACTTATTTTGTCTTTATTAAATTAGGAGATAAGGTAAATCGTAAATTACTGTATACCATTGGTGCAGTTCTTGGAATTATTGCTTGGTTAGTTTTATCATTAGGTTCAATGGGGATGTTTGAACTATTTACATTCGTTATATTATGGGGTGTTGCAGCTGGATTTGGAGCACAGGCATTTTATGGGTTATGGTCAAGTGAGCTATTCCATACAAAGTATAGAGCTAAAGCACAAGGCTTTTTATTTGCAACAGCACGTGTCTCTGTAGGGTTAATCTCATTAGTAGTGCCATTAATGATTACTACATTAGGCTTTAAAACGTCAGGTCTGATAATGATAGGATTCTTGTTAATTGCAGCTATCATCGGATTTATAATGGCTCCTGAAACGAGAGGGAAATCATTAAAAGAAATTGAAAAAGAGCGCTATTCTGCATAAAAGGAAAAGGATGTCTTAAAGGAGTTATTGTTTAAATAACACTTTAAGACATCCTTTTCTTATTCTACTACTCTCTTTAAGCCGATGCTGGCTAAAGCAGTGTGTAAATTTGCACAGGTGGTAATTTTGCTAAAATCAATTCCTAAAGAAATAATCGTTTGCGCAATTTCAGGTCTAATACCAGAGACAATGGATTTTACACCAATCAAATCCAAGGCATGGACAACTTTAAATAAATTATCCGCAACCATAGTATCTACAATTGGTACGCCTGAAATATCTAATATAAGATATTCAATTTTTAAATTGGCTGATTCCTGTAAGGCAACTTCTAAAATTAACTGAGAACGTTGTGTATCAATTTCACCTATAAGTGGGATAATGGCTGTTTCCTTTGCAATTGGAACAACTGGGACAGACAGCTCTTCTAAAGCAGTATAAGCGAGCTTCATTATCTTCGTATTATGCTCTTCATAAATATGTCCTATATAAGCACTGATTTCATCGAGAATAGGATCAATAATTTTTCCAACATCGAGCATTGTAATCGGTGCGAAAGATTTTTGTTCTAATTCTTCTGTGAATACGTCCCAAATAACATTTCGATAAACCGATAGGGAGCGAAGTGCAGATTGTAAAGGAATATGATTCTTTACAAACGTTTCCCCCGTTTTTTCAGACCAATATTGTATTCCTTCCGAATCTTTATTATCCTTTAAGGCTTCAGCCAAGATGAAGAAAAGCTTAGCATTCCATTCATGCATGTCTTCTTCGCGATACGGAAGGGATAAATTAGATTCCTGCTGTTGTAAGAATTGCGAAAGTAGTGTATTTGTATTTTCAGCAAGGATGTTCTTGTTTTCGATGATTTTGTTGCCTATATAAGCTAATTCATCCTTCAAAATGGCTCACTCCTAAGTTTAAATCTATTAATAGTATACATGTTCTTTGATTATATGTGGAGCAAATGAGCTTTTCCACCTATATTTAATGATAAAATTAAATATTTGTATTGTAGTAATGATTATTTAAGACTGTTTTTAAAAGATTGGCGCTTATCCCTAAAGATTATTCAGACAAGGTGCTGTGGAATTTCTTAAGACAAGCTTTGGATTATAAACAACAGATGGAGGCAAGATTCCTTTCTTTTCCACCGCATCTATAATCCATTTTGCTGCTTCTAAGCCCATTTCCATTTTTGGATGGGTTATAGAACTTAATTTGACTTCTGAAGCTTCCGTTAAAAATGAATCATCATAGCCAATAATGGAGATATGTTCTGGAATACTTAAGTTTAATGTACGGAGGTAATTGATTACTTGAATGGCGAGTTCATCATTGTAGCAAACAATTGCAGTAGGCCTAGTAGTCGTTTCAAATATCTCCGCAAGTCGCTCTATCGGGTAGGTTACCTCATTTTCGGTTGAATAATTAATAATCATTTCTGGGAAGAAAGGAATCGAGTATGTTTTATATGCTTGAATGAATCCTTTCATTCTATTTATTCCTTGTAAATCATCTGTTTTAAATAATCCAATAATTTTTTTGTGGCCAAGTTTTATTAAATGTTCGGTCGAAATAAATCCACCATGTTCGTCATTCACCACTAAATAGGGAGGCGAGAGTTGGGAATAAAATTGGTTTATCATTATATAGGGAATTTTATTCTGCTCCAGTTCTAAATAAAGCTGTATATTTGGATTAAAGGTATTGGATTTAGTCGGCTCAACAATTAATCCATCAATGTTTCTGTCCAACATTGTCTGAAGACATTGTTTTTCCTTTTTAATATCATTGTCCGTACAAGCGAAGGTAAGGGAATATCCTTGATTTGTTAAATGAGATTCAATTCCTTTTATAATAGACGGGAAAATATAGTCTGATATATGGGTTGTTATAACGCCGATATTTTTTGTTCTTTGTAATGGTGGATAGGAAAGGGCTGATTCAGAAGAGCGAACTTGTTGATTAGAAACAAATGTGCCAGCACCCTGTTCTCTATATAGCCAACCCTCATGCACTAAATCCCCAATTGCTTGTCGAATTGTATGACGACTTACTCCAAATATTTTTCCTAACTCATTTTCCGAGTATATTTTTTCTCCGGGCTGCACTTTTCCAGTAGTGATCCAGTCCGTAATTTTTTCTTTCACCATATTGTATTTTGTTGTTTGTGCCACTGTTTCACCACTTTCCATTGTAGATAACGCTGTTAACTTATACGTACAATAAAAATTATAGGGATATCGTACCAGAAAAAGGCATAAAAGACCAATGATTTCTTAGTAGAAAGATAGCAAGCAGTGATGATATTTCGAAGGGGACCAAATGAAGGGGCAAAATTTTCTTTCTATTATACGTACAAGTTTGCTTATCTAAGTTTTAAATATATAAGGAGTTTTGGAAACGCATTACTTTATTAGTTGACAACTTGTATATACATGTTATGATGAAAGGGAAGGAATATAGTATATTAATCGTTAATAATGGTATTGTTCAAGTAGAGAATTGTATAAGTTGACGTGCGCTATGATGTCAACCAATTTGTGTGTTTATGAGCAAGTAGTAGTTCTTTTCCTACTAAAGCGATAATGAAATAGGAAAAAACGTAAATACTAATTCCATTGAGTTTTTTAGCATACAGGAAAAAGGACATAATTTTCACATCGGTGGTGTATATAGATGGAACAAGCATGGTGGCAAAAGGCAGTAGTGTATCAAATTTATCCGAAGAGTTTTCAAGATACTACAGGGAACGGAGTAGGAGATATTCAAGGAATCATAAAAAGATTAGATTATTTAAAAGAATTAGGGGTGGACGTACTGTGGTTAACACCGATTTATGCTTCCCCACAAAAAGATAATGGCTATGATATTAGTGATTATTATTCCATTCATCATGAGTATGGAAAAATGGAAGATTTTGATCAGCTATTAAAAGAAGCACATCAAAAAGGATTAAAAATTATCATGGATATAGTCGTTAATCATACGTCTACTGAGCACGAGTGGTTTAAACAGGCAGCCTCTTCTAAAGATAATCCATATCGTGATTTTTATATTTGGAAGGATGGAAAAGAAGACGGTAGGGAGCCAACTAACTGGCAGTCTAAATTCGGTGGTAATGCGTGGCAATATGATGAAAAAACAGGACAATATTATTTGCATCTATTTGATGTAACCCAAGCTGATTTAAACTGGGAAAATGAGAAGCTTCGTGATGAAATATACAAAATGATGCAATTTTGGTTTGAAAAGGGAGTAGACGGTTTTCGTTTAGACGTTATTAACTTGATTTCCAAAAATCAAGCCTTTCCAGATGATGATGGATCGGTAGCACCAGGGGACGGAAGAAAGTTTTATACAGATGGTCCTCGTGTACATGAATTTATCCATGAAATGAATCAAGAAGTTTTTTCAAAATATGACAGCATGACAGTTGGGGAAATGTCTTCTACAACTTTAGAGCATTGCATTAAATATACGAAGCCTGAACGAAATGAGTTAAGCATGACCTTTAATTTCCACCATTTAAAAGTTGATTACCCTAACGGAGAAAAGTGGGAAATAGGAGAAATGGATTTTCATGCTTTAAAACAAATTTTATCTAACTGGCAAGTCGGTATGAATAAAGGTGAAGGCTGGAATGCGTTATTCTGGTGTAACCACGACCAACCACGTATTGTCTCACGTTATGGAAATGATGGGAAATACCATAAGGAATCAGCTAAAATGCTCGCAACAACGATTCATATGATGCAAGGAACTCCCTATATTTATCAGGGAGAAGAATTAGGCATGACAGATCCTAAATTTACTTCCATTGATCAGTACAGAGATGTCGAATCTTTGAATATGTACAATATTTTGCAAGCAAATGGTAAGCCGGAAGAAGAAATTCTTGAAATCTTGCGCAGAAAATCTCGTGACAATTCACGTACACCTGTTCAATGGAACGGAGAGAAAAACGCTGGATTTACCGAGGGGACACCATGGATTGAAACGGCTCAAAATTATAAAGAATTGAATGCAGAAAATGCATTAAAGGATAAAGACTCTGTCTTCTATCACTATCAAAATTTAATTAAACTTCGTAAAGAATACGATATTATTACAGATGGAGATTATGAATTACTTGCTCCAGACGATGATAAAATATTTGCTTATTTACGTAGTACAGATAAAGAAAAATTATTAGTGGTAAATAATTTTTACGAGGAAGAAGCGGAATTTAAATTACCAGAGCATATTGATATGACAGGGTTAACAAGTGAAATCCTTCTTTCTAACTATTCAAACTCAGCTTTCTTCGGAGAAAGTATGAAGTTAAGACCATATGAGTCCATTATATATTATCTAAAATAAGTTTCGTTTTCCTGCGGTTTAAGGTCGCAGGAAAATTATTAATCAGATTTATGGGAAAATTTTTGTTATTTTCATAGAAAAAAGTTAAACTAGGAATAGAAACTTTTATTGGAGGGTACTAGCTTGTTTAAAAATCTATTTAAAAGAAATAAAGAAGAGAAAACGAGTTCAAGTAATCATTATATTCAACCTTTAGAAGGAAAACTATTAAGTATTGCAGACGTTCCTGATCCTGTATTTTCCCAAAAAATGATGGGTGATGGCATAGCTGTAGATCCATCCAATGGTGTATTAGTTGCTCCGGCAGATGGACAAATTATGAATGTATTTCCTACAAAGCATGCATTAAGCATGACAGACAATAATGGTAGAGAGATCTTAATCCATGTTGGATTAGATACTGTTGCATTAAAAGGTGAAGGGTTTACTACTTTTGTCAAAGATGGAGATAAAGTAAAACAAGGACAAAAATTAATGGAAATTGATTTTGATGAAATCAAATCAAAAGTTCCTTCCATCATTACTCCAATGGTATTTACTAACCTAGGAGAAAATGAAAAAGTAGTAGTGGAAGGTAATGAAATTAAAATTGGATAATTCAAAAGCTATGAGGCTGCCTCATAGCTTTTTTATTTTTATGAAAAGAACCGAGTTCCATATTAAAGAAGCAACGAAGAACATTGCTTGAGCACAACTAGAGAAGCGATGTCATTTTTGTTATTAGGGAAGAGAAAATGTAGGAAAACGGTTCACATAATAAATTATTAGAAAAGAATAGATTTTTGCAATCCTTTATAAAAATTAATTGCCACAAAGAGATATTAGTTAATAGTACAGAGTTAACCGAATGCTGCCCTTATTAAAGGGCAGTCAGGCTGTCGAGAAAGTCTCGACAGCTTTTTTTATAATTCCGATATACAACATATAGTGTTTTAATAATACCTTATATTCCATATGTTGTGGTAAAAATCAATTAAAACATCAAAAACCCCCTTTTTCAAAATCATACTTTTAAAAATAGGGGGTTTTTCTACAATCTGGCTGCCCTTATTAAAGGGCAGTTTTTTTGTGGGGAGAGGAAGGGAAAGTGGTGTTTATAAGAGAGATGAAAGCCGAAATCGGTGCGAGAGGAAGGGAAAGTGGTGTTCATAAGAGGGATGAAAGCCGAAATTTGTGGGAGAGGAAGGGAAAGTGGTGTTCATAAGAGGGATGAAAGCTGAAATTTGTGGGAGAGGAAGGAAAAATGGTGTTCATATGAGGAATACGGGATTGTAAAATAAAGTATGAAATTCGTAAAACACACTCACTTATATTAGAGAGCCCTATCTCTTAAACAATCATCCATTAATAGCTGGTTTAAAGACGCCATCCCCTTTCTAATATGAAATTCTCCCTTTCTAATTATTTATTTAATTACACTAGTGTTGCGTTAATTTAATTTAACTATTAAAAATACTTGAAATGTTCAATTTTATCATTTTATGCAAAGAAAAAGTCCTTTATAATGGATAAGTTAGGTGGTAACCCGTCCAAATCCACTAAAAAGGACTATCGCATGGACAAGATTACACGAAAAACTTCATTTGGACAATGGTTTTCACCAATAAATCTTCAATTATTTGAAGAAAACGTGAAAACGTTGAAATTAGATTTCTATACGAAAAAACTAACGACAGAGTCATTTCTAAAATTATTACTTTTTGCGCAGCTAGAAGAAGTCGAAAGTCTGCATGCGCTGAGCGATTGTCTTTTCGATGATCAACTGCAAAAGGGCATTGATCTTGATTCTATCAGTATTTCCCAACTCTCACGCCGTTTAAATGGCATGAATCCAGACTTATTCCAAAAGCTTTTCCTTGATTTAGTTTCACAAATTCATGCCAAAACGCACAACACGAAACTTGTGATGCCATTAAAAATCATTGATTCAAGCACATTGCCTCTCAATTTGACTAATCATAAATGGGCAAAATTCCGCAAAACAAAAGCGGGTGTTAAATTGCACTTACGCCTTGTGTTTATGGAAAAAGGTATATCCTATCCCGAAAAGGCCATTATGACAACGGCCAAAGAACATGACCGCGGTCAGCTTGAAGTAATGGTTGATGACAAGGAATGTATGTATGTGTTTGACCGTGGTTACTTAGACTACGAACGCTTTGATCGGATGACAGATGACGGCTACTTTTTCCTTTCTAGGCTGCGAAAAAACGCAGTCATACGGGAGGTTTACGATTTTAAACTACCCGAGAATACATCTGTTTTGTCGGATCAAATGGTGTTGATTGGTACGACGCAAAACCGTGCCGAAAATTACTTTCGTCTTCTAAAAGTGATTGATTCAAAAGGAAATGAGCTTCATTTAATCACAAATCGTTTTGATTTAAGTGCTGAAGAAATCTCAAAGATGTATAAATCACGCTGGGCGATTGAGTTATTTTTCAAATGGATTAAACAACATCTCCATATCAAAAAGTTTTACGGCCAAAGCGAATGGGCAATTCAGAATCAAGTGTTTATCGCACTTATTGTTTTTTGCCTGCATGTTCTCGCACAAATCGAGACAAAAAGTAAACGAAAAACCCTACAAATTAGCCGATATTTACGGGCAGCTTTGTGGAAACCAGCACATATTTGGCTTCGAAAGATTGAAGGAAAAACCATTCCTTAATAAACAAATTGTCGTCGTCTCTTAAGTCTAATTGTAAAAAAATTCCAAATGGATGGATCCACCTTTAGTTGGGTATTTACTTTTTTGGCTCTTAACAGGGGACATATTTAAACTGAATATTCTAACAACATTTATGCAACACTAGTGATTTAATTACTATTTATTGAAAAAAATTTCTGTCATATAAATTTTTTCTCCTTTCCAACGAAAATTTTGCCTATATCTTATCAAACCTAATGAAACAACCTACGCATACTTAGTAGCCTGTACATATAATGGCATGAAAATACTAAGAGAAGAGGTGAAAGCATGAAAGTTGTTATTTTATGTGGGGGTAAAGGGATGAGAATGAGAGGCTTAACAGAAAATATACCGAAAGCCTTAGCTGATGTTAATGGAAAACCGATATTATCGCATATCATGAAACATTATAGTGAATATGGACACCAAGAATTTATTCTGCCATTGGGATATAAAGGAGATCAAATTAAGGATTATTTCGTGAATTTAGCTTGGAGAAAAAATAATATAAAAATAGATTTATTAAACAATCAATATGACATTCTCGGAAAAACAGAGCCCTGGAAAATTACTTGTATTGATACAGGTCAAGATACGATGACTGGAGCAAGAATTAAACAGTTAGAACAATATATAGAAGATGATATCTTTTTATTAACATATGGGGATGGTTTGTCTGATATTAATTTAGATGAACTCATTGCTTTTCATAAGGAAAAAGGAAAAACCGTTACACTTACCGGTATTAAAAAAAATAATCAATATGGAGTACTTGATATAGAAGATGGAATTGCTAGTCGCTTTTCAGAAAAGCCGGTTCTAGATGACTGGATTAACGGGGGATTCTTTGTTTGTAATAAGGAGTTCTTTCAGTATTTATCAGCACAGCCAGATTGTGTGTTAGAGGAAGAGCCGTTAAGAAAGTTAATTGAAAAGAGAGAACTAGCTGTCTATCTGCATGAAGGAGCCTGGTTATCTATTGATACACCAAAGGATTTAGAAGATGCTAGAAAGATATGGAAACAAAAATAATTGGTATAAGGGAGAGAGAGGATTGCCATGAAATGGCTAAAAAGAAATATTATAAATGACTTTCTGGAAGCAGTGTCTAATAATGAAAAAAAAGATAAGTCTGCTACTATAAATATTTCACTATTTTCAAAAGAGATTTCGGTGAAATTTCATGTAGATAATTTAGTTGGAATCTTAAATGGGGCAAAAAACAATAAGGTGTTAGCTTTACCTTCTCCGCAAGAAGATAATTCCTCATTGGAGGAGATAGCTACTCCAAATTCAGTAGTTAGTGAAAATGATCCAGAAACACTGGGTAGTAATTCACAGAGCGCTGAGGAAAAAGCAAGACAAGAAGCGGCAGCCCAAGAAAAAGCAAGACAAGAAGCGGCAGCCCAAGAAAAAGCAAGACAAGAAGCAGCAGCCCAAGAAAAAGCAAGACAAGAAGCAGCAGCCCAAGAAAAAGCAAGACAAGAAGCAGCAGCCCAGGAAAAAGCAAGACAAGAAGTGGCAGCCCAAGAAAAAGCAAGACAAAAAGCAGCAGCTCAGGAAAAAGCAAGACAAGAAGCGGCAGCTCAGGAAAAAGCGAAACAAGAAGCGGCAGCTCAGGAAAAAGCAAGACAAGAAGCGGCAGCTCAGGAAAAAGCAAGACAAAAAGTAGCGGCTCAGGAAAAAGCGAAACAAGAAGCGGCAGCTCAAGAAAAAGCAAGACAAAAAGCAGCAGCTCAAGAAAAGGCAAGACAAAAAGTAGCAGCTCAGGAAAAGGCAAGACAAGAAGCGGCAGCTCAGGAAAAAGCAAGACAAAAAGCAGTGGCTCAGGAAAAGGCAAGACAAGAAGTGACAGCCCAAGAAAAAGCGAAAAAAGAAGCATTAACTATGACCAAAGTAGAAACTAAATTATCTCCTAAAGAGCCAATTGCCTCTACAAATCAAAATTTTTGTGTTATTGCTGGAAAAGAATACTGTATGAAGATTATGGCATTTTATGAGTCGCTTGTTAAAAACAGCAATAACTTCAATTTATGGGTTTGTTGCACAGATGCTATTACGTACAAGTTTTTAAATGAAAAAAATCTAAAAAATATGCATCTTATTAGAGTAGAAGAAATAGAGGATGACCAATTAAGAGCTGTTAAACAAGAAAGAATGATAAATGAATATTGTTGGACATTAAAATCTTTCGTAATTGAATATATCCTCAAAAATAATGATGTTGAGCAAGTATTGTATTGTGATGGAGATATTTATTTCTTCTCTAATCCGGATAGTATTTTTAATGAATGGGGTTCTGCTTCCATCTTCTTGACTCCACAAAGAGATTTAGATTGGGTAGAACAAAAGTATGGAAAGTATCAAGCGGGTATTGTTGGATTTAGAAAAGATGAAACAGGATTAGCAGCTGTTCAATGGTGGAAGGATCGATGTATTGAATGGTGTAGTGTCGTTGAAAGCAATGGTCGATTTGGGGATCAAAAGTATTTAGATCAGCTTCCAATTATGTATGAGAACGTTCAAATATCTTCTAACTTAGGAGTAAATGCTGCACCTTGGAATATAATCTACAATAATAATTTCAAAATTTCCTTACAAGGTGATAAAGTCTTTATAAATAATGATCCGCTTGTTGCTTATCACTTCTCTTGTTTAACTATTTATAGCAGTGATAAATATGATTTATGGAATATGCATCAATTAAATATTCAGAAGGAAATTATGAATTATATTTATGTTCCCTACCTTGATCATTTAGAAAGAGTAATTACATCTTATCAAAATAGTTATCCTGGAATCATAAAAGCAACATTATCAACGAATGATTTTATTCAAGCAAAGACAAAGTATCATTCCACTAAGTTAAAAAGAAAAATGATTAAGTATAATAATTATTTGCTATTAACTTCAATATTTAGTAAAGAGTATTTGGTTAAAGGACTTGCAATGTATGACTCGTTTAGTAAGCAGATAGAAAATTTTCATTTATGGATTTGTACGATGGATCAAGAAACCTATGATGTCTTATCTAACTTGAATTTAAAAAATGTCACCTTAATCCCAGTAGAAACAATTGAAACGCCACAGTTAAAAGAGCTAAAACAACAACGGACATTGCAAGAATATTGTTGGACAATAAAGGCGACATTACTAGAACATTTATTATCAACGCATTCTGATATTGACCATCTTTTCTATTGCGATAGTGATTTATATTTCTTCTCTAACCCACTTTCTGTGACTAATGACTTCGGTAGATATTCAGTTTATTTATGCCGTCAACGTGGAACAGACTTACTGGAACATTTCCATGGGCAATATCAAGCTGGATTTATCGGATTTAAAAATGAAGGGAATAGTAGAAAAATTTTAAATTGGTGGAAGAAAAAATGCTTAGAAGAATGCTCTGATGTATACAATGATGAACGGAAATCATGGGGAGATCAATTGTATTTGGATCGTATCCCAGAATTATTTGAAAATATAAAAGTGAGTGAAAACCCAGGAATTAACGCTGCTCCATGGAACCTTATTCTAAATAATGCCGAGCAAGAAGTAACCATGAGGGAGAATAATGTATATATTGACAATAATCCATTAATGTTCTTCCATTTTGGTAGTTTGTTAATCTTAAATGTAAATGAATTTGACTTATGGAAGCTAGAAGAAGTTAATATATCGTCTGCCATCTTAACGAATATTTATAATCCGTATTTAATGAAATTAAGAGAGATATCAAACCGCCTTTCTAACAATGCACAATTCTTTGCAAATGTGCCTGCCAATTATACTGCTAAAAATCCTTATTCCATCGCTTCTCTATAAGAGGTGAATGTCATGAAATTGAAAAATAAAAAAGTGTTAGTCACAGGTGCATATGGTTTTATTGGATCCCATCTTATTAAACAGCTTGTGAAAGAAAATGCGTCCATCGCTGTCATTGTTCGGGAACATTCCAATCCTTGGAGAGTACAGGAATATTTGCCTCATTTAAAAAAATATGAGGCAGATATTCAAAATCGCTCAGATATATGTCGAATTATCCATGAATTTAAACCAGATTATATTTTTCATTTAGCAGCTTATGGAACAAACCCAAGTAATAGAAATGACTTACTTGCATATGAAACGAATATAGTAGGAACAATGAATATCTTATTTGCAGCAAAAGATACAAAATGCAAAAAAATTATTTGTCTTGGAAGTAGTTCTGAATATGGGGATAAAAAAGAGCTAATTCATGAAGAAATGCTATTAGAACCAGTTGATATTTATGGCAGTACAAAAGCAGCTTCGACGATTATTTCGCATCAATTAGCACTGGATTATAAACTTCCCATTATCACTTTGCGTGCTTTTAATATTTTTGGGGAGGCAGAGGATAACCATAAATTATTTTCGCATATTATTGAAAAAGTAATGCGTGATGAGCATGTAAAATTAACAACTTGTGATCAATATCGTGATTATAGCTATGTTGGAAATATTGTCGATGGCTTAATTCTTGCAGCCACATCTGAAGGCAGTAATTTGATTTTAAATATAGCTTCTGGAACTGCCCATCCTTTGCGATATTTTGTTGATTTAATTTATCAGCATTTAGATACAAAGCAAGTACCTTTGTATGGTGCTATACCAAAAAGGGAAAATGAAAGAAATGCACCTATTCCTGATATAACAAAGATTCAAGAGGTGCTTGGGTGGACTCCAGCCGTTTCCGTAGAAGAGGGAATAAAGAAAACCATTGCCTGGTATAAAAGTTATTATCATCATCATTAAAGGGAGTGGAGGTGTTACTTATGACAACTGATTGGCAACAAATATATAAAGATAAAAAGGTTTTGATAACTGGTCATACAGGTTTTAAAGGTTCTTGGCTAGCTATTTGGCTAACAAAGCTAGGTGCGAACGTAATTGGTTATTCTTTAGATCCGATTGGAGAAGAAAGTCTATTTGAATTGGCTAATATGAATAATAAAATGAAGGATATAAGGGGAGATATTCGTGATGCTACGAAGTTACAAGCAGTTTTTGCACAATATCAACCAGAAATTGTCTTTCATTTGGCTGCACAGCCATTAGTGAAACAGTCTTATCGAGACCCTGTCTATACGTATGAAGTGAATGTGATGGGAACGATGAATGTGTTAGAAGCGATAAGAAAGTCTCCGTCCGTAAAAGCAGGAGTGATGGTAACAAGTGATAAATGCTACGATAATAAAGAATGGGTATGGGGATATCGTGAAAACGATCCAATGGGTGGGTATGACCCATATAGTTCAAGTAAAGGATGCTGCGAATTATTGATTTCCTCTTATCAGCATTCTTTCTTTCCAATCGATTCCTATAGTAGTCACGGGAAGTTAATTGCTTCTGTCCGAGCGGGGAATGTTATAGGAGGAGGAGATTGGTCAGAAGATCGAATCATTCCTGATAGTGTTCGCTCCTTATTAGCTGGTCAGTCCATTAAACTGCGTTCTCCTCAATCTGTACGTCCATGGCAGCATGTATTAGAGCCGCTTTCTGGCTATTTAAAAATAGGTGCTTATCTATATGAAGGTAAAATCGAATATGCGGAAAGCTGGAATTTTGGACCAGAATCAGATAGTGTTACAACGGTACAACAATTAGTTGAGAAAATTGTTGAGCAGTGGAAGGATGGTAGATGGGAAGTAGATTCGTCACATACTGCAGAACATGAAGCAAAGCTTCTTAGTTTGGATATAAATAAAGCAAAGTACTATTTAGACTGGCACCCAAAATGGAATATTGACCAAACAATATATTATACAATGGAATGGTATAAATGGTATCGGGAAGTAGACGTTTATGAACTATGCTTAAAACAGATAAGTGAATATGAAAAATAAAATAACAAGATTAATAGAAGCTTTTCGCTCCTTTGGTTAGAGGATTCACTCAAACATAAAAGGAAGGTTTAAAGCTTCTATTTGTCATTCTAATACAATGAAAGTGTGAGAAAACAACTGACATATCTCTTCTTTATTTATAATTACATGCACTTCTTTGTTATAAGAGACTGGGACAAAACAAAATACATAATAGATAAAGACAAACAATCTCTCATTTAGTAGCGAAACCAACTCGTTCCATTTCGCTACAGACACTCTATGCGCCGGGGAGCAACCTAAGCTTCCTCGGCTAAAGCCTGTGGGGTCTAAAGACTGCTCTACTTCCCGCAGAAGTTGAGTGTCCTCCCCTCCATTTCACTACGTTTTTAAAAGTTGTTTCGTTCCATTATTTTTTTTAAGAAAGTATAATTAGTAGGAAATACGAAGTGTATTCAGTCTGCGGGTGATCACCACAAACCTTCCTTTTTAAAATGAATAAAACCCCAAACAATTATACGAATTTTTTTAGCATGTACGTATAATTGTTTGGGGTTATTTGATTGAAAATACTTATGTCCCAGCTACTTTTTTAACGATAATATAAAGTTTTTATGTTTCGCTACGATTCTTTCTTTTGCTAGTCTAATTTTCTTTCGGTTTTTATTACTTGTTAAATAGTATTCTTTCTTTTCAATCGTTTCAGCCAGTTTATTTGTATTGGTTAATAACGTATAGGGTAATTGGTGGATGGAGGCTGCGAAATCCACTCCTTTTGAGCGATAAGCTAACTGGATAAAAGGTGTCCCACTTGAGGCAGAGAGTACATTTGCGTGCAGCTTTAGGTTAAGGGAAAAGTGGCAAAGCGATAAGAAATAATAAATTTGCGAAGCAGTACATACTTCTGGTATGAAAGTGACTTTTCCTCTTTCTTTAATGCTTTCATATAAATCCTTGCAATGAGGAATATCCAGATCCCACATTGGGAAAATAACAATTTGATAGCCTTTATTTAAAAGATTCGTACATGCTTTAATCACTTGATTTTTCAGCTTATTCTCATCATAACCAAATAGGATGTTATTAGTGGTTCCCCAATTGACTGCTATGATTTTTTTATTGCAGTCATGCAAGTATTTTCTTTCTATATAATCGTCTATTTTAGGAGTGAAAAGCATGCCGGAATCACCGATTATTTGATAGTTACTTGTTGATGAAGGGGGTAAACTCTTAATATATTTATGTGTAAGAGGGCCTCTTAGACCTGCGAATGTAGAATACTCTATCACTTTTTTTATTTTCTCTTTATTAATCTCTTTGTTATGAAAATTGGTGAAAGATAATTGGAATTCGCCTCTTTTAAAGGATTCGATTGTTTCTTCTGTCATATAATCGATACCTGTTCCGTAGCAATAAAGGGGAAGCTTCATCTCTATTGCTTCTAAAGCTAAATCAATAAAGAAATTACCTTGAAATAAAGATCCTCCCCCTAAAACAACAATATCGAAAGGCTTTTCTACATATAATTCAGTCAATGTTTTAGCTGCATTTATAGGGTAGGAGAATAAAGTATACTCTTCGTTAAGCCATCTTTCACAAGCTTGAGCAAATGCTTCATAACAAACCTCATCTCCGATATTATTAACTCCTAAATAACCAAGATATAATATTCTCATTGTTCGTTTCCTCCTTCCTTAGAAAGAATCACTTCAATATGATCAAGGAGCTGTTTCGCACGCACCTGTACAGAGTGTTTTTGTCTTACCATTTTATATCCATTTAAAGCGATTTTTTTCCCTAATGTATCATAATTTCTTAAATGATAATTTGCTTTGCGCATAAAATTATCTTCATTTATTTCAATGAAATGAACACCAGGGATGAATCCTAAA
The DNA here is from genome assembly GCF_012933555.1 of Niallia alba. Classification (GTDB taxonomy): domain Bacteria; phylum Bacillota; class Bacilli; order Bacillales; family Cytobacillaceae; genus Niallia; species Niallia alba. Next base: position 1,583,347 of record NZ_JABBPK010000001.1, read on the forward strand.
TCCTTGATTTCTTTTGTGCAGGAAGCTAGTAATAATGTGTTACAAGCCAAAGTCTCATAATACTTCATTACTGGATAATGGTAAATGGAATCACAGGTAAAAAACATTTTTGCTTTATTAATCTCTTGCGCAAAGCTGCTAGCTACCTTAAACGATTTCTCGTCGTACTGTTTGTGAAAATAGCCAGGATGTGCATGATAGATGAAATTAGGTAAATGCTTCATTTCATCGAGAATTTTTTGACGTAATGGATAAATAGTAGGATGTACAGCGCCCATCATTAAATAATCAATTGTTTTCTGTTGATTGAAGTCTTTAAATACATCGATATTTACATAATGGGGAAACCATATCATTTTATCTTTAAATTCTGGATACCATTCTAAAAATGTATCTCTATAGTGGGTAAAGATATACTTCACATTATTTTCCCTAATGAAAGCTCTTCTTTGATCCATTTGGTAGGTTAAATCATGCATAATGATTCCGAATGGAATATTGCACTCCTTTAGGCCAGTTACCTTCGGTGATCGAGTAGGACGTAAATCATTTACTAGGATAAAGTCAGGCTGAAAGTCCATTTTTTGTAGTGTCTCACTTATATTACCGTCTTCTTCCCAAATTCTTATATCAACGTATTTTTTAATTTCTTCTGTTAAATAATACGTATTTCTTTCTATTCCATTTTCCCAATTTTTTGTAATAAAAAGTATCTTTCTCTTCTTCTTTAATGTCATCAGCATCATGTCCTTTCCCTAATGTTTACTTTATATTCTATTCTTGTCCAAAAGAAATCGGACCATAGCAATTTGTCCAATTATTCGCTGCTGCTCACGTTTTTATGGATTGTCCATATACTATTAAGAGATGCGAGAGGTAGGAGGAGTACTTAGATGAAGAAGATTATTCTTTCAGGTTATTACGGAGAACAGAATGGCGGAGATGATGCATTATTACTAGTATCCTCTTGGGGAAGCCGGAAATTTCTTTCTGGAGATAAAATATATGGAACATGTACGCAAAAGCCTATTCTGCCATTAAATGCCGAAATGGAGGCGCTCTTTGTTCAAGAAGAACAAGAACGCAATGAAAACTTACTACGTTTGTACAGGCAGTGTTACGAAAGTGATTTTATTTTATATGGTGGTGGCTCTGTTTTTCATTCAACCGATAAAATGACGAGAGATGGCGATTTAATCGATTTAAATAGAGGGAAAGGAGCAGCTGCAATTGGTGTATCCTTTGGACCATTTAGAGATTCAGCTGCGAAAGAAGCATGTAGAAAGCTTGTGGAAAAATTCAACTATATTGGCTGTAGAGACGAGGAGAGTTATGAATTAGTCTCCTCGCTCTCTTCAAATGTTCATGCAGAATTAACATTTGATCTAGCCGTGCTCTTACCTCTTGTAACAGGTGAAGATTTCACTGGAAGTCATCAAAGGAAGGGGTTGGGAATTTCCTTATGCCATTATGAAAGATATATAGGGCGAGATACAAGTGAAGAAAAGGCAAGGGTGGAAAAAATAATAAATGCTTTAAATGAACTGAAGGAGGAGGAAATTGAGGAATTAGTTTTTATTGATTTTAACGGTCATCCTATTTTGGGAGATCAAGATATTCATCGCGAGGTTATCGAACAACTACAAACCAAAATACCAATTAAACATCTGTCTTATGATAAGGATCCAATAAATGTTCTTCGCACTATTGCATCATTAAAAGGATTGATTGGGATGAGGTTGCATAGTGCTGTATTTGGCTATATCACAAATACGCCAACTATCATTCTCTCTTACCATCCAAAATGTGATGGCTGGGCAAAACAGATTAAGGCAGACAAAGATTTTCTTCTTTCATCCAATTCATTTACTGAAGAAAATATATGGCATGCTCTTGATCAAATTATAACCGGGCATTATCGCTATCCAAAACTATCTTTAATAGAAGCTCAATCATTAGCAATGAAAAATTGGGAGGGTGCAAGATGGTCGCTGTCTCAGTAGTTATCCCACTTTATAATAAGGAACAGTATATCGAACGAACAATCATGTCAATTATTTCGCAAACGTTTCAGGATTTTGAGATTATTATTGTCGATGACGGCTCTACAGATGGTAGTGTCGTAAAAGCGGAAACTTGGATAGACAATCGAATTACGGTGCTCAAAATGGAACATAAAGGAGCTTCAGCAGCCAGAAACAAAGGGATACTGGCTGCAAAGGCAGAATTAATTACTTTTATTGACGCAGACGATGAATGGAAGCCGCAATTTCTAGAAAAAATAATGGATTTAAAAGAAAAATATCCCGAATGTGGGGCCTTTGCAACAAGTTATGAAATTCGGTTGCCAACCCAAAAAAAGATCATTCCGTCTATCTACCAAACCCCTGACAAGTGGGAAGGCGTATTTACAAACTATGTGGAAAAAACATTAAAGGATTTACCAATTATATCTTCTGCTATTGCAGTTCGAAAACAAGTATTTCAAGAAATAGGGCTGTTTAAAGAAGGGGAGCCTCTTGGAGAAGATCAAGATATGTGGTTACGAATTGGGATGAACTATCCGATTGCGTACAAAAATGACAGCTATGCAATTTATTATCGTGGCTTAGAAAACAGCGTATGTATGGATTTGACGATTTTAAATCGGTATCCAATTATTTATTCATTAGAGAATCTGCTTCGTAAAGAACAAATGCCTTATATCGATTTATACTTATCAAAATTAAAATTAGATTACAGTAAAAGATTACTAGAGGCAAACAAATTAGATTCTGCTTGGGAAGAATTACATCATACAGAAGCAAAAGTATATAAATGGGAAAAAGCAAAGCTGTGGCTGCTTTACTATTGGAAAAGGATAATCAACAAATATAGTTTTCATACAAAAAATTATAAAAAAGAATGCCCCTAAGTAAATGTTTTTATGCTCCTGCTAAAAAAAATAGGGCACTGAAAAAGTCTTTTTTTCGAATGAAAATTAGGGAATGCATATTTGAAAGGATAACAAATACAATATCCCAATTTAAATAACTGGTAACTATCACTTATCATTAAGTAGTAGTTTTTCAGTGCCCTCAAAACAAAGTGCTAGGGCCATGCATTTGACTTATAGCTGGGTTATTCAATTGTTCTTATGAGTTTGAAGTTGGCGCACCCGGTGGATAGTAATAGGGAGGAACTTTAATCCAGCCTCTTTTTCTCATCAAATCCTTTAAACTTGCACCGAATTTCATTTTTTCTAACATACATTGGGTAAACATGGTAGCTACATCATTTCGTACACATTGAGAGACAGATGCTGCGCAATGAGTGATTGCCGCAACCGTTTTTATGCTTAATCCATTCATAATTTCATCATCTGTCATCTTAACTCCAAGTGGAACAGCATTTGCATTAGAAAGTGGTCGTTGTTCACTAGTTGGTGGTAATGGAATTCCTTCTACCTTAAGAAAGTTTCGGAATCTTTGTCCTTGTATATCACATTGTTTATAACTTTCGTCTAACGATTTAATAACATCATCATCTGTTGATGTATTTAAGCCAACTTGTATATAGATACTGGCTTCATCCATGATAGTAAGATAGATCCAGCAACTCATCACTTCTCCTACATGAAGCGGATTTTTTGGCTCCGTATCTAAATTCAATTGTAGATAATCTTTTAATGCTTCAAAAATAGTTGTCATCATAACCATCCTAATTAGTGGAATTTTTCATTAGTCAACATTACTTATTTAAGAAAATAATGCATTGTTCGGCAGTCATCCTCTCGAAGGCTTGCAAATGCCTTTTCGCAAAAATGCTCTGTTTGTAAGAAAAATACTAAGTGATTTATATCGTATTTATTATTAGCACGCATAATCGAATAAATACGCAATGATTGGTAAATTTTTAATTTGTAGAGAGCCAACTTTTTTTCTCTAGACCCACTGATTTCTTTTCTGCTAAGATAGTTAGGTTGACTTTTTGTACATATAGAAATTATTGGAAATAATAAATGAGGTTGATGAAAATGGGATCAAGAGAATCTCTAGCTAAACGAGTTGCATGGATTAGTGTAATTAGTAATATTGTATTAACATTGGGAAAATTAATAGTTGGCTGGATGGGGAATAGTGATGCTGTTTTTGCTGATGGTATTCACTCTGCTGCAGATGTCTTTGCTTCTATCATTGTTTTAGTAGTGATACGGATTGCCAATAAACCTGCTGATCAGGAACATCCATATGGACATGGAAAAGCTGAAATAATTGTATCCGGAATAGTCGGGATGATTCTACTCGGTGTTGCCATCTATTTGGTGTATGAAGCTATAATTGGTTTCTTCCATCCCATTACAACACCAAGTATGATTACAATGTGGGTTGCTGTTATTTCATACGTTTCAAAAGTACTATTGTATCGTTATAGTAAGAAAATCGCTAATGAACAAAGTAGTAAAGCCATTGAAGCAATTGCTTATGATCATAAGGCAGATATAGTTGCCTCGATTGCCGCTGCAATAGGAGTATTACTGTCTATACTTGGAGAAAATTTAACGATAAATGAACTGCTCTATGGCGATAAAGTAGCTACTATTATCGTTGCTTATTTAATTTTTAAAATTGCGAAGGAAATGGTAAGTGAAGCTTTCGATATATTACTGGAGCGAAATATCGATTTAGAGATCTTAACAGAATATCGTGAAATGATTGCTTCCTTCTCTGAAGTAAAAAGGATTGATCGTCTTCGTGCAAGAGAACATGGACATTATATATTAGTCGATTTACGCATTTCTATCGATTATGACAAGACGATTAAGGAAGGTCATGACTTATCTAGACAAATAAAAAAGAAACTTATGAAAAAACACGATAATATCAACGAAGTACTTATCCATTTAAATCCATATTTTAAGGAATAGTTTTTAGGGAGAAAAGATCTCTCTACCTTAACGGTTATTTTAAATGTGACAATATTAGTAATATATAGCTGCTTCCATTGAATATCGTTTCGATCAGCACTATAGTAAAGAAAAGATGACTAGAGACTTTTCTAAGGAGCTGAATAAAATGGCAAAAGTATTATATATTACGGCAAACCCATTTGATGAATCAAGATCATATGGAATGGCAGTTGGTAAAGCGTTTATTGATCAATATGAAGTGTCTAATCCGAATGATGAGGTTATTCATATTAATCTATACAATGAGTATATTCCTTCCATTGATGCAGACGTATTTCAAGGATGGGGAAAGCTACAATCTGGAAGTGGATTTGATCAGCTTTCTGATGAGGAAAAAACAAAAGTTAGTCGTTTGGCAGAGCTAAGTGAACAATTCGTTAAAGCAGATAAATATATATTTGTTACGCCACTATGGAATTTATTGTTTCCTCCAGTGATGAAAGCTTATTTAGATTCTGTTGCTGTTGCAGGTAAGACATTTGAATATACAGCCCAAGGACCAAAGGGACTCCTTACTGATAAGAAAGTTCTTCATATTCAAGCAAGTGGTGGCATTTATTCTCATGGACCAGCAGCGGATAAAGAAATGGCACACCGTTATTTAAAGACGCTAATGGCATTTTTCGGCATTAATGATTTCCAAGGTTTATTTGTGGAAGGTCATGATTTAGCACCAGAAAGAGCAGAAGAGATTAAAGCGAATGCAATTGCTCGTGCAAAAGATGCCGCAATTACTTTTTGATAGAAGGCTGTTTTTTAAAAGATTGTTGTTTTTTCAATAGGAGAAAAGAATTAGTTGGAAAAATGGAGCAGCCGGAATACACGTAGACGCCACGGGGATTAGCGAGACAGTCTGAGACCCCTACGGAAAGCGAGGTGTATTCCGTCTGTGGGTAATCGCAACAAACTATACGAAAAATGCCTAATAAAACAAAGTGTTTTTAATCGTAATTCAGAAGAAGTCATCGAAAAAAGTATTTGTGAGAACATACCTTTTTTCAATGACTTCTTCTTAGTCGTTCCAAACCTCCTTTAAAGTATAACGAAACAGCTGATCTAATTGTTCAGTTGGATCAATTAAATTTCTCTCTAAACCTTTTGCATACGTTTCTAATTGTTGCATCTCTCTTTCCAAATACTCATTAATAAGGTTGATTCGTGGTTCAAGAGTCAATTCTTCTCCAGATTTTTTTCTTTCTAATAGAATGTCAATCTTTGTGCGAAGTTCACCGTCTGGAATAAGTTTATGTACCAAAATATCAAATTCCATTGGAGGAATTGTTTGGAATGTTTGTACCCACTTGGCTGCTAGAATTGGTCGCAATACATAAAAATACTTTTTAATCTTAACGGTATCTCCTTGCAAATATTCTCTGAAATTTCCTTTAGCCATATTTAAATAATGATAAATGGTAGAAGTAGGAGAAAATATTTGTTTTTCCAGCTGCTTCATTTTTTCAATGGTTGAAAAGCGCTGATAATATATCATGTTGGATCGCAACCATTCTAATAAAGGAGGATTAGACTTACGAAAAAGCTTCAGTGTTTTAGTCAATTCCCAGCCGCTCATATCTAATAATGGATCAACAGGAATTGATATAGGATCATGGTTTGGAATTTCTATTACATCTCGCTTTTGATCAATGGATAAGTACCAGCTTGGATGATGGATATAAATAAACCGGACATCATAATCACTATCCTTTGACGGAAATCCCCATGCACGACTTCCAGATTCACAGGCATAAAGCACCTTTATGGCAAATTCTTTTTCTGCTTGTTCGATGACTTTTCTGATATGGTTTTCCAATGGCTTACACATCCTAGTTATTTTAGTCCATTTTACAAAAAAAGTTAACGATTTACCATCTTAATCTATAAAAATGATAGCGTTTTCTTGTACAATGATAAGAGGAACTTATTTTGACTTACTTCATAATGTAGAAGTGGTTGATTTCAAAGGAATTAATTAAAAGGAGGAAATATAGTGAAAAATATACCAATTGCCATTCAAATGTATACGTTAAGAGAGGAATGTGAACAGGAATTCCGTGGAACTCTCCAGAAGGTTGCAAGCCTTGGTTTTCAAGGAGTAGAGCTTGCAGGGTATGGCGGGATTTCTGTAGCCGCATTAAAGGAATTACTGGATGAACTAAATCTTCAAGTAGCGGCTAGTCATGTACCTTTAGCAGACTTAGAGAGCAATCTAACCCAAGTCATTCAAGACCAGTTAGTTTTAGGGAGTAAGTTTTTAGTATGTCCCTATCTTTTACCAGACAAAAGAACGGAGGCGGATTATGAGTCACTAATTGCTTTCTTAAATATGGCGGGAGCGGAGTGTCAAAAAGAAGGGATATCGCTGTGTTATCATAATCATGATTTTGAATTAGATAGATTGTATGATGGAAGAACAGCATTAGATACGATAATGGAAGAAACAGATTCTAAGCTGGTTTTTGCAGAGCTAGATGTATACTGGCTTTCAAAGCGAGAGTATGATCCTGCACAATGGATTGATACATATAAAAACAGAACAAAGCTTGTCCATTTAAAAGACATGACAACAGATGAAGAACGATTCTTTGCAGAAGTTGGTACTGGGAGTATCGATTTTCAAGCAATTCTTGAAAAGGGAGAGGAAGCGGATATACAGTGGTGGATTATTGAACAGGATGCCACAAGAAGAACACCATTTGAAAGCATTGAAATTAGCTTAAATAATTTAAGAAAAATATTAGGGGAACAAAAGTAGTGAAAAGCTATATTTGATGAGACATTTTTTTCAATAGGATAAAGAAAACTATAATCAGTGGGGATGGGAATCCCCACTGATTATCATTGGTTACTTAATTATTCTCTCAGCAATGGCATAGAACAGCAACGAAAGGATCCACCTGACTTGATGATTTCTGAAAAATCCACCTCAATCACGTCATAGCCTCTTTTTTGAAGCTCTTTATTGACTCCTTCGTTCACAGGTAAGCTAATAACCTTTTTATTACCGATGGATAATACGTTTGTACCTAATGTCTCTTGCTCTTTTGCATTTACATGGATTAAATCATAGCGATCTCGCAGCATTCTTTCTTTCTCTTTATGAAACTCGCCTGGGAATATTAATCCTTCTGTAGGGGAAAGTACGTTGAAAACACAATCCAAATGAAGATACGAGTCTGTAAATGGAACAGCGATGACATCATAAGAAGGAAGTAATGTTTGTAAATGCCGGATAGCAAATTTATTTGTGCGTTGGCTGAGGCCAATATAAATCGTTTTACCGTCAATGATAACATCTCCGCCTTCAATCATATTTCCTTTAATATCCGTATAAGTAATCTCCTGTTCCTTCAAATAGTCGATTAAAATTTTCTCTTCTCCACGTCTTACATCTCGGGCCATTTCTGCTACAAAGATTTGATTTCCTAAAGTAAAACCAATATCCCTTGTAAATACTTGTTCATGATATTTTTCCACAGGAGGAAGAAGGATTGTTTCAACCCCGTTTTCTTGCAGCTTTTCAATAAACATTTCATGTTGTTTTTCGGCCACTTTTCGATCGATATTTTTCTTTGCATGTTTTTTTTGAATATCGTTTATAGGAACTTTAATAGCCATATATTCGGGAGAAACTAAGACGACTGCTTTTAATGGATCATATTCATTCGAGCAATGTACTTTCATGACAAAATCCTTTCCATTGGAGTATTGAGAATAGTTTTTCCTTGTTTTTATTTTTTTATGAAGGGAACATGGGAAATCAATTTTATTTCATTTAACGCCCGAGCTCGAGCTGTGGAAAATTAAAAAAGTCTTTTAAGTTTAAAAGTCAAAGGGGAATGAGGAAAACACCCACTGATGGAAGTTTTCTTTATTGTGAATGAAAGCTGAAATTATTAGAAAAGCAGTAAAAAAGGAGCAATCGAGTAAACGAAACCTACTATTAAAAAGGCTGTTTTCGCAAAAGTTTGTTGCTCCAATTTTCCTACTAATTCTTTTTTCTATTGAAAAAGCAACAATCCTTTGGAAAACAGCCATTAAAAATAAGAGGTTGGCAGGAGAATTATGATAACAAAAAGCCAGTGAAATATTCTTCACTGGCTCAGTTTGTCGACAAAAAGATTTTTAGAAACTTAAATGGAATTTTCATGCGTTGCTTGGAGTGGAAGGGGTGAGACTCCTGTGGGATTAGCGAGACAGCTGAGACCCTGCAGGCCAAAGGCCGAAGCGGCTCAGCGCGAGCCCCACGGAAAGCGACCCCCTGAAGCGGAAAGCAACATCCCTATTCAAAGAGACTAATAAATATACTATAGACAAACCTCTATATCTAAAATTCAGGGATTTGTCTACGGTCTGAGCCAGTGAAATATTCTTCACTGGCTTTTAGTAAAAGTTAATATTAGCTTTCGTCAATATCTTTACGATTTTTCTTAAATACTTTAGAAAGAACTTCGTAAACAATTGGGACAATAACAAGTGTTAATAGAGTAGAACTGATTAAACCGCCAATAACCGTAATACCTAGGTCTTTAGAGATTAATCCGCTACCGCCAGAACCAACTGCTAATGGAACTAATGCTCCGATTGTTGCAATAGCTGTCATTAGAATTGGGCGAAGACGTGTTGATCCAGCTTCAAGAATGGCGTCGCGCATATTCATTCCATCGCGTTCCATATGGATGATTCGGTCTACTAATACAATTGCGTTCGTAACAACGATACCAATTAACATGAGTAATCCCATCATAACCGAAACGGATATCGTTTGACCTGAAAGATATAATCCGACAAAGGAACCAATCACAGCAAACGGTAAACTGAACAGGATCGAGAATGGAGCAACCCCTTCACGGAATGTTACAACAAGAATAAAGTATACTATAGCAACAGCAGCAATCATGGCAACACCTAATTGTGTAAATGTTTCATTCATATCTGCTGCTACACCAGCAACTCCCATTGTAACTCCTTTTGGTAAGTCAATTTTATCAATTTCCTTATCGACTTCGTTCGTTACTTTGGAAACATCATCACCGAGAATTTTTCCTGATACTGTTGCATAATACTCACCCTTACTACGAGAAAGAGTATTTAAAGTTGTTCCTTCTTCAACTTCTACTAGTTCAGAAAGTGGCATCGTATTTCCTAGAGCAGTTGGAATTTCCATATCTAGCATTTCGTCAATTGATTTAGGTTGTGCTGATTTTTCTTGTTGGACAATAACATCAAGTGCTTCGCCATCTTTTTCGATTGTTGTTAATACATCTTTAGTATTGTCTGGGCTTAGCATCATGAGAAGCTGTCCTGCAGTTAACCCATACTGCAATAATTCATCTTGATTAACTTTAAATGTATATTCTACATAAGCATCTTCAGCAGTTGTAGTAACATCTTCTAATCCATCATTTTCTTTTAAAATGTCTTCTACTTTTTTCACAGACTCATTAAGTTTATCTAAATCTTCACTGTAGAATGTATAGCTAACTTCATTTGTTGACATCCCCATGGATGTGAAGTCTTGTGTTTTCCATTCGCCAGATTGATCGATATTTGTAATATAGTCCTCAATTTCATCGCGGACTTCAGGGAAGTTTTTCATATCTTCATCAAAGATTAGGTACATAAGTGCACCGCCAGATCCCATACCCATCATCGCACTTTGTGCATCTGCTGTCTCATTGATAGATAATTGAACAATATCAATATCTTTGCGTTCAAGCATTTTTTCTTCTACTTCTGTAACGTTCTTTAATGTCTCATCCTTTAATTCACCAGTTTCTGGTGTATAGGTGATATACATTGTTTTTTCTTCTTCACTTCCTAAGAAGCTAAAGCCAATTAACGGAGTAAGAGCAACACTTCCGGCTAATAAAACAACAGCGATAAGGGAAGTGATGATTTTATGGTTAAGAGCTTTTTCAAGAATGCCTTTATACCAATTTGCCAATTTACCTGCATCTTTATGATTACTTTCTGTTTTCTCACCATATAATTTTTTCTTAAATAAGAAATGAGAAAGAGCAGGTACAATTGTAATCGCAACAAGTAGTGATGCTCCAAGTGAAAATGCCATTGTTAATGCGAAAGGACGGAATAGCTCTCCCACCATTCCCCCAACGAACATTAATGGAGCGAATACAGCAACTGTTACTAAAGTTGAAGAAAGGATTGGTTTAAACATTTCAATCGTCGCTTCTCTAATTAGCGCACGGCCGGTTAATTTTTCTTCTTTCAGGTGCAAGCGTCGGTAAATATTCTCAACAACAACAATAGAGTCATCGATAACCCGGCCAATCGCAACAGTGATAGCACCAAGTGTCATGATATTTAACGTAATATCCATCCAGTTTAATAGCATTAATGCCATGAAAATAGAAACTGGGATAGAAATAATGGAAATTATCGTTGATTTAAAATCACGTAAGAATAGTAAAATAATTAATACGGCAATTAAACAACCAAACACCGCTTTTTCAATCATCGTAAATACAGATTCTTCAATTGGAGCCCCTTGGTCTAGGGAAACATCAATTACTAATCCATCGATATTCTTTTGCTCATCTTTAATTAAATCTTTTACACTGTTAACAACATCAACAGTGTTTGCTTGTTGACCTTTGACAATTTGGATGGCAATAGCATCTTCACCATTTGTACGAGAAACAGATTCAACTTTCCCAACCACTTCGATTGTGGCAATATCACTAAGTTTAACAAATGGGGATGGATTTTGTTCAGAAGGAGTGACAGGGATAAGCATATCTTTAAGTTCTTTTTCTGTCATAAACTTACCATCAATTGCAACTGCCTGTTCGCCTTCTTCAAACTCATAAAGTCCTAAAGAAACAGCTAAATTACTTGCTTGGATCATATCTTTAACAGTGTCTTCTGTTAAATCTAATTGTTCCATTTTTTCCTTATCATATGTTAAATCTACTTCTTCGATATGTTGTCCGGTAATCGTTGCAGATGCAACACCATCAATCTTTTCAATCTTCGGAAGGATGATTTCTTCAACAGTTGATGTTAATTCAGTAATATCTTCTTCTGTACTGCTGACACTTAACGCTACAACTGGCATCATATTCATACTGATTGCTGTGATTGTAGGTTCCTGTGCGCCGTCAGGCAAGGTGATATTATCTAGAGCGGATTGTAAAGCACGTTTTGCTTCATCCATATCTGTACCATATTCATATTCTAATTGAACATTTGCCATGTTCGAATAAGAATTCGAATAAACAGCTTTCACATCTTCTAGATTTTCCACAAGTTTTTCTATCGGCATGGATACTTCTTCCATCACCTTTTCCGGTGTTGCTCCCGGATAAACATCCATTACCGTTAAGTATGGAATCGAAATGTTCGGTATGGTCTCCATATTCATTCTTGTACCAGAATAGATACCTGATACAGTAATAATAATGGTTAGTAACCAAACCGCTAGCTTGTTACCTAACACAAAATTTACTAAACCTTTCATATTACACCTTCCCTTTATTGACTAATCTTACTCATTTACCTATAATAAATGACTAAGTAGTCATATGTCAATCAATAGTGCATAGGAGTGTATGAACATGGCAAAAAAACAACTGATTATGGAAAAATCAATAGAATTATTTGCAAAACAGGGATTTGCGGCTACTTCCGTTCAACAAATCACGGATCATTGTGGCATTTCAAAAGGTGCCTTCTACTTATCCTTTAAGTCCAAGGATGAGCTGATTATGGCATTGGTTGATTATTTTATGGAACAGTTCATTGCAAAACTTGACTATGCAGTCAATCATGTGGATGATATCCTTTATCATTTTTATTATGAGATCTTTTATACCTTTAAAGAAAATTCCAGTTTTGCAACTCTATTCATTAAAGAGCAAGCGCTTTCGTTTAATGAAGAATTTATTAAGAAATTTACTTACTATGATCATTTGCTGGAAAAAACAATTGAGCACATGATTGAAAAAGTGTACGATTCATCAAAACAATCAATTAAATATGATTTAGTATTTAGTATTAAAGGATTTCTTAATGCTTATACTCATATTGTATTAAGTCATAATGAATGGATTGATTTTGATTTACATATGCTTGCAAAATCGCTGGTGGAGAAAACAGATATTCTTGCTACACATACAAAGTCACCATATTTCACTGAAAATATATATCAGTTGTTACATCAGTCTGTTACGCAAGAAAATATTGCAGGAGAGGAAATAATAAAGCTAGTAAAAGGGAAAATAGAAGAAGTTGATGATCGCTATGTGAAAGAATCTCTTCTTTTGCTTACAGAGCAGTTGGAAGAGGAAACACTAAATCCAGTTCTATTAAAAGGCTTAATTGAAAATATTCGGCATCATCGCGATTGTGTTTGGCTATCATATTTATTATTCCATTATTTTAAGATCGATACTGCTCAAGAAAGCTGATATAAAAGGTATATTTAAGGATGAGTTCTTCACAGAGACTCGTCTTTTTTTATGCAGTTTAAATCACAATTTTAAAAAAAGAATAATAATCACTTGAATAAGGTGTAAAAATACACTAAAATGATAATATAACATTATGATGATGTTTTTAAGGAAGAAAGTGGTATTTTTCTGTTGAAAGTGAAAAAAAACGCATAAAGGAGAAAAAATGAAAATATTACAAGCAATAGTTATTACGGGATGTATCGGGTTTATTGGGTTTATCTTAACGGTCCTCACATCCTTATTTACAGCAAGTACGTTTTATTTATGGCTTATACCGATAGTAACTTTATTTTTTATTATGACAGTAAATCTACCAATCTTTGAAGTATGGCAGAAAAGAACAGCAAAAAAAGCGAATCTATTTATCCTTATCATTAGTATAAGTATTGTGATTGGTCATATCCTTTTTGTGAAATATGATAGAAGTCTAGAGGTTGTCAGTAGTCAAGATGCAGATTTAACGGAATACATACCATATTCTGAAGGTACAAAAGTAGTTCAATTAAATGAAGAATCCACCTTAAAAATAGAAGGGAATCTTCCGAAGTTAGATGGCTCAACGGCTCTCTATCCAGTATATGCTGGGTTTGCTCAAGCCGTATATCCAGAAAAAGATTATTCTATAGAAGAAAGCGAAGTAGTATCTAGCCAAACAGGTGAGGCATTTGAGAGATTGTTAAATAAAGAGGCAGACATCATATTTATACCGAAGCCTTCAGAGCAACAATATAAATTGGCAGAAAGTCATGGTGTTCAATTAAAATTAACGCCAATTGGAAGAGAAGCGTTTATCTTTTTTGTTCATGCGAAGAATCCAATAGAGACACTTAGCGTGGAACAAATACAGGATATCTATTCTGGGAAAATAACAAACTGGAAGGAAGTCGGTGGAAACCGGAAAAAAATAAGAGCCTTTCAAAGGCCAGCAGAAAGTGGAAGTCAAACAGCATTGATAAGGGTAATGGGTGGAAAGCCATTAATGGATCCGCCCACAAAAGATGTTGTAAGTGCAATGGAAGGGATTATTAATGAAACTGCAGATTATCAGAATAAGAGTGATGCCATTGGTTTTTCTTTCCGTCATTTTTCAGAAGAGATGGTTCGTAATGGCAAAATAAAAAATATTTCGGTTGAAGGAATTCCACCTACAATAGAAACAATTAAAGATGGAAGCTATCCCTTCATTAATGAATTTTATGCAATTACGCTGGAGGATAATGATTCTCCCCAAGTTGATAGATTTTTAAAATGGATGTTGTCAGAGCAGGGGCAAAGGATAGTCTCGGAAACTGGATATGTGGCAGTTGAATAGATAATAAGCTTAAGATTTTCGTTTTTTGAATGATAGGTCACTGTCTGAATTTTTCACTGACCGAGTTATCTATTCAGACAGTGAAATAGCAATAGGAGAAGGATATTCCTTGCTCTTAAAGAGATAAATCAGCCAAATGGGAATGGATATCAGCCAAAAACAGTGATAAATCAGCCAACGGAGCATAGATATCAGCCAAAATAAAGATAAATCAGCCAACGTGGCAAAGATATCAGCCAAAATAAAGATAAATCAGCCAACGTGGCATAGATATCAGCCAAAATAAAGATAAATCAGCCAACGTGGCAAAGATATCAGCCAAAATAAAGATAAATCAGCCAACGTGGCAAAGATATCAGCCAAAATAAAGATAAATCAGCCAACCGAGCATAGATATCAGCCAAAACAAAAATAAATCAGCCAATGGGGCAAAGATATCAGCCAAAATAAAGATAAATCAGCCAACGTGGCAAAGATATCAGCCAAAATAAAGATAAATCAGCCAACGTGGCATAGATATCAGCCAAAATAAAGATAAATCAGCCAACCGAGCATAGATATCAGCCAAAACAAAGATAAATCAGCCAACGGAGCATAGATATCAGCCAAAATAAAGATAAATCAGCCAACGGAGCATAGATATCAGCCAAAATAAAGATAAATCAGCCAATGGGGCATAGATATCAGCCAAAATAAAGATAAATCAGCCAACGTGGCATAGATATCAGCCAAAACAAAGATAAATCAGCCAACTGAGCATAAATATCAGCCAAAACAAAGATAAATCAGCCAACCGGGCATAGATATCAGCCAAAACAAAGATAAATCAGCCAACCGGGCATAGATATCAGCCAAAACAAAAATAAATCAGCCAACCGAGCATAGATATCAGCCAAAACAAAGATAAATCAGCCAACGGAGCATAGATATCAGCCAAAATAAAGATAAATCAGCCAACGGAGCATAGATATCAGCCAAAATAAAGATAAATCAGCCAACGTGGCATAGATATCAGCCAAAATAAAGATAAATCAGCCAACGGAGCATAGATATCAGCCAAAACAAAGATAAATCAGCCAACGTGGCATGGATATCAGCCAAAACAAAGATAAATCAGCCAACGGAGCATAGATATCAGCCAAAATAAAGATAAATCAGCCAACGTGGCAAAGATATCAGCCAAAACAAAACGTATCCAATCCCCATGATGTCTTTCTAAAGTCGTAAACAAAAAACGATTAATTAGTTATTGTATCCCCTTCTATCTATTAGATTTAATCCCTATCTAAGTCTTCCTTTTTATGTATATTTTATAAGTCTGAATGCCTGTATGTTTCTAGCTGGAAATTCTGTTACCGTGAACAATTAAAAGGATCATTGACACTCTTAATCTACTATATTTATAATCGCACATAGAAAGAAAGCGTTTACTTTTGTTAGTGGCTTATTTTATAGGTAAATATTTTATTACGCAAGCAACCATTGTAGGAATATAAATTTTAAAATGAACAGGTTGCTTATATTTTTGAATAGGAGGAAAGGGAATGAACCAATGGTTAAGGAAATTGCTCATTATTCTAACTGTATTTGTTCTTGTGTTGACCACAAGAGGATTTGCGTTCGATCAACCGAGTGTAAAAGCAGAGAACGCAGATGGAAAAGACATACCTGAACACACATTAAGAATACACTATCAAAACAAGGATAATAACTATCAAGATCTAGGATTATGGCTGTGGGAAGATGTAGAATCTCCAACTGCTAATTGGCCACAAGGAGCTGTGGCTTTTGAAAAAGAACAACAAGATGAGTATGGTACATATATTGATATTCCATTGAAAGAAGATGCTAGGAAGGTTAGATTTCTAGTAGTAAACAGAACAAATGGAGAGAAAGAGGGCGGAGATAAGGCAGTTACCATAAGCAATCCGTCGTTGAATGAAATATGGATAAAGGAAGGAGCGGATACGGTCCATCTATTTGAGCCAGTAGCTTTACCTGAGAACACAATCAGAATTCATTATCAAAGAGAAGATCAAAACTATGAAAAGTTAGGGCTGTGGCTGTGGGAAGATGTAGAGTCTCCTTCTGCAAATTGGCCGCTTGATGCCGTAGCATTAGAAAAAAGTGATCGCTATGGTGCTTATGTCGATGTAAAAGTGAAAGAAGATGCAAAGAAGATTGGCTTTCTTATTGTAAACCGTGAAAATGGAGAAAAAATTGGCGGGGATAAAGGGTTCGCATTATTGGAGGAATACGATCATTTATGGATTAAGAATGAAGATGATCAAGTTTATATTTCACCATACTGGGAATCGCCAACTGATTTAGTATCTGGCGAATTATTGTCTGACACAACAATCCAATTAACTTTTTCCAGTACAAAAGGTCTTGCAGAAGAAGAGTTAGTAAAAGGATTAACTATTGTTGACAAAAATCAAGAAGCAATTGATTTTAATGAAGTGAAAATTGCCAATGAAACAACAGTGGAAATAAAAGGT
This sequence comes from Niallia alba, assembly GCF_012933555.1. Classification (GTDB taxonomy): domain Bacteria; phylum Bacillota; class Bacilli; order Bacillales; family Cytobacillaceae; genus Niallia; species Niallia alba. The sequence continues at coordinate 1,600,582 of NZ_JABBPK010000001.1, forward strand.
GTTTTTGATGCGGAACAAGGACCTTTTACGATCTCTTATCAAGGAAGATCAGTAACAGTTAAATCTGGATGGAAAATGTTAGATGAAAATTATTTCTATGAGGGCGACGATTTAGGGGCTACTTATCATAATGGGGACGCAACGTTAAAATTATGGGCGCCAAAGGCAACAAAAGTTACTGCAATTTTTTATGATAAAAATGATGCTGCTAAGAAAATTGGTAGTTTAGATTTAGTACAAGGTGACAAAGGTGTTTGGAGTGTGGAAGCAGAGGCAAAAGAGCTGGGGGTCAACAATGTAAGAGGATATTACTACCAATATGAAGTAACAAATGACGGGAAAATATCAAAAGTTTTAGATCCTTATGCTAAATCAATGGCTGCTTTTACTGTGAACACAGAGGGAAAAGTTGGCAGCGATGGTGATACAGTTGGTAAGGCAGCAATTGTGGATCTAAGTCAAACAAATCCAGCGAACTTTAATGGTGCGAACATTGCTGGATATGAAAAACGTGAAGATGCCATTATATGGGAAGCTCATATTCGTGACTTTACTTCCGACCCGACAATTCAAACGGAATTAAATGGTCGCTGGGGAACTTATAAAGCATTTATGGATAAGCTGGACTATATTAAGTCATTAGGTGTTACACATATTCAGCTTTTACCAGTTAATGCTTGGTATTGGGGCGATGAAACAAAAATGGGAGAAAGAGAATTAGAGTATTCAGCAGCAGGAAATGAATATAATTGGGGCTATGATCCTCATAACTATTTCTCTCCAGATGGTGCTTATTCGGAGAATCCAAAAGATCCTGAGCTTCGTATTAAAGAATTAAAGGAACTTATTAATGCTATTCACGATGCTGGAATGGGAGTAGTATTAGATGTTGTATATACACATATGTCCAATGCAAGTCTTTTAAATGATATTGTTCCAGACTATTATTTTTTCCAAGATAGCAATGGTAAATTTGTCGGCGGGTTTGGAAATAACTTAGCAACAAATCATAAAATGGCTGAAAAATTAATGGTTGATTCAGTTAAATATTGGTTCCGTGAATTTAAAATTGATGGAATGAGATGGGATATGATGGGGGATGCAACATATGAAGCTGTCCAAAAGGCTTATGATGAAGCTGTAGCCATCAATCCAGATGCACTCTTTATTGGAGAAGGCTGGAGAACATTCTCTGGACATTTAGCAGATCCGTCTTTAGCAGGAAAAGGTGCGGATCAAGACTGGATGAATAAGACTGATGATGTTGGCGTATTCTCTGATGAAATAAGAAATGAACTGAAATCTGGATTTGGATCAGAAGGAGAGCCGCGCTTTATTACTGGTGGAGCTCGTGATATTCAAACGATATTTAATAATATAAAAGCACAACCATCTAATACACCGGCAGATGATCCAGGAGACATGGTGCAATATATTGAAGCACATGATAATTTGCCGTTATACGATATTATTGCAAAAGCATTGAAAAAAGATCCAGCAGTTCCGGAAAATGATTTGGAAATTCATAAACGTATTCGTCTTGGTAATTCGTTAATTCTCACTTCACAAGGAACAGCATTTTTACATGCTGGACAAGAATATGGCAGAACAAAGCAATGGTTAGGGGAAGGCGTTCCAGAGCAAAAATACGATGCCTTTACAGATGAGAATGGCAAGGTGTTTGGTTATTTTGTTCATGATTCATACGATTCATCTGATGCAATTAATATGTTTGATTGGTCAAAAGCAACCAATAAAGAAGAATACGCTGTTAATAATGAAACGATGGAGTTTACAAAGGGATTGATTGAATTAAGAAAATCATCCAATGCATTTCGATTAGGCGAAAAAAGCCTAGTGGATTCCAATGTAACCATGGTTGAAGCAAAAGAAATAGAGGAAGAGGACCTTGTGATCGCCTATAAAAATGAATCAACAGATAATACAGGCAGTTACTATGTATTTATGAATGGCGATACAAAATCAAGAGAGTTATCCTTAAGTGAAGATTTAACAGACTTTAAAGTAGTAGTTGATAACAATGAAGCTGGAAAGGACGCTGTTACAGAGAAAAGTGGTTTTACATTAGCAGCAGACAAAATCACACTTGATCCACTAACTACTGTTGTTATTAAAACAGAGAAAGAGGATACAGCAGGAGATCCAGATGTGGACACACCTAATCCAACTACACCTGAAAATCCAGATGATTCCATCGATCCAGATACTCCAGAACAAGAGACTCCGGCTGATACAGATGAAAAGCCTGATGGTTCTGATAAAGAAGTTGATGGTAGTACAGACGATAAGGTGGAAAATGGTGGCGAAAAATCCGAAAATTCATTGCCAAACACAGCTACAAATAATGGAACATATCTTTTAGCTGGTATCATTATTTTAATGGTTGGAGTTAGTCTTTTAGTTATTATTCGCAGGAAAAAACATGCTGGACAATAAGGTTAAAATTAAGCAGAAATTAGCTTTTGTAAAAAGCTGATTTCTGCTTTTTTGGTATTGATCGTCAGTTAGGTCTTTATTTGAATGAAGTTCATTATATGCAAAGAAAAAATGAAAAAAATTACTAAAAGCAGGATAAGAAAGAAATTTTGTGTACAACTTATTATTCTGAAGGAGGTGAAAGAATATGAAAAAAATAATGGCAATGGTTAGTTTATTTTTATGTTTAGTAACACTTCCAACGATGGTATTCGCTGATACATATACCGTTAAAAGCGGAGATTCCATGTGGAAAATAGCGGTGAAATATCAAATCGGCTTACGAGAAATTATTGCTGCAAACCCGCACATTTCAAACCCTAGTTTAATTTATCCTAATCAAAAATTAACGATTCCTAATATCGATTCTATTAAAACAGTAGAACGTGAAGTCATTAGACTTTGCAATGTGGAGCGGCAAAAAAATGGCCTTCCTGCATTGACAGAAAACTGGGAATTATCGCGCGTAGCAAGAGATAAATCAATGGATATGGCGCAAAAAAAATATTTTAGTCATACAAGTCCAACATACGGATCACCATTTGATATGATGAAAGCATATGGAATTAGTTATAAATCTGCTGGAGAAAATATTGCCCAAGGACAAACAAGTGCCCAAGCGGTTGTTCAGGCTTGGATGAACTCCAGTGGTCACCGCGCCAATATACTAAGCAAAAGCTTTACACAAATTGGCGTAGGTTATTACCAAAGCGGAAACTATTGGACACAAATGTTTATATCAAAATAAACTGCAAAAGGACTGCCACTTAAGTGTTATTAGTAGTAGTCCTTTTTTTAGTGATTATTTTCGTTCCAACCCACCTTTTAACAAAAGGGAATAGCGTTGAACTTGTAAAGATAACAAATATTTTAAGTCTACCATTTAATTTCTAATACTCTAGAAAAAATAAAATTGAATTCGTCTATCCAATAAGCTACACTTTTTATTGATAAATAAAAGTAGGTGTTTTAAATGAACGATAGACAAAAAGTTCTACTTCAAACTTTACTTTCAAATGAAGGGGAAACTTGGAATATAATGGAGCTTTCCGAACGATTAGCCTGTTCAGAAAAAACCGTGCGTAATGATTTAGGTAAGATAGAACAACTATTAAATAAATTCCCCAGTGCAAAACTAAAACGTCAGCCGGGAATAGGCATAACTCTTGAAATTAACAGAGAAGACAGGTCTGGTCTTCTACAACAATTATTTTTCAATAACCAGAAAGCAATGGAAGAGCGGATAGTTGAGATTGCTTATTTATTACTTGTTTCACAGAATCCAATTACTTTACAAAGTTTAGCAGAACGCTATTATGCACCAAAGACCACGATAAAAAAAGAAATGGAAATTATTGAAAAATGGTTGGCCGATTATGGATTAGAACTGATTTCCAAGCCTCGATTGGGAAATATCCTTCTTGGCACAGAATTTCAGAGAAGAAGTGCTTTAGCCCATCTATCGCAGCTATTGTCTTCTGTTTTTGTTGAAAAAAATTATGTTCTTGATTTGTTTTTACCATATGAAATTACTTCCGTTAAACAAGCTTTACAAAAAATGCAAAATTACTTTGAAATTCAATTTATGGATGAAACATTCGATAGTTTAGTTGTTCATGCACTTATTATTGTGAAGCGAACACGACAAAAATCACCTATTACGGTAATAGAGAAAGATAAAGCCTATGTTAAAGATTATAAAGAATACGAATGGGCAGGCATGTTCTTTAAGCAATTGGAAAATTCTTTTTCTATGAAATTTCCAGAGAATGAATGCATCTATTTTACTTGGCATTTAATTAGTGGCAAAAGGGTAGGGGACTTAGAAGAGCATGCTTTTTTTCAAGATGCTCAATTGCTTGGTATTATTCATAACCTAACGGAAAGGTTAAGTGAATTAACTGCTTATTCTTTTGAAAAGGATTCCATTCTTACGGAAGGGCTGGCTGTTCACATGTATTCTGTTATCAGCCGCATGAAATATGGTTTTCCGGTTAGTAACCCTCTTTTAGCAGACATAAAGAAAATGTATCCCTATATGTTTAATATGGTGATTTTTGCTTTAGAAGAAATTAAAAACACGTATGATTTAGATGTACCTGAAGACGAAGCAGCATTCCTAGTACTTCATTTTCAAGCCTCGATTGAGCGATTAGAAGGTAATAGCGGAAAAATGAAAAATTCGCTTATCGTTTGCCATCTTGGAGTGGGGATTTCCCACTTGTTGGAAGCGAAAATTAAACAACATTATGCAGATATTCATATATTGGCTTGTATTGGCAAGAAATCTATCGATGAATTTTTAAAAAATAATAATATTGACTTTATTATTTCTACTGTCTCTCTTAAAGAGCTTCCTGTTCCCTATGTAGTTATTTCTCCCTTACTAGAAGAAAAAGATAAGGATAAACTGAACCAATTTCTCCAACAAGTCGAAGCGAATCAAGAAAGCAACCGTAAAGATAGTAAACAACTGTCAAAACTAGTTCGTGGTGACTTAGTACAGTTGGAAATTGATAAAGGTCATCCATATGAAGTAATTGAAATGTTAGGGAATCTATTGTTCCAAAAAGGGCTGATTGAGAAGGAATTTATTCATAGTGCGCTTAATAGAGAAAGAAAGTCAGCTACAGCAATAGGGGGGAATATCGCTATTCCTCATGGTGATCCAGAAATGGTCATTCAGTCTTCGATCGCAGTCGCAATTTTAAAAGAACCAATTCAATGGGGAAATGAATATGTTGCTGTCATATTTCTGTTAGCTATCTCAAAACAAGATCAAAACCTAAATCGAGCAGTGATTGGGCAACTCGCATCCTACAGTGAAAATCTTGAGTTTTCAAACAGAATAGCGAAACTAACAGACGTCAAAAGTGTCCTTGACTATATTCAATAAAAGATTCTTATAAATAATTATTTTTTACCACAAGTCTGGTAAAAATTAAGATTATTAGAATAGGAACATAGGTTTATGATCAAAATGTAAGCAATTACATAAGGCGTATGAAAAGTTTTAGGAGGGAATATCATGAAGATTTTAGCGATTACGGCTTGTCCAGTTGGTATTGCTCACACATATATGGCAGCAGAAAATCTCCAAAAGGCTGGGGAAGAATTGGGTGTAGATATTAAAGTAGAAACCCAAGGCTCTATTGGTGTGGAAAATGCTTTAACAGAACAAGATATAAAAGAAGCGGATGGCATTATTATTGCAGCAGATAAAGAAGTTCCAAAAGAGCGCTTTATTGGTAAAAAAGTCATTATTGCTGGTGTTAAAGAAGGGATTCGCAATCCACATGAATTAATTAAAAGACTTCAAAATGGAGATGTACCAGTATATCGAGCAGAATTAAAATCAGCTGATGAAATAAAAGGAGAACGAAAATCAAAAGAAAATCCCATTTATAAGCATTTAATGAATGGTGTATCTTATATGGTTCCATTTATTGTTGTCGGCGGTTTGCTGATCGCACTTGCCCTTACACTTGGCGGGGAACAAACACCAGGGGGAATAGTCATACCAGAAGATTCGATTTGGAAACAGATTGAAAGTCTTGGTGGCACAGCCTTTATGTTTATGGTACCAATTTTAGCTGGATTTATTGCCGTAAGTATAGCAGACCGTCCAGGACTTGTACCTGGGATGATCGGTGGTTATATTGCTGCGAACGGTAGTTTTTACGGCAGTGAAGCTGGTGCAGGGTTTATTGGAGGAATTATTGCCGGTTTCTTAGCGGGTTATATTGCATTAGGTATTAAAAAGATTAAAGTCCCAAAAGCAATACAACCAGTCATGCCAATTATTTTTATCCCAATTGTATCATCTGTTATTGTTGGACTATTATTCATTTTTGTTATAGGAGCTCCTGTAGCACAAGTTTTTGAAGGATTAACTAGTATGCTAGCAGGCATGCAAGGAGCAAGTTCCATTTTATTAGCACTTATTCTTGGAGCGATGATTGCCGTAGATATGGGTGGTCCATTTAATAAAGTTGCATTCTTGTTTGGGTCAGCAATGATTGCAGAAGGTAACTATGAGATTATGGGACCAATTGCAGTTGCAATCGGTATACCACCAATTGGAATGGGACTTGCGACATTTATAAACAAGAAGAAGTACCTTCCAAATGAAAGGGAGGCAGGGAAAGCGTCATTTACCATGGGACTGTTTGGTATTACAGAAGGAGCAATTCCATTTGCTGCTCAAGATCCATTACGTGTAATTCCTAGTATTATGGCTGGTTCAATGGTTGGTTCTGTTATTGCCATGATTGGAAATGTAGGTAATAAAGTAGCACATGGTGGTCCAATTGTAGCCATATTAGGTGCAGTAGATAATGTAGTTATGTTTTTTATTGCGGCAATCGTTGGGGTATTAGTTACTGCCTTCATGGTCAATGCATTGAAAAAAGAAGTGGCTGTTGATGTTCCGGTGAAAAAGGGAACGGATAAAAGAGAAGTTGCAGCAACAAAAGAAGAGACAGACGAAGCGGTTGAAATAACGAAATTAACAGACATTGTAAGCGAAGAATTAATTTCTACAGATTTACTAGGAGAAACACAAGATGAGGTAATAGATGAGCTCATTCAAAAGTTTGAAAAAGCTGGTATATTATACTCCAAGGAAGAATATAAAAAAGCTATTTTAGAGCGAGAGGCACAAAGTTCTACCGGTTTAGGAATGAACATCGCGCTTCCACATGGAAAGTCGAATGCAGTTAAACGTCCTGCGGTTGCTTTTGGAATAAAGCGAAGTGGTGTGGACTGGAATAGTTTAGATGGGACAGACGCTAAATTAATCTTTATGATTGCTGTACCAGAACAAAGTGCAGGCGACGCTCATTTGAAAATATTGCAAATGTTATCACGTAAATTAATGGATGAGAACTTTAGAGAAAAATTACTTAAAGTTAATTCCAAATCAGAAGCGATTATTTTGTTAGATGAAATACAATAATGAATAAAAAGTGCCAAACACCTTAGGATTTATTTAGAGGTGTTTGGTACTTTTTAATTAGAAGTAAAAAATATTTACTGACAACACGAATCTTTGTATGAGAAAATATTTTTAAAATAAGGAGGCAATGTCCATGTATAGTTTTAATAATGATTACAGTGAAGGAGCGCATCCTAGAATTTTACAAGCATTAGTAGAATCCAATTTACAACAAGAAATAGGATATGGGCAAGATTCCTTTACAAACAAAGCAGCAGAAGTTTTGAAAGCTAAAATGAATAGTGATGAGGTAGATGTTCATCTCTTAGTTGGAGGAACGCAAACAAATCTGATTGCCATATCTGCCTTTTTAAGACCACATGAAGCGGCAATTGCCGCAAGTACTGGGCATATTTTTGTTCATGAAACAGGAGCCATTGAAGCAACAGGTCATAAAGTTATTACTGTTGATGCAAAACATGGTAAGCTGACACCAAGTTTAGTGCAAAGTGTACTTGATGAGCATACGGATGAACATATGGTAAAGCCAAAGTTAGTATACATATCTAATTCGACTGAAATTGGAACGATTTATTCAAAGAGTGAGCTTGAACAATTAAGTCAATTTTGTCAAATAAACAATTTGATTTTCTATATGGATGGAGCGCGACTAGGGTCTGCTCTTTGTGCAAAAGACAATGATCTGGTGTTAAGTGATTTTCCTAAATTACTAGATGCTTTTTACATTGGTGGTACGAAAAATGGAGCATTAATGGGAGAAGCTTTAGTGATAAAGAATGATTCCTTGAAGGCGGATTTTCGTTATCATATTAAGCAAAAAGGAGCAATGCTAGCAAAAGGAAGATTGTTGGGAATCCAATTTTATGAGCTATTTAAGGATGATCTCTTCTTCGAATTAGCTGAATACGCTAATAAGATGGCAGAAAGACTAAATAGAGCATTGGCAGAGAAAGGCTATCGCTTTTTAACACCATCTTCTACTAATCAGGTATTTCCGATTTTTTCTAACGAAAAGATTACAATGCTACAGAAGAATTATCAATTCAACATTTGGGAAAAAATTGATAAAGATCATTCTGCAATTCGACTTGTCACTTCATGGGCAACGAAAGAAGCAGAAGTTGAAGCCTTTATAAAGGAAATATAATAAAATAGTCCTGTTTGGCTATTCTTAGTCTTACAGGGCTATTTTTTTAAAATGTTTATTTGTTTTTTCAGTGTACTTTTGGGAATTTAACGGGAGTATTTAAAGATAGTTTGTCTTTGTATGAGCGATAAGCAACAAGTATTTGATCTTTTGTGGTTGCATCTACCTGCAATATAAAATCTCCGTTCGTTTCTAAATAGTACCGAACGCCATTTTCTTGCAAATGGCTGAAATAATAATAATTTCCTAATAAATATTTGCTCTCTGTTTTCGTTTCTTTATGTGTTTTTATATATTCTGCTAGTTCCCATACAGATATAAAAGTGTCCCCGCTTAAGGCAACAAAACCTCTTCGTACCGAATCAGCAGCTTGGGCAATTGAATCTTTTACTTTAGTGACCATCGTATCCAAATAACTATTCATTTCTTCCTCCATAAAATTAATAAGGTATACGGCTTGATACTTTGTCCAGTATTATTTATCTTTAAAAGTTTGATCGAACTTTGCTAATTCAGGATCTTTTTTTAATTGCTTTACATGAAATGCAGTTGTTTCTGAATCTGTATCTCTGCTTATCCCTAATTGATCTCCATCAGCGTCAGCAATAACTCCTTCTCGTGGTCCATCCATATTTGGATCTACGTTAACATGAACTTGATCTCTTGACATCATGACACCTCCTACTATTAGGATGGATAAAATGAAGAAAAAAATCCTAGGTTCGTTGTTTATAAAATATTTAGCGAGTGGTAAAAAATAACAAATCATTGTAAGTGTTCTTTGCCAATTATTAAATCAATTTTAAACGTATAGTTTAAAGAGCTTTCACCATACTAATCTTGTTGTTTAAACCATTAATGGAAAGCTAAGATAACTTCCATTTAGCAAAATATAAGTAAAAGAGGATTATGATGAAAAAAATCGCCATTATGTTTTTCCTACTATTTATTATTTTCCCACCCATCGGATCGGCTCAACGAAAGATACCTATCTTGGTTTATCATTCCATTGATGAATTCCATGGCCAAGGTTCAAAAGAATTGTATGTCACTCCTACTAATTTTGAGAAACAAATGATCTATTTGCGTGATCATGGATTTAGTTTGTTAACATTAGAAAAATGGCAGGATATTTATACAAAGGAAAAGCCTATTTTCATTACTTTGGATGACGGCTATAAAAATAATTTAAAGGTGTATGACATTTTCCAAAAGATAAAAAATAATCATTTTATCCCATCTGCAACGATGTTTGTTATAACAGATTTTATCGGAAATGCAAATAGGTTATCTAATACAGAGTTAAAAAGATTAGCCGATTCTGGTTTAATATCGGTTCAATCTCATACTGCCACACATCCTGATTTAACGAAAACGACAGATTATAAACAGGAACTAAAAGATTCGAAAGAAACAATCGAAAAAATAACAGGAAAGGAAGTTATTGCTCTTTCTTATCCATATGGAAATATTGATTCTAAAACAATTGATGAAGTAAAGAAGTACTATTCTTTTGGATTAACGACAACTCCGGAATTATATTTAGAAAAGGGAATAAAGAATGAACACTATTTATTGCCTAGAGTTTATATTAAGCATTCTACTACGTTAGAGGAGTTTGCAGACATAGTGGAGGGGAAATGACTGACGGGTATTATGGAACTAAATGAGTAAGAAAGGTGCTGAAAACAAATCGATTTTTGGCGCTTTTTGTCATTTTATTTCCCGGGAAACATGGAGACTGACTCTACTATTGTTACATAGAGTCAGTCTCCATTTCTTACTTCATTCCTGTATTCGCTTTTACAATCACTTCTGCATATTTTTTCTCGTCTCGTTTAGTGGAAAGAATAGTCCCAATAAATGCTCCAAGGAAACCTGCAGGAATAGAAACGATAGCTGGATTTGTTAACGGGAATATAGCAGTTCCTGTTAAAATAGCGACACCAGGATCTGGATTTAGTACACTTGGGCTAATTGCTACTAATACTAACGCAGTAACTAATCCAGTTATTACACCAGTAATAGCACCAGCTGTATTGAATTTTTTCCAGTAGATTGTAAAAATAATAACTGGTAAATTGGCACTGGCTGCTACACAAAATGCAAGGGATACAAGAAAGGCTACATTCATTTTTTGGGCAAATAGTGCAAGGATAATAGAAAGAATGGCTACAGCAACAGAAGCATAGCGTGCAGCTTTCATTTGTTGTTTTTCTGTTACCTTGCCTTTTTTTATAATTTGTCCGTAAATATCATGGGCAAAAGCAGAAGCGCCTGATAAAACAAGTCCTGCAACAACAGCTAAAATGGTCGCAAATGCCACAGCAGAAACAAAACTCATGAGGAAGTCACCACCAAGCGCATGTGCCAATAATGGAGCCGCCATATTCCCAGCTGTATTAGCTTCCATAATATCAGCAGCGCCAACAAAAGCAGCAGCTCCAAAGCCTAGAAAGATGGTTAAGATATAGAAAATACCAATCACCCAAGTTGCCGTTACAACAGAGCTTCTAGCTGTTTTTGCATCCTTTACGGTAAAGAAACGCATTAAAATATGAGGAAGACCTGCAGTTCCCAAAACAAGTGCCGCCATCATGGAGATAGTATCAAGAGAATTTGTATACTTCACGCCAGGATTAATATATTTTTCTCCTAATGGTGTAAGTGTTTTGATTTCGTCAAACATTGTAAGGATGTTAAAGTTGAATTTTGCAAGGACAAGGAAGGAGATGACAACTGTTCCAAGCATTAAGAGGACGGCTTTAATGATTTGTACCCAGCTTGTAGCAGTCATACCGCCGAATAATACATAAATGGTCATCATTACCCCTACAATTAAGACAGCCAGCCAATAATCGATACCTAATAATAGCTGTATAAGCGCACCGGCTCCAACTAATTGGGCGATCATGTAAAAGATTACGATGGTAATCGTACTTAGTGCAGCCACCCCTCTCACTTTTTTCTGATCAAAGCGGGCATTTATCATATCGGCAATGGTATATTTGCCTAAATTTCTTAGTGGCTCGGCAACAATATAAAGAACAACTAAATATGCTACTAAGTATCCGATGGAATAGAAGAATCCATCAAAACCAGTTAATGCAATGGCTCCTGCAATGCCAAGAAATGAGGCAGCAGATAAATAATCACCAGCAATGGCCAACCCATTTTGCCAGCCGGTTAAGCCACCACCAGCTGTGTAAAATTCACTTGTTGTGTTGGTTCTTTTTGCTGCCCAATATGTAATGATAAGGGTAATAACGACAATAATGACGAATAACATTAAGGCGATTGGATTCATTCATTTTTAGCTCCTTCCAGCTTATTTTCTTCCACAATCTCAGCAGCTAAATGATCAAATTTTATTGCTTTTCGGACATAAATCATACATAGCACCCAAGTCATAATAAATTGTGCAAACGCATATACCCATGTCCATGTGATGGATCCAATTGCAGGTTTATTTAAGATAGTCGTGTAAGAAGTTAAAATAGGCAACATAAAATAAAAGAGTAAGAAGAAGACTGTTAGAGGTATTAGAAATCTTTTCTTTTGGGACATTAATTGTTTAAATTTAGAGCTATTGGCAATTTGTACGAAATCGTAAGGCTCCGATTGCTTTTTTGCATCTTTGGCCAAATTACTCATTCACTTTCCCCCTTGAATACATATTATTTTCCAATATAACAATAGTGTAAAAACTTCAAAGGAGATTAGCAATGGTTCTTTATTCTTAAATGTAAGCGTTTTATCTGAGTGAAATTACTTATTTTTGGAAAAAAAAGTAAAGTGGGAATTGCTGTAAATAGCCATTTAAATTTGCTTCTATTTTCTATTTCTATTATCTAGTATTCTTATAAGAAATAGTGTAGAATTACTAGAAAAGTTTTAAATAATCTTAAGAGTTGAAATTTTATGTATTTCAGAATATTTGTTTTCATGTTACATTTACTTATAATTAGTAAAGAATTGTGGATTTTAGAGTTGTAAAAGCCACAAAAAAGATTTTTCTATACATAATTACAAATGCGTTTTTCTGAAAAATCTAAAATTAAAAAGAGAAAAGAAATTTAAGGAGGTAGGGATTCAAATGACAAAAACAATTATTAAAGCACCATTCAGAGCAGACCATGTAGGAAGTTTACTTCGTCCTCAATCAATTCATGATGCTAGAAAGAAGTTTGCTGAAGGAGCTATTACAGCTGAGGAACTACGTACAGTTGAAACGGAAGAAATCAAACGAATTGTAGACAAGCAAATTGAAGTTGGTCTTCAGGCAGTTACAGATGGCGAGTTCCGCCGCCGCTTCTGGCATACTGATTTCATGGAGCATTTAAATGGAGTAGAAGGCTATGTACCTGACCATGGTTACAAATTTAAAGGGGTTGAAACAGAAGCGTATGATGTACGTGTTATAGGAAAAGTATCTTTTGATCCTGATCACCCACATTTAAAAGATTTTAAGGAATTCTATGAGATTGTTGGAGACCGTGCAGTCGCAAAAATGACCATTCCAAGTCCAAATCAATTTTTCAATGCAGGCATCCGCAATGAAGAAATTTATCCAGAAATTGATGATTTTGCGAAAGATATTATCCAAGCCTATCGGGATGCGGTGCAAGCATTTTATGAGGCTGGTTGTCGTTATTTACAATTTGATGATGTATACATCGCAGGGCTTTGTGCACCAGAACTACCATTTGCAAAAAGTGAGCTAGAAAGACAAGAATTAATCGATTTAGCCTTAAGTGTAGTTAATGGAGTTCTAGAAGGAAAACCAGAAGACCTAATAGTGACAACCCACCTTTGCCGTGGAAACTATCAATCTGCTTGGGCATTTGAAGGTCCATACGATAAAATTGCCCCTAGCTTTTTTGCAAAGGAAAAAGTAGATGGTTTCTTTTTAGAGTATGATGATGAGCGCTCTGGTGGTTTCAAACCGCTTGAGTTTGTTCCAAATGGTGGAGCACAAGTAGTTTTAGGTGTATTTACTTCGAAAACTGGAGAATTAGAGGATAAAGAGGCGATCAAAACACGTGTAGAGGAAGCATCTAAATATGTTTCTCTTGAACAGCTTTGCATTAGTCCACAATGTGGATTTGCTTCTACTCACCATGGAAATAAATTAACAGAAGAAGAGCAATGGAATAAATTGAAATACATTGTTGATGTGGCAAAAGAGATTTGGGAATAAGATAGTTTCAAATTAGTAGAGAAAGAGGCACATTCTTGTATGAGTATGTGCCTCTTTTATGAAGAATAACCTAATTAAGCTAATAATCTTACAATAAATGTACTTCCTTTTCCTTTCTCACTCTCCGCATAAATCCTCCCATCACACAGTTCCACAATTCTTTTTACAAGTGCCAACCCTAATCCATTCCCTGATTGGGAATGAGAGGTGTCGCCTTGATAAAATTTATCAAAAAGATGTTTTTTGGTATGCTCATCCATCCCAGGACCATTATCTCGAATCAAGAAACAAATTTCTTCCTTTGTGTTAGTAAGAGTTATATCTATTTTTCCTCCTGAATCTGAAAACTTGATGGCATTGTCTAAAAGATTTAGCCAGATTTGCTGGGTCAAGTCTTCATTTCCGTTAAAGATAACTTCATCAAGCTCAACATTTAGGAGTATTTCCTTTGCAGACCATTTTGGTTCCATTAACACAATTGTTTTTCGGATTTGCTCATCTAGTCGAAAGGGCGCTTTTTCAGTAATAATCTCAAGATTTTCATACTTTGAAAGGATAAGTACATTTGTAGAAAGAGCGGCTAATCGCTCAGATTCGGTAATGATAATGTCAAGGTATTCTTGTCTTTCTACTTCGGTTAAGTTATTTTCTTTAAGTAATTTCGCAAACCCTCGTAATGAAACAATAGGTGTTTTGAATTCATGGGAAAAATTATTTACAAAGTCACTCCGAAGTGTTTCAATTCCTGACAGCTCTTGGGTCATTTTATTAAAGCTATGAGATAATTCTTCTAATTCTCCAATGCCTTTTATGTTAACTTGTACAGAAAAATCGCCTCCAGCAACTTTATGAGTAGCATCAATCACCGTGCGGATTGGGTTTAACGCTTTTTTACTGAGAAAGGCAGTAAGAGATGTACCAAGTAAGATACAAAAGCCTAAAAAAGTAATGAGTGGAAACACTGGAAGTTGGCTATGATTCGAAATAATACCTAAATGCTGCAAAGCGAAAGTAATGACAGCCGCCACTAATACTGTAGCCACCATAACGCCAAACACAAACATCACTAACGTAATTGCAAGACTTAATCGTTTTGTAAAAAAATCTCTCATCCCTTTTTCACTGCCTTATAGCCTAGTCCTCTTACTGTCACGATTTCAAACTCTGGAAAATCTTTGAATCGATCTCTTAACCGATTGATATGAACATTAAGTGTTCGGTCATCTGTTTCTGATTCCATTCCCCAAATTTCATCCATAAGTTGAATACGAGTAAAGATCATATTAGGATAGGATAATAATTTGAACAATAAGTAAAACTCTTTTGGAGGCAATGTAATAATTATGTCCTCGCGGGATACAGTTAGTGCATCATAATCAAGAATCGTTTTTCCGACAGTAAGTTTATGCTCATTAGCGATTTTAGCTCTTCGTAAAAGGGCTTTAATACGAAGCACCATTTCTTCTTCATCTACAGGTTTAGTCATATAGTCATCCGTACCGACAAGGAATCCTTTTCTTTTATCTACCGATTCTTGCTTAGCGGTAACCATCAAGATCGGAAGGTTCTCCCATGTTTGTCTAAGCTGCCGTGTTAATTCATATCCATCCATTTTCGGCATCATTAAATCAAGCACAACTAAATCAACGTGTTCCTTTTCCATTACTTGAAGAGCCTCCATGCCATCAGCTGCATCATATATTTGAAATCCATGCTGCTTTAATACGGCACACATTAATTTTCGTGTATTTTTATCATCTTCTACCACTAATATTTTAAACATCCAATGCCTCCATATGTATAATTTGTACCTATTCTATTAGAAGAATGTAAACTGAAAATTACTTTACGGAAGTTTATATTCAGTTTACTTTACATCGTTATACTTAGGAACATAATAATGAACACATTACAAAAAATATTATATTAAAGAATACTAATAAATTTTAAATAAAATAAAGCATGATAGAAAAAAGAGGGGAGATAGTTTAGTGGGTTACACCATTTTATTTAGTTATTATGAGATAGTAGGAGAGGAAGCACGTTTAATAGATGAATACAGACTTCCTTCTAGTCAACAAAAAGAAAGTTTAGAAACATTGTTAAGACAACAAAATTATGAATTCATAGGGAACGTTGATTTGTGGGGAATACGTACAAACAAATTTATGAGTATTGCTGAGATTATTAATAATGGAAGGGAAAACATAAGCTAGATATCCCACTCTAAACAAGCTATAGACCATATATAGGGAATGATGAAAACGATAAGCATACTTAGGGGGAATTGAATGCAGTCATCTCCATGGATACGAGGAGGTCCGTTCCTAGAGGTAAGTTAAATGCGAAAAAAGAAATAATCCAAGACATTCTTTTTCGTTTGTCTAAGGTTAGAACTAGTATTGAGATTTATGATAATAATGTGGAAGAGCGAATAGAGGAGTTCTGTATAGGCTATCTCTTTGATGAAAGTCAATATATCCATTCTTTCACTTTGCGCTTATTCGTTTCATTTGCGAGGAAAAGAAAGGCATTCCTTTATATAGAGCAGGTCTCTTCTAATTCTATTTTAGTGAATTTTCTATTCTACGGTTCCAGTTTTGATGCTTTAGAATGGAATCAAGTGGGAATACAAAAAGAAGAAATAATGGAGTTTATGGATTTCTTGATAGAGTTATATTCTGTTTTTGTCTTTAAAATTGGTGGAATAGCATTAGAAGAAGATATCCTTGGATTATTTGGTTGTGAAGAAACTTATCCTAGCGAATGCTATCGCTATGAAAAGGTAATATGTGACTATTTTGTCAAAGAACCATACCCGTTTATCGCTATTATTTGGAATGAAAAATATAAGGACTTAAACGATATTTCTATTGAGCATGAAAGAATTAATAAGGAAGGGATTCTTATTAAAACTGGTAGTTTAGATGAATATAGATAATACGATTTTTTTAGAATAGCTGCCGATGATGGCAGCTATAATTTTTGTGTCCTCTAAGATTTAGATTCGTAGTTTGTTATGCTTACTGAAGGATTATAGAAAATTCCTTGAAACATTATAGAATAGAAGTTTGTTCCACCTGAAAGATCGGTAATGTTGCTAAGACTGATGTTAATTCGATAAGATCATTAATCACAATATCCGCTTGCTTAAGTTCGATTTCTTGAGCAAAATCAAAATTACAACCGATGGAAACTAGTCCATTTTCTTTCGCGGCATTTATGTCAGAAAGGCGGTCCCCCACTACAGCAGCATTAGTAATCTTGTACTTCTGTATGATGGTACGAACAAGGTCTGATTTATTCAGTGATTCAATTTGTTGAATACTGCATGTCTCAGTCACCCAGTTATCTAATTTATAAAATTCTACAATAGCTTGTAAATATGTAGGTAAACCATTACTAGCTATGTAGATGGCCATATTATTTTCTTTCAAGATGGAGAAGACTTCTTTTACATTTGGATATAAGTCACCTTTCCCACTTTTAATATTCGCTACTAATCTTTCAAGAAAATAAGCATCTATTTGCTTTCTTATAGCGATGGTATGATTAGGCAATAATGTCTCCCAGACGACAGGTAATGGAACACCCATAATTTCACGGTATTTATCAATAGGGGTTTCTCCATTCCATTGATCGAGTGAACGCAAGTGATTAAAAGTATCATCGAGAGATATTTCTAAAATTTTATCTGTTTGAAAAAGTGTGCCATCCATATCGAATATTAGCGCTTGAGACAATCGTTTTCTCCCCTTTTATAAGTACTTATAGGTTATATGTATATTTTAGCATGAAATATTAAAAAGTGGTTTTGAGGTCTTCAACTAGCTCATGTTTTATGTATGAATTTTGGAAAAATAAGAAATCCAATAAAAGTTTTATTTTTTTTAATTTATTAAAGGAACACCATTCCTATCAATTATTTTCTTCCTTTCTTTTTAGTTCTATTGTACTAAAAAAGTACAGATGTGGATGAATTTTATAATTTTGTAAAAAATAACACCTATATCTCCATTGTAATTAAATGAAGAGAAAAGGTGAAAAACTATGGATAATTATTCGAATGAAAACACAGCAAGAAGGTATAGAGCCCATGTAAGTATTCTCGGTACGACACAAGTTCACCTGAGAAATCCTTATATTATTGGGTGGTGGAGTGCAGCATTTCCTGGATTTGGACATCTTCTCTTATCAAAATATTTGCGTGGTTTTGTCTTATTCATTTGGGAAGTTGTAGTAAATGTAAACAGTAATATAAATTTAGCGATGATTTATTCTTTTCAAGGGGAGATTGACAAAGCAAAAGAGATTTTAGATACAAGATGGTTATTGATTTATATCCCTGTCTATATATTTGCTATTTGGGATAGTTATCGCACAACGGTAGATTTGAATAAAATATATGTATTAGCAGAAAGAGAGGAGCATCGATTTAATTCTTTTAGTATTGGTGCAATGGAAATTAATTATTTAGATAAAAGAAGTCCTCTTATGGCAATTATTTGGTCCCTTTTTGCTCCAGGATTAGGTCAACTATACATCCACCGAATTACAACCGCATTTTTTGTTATTATTTGGACAGTTGTATTTTTTTATTTGTCTCATGGCCTTGAAGCTATCTCTCTTTTGTTTTTAGGAGAGATAAAGCAAGCAACAGAAGTTATTAATCCTGAGTGGCTTTTATTTTTTCCGTCCATTTATGGATTTGCTATTTTTGATTCTTATATAAACACAGTGGAAAACAATAAACTGTATGATAAAGAACAGCGCTTTTATTTTAAAGAAAATTACCAATCCTCTTCTTTCCAAGTGTTAAAAGGGCAGAAGATGAAATGATGATGCAAATATTTTCGACATTTGAACATTCTGTTTTTATTGAAATGGCTATTAGTACGCTTGAGAAAAAAGGAGTAAAAAGGGAAAATATATTTGTTATTCCACTAGATAATCAAACGGAAGAACGCAAGGTTTTTGATAATTTGCATCGTTCTGATGGGACCTCTTTCGTTGATATTGGTGTTGCATTAGCAACAGCCTTTTCCGTCATTGGAGCAAGTATAGGTTTTGAGCTTGCATGGGGCCCTATTTATTGGGGATTAATAGGCGCAGCAATTGGATTTTTAATTGGATTTGGTATTCGCCTTTTTACAGAAATCATTCTAAAAAAGCGGCGGAGATTATTAAAGGGATTTCATTCAGAAATTATTGTCATAGTTAATTGTGAAGAGTCTGAAGCGGAAATGATTGAAAATATATTATTTAGTCATTATGCTTTAGGGGTAGCGAAGGTAAAGGTACAAAAGTAGAGTACTATCAAATTGATAATGCTCTACTTTTTTTATGGATTAGTTTTTTTATCAGGCAGGGCGAAGCTAGGTTTTTGATATTTATCCCACTCTTAACGAGCAGTAAGATCCTCACTAATAGAAACTTCTTTATAGAATCCTTCTCTTGCAGTTCGACCTATGAATATATTAATTTGTTTTTCAGCTGAGCAGCAGCAAAAAGTGCTTTCTTATCTTCCAATATATCTTTAGGCTTATTGCCAACACCTATAATGTAACCACCAAACTCAATCCCCATGAAATCAAAAATATGCTGAAATTGCTGAATCATAGGCAAGCCTTTTACATGGGGATTATCTCCCCCTACAGCAATAACGTAAGCTGTCTTTTTAGCCATTTGAGCTTTAAAATCAGGATAGTCAGAATCTCTTAATGAATGAGACCATCGATCAACAAAATTCTTCATTAATCCAGACATGCTGTACCAGTAGATAGGGGTGGAGAAGATTAAAATCTTATGTGGGAGAATTTGATCAATTATTGTATGATAATCATCCTCTCTTTTTTTGAATCCGCCTGAATCGTGACGCATGTCTATGATAGGGAAAACAGTATAATCTCTAAGTAGAATTTTCGCAACCGATAATCCTTCGATTACTTGATCAGTTAGGATAGCTGTATTTCCATTGGGGCGAGTTCCTCCGTCAATGACTGCAATTGTTTTCATAAATTTCATCCTTTCTTTTCGTTTCTTTTTTATTTATATTATAATGGGAGTAACTGAGAATAAAGATGATTATTTAGATAGGTCTAATCGAAAAAACTGATAATAGAAACCTTTTTCCTAAATTCCTTTTATAGTTATCTTTGTAGATTCGAAAAAATAAGAAAAGTGGTGCGGAAAATGGACAAGAATAACGAAGTGGTCTCTTTTAATGCAAATAAAAAATGGTTAGCTATTCCTAAAGAAACGCGCAATGAATTAGAAAGAAATGTCTGGTGTAGTTCCTGTAGCGATGTTGTTCAAATACAGAATTATCAAATTAAAGAAACAGATTTTGGCATTGTTTTACAAGGAACGTGTAAACAATGCAGTAAACCAGTAGCAAGAGCTGTTGAAATGAATTAAAAAGCACCTATCAAAATAGATAAGTGCTCAGTTTGTCGACAAAATGATTTTTAAACAGTTAAATGGAATTTTTATGCGTTGTTTGTAGTGGAAGAGGTGAGACTCCTGTGGGATTAGCGATACAGTCTGAGACCCTGCAGGCTTAAAAGCCGAAGCGGCTCAGCGCGAGCCCCACGGAAAGCAACATCCCCATTCAAAGGGACTAATAAATATACTATATACAAACTTTTATTTTAAAATTCAGGAGTTTTTCTACAGTTTAGCACCTATCAAAATAGATAGGTGCTTTTTTCTTAAACTAAAAATAGAGGAAGAATGTAAAATCTCATAACTGGTTAAAATAACATGAACATTTAAAGGAGGGAATCTAGATGGAAGATACAAGTCAGTTTGTTGAAAAACTAAAGGATGATCAAAAAAAGCAAGAAAAAAACAAAAAACATGGTAAAGGGCATCCAGAAGCAAAATTACCGAATAAACAACATTAAAAAGACATGATAAGAACTGCATCCTATAGATTGTGAGGGTGCAGATTTTGTTTAAATAGGAAAATTCCTCTTTCTTATCTAAGTGAAAAATCCTTTTTGTTATCACCTACTGGTAGAAATCTGCATACTTTAGCAAAGGATGAAGAGAAGAAAGGGGAAGATGCAATGAAAATTGAAAAGGTCATGACATACTATGGGTATGAGATAGCATGAATTCTATAATTTTTTTAATACAATGAGGTTGATAAATCTCATTATATTTCTACCCTCCACCCATAAATTTATAATCACAGTGAGAAGTACTTGGGGAGCAACAAAATTTGCAAAAATTTTATTACTTAACTTTTCACTGTTTTTTCTAAGTTTTGTATAACTAAATATCGTTTGCAAAGAAGTAACACTAACTATTAGAAGAAAAACTAAAATAGAAACCCAATGTTATTACGAACGAGGAAATTTAGATGCTTTAAAGAGAAGAAACTCGAAAACAGATAAAATAATTCCGTTTTTGAGTTTCTTTTCAACATAAGATAATACAACTCCATGTCATTATGTAGGATTTAAGTAGTAATGTACTATATAATTATCCAAGAAGTTTTTGAAAATGTATTTTCCAATGAAGTAAACAACATTGAAAATATAGCGTCAAAAATAAATGAGTGAAAGAAAATCTAAATATTTTTGCTGAAATATAGAAGTTTTCAGTATGTAATAATCACACTCATATATGATTTATTTACTATTAAAAGTTACCCAAACTTTATAAATAAATGAATCCTCTACCTTTAATCCTGGACAAATATTGAAACTTTTTTCTGTATGAACAACATAATCAGGATTGGAAGCTAGGAAAAATGAAAGAGCATATGCTATTTTATAATCTGGTGTTATATACCCATTTATTGTTCTACCATGTATTTCGTTTGCTATAGAATCAGCCCATACCTCTGATTCTCTTAAAGTTTCAAAAATAATAGTTTCTTTTTTCCATTCTATCTCCATCATTTACAACCTCATTTCTTTATTTCTTATGTTTCGGTTTATTCTTTAGGGCATTTTGCAAGTTACATATCGATAACCATATCTTTCCGGATTTGTACCCGTTATATGCCAAGTAAGATTAACTATATCACCTTTTTTGAGTGGATAACTTTGACCCTTAATTTGATAATTTTTCATGCTTCCATGAAAATTATATGATGCTCCTTCGGAATGAGGTTCATATGGTGTGTTTATAGCTTTACCGTTTACTGCTGCAGAGGGCATTTTAACTACTACAATTGGACCCAAAAATGATTTAGCTGAAGAAGTTAAATGAAACCCCCACATTAAAGATCTATAACTACCTGTGAGATTTTTAACTTGCATTGTTACAGTGGCAACATTATGTGAATGAGTTCTATTACAACTAGGTGGTCCTAAAGAAATTGCAGCATCAGGGCTACTCAGATTGTTAGGTCCATCTTCAACTTCTAAATCACTAATAATTTCATTTGATTCTTCTTTAATTATCTCATTCTCAGAAAAACCACCACCCTGGTACTCTTCTGCATTTCCTATACCAGTATTAGTGAATAGAAGTAACAAAACTGTTAATATTCCGGATTTTATTATTTTCACTATATTACCTCCCGCATGATTTTTTGGTATTTTTATTCCATTTTAAGGATAACATACTCATTTTTCTGAGTATACAGAAAATTTAGATTATGTTCATTTGATATTAAATTTAACTTATTATGATATAAGAATAAAATATACTATGTCGCTATCTTGTCTAATTTCTAAGTCAAAAGGTTTCTTAGTCTATTCATACATTCTCAATAGGAAAAGAAACATTCTTTATTAATTAATAATAATACCATTACATCCTTTAAGTAGTAAGTTTGTTATTATAGTAGTTACATTTTGATAATCACTAAATAGGGATATATGAAAGCTTTGCTTTTCATATATCCCTATTTAAAAAGATAGTTGATTATCGATCAGGATCATTTGGATTTAAAATACGAGGTCGTCGGTTTTTTAATGGAATAGGTGTTCTTACAACAATATCTCGGATGGCACGGAAATTGAATGGAATGAACGGCCATAGGTATGGAACCCCAAAAGATTTCATTCTTGCAAGAAAGATAATAAATAGGGCAACACCAATTATATATCCAGGAACTTTAAAGAGAGCAGTAGCAATTAGTAAAAATATCCGAACAAGTCTGTTTGCTAAACTGAGTTCATAACTTGGTGTAGCAAAGGATCCAATCGCAGCAATAGAAAAATACAAAATAACTTCATTAGAAAAAAGACCAACTTCTACTGCTACTTGTCCAATCATTAAGGCCGCAACAAGTCCTAGTGCGGTTGCCAACGAAGTAGGAGTGTGAATAGCAGCCATTCGCAGCATATCCAAACCTACTTCTATTAATAGAAACTGAATGATTAATGGAATTTGTCCTAATTCACTAGGTCCAAAAAAAGATAAGGAGCTAGGCAATAGGCTTGGTTCAATACTTACTAAATACCAAAACGGCAATAAAAAAATGGATGCAAATACACCTAAGTAGCGAACAAAACGTAAATAGGCACCTACCAGAGGGTTGTTACGATATTCTTCGGCGTGCTGCAAATGATGCCAAAAGGTTACCGGTGTAATCATGGCCGATGGGGAGCCATCAACGAAAATACAAACGTGTCCCTCAAAAAGATGGACAGCTGTTGTATCAGGTCGCTCTGTGTATCTTACTCTAGGATAAGGATTCCAATTGTTTCCTGAAATAAATTCCTCAATCGTTTTTTCCGCCATCGGTAATCCATCTGTATCAATTTTTGACATGGATTCTTTTAATTGCTTGACCATATCAGGATCAGCTATATCACCAATGTAACAAATAACGATATCGGTCTTCGAACGACGTCCAATTTGCATAAACTCCATCCGCAGGGTTCGGTCTCTAATTCTTCTTCGTGTAAGGGCTGTATTAAACACAATTGTTTCTACAAACCCATCTCGTGAACCACGAACAACTCTTTCCGTATCTGGTTCTTCTGGTCCTCTAACTGGATAGGTACGTGCATCAATTAGCAGTATTTCATCAATTCCATCAACTACAAGAGCGGTTGGACCAGACAGGACATTATCAACAACATTATTTAAATCATCAACCGTACTAATTTCGATATATGGTATGTAGGTACGTAGTAATTGTTGTAAAACATCTTTTCTTAATTCCTCTTTTTTTACTTTTGCTAGAAACTTCATGAGCAAATGTAATATATCGTCTTTTACCAATCCATCAACAAGAAACATCGCCATTCGAATGCCAGCATATTCAACATCTAAATGAATGATGTCAAAGTTTTTGCCAACACCTAATTCTTCCTTTAAATAGTCAACATTTTTTTCTAATCGACTAGATACTTTTCTTTTACTACTTGTAGTGTCCATATTTTCACCTCATGCTCAACCAAAAGTGGAACAGTTTTCCTTTTTATAGATTACTTTCATAATAGACACAGAAGGGAGAAATCATACTTATATGGGAGTGGAAAGTGATAATTCTTCGAAAGAAAGTGAAAAAGGTTGGAGTATTTTTTAAATGATGAGGAGGATTCCCTTTTTTATTTTTCCAGAGATTGCAAGAAAATTTCGATTAACTAGTAGTATTTATAGATGGAATAAAAATATTTTTTTAGCATAAAGGGGGAAGGTTGAATATATATGAGTAGATACTAAGAATGTAAGTGAACATATCGTTCCATAGTAAGGAAGATTGGGGGAATGGTACATATGGAAGACTCGCTAATGATAGATAAAGAGGATTTACTTATAATAGGATCCTACTTACTCGTTACCGGGACATTCTTGTCAGCGGTCGGAGAATCATCAATAGATGCAGATGATAGAGTGAATATACGAAGAATACGTGATGGGAATTTTATTCAAGCAATAGCTAATTCCTTTCATGGGGTTGGAAGAACATTACGATATGAAAAGGAAGAAGAGCTAGTCAGTCGCCTAGAGATAATCGGAGCTTATGTGCAGGTTTGAGGAAACTCTCTAAATTACGCTGCAGCAAATGCCAGCATACCTAATCCTACTCCGCTTAATCCTGAGGTTGTAAAGTTAGATGCATTAGGAAGTGTTGTTCAATCAATAGGTGCTGCAATTGAAGTCGCTGGTGTTGTGTTTGAGGAAAATGGAAGTTTATATGAAAACAAAGCTTTTGGAAATCTCCTAATTTCTATCGGTACACTAATTGATGCCATTGCTATTATAACCCCTGAAGAGAAAGAAAAACAAAGAAGAATATTACTTGCAACAGGGGGATGGATTGAGTTTACTGGTTCTGTTATAGAGGCATATGCGGTAATTCAAAATATTAATGAAAAAAAAGCTACTAAAAATAAATACAATTATAGAAAAGGTGATTAATTCAGGAGGAACAATGGAGAACAAAAACATTGATAGATGGAAAGATGCAAAATTTACAAGTTTATGATAATATGTATGAAAGCGGTTAACATATAAAAAATTTAAGTATACAATAATTTATGATTTTTCGGGTGGTTATCATGAAAGTTAAATTAGAAGATGTAGCACAGTTAGCAGGTGTTTCACCGACAACGGTTTCACGTGTGCTGAATAATCGGGGATACATAAGTGAAAAAACGAGAGAAAAAGTGGAACAAGCAATTAAAGACTTAAATTATTATCCTAATGATATTGCACGTTCCCTTTTTAAAAAACGGACTAATTTTATTGGTCTTATTTTGCCGACAATTAATAATCCTTTTTTTAGTGAACTAGCTTTATATATAGAGAATATATGCTCCAATCATGAGTTTAAAGTTATTTTATGTAATAGTTTAGGACAAGTGGCAAAAGAAACATCTTATGCAGAGATGCTTATCAGGCATCAAGTAGATGGTATTATTGTTTGTTCTTATAATCGTGGAATTGAGATATATAAGAACTCCAAGCTTCCTATAGTCGCAATTGACCATTACTTATCACCAACAATTCCAGTAATAGGTTCTGATAACTATGAAGGTGGAAGACTGGCTGTTCAACATTTACTTAATCAAGGTTGTAAAGAAATCATTCATATAAATGGACCAAGTGAGTTAGAGACACCAACTCAAAATAGAAGAAAAGCCTATGAAGACCAAGTAGCTCACCCCATAACCTATGAACTAAATAGCGTTTTCGATGAGGAAGCGACTGCAGAAACAATTAAAAAGATTTTCAAAGAGCACCCTGAAACGGATGGGATTTTTGCTAGTGATGATTTGATAGCATCGACTTGTTTGAAAGTAGCAAATGAACTGGGGATTCAGGTCCCAAATCAATTAAAAGTTGTAGGATATGATGGTACACTAAGTGTAAGAAGCTTATTGCCCCATTTAACAACAATTAAACAGCCAATAGAGGAAATTGCACAATCAGCTGTATTAAGATTAATGGACATTATAAATGAAGTAAACAAGGATGAAAGAATGGAAATAATATTACCTGTTCAATTGTTGGAAAATGGAACGGCAGAATTAAATGGATAGAGTTGGAATTCCAGACCTTTTGTATAATAAAATATCATAAACGAAGGAGCACCAAACTTAGATCCTTTCTTTAATAAAATATAATCTAAAAATTAGATTGTATTTTTTTTTAAAAATAAGTAAGTCAAGCGGTTGACACATAATATGAAAGCGGTTAAAATCAAAGATATCAAGCGGTTGACATAAAAGGATATGAAAGCGGTTGATATACATAATTTGAGAAGGGAGAATTAGGAATGTGTCAAGCGGTTGACATTTATATGGTTTAACATTTTCTATAGAAGGGGGCGAAATAAAATGTCGATTTCAGTACCTGAAAAGAATAATAAGAAAACTTCAACTGTAGTAGAAGGCAGAATAGTTCCTATTGAAAAGAAGGAGAACTTTATTCAATATTTTAAAAAAAATTATGTGTTGTATTTATTTTTAGTACCTGCCATTATTTTAACAATTGTATTTAAATATATCCCAATGTATGGGGCGATAATCGCTTTTAAAGATTTTAGCCCAATGAAGGGAATTATGGGAAGTGATTGGGTAGGTTTAACACACTTTAAGGATTTTTTAACTTCTCCCAATTTTAAAGACATTTTTATGAATACGCTTAAATTAAGTTTTTATGGTTTGATACTTGGCTTCCCTGTACCTATTATTCTAGCACTTAGTCTAAACCAAGTACGGAGAGCAGCTATCAAAAAAAACATCCAATTAATACTGTATGCACCAAATTTTATATCTGTTGTTGTCATTACAGGAATGTTATTTATCTTTATGTCACCTACAGGTCCAATAAATTCACTATTATCTATATTTAACGATAAACCCGTGTCTTTCATGACAGATCCTGAATATTTTAGATCTATTTATATTTTATCAGGAATATGGCAAGCTGCAGGATGGTCGTCCATTATTTATGTAGCAGCACTTGCAAATGTTGATCCTCAATTACATGATGCTGCAACAATCGATGGAGCAACACTTTTACAGAGGATAAGACATATTGATCTTCCTACACTTAAACCTATAATGGCTGTGTTGTTTATTTTAGGGGCAGGAGGAATCATGGCGATAGGATTTGAAAAGGCTTACTTGATGCAAACCTCAATGAATCTACCTACTTCAGAGATATTACCAACTTATGTGTACAAAGTAGGCTTGCAGGCTGGAGATTATGCATATTCAACTGCGGTAGGCTTGTTTAATTCTGTTATTAATGTAGTTTTACTAGTATTCGTTAACTTTGTAGTGAAGAAGTTAAATGAAGGCGAAGGGTTGTATTAGGAAAAAGGGGGGGATAACCAGTGGAAAATCATTCAAAAACAGATAAAACGCTACTTTTTAGTAACAAAATAATTTTAGTATTACTTGTGTTAATCGTATTATTACCATTACTTTATATTTTATTGGCTTCCTTTTTAGATCCAAATGTTTTACTTAGTAAAGGTTTTTCCTTAAATCCGTCTGATTGGAGTCTCGAAGGATATAAACGGATTCTTCAAGATGAATTGATGATAAAAGGATTTATCAATTCAGTTTTATATTCGGTAGGATTTACGATCGTCACGATTATTATCACAATATTTGCGGCATATCCACTCTCTCTTGATGGATTCAAAGGGAAGAATGTAATCATGATTTTCTTTCTCATCACCATGTTTTTTAATGGTGGACTGATTCCTACCTATTTAGTAGTAAAAGATTTAGGAATGCTAAATACGATTTGGTCCATTATTTTGCCAGGAGCAATTAGTGTTTGGAATATTATATTAGCACGAACCTTTTTTAAAGGTCTACCAAAAGAACTATTTGAGGCAGCTAAAATTGACGGTGCTTCTGAATTAAAAATATTTTTAAAAATAGTATTGCCATTGTCTAAACCTATTATTTTTGTCATTGCTCTATATGCCTTTGTTGGACAATGGAATTCCTACTTTGATGCAATGATTTACTTAGAGGATCAAGAATTACATCCATTGCAGCTAGTTTTACGATCTATTCTGATTCAAAACCAAGTTCAGCCTGGAATGATTAGTGATCAGTTAGCAATGGCTGAGTTAAGTAAATTAGCAGAAAAAATAAAATATGCGTCTATTGTCATTTCAAGTTTACCACTTCTAATTATGTATCCATTCTTCCAAAAATACTTTGAAAAAGGTGTTATGGTAGGATCTTTAAAATAATTTAAAACAAAAGCATATGGAGGGTTAATTTATGGGGAAAATTAATAAGCTTCTTTCCACTTTTATTGTTACAGGTCTTGTTTTAACAGGTTGTAGTGGCGAAAAGACAAGTAAAAGTGCTTCCACGGAAGATTTAAAACTAACAGATGTTACCTTTCCTTTGGAAGAGAAAGTCACACTTCGTTTTATGACACAAAGCTCTGCTTTGGCACCAACCGACCCGAATGAAAAGCTAATTTATCAAAGATTAGAGGAACAGACAGGTGTCCATATAGATTGGAAAAACTATACGAAAGACCAATTTGTGGAGAAGCGGAATTTAGCGTTGGCAAGTGGGGAGCTGCCAGATGCCATTTTAGATGCTGCTTTCAGTGATTATGATTTATTGAAATATGCGAAGGATGGAACCATCATACCAGTTGAAGATTTAATTGATCAGTATATGCCCAATTTTAAAAAGGTGCTGGAAGAAGCTCCAGAATATAAATCGATGATTACAGCTCCAGATGGACATATATACAGTTTTCCTTGGATTGAAGAGCTTGGCAGTGGAAAGAGCCGCATTCAAGTAGTTGACTGCCTTCCTTGGATAAATGTAGAATGGCTCAATAATTTAGGGCTGGAAATGCCAACAACAACAGAAGAACTAAAAGAGGTACTTCTTGCTTTTAAAACACAAGATCCAAATTGTAATGGCGAAGCAGATGAAATACCACTATCCTTTATTGTAAATCAAGGAGGAGAAGACCCAGCCTTTTTATTTGCTTCATTTGGTTTAGGGGATAACTGGGACCATACAGTTGTTTCAAACGATGGGGAAGTTATCTTTACTGCAGCAGAAGAAGGGTATAAAGAAGCATTAAAATTCTTTAATGAGCTAAATGAATTAGGTTTAATTGATGTAGAAGCATATGAACAAGATTGGAATAAGTATGTAGCAAAAGGAAAAGATTCTAAATATGGTCTTTACTTTACTTGGGATAAAGGAAATATTACTGGCATGAACGATACTTATGATGTGATGCCGCCATTAGAAGGACCTTCTGGGGAAAGAAATGTGGCGCAAACAAATGGCTTTGGTCTTGATAGAGGAAGAATGGTTATCACAAGTTCGAATAAGAATTTAGAATTAACAGCCAAATGGATTGATCAACTGTATGAGCCGCTGCAATCTGTTCAAAATAACTGGGGAACATATGGTGACACAAAACAGCAAAATATTTTTGAATTTGATGAGAAAGCTGGTATGTTAAAGCATCTTCCTTTAGAAGGCGCGGCACCAGTCGAAATAAGAGAAAAAACAAATATCGCAGGACCGCTGGCGATACTAGATGAGTATTACGGCGTATATACGACAAAACCAGAAGATGCTGCTTGGAGATTAGATATTTTAGAAAAAAATATGGTTCCTCATATTAAAGCTGAGAACTTTTATCCACCTGTATTTTTCTCACTAGAGGAAGCAGATGAAAAGGCAAAAATTGAAACAGATTTAATTGCTTATGTAAATAGAAAAAGAGCGGAATGGATGAGTAATGGAAAAATTGAGGAAGAATGGAAGGATTATTTGAAAGAATTAGAGAGGCTAGGTCTAAGCACTTGGTTGCAAATTAAGCAAGATGGCTATGACAGAACAGTAAAACAGTAAATTAATTGGAGGCATGACATTGAAGATTACTAAACTCGAAAAATACAGACCAGCCTTGCATTTTTCTCCCAAAAAAAATTGGATGAATGATCCGAATGGATTAGTGTTTTTCAAAGGAGAATATCATTTATTTTATCAGCATAATCCGCATGGTAGCACATGGGGGCCCATGCATTGGGGGCATGCAGTCAGCAAAGATTTAATTGTATGGGATGAATTAGAGATAGCTTTACATCCTGATGAGAATGGAACCATTTTTTCGGGCAGCATAGTTGTAGATTGGAATAATACAACAGGCTTTTTTAACGAAGAACCCGGGTTGGTGGCTATTTTTACCCATCACTCGGAGCCAGATCACGGCAAGGAGGCTGTTCAGACACAGAGTTTGGCATATAGCATAGATAAGGGAAGATCATGGATTAAATATGACGGTAATCCCGTACTTGCTCACCCTACCAATCCTGATTTTAGAGACCCTAAAGTTTTTTGGCACAAAGATACCCAAAAGTGGATGATGGCTTTAGCTACAGGACAAACAATCTCTTTCTATTCCTCTCCAAATTTGAAGGATTGGCAGTTTGAAAGTGAATTTGGAGAGAATTGCGGCTGTCACAAAGGGGTATGGGAATGTCCAGACTTATTTGAGTTACCAATAGACAATACAAATGATAAAAAATGGGTGCTTATTGTCAGTATTGGCGATAATCCTCAATATGATGAAGGATCTCGCACGCAGTATTTTGTTGGCTCATTTGATGGAAAGGAATTTACGCCAGAACATGAAGATATAAAATGGCTGGACTATGGGAAGGACAACTATGCTGGAGTAAGCTTTTCTGATATTCCTGAAGCAGATGGAAGACGAATTTATTTAGGCTGGATGAGTAATTGGCGTTATGCTAATCAAGTTCCGACAGAAGGATGGAGAAGTCAGATGACTCTTCCTAGAGAGCTGGAACTGCGTGAGAAGATGGGAGAGTATTATCTCGTCCAGCATTTAGTAAGAGAATTAGATACCTATTTTGATAGAAAAGAAGAAAGAACAGACACAATCATTACAGACAAAGAAAGCACTGTTTTTGAAGTAGATCATGAATACACAGAGATAATCCTATCCTTCAAGAATA
This sequence comes from Niallia alba, assembly GCF_012933555.1. Classification (GTDB taxonomy): domain Bacteria; phylum Bacillota; class Bacilli; order Bacillales; family Cytobacillaceae; genus Niallia; species Niallia alba. The sequence continues at coordinate 1,631,795 of NZ_JABBPK010000001.1, forward strand.
TAAATGCAAATAAGTATGGATTAAGGATAGAACATACAGATTCACAGCATACAACTATTACTATTGATGCGAAAGAAAATATACTGAGTCTGTCTCGTGAAAAATCTGGGGTGGTTGATTTTTCCGATATTTTTCCTAAACTGCAGCGAGTTTGTCTTGAGGATTCTCATTCACTTGAGTTACGAATAATTGTAGATTCTGCCTCCTTAGAATTATTTATCAATGGCGGAGAGCAAGCATTAACAAGTTTAATTTTCCCTGATAAAGTAAGCAAACGAATATGTTTGTTTGCAGAAGAAGGGAAAGTAAATCTAGTATATGGCAAGGTATCTGTTCCTTCTAAAAGTTGATATATAATGGAAAGCCAGAGGATTGGATAAATCTATCCTCTGGCTATTTTATACGAAACTCAATGGAAAAAAGTTAGAAAAGTGGTGTAGAGATATGATCGATGTAGCAGCATTAGGAGAAATTTTAATTGATTTTACTCCCCAAGGAGAAAATGAGCAGGGGTTTCCGATTCTTGTTGCAAATCCAGGTGGAGCCCCGGGAAATGTTCTAGTGGCTTTATCCTGTTTAGGGCTGAGAACAGAATTTATGGGGAGCGTAGGAAATGATTATTTTGGGGAATTACTCGTTGCTACCTTACAGAATAAAGGGGTGCAAACAAATGGAATTGTTTATTCCCCAATAAAAACGACACTAGCATTTGTGCATATTGATCATCAGGGGGATCGTTCATTTGATTTTTATAGACAGCCTGGTGCGGACATGATGTTATCTAAGGACGATGTGGACTTTTCATTAATAGCAGATGCTAAAATATTCCATGTAGGATCAATATCCATGACAAATGAGCCAGCAAGAGAAGCAACTTTAGTAGCATTAAATTATGCGAAAGAACAACATAAGATTATTTCATTTGATCCAAATCTTCGTCCCTTACTATGGCAAAGCTTAGAGGAGGCAAAAGAGCAAATCGAAGCAGTCTTGCATTTTGCGGATATAGTCAAAGTTTCGGAAGAAGAATTAGCATTTTTAACGAATACAACAGATATTTTTTCAGGAGCAAAGCAGTTATTTAAAGAGTTTGATTTACGGCTGCTTTTTGTAACAGTGGGAGATAAGGGAAGCTATGCATATGGAGAGGATGGCTTAGTATTTGTCCCAGGAGCAGCTGTAAAAGCAATTGATACAACTGGATGCGGAGATGCATTTCTTGCTGGCGTGCTATATGAATTATTAAAGAGGGATTTATTGAATTTTAAAATACGCGAAGATATATTAAAGCAAATATTGAATTTCGGAAATGCGATGGGAGCATATGTGGCAACAAATAAAGGTGGAATTCCAGCCATGCCTACTCTTCACCAAATCGAAGACTTTATAGTAGTTAATAAAAAGGGAGGATAAATGGTGCTAAAAAGGAGGAGAGGAGGAGAAGCAAATTGAGACAAAGAATCTTGACAGCTGTTTTGTCTGTTGCATGGTTATTAACTGGCTGTAGTATCCATCAAATGGGAAAGGAAGAGAAAAATTTGGATGCCTTGAGACCGGATAATATGGAAGCTGCCACTTCTGATTATTATACAGAATTGTATCGACCTCAATATCACTTTTCAACCCCTTCAGGAAATTTAGCTGACCCTAATGGACTCATCTATTTTGAGGGAGAGTATCATCTGTTTCATCAAAAAAATGGTAATTGGGCACACGCAGTGAGCAGGGATTTATTACATTGGGAGCATTTGCCGATTGCGTTAGAACATGATAACCTAGGGCAAGCATTATCTGGAAGCACTGTGGTGGATTGGAATGATTCCACAGGATTTTTTGATGGGAAAGCCGGGTTAGTTGCCATCTATACAAATACAGAGGGTGGAGAATCTCAAAGTATTGCTTATAGCAAAGATAATGGAAGAACATGGGAAAGATATAAAGGAAATCCGGTTATTCCAAACCCTGGAATAAAGGATTTTCGTGATCCAAAAGTATTTTGGCATGAGAGTACTAAAAAATGGGTAATGGTTGTTTCGACAAATCAAAGTGTGACGTTTTATCGTTCTGATAATTTGATTGACTGGGAGTTTCAGAGTCAATTTGGGGATAAGGAGGGATCTCATGCAGCTGTATGGGAATGTCCTGATTTATTCGAATTGCCTGTAGATGGTGATGAGAATAATAAGAAATGGGTATTGCAAGTTAGTGTTGGAGATAATGAAGAAACAAATGGATCAACTGCTCAATATTTTATTGGAGAGTTTGACGGAACACAATTTATTAATGATAATGCGCCAGAAACTATTTTGACAACAGATTTTGGGCAAGACTTTTATGCAGCTCAGTCCTTTTCTGATATCCCGGAAAAAGATGGCCGCCGAATATGGTTAGGCTGGATGGCGAATTGGAGATATCCTTATCAATCGCCGACGGAACCATGGAAGGGATCTATGTCAATTCCACGTGAACTGCATTTGAAAACAGTTAAGGATGGAAGTATTAAGTTATTTCAAGAACCGGTTAGGGAGTTAGAAAGTTTACGTGTTAATCATATTGCTATTGATCCTATGAAGGTTAATGGGGAGCAGTCAATTCCTGATTTTTCTGGTACCACTTATGAATTTGAAGCTGTGCTGGAATGGGAAAACGTAGAGGAATTCGGTATTCGCGTTCGACAATCAGAGGACGAAAATACGGTTATAGGTGTAAATACGTTAGGTAAAAAACTATTCTTAGATAGATCTCGTGCTGGATTAGAAACGTTATTGGATCGAAATGGGAATCCATTTCAATTTGGTAATAACCATACAACTACTTACCCTGTTGAGGAGAAACGAATAAAGATAAGAGGATTTGTTGATGAATCATCTGTTGAGGTGTTTATAAACGACGGGGAATATGTCTTTACGAAATTAATCTATTCCCAGCCTACGAGCAACGGAATAGAGTTATATACAAAAGGTGGTAGTATGAAGGTTGTTTCACTAGACTTTTATCCTTTATATTCAACCTGGAGAGAACGCCCAAAGGAAAATGAAGTCGAACGTATAGTAGTAAGTTCGGAATATTTAACTATTAAAGAAGGGGAAATCAAAACTATTAAAGCGATTTTAAAGCCAGATTGGATTAAGAGCAGTTCTCCTTTTAGTTGGGACAGCGCTGTACAAGACATAATCGAAATCACGGAGTCTGATGACGAGGAGAAGGGTATTTCCATTAAAGCATTAAAGCCAGGAGTAACAAGCATACAGGTTAAGCATCCAGAAACGAAAATTGCAAAGGAAATTAGAATAAGGGTAGTAAAATAAAAGTATTATACAGTATGTAAGAGCACTTTTCGCAAAAAAGGAAAAGTGCTTTTATATGGATTCTAAATAGAGTGTATGGAGCATTTTGTTTACAAATAAGATTCTTACACGTAAGAAAAAATGTCATCACTCCTGGGGGAGACCATACAGTAGATTGGAAAAAGAAAGCTGGCAATTAGTGAAAAAGGATGTTCGGTTCTCTGTCTGAAGAAAGAATGCCCAAATCCATTAATCAAAGTGTGTAATTGTCATATTCTTAAAGATTGCTGTTCCTCCATCTGCATACAACGTGATGCCTTGATCAACCGCATGAGGAAATATTAAATTCGATTGCACAACCTTCCCATCATCTACAAAAAACTCGATACTACTTTTATCAACCAGGATCTTTAAATGTACTTGTTTTTGTTCAGCAGGAAAGGGGGCTGTACTTTCTGAATGTGAATTCTGCTGATCTGGATGTTCGGTAAAAGAACGATCTACATACGAGTAGTTTTCTTTTATAAATATTCCTACATTCACATATCGCGTTTGATCAGAAGATTCTCTAAGTCTTAAACCGACATTATCTAACTCTGTCCATGAGATGTCTGTCTCTAGTTGATAAATTTCTCCTGTCATCTCTAGTTGCTTTTGGCCGTTTACTTCTATTTCCTTTAGATGATCTTTTGTCTTGGCCAGGTTGTTGTATGCTTCGATTGGTTGGGAAGCTAAATAATAGGAATTTTCCCCATTATTTTTTAATTGAATTTGTCGAACAACAGAATCCATTCCGTTAAAGTCTTCTTGTAATGTAGGGGTATTGTCGGCATAATTCCAATTATTCATCCACGCAAAAGCATATCTTTTCTTGTAATCTTCACTATTGCTTCCATCTTCAAATGTTACCCCAGCATACCAATCTAAACCATAATCAAGCCATTGGGGTTCTGGATGATCAGCTGTAAAATGGTTTCCATCAAATTGACCAATCCAATAAGCATAAGTAGCGGGCTGATTCTTTGTTTTTCCATTTGCGCTCGCAGCAAGCACCCATTTGAAGCTTCCATCATTTGTTTGCATATAGTAAAGGTCCGGACATTCCACAATTCCTATATCATTTGTGAAGAAATCGCTGAGGTATGTCCAATCTTTCATATTAGAGGATTCATAAAAACCAATCTTTGTTCCTTCTGCCATTAACATTATCCATTTATGATACTCTTTTGACCAAATGATTTTGGGATCACGAAAATCATCGGTTCCAGGATTTGTCATAACAGGCGTATCGCTGTATGAAGTGAATGTACTGCCATTATCGAGGCTGTACCACAAGAACTGTTCTTGTTTTTGCTGATTGGCTGATGGCTGAGTGACGATTGCGATAAGTGCGCCATATCCAAATCCAGCTGTATTCTCTTTATCAACAACGACAGAACCTGACCAAGGGTCTCCATTTTGATTTGTGTATTTTGGAATGGCAATTCCTTTATCCTTCCAGTGCACTAAATCTTTTGAAACAGCATGTCTCCATTCTGTGCCATTACCGTCAGGATAATCACCATTGTAAAGATAATAGTAATGATAGAAGCCATCTAAATAGATTGGTTTTTGCGGATCATTTTTCCACTTGTCAGGTGTAGTGAAATGGTATTTGGCACGATAGGATTGACCATCAGAAACAACGGTCTTTTCTTGCTGGTCTACTGTTTCAGTAAAAACCTTAGTGATTTGATGCCAAAATAAGAGGATGCCGACAAGTATAATAAGGCATAAGAGAAATAGGACTTTCTGTGTGTGCTTTGCTGGTTTCTTCAAGTAATATCACCGCGCTTATCCTGTATTTCTTGCTATTGGTAAAAGAGGGTGGGACAAAGCAAAATAAATAATGGATAAAGACGAACAATCTCTAATTTAGTGGTGTATCCAATTCGTTCCATTGCGTTACAGACACTCCTTTTCCGCGGGGAGCAACCTAAGCCTCCTCGGCAAGCCTGTGGGGTCTTAGGCTTTGCTCTATTTCCCGCAGGAGTTGAGTGTCTTCCACTCCATTTCACTCCGTTTTTAAAGAGTATTTCGTTCCAACTTTTTTTTCAAAAGAACTAAATGGAGCAGACTGAATACACGGAGACTCCTATGGGAGCTGCGAGAAAGTCCAAGACCCCGCAGGAACGAGGAGGCTTGGCGCTCGCCCCATGGAAAGCGAAGTGTATTCAGTCTGCGGGTGATTACCACATACCTTTTTTCTTCAATAAATAAAAATCCCAAACAATTATACGAATCCTTTTTAGTATGAATGTATAATTGTTCGGGTTATATTAAATTGAAATACTTTTATCCCAACCTCGTTTGTTTATTTATTTATAGTGATTTGACCTTGTTCTAAAATGCTATTTTTTACTACAGAAGTTTTATTGCCTTTAATATTTAATAAAAAGCTTGGAGCAAAAGTGGATTGATGATCTTCAAATAATCCTCTGTTTGTCATATAGCTTGTGACAACTACATTGTCACTGTTCTTTTGTGGAATCGCAAAATGAGCGTAGTTCCATGTAATATCATTTGGATCTAGATTTTGATGTAAGACAATACCTGTTTTGTTTAAAGGTTTATATGGTCCAGTAATAGAATTAGCTACATATCCTAATAGGTAAATATCTTTGTCGTTAATGCCATCAATAGTCATTTTTGAACCTCTGGAACTTGTAAATAGATACCATTTTCCGTCTTTTTCGAAGATATTCGCACGTTCAATTTCATCTGTAACAGTGTTGGAAGCAATTAACGGCTTCATTTCTTTTTTTAGTGTGTAATCATCATTAATCTCAATGATTCCTAATGCACCATTTGCTAGTGTTGCTAAATTCTTTTTCGGGCTTTGTAATAACTGCTCTTTTTCTGTTCTGAAAAATTTAGTGCTGCCCCCATAATAGATTTTATTAAATAATGATTCTTCTCCTTGATAGCCATAATCTGTTCCTGTATTAGCTTCAAATACAAGATATTTATGGCCATTGTCTTCAACGTAGTGAGGATCTCTTAATGTATGGTTATCTGCATAATTCCCACCCGAAAAAGCTTGATCAACTGTTTGGTATACAGATCCATCTCCACCATCATAGATGGATTTATGATCTTCCACACCATCGATTTTTAATGTATTTGCATCTAGTTTAGATACATTAACTTGGGCAGTGGTTAATGTTTGTTTTCCAAAAAATCCATGATCAGGATCCCAGCCTTGACGATTCGTATAGAATAAGCGAATTTTGCCATCAGAAGTGAAAGTGGCTGAACCAGACCATTCTTCTGCTTGATTGTTTAAAATAACATCATTGGTAGCATATTTATCGCTGTCTTTAAATACTCTTCCTGCATTTTTCCATGCATCAATGGAATTATCACCAATTTTTTTATAGAACATGTAAATAAATGTATCCCATCCTCTATCAGGATCTCCAGCTAATCCAAATACAATTTGATAGCCATTATATTCTGCAACTGTGCCATCTGCATTTTGTAACGGCCATGTATCCCAGACATCTAAATCAATTAAATTACCTTTTTCATCATAGCCCTTTGCTGAAGGGATGTTTTTAATTGTTGATTCATCAAAAGCTGGCACTTTAAATTTAGAATCGTTTTGTTGTTCCGTCATTTTTTCCATATCAAATCGAGTGATATGTGAAATACCATAAGATTCTTTGTGGTCTGACTTTTCCTTTTGTTTTGCAAAAGCTAGTGATCCACTACCTCCCAATAAGATAGCAGCACTCAATGATACGACTGTTGCTTGTTTAGCAAGCTTGTTCAATTTCATGGTTTACCTCCTAGAATGTGAAAAGATAAGGACAGGGTAAAGCTGCTGATTTATAAAAACAAAGCAGCAAATACACCGTGTTTCTAATAAAATTATAGGTTAATCTAGTTTCTGCGCATATGGCATAGATTGATAGAAATCTAGTCTTATATTGATATAAGATAAATCGAATATACTAGGGGATGTAATAGAAGAACGGGACCTTCTTACTTATTTCAGATAGAGAGAATGAATGTTTGCAAAAATCAAAACCACCAGTGTGAACTGGTGGTTTGCTCTGCGGCTGAAAGCCTCTCTTACCGGCCTTGGCCTTAAAGGCCCACTGAAAGGGTTTCCCTTTTGCACCACATTCTCTCACCAATTCTAAAGAATTCCGTTATTTCTTCTTATTTTTTTCTCCTGTAAACGGATCAAACTCTTCGAACAATGTTAACTGGTCAGCTCGGTAGTCTTCTACCAGCTGATTTCGAATGTATTCTTGTATTTGCTTTTTGTTTCGGCCTACGGTATCAACATAGAAGCCACGACACCAAAATTTACGATTTCCATATCGGTACTTTAAATTGGCATGTCTATCGAAAATCATGAGACTACTTTTTCCTTTCAAGTAACCCATGAACTGAGACACACTTAATTTTGGTGGGATACTTACTAACATATGAATGTGGTCAGGACAAGCATTGGCTTCATGAATGACAACACCCTTTCGTTCACACAAATCCCGGATAATTTGTCCAATACTCTTTTTGTATTTCCCATAAATAATTTGTCTTCTGTACTTTGGTGCAAATACGATGTGATACTTACAATTCCATGTCGTGTGTGCTAAACTATTCATGTCCTTCAAGGGGCATACCTCCTTCTATGGCGAGTTAAAGTGGTCGGGAAACCAACTTTATCCTACCATTTGAAGGGGGGTTTTTTAATACCACGCTTGAAGCTCTTTAGAACCCCCGGCATAGCCAGGGGTTTTCGAAACCACACAAACAAAAAATCGCTCCCTGCAAAAGGGAGCGATTAGAAGGCGGGAATTAGTGGGAAGACGAAGCGGCAGCCCTTTCCCAAGATTTTTGAAATTCTTGCAGCAATTGTTCTCGATTTAGCTGATTACCTACGTATAATTGCATAGCTAATCCAAACTCTTCTCGTGCACTACCAGGAAAGGAAAACCAATTGGCTCTAAGGGTGTTTCCTGTTTGATAGTAGTTCATAATTTCCGTTGCAAGCGGTCCTAGATGGTGTGCCTCTATATGGTCAAAAGCTGGAATGAATTTAAATTGTTCTGTCATAAAGGACTTTCCTTGCTCTGAAAATACCATCCAGTTTAGAAAAATTTTGGCTGCTTTTTTCTTTTCAGCAGATGATTGCTTGTTAACTACCCAATAATTAGAAACGTTAACAACGATTGCGTCAGCTGGTTCCTCGTTAATAGGAATTGGCAGAAATCCAATGTTCATGTTCGGAGACTGCTGATCAATCATTGGCTGAATCCAATTGCCTTGTTGGATCATCGCAGCTTTTCCCGAAGCGAAGAGATCAACTTCTGTATTATAGTCCGTTGTTAGGGGATTTTGGTTTCCATATTTGATGGTAGTATCAAGTAAAGAAATAATATCTAAGAATTTTTGATTGTTCGTAATTTTTGTGGTTCCTTTGTTTAGTTGGGCAATAAATGCTTCAGGATCATCTTGTTGTGCAAATGCAATATTTAAGAGATGATCACCAAGCTTCCACTCTTCATAATATCCAGTTGCAAAGGGCGTAATACCAGATTCTTCTAATGTTTGTGCTGCAGCCTGTAACTCAGATAACGTTCTAGGAAGCGTATGAATTCCTGCCTTATGGAATAAATCTTTGTTATATATGAATCCATATCCTTCTATATTAAGGGGCATTCCATACACTTTGCCATCCATTGTTACAGGTTTCAAGGTGTCTTTGTATGCATGTGAAATCCATGGTTGATCAGATAGATCTTCTAAATAGTCACTCCATATCTTCACATTGTCATACCCTGTATTTGTAAAAATATCAGGACCATTCCCTGCTGCAATTTGAGCTTTCAAATCAGCAAGATCATCAGCAGCACCACCTACAGTGTGAACCTGAATATCTATATTTGGATGTTCGCGTTCATATGCCATCACCATTTCTTCAAATTGGGTAGAAATTTCTACTTTTGGATTTCGGATAGTTAGTGTGATGCGTTCATCGGCTGTTTTTCTTTCGCTTGAGTCTTCTTCTGATTTTGGCTGACAAGCTGAAAGTGCAACAATCAACAATCCTGCAATAAGCCATGTGAATGTCCACTTTGTCATAATTTCACTCCTGCTATTTCACTCTCATTTATTATTGATGGTGGTATCTACTTTGCGTCCAACGTTTTCTGACAGTTTCTGTACTCAAATGGCGTTAAGCCAACCATTTTTTTAAATAATTTTGAAAAGTACTTTTCATCTTGATAACCGAGTAATAAAGCAATTGCATAAATGTTTTCATCTTTTTCCCGAAGCAAGTATTTAGCTCTCTCGATTCTCAGTTTCATAATATATTTGGATAAAGGCATGCCTGTTTGCTGTTTGAATTTTCTAGAGATATGCTCGCGACTTAAGAAAAATCGATTAGAAAGTTTTTCTAAACTTAATTCTTCCATATAATAAGTATCAACATAAGAAACAATATCCTGCATTCGCTTGGCATCGTCTATATCATTTAAACGGTGAATCGTCCGGTAATTTTGTTCTTCCACTGCTTTTTGCATCGATTGATAAGACTCATGGATTTTTCCCAACGATAGAAGTGACGCTCCATTTACGATTCGGATAGGGATATCGAATTGCTGAATAATCCATTCTTCAACAGACAGCCATTGTTGGCTAGTAGTAATTACTAAGCAAAGGCTATGATCATGTTGAAGGGCAAAAGCATTTCCTATTCCTTCTTCTATAAGTTGATTGGCAAGTAATTGGATATATGGCTCAGAATGGTGCATCTGATAAAAAGAAATAAGCGTTAGTTCATACTCGACTGTATCGGGAAGACTAGAAGCAAGCTCTATTAAGTCAAATTCTTCTCCCATACAAGCTTGTGTAGCCAATTGATTCAAACGCAGTCTTTTTGCGTCTTCTAAAACACCTGCATCTTTATTTTCGGTTATCCATGTTTGTACTGCTTCTGATAAAGTATTGTTTAAAGATTCAGCTTCAATCGGTTTTAATAAATAATCAAAGCTGCTGCACTGGATTGCTTTTCGCATATAGGTATAATCGTCAAATCCTGTAATCAGAATAACCTTACCAGAATAAGAAATGGAATCTAGCCACTCAATTATTTCTATGCCATCCATTTTCGGCATCTTCACATCTGTAAAGATAATTTCCGGTTTTTGTTTTTTGATGATTTTTATTGCGTCTTCTCCATTGCTAGCTTCTAAGATGGTCGTGATTCCGTTTTTTTTCCATTCACCAATATAGCGAATAACATATCGTACATTAATTTCGTCGTCTATAATAAGAACTTTCAAATTGAATGGGCTCCTCGAAAAGAATGGTTTGCAATGATGAACCATCTATTTAATTTTGCATCGGGATATATAGCTTTACGATAAAGCCATGCCCCTCGTTGGTATCTATCTCTAAACCTGCTTTTGATTCGTAGTTTAGAAGAAGACGGTCATGTATATTTTTTAAACCAATATGCTCGTGAGAAAATTCGCCAGCATAAGGAGCACGATAGATATTACTCCTTAAAGTCTCCAGCTCTTCTGCTGATAAACTTGAGTAGTCATTTTCAACGATTAGATATAAAAAATCTTCTTTATTTTCGCCTGTTATATATAATGTAGAATTAAAATAGCCTTGTTCATAGCAATGTTTAAAGTAGTTCTCTACAAGTGGCTGGAGTATCATACTAGGGATTTTTATCCCCTGAATTTCTTCACTTATATGAATAGAGTAGTTTAGCTTACTGCCAAAACGTTCCCGTTGCAGCGTTAAGTATGCTTTTATATAATCCAGTTCTTCACGAACTAGAACCCACTGATCTGCTCGGATAGAGTATCTCATCATTTTTGATAAGGATGTCACAAGTTGATAGATTTTAGGAGAGCTATTTTGCAGCGCAACTGCTCCTATGGATTGAAGAGCATTAAATAGAAAGTGTGGATTCACTTGAGATTTAAGTGCTCGTAATTGATTTTTTCTATTCTCAATCTCCAATTTGTATTCCCGATCAATATGGAGATTTATACGCTCCAACATTTCTTTCATATGCTTTTCTAGATGACCAATTTCGTCTTCGCGGTTGTCGGTAAAAGGAATATTTAAATTTCCTCCTTTAATAGAAAGCACCTTTTGGCTGAGCACTTTAATAGGACGTGATATATAATAGGCAAGGATGCTGATCATTAATAGTCCTAGTACCCCCACCCCTATCCCAACCAGTATGTTGGTGTAAGCGGTTTGTCTAGCATCATAAAATAATCTATCACTAGGTGTCACCTTTACGATTTTCCACTGATGAAGTGGTTTTGATAATGTTTTAGATAAGATAATATCATTGCTTTTATCCTGGCTGGCATGAAGGAATTTCTCATCTGCTGTTTTTCCTATTAGGGAATGAACATTTGTATACATTACAATATCATGTTCATTAAGAAGATAAATGGAATCACCTTTCTCCTGTAATAGATTCCTGCAAATCTGTGCATACTTGTCTAGATCCATATCAATTGTAATAACCCCAAGAAATTCTTTGGATAGAGGATCCAATATTTTATGATGGATAGTCATAACCTCTGTTTTGTCTGATTCAGGTATAATCGCGGCATTATTATAGTTTCCAATCGTATGGGGAGGCTCTATTAAAAAACGTGAATTTGAATGAATCAGCTCTTGCATGGAGTCTAGCATCATAAAATCATTTTGCGGTTTTCTTGCGCTGATCATCCCATTATAAATAGTGAATGATTCTTTATTCTTATCCAAATAAAAACGAATTTGGCGGATTTCGGAACGCATCAGGAAAAAAGTTTCAATATTTTCTTCCATAGCAATTGGATTAAAATAAATGGAATCTTCATAGCCATTAGTGAAAATCCGAAAAAAGTCTGGATTTCTATATAAAATATAGGGAAGGTTAATCATATCGTTAAAATATTGTTCTAATTCTTTGGATAATTTATCTAATTGTTCTTTGCTGTTTTGCAGTTCATGCTGTTCGACACTATCCTTTGTATATCCATAAATAATTAAAACCGTTAAAAAATAGGGCAGGATAATGAAAGCAAGAAGCATAAAAAATAAACGGCTTTGAATGCTTTTCATATTAAGAAGTTCCTTTCTTTCCATTAATATCATTATCTAGCCTTAAAAAAATTTAGTAGTACTCAATAAACCATTTCTTTAAATCTAAATCTTTTTTTACAAATAAGTCAATATACATAGATGGAAAGAAAGCTAGGAGATATTTTTGGCGTTTTATCCATTAAACCGCTGAATGGCATCGCTTACTAATGGTAGTGGAAACGATAACAAAAAGAACAAAATTGAATCGATGGCACTAGGGACTATATCTTCATTACGAAATTTAGGTAATTATCATTAAATATTGTCATACTATCTATTATTTCGTTACATTCAAGTCAAAATAAGGAAAATTAAATGTTCATTTATGAGATTGGATAACTAAGGAGCATCTTCCGTTTGCATTTTGGGATGTTAATTGCTGATTTAATGTAAAAAGAGTGTCACAGCTGATATGCTTTGACACCCTTTTTGGCTGTTTACTTTTTAAACTCATTCAATCTTTCGTATGTCTCTAAGAGAAATTGGTAAAATAGTGATTCTGTTGGAAGTAGTTTGCGATGACTTGGATAAATAACCCCAACGGTTCTCGTCAGATTAACATCTGAAAGGGGAATGACGCAAGTAGAACGTGGTGTGTTATCCACCAATGTCATTTCTGGCATCAAGGCTACTCCTAACCCGGCAGATACTAATCCTTTCAGTGCATCTATGTCTTTTCCTTCAAATGCAATCTGTGGAGAAAATCCTGCATCATGACATGCTTTAACCACTTGGTCCCTGAATACGAATCCTTCTGGTAAGACACAGAAGGGATCATTCTTTAAATCTTTTAGCTGTAACTCTTTTTGATTGCTCAATGGATGATGAAGAGGAAGTAGGGCAACAATATTTTCTGTAAATAATGTAGCACCGTTAATTTTATCCTCCTTTTCTCGGTTTGGCATTGGCGCAATCATTGCCAAATTAAATTCTCCATTAATAACTCCATCGATAAGGTCATAATACAGGGCGTTGCTCATATGGAATTTTGCTTCTGGATATCGGTTGCGAAATGAATAAATGATAGAAGGTAACGTATGAGCAGCCATACTGATAGGGAATGCAATTCTGACTGTCCCTTTTTCAGGATCAAGTGATTCCTCTACTTCTCTTTTCGCATCCTCCATCATACTCCATACTTGTTTCATCCGCTCAAAAAAAACTTTTCCGAGAGGTGTTAATTTTACGCTTCTTCCTTCGCGTATAAAAAGCTCTACTCCTAATTCTGCTTCTAAATTGAAAATTTGTCGACTTACAGAGGATTGTGCCACATGCAAAGCGTCAGCAGCTTCAGTAATATGTTCCCTTTTCGCCGCTTCCAAAAAATACTGGATTTGTCTTATTTCCATTATCCACTCTCCTATTCATGCGCGAAACGCATGAATTCAATCCGAAATTAGTATTGTACCTATTAATTATAAAATTATAAAATAAAAACAACTTTTAGAAAAGAGAATATTCTAACATTAAAATAATATAGGGGCTGAAAAAGGATGAAAGTGCTGGAGAAAAAAGATGAGTTTCAAACACACACCGTGAAAGATTACATTAACCAATTATTGATTCAAGTTCAAGAACGTGATCCTCACGAAAAGGAGTTCCAGCAGGCAGTTAAAGAGGTCCTCGAGTCTTTAGTTCCTGTACTTGAAAAAAATCCTAAATATATAAAATATGCTGTACTAGAAAGAATGCTTGAACCAGATCGAATGATTAGCTTTAAAGTACCTTGGATGGATGACAAAGGAAATATAAAAGTAAACCGTGGCTATCGTGTCCAATTTAATAATGCGATTGGACCTTATAAAGGAGGATTAAGATTTCATTCTTCTGTTAATGCAAGTATTATTAAATTTCTTGGTTTTGAGCAAATCTTTAAAAACTCGTTAACTGGTCAGTCGATAGGTGGCGGAAAAGGTGGTTCCGATTTCGATCCTAAAGGGAAGTCAGATTTAGAAATTATGCGTTTTTGTCAGAGCTTTATGACAGAACTTAGCAAGCATATCGGACCAGATATCGATGTGCCCGCTGGAGATATTGGAGTAGGTGCAAGAGAAATCGGTTATATGTTTGGACAATATAAAAGATTAAAAGGCGCTTATGAAGCAGGTGTGTTAACCGGTAAAGGCATCGGATATGGCGGAAGCTTAGGTCGTAAAGAAGCAACTGGCTACGGATTAGTATACTTTGTGGAAGAAATGCTTAAAAATCAGGGGCTAAGCTTTAAAGATAGTACGGTTGTTGTGTCAGGATCAGGAAATGTATCTATTTATGCGATGGAGAAGGCGATGCAGTTAGGTGCAAAAATTGTTGCTTGCAGCGATTCCAGTGGTTACGTGTATGATCCAAATGGAATAGATCTAGATACAGTGAAACAATTAAAAGAAGAAGAAAACAAGAGAATCTCTGAATATGTGAATAAGCATCCTGAGGCAATCTACCAGCAAGGATATACTGGTATTTGGAGGATTCCTTGCGATATTGCTCTGCCATGTGCAACACAAAATGAGTTGAATAAAGAATCAGCAGAAAAGTTAATCGCCAATGGGGTAAAGGCAATAGGGGAAGGGGCAAATATGCCTTCTACTCTAGAAGCAGTCGATACCTTTATCCATCATAATGTGTTATTTGCACCTGCCAAAGCAGCAAATGCAGGTGGAGTGGCAGTCTCAGCTTTAGAAATGGCACAAAATAGCGCTAGAATAGCTTGGACTCAAGATGAAGTAGATAAGAAATTACAAGATATCATGAAAAATATTTATAGCAAAAGTATAAAAGCTTCAGAGGATTATGCTACTAAAGGAAATCTAGTTGCAGGTGCTAATATTGCAGGCTTCATTAAAGTTGCAGATGCTATGATTGAGCAGGGGATTATATAACAAGTTTAGGAGAATTAGCATTTTGCTGATTCTCTTTTTTTAGCCGCTAAATAACTATAATTACTGGGTCAAAACTTTTAATAGTAGTTACAATATTTCTAGTAGAATAGTAACATGTAAAAAACAATAAATTAGCACTTATTTCGGATTTCGAAAGATGAAATTGTATTATGCATTTTTTCGCGTTATACTTAGTTATAAGATTAATATTCAGAATATACAGAATAATACTTAGGCTATAAGTTGATATAATAATAGAGGAGGAAGAATGAATGCTAAGCAATTGGAATCTTCAATTAGAGGAAATGTACGATAAAATGGTGGAATGGCGTAGATATATACATCAGCATCCCGAACTTACAAATCAAGAATATGAGACTTCCAAGCTCATTGCATCCATCTTATCGGATTATGGAATTGAGAGGAAAATCAATGTTGGTGGCTTGGGAGTAATCGGGTTTATAAAGGGAGCACAGACAGGGAAAACCATTGCACTAAGAGCCGATTTTGATGCACTACCCATTCAGGATGAAAAAGATGTTTCCTATAAATCAAAAGTTGACGGAGTCATGCATGCATGTGGACATGATGGACACACAGCAACTTTACTGGCTGTTGGTAAGGTTCTGCAACAAAATAGAAATCAGCTAGCCGGAAACGTAGTACTAATCTTTCAACATGCAGAAGAAGGAGGAGGAGGAGCAAGAAAAATGATTGCGGACAATTGTTTGGAAGGGGTGGATGCTATATTTGCTAATCACTTGTGGAGCCTAATCCCTGTTGGAACGATTTCCTATACAAAAGGATATACCACAGCAGCAGGAGACGGATTCGAGATTAAAATTAAGGGAAAAGGCGGTCATGGCTCCTCTCCGCATGATACGGTTGACTCGATTGCTGTTGCCGGACAGCTGATTAACCAGCTTCAATATATCGTTAGCAGAAGAGTTCATCCCCAGAAAACAGCAGTTGTCTCCATTGGTTCCATTCATGCCGGAGATGCTGCCAATGTCATAGCTGATTCTGCTATTTTAAAAGGAACAGTGAGAACATATGAAAAAGAGGTACAGCAATTAGTAGAGGAAGAAATGAAGGATGCTATCAGAGGAATCTGTTTAAGCTCAAAGGCTGATTATGAATTTAACTATTTTCATGGAGTAGCAGGGGTGTATAATCATCCGAATGAAACAAAGATATTTGCCAGTACAATGAAATCTGCATTACCAGAAATACATGTAGAAGAAGTTCCAGCGCTGTTAGTCAGTGAGGATTTTGCTAATTATTTGGAAGAAAAGCCAGGCATGCTTTTCTTTACAGGAGCCGGAAATGAATCATTAGGTGCTATCTATCCGCATCATCATCCTAAATTTGACTTTGATGAAAGAGCTATGCTTCATGCTGGAAAAGCAATGCTGGCGATTGTTGATTATTATCTTGTAGAAAGTGATTTGGAAGTAATAGAGCAATGTAATGTTGTAAAGTAATTCAGTTAATACAAAAAAGAACGGTATGTAGAATTTGACAAAAATCCTGATACTTTCTAGGAACGCCAAAGCTGGATAAAATATTTGTGAAAATGATACTTGCTGCCAATTTAGTTGCGCAGCTAAAGGATCAATTGTTAGCACATGGAAAGTCATAACCAATCGTTGAAAAGAGAAAAGTAATAAATGATGAACTACAGGAAATCTGGGAAGAGACTTGCCGGTTATTACTCTTTATTCTGATTACAATTTTGCAGAGTATTTGATAGTAGCTTATGGACAGGTAAAGATATTGGGTACTAAGTGATAGATTATCATTTGTGGGATTTGGAGTAAGGGGAATATTTAAATAGAGTATTATTATAAAGAAGCTTTCAAAAAGTCAGGAAATTGACTGTTCGGAAGCTTCTTTATATTTTTTCTTCTATTGAATTTTCCTGTGAAATTATTTCCGTATAAACAATCTTACATTATAACTAGAATTGACTAGAAAATTGGTTGTTCAAATATCTTATGAAATAATAATAACAAAATATTATATCTCATTAAAGTATCTTAGTTTAAAGTGCTCAGTTTTAGATAATTGATATATTAACTCTTTATCAAATTCATTTTTAATAGGCTTATTAATATAAATGTAATCTAATCTTTTTAGAGGGGAATTTAGAAGATCCATTAGTTCGATGCTTTGATCAAAATTGTCTATATAAACTCCGGAAATTACATGATGCTTTTCCAATTGGTGAATAATATTATTTACTTGTTCAACAGCTTGTTGTGTATTTTCTCCTTTATTTGAGTTATAGTAAATAACTATATTAGCCAATTATACCACCTCGACTTAGAGGGAATTGTTAAAAAATAACTTTAATATTATAACATATAATTCAACAAAAAGAATTAAAACTTTGATATAATTACCATTACATGAACAGGTGTTTGGAGGTGGGGAATGTGTTATACAGATTTATTGACTTGTTCGCTGGAATCGGGGGGATAAGGACTGCTTTTGAACCATATGGGCAATGTGTATTTTCTTGTGAGTGGGATATTAAAGCGCAAGAAACTTATGAGGCTAATTTTGGTGAAAAACCGGTTGGAGATATTAGAACGGTAAATGAAAAACAAGTCCCTGACCATGATATACTTTTAGCTGGATTTCCTTGCCAACCATTTTCAATTGCGGGTGTTAGTAAAAAGAAGAGTCTTGGTAGAGAACATGGATTCCTTGATGAGACCCAAGGAACTTTATTTTTTGATATAGCAAGAATTATAAAAGAAAAGAAACCACAGGCATTTTTACTAGAGAATGTTAAAAATCTTAGAAGTCATGATAAAGGAAAAACTTTTAAAGTGATAAAAAAAGTTTTGGAGGAAGAGCTTGGTTACACGGTTTATGCTGATGTACTTAATGCTAAAGGACTTGTTCCACAAAATAGAGAACGTATATATATAGTAGGTTTTAAAAAGCCACTTAAATTTGAGTTTCCTATAATCCCTAGTGTGGGTCCGTCTCTTTACTCTATACTTGAAGAAAATGTTGAAGAAAAATATACTTTGTCAGACAAGTTATGGGCATATCTACAGGCCTATAAAGAAAAACATGCAAAAAAAGGAAATGGTTTTGGATACGGTCTTGCTAATCTACATTCATATAGTAGAACACTTAGCGCAAGATATTATAAAGATGGAAGTGAAATTTTAATTCCACAAGAAGATGGGAAAAATCCAAGAAGATTAACTCCTAGAGAATGTGCTCGCTTACAGGGGTTTCCAGAAACGTTTAAAATTGTAGTAAGTAATACGGCAGCTTATAAACAATTTGGTAATAGTGTTGCCGTTCCAGTTGTTCGATTAATTGCTGAAAAAATGGTACAAGCTATTGAACGGGACGAACTAATCCAAGATTTTGTACATGAGGAGCGAGTTGAATATGCAACCACATAGTAGGGGGCAATTAGAAAAAGCGATCGAGGCGGCCAAGCAATATGGTCGCTTTTATTGTAAATTTATTACTGCAAATGATGTTGGTTTAACAAATGCACATCAAGAAGGACTGCATATTGCAAAAGGAGCTTGGAAAATATTTTTTGAAAAGGAGGGGATAAAAGGAGAAAATAATTCTAAAATGGTAAATATACATATAGATGGTTACTATCCATTTGAAAGTAGAATAATTTATTATGGGAAAGGTACGAGAAATGAATATCGTATTACAAGGTTTTGGACAAATTCTCCATTCGAAAAAGAACAACAAGTAGGAAATTTAATTGTTTTTATCCCCTTAGATCATGAAAATTTCAAGGTATATATTTTTAATACTGAAGAAGTAATTGAAACCTTTGAAGATAAATTTTCACTTACTCTGATTAATAACAATGCAGTATATATAGAGGGAGAAAAAAGAGATGTTGATCTTTCGAATAAGATAGAAATGTTGATTAATGAGAAAGCATCCAAATATGAAAGTTTTCCTGAAACAATACATCTTGCAGAAATAGCAAGAGAAATATACAACGAAGTATATAAAATTAAGAAATTCAATCCTGATAAAATGCTACTTAAATGGATTGAAACAGAGTACAGTTTATTTCGTGCAATAGAAAGAAATATTTATAAAGACGTTCTGATAAAACCATTTAATGAGTTAGATTTACTTTTAGAATTTGCTAGTAGTGCACTAAATCGAAGAAAGAGTAGAGCTGGAAAATCATTAGAGCACCATATTGATTTTATTCTGAGAAAAATGAATATTCCTTTTAGTCATCCTGGTAAAACAGAAGGTAAAAAGCAACCTGACTTTATTCTTCCCTCAAGTAATGAGTATGCAGATAACCTATATGCTTCAAACAATTTGATTTTTTTAGGAGCTAAAACGACTTGTAAAGACAGATGGAGACAGATTCTTAACGAGGCGAATCGAATTCCAGCTAAACATTTATTGACCTTACAACAAGGAATTACTGTTAATCAATTAGAAGAAATGCATGATGAGAAGGTGATTCTTGTTGTTCCAAAACCTTATCATAAAGCATATCCAGAGTCACACCGAGACAGGCTTTGGTCAGTGGAGAAATTTATACTTTATGCAAAAGGAATGTATGATTATTAATGAGACCCAAAACTGGGGTCTTTACTTATCGTTTATAAAAGAGTACAAATTCGTGGTGCATAGTGACGTACCGAATATTCTTGTTTCATCAATTCAAGTGTACAGTTTTCTCTTGAATTGATGAAACTGAGTATTGCGGATCAAATTCCTCAAAGAAGGAATTAAAAAAAATATTAAATTGAAATTAAAGAGTGAGTTGAAAGATAAAGAAAAAAATTTAGATTTAATTTAAAGTATTGAAATATCATAGAGCTAGACATCACAGAAGGACATTTGTTCATTATGTGATGCCTAGCTCTTGTTTTATATGTGATTTTTGAGGAAGTGTTTGTGAATATTAGATTATTTATTAAGATATATTGTCCTAACTAGGAAGATAATTACCAATAAAATATGGTACTATAAGCTTAAGTCGAAATGAACCGAAAAGTGTCAAATATTGTTCTTTCGTAAAACCAGTTTATACAAACTAATGAAAATTTCTTTTTAAATGTAAATGTAATTTTTAATAATAGAAAGAAGGCTAAACCATGAAAGACAAACTAATACATATGCGGGATAAGTTAAATGATATTAGTAAGAGAAATAGATCGATAAGATTATTAAAGATTTATAACAAGTGGAGTTTTGATTTAACGGAATTGGACAAGTTGTCGATGCTATCCAAAGATAAAGAGAGTGAAAAAATCGTTGAGAAGATTATTAGTCAATCTAAAGGGGAGATAACGTTATTAAAGCCCACTTTAGATAATGAACATTCTATGATTATCTCGAAAAAATTGACTGATTTATCACGAAATATGAAAGCAATTGAAGAGGAATCAGGTATTCATGATTTTTATTTAGGTTATCCCTTTTTAACGGGAACACTCGCTGATGGAACTTTTTTTCAAGCTCCATTGTTTTTGTATCCTATCCGTATTGAAAAAAATAATCTGCATGCACAAAAATGGATTCTTCGTATTGAAGAAGGAAGTCCACAAATTAATCGTACCTTATTTTTGGCATTCAAAAAATTAAATAATATTGATTTCTCAGAGGAATTCTTTGAAGCAGCATCTGTGATAGCAGGTAAGCAGGATGTGGATGAGTGGAGATCCTTTTTACAAGATCATGAAATGAAGGTATCGTTTGCAAAACAAGGATTAACAAGACTAAAAGAATATAGACGTGAAGATATTCCGGAAAAACAAGGGATAAGCATTGTTGAATATGCGGTCATGGGAAATTTCCCGCAAGGTGGATCTGCTTTAGTGAAAGATTATGATTCTCTAATTCATATTTCAGAAGAAGAAGATTTATCTTTAGTCAGTGAACTAATCGATCCTAAAGAATTGGACTTTGAAGAAGGATCGAATTTAGAAACCGAATATACACAGGAGAAAATCGAGGTTTTGAATCTTCTCGACACAGATGGTTCTCAAGAAGAGATTTTAAAAGAAGCTAGATATAAAAAAGGGATTGTGGTGCATGGTCCTCCTGGAACAGGTAAATCGCAAGTGATTGTTAATTTAATCACAGATGCTATAAGTCAGGATAAAAGGGTGCTTGTCGTTTGTCAGAAAAGAGCAGCTCTTGATGTGGTTTATCAGCGGTTAGATGGTCTATCTTTAACTAATCATATAGCTTTAGTACATGATGAGAAAAATGACCGCAAATCATTATATAGCAAAATAGGATCTGTATTAGAACAAAACAAAGTAATGTATGAACAAGCAAGTCATGAATTGCATTCAACTTCCAAACGATTGGAAACGCATGAAAAACTGTTAAACGATATTGCAAAAGGATTATATGAATATCAAGATTTTGGTTATCGTCTTTATGATTTATATGGAAAAGCAGCGTCCATCGGTGAATTTAATCAAATCCTTGATTTAAAGCCAATGTTAAGTGAGTTTCATAAGGATACTTTAGAGGATATATACGGAAATATATACACGTATGCAGAATGGCAAGAACGGTTTGGAGATGAGAATTATGCATTAAAGAACCGTAAATCATTTGCTGCTTTTTCGATGAAAGAGAAAGTAGAACTAGATGAATTGTTGAATGATCTAATCAAAAAAGCAAAGCAATCTTCTGAGTATCTGCATTCATTGGATTATAAGAAAATCACGCCAGCATACACTTGGTTGATTGAAAACAAACTAGACAAAATATACCCGGATTTAGAGGATAATAATAAGAAAACATTACAAGGATTAAGAATTTGGTGGTGGACATCTTTCTCAGGAAAAACCATTATCGAAGAGCTTTTAGAAGGAGAGAAATTCAAAGGAACTAGTTCTACTGAATGGCTTAAAATCAAACAATCACTTATTATGATGAATCATTTAGGGAAAGAAACGAAAAAAATGGCTGATGAGATGGAGAAGCTTAAAGAATATTTTGATGATAAATATATCGATTCGTGGAAAAATAGAATAGCTGATGGGTACATACCAATTCAGGAACTAGATAAAATGTTGGAATATATCTATCAGGATTTTGATAGTTTACAGCAAATGGATGCCTATTGGAATCAGTGTTCAGAGGTAGTCAAAAAAATTCTAACCGAATTACAAACCAAGTCTTCTTCTTCAGAAAGTAGTTTACCTAATTATTGGGTTCAACTATTTAAGTATTCGACTTTTATACATTGGATTGATAAAACAGAAAGTAAGTATCCAGAAGTAAAGAAGATATCGACAAATGAATTTAATCGAACAAGAGAGACATTCGCTAAGTTGGTTGAAGAGAAACGAGAGCTAGCAAATAAGTATTTAATTCACCAATTAACGCAATCCGTAGATTCTTTATTAAGTAATTATCCGAAAGCGATGCGTGACTTAAAATATCAAGTAGGTAAGAAAAGCCAAGTGTGGCCACTAAGAAAACTTGTAAATGAATTTGCAGATAAAGGACTTGTAGGATTAATGCCTGTTTGGCTTACTTCACCAGAAACAGTTTCGTCTATATTCCCATTAAAAGAAAATTTATTTGATCTCGTTATATTTGATGAAGCTTCCCAATGTACGGTAGAAAGTGGTATTCCAGCTGTTCATCGTGGAAAACAAGTTATTATAGCTGGTGATGAGAAACAATTACCGCCATTTAACATGTTCCAATCTTCTTTTGTAAATGAGGAAGACGAAGAGGAATATGATACGGATGAATCCCAAAGTTTATTAAATCTTGCAAAAAGAAGATTCCCAGAGAAAATACTACAATGGCATTATCGTTCTAAGTACGAGGAACTTATTAATTTTTCCAATCATGCTTTTTATAATGGGCATGTGCAAATTGCGCCTAATGTGGCTCCATTAAAAAATCCTCCATCTATCTCATGGAAGAAAGTTGATGGAAGATGGCTCAATCAATCAAACGAAGTAGAAGCATTGGAAGTAGTTCGGATATTAAAAGAATCTTTGACTAAACAACCTGATAAGTCAGTTGGGATTATTACTTTTAATGCGAAGCAGCAGACAAAAATTCTTGACATGATTGAAAAAAATGCATCAGACGATCAAGAATTTAATGCAGTATATAACCAAGTGATGGCTAAAGAGTTAGATGAAAGAGTATTTGTCAAAAACATCGAAAATGTTCAAGGCGATGAAAGAGATATAATCATCTTCTCTATTGGATATGCAAAAAACGAAGAAGGAAGAATCTATAATCGTTTCGGAATGCTTAACCAACAAGGTGGAGAAAATCGACTAAACGTTGCTGTTTCAAGAGCGAAAGAAGGTATTACCGTTGTTTCAAGTATTGAACCAGAAGAACTAAATGTAAGTAATACTGCGCAAATAGGTCCTAAATTACTAAAGTCCTATATGAAATATGTAAAAGCTGTTTCCAATACACAAATAGAATATATACATGCAGTGGTTGAAGAAATTAATGAAAATGTTAGTACGCATGTAAAGGAGCAAGGATTGCATTTTGATTCACCATTTGAAGAACAAGTGTATAAACAGTTAAGAAATTTAGGATATGAAGTAACAACACAAGTAGGGATGTCAGGATATCGAATCGATATGGCCATTGTACATCCAAATGATTCTTCCAAGTATATTCTTGGTATAGAATGTGATGGGGCAATGTACCACAGTACGGCCAATGCAAAGGAAAGAGATATATATCGTCAACGGTTCCTTGAAAGCAGAGGATGGACGATTGAAAGAATCTGGAGCCGAAACTGGTGGAAAACTCCTAGTGCAGAAATAGAGCGGATTGACCAAAAGGTGAAAGAGTTATTGAAACAAGAAGAACTTAAGAAGAAAGTTAAAAATGGATAAAGTAAGTTATTGGTTAAACGAGACGTTGGTTTGACAACGTCTTGTTACATAAAATCAAGAACAATTAGAAAAATGATCTTGGTATCCTTAATATTATTTTAATCATTATCATGTGCTCTCTCCAAAATCAAAAAGTCTTTTGTTTTAATTACCATAATTCCATTCCTATTAGCTAAAAACATTAAATCTTCAAGAATGTTGTTAGGAGAATAATGAATGATTTGAATAGAAAATCCCTTTTTTTGCTTAATTATCGCTCCTTTCGTAGACCAACCAAAACGTTTAAAGCTGATTTGCATTATTTGAGAGAATTGAATTTTTTTCTTATAAAGGGATGTTCCAATGCATTGAATTTGATAGCTTATTACTTCGTCAGTAATGGTGATTTTATATTGGATAAAAAAAGATAGGATAAAAAATAGGATAAGTGTAAGTTGAAAGAAAAGTAACCAGACGGGAGAAGACAAAGATAAAGAGACCGTAACTAGTGCTAACATAATGATTAAGAAGCTTCTTGGGGTTTTTCTGTAATATTCCAAATTAATTCCTCCTATTACTATTTATCTTCATTACGGATATACTGTCAGCTTGGTTTCACTTTCTGTTTGAATAATAGAATAATAGTGTCAATAATAGTGTCAGGCACTGTATATGGACAAATGTCTTTTACAGGTGCCTGACACTTTGTTATTAAAAGGAAAACCTGTATAATGGGCACTTAATAAAAGGTGACCGTTAAACGGGTTTTAACTTCTACTTATGGATAGTGATTATAGAAATAATGTAGCTTGTTCAGGGTGTGTTTGATTGTTCTAACGACCTATCTATTAGAGAATTAAGTAAAGGACATAAATAAAACGGCGAAAATGAATAGGATAAGTAGTAAATGGAAAATAATTGCTAATATGAGTATAATCCATCCTAATAATTTTTTACCTGTTCTAATCCAATAAATAGAAAGTGTTATTATTCCGAATATAAAGCCCAGTATTCCCCAAAGGACAGGATTTTTTCCGTGCTTTTTAGAATCTACTACCAAATAAATGGTTATTAAAATATTTATTACCGAATATAAAGAAAACTCCATAATGAACAACCTCCACTTTACTTTTTTATATTGTATTCGAATAAATTTTAATAAATGTCTAGCATTAATTATACAAGAAGAAATGTAAATTTCCTCTTTATTAATGATTGTGATGTATTTTTTCTAAGAAAACACACATAGTCCCTCCTATTAATATACTATGCCGATATATACGTATCTTTTGTAAGGAAGGTTTCAATTTTGCCCATAAACCGGTAAGTGAGATACTGTACAGATGGTCTTCCCTTCTTTTTTTAAGCTGTGAAACCTTAAGTCCGTTTTCATTCCAGTCACTGAGTGTGAAAAATCACTTTATCTCTTATTCAGAAAAAACGAGGATTGATGGAATATCTATCTATAGCTTAAGCGTTAGGTGAACTAGATACATAAATATTGTTTTCAGTAATTAAAAATGTAGTTTATAGCAGTATGTTTAATGAATAAAAAAACCCAGATATACAAAAAAATGCATAATTATTGTATATTTGGGTTCTTGAATTTCATCCCACTCTTAACAGGCAGTGAGACCCCAGTTCGAGCTGGAAAAATCGAGAGTGATAGGTGTTGAACTCTCCTGTAAAGGTCCGTTAAGGGCAATTAACCATAAGTGGAGGATGAGGAAAAAAACTACTGATATAAGTTTTTAATACGTTAGTCCAAGTATATACAGTTTCATAAATGTGCATAAATATTAGTGTTTATACATATGTTTTTTGAATTTTTATTCAAATGTGTCAATAAAACCACTTACGAAAAGTATATCAATTAATTCCTGGAAATAAATATGCAGTCCATTTACATATTATCATCTTCCAGTATGTCGAAGAACAAAAGAAGTTCATTAAATCGTCAAATTTTAGGTCTTTTTTTTTCTCAAAAAGCAGATATAATGGAATTATAAAAGGTGTATTTAATATACTTCTTTTGTATGAATAGGGATGTGACTAGTAATATTAGCAAAGTACTTAGAATATTAACAATTTATTTTTTTATGTGACATTATGTGATTTATTTCACAAATGAATTCACCTTACTAGATGATTCTTGGAGGTACAAAGATGAAAAAGCAATTAGTTATGATTGGAAACGGAATGGCGGGAGTACGGACAATTGAAGAGATATTGAAGCGGAATGCTGATCTTTTTGAAATCACGATTATTGGAGATGAACCTTATCCAAACTATAATCGCATTATGCTTTCAAATGTTTTACAAGGGAAAACAACTGTAAATGATATTAATATAAACGACTGGAATTGGTATCAAGACAATCATATTAATTTATTAACAGGTGAAAAAGCGATCAAGATTGATAGAGAAGAGAAAAAGGTAATTACTGATAAAGGGAAAACGATTGAATATGATGAACTTATCCTAGCAACAGGATCTAGTGCCTTTATTTTACCGATACCTGGAAGTGAGTTAGAAGGTGTAATTGGTTTCAGAACGATTGATGATACGGAAAAAATGATGGAAACAGCAAAACATTATAAAAAAGCGGTTGTTATCGGTGGAGGTTTATTAGGACTAGAAGCAGCAAGAGGGTTAATTGACCGTGGAATGGAAGTTCATGTTGTTCATTTATTGCCAACTTTAATGGAGCAACAGTTAGATGCTGCTGCAGCAAATCTTCTTAGAAAAGATTTAGAAGCACAAGGTATGAAGTTCTTAATGGAAAAGCAGACAGCCGAAATATATGGAGACAATCGTGTGAAGGGATTAAAATTTACAGATGGTACTAACATTGAGTGTGATCTTGTTGTGATGGCCGTAGGAATTCGACCAAATGTGGCGATTGCCCGTGAGGCAGGATTAGAAGTGAATCGTGCTATTCTTGTAAATGATCATATGGTAACATCTGATCCATCTATCTTTGCAGTAGGAGAGTGTGCGGAACATAATGGAATTGCTTATGGATTAGTTGCTCCTTTATATGAACAAGGAATGGCACTTGCGGAATGCATTACAGGAGGAAATGGAAAAGGATACCAAGGATCGATTCTTTCTACTCAATTGAAAGTTGCGGGCTGTGACTTATTCTCAGGGGGGAAAATTCATGAAGATGAGAATACAGAAGCCATTATTGTCCATGACCAATTTGCAAAAGTATATAAAAAGATTTTAGTAACAGAAAACAAAATTGTTGGGATTGTCTTATATGGAGATGCTTCAGATGGCAATCGTCTCTTTAATATGCTGAAAAAACAAGCGGATATTAGTGAATATATAAGCTCATCTGTTTTAAGTAAGAGTGGTCAGGACTCAGAAGAAGATTTAGTAGCAAGTATGAGTGCAGATGATACAGTGTGCGGCTGTAATGGGGTAACAAAAGGTACGATTGTCCATTCTATCTTAGAGCAAGGATTGACTACTTTTGAAGAAGTGAAGGGATGTACAAAAGCTGGTGGATCTTGTGGGAAATGTAAACCAATGGTCGAAAGTATTTTAGCACATACGCTTGGTGACAGTTTCGATGCTTCTATTCAAAAAACAGGCATGTGCAGTTGTACAACACTAACTCGTGATGAAGTAGTAGCACAAATAAAAGAAAAGCAACTTAAGTCTCCAAAAGAAGTAAGAATGGTGCTTGAATTTTCAAGTGAGGAAGGCTGTTCTAAATGTCGTCCAGCACTAAACTATTATATGCGCATGCTGTTCCCAGAAGAGTATGAGGATGATAAAGCATCAAGATTTGTAAATGAAAAAATGGAAGGGAACATTCAAAAAGACGGTACATTCTCTATTATTCCTCGTATGTATGGGGGAACAACCACTGCAGAAGATTTAGTGAAAATAGGAGAAGTAGCGAAAAAATATAATGTGCCATTAGTAAAAATTACAGGTGCGAGTCGTATCGGATTATATGGTGTAAAGAAAGAGGACGTACCACATGTATGGGAAGAGTTAGGGATGCGTTCTGGTTATGCCTATTCTAAATCCCTTCGTAACGTAAAATCATGTGTTGGTTCAAGATTTTGCCGCTTTGGAACACAGGATTCACTCGGACTTGGTATTAAATTGGAACAAGCAATTGAAATGGTCGATACTCCACATAAAATGAAGATGGGGGTAACGGGCTGTCCACGAAACTGTGCAGAAGTACTTACAAAAGACTTTGGCGTGATATGTGTAGAAAATGGCTATCAATTATATATTGGTGGAAATGGTGGAACTGAAGTTCGCGAATGTGATAGCTTAACTACAGTGAAAACGGAAGAAGAAGTCATTACGATGGCGAAGGCTTATGTTCAATATTACAGAGAAAATGCTAATTATGGAGAAAGAACAGCTCCTTGGGTGGAACGTATGGGAGTTGATACAGTTAAAGAAACATTATTAAACGTAGAAAATGTTGAACAGTTTGTAAGTAGATTCGAAAAAGCAAAAACAACATACGAAGAAGCTTGGTCTTCTGTCCTAAACGATCAGACGAAGAGAGAAATGTATGAAGTGATAAAAGGATAATAATGGAGAATAAAACGGAGGGTATACATGATGACGGCAACTTTAGAGTGGAATAAGATTATGAAACTAGCTGATTTACCTAAACAAATTGGTAAAGAGGTTCATTTAAAAGGAAAATCAATTGCTTTGTTTCATCTTTCAAATGGAGATGTTAGAGCCATTGCAAACAGCTGTCCCCATCAAAATGGGCCGTTGGCAGAAGGAATTGTATCAGGCGAATTTGTCTTCTGTCCATTGCATGATTGGAAAATTTCTTTAGTCACAGGCGAAGTTCAAAAACCAGATAATGGCTGTGTCGAGGTTTATGAAACACAAATAAAAGATGACTATATTTATATAATGGTGTAAGAGATGAATACGAACAAGGGGTATGTAGCATTTGTCGGAGCAGGACCTGGGGATATTGGATTAATTACAAATAAGGGGATAGAGTGTTTAAAAAAAGCAGATGTTGTATTGTATGATCGCCTTGCGAATCCACGATTATTACGTTTTACAAGCAAGGATTGTACGTTTATCTATTGTGGGAAGCTACCAAACAATCACATTATGCGACAAGAAAAGATTAATGAAACATTAGTGGAAGAAGCGTTAAAAGGAAAATATGTTGTCCGGTTAAAAGGGGGAGATCCTTCTGTTTTTGGAAGAGTAGGAGAAGAAGCAGAAGCTATTACAAAATATGATATTTCTTTTGAAATAGTACCGGGTGTGACATCAAGCATTGCAGCTAGTGCTTATGCAGGCATTCCAGTAACGCACCGAGATTATAGTACTAGTTTTACGATTCGAACAGGGCATGCTTGTAAGAAAAATGAGGCTGCCATTCATCATGAACCTAAGCAAGAAGCAATAGGAGATACTATTGCCTATTATATGGGGGTGAAAGGTTTACCGGGAATTTGTGAGAATTTATTAGCACAAGGTAAGTCTAGCGATACCAAAGTAGCTGTTATTGAGTGGGCAACTCTAGGAAAACAACGAGTAGTCGAGGGGACCTTAAAAACAATTGTAGAAATGGTAAAGGAAGCGGAGCTTGGGAATCCAGCCTTAACGATAATCGGTGACGTTGTACAGCTAAGATCGTCTATTGCTTGGTTCGAGAAAAAAGCCTTTTATCAAAGGAAATTATTAATTGCCAAAAGCTCATCAGAAGAAAGTTTGCTAGAAAGATATTTTTCCAAAAATGGCGCGGAAGCTTATGCCTTCCCTACTTTAAAAGCTATCGCGCACTCTTACACAACCGAGGAATTACAATTGATAGTAAATGCAGAAAGACTGATTTTTGCTTCTGCAGAAGGAGTGGAATTCGTGTTTTCCCAGTTGTTTAAGGCAGATTATGACTTGCGTGATCTCCCTAGACAGATAGAACACTTATCTGATAAAACGCGTAAGGGATTGGAGAAAAGGGGAATTCGCAGCATAAAGGCATCTTATGACAAAAGAAGTGCTATTTTTATAGGAAATGAGCGAACAATTGAAAAACAAATATTTTCAGATAATCTACTAGCATTACCTAGTCATACTATTCAAATAGATGAACGCTTTCATGAAGTAAATAAACGCTTATTGACAGAAGATTGTTGGGAAACGGTTATTTTTCCAAATAAACAATCTGTGGATTTATTTTTACAAGAATGGCGTAAATTTAGTGAACGGAATCCAATGGAACTTTCCTTTGCAGCAATCGGCCAATCTGTGAAGGAGTATGCTGCTAAGCAGGGGTTTAAGCATATAGATGAGCAGGTCCAACAAGAACTAGATAACCAGGATTGGAAGCGTGAATGCTAATGGATGCAGTTGTATATATAGGTCATGGTAGCCGCATAATGGAAGGAAATAATCAATTCATAGCATTTATCGAAGAAGTAAAAAAAGAAATCAATATATCCGTACAAGAAATTGCTTTTTTAGAACTGGCATCACCATCGATTGATGAAACAATGGAAAAAATAATCATGGCTGGAGCAAGGGAGATTCTCGTTGTACCTGTTCTTTTGTTTGCAGCAGCCCATTTCAAAAGAGATATACCAGAAGAATTACTGGCAGTGAAAGAAAGATTTCCAGAAGTCAGCTTTTATGTTTCAAAGCCATTTGATCTCCATCCGAAAATGATCGACTTAGTTCTGAAAAGAATAGAAGAAAAACGATTGAAAAATGATGGGGCAATTCTATTAGTGGGAAGAGGCAGTAGTGATCCAGAACCAATTGGGAAGCTTAAGGAAATAAGCAAGCATGTCCAGCAAAAATTAGATTGCCCTGTATATCCAGCTTTTTTAACAGCAGGCCAGCCTGGGTTTATTGATGAATTGGAAAAGCTTCAATTGGAATATAACAAGATTTATGTTGTTCCGTATTTACTTTTTACGGGAAGATTATTAAAAAGAATGGAGAGCAAAATTGAAAACAGTGAAAAAGAAGTTATACTTTGTCATCCATTAAAGTACGATTGCTTCATGAAGGAAGTATTGGTAGAAAAAATGGAAGAGCAATTAATGAGTCTTGTAAAGGAATGCTTGGCTTAAATTATATGTAGAGGAGTGTCGTTATGAAAGAAGTTATTACTGCATTTAGTAATACGGCATTAATGAAAAGGAATGCTTTAAATACAAGTAAAAAGAAGTATTTAGTTGGTTCTATGCTTGCTGGTTTTTTTGTTGGGTTAGGAATTATTCTTATTTTTACAATTGGTGGGTTACTCGGCGCAACTGGATTTGCAGGCACGAAAATTATAATGGGAGTTTCATTTGGGATTGCATTAAGTTTAGTTATTATGGCAGGCGCTGACTTATTTACTGGTAATAATATGGTGATGACAATTGGCATGCTAGAGAATAAAGTTACCTGGAAAGATACCGGCAAAGTATGGGGATATAGTTATATTGGCAACTTTATTGGTTCTATTATAGTAGCGTTATTATTTAGTTATTCAGGTTTGGCTGTTGGAGGAGTAGCTGAATTTATAACTAACGGAGCGGCAGCGAAAATGAATGCTCCTTTTATGGAATTACTGATCCGTGGAATTCTTTGTAATATTCTCGTTTGTTTAGCAGTTTGGTGTTCTGTAAAATTAAAGGATGAAACAGCAAAATTAATTATGATTTTTTGGTGTCTCTTCGCTTTTATTACGTCAGGATTTGAACATAGTGTCGCAAATATGACGTTATTGTCTATTGCACTTATCATTCCTCACCCTGAAACAGTATCTATTGGTGGCATGTTTGCAAATTTATTGCCAGTGACCATTGGGAATATTATCGGTGGAGCTATTTTTGTAGGAGCTGCCTATTGGTATCATATTTCGGAGAAGACACAAGCAGTTGTTAAATCTTTTAAAAAAGAAGCTTAATTTTACTTTATCTGCTTATGTGAAAGATATCACAAAAAGAGCTATGTGGAAAGTGATCTAATCCAATAAAGTTAGACATATATTTTTAGGAAAATTAAAGGATCTGAGTCCGGTATTCTACGAGACCACTGAAAAAGTCTTTTTTTCGTGCGAAATGAAGAGCAAGCATATTTGAAAGTGAAAATAAGGTTGATTTGGAGAGGCGTCCGCTCGACCCATGGAAAGGGAGCGGACAAATCCATCATCTTATGTTTAAAAAGTGACTATTGCCCATCATCATTAGCTAGCCAGTTTTTCAGTGCACTCGTATTCTACAGGTTCCAGATCTTTTAGTTTGCTTTTATTCTTTTGTGATTGTAATAGTCAATATATGTTGCTAATCATCTTTCAAAATCCTCGATATTTTTCAAACTCTTGCAGGTAAAGGTCCGATAAGTGCAACCAACCATCAGTGGTAGATGAGGAAAAACTCCCACTGATAGAAGTTTTCTTTATAATGGTGGGTTTTTGACTCCTAATTGAATCCAATCTTCTTTGGGAGGTCCATAAACTCCAAATGGTTTCAATCCAGCCTGACGCATAAGAACGGTAATTTGGCCACGGTGATGAACAATATGCTTGATTAATCCCATTAGAATGGAGGCATTTGTTTCTTGTCTTCCAAAGGCATCTTGTATTTGTTTCAGAGAGTCATCAGTCCATTGATCTTCCATAACTTTAGCAGCGTTAACACTTACATCATTAAAGGTTTCCGCAATTTCTTTTGCTGAAGTTGGAATATTTTCCGCATTTTTTACTTCCTCTATCTTCAACCCAAATTCAGCCAAGTATTCTGGAACAGTTATTGTTAAATGCCATGCAATTCTTCCTATATTACGACCTTCTTGATAAACTTGTTATTTCAATGAATCATCAGTCAAACCATTTAATATGTTTTGCGTTAATACAGCTTCTTTGTTCCATTCTTTAATAAAGTCTGAAATGGTTATATACATGTAAAGTCCTCCATCATTTAAATTTAAAGATACATCATGAAATAATTGTTTTTTTAATTCAATTTCCATCCTCCTTATTCTTTATCTATGTGTGATTATATATTATAATAGTGACAGTTTATGTCACTTTTGTTTTTTGGAGGAAAATATGTCTCGAGCAAAAAGATTAAATGAAATGATTATGATGGTTAATCGAAGAAAACGATTTACGGTAAGAGAATTAGCACAAGAATTTGGAGTATCAAAAAGAACTATCCTGAGAGATTTACAAGAATTAAGTGAGATGGGAGTTCCATTACATTCAGAAGTAGGTCCACATGGAGGGTATCAAGTCTTAAATGAAAGAATTCTTCCACCAATAGTATTTAGTGAGGATGAAGCTGTCTCTATATTTTTTGCTATTCATGCCTTTTGATATGGAGTATGAATCAATAAAAAAGAAATTTTACTTAAATCTTTCCGGTGATATTAGAGATACAATTGATAAAATGCAAAATAGAGTTGATTTTGTATCGGTGCCTCAACAAGAAAAAATTCCATTTTTAAAAGAGTTACTAGATGCGGCAGTGCACCAAAAAGTTTTAATAATTAGTTATGAAACGAGTGGAAAGACCAGCTTAAGAAGCATTCAACCAATTGGTATTTATGCAAAGGAAGGAAATTGGTATTGTCCTTCCTATTGCTTTTTTAGAGAAGATTATCGAGTTTTCCGTTGTGATCGTATAAAATCTGTAGAATTTGATGAAAAAAATGGTCCTATTGATTTATCACATATTAACTTAAATAATCGTTTTTCCATTCTTAATCCCGATAAGGACATGATGGAATTATATGTGGAGTTCACTAAAAATGGAGTAGAGAAATTTGAATCTGTTAATTGGCCAAATATCCATTTAAGAAAAAGAGAAGATGGAACTGGATTTATAAAAGGTATAATTGCAAAAAATGATATTAACTTTTTATCAAACTACTTTATCGCATATGGAGAAAATGCGTTTATAAAAGAGCCTTTGGAATTAATCGAAAGTACAAAAGAAATATTAAACAAAGTATTAAATCAGTATAACTAAGAGCTTGACCTTATCAAGTTCTTTTTTATCCCACTCTTAACGGACAGTAAGACTCCCCCCTCAAGCATATGAGAATACGAGGAAGATAGGTGGGAGATCAACTGTCCGTAAAGGTCCGATTGGTTCAACTAACCATCAGTGGGGGAGGAAGGAAAACCCCCACTGATGGAAGTTTCACTTTATTCTTATTACCTATATTTTGTGAATTCTTCCTGTATATTGGGTATGCCTCTAATGATGTTTGGATAGTGAATTTCTGCCGATTTATTTTTGTCCATATTCGCGATTTTTGTTAAACCTCTACTGATATAGTTTTAATTCACTATCGGAATATACGCAAACATAGGCTAACTATTTATGTAGTTAACCGCTGTTTAGCAATAAATGTTTATTTTTTTTACAAATAAAAACTAGCTCAGTTCTAACAGTCCATCCTTATAAGAAGTATGAGTTTGATAATTCTCTTTTGGAAAAATAAACGTCCAAGGCATACTTACATGAGGGGGGATGACGAGATCAGGGAATGTGAAGGCCTGTTCTGCAACGACCTTTCCTTTTAATCTATATTGCAATCTAGTTTGATTAAATAATAGTTGGTTTTTCGTAAAATTATGAACTAATACAGACACAAGCAAGGCATCTTTATGATTAATCGCTTCTCGAATAGGGGAGAAGATGACACTCGTGCTGTTTAAACTTTTAGTCTCTTGAAAGATTTTTTCTATATTTCGTCGATCCTGAGGTGCCAGTTGTTTATCCCAGGAAGATTCAAATTGTAATTGCTGCATCCACAAAACCACCTTTTGAAGTGAGTGTATCATAAGCCGATAAAAGAATCTATTAATGATCCTTTTATTACACTAGTCATTTATTCTTCTTAGACAGTAAATTTAAGAGAAATTCACATCCGAAAGCTACTAATAATCCAGACCAAAAAATCACTGTAGAGGTAAAAGGCTCCTTATTGAATAGTAATGAGCTGGTATAGTTTACAAATAATAGTAATAAAAAGACGTAAAACCCAAGTATTGCTCCTTTTCTCCAATTAATCACTTCTACTTTTGACATATTTCTGAAAAATTTCAATGTGACACTCCTTATAAACTTATTTCATTCCTATTATTCTATCATGAAGATAGAATTGATTTACTTTAATCTTCACTATCTATTTTTCTAATGAAAAATTCCTTCTAAACAGAACAAGTGTTTTGGTGTAGAATAGTAATGTTGCAATAAAATATTAAATATTAGAGGTGTAATCAACTTGAATGGAACATCACACGCTGTAATTGGATCAGCGACAGGATTTATTGTTGCTAATGCGGTGCAATCCACACCATCAGAGACACTCTTATTCGTCTCTTTAGGGGCGGTTTCTGGATTAATTCCCGATCTTGACATTGACGGGAAGCTTCGTGGGAAAATTACTTTACCCCACCAAATGATTCAACTGTCTGCACAAGTCATTGGAATAATGATGATCCTATATAGTATCTTTGAAAAGACGGCAGGAGAGAGGTGGATAGGTGTCGGAATTGGTATATTGATTTTATTTATTGCCTCTTTGATTAAACGAAAACATATGTTAACAATTACTGGTATCGCTGTTCTGATGGGCGGAATATCTGTAGAAGAGCGATGGATTATTCTTCTAGGAATCTATATTATGATTGCCTCATTTACCTCTCATCGAAGTTATACGCATTCTATTTTAGGCGTTGTTTACTTTGGAATAATTGCCGCAGATTTAGAGACTTCGCTTGGGATTAACGGATTGTTCTACACTTGTATTGGAGGATACATCAGTCATCTACTAGCAGATTTAAAAATACTACCATTTAATAAACGCGGAGTTAAACTGTTCTTACCATTATCATCGAAAGAATTATAATATATTTATAGATGACAGGATTCAGAGGGACGGTTCTACTGAAGACATTTTTAATTGGGAATCAGAAGAACCGTCCGAGACCACTGAAAAAGCCTTTTTTTCGTGCGAAATGAAGAGCAAGCACATTGGAAAGTGAAAATAAGGTTGGTTTGGAGAGGCGTCCGCTCGACTCCTGTGGGAGCTGCGAGAAAGCCCGAGACCCCGGACGTAGTGTGACGAGGAGGCTTGGCGCTCGCCCCATGGAAAGCGAGCGGACGCCTCGAAAAACAAATCCATCATCTTATGTTTAAAAAGTGGCTATTGCCCATCATCATTAACTAGCCAGTTTTTCAGTGCCCTCGAACCGTCCCCTTGATTCCCTTGCTTTTTTTTATTAATGGGTTTATTATATAAATCGTAATGATTACGATTTGTGTGAAATCAAAAAAGGAGTGAGGAAATGAGAAAAATACCGGTAACTGTGTTAAGTGGTTATTTAGGAGCTGGAAAGACGACATTGCTGAATCATATTTTACATAATCGAAATGGACTGAAGGTTGCAGTAATTGTGAATGATATGAGCGAGGTGAATATTGATAGTGAATTAGTGCAAACAAAGGGTGGTTTTTCCCGGACAGAAGAGAAACTTGTGGAAATGTCAAATGGATGTATTTGCTGCACATTGCGTGAAGATTTGCTTGTAGAAGTGGAGAGGCTAGCGACTGAAGGCGATATTGATTATATTTTAATTGAATCATCTGGAATCAGTGAACCTATTCCGGTTGCACAAACTTTTTCTTACATAGATGAAGAGATGGGAATAGATTTAACTAAATTTTGTAAATTGGATACGATGGTAACGGTAGTTGATGCAAATCGTTTTTGGCATGATTACGAATCTGGAGACTCTTTACTTGACCGAAAAGAAGCAGTTGGGGCTGATGATGATAGAAATGTTGCCGATTTACTAATCGATCAAATAGAGTTCTGTGATGTGCTAATTCTTAACAAATGTGATTTAGTAGCAGCAGATGATTTGGATAAATTAGAACAGGTTATTAGAACGTTACAGCCAGTTGCCAGAATCATTCGTACAGTGAATAGCGAAATAGATCCACAAGAAATCCTAGATACGAACCTTTTTGATTTTGATCGAGCAAGTGAGTCTGCAGGTTGGTTACGAGAATTAAATATTGGTCCAAGCATGCATACACCAGAAACAGAGGAATACGGTATTAGCTCGTTTGTTTATTCAATTAAAAGACCGTTTCACTCGGAACGTTTTAATGATTGGTGTCATTCAATGCCACTTTCAATTGTAAGAGCGAAAGGAATATCTTGGTGTGCGACTAGAAATAATCTTGCTTTGCTGTTATCTCAAGCAGGGCCTTCAGTGACTATCGAGCCTATTTCCTACTGGGTTGCATCACTTCCAGAGGCTAGACAACAGGACATTCTCAGCGTTAATCCGTCTTTGAGAGAAAATTGGGACCCTCAATTTGGTGACAGACATACAAAGCTTGTGTTTATTGGAATGGATTTAAATGTGGAGCTTATCAAAAAGGAATTGGATGAATGTTTATTAACGGAAGAAGAGTTTCATGGAGATTGGCATCAATTAAGAGATCCATTTTATTGGCAGCTCCAAGCAAGATAGATGATGAATAGAAGCAGAAAACTTGCAAATCGTAATGATTTCGTTTTATGATAGATAAGTGTTTTTGAAAGGCTGTTTTCTAAAGGATTATTGTTTTTTCAATAGAAAAAAAGAATTAGTTGGAAAAATGGAGCAGCCGGAATACACGTAGACTCCTGTGGGATTAGCGAGACAGCCTGAGACCCCGGAGGCGAAGCTGAGGAGGCTTAAGCTTAGCCCCACGGAAAGCGAAGTGTATTCCGGCTGCGGGTAATAGCAACAAACTTTACCAAAACAGCCTTTTGAAAAGAATACTTGTATTTAGTAAATCGTAATGATGGCGATTTAGGATAAAGGAGGAAAAGGAACTTTGGCAAAAAAATCAAAAGTAGTAAAAGCGAGAAAAAGAAGAGAAATGGTGGAGAAATATGCTGAAATTCGCAAAGAGTTGAAAGAAAAGGGCGATTATGAAGCATTAAGAAAACTACCTAGAGATTCTTCGCCGACGAGATTGAAAAATAGATGTGAAGTTACTGGAAGACCAAGAGGCTATCTCAGAAAATTTAAGATGTCTAGAATTGCTTTTCGAGAATATGCACATAAAGGACAACTACCTGGTGTGAAAAAATCTAGCTGGTGATTAAAAGATTTAAATCAACTTATAGGAGGACTATATAATGAAAAAAGGAATTCATCCGACTTATCAAGAAGTTGTATTCATGGATGTTAATAGTGGGTTTCAATTTTTAACAGGATCGACTAAACAATCGAAGGAAGAAATTGTCTGGAAAGATGGGAAAAGCTACCCTCTAATAAAAGTTGAAATAAGTTCCGATACCCATCCTTTTTATACAGGACGTCAAAAATTCTCTGATCGAGGCGGTCGAGTAGAGCGGTTTTATGAGAAGTATAAAAATAAGCTCTAATTTCTAAAGGATGTTAGTACTATACAAAAATAGAAACAGAATTGTCCCGAAAAGTTTTTAGACCATACAAGCTATATTTTAACTCAATACATATAGTTTGTTACCTTTTTGGGACAATTCCACACTTAAATTAAATGGAGAGGTAGAGTTATTCTATCGATTTAAAGGTATAAGTTCCTTCTCCTATCGTGAGTGATTTATTTTGAAGCTGTGGAGATTCAGTTAAAAGAATGATTTCAGTTAGCTGATTGAAAGAACCTTTCTTAAATAGAAAGCTTTGTTCTCCGATCGATAGAGTAGCTACAGTGTCAGAAAAATTGATACTGTTTAAGTGAAATATCTCTTTCCAATGTTCAGCAACAGCTAATGGATCAGATACTGTAAATATTGCTTGGTGGATAATCGTTTTACCAGCAGGATGATCTTGAATAACCCCTGAAGATTGCAGTGATTTTAAACGCTCTGAATCTGTGCCTTTCCATTGGATTACAAATGGGTAAGGTAAACCTTGAAAAGAACCGTCAATCGTCATCATTTTCCATTCGATTAATTCTCCCTTACTATCTAATCGTTTTCCAGCCATAATTGGGGAAAGGGTGAGCCCTGTATCTCTTAATCTAGCAGCTATTTCCTCTATATTATCTGTACGAAGGGCAACTCTACTTAGGGCTTCATGCTCAGGCAGATATTGAATAGCATCTTTTACTACTCTGTTCGGTTCTTTAACGTGTTTAACTAAATCTCTATTTTCAATTCCTAAGAATTCAATATAGGTTAAATCAAAGTAACTAAGAGAGTTGTAGGTTCCCCATTGTTTATGAGATCCGCCTCTAAAAGCAATTAAGTTTTTTTCTTTAAATAAATCAATTGGTTCTTCTATGTCGTTAACATAGTGAACAATATGATCCCACTTTACTTTTGTCACTTTGTTTCTCCTCCTAATTGAGATGTTCGTTTAACAGCAGTTAAAACACTACTTTGTAATCCAGCAGCAAAATCACTTTTATTTAGTTCAAATAACGCATTAATTCCAACCCCGCCAGGTGAATTATTAATATCTAATAATTGTCTTGGATGTTTTCCTGATAACTTTAACATTTCAACTGCACCATTCATGTTTTCTAAAGCAACTTTCCAAGACAAGTCTCTTGGCAAACCTGCTAGAACACCGGCATCTGCTAATGATTCAATAAAATAATAAATATAGTTTGGACCTGCAACCCCGTAACCAGTAAATATATCTAATAAGGATTCATCCATGTATTCCACTTTACCAAAGCCATTTAAAAATGAATCGATTTTGGTTTTATCAGCAAGCTCATTTAGTGTAGCAGCACTGTATCCAAATCCAGTATCTGTTAACGTATTAGGGATAACACGAGCAAGGGCAAATCGGTTCTGTAAATAGGATTCAAGTTTTTTTAATGTAACCCCAGCAACAATGGAAAGGATGGTAGCAGTCTGATCGGCATATTGATCAATTAGACTACCAATCGTTTTGATATCATCTTGTGGTCTTACCCCAATAATAATGAGATCCGCATCCCTAAAGCCGCTTTTTTCATTAAAAACCACTTCAATTCCATACGTTTCAGCAAGATATTGTAGGCGAGAAGGATCGATATCAAAAACAGTAATTTGTTTCTCCTCTACAATTTTGTTATGAATAATAGCCCGAATAATTGCTTCAACCATTTGTCCTCCACCGATAAAATATATCTTTTTCATGATTTAAGCTCCTTTTTTATTGGGAAAATTAGTAGTCATTTTAAAAATGTTTGCATAAAACAATGGATAGAATCTATCCTGTGCCAGTAAATTTAACCTACACAGGAAAGATATTAACAGCACCTATTTTTTATTTCCAAGCATCTAACAGAATGAATCCATCATATTTCTCTTGTGATTCCATATAAGACTTAAATTTATCAGACTCGTAGGCATCTTTTAAATCTTTAGCCCACTCAGTATCTTTATCCGCTTCATTAATGGATACAATAATACGATGTTCTTCGGGTGTGTTTTCAATTTTTAAGGCATCCGTAATTTTTTTACCAGCGCTTGCGATGTAATTACCATTTACTACTCCATAGTCAACATCCTGTAAAGAAACTAAGATTTGAGCGGGATCTAAAACTTTAATATCAATATCATACTTATCCGCTTTAACACTATTTAAATTAAAATCAGTCGTACCCGCATTCTCATCAACCTGTATCCATCCTAATTCTTCAAGAATGCGTACAGCACGCTCTTGGTTTACGGGGTCATTTGGAACAGCAACTGTCGTTCCATCTTTAACTTCATCCAATGATGTATGGTTAGTAGAATATAACCCTTGAGGAGCGCTCGGGACAAAAGTGATTCCAGTCATGTTTGTATTAAGTTCTTCATTGATACCATTCATATAAGCAGTACTTTGAAATACACTTGCATCAATAGAGCCTTCCTTCATGGCAGGGTTTACTTGCATGTTTTGGCTAAATGTTTTAATCGTGACATCATATCCTTTGTCCTCTAAAATCGGTAGAATCCCGTTACGAAATTGTTCTTCATATGTCCCGACACCGAAACCGACTGTTATTTCTTTCTTGTCTTCTCCAGTAGTTGATTTGTCTTTTCCACAACCTCCTAAAATAAGAAGTAATCCGACTAAAATAGTAATTAATATTTTTTTCATTTTGTGATCTCCTTTTCTGTAATGGATTTTCTAAATGCATACAATGTTTCTTCCGTAACGTTAAGTGGAATGGCACAATTAGGAGCAACAATAAATGGTTTATTTTCCATCAACTTAAGAGCATTCTTCGTCTCGTTTGTGATTGTTTTAACATGATTCTCTGCAAATAAATGATGATCCACACCACCAACCACGGTTGCTTTTACATTTGCTAATAAACTTGGATTCCCTGTGGCTTTTGTATCCCAACTTATCCCTTCTATAGGGTAATCATTGAATTTTTCAGGCTGCGCATTAGGTCCGCAAGTATGTAAAATTCTTTTTCCATTTTGGGCAGCTTCTAAAACGATTAAATCATATGGTCTAGAGAATTCATTAAAGGCAGCTTCATCAAATAAATTAGGATTAGCTGTGCCTGTTACTGCATAAAAAAGACCGTTTATTCCTACTCTATCTAATTCTTGAACATACTCAGCGATAGTTAGCACGATAACATGCAAAGCATGATGTACACCAGAACGGTTCTCTACAAATAAGCTTTCAAATGTAACAGGAGTATCTATACCAAATACTGTTTCATATACATATGCAGACCTACCTGCAATAAAAAGTAATACAGATAGCGGAGAAAAAATAGTCTGTGTTAAGGGTATTTCAGGTAATTCAGTTCTAATATTTTTGCAAGCTGCTAGTTGTTCAAGTAAAGAAGAAGATTTGAACACTTTTCTTGCTTCTAATTTCCATACATCCGAAGGTTTGGGTAGTATGGTAGTTAATTGTCTCGGAAAGACAGAATGATAGTCTGTAAAGTCGTATTCATTTCCCCAAATTTCTGCAAGATAAGTAGCTCTAGGATTAATTTTAACCCAATCCCAATTGTATTTTTTTGTAAAGTTCACTGTTGAACTTGTTAAATCATTGGCATTTTGTTCTTTATCAATAAAGTGTCTCCATCCACTTATAATCGGACGATCTGCTTTTTCACCGGATAGAAGGGCATTAAATCGATCCTGTTTTGTCCAAGTTCCCATACTTTATCTCCTTATCTATATATTTAAAATGAAAGGTCTATTCTTGTTTAGTTACGTCTTGCTTTTCGTGCCAAGAAGTTACCAAGTGACTGTATTCCTTGAACCATAATAATAAGGACTATGACTGTTAGCACCATTACAACCGTATCGAATCTTTGATAACCATAAACAATCGCTAAATCACCTACACCACCTCCACCAACTGTTCCAGCCATAGCAGTTGCACCAATTAAACCAATTGTTGCGGTAGTAATAGAAAGAACTAAAGAACCAACTGCTTCAGGTAATAGAAAATACCAGATTATTTGTAAGGGAGTAGCTCCCATTGATTGAGCGGCCTCGATAATTCCTGGATTAACCTCTAAAAGAGAGTTTTCTACTAATCTGCCAATGTAAGGGGCGATATAAATGATTAGCGGAACTATTGCAGCAGCAGTTCCAATAGATGTTTGTACAATTAATCTAGTAAATGGAATAATGGCCACTAATAAAATAATAAAAGGAAGGGATCGTAAAATATTTATGATTGGATTTAATAGGGAATAGATTATTTTATTTTCCAATACTCCTCCATTTCTTGTTACAACTAATAATATTCCTAGCGGGATTCCAATTAAGGATCCAATAAATAGGGAGAATCCAACCATATAAAGAGTATCAATTATAGCTTGAAAAAATTGATCCAAAGTAATATTAGTAGTCATTACGTATGTACCTCCTCAAAAAGAACATTTTTATTTTGAAGATAGGATAGGGCATGTTGAATATTCGATGATTCGCCATTTAATTGAATAATCATATTACCAATTGCAGTACCTTGAATTTCCGTCATATTTGCATAAAGAATATTTAATTTGAGGTGATGATGATGGATTAGTTCATAGATGATTGGTTCTGAAGCTGTTTCTCCAATAAATTCAAGTTTAAAAGTTTGATGTCTAAAATCAACGTTATTTTGCAGGCTAGTTGGAACTTTTGCATGAATGACAGTTTGCACAAAATTTTTAGTTGTTGGATGTTGTGGTTTTCCAAACACTTCAAGGACGGTTCCAACCTCAATTATTTTTCCTTTTTCCATAACTGCTACTTTGTTACATATTTCCTGAATAACAGCCATTTCATGTGTAATAATCATAATCGTTATGTTATATTCTGCATTGATTTTTTTTAATAACTGTAAAATAGATTGTGTTGTTTCAGGATCAAGTGCAGATGTTGCTTCATCACAAAGTAAAATGGATGGGTTGGAAGCTAAAGCTCTAGCAATTCCAACGCGTTGTTTTTGACCACCTGATAATTCGC
This sequence comes from Niallia alba, assembly GCF_012933555.1. Taxonomy (GTDB): domain Bacteria; phylum Bacillota; class Bacilli; order Bacillales; family Cytobacillaceae; genus Niallia; species Niallia alba. The sequence goes on from NZ_JABBPK010000001.1 coordinate 1,675,409, forward strand.
TTGGATAACTGTTTGATTTATCACTTAATCCGACAAAATCTAGCAATTCCGTTACCCTTTTTTTAATCTCTTGTTTCCCTTTCTTTTGAAGTACTAAAGGGATAGCTACATTGTCGAAGATCTTTTTTGATTCCAATAAATTAAAGTGCTGAAAGATCATTCCAATTTGTTTTTTTGTTTCCCTCAGTTCCTTTTTATTAAAATTGGCTAAAGATTGACCATTAACGATGACTTCTCCTTTTGTTGGTATTTCTAAATAATTCACAAGGCGAATTAGGGTGCTTTTTCCTGCACCGCTGTATCCTATGACACCAAAAATATCGCCTTTATTTACTTTTAAATTAATTCCTTTTAAAGCTTCTACTGTCGTATTCTTGCGCGTATAAGATTTATGAATGTTCTTTAATTCAATCATAGGCAAGTCCTTTCTAAATATTATTTTTCAAAAAACAGAAGGATGGTAAAATTCAGAATAATAAATTCCGACTATTCCCATTGATAATTAAGATAACGCTAAATGGCACCTTTTTAAATAGGTCTAAAGAACTATTCTTTTCGAAATTTACTTTTTTAAAAGTGCTTAGTTGAAACTAGGACTAAACCATAAAAAGCTAACTAGAATTATTTAAAGAATAATAATAATAATGTTTTAACTTCTCCACGAATGTGAATAATTTAAGTAAATCATTCATATTAAGAGGAGGATAAAATAAGATGAACAACCAATTGGAGAAAATGAAAACAAAAAAGGGGTTTATTGCTGCATTAGATCAAAGTGGTGGCAGTACACCAAAGGCTTTGCTCCATTATGGAGTAGCGGAAAATACTTATACAAATGAGGAAGAAATGTTTGATTTGGTGCACCAAATGCGGACAAGAATTATTACTTCTCCAGCATTTGATTCTGAGTATATTCTTGGTGCTATCTTGTTCGAACAAACGATGGATAGCAAAATAGAAGGGATGTATACGGCCGATTATTTAGCAGAGAAAAAAGGGATTGTCCCCTTTTTAAAAATTGATAAAGGGCTAGCAGAGCTCACAAATGGGGTTCAGTTGATGAAGCCAATCACAGATTTAGATGAAATACTCCGCCGTGCGAAAGAACGTCATATTTTCGGAACCAAAATGAGATCTGTCATAAAAGAAGCAAATCCAGAAAGCATTAAAGCAGTTGTGGACCAGCAATTTGAAGTAGGAAAGCAAATAATTGCAGCAGGATTAGTACCAATAATTGAACCAGAAGTAGATATTAATAGCCCGGATAAAGAACAATCGGAAGCTATTTTGAAACGGGAACTATTAAAACACCTCCATAACTTAAAAGAAGATGAGAATGTCATGTTAAAGTTGTCGATTCCAACAGTTGCCAATACGTATAAAGAATTAACCACTCATTCAAGGGTTGTTCGCGTAGTAGCTCTGTCTGGCGGATATAGTAGAGAAGAAGCGAATCAAAAATTAAAAGAAAACGACAATATAATTGCAAGCTTCTCCAGGGCTCTAAGCGAAGAACTAAACGTCAATCAATCAGAAGAAGAATTCAACAACACCCTAAAAGAAGCAGTTACCTCTATTTATGAAGCATCTACTGCAAAGACAGGGAGATAGAGAATCAGGGGGACGGTTTTAGTGATTCCTATTAGGATTTAGTGACAGCTTAGTGGTGTCTTCTAAATCCTTCACAGTTATAATAGCATCTAAATAAAACGGGATTATTATTTTCTGATAAATTGTTCTAAAGACACGGTGATAGATGTAAATAAGTGATATTAGAAATAATACTTTCATTCTTAGAGAAAAAATTCACCTTTTTTCTCTATTTTTTTTGGAAAATAATTTTCCAGAGAGAATAGTCCTTAATAATAGGCAGTTACCCCCGATATATAAGTGAGAAAAACCTATTGGAGGAAACAGATGAAAAAAACACAGCAGAGAAGAACAGGCATCGCGAAATCTATGATTATCTTCATTATTCCCGTTGTATTGGTTTGCCTTAATATTTTTTCAGCAATTGGCTATATATTTTCAAAGCAAGTAATTGTTAATCAATTAGATGAGCAAATGACAATAAAGCTGAATGAAACAGCAGCACAGGTTAATGAGATTTTAGCATTGGAAAAAAGCGCTGCGAGAAGTATGGCAAAAGCAATTGAAGTGAATAGTGATAATTTAACAGAACAAAATTATAATGAGTTATTAACTAATTATATTTCGATGTATGATGAAACATTTGGAATGGGAATATGGTTTGAAAAAGATGCCTTTCCAGAAAAGGAGAAATTTGCACCATATGCTTATCGTAATGGTGATAAGATAGTAACCGACGATTCATACACAACAGGAGATATCGATATATGGTCGACAGAGTGGTATACAGTTGGTAAACAGATTGAGGGAGGATGGACAAAAGCTTACTTTGATCCTGCCACAAATGTATCGATGGTAACAGCAGCTTATCCAATTAATAAGAGCAATAATCAATTGCTTGGTGTAGTTACTGTAGATGTTGATATTAGCAGCATTCAGAAACTTATCGACGGTTTAGAGATTAATTATAATGGAAAAGCAATTCTAATAGATTCAGAGGGATATTTTTTAGGCGGCGTTGATCATACGCTCTTATCAAATACCAATATAGCAGATCAAGATAAGTCACCATATGCTGCTGTAACCGACGATTTGATAACAAGCGAAAGAGGAAAAACACAATATACAGAAGAGGGACAAAAATTCAGCTTTTATTACTCCACTCTCCCTGATACTAATTGGAAAATAGGAATAAGCGTTAGTGAAAAAAATTTATTTGCTAGCTTAAATCAGTTAGGGATTACTTTTGCAGTTGCAGTAGTGATTGCAACAACTATATTAACGATTTTGATTGTTATATATTCTACTAAAATGGGTAGAGTTGCTAAAAAATACAGCGGATTTGCAGAGTCTATTTCACTTGGAAGATTAGAAAATCAGTTTACCAATAAAGAGTTGAGCAGAAAAGACGAACTTGGCGATATTGGAAGAGCTCTTTCGATTATGCAAGATAAACTAAAAGATGTAATTGGAAATTTTCAAAACAATGCTGAGAATATTGATAACCATGCGAAAAATTTATCGTCTTTCTCACAAGACATTAGCGCCACTTCTGAAAATGTTGCCTCAGCTATAGCGGATGTGGCAGATGGTGCTTCAGTCCAATTTGAAAAATTAACGACAATAAAGACAGTTATTCATCAATTTGCAGACGACTTAAATAATATGGATCAATCAGTTACAGGTGTAAATGGATCAGCAGACTTGATTATGAGAATGGCTAAAGATAACAGTATAGAGATGGAGCAGATGATTCAGTCATTTGAAAAGCTAAATCAAACGTTTCTGGAGTTAATTAATCGTGTAAATGCATTAGGGGGTAATATTAGTTCTGTTCAAGCAATGACAGAACTCATTCATTCCATTGCTGATCAAACTAATCTGCTTGCATTAAATGCGGCAATAGAAGCAGCAAGGGCAGGAGAGGCAGGGAAAGGCTTCTCTGTAGTTGCCAATGAGATAAGAACATTAGCAGAAAAAAGCAAAGATTCTTCCGAAAGAATTGATTCGATTATAAAAGGGGTATCACTAGATACTAAAAATATGGTTGGCACAGCGGAAGAAGTTAACAAGGACCTTCTTCAACAGAAAGAACAATTAGGCAGCACTATCCATTCTTTTGAAGAGATCTTAAAAGCAGTAGAAAGTATGATACCAGAGATAATAAAAACGAAAGATGCGTCAGTAAAAATTCAAAATGAGAAAGAGATTATTTTAGAAGAATTGGAAAATACATCAGCCATTTCTGAAGATGTAGCAGCTTCAGCAGAGGAAATATCTGCATCAGCAGAAGAAATGTCTTCAGCGACAATCGAAGTTAGTCATTCAGCTGTTAGTCTAGGAAAAATGACAGATGAGATGAAGGAAAAAATCAGCTTCTTTAAAATGTAAAATAAGAGACGGGCTGTCCTGCAAAGTCTACTACATAAACAAGCTGGATTTCTAGGTGTATGAGGAGAAATCCAGTTATGTAGTTAGATTTATATAGGACAGCTTTTATCTTTATTTATCCCACTCTTAATAGGCAATAAGACCACCACTGATAGAAGTTTTCTTATGGTCTCAGACTGTCTCGCTAATCCCCGTGGCGTCTTCGTGTATTCCGGCTGCTCTGTTTAACCAACTAATCATATTTCCTCTTGTAAAAAAGTGTGCGAAAGCAGCCCCCCGGAGGCAAAGCTGAGGAGGCTTAAGCTTAGCCCTACGGAAAGCGAAGTGTATTCTGGCTGTGGGGAATCGCACTAAACTTCATGGGAACATCCTTTAAAAAACAAATAAAAAACCAAACAATTATACGGAACTTTCATTAGTAGCTTCGTATAATTGTTCGATTTATCCTTGGCTGGAATACTTATGTCCCAGCCCCTTTCCTTATTTCATTAACCAAGAATTCTTTTTTCCCCGTCTATTGCTTGGATAGGCTGAATATTTTGGGTGAATTCTAAAGTTCCTATATATTCATTTTGTTCATTTCTTACGGCAAAATAACGTATATATACATATTTATCCTTGAATTTAATCCAGAAATCTTCACAATCTTTTTCTCCAGACTTAAATTCTTCTAATAATTTTTCCACTACATGTACACTTTTAGGAGGATGACAGTTTTGAACAGTACGTCCGATAACGGCTTTTGTTCGGGCAAATATTCTTTCTTTGCCATGAGAAAAGTACCGCACAACATCGTCTTTATCAATAAAGGTTATATCCACTGGCAAATGATTTAGCATTAGCTCTAGCTGTTTGACAGAAAGAATGCCAGTTTCTAAATGAATCAGTCCATCTTCTATCATATCTATAGAGGTTTTCTCTTGTATAGATACTCGCTTTGGAATCCATTTTTCTACTGGTTTAATAAAACAATAGCCAATTTCTTCGCTTTCGGTTGCAATTTTTATCCATTCATCTTCAGTTAATGTACTTTGGGCCATCGGAAATAGAATATTCTCTTCTTTGAAAATCATTTCAGTAGTTTCCTGAATTATAAAGTAAATATTATTCAGAATGTCTTGTTTGTCTCCGTGATAATCTTCTAATTGTTGTTTTGCTAATTTGATAGCATCACGAATTGTATCATCTACTCCCCACATAACCTGGGTAGGTCCATAAATACCGTATTTTTCAAGAAAGGGAAATAGTAAATTTTCTTTGCGGCTATAGTGTTTATCGATATCTAATAATAGTTGTATGTCCTCCAGAAGTTTTTGGACATTTTCTGGAGAATCATCTTTTTCAAATCGTTCATAATGAAGCTGAAGCTTGAAATTTACCAATAAATCAATTTCTTTATTTTCATGTTTAAAGGTATGAATTGGATGTCCAACTTCTTCTTCTAATTTTTGGGAAGAAGAGGCATGAATATCATCAATGGATCCTTTAAATACTGCTGTGTGCACAGAACATAATCGTTGTACTTCTTCAACTGGAATCCCTTCTTCTTCCATAAGAGCTTGTTCAAGCTGGGAAATTTCCGATACAGAAATATTACCAACGGCATTTTCAAATTGAGCTTTTACTTCTTCAACTGACTTGCCAGCATGTAAATCTTTGATGATTTCTTTTAAAAGCCGTTGGCGTTCGGAAGCTTCTTTTTTTAATTCTTTTCGATTGTTTATTAATTCACTCATACGTGTCCCTTCCCTCTTCCATAATCGTAAACCCATGATCTATACAAGCTTGTTTTACTGTTTCTATTGATATTTTTCTCATGCGACATCCTTTAGGAATGGTCATGATTCGTCCTGCGGTTTGCATCATACGAGGGTCCGTAATTTTTTCAAAGCCTACCTCTTTTAAAACGTTAATTAATTCTGGATAAGTGGTTGTTAATTCTAAGATGGTTCGATTTAAATCTAATACTTTAGTCAATCGATAACACCTCTTTTAGTGATAATTATTCTCAATGGAAGTATAACAAAATAATCGGATAAAAAATGTGATGGAAATCACATTTTTATAAAAATTGATGTTTGAAAACGTGCTTACAGGAAGTTGTTTTATTTAGGTTCATGATTTGTTTCAGCAGTCAACAAAATAAGAACTCAATGAGCATTGAAGGAGAAAGCGCTTCAAACTACAATTTAATTAAAGGTGATCACTTTAAAAGATGTGAGAGATGGAGGGAAAATATTTTAAAGAAAGTATAAACGGAGAAAGATTATCAAAAGAAATGGATAAGTAAAGTGTTTGTAAGGAGGTAGTGATATTGTTAAACAATATCTTAGAAGAAGAATTAATCCAATTAAATGTAAAGGCGGATAATTGGGAGGACGCAATTAGAAAAGGTACACTACCTCTCGTAGTGAAGAACAAGGTTACAAAAGAGTATGTCAATAAAATTATTGAAATTGCCAAGTCGATTGGACCTTATATTGTTATTACTAAGCATGTTGCATTACCCCATGCTCCTGCGGAATTTGGAGCTAATGAAACAGCAATAGGGATCACTACATTGGATCGTCCTGTTAACTTTGGAAATGAAGCCAATGATCCAGTGAAGTATTTATTTTGTTTAAGCGCAACAGACAATAATAGTCATTTGGAAGCATTGGCAGAATTAGTAAAGTTATTGGAAAATGAGGATTTTTTTAAGCTATTAGATACTAGCAACAGTCCGAAAGAGATACTTTCATATATTAGTACTATTTAACTAAAGGGGCGATTTTTATGTATAAAGCATTAGTAGCATGTAGAGCAGGCGTTGGTTCAAGTTTGATGCTAAAAATAAAAGTTAATGAAGTGGTAAGAGAAAATAAACTGCCTATACAAGTAGAACATTCTTCATTAGATGGTGTACCTGGATTTGATGGTGAATTATTAATTACTCTTGTGGATGTCGCACAGGAATTAAGTAATAAAGGGATAAAGCAACATATTATTGGTATTGCCAATATTGTCGATAAAAAAGAAATTTTTGAGAAATTAAATAAATTTTTACAGGGAATAGAAATTTGAAAATAAGGAGCTGTTGGATAGATGATGCAATTCATTATTAGCTTATTTAGTAATCCGGCAATTATTTTAGCATTAGTTGCCTTGGTTGGATTACTAGCACAACGAAAAGCTATGACAGAAGTAATGACAGGTACATTTAAAACATTGATTGGATTTCTGATCTTTGGAATTGGTGCGAGCACAATGACAGCAGCACTAAAAAACTTTAACGTATTATTCCAAGCTGGCTTCGATTTGACAGGGGTTGTTGCCTCACCTGAAGCTGCGACAGCTCTTGCTCAATCTGAGTATGGTTTTGTAGTATCATGTACTTTAATTTTAGGATTTGTTATGAACTTAGTTTTTGCAAGAATTACTCCGATGAAGAATATTTTCTTCACAGGGGGACACAGTTTATTCTTCGCTTGTGTATTATCCCTAATAATTAAATCTTATGGATACTCAAATACAGTTGCTATTGTTCTTGGCGGGATTATTTTAGGTTTTTGCTCTGCTGCTTTACCGCAATTATGTCAGCCTTTTATGCGAAAAATTACAGGCAGTGATGCTACCGCTATAGGGCATTTTAATATGTTAGGTTATGCATTATCAGGTAGTATTGGAATGTTATTTAGCAAACATCAAGAAAAAAGCACAGAATCTATTAAATTTCCTGCTTGGTTATCCTTTTTTAGAGATTTTCTAATGGGGATGGCTGTTATTATGCTGATTCTTTTCTATGTATCTACTCTAAAGGCAGGAAAAGATGTTGCGCAAGAATTAGCTGGTACAACCCATTGGTTAGTGTTCCCCTTAATCCAAGCATTTATGTTTACAGCAGGTATGTCGATTTTAATGACAGGCGTACGTATGTTTTTAGCTGAAATTACAGCGGCGTTTGTGTCTATATCAGAGAAATTTATACCAAATTCTCGCCCGGCCCTTGATGTACCAACAGTATTCCCATTTGCACCTACAGCGGTAATTGTTGGTTTCTTGTCTGCTTATATAGCTGGACTTTTGGCAGTATTTATTATGGTGTTTTTTGACTTCCCAGTTGTTATTATTCCTGCTGCTCATATTGCTTTTTTCTCAGGGGGAACAGCTGCGGTTTTTGGAAATTCAACAGGGGGTTGGAGAGGGGCAGTTGCAGGATCGTTCGTTGTTGGATTATTATTAGCACTCTTACCAACAGTGCTTTATCCTGTGTTTGCTGGTATGAATATCGAAGGATCTACCTTCCCGAATATTGACTACAATATTACTGGTATGCTCCTGAATAAATTTTTAAGCTTTTTCCATTAAGTTTAGTTAGCAAAGATGTAAGTGAGTTAACATGTTGTTGATAACGAAAATCAAAAGGAAAGGAAAAGAGGAATGAGTGAGGCAAAGAACTACTTGGAAGCTATACAAGAAGAAATGAGTCAATTAATTAACCATATTTCGATTGCTAATTTAGAAGAAGCGAAGTCATGTATTATTAATGCTAGAAAAAAAGGAAAACGATTACATCTTACCGGCATTGGAAAACCTAGTTATGTTGCACGCTATAGTGCATCCTTATTATCCTCCACTGGAACGCCAGCCTACTTTTTAGACGGTACAGAAGCTATTCATGGTTCGTCAGGTCAAGTTGTTGAAGGGGATATTGTAATTGCAATATCCAATAGTGGAGAGACAGATGAATTAAAAAAGACGCTTCAAACTTTAAAGGAAAATGGAGCAATTATCATTGCCATTACAGGGAACCTTCAGTCCTCGATTGCTCGACAAAGCGACTTTGCTATTTTTGCAGGTGTATCCAAGGAAGGTGACAGTCTTAATAAGCCTCCTAGAGCATCCATTGTTGCTGAACTACTTATATTGCAAACCCTATCAATACTACTTCAAAATGAAATTGGGCTGGATGCACAAACTTATGTAAAGTGGCATCCCGGAGGAACCCTTGGACAGTCCATTAAATAAAAGTAGAAAAATGCGCAGGCTATAGATAGAGAAACTGTTTCTATAGCCTATCAAACAAATAGTTTAATAGTAGAAGAGGTGGAAAAATGAAGCCTAGTGGAATCATTACTGCGATGGTTACTCCTTTTGATAAGGAGCAAAAAATTGATAGACAAGCGACATGTGATTTAGTTAATCGTTTAATCTGTTCAAAGGTGGCTGGATTATTTATTCTAGGTACGAATGGAGAGTTTCATGTATTATCTAGAGACGAAAAAGTAGAATTTGCATCTATTGTCATAAAGGAAACAAATAAACGGGTTCCGGTCTATATAGGAACTGGAGGAAATAGCACAGCAGAAGTTGTCTTTTTATCTAAAGAAATGGAAAAACTTGGGGCAGATGCACTTTCTGTTATAACGCCATATTTCCTTTCACTAACAGAAGAAGAATTGTATCAACATTATATGAAAATAGCTGAATCTGTAAGTATTCCAATTGTACTGTATAATATTCCAAAAAATACTGGTATTCATTTAAGTTCACAATTAGTAGCACGACTGGCTAAGGTTGATAATATAGTAGGAATAAAAGATAGCAGCGGTGACATTGAAAATATTAAAAATTATATTAGCGTGACAAAAAAAGAGGTTTTCTCTGTTTTATCTGGGTCAGATTCTTTAATATTAAAAGCTTTGGATGAAGGAGCAACAGGAGCAATTGCAGCAACATCGAACCTTTTAACTAATATTGATGTTGCCATTTATAAGCATTGGCAAAAAGGAGAAAGACAGAAAGCAGAAGAAGCTCAGCAAAGTTTAGAAGAACTGCGCCGAGTCTTAAAGCTCGGTTCCATTCCGGCAGTCTTGAAAAAAGCAATGGAGATTGCAGAAATTTCTGTTGGTGCGGCTAGGTATCCTGTTCTAGAGCCTAAAGGTGAAGTGGTAGAAGAAATTAGCTCAGTGGTAACAGCTTATCTACAAAAATATCATAAATTATCGTATTAAGGGGCTTTTACTAATGTATAAAAATAATATTCTCAATCGAATGGAAAAAACAGCAATTATGGCTATTGTAAGAGTAGAGACATTAGAACGTGCTTATGAAATTGCAGATGGCTGCTTAGCTGGGGGAATAGATGTATTAGAAATTAGCTACACATTGCCAAATGCAGGAGAAATAATAAAAGGCTTAAATAAGAAATATGGGACACGCTTACTAGTAGGTGCAGGTACAGTATTAGATACAGAAACGGCAAGACTAGCCATATTAGCTGGTGCGAAGTTTATCATCGCACCAAATTATAAAGAAGAGGTTTGTAGAATATGCAATAGGTATCAAGTACCGTATGCCCCAGGCTGTACAACCATTTCAGAGATGGTTGATGCTATGGAGTCAGGAGCTTCAATGATTAAAGCATTTCCGATTTCTAACTTTTATGGCTCACAGCTTGGTACAGTTTTGAAAACACCGATTCCTTATATGCCTATAATGGCTTCTGGAGGAGTGTCTGCTGATAATATAATAGAGTGGTTTGAAAATGGGATAGACTGTGTAGGAATCGGTGGCTTGTTAACGAATGGAACATCAACACAAATTGAACAAAATGCAAGAGAACTTGTAGAAAAATTAAGGGAATATCGAAATGATTAATTATATAGAGAAAAAAGAATTTGTCATACAAGAGAGAAATAATTAATGAGAAGCAAGTTACACCAATCAACTAATTAAAAAAAGCATTAAGATATTCTCGAATAAGCCGGATTCTCTTCTATTATTATTAAATGGAGTGAAGTCATTTGCTAGATGAAAGAGCATACATCATTATCCAAAAAATTATGGAACGCCCATTTATAGAAAAGCAAAATTTACAAGAGCAAACGAAATTAACGCAAAGACAAATTGATTATAGCTTGGAAAAAATAAATAGTTGGTTAGAATCACATAAGAAAAAACCAATCGAAATAAATAGCTATAATCAAATTTCTGTTGATTATGAAACACGGGAACTATTAATAAATGAGGTATCCAATACTATTCCAGTTGATGAATATGTATTAAGTAGTGAGGAACGTATGCAATATATGTTTCTCTATCTTTTCATAAACATAGATTACCTATCCACAAACCATTTCATTGATGCTTTAAAAGTTGGCAAAACAACGATAATGAGTGATTTAAAAGCTTTAACATCTAAATTACAACGTATGGGAATTTCCTTGGAATACAATCGGAAGCAAGGATATCATCTGGTAGGGAATGAGAGTGAGATTCGCTATTTAGGATTAAAATTAATCGTAAAAGAATTAAATACAAATAATAACACAAAATTATTTGGCTATTTTTTGCGGGAAAATCAACTGGAAAGCTATGCACATATGAAACAGATTGTATTGTTTTATTCGAACAAACACAATATCATTTTTATCGAGAATAGGTTAACAGAATTTATTTATTCCTTTCTATTATTAAAGACAAGATTACAAAAAGTAGAATCTCTTCATTTGACCCATAAATGGAGATCGATTAAATCTACAAAAGAATATAATTTTGCAGAAGAATTATTATCATTTTATCATATAAAAAAGGAAGAAAATATTTGTTATTTAACATCTTGGGTATTAGGTCTAACATTAGGTGAGGCTGATGAATATCGCGAAGACTATCCCCTCGTTATGGACTTAGTGGAACATATCCGAATGCGATTTGAATCTTTTTCGGGAATTCGCTTTGAACATCCAAGAGAAGTGTCTAAGCAAATTTTTAGGCACTTCCGATCCGTTTATTACAGGTTGCTTTTTCATTTACCGATTGTTAATCCACTCTATGAGAAAATCATAGAGGAATACAATAATCTATACACTATAGTTAATGAAACGTTGAAACCACTTAGCGCACTATTCAAACATCCTATCCCTGCAGAAGAAGTTGCGTATTTGACAATTCATTTTGCATCTTTATCAAGAAATGAAAGAGAAGGTAAGGCAAACAAAAAAGTAGGATTAATTGTTTGCCCAAATGGAGTTGGTAGTTCATCTATTACACATACTGTTTTGAAGTCTATTTTTCCAGAATTCGCTTTTTTAGCACCTATTGAAACAGAGCAATTGGATAAAATAGATGTCGATTATGATTTGTTATTTTCTACTGTACCGGATATTCGCTTATTCTATACCAAAAAACCCGTTTTTATTGTAAGTCCTGTAATGGACACAGCAGAAAAATACCGGTTAATAAGAGATGTTTACACAGAGCTAGGGAATTCCTTTTTCAAATTACCTAGTGTAGAACTAATTACTCAAATTGTGGAAAAGTATGCAGTGGTGAAAGAAAAAGAGCAAATGAAAAGAGAGTTATATGAATACTTCGTAGTAAATGAAAAAGTAGAACTAAAAAAAGATCAAGGACCAAAATTGAGTGAGATTATCTCTCCAGAGCTTATTCAGTTGCACGTATTGGCAAATAATTGGGAGGATGCCATTCGTTTATCTGCATTACCATTGTTACATGAAAAAAGAATTACAGAAAATTATATTCAGAAAATGATAGAAAATGCCAGAAAAGATGGTCCTTATATGGTAATAATGCCAAACGTTGCGCTTCCCCATGCAAGACCTTCGGATGGCGTAAATCAATTATCGATTAGTATAGCTGTTTTAAATGAACCAGTATATTTTGATAAATATACTAATAAGCCAGTTCGATTTGTATTCTGTTTGGCAGCCATTAATCAGGAATTTCACTTAAATGCTCTTTCGCAGTTAGTTCAACTGTTGGAAAAGGAGGAATTTTATCATATTTTAAAAACAAGTAAAACTTCCCAAGAGGTTTTCAATTATATATGTTGCCAGGAAGAAAGAAATGTAAAAGTTGCTCCATGAACAGAAAGAAGGCTTGTAGCTTTACAGGAATGCAAGGCACCAAATAAGATAAGTTGGTGCTTTGCGTTATTGGTGACTGTATTTGGTATGAGTAAAATGTTTGTGGGAGAATAAATATCCTTTTTGTCTAGTTGGGGGACGAGTCCCCCAACTAGACAAAAAGGCCACCAAGCGAAAGCGCGGTAGCTGGAAAAAATTAAGTATTAAAAAAGAGAGCTTCCTTTTGTAAAGTAGAGTTTGACTAGAACACTACGAAAAGGAGAGGCTCTCATGAATCAATGTAACACAAAAATGCCATCATTAAAAGAATTGGAAAAAACTTTATTTCGAACACTACAAATGACGTTTCAAGAAATCCTTATTCAAACGTTAGAAAATTGGGATCAAGAGATTGCCAAGCAACGAGACAAAAGAAGATTTGCTTTACGTGATAAACGAGAAATACGATTAGATACAGCGTTTGGAGCTGTGGAGCTGAAGCGTAATTATTATTTTGATCGTGTGACTAAAAAATATATTTGTCTATTAGATCACTATTTACAGTTTCAGGGGAATAAGGGATTTAGTCCGCTACTAGAAGAATGGGGGTTAGAACTAGCGACGAATGGCTCCTCCTATCGAAAGGCGGTGGAAACGTTCGAACAATTTTTAGGCTATTCGGCGATGAGCCACGAAGCATTACGGCAACATCTTCTTCAAACAAGCGTACTTCCCGCTAAGGAAAAACGCCCTTTTCAAAAGGTATTGTTTGTCGAAGTAGATGGATTATATGTGAAGAGTCAAGAAAAGAAAAAGCGTGGATGGGAGTTGAAATTCGCCGCTGTACACGAGGGATGGAAAGAAAACGGAAAGCGAATCAGGCTCCGAAATAAAAGGCATTTTCTTTATGAAGGAAAAGAACCCTTTTGGGAAGCCTTTGAAACGTTCTTACAGAATCATTATGCGTATGATCCTACCCAAACCTTGCTTATTATTAATGGTGATGGAGCAGGCTGGATAACGGCATGTCGGGAGTATTTTCGGGAACGCGCCTTTTTCACCATGGACCGTTTTCATGTCGCTCGTTCGATGAAGCAACTAATGAAGAGCCATCCTTGATACCGCTACATGAAAAGAGCGTTAAGAAACTATCAGGTAGAAACATTACTTCTAGAGTTGAATAGCGCAGTAGGAACAATGGATACACCAGAAAAAGAAGAAAAACTAGAGCATTTCCTTGCCTTTTTAACGCATCATCAGGAAACCATAAAAGATTACCGTAGTTGGTTACAGGAAAAAGGTGTGGACACGACAGCGTATCGTCCAATGGGAAGTGCAGAGGCGATGATGAATCAATTAGCCAAACGATTAAAGAATGGAAGAGCATGGAGCAAAAAAGGGGTCATGAGCATGGCACGTTTGTGGATTGGGTTGAAGGATGATCTATCTATCCAAACGATATATGGAAAATGGGAAAAAGCCACGGAAAAATCAAAGAAAGAGCATCGACCGAAAAGAAAAATACCCACAAAATTAGTAACAGAAACCGTGCGTCAGAACATGCCATACTTAAATCAAGCGATTGGAAAACCCGTTCACTTTGCCTTACAGGGATTAAAAGGTTTTTAAAAAATGAGAGAATCAACAGTTGGAAGAACAAAACCAATTGGAAAGCGGATACAAACTTAGAGGTTTTACTTTATAAAAAAGGGAGCTAAAAAAACTCCCACAAAAACTTGACTCAATCCAGCATTAGGCATAGCAAATCAATTTATATCCCACTACGTTCAGATAAAAGGAAGCGAATTACAGTATGCATTTTTAGGATCATTCAAATTTATATCCCACTACGTTCAGATAAAAGTATTATGATGAAAGTTCAAAGAATGTACATCTATACAAATTTATATCCCACTACGTTCAGATAAAAGGTATAAATTGCCTAAAGAACCACCAAAGCATCCAACAAATTTATATCCCACTACGTTCAGATAAAAGTGAAGGTCGTGAAGACATGGGTATTCATCTTGATATTTCATTTATATCCCACTACGTTCAGATAAAAGAAGTGATGCCAGAAGAAGTTTTGTTACCAGATATACATTTATATCCCACTACGTTCAGATAAAAGACCTACTACAAGTTCTTTTGATATTGTTGATCCTAGATTTATATCCCACTACGTTCAGATAAAAGAGTGCTAACCGTAATGAGACAAATTGGGTACAATTATCATTTATATCCCACTACGTTCAGATAAAAGTTTGATTATATATTTTATCCCCAGTTTTTAAATCTAATTTATATCCCACTACGTTCAGATAAAAGTACATGAGTGAGTTCCTAAGACCTCTACTACACACATTTATATCCCACTACGTTCAGATAAAAGATACTAATCAATCAGATATGAAAAATGTTAAAGTAATTTATATCCCACTACGTTCAGATAAAAGTGAGTTAATTCAATGACACTAGAAGAATTTAAATCAATTTATATCCCACTACGTTCAGATAAAAGGAACTGGTATTCCATGATAAAGGGTTTTTATGATAAATTTATATCCCACTACGTTCAGATAAAAGTATCTACCTACAAATATACAAACGTACTTTACAAACATTTATATCCCACTACGTTCAGATAAAAGCACAAAAGGCGTAACGATTCATTCGCCATATCCAAAATTTATATCCCACTACGTTCAGATAAAAGCTAGTGCAACGGGGAGAGCTGAACGCAGTGGACTGTAATTTATATCCCACTACGTTCAGATAAAAGGTTAAGAGATAAGTTTAAAACACTTGGTTATACATAATTTATATCCCACTACGTTCAGATAAAAGTTAGAATCAGAAAGATTTAAAGTAGAGTTTACTCAATTTATATCCCACTACGTTCAGATAAAAGAAAGACATAAGAAGTATATTGAGGATATGTTAGAATCATTTATATCCCACTACGTTCAGATAAAAGAAACATTGGAAACTTGGTACAGTAGCGTTCACACGAATTTATATCCCACTACGTTCAGATAAAAGCCAAAAGGCAAATACTATGTCTTTAATGAATCCCAATTTATATCCCACTACGTTCAGATAAAAGTAGAGCTTGTTTGTACTTCTTTTGACGTTGTCTTAGATTTATATCCCACTACGTTCAGATAAAAGTTTTTTAAGTCAACAGTTTTTTCTTCAGCTTTCAAAAATTTATATCCCACTACGTTCAGATAAAAGCTCGAATAGGCTTTAAGCCTTTATCATTCATTTCATATTTATATCCCACTACGTTCAGATAAAAGAATAAAACTATAAATCATAAAGGTGGAATTATTAAATTTATATCCCACTACGTTCAGATAAAAGAATAATTCTGATGTTCGTTGCACTATGTGGAATGGTATTTATATCCCACTACGTTCAGATAAAAGGGTGAGGGTGCTATAGTTAAAGTTGTAGCTGGTTCTGCATTTATATCCCACTACGTTCAGATAAAAGCGGAGAGAAGGCACGAACATTAACGCAATATCTACAATTTATATCCCACTACGTTCAGATAAAAGAACTATTTTAGGTTCTGATTATTTACTTCAATTCTTATTTATATCCCACTACGTTCAGATAAAAGTGCATTAGCTGCTCTGCCTCTTCTTCGGTTAATCCGATTTATATCCCACTACGTTCAGATAAAAGCATAATTGTTGTTTATGACGCTTGAGGCATTGACTGATTTATATCCCACTACGTTCAGATAAAAGCGTTGGATCAACTGGCGGTGGAGTCGGTTCTCCTGGATTTATATCCCACTACGTTCAGATAAAAGGAAAAACCACCAAAGCATCCAAGCTAAAATAATTAAATTTATATCCCACTACGTTCAGATAAAAGGCTCTGATCTCTACAGTATTATCATGAATTTTATTAATTTATATCCCACTACGTTCAGATAAAAGATAGTTGAGCGTATAGACGTTTATCAGTTTGTTTGAAATTTATATCCCACTACGTTCAGATAAAAGAAAAATTGATGTTGGAATTGACAAACGTTCTACTAAATTTATATCCCACTACGTTCAGATAAAAGGCGGGGGAGGATAATGTTTGATTTTGTAGGTGATTTGTTATTTATATCCCACTACGTTCAGATAAAAGTAATAAAAATTTTCTTGTTTATACAAGACATTCTGAATTTATATCCCACTACGTTCAGATAAAAGTACTTGGATGCCTTATATTCGTGGTTTCATAATAATATTTATATCCCACTACGTTCAGATAAAAGAAAAAATTGATGTTGGAATTGACAAACGTTCTACTAAATTTATATCCCACTACGTTCAGATAAAAGGTTGTAATGATTTTAGGATATGCAATCGCAATACCATTTATATCCCACTACGTTCAGATAAAAGTTAGAGATGGCAGCCAAAAGTGA
The DNA here is from genome assembly GCF_012933555.1 of Niallia alba. GTDB lineage: Bacteria > Bacillota > Bacilli > Bacillales > Cytobacillaceae > Niallia > Niallia alba. The sequence goes on from NZ_JABBPK010000001.1 coordinate 1,692,671, forward strand.
CGTTTTAAAATCATTTATATCCCACTACGTTCAGATAAAAGGGTCGTGGTGATTATACCATTGCTCCAATTGTTCCTGAATTTATATCCCACTACGTTCAGATAAAAGTTGATTAGCTAAAAGTAAGATTTCTTCATCTCTCATTTTATTTATATCCCACTACGTTCAGATAAAAGAAAAGGTAATAATAGTTATATAGATTATGATAAACTATTTATATCCCACTACGTTCAGATAAAAGTACTTTTACAAGTGATGGAATACATCCTAATACTTTATTTATATCCCACTACGTTCAGATAAAAGAAAGATAGTTGGACTTATGCTAGTTTACAAGCTTCTACATTTATATCCCACTACGTTCAGATAAAAGTCAAAAACATGATTAGAAGAAATAGTTTTTAATTCAATTTATATCCCACTACGTTCAGATAAAAGGGGAAGTTCTAATGGCAGAAGCAAGAAGTATCGCTCATTTATATCCCACTACGTTCAGATAAAAGACATCATCCGCACTTCAATGAAGTGAAGCTTATTTCATTTATATCCCACTACGTTCAGATAAAAGTGAAATGCATTGGGAATCCTTCTTCCTTTTTTCATCCCATTTATATCCCACTACGTTCAGATAAAAGGGATCTGCAGAACGACCTTCTGGGTTATCTTCTTCATCATTTATATCCCACTACGTTCAGATAAAAGAATATAGTTTAGAGATTGAGTAATTCTATCTCCGTCAATTTATATCCCACTACGTTCAGATAAAAGAGAATTTTTAAACCTAAATTCGATAGATCTATCAGTAATTTATATCCCACTACGTTCAGATAAAAGAATGAATCTATGGTTCGTTTAGTAGTTCTTAGTGCATTTATATCCCACTACGTTCAGATAAAAGCGTATTAGCATTCGGTAAGAAACGATCTCCTAACGTATTTATATCCCACTACGTTCAGATAAAAGGCGTCTTCTTGTCGCTGGCTTTTTCGGTTCTTCCTCATTTATATCCCACTACGTTCAGATAAAAGAAAACATTCCATCAGTATTTAATGAAAGCTGTAATCATTTATATCCCACTACGTTCAGATAAAAGATTCCCCTCAGCATCTTGCCTAGCATCCGTTATTTCATTTATATCCCACTACGTTCAGATAAAAGTGATTGGGTTGGTGAGGAACATAATCCATTTACCAGATTTATATCCCACTACGTTCAGATAAAAGTAGAATTATTCTCATATGCTTCTATATTTGTCCCCAATTTATATCCCACTACGTTCAGATAAAAGCAAACGGTCAAACATACGACACATTACCGAAAAGGCATTTATATCCCACTACGTTCAGATAAAAGAATCCAACGACATGGTTAATGAATGTATTTACTCCATTTATATCCCACTACGTTCAGATAAAAGCCTTAATTAATGATGCGGTTAGAGTCGTACTTTCGTAATTTATATCCCACTACGTTCAGATAAAAGCCTTAATTAATGATGCGGTTAGAGTCGTACTTTCGTAATTTATATCCCACTACGTTCAGATAAAAGGGAATTATTTACATCTGAACCGGCTGTTTATTTCATATTTATATCCCACTACGTTCAGATAAAAGACTTTTGCAGTTGCATTAGAAAATGCGGTTATCAAATTTATATCCCACTACGTTCAGATAAAAGACACGATCGTTATAGAATCATTCACTTAAACGAAATTTATATCCCACTACGTTCAGATAAAAGGATAGTTGCTCATTTATATTCACTCTCCTAATAAAATTTATATCCCACTACGTTCAGATAAAAGATTTAAGTGAAGACAGCTTGATACAAGTTGATATCATTTATATCCCACTACGTTCAGATAAAAGTTCTCTTAATCCATAAGGAATTCTTTTGCTTCTATCTATTTATATCCCACTACGTTCAGATAAAAGTAAAGAGCAGGATTAATTCCTGTTCTTTTTTTTAATTTATATCCCACTACGTTCAGATAAAAGTTCCACAAAAGATAGTACAGCTTCATTTGAATTTACATTTATATCCCACTACGTTCAGATAAAAGTTATTTATCCCCTCTGCTGAGAAGCCACCCATCTTAATTTATATCCCACTACGTTCAGATAAAAGCCTCAAATTTATCATACGAAAAACCTATATGTATCAAGGTTTTGAGGCGATTGTTGTTTTAATAATATTTCTCCATTTTGCAGCAAACCTATAGTTGTGTATTTTTTTATCTTATAAAAAAGTAAGCAAACCCTTGTCACTTCTATGTTTGAAGCTGTTCTTAATAAAAATAGTTTCGCTGCAGATTTTGAGCGTAATTATAGTAATTATAATATAGTTGGTTGTCATTTTATATATTTAATCACTGTTTTTGAGACAGGTTATCATTATATATAGTATATTATATTTATTAGTAAATCGGAATTTATTTTAGGAGCTGTTTTAGGTGAAAATGAATAAGGTGGAAAGACTTTTTAAAATTATTGACTACCTTAGTGCTGGAGATTTTGTAACTGCGGAGGAATTGGCTCTTATTACAAAGACATCTAAACGCAATATTTACCGCGATATAAGTGAATTAGAGACTGTTGGTTTCTATTTTCATACTGAGAAAAAAGGCTATCTATTATTGGAAAAGCCTATTAAACATAATGTTGGTTTAACAGATAGAGAGTGGCTCTCACTTCTATTAACACAAGCACTTCCAAAGCAAAATTTGATTTCAGAAAACTCGATGCTTTCAGAATACAAGGTTGGACGAAAGAAAACAAGCAAAGAAAAAGGATGGAATCGGGTAATTAGTGAACGAATATTACACCATTTCCTTTATCGTGATAACTATGATGAAAATTTAGTGATTTCGCTTGTCAAGGCTATCGAAAAAAGAAGAAGTTTAATGATTGCTTATTATAGTCCTACAAATGAAGTGGAAACAAAAAGAATAATTGATCCCTATTATCTTATCGATAGAGATGATCATTATTATATTGTTGCTTATTGTAATGAAAAAAAGGAGTTTCGTAATTTTCGCATAGATCGTATCAGATCATGGCAAATAGAAAAGCAAATCTATGAGTTTCAAGAGGAGTTTTCTATTGATAACCATCTAGCAAATTGGAAAATGGATTATACAGATGAAAAAAATAAATTTGTTGTACGATTTAGTAAAAAAGTAGGGAAATACATTAAAGAAAAAAAGTTTTATGATAAGAATGTTATAATAGAAGAAGAGGAAGATGGTTCAGTAATTTTAACTATTGAAACAATGAGTAAATTATTTTTACGATGGGTAAGGAAATATGGAATGGATGCTGAAGTAATGGAGCCTCTTCATATAAGAGAGCAGTTAAAGAATGAGTATAAAAAGCTATTGGATATTTATGGGAAATAAGTTATATCTGAACAGCCGTGGGATATAAAAATTTATTATTATTTCATTAAGCATTAATTTTTATTTGAACGTAGCGGGATAACTATCTATTAATTAATTTTTTGCAAGTAGTGGAGTAGGGTGATCAATACCCTACTCCATTTTTTGTGTTTTTTTGAAAAACATGTGTTCGCTGACGTTTTTTGTCAGTTTATCTATTATAATAATAAATAAAAATAGTGTGAATATTGCGTATTACCTTTATTTGGTATAAAATGAAATAGTAAGGTAATATTGGATAAAATAATATTAAATAGGAGTGATAAAGTGAGATGTGTGTTTAGTTTTAAAATCGAGTACTTCCCAATACGGTATCGGCTATTACTATTATCGTACATAAAGGAAATGATTCGCTCACAATCAGAAGAGTTCTATCAGTCGTTTTTTGTAGAGAGGGAAAAAGAGACAAAGAGATTTTCTTTCGCTCCATATTTTCCGAATATTCAAATCGATGGAGATTTAATAGTTTCAGAATCTTTGAATCTAACAGTGACCAGTTCAAATATGGAAATGATGATTTACCTCATTAATGGTAGCCAGCAAAAGAGCGAATACCACTATAAAGAAAGCATTATGAAATTTACTGGGATGAAAATGATCAAAGAAAAGACAATTGTACAGTCACAATATTGGTTTAAAACTTTAACACCGATCTTAGTGGAATCAAAAGAGAGAAAACCATTGCTTTTCGATGATGCTAATTTTGAAGAAGAATTAAATATTATTAGCTCAAAAATGATGAAGAGTAAGTATGGAAGACCTTTATACCAACCAATTAAAATATTAAAACATCAAATGAAAAAAAGTGTTGTGAAAGAAAATTTACATCAAGCATCAGGTGATTTATTTTTCACAGGAAATACAGGTCGATTCATGGTAGAAGGAGATCCTCGTGATTTAAATATATTCTATTTAGAGGGCATAGCTCTTCGTAGCAACCAGGGATTTGGCTGTATAGATGTTTTATAACTTGAGAGGAGGTGAGGATGGATAGTGACAATAGCAAGAATAGAGACTGCTGATGCGCTTTTAAATGCTGGGATTACGGGCTTTGTGAATATCTTAAATGATGCCAATATTACCTCTTACAAATGTGGTAATAACTATGTAGAGTTTGACATTTCAATCTTAGAAAATTTCCATCATTATTATTTTGATTATTTCGCAAATAGGTATAAAGAACTGTTATCACATACTTTTATTGTAACAAAGGGAAAGGATTTTCTTTATAAAAAAGAATGGGATGATAAGACAATAGAAGATTGGAATAAATATATCGAAAGAGCAAAAAAGAATCTTAAAAGCAATAGTTATCTAGCTGCATATAAAATGATGTCTTGTACAGAAGTAGATTTAGTAGAAATGGAAAAAAAGCTAAAAAAGCTGAAGTTAAAAAAGAATCAAACTGTTTCAGATTCAGATATTCAAAATGAAATCCATGAACAAATACACTATCTGCAAACTATTATTGACTTTTTGGAAAAAGAGGAGGTGGAAAAATATATTCTTGCAAAAAATATTGCCTATACAATTATTGGTAATTTTTGGGGTGGAGTATCTTTCTTACATAAGTCATCGACAACAGCTGATATTTTTGAAGAGTATAAAAAATATTTTATTGATCCAATCAAGCTTTATTATGAAGAAGATCATACAAAAGATAAATATGTATGCTTTATTAGCAATACGCCAATTAAGAAATTATCAAAACCACATGCTTATGATATGGCTTGGCTAACAAAAATGGGGGTAGATATGAGCAGGAAAACATCTCATTTTTGGAATTTGCAGTCAAACACATGCTATATCTCACCGCTTATTAATTTTATTTATTCGTGTATTCCTGCTGGGTTTACTTTTATGAATGATCAAGGATATTTTGTCAATTGTAACAGTTCTGTTGAAGCTCTAACTAGATTAAATAACAATCATGAAATGTATGTCATTAAATCAGATGATAATATTCAGCTACTAGAAGCAAGAACATATTATCAATTGATAGATTTTATGGAGAATCAAAAACATAAGAAAGCAAAGTATGAAATAGATAATATTCAAGTCATTAAATTTAGCAATACAGATAATAAGACAGATAATTTTCGACCATACACTTATAATGTACTATCAAAAGATAAATTGGAAGTTATTAAACGGCATCAAAAATCATTAAACAATATGATTAACAGGGTAGTGAAGATGGGCGATGGTTCATACCTTAGGATTTACCAAAATGTGATGGAACGTTTATACAGCAATAAAAATCAATTTGATTTAATTGGTTTATTATGTCGGACAAATTTGCCGAGCAAAGCAGAAGAGCCAATTAGAAGTAATAGACTCCTATTAGATATTGTTTACTTAAATAATAGTTTTATAGGGACAATTATTCAAAATCAAAAAGAGAAGGAGGATGGTTCGATGAGTGATTATTATTCCTATGTTCGTAGGGAAACCATTGCATATATGGAAAATGCGGGTAGGAAATTAGCTTACAATTATAAAGTTAGAAATGCCAGTAATAAATTAGGTGGTATTACTTATCGTTTACTGAATGCTTTAAAAACAAAGGATACAGGAAAGTTTATGGACACTTTTATCAATGCTCATTTATATGCTGCAAGAGAAGGAGAATTAATCATTCCGCCGCAAATGACAGAGGCATTAACAGATGAGGATAAATTGCAAACGCTTGGCTATGCATTTGTTTTAGGATTACGTTCTGGACTTAGCCCTAAAGGAGATAAAAAGGAGGAAGAAGAAAATGAATAAAAAAGGTTTAACATTATCAATTGTTTTTGAAGCAGAAAGTGGAAACTATGGAGAAGGGGTCGGAAATGTTACATCATTAAAGAAGTTAACAAGAGGAACTGGCGATAGTTTTACATATATTTCAAGACAAGCACTTCGCTATAATATCATCCAGCAAATGGGAGAGGATCGTACTCCTCTTGAAGTGGATGGATCTGTCATACAATTTGCTCCGGATGCTCTAATTTCTGATTATCCAGAAATTGATTTATTTGGTTATATGAAAACAAATAAAGGAACGAAAACACGATCTGCTGTTGCTCGTTTATCTAATGCAATTGCATTGGAAAGTTTCCAAGCAGATACAGATTTTTTAACTAATAAAGGATTATTTGATCGTTATCAAGCAGCAACTATAACGGAAGGAAAAGAACAAAAAAAAGGTGGCAATATTGCGCAAAGCGAGATTCATCATTCGTATTATACGTATACAGTTACCATTGACTTAGATCAAGTAGGCATCGATCATAATGAGAAGGAAATTTCTGTTTCTAATGAGGAAAAAGCCAACAGAGTAAATGCTTTACTGCAAACTTTAAAATTTTTATATCGTGATATAAAAGGAAGAAGAGAGAATTTTTCGCCATTATTTGTAATTGGTGGGGTATATGATATAAAAAACCCATTTTTTGAAAACCGTATTAAAGTAAAGGATAATAAACTAAATGTACAAACATTAGCGAGTGTTTTAGCATTAGACAGCCATATAGCAGATTATACAAAATGCGGTCTCATTGAAGGAATATTTGATAATGATCAACAAATTAAAGATACGCTTTCTCCTTTATCTGTTGCTGCTTTCTTTGATTTTATCCAAAAAGAAGTAAGCAACTATTACTTAGATTAAGTGGTGAGAATATGAAAGCATTGAGAATAAAACTTTATCAGAATATGGTTAATTATAAGCTGCCATCTAGTTTTCAATTAAAAGAAACATATCCGCTTCCTCCGTACTCTACTGTATCGGGCATGATTCATCGCGTATGTGGTTTTACCGAATACCATCCATTAAAAATCAGTATTGTAGGGGATTACTATTCAAAAGTAAATGATTTAGCAACAAGATATGAATTTGCTGCAGCGACATATGAAACAGCAAGACATGCCTATAAATTGCATTCTTCTGAAGATAATCGCGACTATGGATTAGCAAGAGGAGTAAGTACAACGGAACTATTAACAGATGTAGAATTAATGATTCATATTTTGCCGGAAAAGGAAGAAGATTTAGAGATTTTGTATCAGTCGTTTAAAAATCCTTCCGAGTATATTTCGCTTGGGCGTAGGGAGGATTTGGCAAGAATTGAAGAGGTAAAGCTTGTAAACATAAAAGAAAAAGAATTAGAAGACACCTATACATTAAACTACTCTGCATATATACCTGTAGAATTATTTGAGAGCTACAGTTCTGAAGGTATAGAGTTTGCCACTGTTTACAAGCTAAATCGATATTATGAAAAAGTACAAATCAAAAAAGGATTAGAGCAAAGAAGATGGAAACAAGTTTCTGTATTTTATGGAGCAAAAGGCAGAGAAGTTCTAAATGATAATGTTTATGAATTCGATGAAGATGGGAATATTGTCTTTTTTGCATAAAGGACAAGCTATGGAAGTGAATAAGACTAGGAATTCCTAGTCTTATTTTGAAAGGAGTATCATTATGAATAATTTATTTCTTGCTAAGTCAGATGTACAATTAGAAGAAACGATAGTAAAGCATACGAAAGCATTATTAGAAGAGTTTGATAGGTTAAAAGTTATTTATTGCAATATTCCGAATTTAAGGTACGATTTATTGGAAATAGCGTGTGTTTACCATGATGTCGGAAAAATTAATACAAAATTTCAAAATAAATTATTGAAAGCATTAAAAAAGACCGATTGTTTATTGGAAGATCTTTTACCGAAAGCGGGGGAAGTTCCCCACGGATATTTAAGTTGTGCATTTATTCCTTATAAAGAAATATTAGAAAATAAAGAGGAAAGAGAAATTGTAGCACAAGCTGTTTATTATCACCATAATAGATCTGCAGCCAACCCTAAAGATTTGAAAGAAACGATTCTTTATGATTTGCCCAAATATTATCTATCATTTAAAGAAGCATTTCCATTTCTTTTAGCTGAACCAAAAGCAAATTTTAAGCCGTATCTTAATAGAAGAATAAGAAAACAAAGAAATCAAGAACAGGCTAAACAATTTGTTCTTGTAAAAGGCTTGCTTAACAAAATTGACTATGCTGCAAGTGCACATATCCCCGTGGAAATTGCTAATCCTGGTCTAGATAATTATGTAGATAAGTTCCTTGCGGTTAAATATAAGAGCGGAAGAAATGAACTGCAAAATTACTTGCTGGAACATCAAAAGGAAAATAATATTGTGATTGCTTCGACTGGTATAGGAAAAACAGAAGCAGCACTATATTGGATTGGAGACAGCAAAGGCTTTTTTACACTTCCGCTTCGAGTATCGATTAATAGTATTTATAAGCGTATAGAGAGTGAAATTAATTTTAAAGAAGTTGCATTACTACATTCAGAAACAGAAAGTGAATATGTGAAAAATGATCTTTATTCAATTGATTATTTTGAAAAGACAAGACAGTGGTCGATGCCTTTGACCATTTCTACGCTTGATCAAATGTTAGATTTTGTCTTTAAGGAAGAAGGGTTTGAAAAGAAATTAGCTACATTAGCCTATTCCAAATTAGTAATAGATGAAATTCAAATGTATTCACCGAAAATGTTGGCTTGTCTTTTGGTTGCTTTAAAAGAGATAACAGATATAGGTGGGAAATTTACTATTATGACAGCAACTTTTGCTCCATTCTTGTTAGATTTGATGGTAGGAAAATTAAATATTCCATTTAAACAATCATGCGATCCTTTCTATAAAAAATTGAATGGAGAAGTTATAGTTCGGCATCGTCTGATTGTAAAGAACGAGCAATTAAATATAGAGGATATTATGAAAAATAAGATAGACAAAAAAATATTGATAATCGTAAATACTGTTCAAAGAGCACAAGAAATACATGATGCATTAAAAGAGCGTGACGATGTATTTTTATTTCATAGTAGATTTACGAAAATGGATCGTAAAGAGAAAGAAGCTGCTATTCAAGAAATGGGGAAATTGGAGAATAAGAGCAGTGGTATTTGGATTGCGACACAAGTGGTAGAAGCAAGTGTAGATATTGATTTCGATGTTCTTTATACAGAATTATCAGACTTAAATGGTTTATTTCAGCGAATGGGTCGAGTTTATAGAAATAGAATATTAGATCATGAACGAGTTAATGTATTTGTTTATGATGGTGGAAATGATTATCCATCAGGGATTAGTTATCGTGATAAATATAGTGTAGTAGATAGTAGTATTTTTGAAATTTCTAAACAAGTTTTGCAGGAATATAGTTCTCCAGTTATTTTTACAGAAGAGTTAAAGATGGAATTAATAGAAAAAAACTATACTACACAGCGTTTAGAAAAGAGTACTTATTATAACGAAGTTAAAGAGTTTTTGGATATTTTAACAAGTATAGAGGAATATGATGAAGACTTAGATCCTCGAATTACAGATTTAAGAGAAATATTTAATGAAACTATTGTTCCATATTCCGTTTATCAGGAAAATCAAAATACAATAGAGGAATTAGTTGCTAAATATAGTAAAACGTTAAGAATAAAAGCAACGAATGCGATAAGAGAAGAGCGTGCGAAACTTCGTGATAAATTATATGAATTTACAGTAGATATTCCACAATATAGAGTTACAAATGCAAGAAAATTAAATAGAGAGGAACAATTTTTAAAGATAGGTAGCTATGAATCTATTAAAGTAATTGATTTTGAATATGATTCAACGGTCGGTCTAAAATATTCGAATGATAAAAAATTATTTTCTAGTAGCCAGATTATGTAGGGGGAGAGATAAGAAGATGCTGCAAACGAGAACAGTTGGTGGCGTAGATTTAGCTTACTATATTGTCTGTAAAAGAAAGCTTTGGTTATATAAGAAAGGAATTGGGATGGAAAGCGAATCAGATAGAGTGCTCGAAGGATCTATTCTTCATGAGACTTCGTATCCTCGTCTTAATAAAAAAGAAATCCTTATTGACGGTGCATTTAAGATAGATGCAATTGATGGGGAATATGTTAGAGAAATTAAATTATCTAGTAAAATGCAAGAATCAGATAAAATGCAAATGCTGTTTTATTTGTACCAGCTTTTTTTAAGAGGAATGAAGAAAAAAGGCTTAATCAGCTATACAAAAGAAAAGAAAACGGTGGAGGTATTGTTGACAGAAGAAAATAAGAGAAATATTCAGCGAGCAATTGCGGGAGCTTATCAAATTATCGATCGAGACACTCCACCTCCATTAAAGAAGTTGAATTATTGTAAAAGTTGTGCCTATTACCCATTTTGTTTTTCAAGAGAGGATGACGACTATGATGCGTGATCATTATGTTTTTTCAAATGGAAGATTAAAAAGAAAAGACAATACCATATATTTTGAAAATGAAGAAGGGCAGAAAAAGCCACTTCCTATTGAAAAAATTCAAACATTGCATTTATTTGGAGAAATTGATGTGAATACAAAGCTATTAACTTATTTAAGCCAGTATGGAATTACACTACAGTTTTATAATTATTATGGATTTTTTACTGGTGCGTTTAATCCTCGAGATGCTAAAGAATCTGGTCATGTGATTGTCAAACAAAGTGAGCATTATTCAGATAAGTATAAACGGCTGTATATAGCTTATCAATTTTTAAATGGAGCAGTTCATCATATGCTTCGCAATATGCGTAATTATAAAGAAGGAACAGCGGAGTATATAGAAGGAATCCAATTGTTATTTAGTCAATTGCATACGTCCACAACTATTCCTGAATTAATGGGTAGAGAGGGGCAAATACGCCACCTTTATTATCAATCGTTTAACCATATTTTTAAACAAGATTTTGTTTTTGAAAAGCGAGAAAAACAGCCGCCACGCGATCCAATCAATGCTTTAATTTCTTTTGGAAATACATTGATGTATCGGATTGTATTAACAGAAATTTATAAAACTTCTTTGAATCCAACTATAAGTTATCTTCATGAGCCCTCAACTAAGAGATTCTCCTTAAGTTTAGATATTGCAGAAATTTTTAAACCATTGATTGTAGATCCAATTGTTTTTTCTCTTATTAATAGAAGGCAACTTAGCAAAAAGCATTTTGATTATTTAGAAGGAGAGATTTGTTATTTAAATGAAGAGGGAAAGAAAAAATTTATTACGGCATGGGAGGAAAAACTAAATCAATCAGTTAAACACCGTATGTTAAAAAGAAATACAACATATCGTTATTTAATTCGTTTAGAATGCTATAAATTAATTAAGCATGTAATTGGTGACGATGTGTATAAGCCGTTGAAAGCGTGGTGGTAGCAAGTGTTTGTTATTATCACATATGATGTAGGTGAAAAAAGAGTGGGGAAAGTATGTAAAAAGCTTCGAGAGTATCTCGATTGGACACAAAATTCTGTGTTCGAAGGGGAAATAACCATTGGTAAATATACACAATGTATGGCAGATTTAAGTAACATTGTAGATAAAGATACCGATTCTATTTATGTATATGAGGTTAAAAATCCGCGAAATATAAAAAAAGTAATTCATGGAAGAGAAAAGAATCCTTTCGATTTATTTTTATAATAAAACGGTGTAGGGGAATATTATAATTATTCTAAATAACCTTGTATTTTGCAGTGAATTTATTTTTCAGCAAATGTCTTTAAATCCTTGTGTATCAAGGGATCAAGCCATCTTTTGAGAAAAGGTAAAAACATTACTGCTGGTTCACTGCAAAAAACAAAATATTGATTCATCAATAAAGTGCCTAAGCCCTTGATATAAAAGGGTTCTTGTTGGACTTGTTTTGAGAGTTTTATCTGAACGTAGTGGGATATAAAGTGCTGCACCAATTCTCGTAAAGACTTGGTCAAATAAGTTTTATCTGAACGTAGTGGGATATAAAGCTCTTTATAAGATGGGGATAAATAAGTAACGACTGCGTTTTATCTGAACGTAGTGGGATATAAAGTGAAGTAGATCGCACTCAATCCATGTCTGAAAACAAGGTTTTATCTGAACGTAGTGGGATATAAAGTCATCTTCAGCACCCCCCTTCAATAAATCAATATTAGGTTTTATCTGAACGTAGTGGGATATAAAGAAAGAAACGATAGAGCAAAAAACATATAATTGCTAAGGTTTTATCTGAACGTAGTGGGATATAAAGATGCGAAATATCTACGATTTTTTTCGTCATTATTCTGTTTTATCTGAACGTAGTGGGATATAAAGCAGAAATCAAATCAATTTACATTACAATCAAAACAGTTTTATCTGAACGTAGTGGGATATAAAGATTAAAGAAGAAAGCAGACGGAGGGCTAGGAGGAAAGGTTTTATCTGAACGTAGTGGGATATAAAGTTGGCTTGGCGTTCGAGTTGCCGGCTGGCTATGAATTGTTTTATCTGAACGTAGTGGGATATAAAGAATACTCAACCATTGCAACTGTTTTTCCATAACCCTGTTTTATCTGAACGTAGTGGGATATAAAGTATAAGATTCGGGCATATAGCAATCTATTTTTCTTGTTTTATCTGAACGTAGTGGGATATAAAGAAGAAATAATGATTGTTAGCGCTGCAGTAAGCAAGGGTTTTATCTGAACGTAGTGGGATATAAAGGAAGAAATCGAACGTGTAGCAGAGTGGGAAAGAATTGTTTTATCTGAACGTAGTGGGATATAAAGTTGACTTGGGAAATGGATATGCTAAACGGAAATTTAATGTTTTATCTGAACGTAGTGGGATATAAAGTTGTAGCTAGTTGCTTAACCGGGAGACGTTTATAATAGTTTTATCTGAACGTAGTGGGATATAAAGGTTGTAACAAATTCAATTAGTTTATCGATTTTAAAGTTTTATCTGAACGTAGTGGGATATAAAGTGCTTATAGTTTAGTAATTAATGAAAATATCTTCATGTTTTATCTGAACGTAGTGGGATATAAAGTATTCCAACGCTTTAATGCTTTTTCACTAGCTTTTTGTTTTATCTGAACGTAGTGGGATATAAAGAAGGAGTGAGTCGCATGAATTTCTTAATTGGCGCCGGGTTTTATCTGAACTTAGTGGGATATAAAGAAGTAACGATATAAATTATCTGTGCTATTAGTAACCGGTTTTATCTGAACGTAGTGGGATATAAAGGAAGGATTTGGACCTACAAAAAATGATCAATCAAACGTTTTATCTGAACGTAGTGGGATATAAAGGAATAACCTTGTATGATTCCTAATTGCCCTTTATAGTTTTATCTGAACGTAGTGGGATATAAAGTTTATAATCGCATCTTCTAAAGCCATTGCAATCGGTTTTATCTGAACGTAGTGGGATATAAAGGACGATTGAACAGTTCCGCCACCGCTTGAAGTTGACGGTTTTATCTGAACGTAGTGGAATATAAATAGCCTTAATATGTGATCTTTTTAATCACTCGAATTCTAGTACTTCTAATGTTTAAAATTAAATCATTATTTTTGTAATTTTAAAAGGTTACTATCATAAGAATAGAGAATAAATAAGAGAAAAAATCAAAAGGTGAAATAATTTATAGACAAGGGTATGTCTTTCGTTATTAGCAAGTTATATTTTGACCATTTATGAAACCGCTTTAAAAAGGGGGAGTTAGAGATGACGGAAAAAATAATCGCTGCTTATCGTTTAATGGATAAGGTGGAGAGCTATGAAGATTTTAGTTACCACTCTCATGATAGGTATGAAATATACTACTTTCATGGCGGGGAATGTAAATATTTAATTGGAGACCGTATTTATCGTTTACAAGAAGATGATTTAATTATTATGAATGGATTAACGTTGCATCGCGCTTATCCTGAACCAGGAATTCCTTATGAGCGGAGTGTTATTGAGTTCTCTTCTGAATGGTTGCGACCGATTTTGAATAATTTAAATGTTCCAGAATTGTTATCTCCTTTTAACCAATTAAGCAATACTTTATTTCATATAAAGGATAAAGAAAAATCGGCTGAAGTAAAAGCGTTAATAAAGAAAATGGCGGAGAAATTGAAAAGCTCTAAGCAAGAAAATATAGTCGAAAATCGATTTCAAATTGGCGAATTAACAAGTATGCTAATGCAGCTTTTATTTAAGGTTTTTGAGTTGAGTAAACAACAGCTTGAAAATAATTCCCTTGCTGAATCTGATAAAAATATTCATGTCAAAAAAATGATTGAATGGATTGATACACATTTCTGTGAGCCAATCACATTGGATGATATTGCTCATCATTTAAATATTAGCAAGTATTATATGTCGAGAATTTTTAAAGATGTAACAGGATATACAATTATGCAATATATCATGAGCTGTCGAATAAACCGTGCCAAATATTTACTGGAGATCCATCTAGACAAATCGATTCTTGAAGTATCTCTCGAATCAGGATTTGAAGATTCCTCACATTTCAGTCGTTTTTTTCGAAAACAAATGAAACTAACTCCTACAGAATATCGTAATAGCACAGCAATTCGTATGAAAAACACGAATTAAGCTAATTCTCCCACAATGTCTCTACATAATATGATTATTTAAAAGAGCAATAAAAAACAATTTCTTCATCAGATTACACAATTCTATCCACGTTAAAAATAGATAACTTTCATACAATGGAATCAGAAGGGAACATAACCATTATACTTCGTTAGGGAATATAATTAGTTTGTTTATAGAATGGGTGAACGAGATAAATAGGTAATTATCTCGTGAATATTTCTATAAAATTGAAAGCGTTGTCATAATTAGGGAAAGTAAAAATGAATCCATTAGGGAAAGGAGAATTTATGGAAAACAATCATGTTTCGACGACGGAAGCAAGTGTGAAAACCAGTGTTTACATGGAGTCAACTAGGAAGAAAAAGAAAAAAAGAACCACACAATGGACATGGTATATTTTCTTAATTCCTAGTTTTTTAGGGATTTTGTTATTTATGGTTTATCCAGTTTTAGAATCATTTAGATTAAGCTTTTTCAAATCGAATGGTACCATTGAAACTTTTACTGGCCTAAATAATTTTCGTACTGTTTTAACATCAGGACCTTTTTGGAATGCTGTGTGGAACACTTTCTTTATCGGAATATTTCAAGTTATTATTACGATTCCATTAGGCTTCATTTTTGCTACCTTAATTAACTCTGTTGGCAAAGGGAAGAACTTCTTTAAAGTCATCTACTTCTTGCCAAATGTTACTTCCATTGTTGCTGCAGCAATGATCTTTCAATTTGTCTTACATCCGGAAATGGGAATTGTTAATTTTGCGCTAGATTCCATCGGATTGCCAACGCCAGGTTGGTTTTCTGAACCTAGCACTTCTAAATGGGGAGTTATCTTGCTGGCTGTTTGGCATTGGATTGGTTTTGTTATCATTATATGTCTTGCTAACCTTCAAGCAATCCCATCTGAAATGTATGAAGCAGCTAAAATTGACGGAGCTAGTGGATTTCAACAATGGCTGTTTATTACGATTCCTAATATGACAGGAACCTTTGCTTTTCTACTGATTACTGGTTGGATTGGAGCCCTACAACGTTTTAATGAGGTCTATGTAATTGGCGGGCCAAATGGAAGTCCTGCTCGTTCTATCCAAACGATGGGAGCATTTATATATGAGCGTGGCTTTACGGGGTTTGAATTTGGAATCGCGTCAGCTGCCACCTATATTATGTTTATTATTATTTTAATATTTACGTTTATCAACTTAAAAATGTCAAAAATGAAAATCTAACTTAGTGGGGAGGGAGACGATGAAAAATACGATCTCAATGAAAAAGTTGGAGAGAATGACATCCGTTATTAAGTATTTTGTTTTATTCTTTTTTGGGATTGTTTTAATGGCTCCATTTGTATGGATGATTAGCGTAGGGTTTGATCGAACTGCTAATATAGTCATGCCTTTTCCACCAAGGTTAATACCAGAGGCTATTTCATCTTTTAACTATGGCATCGTTTTTGAAAATGGGAGACTTATCCAGTCTTATATAAATTCCGCCATTGTTACTGTAAGTTCTGTCTTTTTGAGTGTATCTGCTTCTTTGTTGGCGGGGTATGCATTTTCAAAAGGAAAATTCAAGGGAAAAAGAATTTTGTTTGTGATTGTCCTTTGTACATTAATGATTCCAATGGAGCCACGGTTAATTCCTTTATATACTTTTTTCAATAAACTTGGTCTATTAAATACTTTTTGGCCATTAATTCTTCCATCTATTATTAGTGGAATGCTTATTTTTCTATGTAAACAGTTTTTTGACCAGCTGCCAGATACATTAAGAGAGGCGGCACAAATCGACGGAGCTGGAGAATTCAAAATTTTCTTCCGTGTGTATTTGCCACTGGCAGGTCCAATAGCAGCGACGATGGTCATTTTGTCCTTCATATGGAGCTGGAATGATTTTATGTGGCCATTAGTTGTTATTAATGATTTAAATTTACAAACGATTCCTCTTTATTTAGCAAGTTTCTCGCTGGAAAATGGCTCTAGTCTAGGTGGTTTAACAATGGCTCTAGCAACAGTAAGTGTATTACCAATTGTCATCGTGTATTTGTTCTTGCAAAAATACATTATCCAAAGTATTGCATTAAGTGGAGTTAAAGGAGAGTAGGAGATTTAAATAAATAGGGGGTTAGAAAATGAAAAAGAGTATATTTTCTAAGACGGCTACTTTTGCCTTTGTATTAATGCTGTTAATAGGTACTGTGCTTGCAGGGTGTAGCTCGAAATCAGGGGGTTCCCAAGGTTCTGATAAAGATGGAGAATGGGCAGGGCAACAAATAACAGTCATGATGATTGGGGATTTTGCCATGGAAGACAAGACAGACCCGATTACTGGTGAGTCTGCAAAAGGAGTAAAAGTATTAAAAGAAGAATTTGAAAAGCAGCATCCTGGCGCCACTGTGAAATTTGTTCTGATGCCATGGGAAGGATACACAGAGAAAACGCAAGCAATGATCACATCAGGAGAAGCGGATGTGTATCAGATGCCAGGTGTAGCTGATTTCGCTCCTCAAGGTGTATTAGAACCATTACAGCCATGGATTGACAAAGATCCAGATTTTAATTTGGATATTTTTATCGATAATCAAATAGAAGGTTGGCAAGCTTTAGGTCCAGATAGCAAGGAGTTGGATATTTTTGGACTTCCATTTTTGGGAGATGCGCGTTTTATCAGTTATGATAAACAGCTATTTGATGAATGGGGAGTAGAATATTTATCTGAATATCCAACGATGGAGGAAGTTGCAGAAAAAGCTAAACAAATGACTGGGAAAAATCCAAAAACAGGGGAACAAAACTATGGTATTTGGTTCCGCGGGGATTGGTCTTCTGCCTTCACTTTAGTAGATCTTGCGGAAGGGCAAAACGGACAGTGGGGAACAGGATTTGCTTGGGATGAGGTCAAATTTAATTTTAATTCGAAAGAAATGTTGAATGGATTGAACTGGCTACTAGATATGCAAAGTTATGCTCCAAAAGGAATTGTGAGTAACCAAGGGAATGAAAAATGGTTAACAAAAGACAATAATATTGCGATTATGTTAAACCAAGGTCCTGGAGATACGGTGAAACCGGCTTATGCACAAGGCCTTGGAGATCGAATTGGCATTTCGCAAGAATTTAAGAATGACGATGGTCAAGGAGGCTTATTTGCTGGAAGCCCAATCACGATTGCAAAAGATAGCAAAAACAAAGAGTTGGCTTGGGAATGGCTTAAATTTGCAACAAGTGATTTTGTCCAAAAATATGTCTATGAGGAACTTGGTCTAGTGCCATCTGTGAAATCGGCAACGGAATGGGCAAGTGTGAAAGAGCAGCCATTAATGCTTCCCGTGTTTGAAGCAATGTCTACGCCGACAACACCAAGATATCCATGGGGCTCATCACAACCGCGCTATATTTTAACATCTGAAATTGAAGCGGCATTAACGGGAAAAAGAAGTGCAGAAGCAGCCCTTGAGAAAGCGCAAAAAGAAAGTACAGAGTGGGTCGAAAACCGCTAGAAGAATAGGTTTTATTTTGAATGAAATTAGGTAGTTTGGATACTTCAAACTTTTGAGATGAATGTAAATAAAGAAATTAAAGGGTATCCATTCTACCTCTTTTTTATAAAAAAAGAGGAGAGTGTCTTATGTTAAAAATAGCTGTGATTGGTCTCGGCGATATTTCCGGTATTCATCTCGCTGCTATACTAGCAAATCCAAAAGCTGAGTTAGTGGCAGTTAGTGATATCGATGAAACGCGTAGGGAGATTGTTCAGGGGGTTAATTTTTATACAGACTATCAAGAAATGCTTGAACAGGAGTCTTTGGATTGTGTACATATATGTTTGCCGCATTATCTTCATTATCCTGTAACAAAGGCTTGTGTAGAAAAAGGTATCCATGTGTTTCAAGAAAAACCATTGGCCTTAAATACAGAAGAAGGGCTTAAATTAGTGAGACTAGAAGAAGCTAACCAAAAGGTAAAAATAGGTGTATGCTTCCAAAATCGTTTGAATGAAACGGTGGAAAAACTGCAGCAAATTATCCATTCAAATGAATATGGGCAAATCGTTGGAATAAAAGGAATTGTTACTTGGGCAAGACCTAAATCCTATTATGACAAGAAACCGTGGCGAGGAAAATTAGACCTGGCTGGTGGAGGAGTAATGATTAATCAATCGATTCATACACTGGATTTAATGCAGCTTTTTGGAGGAGAAGTAGCAACGATAAGAGGATCTGTTGATCAGCTTCTTGATTATGGGATTGAAACAGAAGATACAGCAACGGCTAAAATTGTATTTGAAAACGGAGCAAACGGCTTCTTTTTTGCAACAAATGCAAATGGAAATAATTCCAGTGTTGAACTTCAAATCATTTTTGAAAATCAAAAATTAACAATTAAGGACAATAGGTTAACGATGCTAGATGAAAATGGCAAAAAGGTCATGATAGAAGAAGATACAAAGCTGGATGGCTCGAAATTCTATTATGGAGCGAGTCATACAAAACTAATTGATACATTCTATACTTGCATTATAGCGAATAGCCAAGATTATATTCACGCTAAAGATGCGCTTCCTTCCTTGCAAATGATTGATGCTATTATCCAATCGTCTAATGAAAAAAGGGAAATTAGAATAGATGATATTCTTATTTCAAATAGAAGCCTAGGAGATATGTAGTATGTAAGAAATAAAATAACACAAGATTGGTTATTTTATATATTTGTGCATCAGTGAACATGTAATATGCTTTTTGATTCATTGGAAGGTTAGGGAAAAGCAATAAGAGTAAAATAATTGCCAATAATGAACAAGATAAGATAATGTCTTTCCCCGTATACCGATTAATATAGAGTTATAGACTTTTATTTTTCAAAAAAAGGAGCGAGTCCGATGGAATATAAGTTTGCTGCACAATTGTTTACATTAAGAGAGGAATTAAAAAGAGGGATTGCCCCTGTATTTAAAGAGTTGAAAGAGATGGGCTGGGACGGAGTTCAATTGTCTGCATTGCCTGCTGGTTATGACCCAGTCGAGGTGGCAAAAGCTTTACAGGAAAACAATTTAGGAACGGCGGGGATACATGTCTCTATCGATCGTTTAGAAAATGATCTTAATCAGGTGGTGGAGGAGGTAACGTTATATAACACAAAAGATATAGTTTGCCCCTTTTTACCAGAAGATGTAAGAAATCAAGATGGATATGAGAAGATAAAGGCGCTTTTAAATGAAGTGGCGAAGAAGGCACCAGAATTTCGCATAAGTTATCATAATCACGCATTTGAATTTGACACGGAAATAGATGGGAAATCAGCGTTGGAGTATTTGCTAGAGCCAACGTCTGAAAATAAAATTTTTGCTGAGATAGATGTGTTTTGGGTGAAAAAAGCCGGAAAAGATCCATTGCAATTTCTTAAAAGCTATGCAGAGAGAATGCCAATCATTCATTTAAAAGACATGACGAATGATGAAAGACAAACTTTTGCAGAGGTTGGTACAGGGGTAATTGATTTTGTTCCTATTCTAAATTGGTGCAGAAGCTCTGGAGTCGAATGGTATGCAGTAGAACAAGATATTTGTCCGGGGGATCCGATGGATAGTCTCCAAATAAGTTTAAAGAACCTTAACCAATTAACAAAACCTTTACAGTAGTAAATATAGTAATTAGAAAATTGAAAAGTGAGGACAACTGAAGGAGATGGAGAAGATTGGCTAATGTCAAAATAGGAATTATCGGTATTGGTAATATGGGAAGTTCGCATGCTGTGTATCTAAATAATCGAGAAATTGAAGGGGCAGAATTAACTGCTGTGTGTGACAGTAATCCAGAACGATTACAATGGGCAAAAGAAACATTAGGGGAAAATGTTCAGACGTTTGATCATGTTGATCGCTTTTTGGAGTTTGCTGACATGGATGGGGTTATCATTGCAACACCTCATTATGATCATCCGCCATTAGCAATCAAATCCCTACAAAAAGGTTTTCATGTCTTAGTAGAAAAGCCTGTTGGTGTATATACAAAAAATGTGCGTGAATTAAATGAGATTGCTAGAAAAAGTGATAAGGTATTTGGAATTATGTTTAATCAACGAACAAATCCTTTATATCAAAAGCTAAGAGATCTTGTGGAAAGTGGAGAAGTCGGTGAAATCAAACGAACAAACTGGATTATCACGGATTGGTACCGTTCACAGAGCTATTATGATTCAGGTGGCTGGAGAGCTACATGGGCTGGAGAAGGAGGCGGCGTTCTTTTAAATCAAGATCCCCATCAGCTGGATTTATGGCAATGGACGAGTGGATTGATGCCAAAGCGAGTTCGGGCGTTTTGTGGATTTGGGAAATTTCATAATATTGAAGTGGAAGATGATGTAACCGCTTATGTCGAATATGAAAATGGTGCAACAGGGGTTTTTGTTACATCAACAGGTGACTCGCCTGGAACTAATCGTTATGAAATTTCGGGTGATCGGGGAAAAGTAGTGGTAGAGGATGGGAAATTAACATTTTGGAGATTAAGACAATCGGAAAGGGAATTCAATAAAGAGTATAAAGGTGGATTTGGCGAACCAGAATGCTGGAAAATCGATATTCCCATTCATGGGGAAGCGACACAGCATAAAGGCATCACCGCAAATTGGGTGAATGCTATTCGCAATGGGACAGCATTACTTGGACCTGGAGAAGAAGGGATTAAAGGGTTAGAAATCTCTAATGCGATGCATTTGTCTGCATGGCTGGATGATTGGGTCGAACTGCCAATCAATGAAGACCTATTTTATTCCAAACTACAAGAAAGAATTAATTCATCTACGTTTACAAAGAAAAAAGAGACCAATTTAACGTTAGATGTGAAAGGATCTCATTAAAGGATAGGGCAGATTCATTCTGCCCTGTCCTTTGGTCATATCTCCATAGCAAGAATACTAGTTTTATTAGCGAGGTGTAAAGATGAAATTAGCATTTACGACATTAGGGTGTCCTGATTGGGACTTAGAGAGAATTATCAAAAATGCGGTGGAAAATGGTTATAATGGTATTGATTTTCGTGGGCTTCTGGGGGAACTTGATATATACAAACTGAAAGAATTTTCATCAAATGTAAAAGAAACGGTTCGCCAGTTTAAGGAAGCTTCTTTAGAAATTCCTTGTTTTTCAAGTTCGGTAAAACTGGTTACCCAGTCACAGGAAGAATATGATAGATATATAGAGGAATTAAGACAGTACGCCCTGTTATGTAAAGAATTCAACACCCCATATATCCGTGTATTTGGTGGAGCGATTGGAAAATGGAAGAGAGAGGAAGCAATCGGAATTGCAGAGAAGAACGTGCATGATTACCTTGCCCTTGTAGAGAAATATAATGTCAAACTTCTGTTAGAAACACATGATGATTGGACAGATAGTAGAAATGTAAGAGAACTTGTTCAAAGAGTTTCCTCTAACCATTTTCTTGTATTATGGGATATTCATCATCCGTATCGAACAATTGGAGAAAAACCAGAGACTACATGGGATAATCTTGGGGAATGGGTTTGCTATACACATTGGAAGGACTCCTATGTAAAGAAAGAGACGAAAAGAGGCTATCAACTTTGTCTTTTAGGGGAAGGAGATATACCTCTGCCGGATATAATGGCTCTATTAAAGGACAATGAGTATGATGGCTACTTTACATTAGAATGGGAAAAAAAGTGGTGTCCAGAGTTGGAAGAGCCGGAAATTGCATTTAAGCAGTTTAGTAAGTATATGAAAAATATTCTTATATAAGGGTGTTGATTCCATGAAGTTCGGTTGTTGCGCTGCTATTGATCAGGCAGAGGCGCTATATGAAGCAGGTTATGATTTTATTGAATGTACGGTTGTTTCCCTTTTGCCAGAAGAAAGCGAAGATGTTTTCAAAAATATAGTAAAAAAATATCAGGAATCACCTATTCCGATTGAAGCGTTTAATATTCTTCTGCCAAGCGATTTGAAAATCGTCGGTGAAAGTGTGAATCATCAGCGAGTGAAAGATTATCTAACATCAGCTTTAGAACGGGTGCATCGAATTGGAGCCAAAACTATTGTATTTGGAAGCGGGGGTGCTAGAACCTTCCCAAAAGGCTATCCAAAAGAAAAAGGGGAAGAGCAAATAGCGATATTTTTATCGACAGTAGCAGATATTGCGGAACAGCTAAACTTAACAATTGTGATTGAACCACTTAACAGAAAAGAATCGAATGTAATTAACAGTATTCCTGAGGCTGTTGAATGGACAAAGAAATTAAAGCGAAAATCATTAAAATCATTAGCTGATTTCTATCATATGGTAGAAGAAAACGAACCACTTGCCCATCTTTATGAACAGAGGGATTTTATTCATCATATACATGTTGCCGATTCTAATAGATTAGCTCCAGGTACTGGTACGTATCCATACTCAGAGTTTGCTAGCATTATACATAAAGCGAACTATGATAGCAGAATCTCCATCGAATGTAATTGGCGAAACTTTGAAGAAGAAATTGGGCAAGCACTTGATTATTTAAAAAAGCAGTTTTCTTTCGAATAATGATGTGGATATAGGAAGATTAATAGAGTATAGGCGCTAAATGAATTTAGTGCCTTTTTGCACGGGATTTTCTTCTTTTAATATTACAAACAAAAATCACACCGTAACAAACCTACCTAAATTCCCTAACTAAGGATATTATTAGCAAACTAACTTGATTGGTTAACACTTCCACCAATATTTTGAACCCTTACCTAGCAAGACATCAACCTAGCAATCTATTACTTACCACTTTTTGGACGATGTATAGAAATATTACATCTGCTAGCCTAATAATAGACACAGAAACGACTACTAGGAGGTAATAGATTTGAAGAAATTAAAGAAGCTGATAGTAGCCGCTGGATTAGTGTTATCTATTTCAGCATTTACATTAATAGATCAAGCAGAGGCCGCAACCAATCGAACGATACAATCTGGGGACACTTATTGGAAAGTGGCAACAGGTTTTGGGATTCCTGTAAGTGATTTAATGAAAGCTAATAAGAATAAACCTTTAATTACGGGTCAAAATATGATTCTACCAAATGCAACAGTTTCACCAGCCGATAAAGATTTAATGGCGCGACTAGTACGTGCTGAGGCAGTTGGTGAACCTTACGCTGGGAAGGTTGCAGTGGCAGTTGTTGTCTTGAATCGTGTAAAAAGCGATCAATTTCCGAACAACATTCGTAGTGTAATCTATGAAAAATCAAATGGGTATTATGCCTTTACACCAGTTCAAAATGGAGAAATTAATAAGGCAGCGGATGCAGAATCAAAAAGAGCGGTTAATGAAGCAATTGCTTTAGGTGGACAAGGGAATGGTTCTCTTTATTTCTTTAATCCTAAAACAGCTACAAGTAACTGGATTTTAACACGTGAAGTAACTGTTACCATTGGAAATCACCGTTTTGCTAGATAAATAGTGGAGCAGCTCTTATATTAATATCCCTAATAGAATATTTCTTTTTGAAAGAGGCTATCCAACGGTCAGTTAGCTGACTTTGGCTAGCCTTTATTGATACCATGAAGGATTAATTCGAATAATGAATTTTTTCATAATTCGTTTTTTTGTAACATTTTCTTTTTGTTTTTCTGTTATCCTATATATGTAAGTAATTGCATAGATTGAAAAGCTAGGGGTGCCATTTTTGGCTGAGAGGAGAAATCCGACCCTTTGAACCTGAATTGGTTAGGACCAACGGAGGGAAGCTTGTAATATACAGTTGTTATGTAATTTAATGTGATACTGTCTATAAGCTCACTCCATTGGGGTGGGCTTTTTATTGTGTAATTAGCCAGTAATCAAAGGACGAAAACAATGTAGAATTGGAGGATGGAAAATGAAGGATACACTTGTAATTGGTGGAGAAGAATTTACTAGTAGACTATTTGTTGGAACAGGTAAATTTGCAAATCATCAGCAAATGGAGGAAGTACTTGAGAAATCGAATACGGAGGTTGTGACAGTAGCTCTTCGCAGAGTAGATATAGAGGCAAAGGAGGAAAACATTTTGAATAATATTCCAGCTAATATGAGATTAATGCCAAATACATCAGGTGCAAGAACTGCGGACGAAGCTGTACGAATTGCAAGGCTAGCAAAAGCAATCGGTATGGGTAACTGGGTTAAGATTGAGGTTATTTCCGATCACAAATATTTATTACCAGATATATTGTAGCTTTAGTTTTACAAATCCATTCCCTCGAAGGCGTTTAACGCTTGAGGAAATTCAAAAGGAAGCTCAAGTTATTGCAGATATGGGGATTAAACACATTATTTTATTGACCGGGGAATCCCGCCTTCATGCATCGGTTGAATATTTAAAAGAAAGCTTAACCGTATTAAAACAATATTTTTCCTCTATTGCTATCGAGATTCAGCCTTTAGATGAAAACGATTATAAAGAGTTAGTAGATGATGGTATTGATGGATTAACAGTTTATCAAGAAGTATACAATGAAGGTATTTATCGAGAAATTCATAAAAAAGGACCAAAGCGAAACTTTAGATATCGTCTAGAAACTCCAGAAAGAGGGGCCAAGGCTGGAATGCGTTCATTAAATGTTGGGGCATTATTAGGCTTAGATGATTGGAGAAAAGAATGTTTTTTAACAGGTGCCCATGCTAGCTATTTACATATTTAGAAACTGAAGTTGGAGTATCTTTTCCACGCATAATCCCACATGTTGGTAGTTTTCAGCCGAAAGATCTTGTGACAGATAAAAATTTAGTGCAAGCCATTCTAGCATTTCTCCTTTTTCTTCCGAGAGCTGGTATTAATCTATCTACTCGTGAAACGGCTGAATTTAGGGGAAAATTGATTCCTTTGGGAGTGACAAAAATGTCTGCTGATTCTTCCACAGTTGTTGGCGGTTATTCAGATCCACACGCAACACAAAGCCAG
This sequence comes from Niallia alba, assembly GCF_012933555.1. Classification (GTDB taxonomy): domain Bacteria; phylum Bacillota; class Bacilli; order Bacillales; family Cytobacillaceae; genus Niallia; species Niallia alba. Next base: position 1,718,481 of record NZ_JABBPK010000001.1, read on the forward strand.
TTTGAAATTTCAGATGATCGCTCAGTCGAAGAAATAAAAGTATTACTAAAACATAAAGGCTACCAACCAATGATGAAAGATTGGCAAATGTTATAACGGATCGGAAGTAATCTATTGTGGAAAAATGGTAACTGTAGAAAAATGAAAGTTTTCTTTCAAATTAAAACGATATTTTTGTTACAATAAAAACATAGAAATAATCAGCAGTTTTTCTGCGGATAAGGAGTAAATCGTTTTGAAATGGAGTTACTTAACTCGGTGGTACTTTGATCGGCCACTGAAGGCTGGAACAAGATTGAATACATATGAAGTCGAAAAATGCTTGGGATTAGGTGCGTATGGAATGATTTATTTGTGCAAGGATACTCGTTTAGGCAAAAAATACGTCATCAAACAATTACGTCCAAGTAAGGGGAGAAAACAGCAAGAACACGATCGTTTTAAAGATGAAATACAATTATTGAGCAAAATAAGTCATCACTTGGTTCCTTCCTTAACTGGTGAATTTAGTATAGAGAACCAGCATTATTATGTGATGGAATATGTAGAGGGAGATAATATAGAAGATTTATTATTTTTTTATAATAGAAAGTTTACAGAATTAGATGCGTTAAATATGATGAAACAACTTCTTTCTATTATAAAGTATTTACATCAACATAATATTTTTCATACAGATATTAGACCACCAAATGTTATCGTCCATCAAGGAAAAGTGCATTTAATTGACTTTGGACTTGCTAAACAAGTATCTGAAAGGGATAAGAATATAAGCAATTATCGACAAGATGATTACTACGATTTTGGCCAGATGATTTTGTTTTTGTTGTATTCTACGTTTAAAGGGAAGAAAAGCAAGCGGCGTACATGGATAGAGGAATTAAGCTTGCATCCTGCAACCATAAAATTCCTCAAAAAACTATTGGGAATTTCTGATCCATTTGCCAATATGGTTGAAATTGAAAAAGACTTAGAGGCTGCGATTGGAATATTACAAGAAAATTAAAAGGTATAAACTAAAGGCAGGGACAGAACAAAATATATAATAGATAAAGAAGAACAATCTCTAATTTAGTAGCGAAACCAACTCGTTCCATCATTATTTTTAAAAGAAAATATAATTTAGTAGGAAATACAAAGCAGACGCAATACACGTAGACTCCTATGGGAGCTGCGAGAAAGTCCAAGACCCCGCAGGAACGAGGAGGCTTGGCGCTCGCCCCATGGAAAGCGAAGTGTATTCCGTCAGCGGGTGATCACCACAAACCTTCTTTCTTAAAATGAATAAACCCCAAACAATTATACAAACTTTTCTTAGCATGTACGTATAATCGTTTGGGGTTATTGGGTTGAAAATACTTATGTCCCAGCTTCTTTAGTACCTTTAGCTACTATGCTTTCGGCGTTTATAATAATGGCTGCCCCCATAGGGATCACGTTTTCGGTAGTCGGAACTACTGTAGCTTTTATGTTTTCGATAACCTCTTCTATCACTGCTACTATATTTTTTATAGCTTCTATGACGGCGGCTATTGCTATAGCTACCAGAAAATTGCTGTATTTTCTTCATGATTTTTCTAAACATTTTATCACCTCTTTTGAGATTCATCTAAGTATTAATTTTAACAAACAATGCAAAAGTATAACGGAAATTTACAAAAAAAATACAAAGTTGTAATAAAAAATATTGATTATTGAAAAACGATTGCTTACAATTTTGATGTGTTAATTCGCACTAATTATATCGGGTTTAAAAATTGCAATCTAGTAAGAAATATAATAACATTATTAATATTCTAAACAATTCGTTTTATTAAAAGACAGCTTCTTGAGAATAGGGGAAAAGGGGTAATGAACATGAAATATGGATTTTGGCTTCCTATTTTTGGAGGATGGTTAAGAAATGTAGAAGATGAAAAGATGCCTCCAACGTTTGAATATGCAAAAGAAGTTATTCAAAGCGCAGAGAAATGGGGCTACGATACTACTTTAATAGCTGAACTATATTTAAACGATATTAAAGGACCTGAAAAGGATTCTCTAGAAGCATGGTCAACAGCCGCGGCTTTAGCTGCTGTGACGGAAAAAATCGAAATTATGACAGCTATCAGACCAGGTTTTCATAATCCTGCAGTGGCAGCAAAAATGGCAGCCAATATCGATCATATTAGCAATGGAAGATTTACGTTAAATGTTGTTTCAGCATGGTGGGAGCAGGAAGCGAAACAATATGGTGGCATCTTCACAGAGCATGATGATCGCTATGAAAGAACACAAGAATTTATTGATATTTTAAAGGGTTTATGGTCAGAAGAAACCTTTAGCTATAAAGGAAAATACTATGAGATTTCAAATACAAAATTATCACCAAAGCCGATTCAAAAACCTAATCCAATCCTGTATGCAGGTGGAGAAAGTCCAAAAGGGAAAGAGATTATTGCCAAAAATTGTGATGCCTATGTGATGCATGGTGGAACAGTGGGAGAAATTGCGGTAAAAATAAAAGGAATGCAGGAAGAAAGACAGCAATATGGAAACACGCCATTTTCTTCTTTTGGAATGGCTGCTTATGTTGTTTGCCGTGATACAGAAGAGGAAGCGCAAAAAGAGATAGAGAGAATTACCGATGTAAAAGAGTCATCAGCTTATGCAGGCTTCGATGATTTCGTTAATAAATCTCAACTAGAACAACAAATAAAGTTATATGACTACTCTGTTTCCAATCGTGGACTCCGTCCTAATTTAATCGGAACACCTGAACAAATAGCGAAAAAAATCCTAGATTATGAGGAAGTCGGAGTTGATTTATTGCTTTTGCAATTTTCTCCACAGCTTGAGGAAATGAAAAACTTTTCCGAAAAAGTTATGCCATTAGTTGAGAGATTAAGAAAAGAAAGAGAAGTGACTGGGTGATGAGTAAAATATACGTTATTCATGAAAATAGTGAGTGGACGGTCCATTTAACAAAAAGACTAGATGAATTAAATTTGCCGTATGAGGAATGGGACTTATCAGAAGGTAGTTTCGATTTACTCCAAGAGCCGCCGGAAGGGATTTTCTATAGTAGGATGAGTGCTTCTTCGCATACTCGGGGTCACCGTTATGCTGCTGAATATACATCGGCTGTATTGGAATGGCTAGAATCTCATGGAAGAACGGTAGTAAATGGCAGTAGCGCTTTAAAGTTAGAGGTGAGTAAAGCAGCTCAATATGCTGCCTTACAAAAGCATGGAATTACAACTCCGAGAACGTTGGTGGCAACTGGTAAAGATCATATTATTGCCGCAGCAAAACAGCTTGGCAACCCTTGTTTTATTACAAAGCATAATCGGGCAGGAAAAGGCTTGGGTGTTCGCTTATTCCATTCCATAAATGAACTTGAGTCATATGTGGAAGGACCGGAATTTGAAGAACCAGTCGATGGTATTACCTTAATTCAACAGTATATCGAAACACCAGATCAATCCATTACAAGATGTGAATTTGTTGGTGGGAAATTTGTTTACGCAGTGAAGGTAGATACAGCAGGAGGATTTGAGCTTTGCCCAGCAGATGCATGCCAAATCGATGATCTATTCTGCCCTGTCGGTGAACAAGTGGAAGAAAAACCGAATTTTACTATCCAGCAAGGTTTCAATGAGCCAATCATCGAAAAATATGAACAATTCTTAGCTTCACAAGGAATTTTAGTAGCTGGAATTGAATTCATGAAAGATCAAAGCGGTACTATTTATACGTATGATATTAATACAAATACAAACTACAATGCAGATGCAGAAAAAGAAGCTGGCATATATGGAATGCTTCAATTAGCCACTTATTTAGGGGATGAGTTGAAGAGTAGGTATGGAGTTTCGAAATAAATAAGAAAAAGGGATAGATGTTGATTGTATCTATCCCTTTTATTAGTTTTTTTCGTTAACTATTCAATTAACCCTTCCTCTTTCAAAAACTCCACAGCAACATCTTCATATTGCTCTTTATCAATATCTACTCGTGCATTTAGTTCTTGCATTTTTTCATTATCAATTTTTCCGACAAGCATGCCTAATACTTTTTCTAATTCTGGATGCTTTTCTAATGTATCTGCTCTAATTACCGGTGTAGCATAGTAAGGAGGGAAGAAGTTTTGATCATCCTCCAGTACCTGTAAATCAAAAGCCGGGATGCGACCGTCGGTTGAAAAAGCGTCAATGACATCCACATCTCCATTTTTAATCGCACTATACATGATGCCAGAGTCCATTGCCTGAGTATTTTTAAATTCTATTCCATAAGTATCAATAAGCCCCGGATAACCATCTTCTCTTTCAAGGAACTCTGGTTCAGATCCTAAAGTAAGTTCTGGTGCCATCTTTTTTAAGTCTGAAATTGTTTTTATATTGTTTGATTCAGCGTCTTCTTTGCGAAGTGTTAATGTATAAGTGTTGTTAAAGCCAAACGGCTCTAACCAAACTAAATTGTAGTCTTCTTTAAATTTCTTTTTGACAATTTCATATGCTTCATCAGGATCACTAACCATATCTTCTTTTAAGATGCTTAATAGTCCAGTACCGGTATATTCCATGTACATATCATAATTGCCAGTGTTTACACCCTCGAAGGCTGGAGCGGTTCCACCAAGAAAGGATTCATAGTTTACCTGTAAATCTGTATGCTCCTCGATTAAATGCCCCATGATGTAAACCATGATTTCTTGTTCCGTGAAATTTTTACCTGTTATTGTAATTGTATCTTTCGCGCTTTTTGCATTACTGAAATTTGCAATGACAGTTGATAATGGAAGGAGTACGATTAATCCTGCAACAATCCAGATGCGAATCCGGCTTTTTTTTGCTTTTTTATTTTGATGCAGGCCCTGTGGCGTAACGTCTGCTTCTAAAAGTTTTAACAAATAATCAAATATAATCGCCAAGAGTGCAGAAGGAATAGCTCCAGCAAGGATAAGACCTGTATTATATGTTTGTAAGCCACGGAAGATTAAATCTCCTAGTCCGCCTGCACCAATTAGTCCAGCTATCGTTGCCACACCAATAATTAGGACAGTTGCGGTTCGGATTCCTCCCATAATGACGCTTAGAGATAATGGTAATTCAACCATCCAAAGCACTTGACGATTGGTCATACCCATGCCGACGCCTGCTTCGATTGCTGATCTTTCTACTCCAACAATTCCTAGATATGTATTGCGTAAAATCGGCAACAGACCATAAACAGTTAAAGCAATAATGGCTGGAAGTTTACCGGTTCCGATGAATGGTACTAAAAATACTAGTAATGCCAAACTTGGTATAGTTTGAAATACACCCGCTATTCCAATGATGGAGTCAGCGATTTTTCTGTGGCGAGTTAAATAGATTCCTAGAGGAACGGAAATCACGATTGCAATAACAATCGAAAGAAGAGAAAGATACATATGCTCTAAAATTAAATTCCATATTGTTGGCCAACGGTTGATAAAGACATCTACTGTCTCTGTAATTATGTTAGGAATGGTTCAAACCTCCTTTTTATTCTCCAATTTGATCGGCTATATATTCAACAAGGCTTGCACGGTTGACAATACCGACAATTTTAGATTCCTGATTAACTACTGGAATAAAGCCGTATTGGGATTCATTGACAAGTTGAAAAGCTTTTTCTGTCGGTTCTTCTACATTCAGCGTCTTTATATTGGTGTCCATTATATCTTGTAAGGTTAATTCTTCTTCTTTATATCGTTTTTGTACCTCCCAAACATTCGCTATACCGAGAAAAGTATTGGATTTGTCTACGACAACAAGGCTATCCACACGTTTTCTTCTCATTAACTTTAACGATTCAGCAAGACCTCGAGACTGACCAGCTGTGACAGGTGTTACCATTAATTTTGTTAATTTAGGTAAAGAAATGTTTTCTTGTAAACGGTCTTCTCCAATAAAACTGCGAACAAATTCATTGGCTGGATGCCGTAATATATTTTCTGGACGATCTAATTGCACAATTTCTCCATCCTGCATAATACAAATACGGTCAGCTATTTTAAGCGCTTCATCCATATCATGTGTAACAAATACAATTGTCTTTTTAATATCCTGCTGTAGTCGGACTAATTCATCCTGCAGTTGTTCACGACTGATAGGATCCAAGGCACTGAAAGGTTCATCCATCAAAATTATTTTTGGCTCAGCAGCAAGGGCTCTAATAACTCCAATTCTTTGTTGCTGTCCACCACTTAATTCGGAAGGGTAACGATCACCGAAAGTATCTGGATCTAGCCCAACCATTTTCATTAAATCATTAATTTTGTCCATGTATTGTTCTTTTTTCCATTTTTGAAGTCGAGGAACGAGCGATACGTTGTCTTTAATGGTCATGTGGGGTAACAAACCTATTTGCTGAATGACGTAGCCAATAGTTCTGCGGAGTTTTACTGGATCCTCAGTGGAAATATCCTTTCCTTCAATGGTAATGGAACCACTGGAAGGTTCTATAAGTCGATTGATCATCCTCATAGTAGTTGTTTTACCTGAACCACTTGGTCCAATTAGAACAAGTAATTCCCCTTCATTCACCTGAAATGAAATGTTTTTAAGTGCTTTAAATCCATCTTGAAACGTTTTAGTAACTTCATTAAATTGAATCAATTTCTACGAACACCTCCAGACTTTTCTATACAACTTATTACCCGATCTTGCTAACTAACTAACCTCCTTTTTTTAAAATATAAATTACTGTTATTAACTATTATATCACTATTTTCAGAAAAAAGAGTCCAAAATGGGATTGTTATGGGATGGTGCAGGCAGATTTTTTGTTAAAATAATGGGTGTGCAAGTCGCTGAGGCTTACTTTAAAAAATAGAAAAAGAGACAATAATTGTATTTTGAAGTAATCTTTATAATGTTGGTTGGATTGCTATTATTAATGAAAAAATATATTATGTTGTAATTCTACTCAAAAAGAGGAATTACAAATATTTATCTCGATTAGTAAAGTATAGGAGGACTGTGATCTTGACAGAGGTCGTTTGATAAAACATTATTTAGATAGCAGAAAGGTGGGGAAATATTGAAGATTATTAAAGACTCTGCAATTTTTAGTTTGTGTATCTTTATTATTAACTTTGTTATTAGCCTTATTTTTAATCCGAATAGTATAATAAAAGATTTTAAGATAGGAGTTTGGTATGCGTTCACAGTATATACATCGTCTTTTGTTATGCTCTTTGCTATTGTTCTTCTATTTCTATTTATAAGAAGATATATTCTCCGATTAAAAAATCTATAAAATCATTTACATTAGTAGTTATTTGTATGGAACGATTCCTAGTGGAGATATAAAGATTTATGATACCGAAAAAGAGCGGACAGAGGCTCTTGAATTATTCAAGGGTGATGCGGTAATGCAGCTTACACGTGTGACTAATAGATATTTTAACAGGAGAGAGGATTTATCAGAAGGTTAGAATGAAGGCTTATGTGTTAGTATTAGAGTGAAATAGCAAATCAATATATAGGTTTATGAGTGGGACGTTGAGATGATAGCAACGTCCCTTTTAAATTACTTTCTGTCTAGTTAGAAAAATTACTAATATCTACAAAATAAAAATTATTTTCATATGTATGATTGTCCTTTATACTAGGGAAGTATGTTAAAAATATAATAGTTAGACTAACAATGAGAAATAAATCATTTTAAATAAATTTGATTAGTGAAATTGTTTAAGGAGGAAAAAACGTTTGACCACTATTGAAAAAGAAACGATGATTGTTGAAATTAAGAATGTTGATGAAAAAGGGGCTGGACAAGCAGTTGTTTGGCGTGAAAATGAATTAGGAAACAAAAAGAAATTAAAATTAACTATTCCGCAAACATTACCAGGTGAAAAGGTAAGAGTAACGGTTGATCAGCCGCAAAGAAGACATAGAAAGGCAATGCCAGAAGAAATTCTTAATGCACATGTGGAAAGAATCGGAGCAGCGTGTCCACATTTTGAAAAATGTGGCGGTTGTGTCTGGCAACATTGGGATTATAATGGGCAGTTACAACAAAAAACAAATCATGTGAAACGTGTGATTGAAGAACAAGGATTTGATCCTAACTTAGTGAAAGATACAATTGGAATGGACGAGCCTTGGAGATACCGCAATAAAATGGAATTTACGTTTGCTACAGACGGTTCCCTAGGACTACATGAACAAGGAAATTTTAGAAAAATCATTTCTTTAGAAACTTGTCTTATTGCTGGTAAAGAAATGGTGGAAGCGGCACTTGAAGTAGCAAATTGGGTAAAAGAGCATGCTTTAAAAGGATATAACAAAGATACACATGAAGGACTTCTTCGTCATTTAATGGTGAGACAATCTTTTGCAACAGGTGAAATGATGCTGGCACTATTTGCAACAGAAGCTCCAGATGGTTCTTTGAAAAATGCCGTGGATACTATTGTTGCTCGCATAACGGAAAAATTTCCACAAGTAAAAAGCTTCATGTGGTTAGAAAATACAGATTGGGCAGATCGTACGCAATCAGAGAAAAGCCATACATTAGCTGGTCGAGACTTTATTTATGATGAAATGGATGGCTATCGTTTCCGAGTTTGGTTTGATACCTTCTTCCAAACAAATCCAACACAAGCACAAAAATTGGTCGATTTAGCTGTAGAAATGGCAGAACCAAAAAAATCAGAGAATATGATTGACCTTTTCTGTGGTGTAGGAACATTCTCGCTACCATTTGCAAGCAGAGTCGGCAAGCTTGTTGGAATTGAAATTGTGGAAAGTTCGATTGAATCAGCTAAACGCAATGCTGGCGATAATGGGATTGAAAATGCTACATTCTTAGCGCAAGATGCAAGAACAGGATTAGCACAAGTCTTAGAAACATTTGGCAGACCAGAGTTATTATTACTAGATCCTCCTCGCTCTGGAGCAGGTGGGAAGGTAATGAGACGTATCGGACGTTCTCAACCAGAACGAATTGTATATGTATCATGTAATCCAGATACATTTGCAACAGACATTAAGCAGCTTGAGCCATTTGGATATACATTAAAAGTTGTTCAACCAGTGGACTTATTCCCACATACCGTTCATGTAGAGTGCTGTGCCTTACTTGTAAGAAACAATTAAAAGAGTGAAGCTGATTTCAGATTTTTTCTGGTATCAGCTTTTTTGGTTGTTATAGACGTTAAATAGAGTTGTATTAGTTTAATATCTTCTCCTCTAAAAAAAATTTCATCCGCTAAATAGGAGAAAAATGACCTATCGGTAAAAGGTGAATTGTAAATATATAGTTATTTCTTCCAAATATCCCAACGAATCTTACAGTTCTTCCAACAATTATGCAATGAGTTTTGCTTGCAAACCTGTTAGCCTTGTATATGGGCCTGTTAAAACAGGAGGTATAAAAAAATGAAACAGTTATTATTTATTGCAATTATCTTCACTTTAATTAGTAGTTCTTATATATATGTTCCGTCCATTGCAAAAGCAGAAACTATTAGTACGGAGAAAACAACAACTGTATCAACAAGAAAATTTGCAGTTGATAAAAAGGAAAATGTTAGTGCTTCTGATGAATCAACAGCAATAACGAACAATGAAAAAAATTTACTGGCCCGTCTTGTTCATGCAGAAGCGAAGGGGGAGCCGTTTGCCGGTAAAGTGGCAGTAGCTGATGTAGTTTTAAATCGTGTGGAAAATGAGCAGTTTCCCGATACGGTAGAAAATGTAATTTATGAGAAAAATGCTTTTCAGCCTGTACAAAATGGTTCTATTCATAAAAAAGCAGATAAAGAGTCACGCGAAGCTGTAGAAGAAGCATTAAAAAATGGAAAAGAGAATAAAGAGCTTCTTTATTTTTATAACCCGGATACAGCAACAAGTGATTGGATCTTTACAAGAAAAGTAATGAAGAAAATAGGTAATCACGCATTTTCTATTTAATTTTATACGATTAAGCAGCCAATAATGCATTCATATAATATGTTATCAATATAATTGTAAGTAGAGGGGATTTTATAGATCTCCTCTTTTTTATTTTTAATTGAAAAAATCAAGCAGGAAAATATTTGAAACTTTTCATGTGATTATTCGTATACTTACTTATCGAGGAGGGGATGAGATGAAGAAAAGCTGCTATCGTTCATTCAAAATCACGTTAATTCCTTTTCTTATTTTATTATTAGTTGGATGTACTGAGAAAACAGACAAGGATACAGATGAATACATACAGACAGTAGAAGCCGTTTTACAAACTACCTTAAATGGCCCCAATGATGACCTAACAGAAATATGGAATAAACAAATGGAAAATAAAATAGATGTAGCGGAAAAACGAGAGGCATTAGTCCAATATGAAGAAGAAATATACAAAGATTATTTTGCCAATCAAACATCTTACAATGATTTTATCTCAAGATATGGAACAGTGTTAATGATTGAACCGTATAAAAATAATTATACTTTAAAGGTGAAAAATATTGATTATGAAAGAACAGATTCCAAAGAAAACATCTATAACTTTTCTATCGCATTAGAGTATCACAAAAAGGGCACGGAATCACCGGAAGTTAAAAGAGTGACTGGGCAAGCAAATTTAAATCGTGATTATAAAATTGAAAGAATGTTAATTCGCGTAAATGATTTATGGGGTTCGTTTGATAAGAAGTAACAAAGTAGCAGGGGATACCTTTGAAAGGTGGCAATTTTATTGAAACATCTTATATTTGGGTTCCCTTATTTCTGCAAATCAATTAGCGTATAAAGGGAACCTTAAGTTCATGAGACTCTATAAAATTAAAGTGATATAGTAATATGTTGTAGAATATTGCCTAAAAAAGTGGAAACTAATTTTGGGGTTATAATAGAAGACATGAAAAATGGACTTGGTCCTTTTCCATGTCTTTTATTTCATACAATTCTTTTATTTAATCGGAACCCCATATCGCATTTCCTCTGATAACTCATTTCCAGTCTTTTTAAGAAGTTGGATATAATCCTCAAGGGTATCATCATCCACTCTGGATACTAGTGTAGAAATGCTTAATGCGGCAAGTATTTGTTTATGCTGATTAATGATTGGTACAGCGATACAGCGAACACCTAGTTCATTTTCTTGGTCATCAACTGCATATTCTTTTTCACGTACTTTTTCTAATTCAGTCAGCAAAGCTTCTTTCGTCGTAATTGTACGGTTTGTAGCTTGTTCAAAAAGATATTTTGTTAGCAATTCATCTACTATTTCTGGCTTTTGGTAAGCTAACAGCGTTTTTCCGATTGCTGTACAGTGAAGAGGTATTCTTCGTCCAATTCGAGAGTAACGGATTACCGAATTAGCTCCTTCTTCCTTATCAATATATACACCTGCATTCCCATCTAAAATTCCAAGATGGCATGTTTGACCAGTTCTTTGAGCTAACTCAACAAGATATTTATTAGCAATTTGTCTGATGTTTAATGTATTTATAACTAAGTTTCCTCTTTCCACTAGCTTTAAGCCTAATCGATACTTCCCGTTCTCTGGATTTTGATCCATATAGCGTGATGCTTGAAGGGTCTTTAATAAAGAATGAACGGTGCTCTTATGAAGTCCCATTTGGTCACTAATTTCCGTAATTTTTAATTCTGTCGTGTGATCGTTAAATAAGTCTAATATTTGAAGAGCACGTTCAACAGATTGAATGATTGGCATAGTATCTTCTCCATATTTGTTTTATATTATTTAACTGATTGCTATGATAGAAAACATTTAGTTGATACATTTACATTAATATAGCTATTTGAAAATAGCAACGGCATTTTATAAATAATGAAAAAATTCTAAAATGATTTTATGTAAGCGTTTACTTTTAAGGCATGTAGAAGCAGGGAAAACCAGTTAAAGTATAATTGGAAATGTCCATTCTCATTACACAAATTGTGTCGTTCACAATTAAGACATAACTTTGTGAACTAAATGTGAATAACATCACAATAACCTTTCTTACGTTAGGAATAGTGCTATTATAAAAGTGTAGTAAGAAACAAACAAGATCTTGTAAAAAATAATGTGAAACAATGAACAAACTAATGGTTAATCAATCTTAAGGAGATGGAGTAAAATGTTAGACTTATTAAGAAATAATAAAGTGGTTGCAGGAATATTAGCTTTTATAAGAATTTATCTTGGCTATCAATTTATACATGCAGGTTACGGAAAGATAACAAGTGGTGCATTTGACGCAAGTGGATTTTTACAAGGTGCGATTGCGAATAGCACAGGAGATCACCCAGCGGTACAAGGGTGGTGGGCAACATTTTTAGAACATGTAGCACTTCCTAATGCAGATTTATTTACATTCTTAGTTCAATGGGGAGAATTACTTGTCGGGATAGCATTAATCTTAGGGTTATTCACAAGCTTTGCAACATTGATGGGGATGGTCATGAACTTCGCTTTCCTCTTTAGTGGAACAGTAAGCACAAACGGACAAATGATTTTATTAGCAATATTCGTAATCGTAGCAGGAGCAAACGCTGGTAAATTTGGTCTTGACCGTTATGCAATGCCATATATCAAAAAACAATTTAACAATAGAAAAAATAAACATAAAAAAGAAACAGCGATTGCTTAAGAAGTTCCTCATTAGATTATAGAAAAGAAGGCTTGTCAACTGTTAGCAGTTATGGCAAGCCTTTTTAGTTTATTCAGATTCATTAATTTCTATGTTTTTTATAATTTTTGCTGGATTTCCAGCCACAATTGTATTTGCAGGGACATTTTTGGTAACGATAGATCCAGCAGCAATAATGGAATTGTCGCCAATACTTACCCCAGCTAAAATTACACAACTACCACCAATCCAAACATCATTTCCTATTGTAATTGGAATTGCATAGCCACTACTATTTCTATTTTTAGGTTCAATGGAATGTCCAGCTGTGTATATTCCCACATTAGGACCAATCATACAGTTATGTCCAATTCTAACTTCAGCCATGTCTAAAATAGTCCAATTATATCCAGCATAAAAGTTATCTCCTACATGAATGTTGTAACCAAGATCACAATGGAAGTTGTGTTCTATACTAGGGTTTACACCAACACTGCCAAACAACTCCTTTATAATGTCCTCTCTTTGGTCTGCATTTTCTATGTTGCTATTATTAAATATTTGAACTAGTTTGTGGGCATGAATATTTTTCTTTCTTAGTTCCTCTGTCCCACGTTCATAATAAATTTTCCTTGTATCACTCATCCAAATTTGCTCCCTTTATTTTTATGGTTTTCTTTTTCTTCCTCTTGTTTAAAATAGGCTGTTGCTTCTTCGATAAAATAGTGAACTATCGGAGAAACCCATCTGCTTTTATGATAAAAAAGGAAGGAAGCAACTTGACCATGTTTCGTATCTAAACGTCGTGCCGATAAACGGCCATCTTTTAATTCGTTTTGGATCGTAATTTCTGGAACAAGTGCCAATCCTAAACCACATTGCACACATTGCTTAATTGCTTCAATGCTCCAAAATTCATGAAAAGAAGTAGGCGTGATTTTTTCTTCTTCGATGAATTTATCAAAAATTGTTCGGTAAGGGCAATTACTTTCCGAATAAAGAATCGAATTTGGTTGCATATGATCTGGTGAGGAAATGATACTCATATGTTCATCTAACATTTTAATAGTTTCCAATGATGGATGCTTTTTAAATTCTAGATTAAGAAGCAAGGCAATATCTAAATCCCCAATCTCTACTAAATGCTGAATTTCCTCACATGTCCCCATTCGTACTGATAAATGCACATCTGGAAACTTTTCTTTGTAAGCCTGAATGATAGTAGGAAGGCGGTAAACTGTTAACGATTCTGATGCCCCAATTGTAATTTTTCCTTTTTTCGTAATAGAAGATTGATGCAGTTCTTTTGCTCCTTTATGTAGACGCAGCATTTCATTCGCATAGGGAAGAAACGATTTGCCAAGCTCTGTTAAGGCAATGGCTTTCCCTAGTCGATCGAATAACGGACCTTCTAACTCGATTTCTAAAGCTTGAATATGGGAGGTAATCGTTGATTGTGCATAGCCAAGCTGATTAGCTGCTTTTGCAAAACCACCTGCTTCCACAATGGCTTTAAATGTTTGTAAATGTCGAATTTCCATTTTTATCACTCTCCTATTATCGAAAAAAACGATATCATTTATCGTATATATCTATTTTACTGAATGGTAAGAGGCAAATACAATAGGAAGTAAGAAATAATTAAAAATTGATGGAAATGAGGAAAAAGAATGAATCAAAGGAAAATCGGTTCCTTGACGTTAAGTGGCTTAATCATTGGGCCACTCTTAGGATCAGGAATTATTTTATTACCAACCATTATTTATGAGAATCTAGAAAACTATGCGATTTTTGCATGGCTAATTATGTCTATAATCGGTATCTGTTTTGCTTATGTATGTGGAGAATTAATAATTAAATTTCCCGGAGAAGCAGGTCTTGGCAATGCAATGGAAAAGGCATTCGGAACAAAAATAAAAAATCTCGCTTCTGTTTTTCTTATGATTGCAGCACTTATGGGCCCAGTGGCAGTTATGATGACGGCAGCAGAATATATTCAGACATGGTTATTTCCAGATAAAATAAAAGTTGAGTGGATTGCGATTGTGCTATTAGTTATGAATGGGCTGATTTTATTATTTCGATTGAACTTTCTCGGTAAATTATCCTTTATTATCTCTACCTTGGCCGTGTTGATATTAGTTAGTGGAAGTATATATGCTTTGCTTAATGAGCCTTCTGGTACTTGGGCTTTTCCTGATTTTCATTTTTCTTCTTTTGGCTATAATCTTTTGCTACTTTTTTGGACGATTGTCGGTTGGGAGATTGTGGGGAATTATTCGAGTGAGGTGAAAAATCCGAAAACAACAATCCGAAAAGCCATCTTTTTTAGCGCTGCTGTTATATTGATCGTCAATTTAGTTCTTTCTGCGGCCGTCCAATGGACAATGTATAACAGCACATTTTCTATTCGATTAACTGGTATCATGTATCCGCTATTTGGGCAATTATCTGTTGGATTATTAGCGCTCGTAGCAACTGGGCTTTGTATAACAACACATTTAATGGTAGTTGGTGGAGTAGCGAGACTTGTAGCAGCATTATCAAAATCTGTTTCATCTTTTCATTTTCTCACAAAAAAGCTCGCAAATGGTGCACCATTTAAAGCAATTGCTTTCCTTGTATCGATCCATCTTTTCTTTGCAGTATTAGTTCTATTAAAAGTGGTGACAGTAGAACAGCTTGTTGGCTTTGCGAACGCCTTTTTTATTGCTAATGCACTAATTGGCTTATTTGCAGCAATCAAATTATTGAATAATCCATGGATAAAAGGAATGGCAATGATGTTAAGTGTCCTATTTGGAATTTTGCTATTACGTTCTTCTGTCATTTCTTTAGTTGTTATCTTTGCTTTAACCTTTTTATTGATCGGATGGCGCCATGAAAGACATAACAGCCAAGAAAAGCTTGATATTTGATGAAAAATTACCAAAATGTAATGGAATAGGATAAAATGGCTTTATATATGGGAGCATTATTATTTTTAACTTAAGTAATGCGGTGTTTATAAAAATATAAAGTCAAGGAGAATAGAAATTGATTGGAACATTATTTAACTGCTTTATGATTCTAGCAGGCTGTACGATTGGAAGCTTTTTGAAAAAGGGGATTAAAGCAGAGTATCAAGATATTTTAATGCAAGCAATGGGGCTTGCCGCAACTGCTCTTGGAATTCATTCCATTGTTCAATATATGCCAGACAGTAAATACCCTGTTCTGTTTATTGTCAGTCTTGCTATTGGTGGTTTAATAGGGGAAAAATTAGACATTGAGAATGCTTTTAAACGAATTGTGGATAAATTTTCAAAAGGAAATCTAGCAGAAGGGTTATCGACGGCGATCTTACTTTTTTGTGCAGGTACTTTATCCATATTAGGACCTATTGAGAGTGCACTAAGAGGAAATCATACATATCTTTTTACAAATGCTATTTTGGATGGTGTTACTTCTATTGTATTAGCATCTACTTTTGGATTTGGAATTGCAGTTTCTGCTCTAGTTTTATTTGCATGGCAAGGCTTTTTTTATGTAACAGCAGGATTACTTGCAAACTTTTTAACGACTGATTTACTAGCAGAAATATCGATTATTGGTGGAATTCTTATACTTAGCTCAGGGTTGAGCATATTAGGAGTTAGAAAATTTAAGACATTAAATCTCCTACCGTCTCTATTAATACCAGCCATTTGGTTTGTAATTTTAACGCTATTTTAGATAAAATATTTGTCTGAGTTTATTGTTTATTTTGGAAGCTGGTTGATCCTCCTCAATCAATTTAAAATATGAAACTTCTTTTTAAGTTGAATTTTACCTATGATTAAAAGTTCCTAATAAGGGGAATATACTTTTAAAACTATTCAAGAGGTGATAGAGATGGAAAACACTTTTAAACAAGAAGAACTTGAAACGTTAAGAGAGCTGATAAATGATGTGGATACGGCGATGCTGACAACTGTTTCAGAAGAAGGTCTTGTATCCCGTCCGATGAAAACGCAAGAAGTAGAGTTTGATGGAGATTTATGGTTTATTACAAAGAAAGATACCGATAAGTATGAAGAGATTTTACATGAAAATGATGTGAATATCTCTTATGCAGGTAAATCTTTTGTTTCTATTAGAGGTAGAGCTGAACTTGTAGATGATCTCGCAAAGAAAAAAGAATTATGGAGTAAATCCTATGAAAAAATCATGCAAACTTCTTACGACGATCCGAATGTCGTTTTAATTAAAGTAAAAACTGAGGCAGCAGAGTATTGGGATACGGGAAGCTTCACAAAGAATATCGCCTTTTTCTATAAAAGAATGACAGGCCAAGAAGCAGAAAACACAAATATTAATGAAACATTAGAATTATAAGTGCACGTAAAAAGCTTAGAGTTTACTCTGAGCTTTTTGAGGATGGGACATAACTAAATAGATACTCTGTAAAGACGAACAATTTCTAATATAGCTAGTAAATAGCGGCTGCTTTCGCATACTTTTTACAAGAGGAAATATAATTAGTTGGAAAAACAGAGCAGCCGGAATACACGAAGACTCCTATGGGATTAGCGAGACAGTCTGAGACCCTGCAGGCCACAGGCCGAAGCGGCTCAGCGCGAGCCCCATGGAAAGCGAAGTGTATTCCGGCTGCGGGGAATCGCACCAAACTTCATGGAAACATCCTTTGAAAAACAAATAAAAGCCCGAACAATTATACGGAACATTCATTAGCATCTTCGTATAATTGTTCGGAATTATCCTTGGCTGGAATACTTATGTCCCAGCCTCTTTTTTTCATGGGGAAACAGTGGGACGGTTCTTATGAGGACATTTATGGGAAGCAGTGAACCGTCCTTTGAGGCCCAAATTGTGAAGAACGTAAAGGGAAATTGTAGTTTTGTCAAGCGGTTATTAGGAGTTTGTTAATGATTGGTAAATTCGGTTTCTTTCCTAAAATTCTATGGTTAAATAGGAATGTAATTTAATTGGGGAGGGGTTTGTTAGTGGTAGCAGTAGAAATGAAGGACATTTCTAAATCATACGATAAGCAAAAATCAGTGATCGACCAGATTAGTCTTTCCATAGAAGAGGGAGAATTTTTTGTTTTAGTAGGTCCATCGGGATCTGGAAAAAGCACTTTACTACGAATGATTGCTGGTCTCGAAGAAATTTCAGGTGGTGTCTTGAAGATGAATAATCAAGTTGTAAATCATCTGCCTCCAAAGGATCGCAATTTATCGATGGTATTTCAAAATTATGCATTATACCCTCACTTAACAGTTGAACAAAATATTCTTTTCGGTTTACGTGCCAAGAAAGTAGACAAGATGGAGCAACAAAAAAGATTACAAGAAACAGCTGAGATGATGGGGTTATCAGATTTATTAAAACGTAAACCAAAGCAATTGTCTGGCGGTCAAAGGCAGCGAGTGGCATTAGCGAGATCGGTTGTAAGTGAAGCACCTATTTGTTTAATGGATGAGCCGCTTTCTAATTTAGATGCAAAACTTCGTGCTCATATGAGAATAGAAATTCGCCGCTTACAAAAAAAGCTTGGGTTAACGATGATTTATGTGACCCATGATCAAGTAGAGGCAATGACAATGGGAGATCGAATCATGGTTTTAAATGATGGGAAAATCCAACAAGTAGGTGAACCAATAACTTTATATAATCAGCCTGCTAATTTATTTGTTGCATCCTTTATCGGTTCACCAAAAATTAATTTGAGTGAGGCAAAGCTAATGGACCATAAATTAGTTCTGGAGAGTGGACTGCAAATTACAATGGATAAAGAAGATATTTTATCGTTACTGTCTTATCCAAATCTTACGATGGGGATAAGAGCGGAACATATTTTACCAGGAACAACAGAACAGACGAGCCATACTTTAGAAGTAGTAAATGTAGAACAGCTAGGGAATGAAACCTTATTAACATTTGAAGTGGGTAAAGAGCTTTGGACAGCAAAATGGTTAGGACAATGGAGAATTCAAGCTGGAGATCATGTACCAGTCCAGTTGTCCTCAAAGAATATTTGCTTTTTTGATTCTGAATCAGGCGCATTAATTCGACCTGCTGTTGCTATGAGAGAACAAGAGGTTGTTGGCTTATGAGTGGTATCGTTTATCAACAGGAAGTACAGCATTCCGTAGATTTTATAAAAGAAAAAAAGAAACAGCGTTTACAGCATTTATACAAAGGGGTGTTATTTCTATTACCTTCAATTCTATTATTCAGTGTCTTCTTATTTTATCCATTGGGGAAAACAGTCTATTTAAGTTTTTTCTTAACAGATAATCGAGGGGATACAACTGTATTTGTCGGCATGGATAATTATCTCGAAATTTTTAAATCACCAATCTTTTTGCAAAGCTTAAAATCGACCTTGCTTTTTGCCTTATACACTGTTCCGGGAACTATTATCGTCAGTTTATTCCTGGCAATCCTTGCAAATGAAAAACTTCGTGCGATCGGTGCTTTTCGAACTGTCTTTTCCTCTTCTATGGGGATTTCTGTTGCAGCAGCTTCCGTGTTTTGGATATTCTTATTTCATCCTACGATTGGCTGGTTAAATCGTATTGTGAAAATATTCGGATTGGAGCCAATTGGTTGGTTAACCGATCCCAATTGGGCCCTCTTTTCTGTATCTGTCTCAACCATTTGGATGAATGTCGGCTTTACATTTTTGATTTTATTAGGAGGACTGCAATCCATTGATTCCTACCTATATGAAAGTGCCGATATAGATGGAGCAGGTTACTTTTATAAGCTGAGAAGAATAACGGTTCCGATGCTGTCTCCTACCTTATTTTTTGTAATGACAGTTACGCTAATTAATGCCTTTCAAACATTTGGCCAAGTAGATATGTTAACGAGAGGAGGACCACAGAATGAAACTAATTTAATCGTCTATTCCATTTATCAGGAGGCGTTTATGAATTACCAATATGGTACAGCGAGCGCACAAGCAATTATTCTTTTTGTGATTATCCTTGTTTTAACCATCATTCAATTTAAGCTTGGGGAAAGGAAGGTTCATTATCAGTGACATTGCCAATCCATAAAAAAGTTATCTTTTATCTATTGTTGACTGTATCAGCATTGCTTATTTTTTCTCCAGCGATTATCGCGTTTTTGATGAGCTTTATGTCCTCTCAGGATATTATGACAGGAAAAATAATACCGACCGGATTAACCTTGGACAATTATTTGAAAGTGTTTGAGCGTTTTCCGTTAATGCACTATTTAATAAATAGCTTCATTGTTTCCATTGTTATTATGGTGGGCCAATTAATTCTTGCTAGTTTAGCAGCATATGCATTTGTATTTTTAGAGTTTAAAGGGAGAGATTTTATCTTTTTTATCTTTATTGCCACAATGATGGTGCCGTTTGAAGCATCAATTATTCCAAACTTTCAGACGATAAGAAACCTAAACTGGCTGGATCATTTTAATGGATTGACTATTCCGTTTTTCGCGACAGCATTTGGGACTTTTCTCTTGCGGCAGAATTTCAAGCAAATCCCGAAAGAGTTAAAGGAAGCTAGCGAAATAGCAGGGGTTGGTGACTTTAAATTTTATTTAACAGTTGTTTTACCGATGGCCCAAACAAGTTTGATTACACTTGGTGTGTACGGGTTTGTCACCTCTTGGAATATGTATTTATGGCCGCTGTTGGCGACAACAAATGATAGTGTACGTACTGTGCAAATAGGATTAAGGCAGCTTCAATCACAAGAACAATTAAATGAATGGGGCGTCATTATGGCAGGAGCAATTATTGTTGTTTTGCCAACATTAATTCTATTATTTTTAGGTCAGAAAAAGCTCCAGAAAGGATTAACCGAAGGAGCCTTAAAATAATCTTTGCAAACAAAGTAACCATTTTTATTAACGGTTAAATAAAGGAGTGTAGGAAGAAAATGAAGAAAAGGAAGCAGCTATTAAGTATGTTTATGCTAACACTAGTTTTATTTATTGTAGGATGTAGCAATAATGCAGAATCTTCCACTAATGGAGAAGAGAAGGATGGTCCGACTACCGTTACATTCTGGCATTCAATGGGAGGAGCAGCCCAAGAGGCATTAAATAATATTGTGGAAGAATACAACCGTTCGCAAGATAAGGTGAAAATAAATGCAGAGTATCAAGGTACATATGATGAAGCCTTAACGAAATTCCATACGGTTGCAGGGACAGATAGTGCACCGGCTATGATGCAGGTTTTTGAGATTGGCACAAAGTCGATGATTAATAGTGGATTTGTAGAACCAATTCAAACACTTGTTGATGAAGATGGTTATGATATGAGTGGATTAGAGGAAAATATTACGAACTACTATAAAATGGAAGATACATTTTATTCGATGCCATTTAACTCTTCTACACCAGTTATGTACTACAATAAGGACGCTTTTAAGGCTGCGGGTCTAGACCCTGAGAAAGCTCCAGCTACTTTTGAAGAAGTAGAAGAGGCAGGAAAGGCAATAGCGAAAGCAAACCCAGAAATGAAAGGATTTGCGCTCCAAGCATATGGCTGGTTATATGAGCAATTATTGGCGAATCAAGGAGCATTATTAATGAATAATGATAATGGCCGAACAGACACACCAACAGAAGTAGGATTTACAGATGAACAAGGCAAATCCATTTTTCAGTGGGTAAAACGAATGATTAATGATAAAACATTTGCTAACTACGGTACAAATGGAGATAACATGGTAGCTGGTTTCCTTGCAGGGGATGTAGCAATGTTTATGCAATCTTCCGCTAGTGCGAGAGACGTTATTGATAATGCACCATTTGAAGTAGGGGTTGCATTTATTCCACATCCAGAAGCAGTAGAGAGACAAGGTGTGGTTATTGGCGGAGCCAGTCTTTGGATGATGAAAGATAAAAGTGAAGAAGAGAAAAAGGCTGCTTGGGAATTTATGAAATATTTACAAACTCCAGAAGTGCAAGCAAAATGGCATGTTGGTACAGGCTACTTTGCCATTAATCCAGATGCTTACGACGAACAAGTTGTAAAAGAGGCATACGAGAAGATGCCACAATTAAAGGTAACGGTAGATCAATTACAATCAACGACGTCTTCTTATGCTACCCAAGGTGCTTTAATGGATATGATTCCAGAAGGACGCCGCATTAGTGAAACGGCACTTGAGACTGTTTATAACGGTGGAGATGTCGATGAAACCTATAGCAATATGGTAAAACAATTTAATGAAGCAATTGAAAAGGCGAATCGAGCTAGAAAATAGGACGTTAGGAAAGCAGACTAATTGAATACTTGTTGGTCTGTTTCTTTCCATTAAAAAGGAGGAGAAGAGCATGAACCAAACAAAAATATATGGACATAGAGGAGCAAAAGGAAGATTCCCTGAAAATACTCTTCTTAGTTTCCAACAAGCGATTTTACAAGGAGTTGATGGGATTGAATTAGATATCCATTTAACAAAAGATGGGGAAGTTATTGTTATTCATGATGAATTTTTAAATCGGACAACAGATGGAACCGGCTTTGTAAGAGCATATACTTTGGAAGAAATTAAACAATTTAGTGCGGGAAGCAAGTTCTCCTCTCTTCCTGATTATGAAGAAAGCTGGATAGTAGAAAAAGTACCTACTTTAAAAGAAGTTTTACAACTGCTTGTGCCATACGATATCGAATTAAATATTGAACTTAAAACCTATACGTTTGAATACGAAGGAATAGAAGAAAAGACGCTTGCACTTGTAAACGAATATGGGAATGGTCGTAAGGTAGTCTATTCTTCCTTTCATTTGCCGACCTTGCTAAGAATCAAAGCAATAGATTCCTCTGCTTCGATTGCCTGGTTATTAAATCAAGTAATCTCCAATCCTCTTGATTATATAAAAAGCTTGGAATTAGAGGCCTTGCATCTTCATAAAGAAATGGTGATAGATAATTTGCAAGATTGGCAGGAATTAAGAAAGCTAGTAAGAGTGTGGACTGTAAATCAAGAGGAAGAGATGACTAATCTTATTGATGCAGAAGTGGAAGCAGTGATAACTGATTATCCAGAATTGGCTATAGCGATTAGACAAGAAAGGGCTGTTTCGGTTGAGTAAGTACTTGATTGGAAGCATTGTAATCTCTTTTTTGTTTGTTACTCTTTCTGCCTGCGATAATAATCAGTCGGTAGCCATGGTGAGTCAATCTGCGATAGAAATCGATGACACTCCAAGAGTGATTGCACACAGAGGGGCGAATGAATGGTATAACGAGAGCACTATTACCGCTTATCAAATAGCAGCAGAGACAGGTGTAGATTCACTAGAAATGGACTTGAGAATGACTAAGGATGGCGAATTAATTGTCATGCATGATGAGACAATGGATCGTACGACAAATGGAAAAGGGAAGGTTTCTGATTATACATTAGAAGAAATAAGAGCGTTTCGAACGATGGAATCGGATGATAGCAAGGAAATAACAGAAAAAATCCCAACTTTAAAAGAAATATTAGAAACTTTTCATGATACTCAAAACTATTATATAGAAACAAGGCTCGTTGATGAGAAACTAGCAATGGAGGAAAAACTGATTCAGTTGTTAGAAGAGTATCAGCTTTTAGATAAAGAGTTAGTAACGATTCAGTCATTTTCAGAAGAAAGCTTAATGAAGATAAAAGAATTAGCACCAGATACTGAATTAGCCCTTCTTTTTCGAAAAGGCTCTTTTTCCTTGGAAAAGGCACATACGGTTGATTTCCCTATTATCGGAATAGAGTCTACTGATGTTACAAAAAAAGTGGTAGAGGAATTACATAAGAAGGGAAAAGAAGTTCACGTATATTTTATAAATAAGAAAACACAAAAAGAGGAACAAGAAAGAGTATTGGAATATGAAGTGGATGGTTATTTCACTGATTATATTCATTTTACGAAAGAGATTTTAGCGCACTAGTGTTGCATAAATGTTGTTAGAATATTCAGTTTAAATATGTCCCCTGTTAAGAGCCAAAAAAGTAAATACCCAACTAAAGGTGGATCCATCCATTTGGAATTTTTTTACAATTAGACTTAAGAGACGACGACAATTTGTTTATTAAGGAATGGTTTTTCCTTCAATCTTTCGAAGCCAAATATGTGCTGGTTTCCACAAAGCTGCCCGTAAATATCGGCTAATTTGTAGGGTTTTTCGTTTACTTTTTGTCTCGATTTGTGCGAGAACATGCAGGCAAAAAACAATAAGTGCGATAAACACTTGATTCTGAATTGCCCATTCGCTTTGGCCGTAAAACTTTTTGATATGGAGATGTTGTTTAATCCATTTGAAAAATAACTCAATCGCCCAGCGTGATTTATACATCTTTGAGATTTCTTCAGCACTTAAATCAAAACGATTTGTGATTAAATGAAGCTCATTTCCTTTTGAATCAATCACTTTTAGAAGACGAAAGTAATTTTCGGCACGGTTTTGCGTCGTACCAATCAACACCATTTGATCCGACAAAACAGATGTATTCTCGGGTAGTTTAAAATCGTAAACCTCCCGTATGACTGCGTTTTTTCGCAGCCTAGAAAGGAAAAAGTAGCCGTCATCTGTCATCCGATCAAAGCGTTCGTAGTCTAAGTAACCACGGTCAAACACATACATACATTCCTTGTCATCAACCATTACTTCAAGCTGACCGCGGTCATGTTCTTTGGCCGTTGTCATAATGGCCTTTTCGGGATAGGATATACCTTTTTCCATAAACACAAGGCGTAAGTGCAATTTAACACCCGCTTTTGTTTTGCGGAATTTTGCCCATTTATGATTAGTCAAATTGAGAGGCAATGTGCTTGAATCAATGATTTTTAATGGCATCACAAGTTTCGTGTTGTGCGTTTTGGCATGAATTTGTGAAACTAAATCAAGGAAAAGCTTTTGGAATAAGTCTGGATTCATGCCATTTAAACGGCGTGAGAGTTGGGAAATACTGATAGAATCAAGATCAATGCCCTTTTGCAGTTGATCATCGAAAAGACAATCGCTCAGCGCATGCAGACTTTCGACTTCTTCTAGCTGCGCAAAAAGTAATAATTTTAGAAATGACTCTGTCGTTAGTTTTTTCGTATAGAAATCTAATTTCAACGTTTTCACGTTTTCTTCAAATAATTGAAGATTTATTGGTGAAAACCATTGTCCAAATGAAGTTTTTCGTGTAATCTTGTCCATGCGATAGTCCTTTTTAGTGGATTTGGACGGGTTACCACCTAACTTATCCATTATAAAGGACTTTTTCTTTGCATAAAATGATAAAATTGAACATTTCAAGTATTTTTAATAGTTAAATTAAATTAACGCAACACTAGTGATTTTAGCGATATAGAGAAAAAGGGTATGAAGGAATTTATTCACGCCCTTTTTTATTTTTTTGATAAGCTAACATAAGGAGAGAGATTATTGAACTTTCTCAGAAGTTAGCACATTTAGATTAGACGCATGTTTTCATATGTTTCTATACAAAGTGTCTTAAATATAGAGTCAGGTAGGGGTAAAAAGCAGTCATAGGAAATTTTTGCATGCTCTAGTGCTTTATTTATATTATGGAGTTCTTTATAACAAAGAGCAATAAAGGTATCTTTTGTATAATAAATGGCTAGGTCAACTGGATGATTAATATGTTTTGGAACATAAATAGTTTTTAAAATGTTGAGTGCTTTTTTATATTCTTTTACATAATACATCACTTTTCCTTTTTGAAGCATATTCCAATTATCACCGGTTACTTTTTGGTTATTTTCATCAAAAGTTAAATATTGATCAATTATAGACATAGCTTCTTGATATTCTTCTTTTACATGAAGTAAGTATTCCGCATATAGTACATCACAGAGTTCCTCAAAAATTTTATCTTCTACAAATTCTCCATATTGCTTTAATTTTTTTAAGTAGTAATGGAATTTTTCTTCTTCTTTTACTAATAAAGAGACTACTGTAGCAAGTTTATAGATGTCGTCTGTTTTGTAATAGAGTTTTTCTTTTTTAGAATATTCCAATGCTTTTTCCACTGCTTCTGATGTTGCTTTTATGTCACCGAGTGCTGAATAAATGGCGGCAGTATAATAATCCATATTGACTTGAGTCATAGGATCAATCTTTATATGGGTTGTTTCAATGTGTTTTCGTTCTTCCAAATAATATTGTAGAGCTTCTTGATAACGATGTTCCAAAAAAAAGGTTATGCCTCTAAAGATTGCAATGTCTGCACGATTAGCAGTCAGATTAAGTAAATCATAAATTAATGCTGCTTTATCACAATATAATTTCCACTCTTCTCTATTCAGACAAAATAAACTGCGACTATAAATTTCCAACAAGCGAGCTGATTCATAGCTTTCATTCAAATTAGGGATATAAGGCTCAATAAGTGCAATTAGCTTGTTGCTTTGTTGAATGGTCTCCTCTGAGTGTTTAAAATAGATGCGAAATTCTTCATAAATTCTTTCTGCTTTCTCTAATACTTTTCTTAATTCCACATAACTGATAGTCCCTAGTAGTTCCGTAATCTCTACTCCAAGTCTCTCAGCAATATATTCCAAACTCTCCATCGAAGGTTTTGCTTTATTATTTTCAATCTGACTAAGCATGCCTTTCGTTAATCTTTCTCCAGCTAATGCTTCCAGTGTCATTTTTCTTTGTTTTCTTAATGTACGAATTCGTTCTCCTAGCATAATAGTACACTCCTTTATTCGATAGTTTAATTATATTAAACTTTTTCTTGAAAGGGAAATTTTTGTGTGATATGATTTGTTTAATTTAATTAAACTTTATTGGGGAAGGATGGGATTTTGTTGGATGAATATCAGTTAGAAAAGAGAGCGATCTATCATTTATGGACATTTGTAAGTAGTAAATTAATTGCAACAGCCGGCTCGCAAATTTACACATTTGCCATTAGTTTGTATATTTTGCATTTGACTGGTTCTTCGATGAGTTTTGCCGTGAATATGTTATGTAATATCTTGCCTAGAACAATCGTTGCTCCTTTTGCTGGGTCCATTATTGACAGGTATCCTCGAAAAATAATTGCTATTACCGCTCAAACGGTTACTACAATGGCAATAGGTGGATTACTACTTTATAGCATAACAATGGGATTGTCATTACCCGCCATTTATACAACGTCTTGTATTTTGTCGATCACCTCTATGTTTGCAAGTAATGCCTTTACTTCATCATTAACAGGATTAATTGATGAAACTCGCATCCAGAAAGCATCCTCTTTAAATCAAATTGCTATTTCCATTGCGCAAATTGCAAGTCCTGCTATCGGTGGAATATTATTTGGTTTGGTTTCTATGTCTGTGTTTTTAACGATCTATCTTATCGCATCATTGATTGCGGTTATACTCGATTCCACCATGAATTTTACCCTTTTTGAAAAAGAACGGGATAAACAGGAGAAGAAAGAATCTGTTTTTCAAAGTTTAAAAGAAGGTTTAAATTATGTAAGGCTGCAACCATTATTGATGACGATCATCAGTATAAGTTTGATCGTTAATTTTATTTTTACAGCATTTAATGTAGGGTTCCCTTTTATCGTTAATACGAAATTACATATGCCATCCGTGCAGTTTGGGATTGTTGAAGGTGCTTTTGCAGTTGGGACGCTACTCCTGTCGATCTATCTGTCTTTTGGAAAGGAATTTAAACAGCCCTTATCAGTTAGTAAAATGGGAATTTTTACTTTAGGATTACTGGTTATCGCTGCAGCTGTTCCTATGCTTATTCCATTTACTTCTTTGTCTGTTTTTATCTATTATTTTGTCCTCATGTTTATATTTGGAGCGGTTAACATTTTGGTGAATATTCCAATCATGGTACTTATGCAAAAAAAAATTGCGAATGAATACAAAGGAAGAGTTTTTACGATATTAGAGACATTTGCTATGGGTATGATGCCTGTTGGTACCTTATTATTTGGCGTACTATATGATCATGTACCAGCACAGTGGGTTCTAATCGTGGCAGGATCTATGTTAATTGTTTCTGTATTAGTATTGGCAAGACCATCCATAATAGAAAAAGCAAATGAATCAAAGCCAATACCATCTATTCCAAAACAAAAAGCTACTTCTGTTTGAAGAATCTTGAGGAGTGCTATCCGGTACTCAGTAGAAGAAAATCGACGAGAAAAGGTAATAGACAGTTAGTTTGTTTACTAAATAACCTCTCTCCCTTTCTACAATGAACAAAAAGTTTAACAAAACATGGTACACAAGAAAATGTATCTAATCCAAAAACTCTCCTTCCAAAACAGGAGGGTTTTTTAATAAAAAATTAAGATTAATAGGAGATAATGAACATTCTAGTTATAATAAAGAAGATAGGTGATTATATTAAACTAGTTAAACGAACTTAAAGTAAAAGCAGAGGTAATGTTCATATGAAAAAAAGAATAAAAGTAAAAATAAATGAGGAATATCGATCGGCGGAGCACAAAGCAGCCCGTTATTTCCATTCCCTTCAAAATCAGTTAACGGATAAGTCTTATGTGTCACGCTTAACGAATGACTTTCAAACTTGGAAGATAAGTCATATTCATTCTCCATCCATCCTTACTTATTTTTCCCGAAAAAAAAGAAAACCAGTTGTAAAAGGATATCGAACCTATATAGAATGGCTAAATTATGTAGGGAAATTAGATGATTATTTAAATCGGAGTATTTCCTATCTTTATATGCGTGATTTAGGAAAGGCCCTCTCTTCTCAATCTACTCAAGAAAGAATAAATGAAGTAGTTAAAAATATGAAAAATCATTTATTGAAGAAAGATGCAGAGGAGGGAAATTTTAGTGTATCCAGTATATATAAGTTAGCTAAAAAAGAAGCGGTCGAACATACGATGATTTGGGTATTGGAAAGACTGAAGCAAGTGACTTCTCATATACCTGCTGGGATGAGTGTAGAGCATGCCCAACGAAAAATACTGAAAATCCTTGCAGGAGTTTTAATGCATGAATTGGAGGAAAGAAGAGAACTAGAGCTTTCAAATCAAGAGCGCCAGACTCGATTAGAAAAAGCGATAAAACTAGGTTTTTATTATGGTTTAACCTATCCTTTAATTGATGATTTGCTTGATGCAAAAATTTTATCGTTGGAAGAAGAAATACAGTATTCCAATTTAATACGACATACATTAGAAACAGGTGAAGTTCCTGACTTAGGTAAATGGTCTGGAAAAAATGAAGAACTCATTCAATTCATTCATAAAGAACTAAAAGAAGCGTTCGAATATATGAAGAAACAGCATGATAATCAAACATGGGAGTTATTTTTAAACCAATCCTATATCTTTTTTCATTCACAAGAGGTAGATAGAAAAAAGGAATTGACCAATAGTACTTATTCTAACGAAGAGTTATATATACCGGTAATTCTTAAATCTTCCGCTTCTCGGCAGATTGTTCGGTCGTTAATGAATGCTCCTGAAGATGAAGGGTATGATCAAAGAACCTTTTATTATGGTATTTATAATCAGCTAGCCGATGATTTAGCAGATATGTTTGATGATCAAAAAGATGGGGCAGTTACACCTTATACGTATTATCTTACTTATTATCAAACAAGAAAGGATTTAATTAATCCGTTTGAAATGTATTGGACAGTCATTTCCTATTTGATTCACGACGTATACCATTCTGATTCCAAAACACAGGAAGTTATATTAGACCGGGCAATTAATGGGTTAAAACGGTTAAAGGAAAAATTGGGGGAACAGAAGTATAGTGATTTAATGGGGATTTTAACAAAGGGATTTCCTCCCTTTAATCAGTTACTCCAACAAATGGTTGCAAAAGCCGATGATGTTGACTTTTTCGATAAGCTGCTTCGTGATCATATGATTGCCACATTGAAGGAAAATCGTCGTGAGCAGACGGAGTTTTCAGAAATGTTTCAATCTATTCGTTCACCTATTGAGAAGATATTGCCAATTACAGAAAACACAATGTTAGAGAAGGATATCGTGACAGAAGCAGCAAATTATAGTCTTGCAGGGGATGGGAAAAGATTGCGACCGATTATTACATGGTTTATTGGGGTAAAGGAATTGGAGTTAGATGATGCTCAAATCGTTCCATTGTTGCGATCTGTAGAGTATATGCATACAGCTTCTCTTATATTTGACGATTTGCCAACACAGGATAATGCTGTGATGAGAAGAGGGCGCCCAACTTTACATGAAGTATATAATGCTGCAACAGCTGAGTTAACAGGCCTCTTTCTTACACAAAAGGCAATAGAGGAACAAGCTAGTTTACAGGATTTTGCTGGTTCTATTGTGTTAAAACTGATTCAATATACAACAAAGGCTACTGCTGATATGTGTAAAGGACAGGTGATGGATTTAGAATCCAGAAGAAAACAATTATCCCTTCAAGAATTGAATACCCTTTGTTTTTATAAAACAGGCATTGGCTTTGAAGCCGCTCTTCTTATGCCTGCTATTTTAGCAGGAGTTTCAGAAGAAGTTAAGGATCAATTGAAGAAATATGCTTACCATGCTGGCATCGCTTTTCAAATTAAGGATGATTTGCTGGATGCGGAAGGAAGTAAAGAAATATTAGGAAAAGAAGCTGGTATGGATAAAGACAACGATACATCTACTTTTGTTACAGTACTTGGTTTGGAAGGTGCGAAAAAGGAAATGTGGGAGCATTATTGTATGGCCTTGGAAATTGTTAATTCCTTGCCAAAGAAGACAAACTTTTTAAAGTGTTTAGTAGATTATATCGTGAATCGAAATCGGTAATAATGATTGGAGAAGTTCGAAAGGATAGGTGGATAGAAAAATGAAAATTACCTTTTTAGGAAAATACGGAGGATATCCAGGCAAGGACAGTGCTACTTCTTCATTTTTATTAGAGTCTAATGGATTTCATTTATTGGTTGATTGTGGGAGTGGGGTGTTATCAAAAGTTCAATCATATGTCGATTTAAAAGATTTAGATGCATGCATTCTTTCCCACTATCATCATGACCATATCGCTGATGTGGGAGTTCTGCAATATGCTATGCTAGTTGAGACAAAACTCGGAAACCGAACAAAACCTTTCCCAATCTATGGGCATAAAAGAGATGCTAAGTTTGACGAATTAACCAATGATATTTATACAGAAGGACGGGAAATTTCAGTAGGAAAAACGTCTAACATAGGACCATTCAGCCTATCTTTTTGTGAAACGATTCATCCTGCCTATTGTTTGGCTATGAAAATACAGGCAAGTGGCCAAACCATTCTTTACACCGCAGATACCGAGTGGAAGGATGATTTAGTTGTGTTTGCAAAAAATGCGGATGTTCTAATAAGTGAAGCAAGCATTTATAAAGAACAATTTGGTATAGTTAAAGGACATCTAACTGGAGAGGAAGCCGGAAAACTTGCTGAACAAACGGGTGTAAAGCAACTCCTTTTAACCCATCTTCCCCATTATGGTGAACAAGAAAAACTTGTGGAAGAAGCAAAACAAGGGTATAGTGGTCCCGTTCAGTTGGTAAATCCCGGTATGGTAATAGACCTTAAATAACTTCAAATAATAAGACTGGGACAGAACAAAATATATAATAGATAAAGACGAACAATCTCTCATTTTAGTAGCGAAACCAGCTCGTTCCATCATTTTTTTAAAAGAAAATATAATGAGTAGGAAATACAAAGCGAAGTGTATTCAGTCTGCGGGTGATCACCACAAACCTTCTTTCTTAAAATGAATAAAACCCCAAACAATTATATGAAATTTTCTTAGCATGTACGTATAATCGTTCGGGGTTATTTGGTTGAAAATACTTGTGTCCCGGCTTCCTTTTCATGCTATCGAACAGGTATAAATCATTTTAACAAATTCAAATTCTCCTCCATTTGTCGACTGCATAAATGTCGTTGTCTCTTTAAAACCTGCTTTCTTATATACTTTGATGGCCCGAGTGTTGAAAGTTGCGACAGCCAAAGAGATAAAGGCTGGGGAATACCGTTCTTTTATATAATTGATTCCAGTTGTTAAAAATGTATATCCATTCCCCTGACCTGTTAAATCAGGTCTAAGACCAAGTCCTATATTAATTGTATTATTTTCTTCTTGATATATACTGAAAAAACCAATGAGCTGCTTTTTTTCAGTAACAGCATAAATAGAGTTATTTCTTTTATTATTATCAAGAAATTCTGCTAAATCTTCTTCATCCGCCTCCATATCATAAAAAGCATACTTTCCATCATAATGCCAGTTATAAGCTATTTCTTCTGCTTGTTCTTGTGTGATAGGTTGGAGTGTATAGGTCATTTTTTTCTCCCTTTTTTATAAAATTATACTATATCAAAACATTGTGATAAAACGAAAAATTTCTTCTTCTCTGAACAATTGGAACAAGCTATACTTAAGAAAATGAGAAGGGGGTAGAAGGGACATGAAAATTGATAATCGAATTCCCTTTAATATAGAAGAAGCAACAATTTTAGAAGTGCAAAAGGCACTTGATTCGGGTGTTATTACTTCATGGGAACTGACAAAGCAATATTTAGAGCGAATAGCTGCGTATGATTCTACATTATGCTCTATTAGAGAAATTAATCCTGATGCATTAGAGATTGCAGCAGAACTAGATAAAAAAAGACAGGAAATCAATCAAATTGGACCACTTTATGGTATTCCTGTTATTATTAAGGACAATATTGATACGAAGGATGCGATGGCTACAACTGCCGGCTCGATTGCATTGGAAAATAATTTTGCAAAAGAAGATGCTTTTATTGTCAAAAAGCTACGAGAGGCAGGAGCGATTATTATTGGAAAGGCAAATCTTTCAGAATTTGCTAATTTTATTACTGAATTAGATATGCCCAACGGCTATAGCTCATTAGGTGGCCAAGTAATGAATCCATATGGTCCTGCTGTATGGGATGTTGGTGGTTCAAGTTCTGGCACTGGCGCAAGCATTGCCGCCAATTTTGCTGTTGTTGGGATAGGGACAGAAACGTCTGGATCTATTCTTAGTCCTGCTAGCAATAATTCCCTTGTCGGAATTAAACCAACCCTTGGTCTTGTTAGCCGTTCCGGCATTATTCCGCTCGCACATAGTCAGGATACGGCGGGGCCAATGACGAGAACAGTTTGTGATGCTGCTATTCTTTTAGGAATAATTGCAGGTGTAGACGAAGCAGATGAAGTGACTAAAACATGTGAAGGGCAGCCGAGTGATTATACAACATTTTTAAAAACGGACGGTCTTAAAGGAAAAAGAATTGGCGTTGATCGTTCCTTCTTGCCTGAAGAGGAAGACGAAGTTGTGTTGTTTAATGAAGCATTGGAAGAATTAACAAAGCAAGGAGCTATTCTGCTTGATGTGACAATTCCTCGAGAAAAGTTTGAGTCGATCGTTCTCTATCATGAGTTTAAGCATGGTATAAATAACTACTTACATAAACTTTCAGAGGAAGTTCCCGTTCATTCATTAAGTGAAGTAATTGCATTTAATAAACAACATTTGGATGCTGTTAAGTATGGGCAAACAATTCTTGAATACTGCCAAACGTTAAACGGAGATTTGGACGATCCAAAATACAAGAAACACCGAGAAAAGGATATTAGACTTTCGGCAACAAAAGGAATCGATGTGGCAATGGAAGAATATCAATTGGATGGCTTAGTGTTTGCGAAATATTTAGGATGTGAGATGCCTGCAAAAGCAGGATATCCATCTATTACTGTTCCAGCAGGATATACACCCAAAGGAAAGCCTATGGGAATCACCTTCTCAGGATTAGCCTATAGTGAACCTAGATTAATTGAAATGGCATTTAGTTATGAACAAGCGACAAACCTTCGCATTCCACCTGAATTAAATAAGGAATAACAAAAAAGTAGCTTAAGGAAGCAGTGTGCCAAAAGTACATGGCTTTCTTAAGCATAAGCTAAAGAGTAGGACAATATATTAATAGAAATATTTGTTCTTATTTAATATGTCTATACAGTTTGTCCTAGATTGATTTTCAGATATAAGCTATAATAAAACAAAAAGAAAGCTCTTACATTTGACTGGCACAACCCATAAGTAGCCATTGAAACAGCTGCTAGTAGCCATTTTTGTACTAGTGTTTGTTAGCAAAATAGTAGGAATTCATGTTTTGAGGAGGAAAAGGAATTGTCTTTAACACGTGTGCTGGTAGGGATTTTTAAAAGTTTTGAAGAGACGAAGGAACAGCCTAAAGTTCCTGAATTAAAGACACGCTATTATAAAAAAAGTCGTGATCGATTAATGGAAACGGTAAAAACCGTGATAGAAAGAAAAATGACGAATTGGGAATTGAAAAAAATCGATACGGATCGTGGCGAAATTGTCCTAAGTAAGGGATCGAGTTTAATGATTATTACGGTTTATAAGATGGCCGGAATGCAATCTGCAATTGATGTTTATTGTTCAAAGGAAGGGGCTTTAGGAGATTTCGGATCCAGCTATAAATATATTCAGCAATTTTTTAAAGCGCTTCATACAGAGATTCAGCCAGAGAAAGGATAAGAATCCATCAGCTGCAAATACATTTAGTTGTTGTGAAAAGGAATAGGAGTGTAGTGAATGAAAATTATTCTTACAGGAGCTAATCGGGGATTGGGGATTCATCTAGTCAAAACGGCTTTGGAACGAGGCCATACTGTGCTTGCAGGTGTGCGAACAATACAAGAGGATTCCCCTATTAATCTATTGAAAAAACAATATCCAGATAAAGTATATACATATTTCCTTGATGTAACGAACGAGGAATCTGTTGCAACTGCAGCTAAATTAGCAGCAGAGGATGTCGGTTCTATCGATGGAATTATTAATAATGCCGGAGTTTTGACAGAGCGGGGAAAAATAATCGAAGAGCTAGACTTTGAAAATGTGAAGTTCACAATGGATGTTAATGTATTAGGACCAATGAGAGTAATGAAACATTTTCTACCACTCTTATATAAAGGGAAGAAGAAAACGATTATTAATATTTCTTCTGAAGCTGGTAGTATTCATAATGCTTATGGTGGTGATTTTCCCTATGGCATTTCGAAAGCTGCGCTGAACATGTTTAGTGTACAATTATCAAGATATGTGAAAGAAAAGGATATTGCTGTACATGCTGTCCATCCTGGTTGGATCAAAACGGATATGGGCGGCGAAAATGCTACAGGCTATCCAGAAGAATCAGCAAATGGCATACTAGATATTCTAGAAGGAAAGATAGAAGCAAAAAGTGAACTAGGATTTATTGATTTTAAAGGACAAGAAATGAAAATTTAGCTAGAAATGTGTTTAGGGAAAGAATCAGACTTTTGTGCACCACGCAAAAAGTTTCTGATTCTTTTCTATATAAAAAGAAAATCTTCCTTCTCAGTAAAAGAAAAAAATCCCCATGGATGGAAATTTCCATTATAATAGAAATATTATTTATAATATTCTGTTGATTTATTGAGGAAGGAGTAACTAATGAAAAAGGAAGAGGTAGTAACAAGGCAGCAGTTAAATCAATTACATATCGGAGACTTGCTATCCTTAGCCACGATCGTTGGTTGGGATTATGATAGAGAGGAAATACAAACTTTGCTCGCTTCAGGGAGTGTTTATGGACATGTAAATATCGATAAGATGGTTATATCCTGTGCGGCCATTATTCCTTATGGAGCTAAATTAGCCTCGATCGGCATGGTTATTGTCCATCCAGACTATCGAGGAAGAGGATTAGCGAAAGAGCTATTGATTCAGTGTATGAGCCAAGTAACACAAAATACCGCACTTATGTTAATTGCTACAAAAGAAGGTAGACCTGTATATGAAAAATTAGGCTTTAAAGAATATAGTCATGTGACAAAGCTTCTAGGGGAAGGAAAAATATTTGAGGTAGCATCGGATGGTTATTCCATTAGTCCGTTAAACAAAACTGATATAAAAGAAATGATGGAGTTAGACGAAGTGGCATTTGGAAGTGGGAGAGAACTATTTCTAAAAAATAGGATAAAGCAGGCAAAGGATACACTTGTGCTAAAGGAACAAGGCATAATTGTTGGATATGCTCTTGCTGTTAAAAAACCTGCTAATCTCGTACTTGGTCCAGTAGTTGCTCAAAATGATAAACAAGCGATGCTCCTTATTCAAACAATAATTGCGACCAATAAGGGAAGTATACGAATAGATGTATTAGATGGGAAGACATCATTAATGAAAGAATTAGAGACAGTAGGATTTCAAGTAAACGATCGTCCCCCGGTAATGGTCAAGAATCTTGAAGCATTTCCAAAAAGAAATAATAGCTTATATGCAATTGCGGCACAGGCTTATGGATGAATAATGTATGCTTATTTTAGATTTTTCTATATTAAGGGGAATCTTTTTTCTATGATATGAATAGTAGAAAAATATTGAATTAGAGTATATATTGTCCAAAAAGAAATAGATATAATGAATAGAGGAAAAAATTCTATGAATATATTGTGAAGAAAAGAGGAGGAAAATGATGTATAAAAATAAAATGGGGAAAGTGAGGTCGGGCTGGATTATTTTGTTAGCTATAACAGCTACAATGATAGCGCAAATGATTCTTTCAGCCCCAGGTATGATTATCGCCGTAATTATTGAATCACAAATTCATCCTAATATTTCGGATGAAACGATTGATCAGGTTTTAGATAGTTCTCCGCTATCTCTCTTGTCTCAAGGTTTAGGATTAATCGGTGGTATCGCAATCTTGTTTCTTTTATGGAAGTTTGTTAATAAGAAGAGAATTTCAGAAATGGGATTTAAAAGGTTTTCTCCAGATTTTATTACTGGTTTAGGACTTGGTGCAGTGTCTATCGTCTTTATTTTTTTAATTCTATTATTCACCAAAAATATAGAGATGGCTAATTCTTTTGCTTCACCAGATTTTTCTGCCTACACGCTATCTTATCTTCTGTTTTTTATTTTAGTAGGGTTTTCAGAGGAACTAACATTTAGAGGCTACATTATGACAACACTTGCAGATAACGGTAACTCTAAGACGGTCGTGTATATCGTTTCCTCGCTTATTTTTGGTGTGGCACATTTATTAAATCCGAATGTGGCGGTTCTTGGAATTATTAATATTTTTCTTGTTGGGCTCCTGTTTGCTTATATGTATGATAAGACGAAAAGCCTATGGATGCCAATTGGTTACCATATAACGTGGAATTATTTTCAAGGAAATGTGTTTGGTTTTCCAGTTAGTGGTACTACTCCGCACGGTCTTTATGGAATCGATGTGTCCATGGGAAATAATTGGCTAACGGGCGGTTCTTTTGGCCTGGAAGGCGGTTTACTAGCTACTTTAATGATTGTTCTAGGTTTTGTTGTTACTAATCTATATACAAAGAAAAGAGTGATGTAATTCATATAAGTTTTGTTTAGCGAAAAAATAATATTCTCATAGAATAATTGTCGAATATGCGATATAATAAGTCGAGCTAAAACAATAGCATAGTAAAATCCGTTTCTACGGTGGAGGTTCTAGCTACCCTCTTTAAAAAACTAAGAAAAACAGGACTGCTTTCTTAGTAGTGCTGTTTTTTCTATATGAAGGAGATTTTAGAAATGAAAAACGAAAAAGCGGTTGTTGTATTTAGTGGTGGTCAAGATAGCACTACTTGTTTATTTTGGGCGATGAAAAACTTCAAAGAAGTAGTGGCTGTCACGTTTGACTATAACCAAAGGCATATTACAGAGATTGAATGTGCGAAGAAGATTACTGAAGAACTTGGCATTAAACATCATATTCTTGATATGTCGCTACTAAATCAGCTTGCGCCAAATGCTTTAACAAGGGAAGATATTGCGGTAGAAGAAGGTAAGGATGGCGCATTGCCTTCCACATTTGTTCCAGGACGTAATTTATTGTTTATGTCATTTGCAGGTGTATTAGCAAGTCAAATACAAGCAAAACATATCGTAACTGGCGTTTGTGAGACAGATTTTAGTGGATATCCGGACTGTCGTGACATCTTTATTAAGTCATTGAATGTAACGTTAAATCTTTCAATGGACAATCAATTTGTTATTCATACTCCACTAATGTGGTTAAATAAAGCAGAGACATGGGGACTCGCAGATCAACTGAATGCGTTCGATTTTGTTCGTGAAAAGACATTGACATGCTATAACGGAATTGTTGCAGATGGCTGTGGGGAATGTCCAGCTTGTAAGTTGCGCAAAAAGGGCTTAGATGATTATTTAGCTGGTCGAAAGGGGGTATAATAGGATGCATGACTTTCGAGTAGTAGATAAACTGCAAAAATTTGGGGAAGATATTTCTTCAAAGCAATTAAAATATCATCATAAGCGTGTGATGGTTAGTAAAGAGTTTACCTTTGATGCAGCACATCATTTGCATGCCTACGAAGGGAAATGCATGAATCTGCATGGACATACGTACAAGGTTGTTTTTGGAATTAGTGGCTATTTAGATGACCGCGGATTAATGATAGATTTTGGCGATATTAAAAAGATTTGGAAAAGCGACATTGAAATTTACTTGGATCATCGCTATTTAAATGAGACACTTCCACCAATGAATACTACAGCAGAGAATATTGTTTATTGGATTTTCAAAAAAATGGAAGAAGTCTTGAACAAAGATGAGATGAAACAAGTAGATAATGGGGCAAGAGTGGAATTTGTTCGCCTCTATGAAACTCCTACTAGTTTTGCAGAAATGAAAAGGGAGTGGATGGAGTATGAGTAAAGTACCTGTAATGGAGATATTCGGACCAACGATTCAAGGAGAGGGAATGGTCATTGGCCAAAAAACGATGTTTGTCAGAACAGCAGGCTGCGATTATTCTTGTGCTTGGTGTGATTCTGCCTTTACATGGGATGGCAGCGGCAAGGGACTAATCAAGCAAATGCAGGCAGAAGAGATTTGGCAGGAGCTAGTGCAATTAGGCGGCGATGGTTTTTCTCATGTCACCCTTTCTGGAGGAAACCCAGCCCTATTGAAAAATCTTTCACATTTGGTAGATTTTTTAAAGGAAAAGGAAATAAAAATAGGACTTGAAACCCAGGGAAGTAAATGGCAGGATTGGTTTGTAGATATCGATGAATTGACTATTTCACCAAAACCACCAAGTTCTAAAATGAATACTGATTTTGACATATTAGATTCGATTATGCAAAGATTAAGAGATGCAAATCAAAGTAATCATATTAGTATAAAAGTCGTTGTATTTTCAGATGAAGATTATGACTATGCCAAGAAAGTGCATCTGCGTTATTCAGATATTCCTTTTTTTCTGCAAGTCGGTAATGAAGATAACAAAACGACTGATAACACTCAATTAGTAGAGCAATTATTGACTAAGTATGAGTGGTTGATTGATAAAACAATGCTTGATCATGAGTTCAAAAATGTAAAGGTACTCCCACAGCTACATACGTATATTTGGGGAAATAAGCGTGGCGTGTAGATAATCGGGAAGGTATTTAGGAGGATTTTGGAATGAGTAAAATTAATACTCCTCAAATAGAGGAGGCAATTCGTTTATTATTAGAAGCGGTTGGAGAAGATCCAAATAGAGAAGGATTATTGGATACTCCAAAACGTGTAGCAAAAATGTATGAAGAAGTTTTTTCAGGTCTTACAATCGATCCAAAAGAATATTTTGAAACCATTTTCCATGAAGACCATGAAGAACTTGTATTAGTAAAAGATATTCCTTTTTACTCTATGTGTGAGCATCATTTAGTTCCTTTCTATGGAAAAGCACATGTAGCCTATATTCCTAAAGGAGGAAGGGTTGCAGGATTAAGTAAGCTTGCAAGAGCAATAGAGGCAGTTTCGAAACGCCCGCAGCTGCAAGAACGAATTACATCCACTGTAGCAGATACAATGATGGAAACTTTAGAGCCTCATGGAGTGATGATCGTGGTAGAAGCAGAACATATGTGTATGACAATGCGTGGAGTGAAAAAGCCAGGTGCTAAAACAGTTACTTCTGCTGTTCGTGGTGTTTTCCAAACAGACAGTGACAAGCGAGCAGAAGTATTTGCGATGATAAAATAAGATGAACTATTGAGAAAGGTTAAAAAATCCTGTGAGAGCAGGATTTTTTTTATTAAATTTACTTACCATTTTTTATAATGGCTGTTTTCTAAAGGATTGTTGTTTTTTCAATAGGAAAAAAGAATTAATAGGAAAATTGGAGCAGCCGGAATACACGAAGACGCCACGGGGATTAGCGAGACAGTCTGAGACCCCGGAAAGCGAAGTGTATTCCGGCTGCGGGTAATCGCAACAAACTTTACGAAAACAGCCTTTATAATAAAAGTGGAACTTTTTCGTGGATAGACTGGTCTTTAAGGTAAAGGGGGGTGTTCGATATTACTGGTTTTAATGAGAAGGAGATATATGAACTCTTTTTTGAGAAGGTATATAAAACAACTTTTTATATTCTGAAAAATGAGGAACTTGCGAAAGATGCCACTCATGATACCTTTATAAAGGTATTAAAAAATTTAGGGAAAATAAATAACCACTCCAAGTTAAGTGCTTGGATAACTACGATTGCAACAAGAACTGCCATTGATATCTATAATAAAAACAAAAGACAATCAGCACAATTGTTTGAAGAAGAAAACTATGTGTTAAACACTTATGAATTTAATTATGAGAAAGATGAAATAGAATATTATTTAGCCAATTTACCACCGGAACAAAAACAAGTATTGATATTAAAATATATGGATGACTTATCAGAGAGAGAAATTGCTAAATTGCTTTCTATTAAATTAGGAACAGTTAAATCAAGAATATATCGTGCAAAACAAAAAATGTATCGACAGTATCAATCAGGAGGTGAAAGTAAAGTTGAAGAATAATCAAGAAGATGAAAGATTAAAGGAGCAGTTAGAGAAGGAGTATAACTCTATTAAAATACCTAGTGGACTAAAAGAAGAATTGTGGACACAGATTTCTACAACACGAAAAAAAAGGAGGATTTATTCAAAAATTTTTCCTTTTATGGCTGTAGCTACGTTTATCATTATATTAATTCCGCTTGGGTTAAGTTTAATTTCTTCTGATTCGGCACGAAATCCAAGTGATAGTATAGCAGCGAAAGAAGAAGCGGATATAAGAACAATAGAAGCTGTTATAAAAAATAACTTTACGGGACCTGACGAGAAATGGTTAAGATTAATGAATAATATGAGTTCGGTAGAAGAGGGAGAAATAAAGGGATTAAGCGAATATGAAGAGGGCTTATATAAAGAGTATTTTGCAAGTGATAGAGCGTATGTTGAATACGTTTCAAGATATGGGTCCGTAGTATGGAATGAACCTGCGAGATATCATTACACTTTAAGAGTATTGGAAATTAATTGTGAAAAGACCAGTTCTGATGAGATTATATATAATTTTTCTGCAAAAATAGAGTACCGTAAACAGGACAGCAGTACAGCAGAAGTTGGAACAATTACTGGGCAAGCAAATTTAAATGAAGAACACAAAATAGAAGTAATGTTAATTAATTATTTTGATCTTATTAATGAATTTGAGTGAATACACTAAAAAAGCAAAGCACCTTAGGAGGAGCTTTGCTTTTCTATTACGCAATATTCTCAGCAGTATCCACTTCATTTGAATGATACTGTTTCGTATCTAATTCACCAAGTGTTTTACTTGTTACGACACCAGAAACCATAGATCCACTTACGTTTAGAGCAGTACGACCCATATCAATTAATGGTTCAACGGAGATTAATACCCCAGCTAAAGCAACTGGTAAGTTTAAAGTAGACAGAACAATTAATGTTGCAAAAGTTGCTCCACCACCAACTCCAGCTACCCCGAAAGAACTAATCATGACAACAATAATCAATGTTGCAATAAAAGAAGGGGATAGAGGGTTAATGCCTTGGGTTGGTGCAATCATGACTGCAAGCATTGCAGGATAGATTCCAGCGCAGCCGTTTTGCCCTATGGATACCCCAAAGGATGCAGAAAAGTTAGCAATCGATTCAGGTACACCTAATTTATTCTTCTGTGCCTCAATGTTTAATGGCATTGTTCCTGCACTTGTACGTGATGTGAATGCAAATGTCAGAACTGGCCAAACTTTTTTAAGATATTGTTTTGGACTAAGTCCCATAACAGCAAGGATTATTAAATGAACAATAAACATGGCAATTAATGCTACATAGGAAGCAATAACAAATTTACCTAGCTTCACAATCGCATCAAAGTTGCTTCCCGCAACAGTCTTCGCCATTAGTGCAAGTATTCCATATGGAGTTAGTCGTAGCACTAATGTAACTATTCGCATAACAACTGTATGTAAAGCTTCAACAATCTTTTGGAAAAATGCAGCTTGCTCAGGATTTTTTCTTCTAATTCCTAAGAATGCAACCCCAACAAATGCTGCGAAAATAACTACTGCGATAGTAGAAGTTGGTCTTGCCCCTGTTAAATCTTGAAATGGGTTCGCAGGTAAAAAGCTCAGGATTTTTTGTGGTACAGTTGTGCTTTGTACTTCTCCTAAAGTTTCTTCTAATTGTTGTCCGCGAAGAATTTCGGCATCGCCAGCATTTACATCAATAGCCTTTAAGTCAAAGCCAGCTGTTGCTGCAATCCCAATTCCAGCAGAAATAGCTGTAGTGATTAATA
Organism: Niallia alba; assembly: GCF_012933555.1. Lineage (GTDB taxonomy): Bacteria > Bacillota > Bacilli > Bacillales > Cytobacillaceae > Niallia > Niallia alba. Next base: position 1,760,694 of record NZ_JABBPK010000001.1, read on the forward strand.
ATGTTCCGATTACAAGACCACTGATTTTACCAAGGTTTGCTGATTTTTCAAGCTTTGTGAATGCAGCGACAATGGAGATAAAAACTAGTGGCATAACGATCATTTGCAATAGTTTTACGTATCCGCTTCCGACTAATCCAAACCAATCATTTGTAACAGTGATTACTTCAGAACTTGGTTCATAAAATAACTGTAAGATTGCCCCGAATAAAACACCAAGTCCTAACCCTGTAAAGACGCGTTTAGAAAAGGAAATATGTTTCTTTTGCATGTAGAAAAGAACACTAAGCAAAATAAGTAAGATAAGAATGTTTAATATAGCGAAAAAGTTCAATGCTAAGTCCTCCTTTAAAATTGTAATTCCTATAGGTTAAATAGGAATTAAGTAAATTATTTAAAAGACTAACACTATTTTACTAATTTGTAAACAATAATTTGAAAAATAAACAAAGGGAAATTTAATGAAGCAACAATATTTGTTTTTCTGTTAAAATAAAGAGCAAATAAGCGTTTTATGGGGGAATAGGATGTTTACAATCGATTACCAATCTCCAATTGGAGTAATAGAGATAAGCGGGACGGATAAAGCTGTTTATTCTATTTTGTTTTCGGAAAAAGAGTTACCAGAAAATAAGATAGATGATCAGACACCTATTGTTTTAGTTACATGTTTCAACGAGTTAGATGCCTATTTTAGTGGGAAATATTTTGATTTTTCTTTTCCAATTGAAATGGAAGGAACTCCTTTTCAAAAGCAAGTATGGAATGCATTAACTAGTATACCTTATGCTGCAACCGGATCCTATAAGGATATTGCTAACAACATCGGTAACGAAAAGGCAGTGAGAGCAGTTGGAAGTGCAAATGGAAAAAACAAGCTATGCATAATTATTCCATGTCACCGAATAATCGGTGCCAATGGAACGTTAACTGGGTATGCTGGTGGCTTGTGGAGAAAAGAGTGGCTGCTTAGACATGAGCAAAAATGGAAAATGGCAATAAGGTAATATTGGAAAAGCAGAAAATCCTTTTTATAAAAGATTTTCTGCTTTTCATTAGAACTTAAAAAAGCTCCTTTATAGTATCAGCTCCACCTACGCTGTATACAATGATAACCACTAATGTTATCCAACCTAATTTACATTATATTTGAAAACGATTTCAAAATCAAACATTGTGAATCGATGAACTAATTGTCCGAATATTATTATTTTTTTAGGATGATATTTCCAATAATATTTAAAGAGTATATTTTCCATTTCTTTTTAGGAAGAGAATAGAAGAATTATCCATTGAACAAATAATATTAATGCAAAAACTCCTTCTGTAGATGATCATGAACCTGTTATTACATAACATTTCAGCTACAAAGGAGTATTTTTATTTTTCATGGAAGAGAAGTTTACTAGGTCAGTTGAGTGCTTCTTTACTTGCTTTTTTAGGTGGAAAATGATTAAATGTATATACTTGTTTTTTATACTTTATGGTATAAAAAACTCAATAAATAATCATTTTCGTATATTGTAAAAGAAATTGTCTATGAAAAATGATTCAGTATTATACCTATAAATTAGAACCATATATTAATTCGATATAGATAGTTTAAGAAATAATTAATCGAGGGGAGGAACACAAAAGTGGGCATTGTAGTGGTAGAAATTTGCGATGGAAGTTTGATTACAGCAATAAATTTAGAAGAAATAATAGAATCTAAATATCCAGAAGTTGCCGTGATTGAAAGTAGCTGTCTTTCATTTTGTGGAATGTGTGCGAAACGGCCTTACGCAATTGTTAACGGAAAAAGAATATTTGCGAAAACTACAGAAGAATGTCTTCAACTAATTATGAAACAAATTGAAGCTGAATTAGCTGTTTTTGCATAATAGTAATAGAAAAAAGGGAAGTCTTAAGAATCATTTTCTTTAAGACTTCCCTTTTTTCTATTATTACTACTTAGCTTGCAATAAATAGCTGTTATACCTCTACTAAGGAAGAAGCAGGTTGTGGAACAAACTTCACTAAAAACTTACAGTGATTATCTCCTTCCGTTCTGCAGCATGTTCTAGCAACATCATTTGTGCCGAGAACTTTTTTCAGCATTTCTGTCTCACATCGACAGGCAATCTTAAACTCCTTAGCAACTTCTAAGATGGGGCAATTATATTCTGTTATTTCAAAAGTATAGTCGTCCACTTGTGATAAATCAGCCATATAGCCTTTTTCATTTTGAATAGTAACCATTTCCTGCATTTTCTCAGAAGGTTTTTTGTCTTCCATGCGAGAAATATGCTCTTTTGTTAGACGTTCTTCCCGTTTATTAAATAACTGTTGCACTGAATCTTCTCCATATAGTTCTTTTACATCATGTAATAAATCGATGCTAATTCCTTCATAGCTTTTTGGAAAAAAATATTCTGCTCTTTCCGCCAATGTAAAGCTTTGAATAGGGCGTCCCATTGGTTGTTTTATTAGTTCGGATTGAATCAAATCATCTTTTTCTAATATCGTTAAGTGCTTTCGCACGGCCATATGTGTTATTTGCAGACGATCAGTAAAATCGTTTACGGTTAAGGAACCTTCTTTTTTGAGAAGATGAAGAATTTTATCTTTTGTCGTTTTTGTATTAACCATTATAAACCTCCATTCTATTTCAGTGGAGAGAAAAATTATAAATAAAGGCTACTTTATTTTCCAATTAATTCTTTTTGTCTATAGAAAAAACAATAACCTTTTAGAAAACAGCCTAAATAAAAGTGTAGAGAAATTAATTATACCAGAAAGTATAAAATGTTAAAAGTAGTTACTTTGTACAAGATTGCTTGCATAGAATTAAATTAGTTTTGTGATAAAATATCCAAAATTTGAAATAAAGTAATTGATTTTTTTTTATTAATGGGTTAATGTTTAATTATACTTTTTAAACCAATAAGTATAAAAAATTGGAGGAATTACAAAATGACTACATATTCATTACCAGCTTTACCATACGAATTTAATGCTTTAGAACCTCAGATTGATCAGAAAACAATGGAAATTCACTATGGAAAACATCATCAAACATACGTAAACAATTTAAATGCTGCTCTTGAAGGGCAAGATGCATTACAAGGAAAAACTCTAGAAGAACTATTAAGCGATCTTAATGAAGTACCAGAACAAATTAGAACAGCTGTAAGAAATAATGGAGGTGGTCATTTAAACCATTCCTTATTTTGGGAGGTTATTGCACCATCTACAGGTACGAATGCTCCTTCTGGTGAATTAGCAGAAGCGATCAATAAAGCATTTGGTAGCTATGATGAATTTAAACAACAATTTACTGTAGCTGCTACTACTAGATTTGGATCTGGATGGGCGTGGCTAGTTGTTGACCAAGAAGGCAATTTAAAAGTAACAAGCACACCAAATCAAGATAATCCAATTATGGATGGAGAACGTGCTATCTTAGGATTAGATGTATGGGAGCATGCCTACTATTTAAATTACCAAAACAGAAGACCTGAATACATTTCCAATTTCTTCTCTATCATTAATTGGAGTATAGTTGCTGATAAATTTGCAAATAATTAATAAGTTTGTTGAAGATAAAGTGTTTCATGCTTATCTTTAAGCTTGGAGGATAATATGAAGCTTGTAGGGATTTCCGGCTCGTTAATTGGTTCGAAAACTGCCAAGGCAGTAAATGAAGTTTTAGTTGCTGCAAAATCGCTTGATCCAGCGATTCAAGTGGAATTGATCGATTTAAGAGAGTATGAGATGGAATTTGTTAATGGTGCACCATTAAGCTATTATAATGATGATACAATTAAAATAGTAAACACTATTTTAGGCGCGGATGCTCTAGTTATTGGAACGCCTGTCTATCAAGCTTCCATTACAGGTGTTTTAAAAAATCTCTTTGATCATCTTCCAGTTGATGCGTTCAAATCAAAAGTAACGGGGATGGTTATCACAGGTGGGACAGATAAACATTTTCTTGTGATGGAATATCAATTAAAGCCAATACTGACGTATTTTAAAGGATTAGTTACCGTACAAAATGTATTTGTGCACAATGACTATTTTGATGATGAGAACGAAATTACAGATTTAGATGCTAAAAAGCGAATGGCTAAATTAGCTGAGGAAATTATTTATTTAAAACGCTAGACTTAAATAAAGCCTCTCCCTTACTTAAAGGGTGGAGGCTTTTTCTTTGCGCCGATATTCATAGGGCGTGTAGTTTGTTTCTTTTTTAAAAAGTTTAGTAAAGTAGGAGTAATTCCCGTAACCAACTTTATCGGAGATAATATGTACTGGTAATGTAGTTTGAATGAGTAAATCCTTAGCGATATCTACTCTTTTTTTGATGATATAGTTTACAAGCGAGAGTCCTTTTTCTTTCTTGAAAATTCTCGCAATATAATCTGGGCTTAAATACACAATTTTTGCAATGCTATCTCTTGTAATATTTTCTTGATAATGTTCATCAATATAATCACAAATTGTATTCACAACAGATTTTTGAGAATAAATGAAATCTAAATAATGAAGCGAGACATCTATTAAGTAGGTAATATAAATCATCATATCATCGATTGAACGTAATGATTGCGTTTGTAATAAGTTATTTGTATTTCCATCAAACAACTTATGAGCAAGCACCTCCTTCTTTTTTAAGTAGGTAAACAATAATTGAGTGATGTCTAAACGGAAATTGCATAAAACACTGAGGTTAAGATTATTTTTTTCTTTTAATTGAACTAAATATTGTCTGCATTTGTTTAGAAAACTTTGTTTATTACCGTTTTGAAGATACTTTTCTAGAATGGCTAAATTAGGTTCTCCATATTTATATGTTTTCTTTTCATAAGATAGAAAGTAATGAACCGTGTTTCTAAAATCAATCGTATCTTCGCTTTTTTGCTGCAGTTGTTTTACTGCTGTATGAATTTTAACTAAAGTGGTTGAATACCCAATACTAAATTGGGTATCTATTAACAAATCATGCTTAAGTGTCTGGATTAAGTTCTCGCATAATGGAACTAATGGTGGATACTCTAAATGCACCCCGTTATTTCTTAAAAGAAGGACATACTTTTCTTTATTAATATCTAATCCGACTACGCTTTCTAAAGTAAAGGTAGTATCTTTAAAGGTGGAATTTAAATGGGCGATCAATTTGGAGACCAGTTTTTCGTCTATTTCTAAAATAGCAGGGCTATTTTCTTTAAACGAAATATTATATGGAAATATATTTAATAGAATAGGCAAAAAGCTGTCATCTATGGAATAATTCAAATGATTTTTTAATAATTGTTCTTCAAGTTCTGCTTTAAGCCATTCTTGATTTCTTATATAGGAACTCCAAAAATGATCCACTAGTTTTTGTTTATTTTGCTGCCAATACTGACCTACTTGGATAGCTTTTTCACTTTGCTGAGTAATTTTCACCTTTTTAATCGCTTTCAAAATACTAAACTCTAATTTATCGATTTCAATCGGTTTTAAATAGTATTCAAAGCTTTGGAGCTCAATGGCTTTTTGAGCATAATGAAAATCAGCAAAGTTTGTTAAAAAAATCGTTTGGATCGTATACCCTTCTTGACGGGCCCATGCTAATAATTCAAGACCGCTACCGTATGGCATTTCTATATCTGAAATTAGCAAGTGAATACTTTGTTTAATAAAAACATTTTTTGCTTGGCGAATATTATGAGCAGTATAAACGTGTTCAATCCCTAAATTTCCCCAATCAACTTTTTCTTTCAATAATTTAACAACAAATCGATCATCATCTACTATTAAGACATTCATTGATTATTCCTCCATTAATTGTGTTGGGATAACTAATTCAACAATAGCTCCATCATTCATTCCGTTTGAAAAGGAGATGGAAAAACTGTTTCCATAAAGCATTTGAAGCCTTTGGATGGCATTATTTATTCCGATTTGTTTGCCATTAGCTGCTGATATGGGTAGTTGGTTTTGGAGCTTATCCAAAATATCAGGTGGATAACCAGGACCATTATCTTTTATCGTAATGTTCAATTTTTGCTCGTCTTTTGCAGGGGTAATGCTTAGTGAAATAATTAGTGTCTCCTCATAATTTATATCAGAAAATCCATGTTTGATGCTATTTTCAATAAAAGTTTGCAGAATCAACGGTGGTATTTGCATTTCCTCTATGTTTAGTCGAATGGATGTTTTATATTGAAAGGTTGGTCCATGCAATAATTGTTGAATGGCAAGATAATCGCGAATATGATCGAGTTCTTTTTTTAACGAAACAAAGTGGTGATTTGTTTGAAAAAGGTACCGAAAATAACGGGATGTAGCAATCGACATCTTCTTGATTTCAGTAAACATCTGCATTTCCGCCATACTATGAATACTTGATAAACAATTGATATAAAAATGAGGCTTAATTTGTAATCGTAAAAAGTCCATCTCTATTCTTTTCTTTTCAAGCTCCTGCTCATAAATATTAATTTTTAATTTTTTTATTTCTTGAATTAAGTTTTTGAATTGTGTATTAGCTTGCTCGAGTTCGATAATGCTATTACTTTCGAAGTTTATCATATTCTTATTATTGTTTATCTCAGACAGATTTTTAGAAAACTTTTGAATAGGAAAGATCAAGCGATTTTTAATATAGAGCAGAATGAAAAATAAGATGATGCTAATAACAATGGTTGCCAAAATTAAGATTACTTGAGTGATGACCACATGTTTAAATGCCCCAAAATGGTCTACGTTTATTTGTAAACTAAACGGCAGTAATATATTTTTTTCTTGAAATAGTAACTTGCTTGTAAAAAAGTGATAGGAAGCCGTTTCCTCTTCTCCCATTTGTTGATTGGTTGTTAAAATTGTTTTTCCCTCTTGTTTTATAACGATCGAACCATTACTCCCTAAATTAAAGCTATTTAACGGTTTTAAAAGATCTTCAGCAGAAACTAAACAAACAAAAATCCGATTCTCATAGCTTACTAGATGATAAAAATAAAAGGTTTCGTTTATTTTTATCGCTTTCCATGTGCTAAATATTTCATATGTATGTAAGGAGTCGTTTTGAGAAAAAAAGTAATTCTTTACTTGAAGATAATCTTGATAAGGTAGTTTTATAGGCGATGCATTGGAAAAAAAAGATCCCTCTTTTAGACCAAGAAAGAACTGATATTCTTTTCCTATCGAGTATTGAAAGTCATTTACTCTCGTTCGAAAATTAGTTAAATTTTGCGGAAATTTATCCATTCCCATATTCTCTTCCATTTCTTCAATCAATGGTTCGTGCACTACTGTCCAAATCATAAAGTGGTCTACAGCATTTAAATTAGAGCGAACATTTTCTATATAAAGGTTTACGGTATTGGTAATGGTATCAATGCTTTGTTTCCTTGTAATAGAGAGAGTTAACATACTAATCAACATATTGATTAGTAAGATAATTACTATAATGATTAAAAGTACTTTTAGATAATAATTTATGGAACGCGATGGGTTCTTATCAATGGAACGTATCATTTACTCATCTCCAATGCTTATTTTCATTATATAAAGTTAACAGACTATTTCTAGCAGTATTCCGTCTAGAAAAAGGGGAAGTAGCAGAAATACAACGGAATACTGCTATTACTGCGTCTGAATAGAAAAGCAATGATAAAAATCTGTCCTTTTTAGTATTACTTTAGGTCGGCATAGCTCTATTTTTATTGAATGCGCTTTCATATAATGATTATATCAAATAAAGGAGGTGGAAGAATTGAAAAGTACGATCGCTACAGAAAAAAACACGCAAATCACACCTGATTTCCCAAATAAGCTAAGACATATAAAACAGATGAAAAAAAGTCTTCCATTATATGTGTTACTTCTGCCTACTCTCATTCTATTAATTTGTTTTACGTATATTCCGATGTATGGAATTATCATGGCGTTTAAGGATTATTCCCCAGCGCTTGGGATTTGGAATAGTCCATGGGTGGGAATGAAGCATTTTATTCAATATTTTCATTCCTATCAATTTGGTTTAACGGTAAAAAATACCCTATATATTAGTTTGTACAGTCTTCTAGTAGGGTTTCCACTTCCAATAGCTTTAGCGATTCTCTGTAATCAAATGCGGATTGGAATGTTTAAAAAGTTTTTTCAGGTTACGACATATTTGCCACATTTTATTTCAACGATGGTAATGTGTGGAATGATATTAATTTTTTTATCACCAAGCACAGGATTAATAGCTAATTTTTTATCGTTATTTGGGATGGAAATGCCGAATCTTTTATCGAAACCAACGCTTTTCAGTAGTGTATATGTATGGAGTGATGTATGGCAACATTTAGGATGGGATAGTATTATTTTTCTGGCCGCATTATCAGCAATTGACCCAACCTATTATGAGGCTGCAACGATGGATGGGGCAAGTCGACTGCAGAAAATTATTCATATAGACTTACCACTTATCATGCCTACTGCTATGATTTTATTAATCTTGCGTGCTGGAAGCCTTTTAAGTGTAGGTTTTGAAAAAGTCTTATTATTGCAAAATCCATTGAATTTAACTGGAAGTGAGGTCATTTCAACCTATGTCTATAAGGTTGGGATGCAAAACTTTCAATATAGTTTATCAACAGCCATTGGTCTATTTAATACGGTAGTCAATGTTATCATTTTACTTCTTGTGAATTGGTTATCGAAGAAACTAACAAAAACAAGTTTATTATAGAAGGGAGGCATTAGAATTGGAAGGAGCACTTATTCAAAAATTCAATAAGAAATCAAAAAGGAAAAAAAGTTGGAATGATCGCTTGTTTGACATAGCTGTTTATACGATTGCTATCTTAATGATTTTAATGATTGTCTATCCTTTATGGTTTATTATTATCGCTTCCTTTAGTAATCCAACTGACGTTACCAATGGAAACGTATGGTTTTGGCCGAAGGAGTGGAAGTTGGATGGATATATGGAATTATTTAAACAGGAAATTATTTGGAGATCTTATTTAAATACGATCATTTATACAGTTGTGGGAACGATTATCGCTTTAATCGTCAATATTCCTGCAGGCTATGCTTTATCAAGGGCTGATTTATTCGGAAAAAAGTGGCTGGCTATTTTTATTCTTATCCCAATGTTTGTAAGTGGAGGATTGGTACCAACTTATCTAGTCGTAAAAGGGTTTGGATTGCTTGATACTTTTTGGGTAATGGTACTACCTTTTGCTGTGTCCTCCTTTCATATAATCATTGCTAGAACATTTTTTAAAAATAGTATACCAGATACATTGTGGGAGGCAGCTCAAATTGATGGCTGTGGAACAATCCGGTATTTTCTAACGATCGTACTACCGTTGTCAAAAGCAATTTTAGCTGTAATTGGTTTATGGACTGCCGTTGGTATTTGGAATTCATGGTTTAATGCATTGATTTATATTTCTAATGAAGATTTACAGCCGCTTCAATTAGTTTTGAGAAGAATTCTAATTTCTAATGAGTCATTGCTTGGCACTGCATCCGGAGAACTTGCATCGGAATTAAGAAGATTATCTGAAATGATGAAGTATGCAGCGATTGTTGTATCAACTGCACCGATTATGTGCTTATATCCATTTTTGCAGAAATATTTTAACCAAGGTGTCATGGTTGGTTCCATTAAAGAGTAATAGAAAGGGGAATTGTAATGTTAAAGAGAAGCTGGAAAGGGTTATGGAGTGTAGTTTTAGCAAGTAGTTTAATTGTTGGCTGCAGTAATGCTAACACGAACACAAAAGAAAAGGAAGATGGAGAATACAAAATTGCAACCGTTCGCTGGTCAGATTGGGGCGATGATTTTCTTAAAGGATTTGTAGAAGATACGGAAAAAGAAGCTGGAATTAAAGTAGATTGGGATATTTACTTAAATTCAGAATGGGGAGATAAAAAATCAGTCCTGATGGCGGGAGGAGATTTACCAGATGCTTTTTGGGGATCGTTGGCTTTAAGTGATGGAGACATTGCCCAAAACCAAAGTTTATTCATTCCGTTAGAGGATTTAATCGCAGAACATATGCCAAATTTAATGGCGGCATTTGAGAAAGAGCCAGCGTTACGTGCTCTAGTTACTTCGCCAGATGGCCATATTTATAGTTTGCCTAAAAAATTGCCTTTAAGACCATTAACGGGAAATCAATTATTTATTAATCAAAAATGGTTAGATAATTTAGGCTTAGAAATGCCAGATACGTATGAAGATTTTTATAATGTTCTCAAGGCATTTAAGGAAAAGGATGCAAATGGAAATGGGGATTTGAATGATGAAATTCCTTATGGAGGGAATATTTATGGGTTTATATTGCCATTTGGCGTAACAAAGGGCAATGATAAAGCGGGCTTAATGACTTTAAAAGATGGAAAGCCATCTTACATTCCTACACAAGAAGAATACAAAGAGGGGATTGCGTGGATGCATCAAGCGTACAAAGATGGTTTAATCGATCAAGAACTGTTTACGCAAGATGACTCTATGGCAGAGGCAAAGCGCAAAGATGAAAATGATGCATTAGTGGGTGTCGCTTTTGGTTGGACCCCGGATGCTGTATTTGGTCCAAATGCAGAGGAATATGTACCGCTTGCGCCTCTTAAAGGTCCGGATGGAGAAAGATACGTAATTTCCGATACGGAAACATATGCAAGAAATGAATTACTTATTACAACTCAAGCTAAGGATCCAGCAAAATTATTACAATGGGCAGATAAATTTTATACAGAGGATGCCAGTATTCAAACCTTTTATGGGTCATTTGGTATTGGGGTAGAAAAGAAGGATGATGGAACGTATCAAGTATTGAATGCGCCAGAAGGTGAATCAGCAGATATATTTGCATGGACAAATTCATTCCGTGACTTCGGTCCTAAGTATATTGAAGCTGGGTTTAATGAAAAGGTAACTTTGCCAACAGATAGTGGCGATGGATTGAAGCTAGAATTAGATAAAAAAATAAGTGAATACGCAAGAGAACAATTTCCAACAGTTAGCTTTACAGCAGAAGAAATGCAGCGTTTAAATACATTGAATGTAGACTTAAGTTCGTATGTAAATTCGATGCAATCGAAGTGGGTTGTTGAGGGCGGCATAGAAAAAGATTGGGATGACTATATAAGTCAACTAAAGAAAATGGGATTCGATGAGTTTATGGAAATCCAAAATACTGCATTTAACCGCTATCAAGAATCATTAAAGTAGGAAGTAAGAAGTACAGCAGTTAGATTAGAGCTTATATTCTGGCTGTTGTTTCTTTATCTCACTCTTAACGGACAGAAAGAACGCTGGATCCTGGTGTGGAAAATTGAGAGAACTAGAAGTAAAAAGTATGTTACTTAATTAGAAAATGGCAGGTGAATGAAATATGGGTTCATTCTTTCAACTCGAAGGTCCCATCGGCAGGAATTTAGCTAGAATCGTAGATGTTCTTTTGCTGAATCTTATTTTTATCCTTTTTTCTCTTCCAGTTGTGACGATAGGTGCTTCGCTTACAGCTTTGTATACAGTTAGTTTTAAGATGGCAAGAGGAGAAGATCCATCAGTTTGGAGAAACTTTACCAAAGCATTTAAAAAGAATTTAAAACAAAGTTCGTTGGTTTGGTTTCTCTTGATAGGAATTGCTGTTATTCTACTTGGAGATATTTATTATCTTGTCTACGCACATGGAATTTGGAAAGTCATTTTTATGAGCCTGACACTTTTCTTTGGCTTTTTATACCTTACATTATTGCTAATTATTTTTCCCTATATAGCTAGATTTGAGGATTCAATAAAAACAGCGATTCTAAATTCTTTATTGATGGGAGGTTTTCATTTTCCATATCTTTTTCTGTTAATCCTAATTAATGCAGTGCCTATTGTATTCTTTTTATCATCTTTTACTGGGTTTTTGACAGGAGTCTATTTTATTACTTTCGGTGGATTTTCCATTTTAGCTTTTGTAAATTCATTTATATTTAAAAGGATTTTTTCAAAATATGAAATTAAAAAAGGAGAAGAAGCGTGATGGAACCAATACGTATAGGTTTAATTGGAGTTGGTGGGATGGCCCAATCTCATATAAGGGGATTACAAAATGTCGGAACGTTTAAAATAAAGGCAATCTGTGATGTGAATAACTTAACCCTACAAAAAGTCGGCGAGCAATTAGCTATTAAATCAGAAAACCAATATAGAGATTTCCGGAAGTTAATTGATTCTCAAAAAGTAGATGCTGTTGTTTCGATCACACCAAATAATGTGCATGCACCTATTTTGGCATATTGTATGGAAAAGAATATGCCGATCTTGACAGAAAAGCCATTTACATTGGATTATGCGGAAGCTATACAACTTGCTGAAAAATATAAGAAACACCCTATTCCTTGTATGGTAGGGTTTAGTTATCGATATACACCTGCATTTCGATTTGTAAAGGCATTACTGGATAAAGGAGAAATCGGTCAAGTAAGGAGTTTTTCCATTCAGTATTTGCAAGGCTGGGGAGCGCCTCCTTATGATACTCCTTATGTTTGGCGTTTTAATCCTACAGTCACAGGAACAGGAGTATTAGGTGATTTAGGTTCTCATATGATTGATATGGCCCATTATTTATTTGGTCCATTTCAAGAAGTATCAGCTAAAATGGAAAGTTTTATTACAAAAAGGAGAAGTGAACAATCAAATGAATGGAAGGAATTCGTTATTGATGACTTTGCGTGTTTTCAGGCTAGGATGGAAACGGGCATAGTTGGTACGTTTCAGACTACAAGAAATGCTATAGGCTCAGGGAATCAGCATGAAGTGTCCATTTATGGTGATAAAGGAACTATCCATGCAAGTACAAAGGAAGAAAACATCGTGCATTTGATCTATTTCGATGAAAAAACGGCTGAACTTGTGGAGAAAAAAATGCATGTTCCTAAAACGGCATACTTGACCGAATGGGAAGATTTCGCCAAAATGCTAAAAGGTGAGGTAGGATTAGGTTTTCCAGATTTTCAGGCAGGTGTCCTGAATCAACAAGTTTTAGAAGCTATTATCGAGTCCAGTAAGCAACCAGGAAAAATGATATCTGCTTTAGAAAGCTGAAGAGACTAGTATTTGTTTAATTCTCCTGATAACGGATATAATAACTAAGCACAAATCTACATACATCTTTATTCGATTAGAAGGAGAATTTATTTATATGAAGTTTAAAAATTATCTTGTCTTTAATGTTTCTGTAATCATTTTATTATTGCTTGTATTAGTGGGAGTTTTTGCTCCAGAAACACTTGAACAAACTTCAGCTAATGCGCAATCTTTTATTACTGATTCATTTGGTTGGTATTATTTAATGGTGGTTACGTTTTTCGTAATCATTTGTTTATATTTATTGATAAGCCCTGTAGGGAAAATTAAATTAGGAAAACAAGAAGATAAGCCTGAGTTCTCGCGACTAGTATGGTTAGCGATGCTTTTTAGTGCTGGAATGGGAATAGGTCTTGTCTTTTATGGGACAGCCGAACCCTTAAGCCATTATGCAATAAGTTCTCCCACGAATGAAATTGGCACAGATCAAGGAATGAGAGATGCAATGAGATTTACCTATTTCCATTGGGGAATCCATGCTTGGGCAGTATATGGAATTGTGGCCTTAAGCCTTGCCTATACTACTTTTAGGAAGGGGAGAAATTCATTAATAAGTTCAACTTTGAAGCCTTTATTAGGGGATTCGATGGATGGGAGATTGGGAAGGATCATTGATATTATTGCTGTTTTTGCAACTGTCACAGGTATTGCCACAACGCTTGGATTTGGGGCAGTGCAAATTAACGGAGGACTGTCCTTTCTTTATGGCATTCCATCAAGTTTTTTAACGCAATTTATTATTATCATTATAGTCACCGTGTTATTTTTACTTTCGGCAATTTCTGGTTTAGGCAAGGGAATTAAAATCCTCAGTAATGCCAATATGATTTTAGCTTTTATCTTATTTTTATTTGTTTTTATATTAGGAAATACTGTTTTTATTCTAAATTTATTTACAGATACGATTGGTACGTATTTGCAAAATCTCATTCGGATGAGTTTTCGAATTGCTCCTTTAAATGGAGAAAATCGACAATGGATAGATGCTTGGACGATTTTTTATTGGGCTTGGTGGATTGCATGGTCGCCTTTTGTTGGAATCTTTATTGCCCGTATCTCCAAAGGAAGAACAATTCGTGAATTTGTTACTTACGTATTATTTATTCCCTCTTTAATTGGATTTTTATGGTTTACTGTATTTGGCGGAAATGCGATGTTGATAGAACATAAAGGATTAGGTTCTATCTCCACTTTTGCTACAGAAGAAACACTATTTGCACTTTTAGAGCATTATCCTCTGAGTTCTGTTTTATCAATTTTGGCCATTGTGCTCATAGGAGTATTCTTTATTACCTCGGCAGACTCAGGTACATTCGTATTAGGAATGCTCTCAGCAAATGGAATACAAAATCCTAGTAATAGAATCAAAATTATTTGGGGACTCTTGCTTACAACGATCTCACTTGTGTTGCTTTATTCTGGCGGATTACAAGCCTTGCAAAATATGATGATCATTGCGGCTCTCCCTTTTTCTGTTATTATGATTTTAATGACGGTAAGTCTATTAAAGGAAGTACATCATGAAAAAGCGGAATACGAATCAAAGTGGAAGAAGAAAAAAGGCTCGATATAGCATCGAGCCTCAGGCTGTAGACAAACCCCTGAATTATAGAAATAGAGGTTTGTCTATAGTATATTTTATTAGTCTCTTTGAATAGAGATGTTGCTTTTCGTCCCATGGAAAGCGAGCGGACGCCTCGGAAAACAAAGCCATCATCTTATGTTTAAAAAGTGGCTATTGTCCATCATCATAAACTAGCCATTTTTCTGTGCCCTCCTCGCTAATCCCACAGGAGACTCACCCTTCCACTCCAAGCAACGCATGAAAATTCAATGTGAGTTTCTAAAAATCTTTTTGTCGACAAACTAAAGGCTCGATATAACATCGAGCCTTTTTTCTTCTTAATCTTCTTCTTTGTCTTTATTAAACCATAATGGCTCATAATCATCGACTTCACCATTGTAATTTATCAAAATTTCTTCGCCAGCTTTTATATCCTTATAAGCGAAATAGTCAAAGGTGTGCTTATCAAAATTGATTTCATAAGTGGCATTTGGTTCATAGGAATGGTTAAAAAGCATGCCATAGCCTAAAACAACTGCACTGTGATTAATGCCATATTCATAAACATAATCTTCTAGTACTGTTTTTTCAATATACTTATGTTGGTCATTTGGATAAGGAACTACTGGGGCTTCATGAAATAAGGTCCCTTTTTTAATATCGCATGTAGCAAATACGCCTCTATTAAATTCTCCATCACTTAAAGGAGATGTTTTAATTTCAATCATTAATGATCACCTACAACTCTTTATATAGTTTATTGCTATATCTTACTCTAACATTGATTCTTTTATTTAGGAAATAAATTAAATAAAAAAATTTATAAAAAAGGAGTATTTCCGTTATAATCTTACTTTTCAGCCAATGATAATGATAGAGATAATAGTGTATAATGAGGGATATTCTTTAGGTTTATACCCGCAGCCTGAATATATTTTGATAGCTCTCGCATGAGCCTACCGGTATTCAAGCTGTTCAGTATTTTTAAATTTATTGTATTGAAAAACAATAATCCTTTAAGAACAAAAAAGAAGAGAACAGGAGAACAAATGAAAAATTATAAATTGCTTATTCAATATGACGGTGGACGTTACAAAGGGTGGCAACGCCTTGGTAATGGAGACCAATCGATTCAAGGGAAAATTGAAAATGTCCTAACAGAAATGGCTGGAGAAAAAATAGAAATTATTGGCTGCAGCAGAACGGATGCAGGGGTACACGCTTTATCTCAGGTTGCGAATTTCAAGATGAATAAAGACATGACTGAAACAGAAGTAATGGATTATGTTAATCACTATTTACCGAATGATATTAGCCTTTTGAAAGTAGAAAATGTTTCAGATCGTTTTCATGCAAGATATAATGCAAAGGATAAGATATATTTGTATAAAATTTGGAATAAATCGTATAGCAATCCATTTATGCGTAAATATAGTATGCATGTAGAGAAACGATTAAATAAAAATAAAATGGAGCAAGCTGCAGTTCATTTTGTCGGAAAACATGACTTTACTACTTTTTCAAATGCGAAATCAAAGAAGAAATCAATGGTTAGGGAAATTTATTTTATTGATATAAAAGAGGAAGCTGGATTTATTGAAATTCGTGTAAGCGGCGATGGTTTTCTTTACAATATGGTCAGAAAAATGGTTGGAACACTTATTGAGGTTGGGCTAGGAAAAATAGATGGAGATACTATTCCAACTATTATTGCAGAAAAAGATCGTAGTCAGATAGGCATGATGGCAGAAGCCAACGGATTATTTTTAGAAAAAGTAAAGTTTTAAAAAGAATGAGACAAAGCAAGTGGTTATATTTGACCTACTTGCTTTTTTTTTTGCTGGTTTCAATCATTAATAAAGGCTGTTTTCGTAAAGTTTGTTGCGATTACCCACAGCTGGAATACACGCTTGAGTCTCCTCAGCTTCGCTTCCGGGAGTTTCAGACTGTCTGGCTAGTCCCCGTGGCCGTCTTCGTGTATTCCGGTTGCTCCATTTTTCCAACTAATTCTTTTTTTCTATTGAAAAAACATCAATCCTGTAGAAAAAAGCCTTAGTAAAAGACGAGCTCCTAGTGGAAGCACAACAAAGTATCGAAAAGAGTCACTTGGATAATGGCTAATCGCTCTTTTATGGAAAAATAATTTTTCTATACCTGTGTAAAAGCTTTGTCAAAAGAGAATGATTTGACAATGAAAAGGATATTTATATAACAAAGAGAGATTTGTCACATGCTATGGCAATAGACAATGTTTTTAGAACTAGAAATTAATTTAGCAAGAGGAGGAAAATAGATGAACTATGCGGATGACAGTCTTATGCTTCATACAGATCTTTATCAAATTAATATGATGGAGACATACTGGAGAGATGGGATACATAAACGAAAAGCAGTATTTGAACTTTATTTTCGTAAGCTTCCATTTGGTAATGGTTTTGCCGTTTTTGCGGGATTAGAACGAATTTTAAACTATATACAAAATTGTCGTTTTACAGATAGTGATATTGCCTACTTAAGAAACGAAGTTGGTTATAAGGAAGATTTTCTTGCCTATTTGAAAAATTTAACTTTTTCTGGAGACATCTATTGTATGGAGGAAGGGGAGTTGGTATTTGCTAATGAACCAATTCTTAGAGTAGAAGCTCCTATTGCAGAGGCGCAATTAATAGAGACTACTTTGTTAAATATTGTTAATTATCAAACGCTAATTGCAACAAAATCAGCCAGAATGAAGCAGGTAATTGGAGATCAAACGGCGATGGAGTTTGGAACACGAAGAGCACAGGAAATGGATGCTGCGATATGGGGAACAAGGGCTGCTTTTATTGGCGGGTTTTCGGCTACTAGTAATGTAAGGGCTGGAAAAATCTTTCGTATTCCTGTGTCTGGTACACATGCTCATGCACTAGTTCAAGCTTATCAAGATGAATACAAAGCTTTTAAAAGCTATGCTAGTACGCAAACAGAATGTGTTTTCCTTGTAGATACATATGATACGCTTCGATCTGGTGTACCAAATGCAATTAAGGTAGCAAAGGAATTTGGTGATAGAATTCGCTTTAAAGGAATTCGCTTAGATAGCGGTGATTTAGCGTATCTTTCTAAGAAAGCAAGAGAAATGTTAGATGAAGCAGGATACAAAGATACAAAAATTATTGCCTCTAATGATTTAGATGAGTACACCATTATGAATTTGCTTGCAGAAGGAGCAAAGATTGATATTTGGGGGATTGGAACAAAGCTAATTACAGCATATGATCAGGCTGCATTAGGCGCTGTTTATAAATTAGTTAGTTTTGAAAGTGAAAACGGCGTAATGGAGGATACGATTAAATTATCTGGAAATCCGGAAAAGATTTCTACACCGGGGCAGAAAAGAGTGTATCGAATTATTAATAATGAGAACAATCATGCAGAGGGAGATTATATTACACTAGCATCAGAAAGCATCACGCAAGAACCTTTAAAAATGTTTCATCCAATTCACCCGTATTTGAATAAGGTTGTCACAAATTATAGAGCAATTGAATTACATCAGCAAGTTATAAAGAATGGACATGTCCAAATTCAAACACCAGAATTAACTGCTATTCAAATAAAGGTTAAGGAGAACTTAAAGTTTCTTTGGAATGAATATAAAAGAACACTTAATCCAGAAGAGTATCCAGTAGATTTAAGTAAAGCATGCTGGGAAAATAAGCGGAACTATATCGAAAAAATGAAGGCGAAGGCTAACCAAAATTAACGTGAAAGGGGAGAGGCAATAATTGGGGAAAATAGGGGTTTACGGATCATCCTTTGATCCAATTACTAATGTTCATTTATGGACGGCAAGTACTGTTGCCCATCGTTGCAGGTTGGATAAAGTTATCTTTCTACCCTGTTCGAGTAAAAGAAGAGATAAAACGATGGAAACAGCAGATGAACATCGTCTAGAGATGGTGAATATGGCTATTGAGAATAATGATAAGTTTGCTATAGATGACTATGAAATGAAGCAAGATGGCTGGGAAATTTATACGTATCATACGATGAATTATTTTAAAAAGCTATTCCCTAAGGATAAAGTCTACTTTATTATGGGAGCGGATTTACTTGTTGATATTGGCCAAGGTAAGTGGAGCAAAGGAGAGGAATTGATAGCAGAAAATCGATTTATTGTCATGGCACGAAATGGAATTGATATGTTATCTACGATTAGCCGATCGCCGATCCTCCGCAATCATGACGATGGAAAAACTTTTCATTTGTTAGATAAAGGGTTAGCCATGGAAATAAGTTCTACCTATATAAGAGAGGAGCTTTCAATGGGAGGAGAACCGAGGTATCTTTTACCAGAAAGGTGCTATGAGTATATAAAGAAAAATAAGTTATATCAATAAACTGTTCTAAAAAAAGCATGAAAAAGAACGAAATTCATAAGAAATTAGTAATTGATGATTACTGAATAGTCTGATAGAATAAAGGCAATCTAAAGGCTGTGTGTAACTGGCGAAATACGGATAACCGTAGGGGAGCACATAGCGTCGTATGCCGTTCGCCTGGGCAGAGGTAAGGGAATTATAACTCCTTGCCTTTTTCTTTTTTAAACTATTTTGGTTTAAAAAGGAAAGAGTATTTTCCAAGCTTATAAAGAATATAAATGATGAAAAAGGGAGCAATGGAGATGAGCACTACGACTGTAAAAGAAGTAAAAACAATTAAGACCTTAAATAATATTGCAGCAAGTGGCCTAAATGTATTTAAAAAAGGCAATTATACAATGGATGATACAAGTAATAATCCTGATGCGATTCTTTTGCGCAGTTTTAATATGCACGGACTGGAACTGGGAGATAAGTTAAAGGCAATCGCCCGCGCAGGGGCAGGTGTCAATAATATTCCGGTTGAACAATGTACAGCACAAGGGATCGTTGTATTTAATACACCAGGTGCGAATGCAAATGCGGTAAAAGAAATGGTGCTGATGTCGTTGATGGCTTCTTCTCGCAATTTATTTGAAGGAGTATCATGGACGAAAACAATCGCTACGGAAGGTGATCAAGTTCCAAAACTTGTGGAAGCCGGCAAAAAACAATTTGTTGGTCATGAAATCAAAGGGAAAACACTAGGTGTAATTGGTTTAGGAGCAATTGGGGCACTTGTTGCTAACGATGCTCTTGCTCTTGATATGGATGTTATTGGATATGATCCATTTCTTTCTGTAGATACAGCCTGGAATTTATCACGTAATGTACAGCGAGCAATGACATTAGAACAGCTATTTGCAGAGTCTGATTATATAACGGTCCATGTACCATTAACAGAAGACACGAAAGGAATGTTTAACAAACAAGCATTTGATTTCATGAAACCAGGTACACAAATTTTAAACTTCTCTCGCGGAGAACTGGTTAATGAAATAGACATGGCTGTCGCATTGGAAGAAGGAAGGATAGGACGCTATATCACAGATTTTCCAAATGAAAATGTTCTCCAAATGAAAAATACGATTGCGATTCCGCATCTTGGAGCATCTACAGAAGAATCAGAAGAAAATTGTGCCGTAATGGCAGCAAGACAAGTAAAGGATTTCTTGGAAACTGGCAACATTAAGAACTCTGTTAACTTTCCAAATGCCTCTATTCCATACACAGGGAAACGTCGTGTAACAGCCTTCCATTTAAATGTTCCTAATATGGTTGGACAGATTACACAAGTAATTTCCACCTATCAGTTGAATATTGCAGATATGGTAAATAGAAGTCGCGGTGACTATGCTTACACGATGATCGATATTGACAATCAAGTAGCAGATCACATTATTCCACTGCTATCTCAGCAACTAAAAGGAATTGATGGAATTGTTACGATGAGAGTAATCTAAAGCTAGGAAACAGGTAAAGTAAAAACGATAGACTCCAAGGCAAAAAAAGAGGAAGTATTTTGCCGGAGTCTATTTGTACGTAGTTAGAATACGAATTTCCTAAAAACAAAAAGGCTGTCCAATTGGACAACCTTTGCACAAATAGCCTTATTTAAACAAGACACTAACTGATTTATTCTCATAAACGCGGATAATCGCATCACTAAGTAATTCAGCAATAGATAGCTGTGTGATTTTGGAGATTCTCTTTTCTTCTGGAAGCGGTATGCTATTAGTGACAATCAATTCTTTAATTTGTGATTCTTGAATCATATCAATAGCTGGTTCAGATAAAACGGGATGGATACAACATGCGTATACTTCCTCGGCTCCATTATCAAGTAATGCTTTCGTTGCAGTCGTAATTCGGTAAGATGTATCGACGATATCGTCGATAATAATCGCGGTTTTTCCTTCAATATTACCGACAACGTTTACTTCACGAGGACCAATATCTTTCGGACCACGTTTATCAATGATGGCAATAGGTGCTTTTAAGCGGTCGGCAAGCTCACGTGCACGAGTAACACTACCGTGGTCTGGCGCTACTACCACAACATCATGGGAAAATTCTTTCGTATTTAAATAATCAGCAAGTAGCGGGATACCAACTAATTGGTCCACTGGAATATTAAAGAAGCCCATCGTTTGTGGTGCATGAAGATCCAAAGTTATCACACGGTCTGCACCAGATTTTTGAATTAAATTGGCAATTAATTTAGCGGTAATTGGCTCTCTCGGCTGTGCTTTTCTATCTTGACGCGCATAACCATAATAAGGAATAACCACATTGATAGTATTGACGGAAGCTCGTTTTAAAGCATCAATCATGATAAGCAATTCCATAATACTTTGATTTACGGGATCGGAAGTGGACTGGATAACAAATACTTCACAACCACGTACACTTTCTTCAATATTGATTTGAATTTCGCCATCGCTGAATTTTTTGACTGTACACTTTCCTAATTCTGTACCTAGATGTTCCACAATTTCTTGGGCAAGTTCTGGTGTTGAATTAAGAGAGAATACTTTTAATTTTGTTCCTTGGTATGTATTGGGCATGATTGCTTCCTCCTATATTTTGAACATACTTAGCGATGCTCATTCTACCTAAAGATACTTCTATCAAATATTGTAGGATACTGATATTTGCATTGCAACCAATTAATAGATTTTTCGCATAAAACAAGATCATTTTTCATGACATAGAATGGAAATATTACTAGTATATACCCATTTTTAGCATATGTTAAAAAAATAAAATTAGCCATTAAATAGAGATAAATTCCTATATCTATCAAGAAGTAAACAGATTCGTGTATCTTGTCTTAGAATGTGCTAAACTATAATTCGTTGACTTTGTTACATAATATATTTAAATAGTACAACTGAAAAGAGAGTGATTTAAAATGCAACAAGAAACATTGTCTAGAGGCTTGAAAAACAGACATGTTCAATTAATTGCGATTGGTGGAGCAATAGGTACAGGACTGTTTCTCGGTGCGGGTAAGTCTATTCATTTAGCTGGACCCTCCATTTTGTTTGCTTACATCATTACGGGTATTATCTGTTTTTTGATTATGCGTGCTTTAGGGGAACTGCTTTTATCCAATCTAGAGTATCATTCATTTGTTGATTTTGTTAATGATTATTTTGGAAGAAGAGTCGCTTTTGTAACGGGATGGACCTATTGGTTTTGTTGGATTTCCATTGCAATGGCGGACCTAACTGCAATTGGTATGTACACTCAATTTTGGTTTCCGAATATTCCTCAATGGGTACCCGGATTAATAGCTTTGATTGTCTTACTAATTATGAATTTAGCGACAGTTAAGTTATTTGGAGAAATGGAGTTTTGGTTTGCCTTAATCAAAATAATTGCGATTATTGCTTTAATCATCATTGGTTTTATCATGATTGTAAAAGGTTTTTCAACAGATGCAGGACCATCAAGTTTTACTAATTTGTGGAGCCATGATGGCATGTTTCCGAATGGGATGAATGGATTTATTTTGTCTTTCCAAATGGTTGTTTTTGCCTTTGTAGGCATTGAACTAGTAGGTTTAACAGCTGGTGAGACAGAAAATCCTGAAAAGGTTATTCCAAAAGCAATTAACAATATTCCTATACGAGTGTTGATTTTTTATGTAGGGGCATTGCTTATTATTATGAGTATTTACCCTTGGAATGCTATTAATCCAGCAAAAAGTCCATTTGTTCAGGTTTTCCTGGCGGTCGGTATAACCGCTGCTGCAGGAATTGTTAACTTTGTTGTTTTGACTTCGGCTGCATCGGCTTGTAATAGTGCAATTTTTAGTACAAGTAGAATGACGTATGCTTTAGCAAAGGAAAAGAATGCACCAGAGGCACTAGCTAAATTAACCAAACATCATGTTCCCTCTAATGCTTTGTTCTTCTCGGTTATTGTCGTTTTAATTGCTGTTATTTTAAATTATATCATGCCAGAAGGTGTGTTTACGTTAATTACAAGTATATCTACTGTTTGTTTTATTTATATATGGGCAATTACGGTTCTCTGTCATCTGAAATATCGAAAAACAAGACCAGAGCTTGCAGCAAAAAATAAGTTTAAAATGCCACTGTTTCCAGTAGCTAACTATATCATCCTCCTTTTTCTAGCGTTTGTTCTTGTTGTGCTAGCACTTGCAGAGGATACAAGAATCGCATTGTTTGTGACACCAGTATGGTTTATTTTACTATTGGTAATTTATCATCTTAAATGGGTTAGACATTCTTATCGATAATATCTTATCTTGCTCATGATCCCCACTTTAAGCTACGGAAAATGGAGAAAGCCAGGTGTTGGATTAACCCGTAAAGGCCCACTAAGTGTTAGCAGGGATAAGGAAAATCTCCCACTGATAGGAAGTTTTCTTTCTAAACAATAATTAAGAGGCTGGGACATAAGTATTCCAGCCAAGGATAATTCCGAACAATTATACGAAGATGCTAATGAATGTTCCGTATAATTGTTCGGGCTTTTATTTGTTTTTCAAAGGATGTTTCCATGAAGTTTGGTGCGATTCCCCGCAGCCGGAATACACTTCGCTTTCCATGGGGCTCGCGCTGAGCCGCTTCGGCCTGTGGCCTGCAGGGTCTCAGACTGTCTCGCTAATCCCATAGGAGTCTTCGTGTATTCCGGCTGCTCTGTTTTTCCAACTAATTATATTTCCTCTTGTAAAAAGTATGCGAAAGCAGCCGCTATTTACTAGCTATATTAGAAATTGTTCGTCTTTACAGAGTATCTATTTAGGTTATGTCCCATCCTCTTTTTATTATCCCTTGATTTTGAGCGAAAGAAAATTTTAAAAAATCAAAAAACACCATTGACAAATTCTTCAATAAAATGCTATTATATTCTTCTTTTGAAAAGGAGGGAGAAGCATTGATTAAAGTAGACGGGATAAATAAGTCCTTTAAGGTTGCTAAGCGAGCAACAGGATTGGTGGAAGGACTAAAAGCCCTTGTTTCTAGGGAGCACACGATTGTCCATGCATTAAATGATGTGAGTTTTACGATAAATCCAGGAGAAATTGTCGGTTATATTGGTCCGAATGGAGCAGGGAAATCAACTACGATAAAAGTAATGAGCGGCATCTTAGTTCCAGATAGTGGAAGTTGTGAAATAATGGGCTATACACCATGGAAGGATCGAGTAGAATATGTGAAAAATATTGGTGTCGTCTTTGGGCAACGATCCCAGCTATGGTGGGACGTACCGGTCATCGATTCATTTGCTTTATTAAAAGATATTTACCATATACCAGATAAAGAGTATGATGAAACGTTATCGTTATTAATTGACACACTCGAGTTAAAAGATATCCTACATTCACCAGTAAGACAGCTCAGTTTAGGACAGCGGATGCGTTGTGAAATTGCAGCTTCCCTTATACATAATCCACAAATTCTATTCTTAGATGAACCTACCATCGGTCTTGATGCAGTTAGCAAAATTGCAGTAAGAAACTTTATAAAAAAAATCAATAAACAGAAGAATGTAACGGTTATCCTTACAACACATGATATGTTTGATATTGAAGCACTTTGTGATCGAGTTATTCTAATCGGAAAAGGGAGCCTATTATATGATGGGAATCTACAGGAACTAAGAAATCGCTTTGGATCTCATCGAACAATAACGGTAGACTATAAGTCTAGTAATATACCTATTCAAATTCCCGGGACCATTAATCTCTCCCGGACAGAAGAAAGAGCAATCCTGAGTGTAGATACGACGCAAATATCTGTATCGGAAGTAATCATGGAGTTGTCTCATTCACTAGATTTAGTCGATATTTCCGTCATGTCACAGCCGATTGAAGATATCATTGTACAACTCTATAAGGAGTATGAGATATGAGGACAATGAAACCATATATGGCTGTATTAAGATTGCGTTTATTAAATGGTATGCAGTACCGTGCTGCAGCATTGGCAGGTGTTGCTACACAGTTTTTCTGGGGATTTATTTATATCATGATTTTTCAGGCATTTTATGCACAAGCGAGCTCGAATCAACCAATTTCTTTAGAAGAATTGGTCACTTATTTATGGCTACAACAATCTTTTTTAGCATTTATAATGCTATGGTTTCGCGACAATGAGTTATTTGATTTAATTACAACAGGAAATATTGCATATGAATTATGTAGACCAATTGGGATTTATGAATATTGGTTTAGCAAGTTACTAGCACAGCGGTTAGCTAGCGCATTATTAAGGTGTTTTCCGATATTGTTGCTGGCTTTTTTGCTGCCTCCAGCTTATCGGATGATGTTACCCCCAGATGTCAAAACGTTCTTGTTATTTTGTCTCTCGCTTTTATTGGGATTATTGGTTTTAGTGGCTATTTCAATGTTTATCTATATTTCCGTATTTATTACATT
Organism: Niallia alba; assembly: GCF_012933555.1. Classification (GTDB taxonomy): domain Bacteria; phylum Bacillota; class Bacilli; order Bacillales; family Cytobacillaceae; genus Niallia; species Niallia alba. The sequence goes on from NZ_JABBPK010000001.1 coordinate 1,786,190, forward strand.
ATCCCCGATGGGTTCTCTTCTAGTATTTGGTGTTGTAGGAGAGTTTTTTGCTGGGATGGTTGTTCCTATTCCATTAATGCCAGAGTGGTTACAACAAATCGTTTATCTTCTGCCGTTCCGATTAACAGCTGATTTTCCATTCCGGGTCTATTCTGGTCATATTCCAAATGGAGAAGCAATGGAAGGAATCTTCATTCAGCTTGCTTGGCTGTTAGTACTCGTTTTCTTTGGGAAAATAGCTTTACAAAAAGCGATGAAAAAAGTCATTGTACAGGGAGGGTAAGCTTAGATGAGACTATATTTTCAATACCTTCTATTATTATTTAAATCACAAATGCAATATCGAACATCTTTTTGGTTATTGTCATTAGGACAATTTCTGGTCCCCTTTTCTGCCTTTGCCGGATTATATTTTTTATTCGAGCGATTTGGACAAATAAAGGGCTGGGATTTTTATGAGGTTGCACTTTGTTTTGCTATCATTCATATGGCATTTGCATTAAGTGAATGCTTTGCAAGAGGGTTTGATAATTTCTCTAGTCTTGTTGCGAGTGGTGATTTTGACAGATTACTTGTTAGACCAAGGACAACCTTTGTACAGGTCCTTGGTTCAAAATTCGAGTTTACGAGAGTTGGGAGACTTTTGCAGAGTGTTATCGTGCTAGGTTGGGCTGTAAGTAACTTAGCAATCGATTGGAGTTTTTTGAAAATTTTAACGTTACTATTAATGATTATAAGTGGGGTTTTTATTTTTACTGGCATTTTTATTTTAGCAGCTACCCTCAGCTTTTGGACGATTCAAGGGTTAGAAATTGCCAATATTTTTACTGATGGTGGTAGGGAGATGGCGCAGTATCCGTTAAATATTTATCAAAAATGGGTGACGCGTTTTTTTACTTTTGTGATTCCTTTTGGAAGTGTTAATTATTTACCTTTACTTTACCTGCTTGGTAAAGGAGGAAAGGAAGAATGGCTATATATGCTGACACCCCTAGCAGGAATAGTATTTATCCTTCCCTGTATTTTTGTATGGATAGTGGGTGTTCGCCACTATCGGTCAACCGGTTCCTAATAGAGAATGTTTCCTGTTTCGTGAATGGTGGTATAAATCTAATAGATTAATTTACTTCATCAAGAAATAATGGGAGGCGTTTTAAAGTGAATAAAGAATCAATAACAAGCCCTGCAGGAAAAACACATCAGCCTAACGAGAAGAATCAAAAAGATGAGGCTTCAAAAGGCTTGAAAGAAACTCATGAGCAAGCAAATAATAGTTTAACAGAGGGTACAATTGATAAGAAGAAGGAAAAGGAAGAAAAATAAATTAGTATTAAAAAGGAGAAAAATGACTATTCATTTTTCTCCTTTTTGTATCTGGTGAAGGGGACACGTATAATGGATAGTGGTTAAATAAATAGAGAGAAAGGCTGTTAGAATGAAAAAAATATGGATTATATTAATAGGATTATTGGTTCTGTTTCTTCTTTTAGTTGCTACCTATAAATTAATGAATGCGCGGACTTTTCAATTGTTTGGGGGCTTAACGTATCAGGTGGAGACAAAGGAGAAAGTAGTTGCATTAACATTTGATGACGGACCAACAAAAAATGTGGATGACATATTAGCATTATTAGATACTTATGACGCAAAAGCTACTTTTTTTCTTATTGGAAATGAGATAGAAAGAAATCCTGAATTAGCAGAGAAAATAGTGGAAAAGGGACATCAACTTGGAAATCATACATATTCTCATGAACGGATGATTTTTAAATCACAGGCTTTTATAAAGAAAGAAGTGGAAGAAACAAATCAATTAATTGAAAAGGCAGGTTTCACAGGTGAAATAGATTTTAGACCACCAAATGGGAAGAAGTTATTTGGACTTCCATATTATTTAAAACAAGCAAATATAGATACGATTCTCTGGGACATTGAGCCTGATACTTATTATCAGACGCCATACGAACTTTTCTTAGTCTGTACGTATAATCGTTCGGGGTTATTTGGTTGAAAATACTTATGTCCCAGCTTCTTTCCTACAGAAAAATCATAATTTTAAGTTATTTAACTAACTTATCCCTCTCGGCTGCGTAAGGTGGATGCTCCATCCAGCCATTATCAATCATAATTTTTGCTGCATCTTCGGCAAATTTACTAATTTGAAGTAATCCTTTTGTATACATAACTCCTAAATCATGTCTTCCGCTAACAGCTACTGAGTTTCCGAAGGATCTAATTATCATGGAAAACATATCCATTTTATGAAATAACATTAATTTATCGGAAAAAGGAGTATCAGTAGAAGTTGTTACTAAATGATCTAGATAGGATGGTGCTGGTAAATCTTCTTTATGTAATTTTTCGACAAATAACTCAATATGCTTATGTGTGAAGTTTTTGCCTCTTTTAAATAAATCACGAATTTCTTCTTGTTCGGTAACTTGGCTAAATGCCGTTATTAATGCTTTACTAGCAACATTATTTTCAATATTATCATAAAGATGGGCTATCTCTAATGCATGTAAAGGTCTTACATGTCCAACATATCCATTTAAAAAATCCTTCTCAACAAAATCTTCTTTTTCTGGTATCGGAATAATAGGCGGTTTACGAATAAATCCCTTATTCATTAATACTTCTTTGATTTGCTCCATTAAAGCCATGGTAGATTCCATACAATACTTATAAAACTCTTCTACATCTTTTCTAAAAACAAGTGGAATGGCTACTTTATAAATGCTCATCCCTGCTTTAGCAGCATATTTAAGATAATGAACATAGAATTCATCTTCAAACAAACGAGGGGCTTGGGGGTTCAAATCTTCTTCTATAGAGAAACCTTTAGGTATGGGGAAATTTTCTTTCTTCAATATTTCTTCTGAAGTATTTAAGAATTCTGTAGTTAATGTAAACGCTTCTTCTAGTAATTTTTTTATATCTATATCCTCGACGTGCTGTAAATAATAGTGTAGAAAACATGTAGACATGCTGTTCCCCCTATAAGTCGCCCAAAGTTTACCCAACTCTGCTGATGTAAGCTTTTCACTAAGGTTTGTGTTTGTTGAACGTATATTTAGTGGTTTTTGCGTGTCCATTTTCATACTCCTTTAAAGTGATTTTGTTTTAGTATTCACGAGCATTTATTATCATATGCTAAACTTAATTACTAAAATGGAATCTTTTTTAAAGGGGAGAATTTTTTTGAAAAAATAGAATCACTTTCGCTCCTTGTTTCAATCGTTTAGAATAATACAGAAAAAAGAAAAATTTATGGGAGTAGATAATGAAGATACTACTTGTTGAAGACGATAAAACCATCGCCTCTGGTTTAGAATACAGTTTACAAAGTGAAAAATATGAAACAATTACTTGTCATGACGCAAAATCTGCTAGAAAGACTTTAGAAGAAGAGCTAATAAATATCGATTTATGTCTATTTGATTTGTCGCTGCCAGATGGTTCTGGGTATGAGTTATGCGAGATTGTAAAAAGTAAATCAGATAAGCCTGTTATCTTTTTAACTGTATTAGATGATGAAGTAAATGTTGTTATGGGTCTTGATATGGGAGCAGATGACTATATTACAAAACCATTCCGCTTAAGAGAGCTACTTTCTAGAATTAAATCTGTTTTGCGACGCTATAATAAGCAGCAACAAAATACTCCGGTTATTGAAGTTGATCATATTCGAATTAATACATTGGAAGGAAAGATTTATAAAAGGGATGAAGAAGTAGTAGTTACAGCACTAGAATACCGATTATTTCTTATCTTCGCTAATAACTTAGGACAAGTATTAACAAGAACACAGCTATTGGAGCGCATATGGGATGTAGCAGGAGATTTTGTTAATGACAATACCTTAACTGTTTATATCAAAAGGCTGCGTGAGAAATTAGAAGATAATCCGCAAAAACCGACTATTATTAAAACTATTCGCGGTCTGGGCTATAAGGTAGGTGACTAACATGCTTCGTAATCGAGAAGTGAAGATATTAACAACAGTTTTAGCTCTCATTAGTACAGTAGCAATTATGTATGCTATTATTGCATATTCCATTTCTGTCACAATATTTTTACTTATAGTTATTATCATTATTTTCGGATGCTTTTATCAATTTACAAGGTTTCGATACAAGGAAATAGAAAAGCTTTCGAGTTACTTGCAGCAAATTAGTAATGGGGATAAAAGCTTAGATATTCGTGATAATGTGGAGGGCGAGCTGAGTGTTTTAAAAAATAATATCTATAAAGTGACCTTAATGCTTTCGGAAAATAGTGCGCTTCTTCGTCAGGAAAAATTAAAGCTAACTGATGCGATTTCAGATATATCCCATCAATTAAAAACACCGTTGACATCTATGGTTATGATGACTGATTTATTAAGTGATCCACATTTAAAAGAGGGAAAAAGGCGCGAGTTTACGAATAATCTATCAATACAGCTGGAAAGAATGGAGTGGTTAGTCTCTTCTTTGCTGAAATTATCGAAAATGGATGCTGGTACGATTCTATTTAAAAAGGAGCAAGTTGATGTAAAAAAACTGCTTTATAAGGCAGTGGAACCAGTATTAATTCCGATGGATATCAAGGGACAGGCTTTTGGGATTGTAGGAGACGAGGATGTTACTTATATTGGCGATTTTAAATGGACAGTGGAAGCAATTATCAATATTTTGAAAAATTGTGTGGAGCATACCCATGAAGGCGGAGAAATACATATTCGATTTTCTGAAAATGTCTTATTTACGGAAATTGTCATTCAGGATAATGGGAAAGGTATCGCCAAGAAAGATGTACCTTATATTTTTAAACGATTTTATAAGGGAGAAAATGCAAGTGAAGATAGCATCGGCATAGGATTAGCGATGGCATATAGCATTATCAAAAGCCAGCATGGTGATATTGAGGTTAGAAGTAAGGTGGGGGAAGGGACTACTTTTCATATTAAGTTTTATAAACAGGTGGTTTAGTGAGGATAGCGGTATCTAGGAGCGGGAATGAAAGCTGAAAATTGTTCCGCTTTAAGAAAAAGTGGCGTTCATAGAAGGAATGAAAGCCAGAATCCGCTGAGCTGCAAGGAAAAGTGGTGTTCATAGAGGGAATGAAAGCTAAAAACTGCAAAGATAAAAGAAAAAGTTTTACTTTTTTCAATTTTCTCTTATATGGTTTTATCAACTATATTGATGAGCAACAATTCCCTTTTGCTTTCTATTCTCTTTATTCTTTTAACACTACCTCTAATTCTATTTTTAATAGACCTTTAATTACATAATAACAGAACGTTTGTTCTTGTTCGGCTAGTGACAAAGAAGACGGATGTAGGTTAGTAAAAAAGTTTAATTAATTTTCTTTTTTGCAACTATATAAACAGCACCTTAAATGTCTAGGCAAATATTTTAGGTATAACTCCAACATTTTACATTAAACCTACATTAAGATAACAAACGTAAATAAAAGCTGATTTTCCACATTGTTGTAGAAATCAGCTTTTGCTTTATTTAATGGAGTAATTCATTTGAGTTAGATTTTTTCTCTTCTAACTTTAATGTTCTGAAATCGAAGCTCTCTAATTGTTTCCTCTAATTGAAGTGTTAATTTCCCATATCCCTTTTATAAACTACATTACATAAAAGGGGTATATATCTTCAGCGTTATGATTGGCTAATAAAATTGTCATTTACAGAAGACTCTTTTCAGTATAATCCAGAATTCTAGTACGATAATTGAATACGTGGGTAGCATTAATTAGCTAATTTAGCTTAATCATAATGTTAAAAGGATATTCAGGAAAAGCATCAAAAAAGGCAAGTCACTATACTCTGTGTGGCGTAGATCTTGCAATAGTTATTTAGGGGTAACATCTTCCTCAATTATTCATATTTACTTTTTTTATGAGAATAATTTATAACTGTAACTCCTGCTGCACTAACGTTCATAGTTACAGTGTCTGTTCCTAAGTAGATATGAGCTTTCTCAAATGGCATTATAGTTACAACAACATCAAAATCATATCCCCCCTCGTTTTTTCTAGTGATGCTTATTACTTTAGCATCAGCAGGAGAAAATTGTGTTAATTGACCATAATAACCAGTTACAGCGTTGTTTATATAAGGATATAAAGTTGTTAAAAAGGTATCAGTAAGTATTTTTTCGTTATTCTGCGCTAGGGAATTAGTAGGAATGATAAACAACAATGAGAGGATAATTAATGCAACGGTTAATAGCTTTTTCACTTTATTAGCACCACCTAGATTAGTTTTATACCTAATATGTCTTTAATATTGGTCCAATATACATTTTTCGAATGAGTTTTCAGCACTTTTTTATTGTTGACATTAGTTCTTGAACATTCGGAATTTATAAAATGAATTTTGTGTGATACTAATCTAATTATCTGAAGCTCGCTATCAAAATACTAGGCTACAACTTACCTAATTAAAAATTTCATATTCTTATCTTGTTCAAATTTAATTTATTTCAAAAATCATTAGTGGTATAAGATGTATGGAATATGTTATCACGCTAAAAGAATCCTGATTTTCAGGGTTCTTTTTTTCATAAGAAAGGATAATAGTGAAATATTACTAAATTGATAAAATATAGAGGTTTTTTAAGTTGGTTGAAGAATTAGTATATTATGGTAAATTAAACTTTTTGAGGTGAACTTTAATGCAAATTAATAAAACAAATATGTTTGCAATAATTGCTTTTCTTATTTTTCTTATTTGGGGCTCTATAATTTTATTTAGTAATTCAACTGCAAATTATATAATACAAGAATCCAATTCACAAACTAAGGAACATGAATTAACAATAAAACAAGCGATTAATTTGGGATTAAAAAAAGCTAAAAATGAAATTGGGCCTAATATTAAGTTATTTGAAGTGACAAGTGTGGATGATGAATTAAAATCATTTAAAAATATAGGTTCCAATGGAAAGAGAAATAAATGGAATCTCACTTACGTTAACTCTCAAAATGGAAATCCTTATTATGTGACAATTGAAAACGGAGAGATTACTGAGTTATTTAATGATACATCTGGGAACATAAACCTAGATATTTTAATTGATCCAAAAGATATAAAAGTAGATAGTAGTGATTTGATAAAACATGCAAAAGATAATTTCGATTTAGCACCAGGTAATATCGCTATAGGGTATCATTTTGTTTTAACAAATAAACAAAAAGGTGAACCGATATTATCAGTCTATGGAACTAATGTAGACGGTTATTTTACCAAAATACATTACAATGCAAAATCAAGTAATTATATTAAATCTGAACATCAGCTTCCTGTGGGTGGCGGTTACTATAAAGAGAACGCTTCTGAAGTACTTCTAGTAACTGAAAAAGGATCTGCAGTAATTGGCTCAGACCTCTCTCCTAATTTTAAAATGGACAAAACAATTGCTATATGGGGATACCAAAAACCAGGTTCTACTTTATCAAAAACATTCCTAAAAATATCAAAGGACGGAGGTTCAAATTGGGAATTGATAAATGTTAACGAAGAACATATAAGTAAAATTTGGTTTTCTGATAAATATATGGAAAATAATACTATTTTTATTGCGACAAATCACTAGTGTTGCATAAATAGTGTCATAATTTTCAGTTTACTCACCTTCCCTGTTTAGAGGCAAAAAAGTAAATACCCAATCAAAGGTGGCCCCATCCATTTGGAAATTTATTTACAATTAGACTTTTGCAACGACGACAATTTGCATATTTAAGGGATGGCTTTTCCTTCAATCTTTCGAAGCCAAACATTCGCTGGTTTCCACAATGCAGCCCTTAGATAACGGCTAATCTGTAAGGTTTTTCGCTTGCTTCTGGTCTCGATTTGCACGAGAACATGTAGGCAAAAAACAATTAGTGCGATAAATACTTGATTTTGAATCGCCCATTCGCTTTGACCGTAGAACTTTTTGATGCTGAGATGTTGTTTGATCCATTTAAAAAACAGCTCAATTGCCCACCGTGATTTATACATTTCTGAAATTTCTTCGGCGCTTAAATCAAAACGATTTGTAATTAAATGAAGTTCATTTCCTTTTGAGTCCATCACTTTTAGAAGCCGAAAGTAATTTTCAGCACGGTTTTGAGTCGTACCTATCAACACCATTTGGTCTGATAAAACAGCTGTATCCTTGGGTAGCTTAAAATCGTAAACGTTCCGTATGACTGCATTTTTGCGTAGCCGTGAAAGAAAGAAGTAGCCATCATCAGTCATGCGATCAAAGCGCTCGTAGTCTAGATAACCACGGTCAAACACATACATGCATTCCTTGTCATCCACCATGATTTCAAGCTGACCACGGTCATGTTCTTTTGCCGTTGTCATAACGGCCTTTTCAGGATAGGATATACCCTTTTCCATAAACACAAGGCGCAAATGTAACTTTACACCTGCTTTTGTTTTGCGGAATTTAGCCCATTTATGATTGGTCAAATTAAGTGGCAATGTGCTTGAATCAATGATTTTTAACGGCATCACGAGTTTCGTGTAATGCGTTTTGGCATGAATTTGTGACACTAAATCAAGGAAAAGCCTTTGAAATAGATCAGGGTTTATGCCGTTTAACCGCCGTGACAACTGAGAAATACTAATAGAATCAAGGTCTATCCCTTTTTGAAGCTGGTCATCGAAAAGACAATCACCCAGCGCATGCAGACTTTCAATTTCTTGTAGCTGCGCAAAAAGTAGTAATTTTAGAAATGACTCTGTCGTTAATTTTTTCGTATAGTAATCTAATTTCATCGTTTTCACGTTTTCTTCAAATAATTGAAGATTTATAGGTGAAAACCATTGTCCAAATGAAGTTTTTCGTGTAATCTTGTCCATGTGATGGTCCTTTTTTAGTGGATTTGGACGGGTTACCACCTGACTAATCCATTATAAAGGACTTTTTCTTTGCGCAAAATAATAATATTGAACATTTTGAGTATTTTTAATAGTGAATTTAAATTAATGCAACACTAGTGGCGACAAATGATTCTATAAAAAAGTTCAACATTTTGACAGAAGAAATTGATGTTATTTTTCATGGAAAGCAGTTAATAGATATAAATGTTCTAAAGGATGTGGTAGCAGTCTTATCAGAAAATAAAATATATTTATCCAAAGATGAAGGAGAAAACTGGAAAGAAATAGAGAATAAAAGAAATGTAAATCAAATTAAGTTAGACAGTTTAGGTAGTATTTATGCTTTAGCAGAAGGGCAAGTTTACAAGGATAAAATTGAGAAATCATCAAAATTGGATTTACCAAATGGAGTTGATGCAATATTACAAATTGAAATTATCAGAGATCAATTGTTTATTAGCACCCCTTCAAGTTATTGGATTTTTAATAATAAATCTCAAGAATGGAAAAAAGTTAACATAACAGAAGTAGATAAATCCTATCAAACTTTAATTATAGATAAAACAAGGAACATGAAACCGGAGGAACTATTTGTATTAAACAATAATAAACTCATTTCTTATATCCTTAATGAAGGAGGTGATGTAAGTACTCAAAAAAAAGAAATAATATTACCTGATGACCAACTGTTAACAAATGTCACTGTTATATCCGGCAAACTATTTTTATCTACAGTACCAAATTTTAATTGGGTAGAGGAGGAAGAAGAAAATGAAGAATAAAGTTTACAAAGGGTTTTTAATTCTTACTACTGTATTACTTTCAGTAATATATCTCTTTCCAAATGAACCAGGAGCAGTAACTCGAACTAATCAAACAAGTACTTGTTACTTAGCAAATCCACTTACTGAAAAACCTTCTAGGCAAGGATATAATTATGTTGCGGGAGTAACTGCAGCTTCTCAAGTTAATGTTAAATATGATAAAAGTGCACCTCCAAAAATTCCTTGGGGCACATGGGTAACTATAAGTAAACCTGCACCTATACCTGGAGTAGGAAATACATCAAGGTTTCGAATAGATGATACAGGTGATATAGAATGGAAGCAAACTCCTTACTTTGTTGATGTATATTGGGGAGGAAGAACTACTGCAAATGGAACAAGTTGTGTGAATAATTGGGGGATAAAAACAGTGAATGTAACTTATTAGTATGGTTTAGGTAAAATCAAATACTGTACCTTACGATAAAAAGTTTTAGAATTATTTAAGTGAGGCTGGGACATAAATCGTCTATAAAAGTAAAAAAGTGAAATCGCGTAGTCGATTTTACTTTTTTACTTTTATAGACGATGTTTAAAATTAAGTATTATAATTTACAAACTTCATTCTTTAAAAATAATTAATATTTTTCTTTAGCAATTTTTCAACAATGTTTAATATGTAGATAAATAATAAAGTCATTTAAAAACATAGATTCAAACCATTAAAACTACGCTGTCAATTTGAAACAATAATTAGAGTAATCTTATTCATATTAGCAAAATTAGGAATAGTCAATAATAAGTGGGGGAAATACATCGTTAAGCCAGATAAAGAAAACAATGAGGGCTATATTAACATATGGCTTAAAAAGGATAGGAGTCATGGAGAAAAAAACACCCTAGTGCAAATCATAAATAAAACCGAATCTAACGAGAGAATAACTTGGGTTTGGCTTAGCACTTTTGATTTTAAATTAATTAAAATACAACCAAATCTATTAATTCAACTTTTTGAATTAGAAGCAAATCGAGAACTTATAGACATTAAAGATACTTTACTTGCGGAAAATCAGTAGCGTTCATCAAAAAATGAGCACCATACCTCATAAAAAAGAACAAAGCATAAAAGAACCTACCACCTATTCCTACCAAAGTGACTAAATTGTCACTTTAAAGTCACTCGAGAGTCACTTTAGACAGGTAGACTAAGAGCATCAAGTAATAGGAGGACGATAAAATGGAAATTTTAAAAATAGATAATCTGTCTAAAGTGTATGGGAAAGGAGAAACAGCTGTTAAAGCGTTAGATAATGTCTCCTTTTCTGTTAACAAGGGTGAGTTTGTTGCAATTATAGGACCATCTGGGTCGGGAAAATCAACTTTGCTTCATATGTTAGGTGGAGTAGATAGACCAACTAGCGGAAAAGTTTTTGTTGATAATACAGATATTTATCAATTAAATGAAACACAATTGGCTATTTTTCGAAGAAGACAAATTGGCCTAATCTATCAATTCTATAACTTAATCCCGATTCTTTCGGTGGAAGAAAATATTACGCTTCCTCTTTTATTAGATAATCATCAAGTAGATAGAGAACAATTTAATCGAATTGTTTCTATATTAGGTCTAGAACAAAGATTAGACCACCTTCCTAACCAATTATCAGGCGGACAGCAACAGCGCGTTTCGATTGGACGTGCATTAATTAGTAATCCTGCCATTATGCTCGCAGATGAGCCGACGGGGAATTTAGATAGTAAAAATAGTGAAGAGATTATGGAACTATTAAAAATGTTTAATAAAACCTATAATCAAACACTAATTGTTATTACGCATGATGAACGGATTGCATTACAAGCTGATCGAGTTATCTCTGTAGAAGATGGAAAAATCGCCAAAAATGAGGTGATTCGTCCATGAACATTATGAATAAACTTACTTTGAGAAATTTAAAGGAGAATAAGCGAAGAACACTCGTAACAATCATTGGTGTTATTATTTCTGTTAGTATGCTGACAGCTGTTGCGACACTTGGTGTTTCTTTTATTGATTTATTAAAAAGAGATAGTATGGCAAGAGACGGAGAGTGGCATGCACAATTCATAGGAGTTAATAGTGAGCAAGTCAAAGAGATAAAAGAGGATAAAAAAATAGAAAAGGTAATCTTATCTAATGATCTAGGCTATGCGGACTGGAAGGGTTCAAAAAGTGAATATAAGCCGTATTTATTTTTTAGACAATATGATGAACAAGGACTTACGCAGTTTCCGATTACATTAAAAGAAGGAACGTATCCCAAAGCCTCTAATGAAATCATTATATCAGATGAAATGGTGAAGAATGCGAAAAGAGAATATGTCATCGGAGACGAATTAAAAGTTAGTATTGGGGAAAGGCATTTTAAGTTAGAGGAAGAAGATTCAATCCTCACACAAACAGATCCTTTGCAAAGGAATGAAGCAGGAGAAAATGTTGAGGAAATCCAACGTGTAAAATCTTATACATTTAAAATTGTCGGGATCATGGAAAGTCCATCTTGGGAACCTACTTGGTCACCAGGTTATACCATTGTTAATTACATGGACAAAAGTGAATTAACGAGTAATAGTAGTATAAATGCAAGTGTTGTGATGAAAAAGGTAAAGCAGTCTATTTATGAGGATTCAGAATCCTTAGCTAAGAAATTAAACATTGAAAAAGTTAATTATAATAGTGAGTTACTGCGTTATTATGGAGTATCATCGAATGATAATCTCCTTCTTACGATGTATTCTTTATTAGGTATTATTATCCTTGTTATCATTATTGGTTCTGTAGCACTGATTTACAATGCGTTTGCTATTAGTGTTTCGGAACGAGCAAGGCATTTAGGAATGCTTTCAAGCGTAGGGGCAACTAAGAAACAAAAAAGAAATTCTGTATTCTTTGAAGGTGCAGTTATAGGTGGAATCAGCATTCCCTTAGGAATAATTGCTGGGCTAGTGGGAATTGGAATTACATTCTCATTTATAAATAAGTATTTTCAAGAGGCTTTAAACACTGCAGAAGGATTAAATGTAGTGGTTACACCTTTTTCCATCCTATTTTCTATTCTCATTTCACTTGTAACCATCTTTATTTCAACCTATTTACCAGCTAGAAAAGCATCAAAAATCTCTGCGATAGATGCAATTAGACAAACACAAGATATCAAATTATCCGGAAAAAAAGTGAAAACTTCTAAACTTGTGCGTAAGCTATTCGGGATAGAAGCGGAAATCGGTCTGAAAAATTTAAAACGGAATAAACGAAGATATCAAACAACCGTTTTTTCTTTAGTTATTAGTATTTTACTCTTCTTAACCGTTTCCTTTTTTTCAGATAATATGAAAAAGTCAGTGGAACTATCACAAGAAAATATTGACTACGATATTGCTGTGTCTGCTGGTTCAAATAGTACAGAGGAAGAGCTGCTACCTCTAGCAAATGCTCCGAGTATTACACAAAGTAATTTAATTAAGAACATATATGTAACAACCTTTTTAGCTAAGGATGTATTAAGTGAAAATAATAAAAAATCGGTAGAGAAAGATAATACGATGTTAGATGATGGTAAACTGTCATTTAATGTGAATTTCTTTATTTTATCGGATTCCTCGTTTAAAGATTACGCTAAAGCAGCAGGCTTTAATAGCAATGAATATTTAAATTCAGATGTTCCAAAAGGTATTGTGCTTGAGACTGCATCTTATTTTGATCCATATGCAGAGAAATTTATTGAGGAAAAAGTACTTGATGCAAAACCAGGTGATTCTATTGATCTCTATATGTATCGAGAAGACAGTGGCAAGGAAGAATTTTTTAATAAGATTCAAATTGGCTTATTTACAGATGAAACTTTAATGGGAATAAGTTCTAATAATTATCGAACCATTACGATGATTATTTCTAACGAAGTAGCAGAGAAATTATTTGAAGATGAAACTATTAATATGGACTACAATTTATATTTAAACAGTGATAATCCGGAGAAAGCGCAAGAGGAATTAGAAGATTTAAAAACAGGCTCTATGTATATTTACAATGTGGAAATGGATCGAAAGCAATCAGAACAGATGATTATGATCATGTCTGTCTTTATGTACGGCTTTATTTCCCTCATATCATTAATAAGTATTGCCAATATCTTTAATACGATTTCAACTAGTATTTCCTTACGAAAAAGGGAATTTGCAATGTTGCGTTCTGTAGGAATGACGCCAACTGGGTTTAATAAAATGATTTATTTTGAGAGTATTTTTTATGGGATAAAAGCATTGATGTATGGTATTCCAATTAGTATTGGAGTCATAGCAGCACTATACTGGTCCATAAGCAATACATTTGAATATGGCTTTGAGCTTCCATGGTTGAGTATTCTATTTGTAGTTATTGCAATATTTATCATTGTCGCGGCAGCTATGCTATATTCAGTTAGCAAAATTAAGAAAGAAAATATTATTGATGGATTAAAGCAAGAGAATATTTAGAATTATAATCGATAGAGCATTTCAAATAAAAACTCGTCAAGATTGACGGGTTTTTTTGTGACTTGTGGGGGAAACCATACGTTGTTTTTAATTTATAAATGTAACAAAAAGAAGTACAAGGTTATTAATAGACATTCCTTATACTGGAATTTATAATTTAATTAACTGCTAGCTTGTTAAAGTATTCACATTGGTAAGTAAGCTATAAGACTAGTAGTATATTTTCTATGAATTTTGCAAGCGTATACTTAACGGTCTATTCTAAAGGCTGTTTTCTAAAGGATTGTTGTTTTTTCAATCGAAAAAAAGAATTAGTTGGAAAAATGGAGCAGCCGGAATACACGAAGACTCCTGCGGGATTAGCGAGACAGCCTGAGACCCCGGAGGCGAAGCTGAGGAGGCTCAGCGCGAGCCCCACGGAAAGCGAAGTGTATTCCGGCTGCGGGTAATAGCAACAAACTTTACGAAAACAGCCATTCTAAAAAACAGGATAAAAATAAGGTCTGGAATTTTAAAGACTAAAGCATTCTTCTTCCTAATTAATACCTTATTTTTAAATATTTGAAAAGGGGTTTTAAAAATGGTCACTTCTTTAAATGCAACAACTGTATTGGACAAGGAATATGGTCTATATATTAATGGGCAATGGGTAAAAGGTTCAGAAGGAAAGCTAATTAGCAGCTATAACCCTAGTAATGGAGAAAAGTTGGCTGATTTTGTGGACGCTACCTATGCAGATGTAGATCAAGCAGTGGCTGCAGCAGCAGAGGCATTAAAAACATGGAAGAAAGTAAGTTTAATAGATAGAAGCAATTTATTATTAAAAATTGCTGATTTAATTGATGAACATGCGGAAAAATTAGCCTTAGTGGAGACATTGGATAACGGAAAGCCACTAAGAGAAACAAGAAATATTGATGTTCCATTAAGCTCTGATCATTTCCGCTATTTTGCAGGCGTAATCCGCTCTGAAGAGGGAACTGCTCAAGCCTTCGATGAAGATACCTTATCGATTTCGATTAAAGAGCCTATTGGAGTAGTTGGACAAATTATTCCATGGAATTTCCCGTTATTAATGGCTGCATGGAAAATTGCTCCTGCTATCGCTGCAGGTAATACAGTAGTTATTCATCCGTCGTCTACTACCTCTTTGAGCCTATTAGAATTAGCCAAGCTTTTAGATCAAGTTTTACCAAAAGGGGTAGTCAATGTGATTACCGGCCGTGGTTCTCATTCAGGAGACTATATGCTAAAACATGAGGGCTTTGCAAAAATTGCTTTTACAGGATCCACTGAAATAGGACAAGAAGTTGCAGTTGCAGCAGCGAAGAGACTGATACCATCTACACTTGAGTTAGGTGGAAAGTCAGCGAACATTATCTTTAATGATGCACCAATGGAGCGCGCATTAGAAGGGGTTCAATTAGGAATACTCTTTAACCAAGGACAAGTGTGCTGTGCTGGTTCCCGCATTTTCATTCAAGAAGGCATTTATGATGAGTTCCTTGCAAAAATGAAGCTGGCATTCGAAGATGTAAAAGTTGGCTTGCCGTGGGAAGAAGATGTCGTGATGGGCGCGCAAATAAATGAACGCCAATTAGAGCAAATTTTAGAATATGTAAAAATTGGAGAAGAAGAGGGAGCAAGAGTTGTAACAGGTGGGTGCAGGCTTATAAATAACGGATTAGAGAATGGAGCATTTATGGCACCGACGATTTTAGCAGATGCCACGAATGAGATGCGTATTGCTCAAGAAGAAATTTTTGGTCCAGTTGCAACGCTTATAAAATTTAAGACAGAAGAAGAAGTGATTGAGCTCGCTAACCAATCAGAATTTGGACTCGGAGGAGCAGTATTCTCACGCGATATTAATACAGCACTTCGTGTCGCAAGAGGGGTTGAGACAGGACGTATGTGGGTGAATACGTATAATCAGCTTCCAGCAGGAGCACCATTTGGAGGATACAAAAAATCTGGTATCGGTAGGGAAACATATAAGAGCATATTAGATGGGTATACACAGACGAAAAATATTTATATTGTAACGAAAGAAGAAACAGAGGGATTGTATTAAAGTAAAGTAGGAAGCTGCTAGGACTTTGTCTTGGTGGCTTTTTTTATGCTTGAAATTTCATGTATAATTTGCTTTTAGATAAAAAGGAATTTATTTTATATTTTTCGTGAACTTTTTCCCCAGTATAAAGTCTAATGTATAGGAGAATAGAGGAGGTGATTAATTGGAAGAGTTAGAGATTAGTAAGAAAGCTATTAAAGGAGATGATGATGCCTTTTTGGAAGTAATGCAATTATATAAAGAATCATTGCTAAGAGCTGCTTTAGCATTTTTAAAAGATGAAGATGCGGCAATAGAAGCATTGCAGGAAGTAACCTATCGAGCTTATAAAAAGATACATACCATTAAAGAGCCAGCCTATTTAAAAACATGGCTAACAAGAATTATGATCAATTATTGTCAAGATCAAGTAAAGAGATCCAACAGAGTTATTTCTGATAACCAAGTATATGATATATCTGTTTACCAAGACCAATCCTTGATTGAACTAAAGGAAGCCCTTGAATTGTTATCTAATGAAGATCAGCAATTAATCTATTTGAAATATTTTCAAAATACGAAGATCAAAGAAATTGCCGCAATGGAAAAAATACCAGAAGGAACCGTAAAGTCTCGATTACATAAAGTACTGAAAACATTAAGGCTATATTTTAAGGAGAAAGGAGAGAGTGATCATGTATGAACAAGAGGAACAAAGTTTGTCTAAATTAAAGAATGACTTAAAAAAAATAAGTTTACCGATCGAAAAAGCCGATGAAGCCATTTTAAGTGGATTTTTAAAAGCTAAGCGAGAAAAAAATCTGGTTAAGAAAAAACAAAAACGATTAGTAGGGCTTGCGATTGCTGCCATTATTATCATTTTCTTTGTAACTTCCATTCGAATATCCCCAACTTTTGCAAATGCTCTCTCAACAATCCCTGGGATGGAATGGATGATTGGTTTTATTGAACAAGATAAAGGCTTTTCCGCCATTATAGAAAATGATTATTATCAAAAGGTAGATGTTTCTGAGACAAAAGGAGATTTGACGTTAACGATAGATGGAGTAATTATGGATGAATCAGGAATGAATGTATTTTATACGTTGAAATCGACAAAGCCACTAACTGGCGGAGAGATAAAGTATATTAATCTCCTAAATAAAGAAGAATTTCCTGAGCATTCACGTAGCTATAATGTATATTTTCCTGATGATATTCAAAATGAATTTCAAGATATGGTTGAGTACCAATTTGTAAACTCTTTTTCTTTTGAGGAATTAACGTTTAACTTTGAATTAGTTACAGTAATGGACAATCAAGAAATAAAATTTCTGATTCCTTTTGAACTCAAGGAAAATGTAAAGAAGAATATAACTTATCCAATAAACCAGGTTGTGGAAGTGGAGAATCAAAAAATCACGATAGAAGAAATTATCGTGTACCCATTACGAATTGGAGTGAAGGTAGCATTTGATCCTGCTAATACAAAAGAAATTTTGGGATTTGAAGATATGCGGTTGGAAAATGAAAAAGAAGAAGTTTGGAGTTCTATTAAAAACGGAACTGTAATGAGGCATATAAGTGAAAATGAGAAAACATTTTATTTGCAGTCTAATTATTTTGAAAAAACGAAGGAAATTTATTTGTGTATAAATAAGTTGATGGCAATTGATAAGGAAGACGCGATGGTTATTGTAGACACGGAAGCAAGTAAATTAATAAAAAGTCCGAAAGACGGTAAGCTTAAATTAGGAAAAACTTCTGAGAATCAAATAGAATTTTATATGGAATCGAATTCAGAAAATCATTTTAGTCTCTTTAGTTATGCAATAGATGCTGATGGAAAAGAACTCTCAATATCTACTGAACTAATGACAAGTACCAATAATGAAAAGAGATGGGAGTTACATTTAGAAAACACTGTTTATAAAAATCCTTTACGTCTTGAATTATTCGCTTACCCTAATTACATCGAAGGGGATGTAAAGATAGAAGTAAAATAAGCTGCATGCTTTGGTAGTGGTATTCATCATACCATTACCAAAGCACACGTTTTTTTATTGTAAGCGTTACATTTTTGTGTTAAAGTAAAGTTACGTAAACGTTTACGTGAAGGGTGAAATAAATGACGATAACAATTAAAGACATAGCAAAAGTCGCCAATGTGTCCACAGCAACTGTTTCAAGAGTTTTAAATGGAGCAGGTGGTTACAATGAAGAGACAAAGAAGAAAATCCTGCAAATGGCAGAAGAGCTAGGCTATCGGAGAAATGAAATGGCGAGAAGCTTAGTGAAAAAATCTAGTAATTTAATTGGTATTATCATGCCAAACGTGTCAACCATCTTTTATGCTGATATTGTAAATGGGATGGAGAAGGTAGCGCAATGTCATGGCTTTAGTGTCATTCTTTCCCATGCTGGGGAGAAAGGTAATCGATTAATTGATTGCTTAAAAATGCTAGAAGAAAGAAAAGTGGATGGGCTTGTTCTTGTATCTATCCCACTAACCGAGGAGCAAATTCAAGCTATTGAATCATTGAGTATCCCTTATGTGCTATTGTCTACAGATACACAAAATAAACAAATACCTTTTATTAAAGTAGATGATTTTGAAGCTTCCTATGCTGCTACAAAGTATCTAATTGACCATGGACATCGAAAAATTGGCTTGGCAGGTGTGGATTACGCTGATCGAGTAGCTGGGATTCCGAGGATAGAAGGATATAAAAAGGCATTAATGGATCACGGATTAAGTATTTCGGCTAACTACATAAAAGCAGGAGATTATAGTTTTTCTGCCGGAAAAGAAGCTCTCTATGCTTTCCATGCTGAAAAGGCTGGAATAACAGCTGTGTTTTGTGTAAGTGATGAAGTAGCACTTGGTGTTATTTCAGCAGCCTTTGACTTAGGGATAAAAATACCAGAGGAACTTTCCGTCATAGGCTACGATAATACGAGAGTTGCCGAAATGGCTGTACCTCCATTAACAACGATTGAACAACCATTTCAATTAATGGGAGAAAAGGGCTGCTTGAAAGTGATTGAGGCTATTCAGCAAAAAGTAGAAGTGAAAACAGAAAGGATGCCATTTCGATTAGTAGAAAGGGCGTCTGTAATAAATAGGATGGAGTAAAATTTTTTAAACTTTACGTAAACGTTTACGTTCAGAATATATTTTCATAGAAAGTAGGTAATATAATGGAAAAGAAATGGTGGCAAACGTCAGTCGTATATCAAATATATCCAAGAAGCTTTCAAGACAGTAATGGAGATGGAATTGGAGATTTAAGAGGAATCATCAATCGTCTTGATTATTTGCAAAAACTAGGAATCGATGTTATTTGGCTAAGCCCTGTATACAAATCGCCTAATGACGATAATGGCTATGATATTAGTGATTATGAAGATATTATGGATGAATTTGGTACGATGGCAGATATGGATGAATTAATTGCAACTGCGAATGAAAAAGGAATTAAAATTGTTATGGATTTAGTCGTAAACCACACGTCAGATGAGCATAAATGGTTTATTGAAGCCAAAAAAGGAAAAGACAATCCATACCGAGATTACTATATTTGGCGTGATCCGGTAAATGGTGAAGCACCAAATGAGCTAAAATCTACTTTTAGCGGTTCTGCTTGGGAATTTGATGAAGATAGCGGACAATATTTCTTGCATTTATTCAGTAAAAGACAGCCGGATTTAAATTGGGAAAATGAAAAAGTGCGGGAAGAAGTTTGGAATATGATGAACTATTGGCTAGAAAAGGGAATCGGTGGCTTCCGCATGGATGTGATTGATTTAGTAGGAAAACAACCAGATCTTGGTATTACTGGAAATGGACCAAAGCTACATGATTATCTTCAAGAAATGAATGAAAAATCGTTTGGTAATTATGATGTTTTAACAGTAGGAGAAACTTGGGGAGCAACTCCTGAAATCGCTAAATTATATTCGAATCCAGCAAGAAATGAGCTTTCCATGGTCTTTCAATTTGAACATATTGGATTAGACGAGCAAGAGGGGAAACAAAAATGGGATTTAAAGCCATTAGAAATAAAGCAATTAAAATCCATACTAGCAAAATGGCAAACTTCTCTTGGGAATGAAGGTTGGAATAGTTTGTTTTGGAATAATCATGATTTACCAAGAATCGTATCTCGTTGGGGAAATGATAAAGAGTATCGGGTGGAAAGTGCAAAGATGTTTGCCATCCTTTTACATTTAATGAAAGGAACTCCATATATTTATCAAGGGGAAGAGATTGGGATGACTAATTGCCCAATTTCGGATATTAGTGAAGTGAATGATATAGAGAGTATTAATATGTACTATGAGCGAATAGAGCAAGGGTATACGAAAGAGGAAATCCTTCATTCGATTAATGTAAAAGGTAGAGACAATGCAAGAACACCTATTCAATGGGATGATACGGAGAATGGAGGGTTTACTACCGGGACACCGTGGCTGCATGTTAATCCGAATTATTTGGATATTAATGTTAAGAATAATTTAGAAAATGCTAATTCCGTCTTCTATTGTTATCAATCTTTAATTCAATTGAGAAAAGATAATCCAATCGTAGTATGGGGAGATTTTGAGCTAATCGAAGATACGGAAGAAGAGATTTTTGCTTATACACGAAAGTTTGAAGGAAAAACTTGGGTAGTAGTGGCCAACTTTAGTGACCAAGAAAAAATGCTGCATTTACCAGAATTTAACGAGTGTGATGAGGTGATTATTAGTAATTATCATCGTGAAAGTGTGGATTTTGGAAATGTGCATTTAAAGCCATATGAAGCTTTTGTTGTAAGCATTTGATCGAAAACATTACGGAAGCTGTCAACATCATCGATAAGTGAGATATTGACAGCTTTTTTTATTTTCTCTAGAAAAAATAAAAAAAATATTATCAATTCTGATAAAATAAAGTAAGATATAGTTGGGGATTAGTTAATAGGGTAAACAAACTATTGAAAGCGTTTCAATATATGTTCATTTAAAAACATGGAAATGAAGGCGATTTCAAATTAGAAGTGGGAAAATAAGAGAGAAAGAATGATTATTAGAAGGAGTGATTAATATGAATTATAGTCAAAGATCAATGGGAGAAGTAAACGGAGCAAAGATAACAGAATATACTTTTACGAATAACAATGGAATGAGTTTCTCTAGTATGAATTATGGCTGCATTATCACGAAAATTATAGTTCCAGATAAGGAAGGAAACAAGGAAAATGTTGTGCTTGGCTTTGAAACATTAGAGGAGTATAGACAGTATCCAGGTCCTTATTTAGGGGCGATTGTTGGGCGCGTTGCAGGAAGAATTAATCGTGGTCAATTCGAACTTAATGGAAAAGAGTATCGATTAAATACAAATACTCCTCCTAATCACTTACATGGGGGAAATGTTGGTTGGAGTGAAGTAGTCTTTGATTCTTCTATTGTAGAAGAGGAAGGGGCAATTGGAATTCGCTATACATATCATAGTCCAGATGGAGAAGAAGGTTATCCAGGTAATTTTGACTTTACTGTAGATTATTTACTGACTAATGAGAATGAAATAGTCCTAACATACCACGGAAAAACAGACAAAGAAACACCTGTAACAGTGACCAATCATTCCTATTTTAATTTAAGTGGGAATAATAAAAGAGATATAACTAATCATGAACTAATTGCTGATGTTGATCGTTTCTTAGAACTAGATGAAGGATTTATTCCAACAGGAAAAATGGTACATACAGAAAATACACCATTTGATTTTTCGGAAGGAAAGCTGTTGAAAGCAGGAATTGATAATGATTTTGACCAAAATACTTTAGTAGGTAATGGATATGACCATCCCCTTATTTTCTCTGAAGAAGGATCCCATTCTGCTATTTTAAGAGATAAAGAGAGTGGAAGAGAAATGTCTTTAGTAACGAATCAGCCTGCACTCATTCTTTATTCAGGTAACCAATTAGAAGATAAATATGATTTTAATGGCGTAACGGGAAGAAAATACTTAGGAGTATGTTTAGAAACACAAGGATTTCCCGACGCAATTAACCATCCTGAATTTCCATCCGTTGTTTTAAAACCTGAAGAAACATATCATGCTGAAACGAAATTGAAATTTCGAGTAACAGAATAAAAGAATAGGCATAAATACAAAAATAGGAAAAAATCATCATGATGGTTTTTTCCTATTTTTGTGGATAGAAAGATCTTAATAATGGCAAAAACCACTAATTCAACCTAATGGCTACTGCCTTAAAAATCATGAACCCAAACCTTATGAAATAAAAAGAAGTAAATATTGTCTCTGTATATAGCAAAATAACGTTAATGTAAGTGCAATTTTTACTATAATAAAAAGAAAATAAGAGGAGAGAGGTGAAAGGCAAAGAGTGTAAGCGCAGAAGTTAAGACTTCCGATATAGCAAAAACAAGTATGGGAAGGAATTGCATTATTCGGCATAAAGGGGTAAAAGGATGCCTCTCCATTAAAGGAATTATATAGGTAGATAAATCTATGAATAAGTATGGAATTGTACGATTATTGCTTTTCTTGAAGGAGAATTCAACTATTAAACAGAAACTAATAATTGGGCAATTAGAAAACATTGGTTAAAAAGTAGTCTTCTTCACCCTCTCAGCCCATTTTATTCAATGAAGCAGTAGTTTGCGTATTAATTAAGATAGTTTTTTTTTGTTAAAAACAAGGAGGAGATTCAATGAAAAGAATAGCATCTATTATGTTTATTAAACCCGGATATGAAAACGAATACAAAAATAGGCATGATGAACTTTGGCCAGAAATGGAGGAAGCGTTGAAACAGCATGGTGCCACCAATTATTCTATTTACCTTCATCGTGAATCGCAAGTGTTATTTGCTTATTTAGAAGTAGCGGATGAAGAGACATATGAACTTATCTCCCAAACAGCAATATGCAGAAAATGGTGGAAATACATGGCGCCAATAATGGAAACAAATGAAGATTATAGTCCTGTAACCCATAAATTAGAAGAAGTTTTTCATTTAGACTAAGCAGAAAATTATCCATGAAGGGGAACGGATTATGAGAGCTGAAATTTGAGGGAAATCTGGAGTAATTTACAATGGATTATTCAAAGGAAAAAAATGTAGTAGTATGGAAAAAAACTACACAAAATAAATAATGATTTATAAAAGGAATAGCAATAAGAGTAAAATTATTTCGAGAAGTAGTAAAGATTGTACATTGTTGATAGGTAATGAAATTCCTATAATGAGAGTATAGTAACCATAGAGAAAGAGAGGGCTTATTAACATTTTTTCTAAAAATGAAAACCTTTTCTTTTTTTGGAGTTGGCTGATTCGAATAAAAGGAGTTGTGCAATTATAATGAGTGATAACGAAAAATGGCTTGAAGAAGCTTGGGAGTTTGTAATAGAGAAAACAACTCGAAATAATGAAACGATTGGTGCGAATTTTCCACATGCAAGTGTAGACAAGAAATATGTATTGGAAGATCCTGAATGGTGGACTGCTGGTTTCTGGCCAGGACTTTTATGGCAGGTATATCAAGAAAATAAGGATGACGCACTTAGAAAAACGGCAGAACAGTGTGAAGCGAACTTGGATTATTTATTGTCTGATTCAGAAAAATTAGATCATGATATGGGGTTTATGTGGACGCTGACGAGTCTAGCAAATTATAAACTTACTGGTAATAAGGAATCAAGAAGAAGAGGTTTATTAGCAGCCAATTTTTTATTAGGTAGATTTAATGCACAGGGCAATTATATTCGTGCATGGAATGCTTGGTCAAAGAAGGAGGATAACCGAGGCGTTGCAATAATTGATTGCATGATGAATCTTCCATTGTTATATTGGGCTTCAGAAGAAACTGGGGACCCGCGTTTCAAAATAGCTGCCGAAAAGCATGCAGAAACTGTTAAAAAGCATTTTATTCAGCCAGATGGTTCTGTGCATCATATTGTTGTCTTTGATCCAGAAACAGGCGAAGTAGTAGATAAGCTTGGTGGTCAAGGCTATGCACCAGATAGTGCTTGGTCAAGAGGAACTGCTTGGGCATTATATGGTTTGACTCTTTCCTATTTGCATACTAATAATATAGAATTTTTATATGCGGCAAAATCAGTTTCCCATTTCTTTCTTTCTAATCTTCGTCCAAATGAATGTCCAGCTTGGGATTTTCGTATTCCTGAAGACGGAGAAAAACGATATTCCTACCCTGATTCATCGGCAGGTTCGATTGCAGCTTGTGGGTTACTCATGCTTGGGAAACTTGTAACTGATTTTGAAAAGCCAATATATCAGGAGGCAGGAGCAAATTTATTAAAAACTCTCTACACTACTTGTGCTACAAAAGAAGACAAAGAAGAGGAAGGTTTACTAAATAACGGAACAAGTCATTTTCCAGAGCAAAAGAATGTGGATGTTCCTTTAATTTATGGAGACTATTTTTTTGTTGAGGCTCTTAACGTATTGCGGCAAAAGGATGTTTTATTTTGGTGATAATTAAGTGGGTATGAAGAGTATAAGTAACTTTGTTATCAGTGGGAGTTAAATTCCCACTGATTTTTTGTATTTATCCTTTATAGTAAGTAAATGCAATATAAACTAGTTAGTATATTTCGTTTAAATGTAATCTTTTCTCAAGGGTCCTTCATAGTTCCGGGTCTTTTATATCCATTTAAAAAGTTGGCTTTTTCCATTTTTTGATAAGTAAGAGTAGTTTGCTATAATTTTTCTAACAATATAGGTTTATGACGATTCTATCTGGGTATATAATACTATATAATTGATTAACTTCATATTATGGAGAAAGATATAAAGGTAGAAAGCTTTGATTAATCAACTTATTTGGGCGCTTTGTTGATTATGAGCTACTAGCGCAACCGGCTAACCAAACTATCCTTGTTTGTTTTGTTAGTCTTTTTTTATGGACACAAAAGAGTCATATTTCTAATGAATGTTCAGTTCCAGCATCAATGTGCCGACAAACATCAAATCTTCGTTTCTTGTAAATATGTATTAACGATATTTGTCGATTATAAGGAGCTTGTGCTTTTCTAAAAATGGGGGGCAACATATGAGTGAACATATTAGCTATCAAACGATAGTAATACAGGATCATACAGAGAAAGAATGGAAAGATAAATTAAATAAGGATTTAAGAGATTGGTTGTCTGAGGATTTTATGCTTAGTGTGGGAATCGGTGAAGCTGTAAATAATGCTATTGAACATGGGGAGTTTCCTGTTATTTTAGAACTACAATATACAAAGCATACTGTCGATATGCGGATTAAAGATCATGGAAAAGGATTTAATGTGGCAAAGAAATTTCATGATATCGAAAAATATGGTACAGAAAAGCTTTTGAGTGATATTGTGCTTGAGGAACGAGGAAGAGGTATTTTAATGATGATGAAAATCTTTCAAAAAGTGCACTATAATGAAAGAGGCAACGAAGTATTTTTATGGAGAGAAAGGAGGGAAAATGCAGAAGCCATATAATTGTAGAGAGAATGATTATTTTGTTAGGACTGTTCCTTTATGAGCAGTCCTATTTGCGTTTGGGTGAAATGAAATATTGTCATTTTTTTCTATAATCTACTGATTTCTATAAATGAATCGTTTATTATTAGTATATTACGGTAAAAAAGTAGTTTGGGAGAGGGTAGGAATAACATCATGGAGAAAGTGACCTATAGCAACATCCATAAGGAAGGAAATCAAATAAAGGAAACTACTAATTGGATACATATTCATAATGCAGAAATGCTCCTTCAGTATGACAGTAATTACATCCAATTTAAAGCAATGCCTACAA
Organism: Niallia alba; assembly: GCF_012933555.1. GTDB lineage: Bacteria > Bacillota > Bacilli > Bacillales > Cytobacillaceae > Niallia > Niallia alba. Next base: position 1,812,221 of record NZ_JABBPK010000001.1, read on the forward strand.
TAATGGAATTTGAGCTGGTAGAAGAATACCTGAAAGAGTTTCATCAAAGAACTGGGCAGAAGCATCTTAAATTTATTTTTCCAGAAAATCAAAAATTTACGAAAGAGCTACTAGACCATATTGTTCGTAACCTTCACTATGATGTGGGATTGACGGAGCTTTATGCAATTGATCCCAGTGAATTTCCTGCATTGTCGCATATAGAGGAGATTCTGATTAAGGAAGTAACGGAGGATAATTTTGAGGATTATTTACAATTGGAATATAATCAGGATTTAGAATATGGAATAGATTTTGCTAAAGGCAAAACAGAAATCTATCGGAAAAATTTTAAAAATCCTCAATTTTTGCAAGTAATAGCTTATTATAAAGGAAAAGCAGCTGGTGCTTTAGAAGTAATTATAGCAGATAAAACGGTCGAAATTGACGGAATTTTTGTAATTGAAGCATATCAACGAAAAGGGATTGCCGCTCGAATGCAAAAAATGGTGATGGATTTATTTCCAAATAAGACCATCATTTTATTAGCAGATGGAGAGGATACGCCAAAAGAAATGTATAAAATGCAAAACTATCAAAAACAAGGATTTCAATATGAAGCATTGAAGGAAAATTTCCATGCTTAAAAAGAAAAAGGAGTAGATTGATTTGAATGAGCCGATGCTTGTCTATCGTGGACAATATGTGGAAAGTACACATACTATTCATGTTGCTGTAGTAAATAAAGAAGGTAGATTACTATATTCCTATGGAAATCCAAATAGGATGACATTTCCTAGGTCGTCGATGAAGCCATTTCAAGCGATTCCGCTTTTAGAAACAGGAGCTGCAGATACCTATTCTTATAATAATGCTGAAATAGCAATTGCTTGCGCTTCTCACGCAGGAGAATCCTTCCATAGAGAAACCATTCTTCAGCTGTTAGAAAGACTAGGCATTAAGGAAGATCATCTGCAATGTGGAACCCATACACCATGGAACTTAACAAGCTATAAAGAGTTGTTGCGAAATGGGGGAGATGTGACACCTGTTTTCAGTAATTGTTCTGGTAAGCATACTGGTATGCTGGCAACTGCTATTCACATGAAAGAAGATATCTCCACTTATCGGGAAATAGAGCATCCACATCAACAACGAATTTTAGAGGCGATTGAAGACATATGTGATTTTCCGAAAGAAAATATAAAGCTTAGTGTAGATGGTTGTGGCGTACCAGTCCATCAATTACCTCTATATCATACAGCACTTGGTTATGCAAGACTAGCAAGCCCAGATGCTATTAAATCCGAAGAGCGCAGAAATATAGTGAAACGGATAAGAGATAGCATGATGGAATTTCCTGAAATGGTTGGTGGTACAAGGAGATTTGATACGGACTTAATGACTGCATATCAAGGACAGATTGTTTCAAAAGCAGGTGCTGAGGCCGTTCAGTGTATGGGGCTTGTTGAAGAAGGAATCGGAATTGCGATTAAGGTGGAAGATGGGGGAGCACGAGCAGTAAATGTTGCAGCAATGGAGGTACTAAGTCAGCTAGGCTATAAAGAGGAGAAAATTTTTGCTGATTTAGAAAGATATGTGCATGCTCCAGTGCTCAATGCAAGAAAAGAAAAAATTGGCGAAATACGTGCAAATTTCGCTTTGGAAAAGAGAATCTGATTTGAAAAAATGATACAAAGGAGTAGAGAGATTGAAACATTATTTGAACGTAACAGAAGGAAAAAATAAATGGCCGCGCTATTTATTTTCCATTTTATTGGCTGTTGGCTTTATGATAGCAGGTTCCATTATTTATTTTATTATTGAGTTACTGCGCGTGGAGTTAGATGGGAACGATGCTACATATTTGGATCTAGATACAGGAATGGTAGTTGGCGGAAATGGCACTATCAGCTTATTATTGACACATATTATTTATATCATTTCTTTAGTTGGTCTATGGATTGGAGTACGTTTTATTCACAAAAGAAAATTCCGGACATTGATTACTGGCGAAAAAAGAGTGAATTGGAAAAAGATAGGCTGGGGATTTGCCGTATTTACTGGACTATTCCTAGTTACATCAGGTTTGGATTTCTTAATAAATGCAGCTGATTATACATGGAATAATGTTTCATTTTCTGAGTATGTCTATTTATTCCTTGTCGTAATTCTGTTTGTTCCGATTCAAACGACGGTAGAAGAGCTTTTATTTAGGGGATTATTGCTACAATGGGTTGGAAAAAAATTGAAGAATCCCGTTCTATTAGCACTTATTGTGGGACTGATTTTTGGATCCTTGCATTTTGCAAATCCTGAAATGAATCATTCTGCACTATTAGTGGGATTAGATTATTTGTTTGTAGGATTTGCTCTAACCTTTATAGCTGTAAAAACAGGCAGTTTAGAGTTATCTATTGGTGCACATGCGGCGAATAATATGATGATCTTCTTATTATTTACATACGATGATTCTGTTGCAGGAGATATCCCAAGTCTTTTTAGAATTATCGATACAAGTCCATTGTATTCCTTAATCTGGTCGATTGTCATTTTTGTTTCTTTTTATTTGTTGATTAGGAAAAAATATGGAGTAAAATAAATGTTTCTTTTATTTTGGCTATTTTCGTAAAGTTTGTTGCTATGACCCGCAGCCTGAATACACTCCGCTTTCCGTGGGGCTCGCGCTGTGCCGCGGTCTGCTTCCCCCTGCAGGGTCTCAGGCTGTCTCGCTAATCCCACAGGAGTCTACGTGTATTCAGGCTGCTCAGATTTCCTCATTAATTGATTTTTTCTATTGAGAAAGCAACAATCTTTTAGAAAACAGCCTTTATTTTTAAATAAAGAGAATAGGACGAAGAAAAAATAGTCTTTATTGGTAAGGCTATTTTTTTCTATTAATATGGTCTATTAAAATAAGGAAAAGGAACAAATGTTCTGAAATGAGTCTTAAGCCTCTTATTAATATAATTCAGAATTGTTAAAATTATCTTTGTGTTATTCATTCTATTATTAGGAGGCTGTTATATGAAAAAAGAATGTAGAGTAATTCCTTATCAAGTGAAAGAGGTAGTTGACCTATCAACAGAAATACCAAAAGGAATTGAACTAATTCAGGCACCTGATTTATGGAATAAAACAAAAGGAAAAGGGATTACCATTGCTATCTTGGATACTGGGTGTGATATTAATCATCCAGATTTACAAGAACGTATTATAGGTGGTAAAAACTTTACGGATGATGACAATGGAAATTCAGAAATTTATATGGATTATAATGGGCATGGGACACATGTTGCTGGAACAATTGGAGCGTCTGGAAGTGACAGTGGATTAACAGGAGTAGCGCCAGAAGTTTCTCTTTTAATTGTAAAAGTTTTAAATGGACAAGGTTCCGGGCAATATGATTGGATTATAAATGGAATCTATTATGCCATTGAGCAGGGGGCCGACATAATTTCCATGAGCCTTGGAGGACCGGAAGATGTAGAGGAATTACACGCGGCAGTGAAAAAAGCAGTCGAAGCGCAAATTCTCGTCGTATGTGCAGCAGGTAATGAAGGGGATGGTCTCGCTTCAACCGAAGAATTGGGGTATCCCGCTGCCTATAATGAAGTAATAAGTGTTGGTGCTGTCGATTTAGAGAGAAATTCTTCTCGTTTTTCCAATTCAAATAGAGAAGTCGATTTAGTAGCCCCTGGGGAAGAGATTCTTTCTACCTTTTTAGATGGGAAATATGCAAGCCTAACAGGAACATCGATGGCTGCACCACATGTAAGCGGTGCGTTAGCATTAATTAAAATAATCAGCAATGAAGCTTTTGAAAGAAATTTAACAGAACCAGAAATTTATGCACAATTGATTAAAAGAACCATCCCATTAGGAAATAAACCAAGCCTAGAAGGGAATGGGATTCTCTATTTAACGGCTCCAGATGAATTGACGGAAAAACTCCAATCTGCTGTGCAATTACTTGTTGCCAATAGTATTTAAGAGGAAAGAAATATTTTTAAAAGTGGACAAACTTCTTGAAAAGGGAAGATTGTCCACTTTTTTTAGTAGTGGAAGAAGAACGGAGTGGCGGGATGGATGAAAAAAAGATTATATGATCCAAAAATCGGATAAATGATCCAAAAATTAAATATATGATCAAAACCAACAAGGAAATGATCCAAAAATCAAATATATGATCCAAACCCTATATATGATCAACCAAACAAGGATATAATCCAAATTTTCAATTCACCATCAATAAAGCATCTAACAAACAACAACAACTTCTACCTAATTTTACAATACTCTCATAATAGAAATGTTACGAAAAAAGTAGTAAAGTGTAAGGAGGTATTTGTGCGTAGTTTGTAATATTAAATGAAGGAGATTAGATTGTTGAATATCGTTATTACACGAAAAATGGTCATGGAGATGTGTGGTCCTGTATCTTTGAAAAGGGGCGAGGCATTTTCGAAGAATCATAAGGTGTTGTTTAAAGAATATAAAGAAGATTACTGTGAAGCATTCGTTCAAGCATCTGAAGATTTTGCTGTAATGGTTGCTCTAGAGGCTGGTGAAATAAAAGCGACTTGTTCTTGTCCAAAGCTTGCTTCCTTCCAAAAGGAGTGTCAGCATATTGCAGCTGTCTTGATGGAGATAAAGAAATTTCAGATGAGTGGCAAGGAGCCTTCTTTAATGGAAGATACGAATCCAAATGTATCTAATGATTTTTTTGCCTTATTTAATCAGACGCGTTCTCCTTCACCAAAGAAACAACGGCACTTTGAAAAAAGGGAAGTAGTACCGGTTGAATTCTGGGTAAAGGTTATGCAAGTTGGATCAGAAGCAAATATGTTTGGCATCGAAATTCACCTTTTATCTAATAAAATTAAAGACATTCGCCAATTTTTAGAACGAATGAAAGAAGGCAAAGCATATGAATATGCCCCATCGCAGAAATTTGACCCAATGCTTCACTGTGTAAAAGAAGAAAGGGAAGCAATCCTTCAGGAATTATGGAAAGTGGTAAGCGATGAAACGATTTTTTTGAATCATCACAACGAATTAAGCAATCTAGGCGGTAAAGATACTCTATTAATACCACCGTCCTCTTGGATTACCCTCCGTTCACACTGGAAGGAATTAATCTATTTAGAAGAATATAGCGAGACGAGAATACCCTTGCAAGTTTCTCATGAACCTCTTCCACTTACCTTTCAATTATATCAGGAGGAAACAGGAAGCTATCAATTGAATGTTCATGGAATAGATTCTGTTTTATTCTTGCATCAATATTATGCAGTAATGATAGACGGAAAGGTTATCCAAATGGAATCGGAGGATTTTAACAGGCTTGTAGAAATGAAGAAAATGACGGAGAAAGTTGGCAAGAATGATATTCCTATTGCAAACAATCAATTAGACTTCTTTTTGGAAAAGGTTGCCCCAGGCTTGAAAAAGTTGGGAGAAGTTCAATTGGAGAGAGAGCTTTCAAAAAAAATTGGCAAAGCGCCTCTACAAGCAGAGCTATACTTAGATAGAGTGAATAATCGATTGTTGGCAAGCCTAGAATTCCGCTATGAAAATATCGTTATCAATCCAGTTCATGAACGAGACAAAGACATAGAAGCAGTGCTTATTAGAGATTGGAAAAAAGAAGAAGTAATTTTAGAATTAATGGATGGAAGTTCATTTGCGAAAACGGATAGTGGGTATATGCTTTTTAACGAAGAATTGGAGTTTGATTTTCTATATTATGTATTACCAAAGCTGCAAAAGCTTGTGAAAGTTTATGCAACAACCGCGATTAGAACTCGAATTTTCAAGGAGAAAACATGGCCTCGTTTTTCGGTGAAGCTAAAGAAGGACCGGATAAACTGGCTAGAGTTTAAATTTGAGATGGAAGGCTTTCCAGAACGTGAAATCAAGGGACTGTTAGCTGCTTTAGAAGAAAAGCGTAAATATTATCGATTACAGGATGGGTCCCTTTTTGCCTTACAAACGAGGGAGATGGAGGAAATTCAAAGCTATCTTCACTCCCCACAAATAAAAGATAAGGATTTTGTCAGTGGATTTGAACTCACTCTTTTAGAAAGCCTATCGTTTATAGAGGAAGACAGAAAGATATTTAAACTAGACGAATCATATTTTGAACTGATTAATTCTCTCCTACATCCAGAAACATTAACGATTAAGGTTCCCGCTGATTTAGAGGATGTGCTGAAGTCCTACCAAAAAGATGGATTTAAGTGGATGAAAACTTTATCGCAATTTCATTTTGGCGGAATTTTAGCAGACGATATGGGGTTAGGCAAAACGCTTCAAAGTATTGCCTTTATCGTATCTGAATTACCAGTGATTCGCAGAGAAAAACAAAAAGTGCTAGTCGTTTGTCCTTCTTCCCTTCTATATAACTGGCAGAGAGAAATCATGAAGTTCGCTCCAACTATTCAATGTATTGTCCTCGATGGGAATAAAAAGGAGCGAGCGCTGCTACAAAAGGATTTAGAAAATATCGATGTTTTGATTACGTCCTATCCATTAATTAGACAAGATATACAATGGTATGAACAGCAAGATTTTCACACTGTTTTCTTTGATGAAGCACAGTATTTCAAAAACCCACTTTCTCAAACAGCTAAGTCAGTGAAAAGGTTAAAAGCGATAAATCGTTTTGCTTTAACGGGTACGCCGCTTGAGAATTCCATTGAAGAGCTATGGTCTATTTTCCATATTGTTTTCCCTGAATTATTGAAGGGGTTAAAGGAATACGCAAATCTTACAAATAAGCAGATTGCGAAAAAAATAAGACCTTTTATGCTGCGCCGGTTAAAAGAGGATGTCTTAGCAGAACTACCTGAGAAAAGGCAGTGGAGCGAAATGGTGGAATTGTTACCAGAGCAAAAGAGATTATACGCAGCCTATTTGGCAAAACTAAGACATGATGCACTAAAGCACTTAAATAAAGATACATTACGAAAAAATAAGATTAGAATTCTTGCTGGGTTAACAAGACTACGTCAAATATGCTGTCATCCTGCTTTATTTGTAGAAAATTATGATGGTGGCTCTGCTAAGCTAGCGCATTTAATGGAATTAATGGAAGAAGCACAACGTTCCAATCGAAGAGTACTGATTTTCTCTCAATTTACAAGTATGTTGGACATTATAGGACAGGAATTAGCGAAAAAGGGATTATCATTTTTTTATTTGGACGGGAATACGCCTTCAGATGAAAGAGTGGAATTATGTCATCGCTATAATTTAGGAGAACGAGATTACTTTTTGATAAGCTTAAAAGCTGGGGGAACAGGACTAAATTTAATGACTGCCGATACGGTTATTCTATATGACACATGGTGGAATCCTGCTGTTGAAGAGCAGGCGGCAGATCGTGCGCACCGAATGGGGCAGGAAAATATTGTAGATGTCATCAAACTGTTCTCCAAAGGAACGATTGAAGAGAAAATATATGAACTACAGGAAAAGAAAAAGAGCTTAGTGGATGAAATTATTGATTCAGATGAAAAAATGATATCTTCCATAACAGAAGAGGATTTAATGGAATTATTAAGCTAAGCTAAATAGCGAAATGCAAAAAAAGAAGGAGGCCAGTGCTTTTTATAAAAGCTCTAGTCTCCTTTTTAGATGAAACGAATCATCTGCTAAGTCATTCTTCTTTTTGCTTTGGAAATCGCTTGGCTTTTTTGGCAGATTCACGAAGCAAATACTCAATATGACTGTTAATGCTGCGAAAATCATCTGCAGCCCATTTTTGCAGTACTTCGTATAGCTCCGGATCAATGCGTAATGGAAAGCTTTTTTTCTTCGTCATGTATACCACTCATTAATATAAAGTACCTGTATTAATTACAGGAGTTGTAGGATTTTCGGAAACAATCGCTACTAGTAAATTATTTACTAATTGTACCTTTCTTTCATCATCTAATTCAATGATTTTATCTTGTTCTAATTGGTTAATGGCCATTTGCGCCATACCCACAGCGCCTTCCACAATTTTTTGACGAGCAGAAATAATAGCAGAGGCTTGTTGGCGCTGCAACATTGCTTGAGCAATTTCAGTAGAATAGGCTAAATGAGTTAATCTTGCTTCGATTACCTCGACTCCAGCAAGATCAAGTCGAGCTTGTAATTCTGTTGTAAGCTCGTTGGAAACTTCTTCTGCATTTCCTCTTAATGTCAATTCCACATTTTCAAAGGTATCATATGGATATTTCGTGGCAACATGGCGGATAGCTGTTTCACTTTGGATTTCTACAAATTCCTCATAATTGTCCACATCGAAAATCGCCTTAGCTGAATCAATTACTTTGAATACAATAACGGCTGCTATCTCGATTGGATTCCCATCGACGTCATTTACTTTTAATCGCTTACTGTTAAAATTGCGTACACGTAAGGAAATGGTTTTTCTTAAAGTTAGTGGAATTGTTAAAAATAATCCACTACTGCGAATCGAACCTAAATACTTACCGAAAAAGGTTACAACTACAGCCTGATTTGGTTGAATAATGGTGATCCCACTACTAAGAAGTGCAGCTATTAATATAAACGGAATGCCTACACCTGGAAGTTCTTGTACAAGTAAATAGACACCAAGAAAAAGGGAAATAGCAATAAGGAGAACACCGATAAATCCATTAAAATGAAATGCGTTTTTTTCTTTCAAATGAATCACTCCTATAATTTCAATTTGATATAATTATGATATCACTTTTGTATAAAATTGTAAATGGATGATATGGTGATTTATGCAAAAAAAAAGAGATAGCTCTGGCTACCTCCGATTTTTCCAGTACTATTCTGTTCGTAGTAATTCTATCAACGTCTTTCCAATAATGGTGCCAGCTGTCCTTGGTGCAACTTTTGCAGGTAAACCAAGGGCCCATAAGGTTTGAATATGATGTTCCTTAGCAGCGGCAAAATCTGTTCCTCCAGGTTTGCTAGCTAAGTCAATGATTAAAGCCTGGCTTGGTAATTTTTTTAGAAGGTTAGAAGTTAAAAGAAGTGTTGGAACAGTATTAATAACAATCTGTTGAAGTGGGATTTTTGATTCTAATGCAGCTTCAAAAATTGGAGCCAATCCCATTTCAATCACCCTTGCTTCATCTTCTTTTTTTCGAACAAGAACTGTAACTTTTGCACCGACGGCAGAAAATAGGCGGGCAACAGTCTTACCAACTCTTCCAAAACCGAGAACAAGTACATGAGCGTTATGTATCGTAATATCCGTATGCTGGATTGCAAGCATTAACGCCCCTTCTGCAGTTGGAATTGAATTAAGAATCGCTACATCGTTTCTTGCAAAGAGAGCAACCAAATTTCGGTTTGTTTCTGTTGCAATTTGTTTTAAATAAGGCGTTATAATGCCTGAATACATAGTGGAGTTCGGTTTTGTTTTATTAATCATTTCTTTAGTTAGAAGAACCTTTTCCTTGGAAAATGTCGATTCGGCAATTCTGTTATCTTGTATTCCTGGAATAGGAAGGAGGATACTGTCCACTTCATGAAGTGGGACTCTTTGCCACTTAACTTTTATGACATTCTCATAAGAAATGGAAGCATCTTCAAAACCAATTAAATAAATTTTGCTTAATTCTGGTGCTAAAAGGCGGATCACTTCAAGCTGTCTAAAGTCACCACCGATGATTAATAGTACCTGTTTAGGATTCAATCATTCCACTTCCTTTCTTGTATGTGTAAAATAGCACACCTCCATATAAGAAAATATATGGAGGTGTAGATGTATTCAGACTATTTTCGTTTTATATTATTTGTTTCCTTAGTTTTTGAAAATGGTTGTAGTTAAAGTTTATATTTTTTTATTAATTGAATCAACTCATCTGTCATGGAAGCAAGTGTATTAGCAGAAGAAGATATTTCTTCCATTGCAGCAAGCTGTTCTTCTGTTGAAGCTGCAACTTCTTCAGAAGAAGCAGCATTGTTTTTAGCTAAATCTGATATTACTTCTGCTGTTTTTTCCGTTTCTTGCGCAAAAGATAATATATCATTTAATGTCGAAGATACTTGAATCATCTGTGGTGATATTAGATTCATATTATCATATATTTCCATAAATTTGTTGATGGCTTCGTCTGAAATCTCCAGCCCTTTCATTACATTTTTCTCTACAGTGGACATGGTTTGAACTGTCTCTATTGAATCTTGTTGTATTGCTTTGATGATTTCGGTAATCTGACTTGCGGAGTTTTGGGATTGTTCCGCTAATTTTCTTACTTCATCTGCTACAACAGAAAATCCTTTGCCTGATTCACCAGCTCTGGCTGCTTCGATTGCAGCGTTTAGAGCAAGTAAATTTGTTTGATTGGAGATATCTGTGATTACATCTACAATAGCGCCAATTTCCTTTGTACGATCATTTAAAGAAATAATTACTGTATTAGAATCTGATACGGAATGATGAATTTCATTCATCTGATTTACTGTTTTTTGGACAATCGATTTTCCATCTTCTGCTTTTTGAATAGTTGTTTGTGTACGCTCTAAAACCTCATTAGCATTTAGTAAAACGTTATTTGTTCCACTTACTATTTGATTTAAGGAGAGAATATTGGCTTCAACGCCTTCTGTCTGTTTTTCAGCACTAACAGCAACATGTTGGATAGCAGTTGCAACTTGTTCACTAGCTTCACTTGTTTGACCAGCACTAGCATTTAATTCTTCAGCAGTTGCGGCAACTGCAAAGGAATGATTTTGTAGTGTTCCTAATAGTGTTTTTAAGCTAGCTTGCATGGTTGTAAAGGACTGGGCTAGTTGTCCAATTTCATCATTCGATTCTATAGCTATGACTTCTGTAAGATCTCCGTTGCTAATTTTTTGCGCTTTATTCTGAATATCTCTTAGTCTTTTAACAAGTGAACGAATAATTAAAATAATAATTGCTCCACCAATAATAATCGAAAGAGCCATTACTAAAAGACTTTGTTGTAAAATAGGTTTTACGGCATTATCTATTTCTGTGTCTAACATAGAACCAACAATCTTCCAGCCTGTTTGCTCATTTGTTAAATAGGATAATGTTCGCTTTTCTCCTTTATTAATGTAGGGATGTTCGCCAGAATTTTTTTCATAGAGATTAGGAAAATCTTCATCAACCTTTGAACCGGTTTCGTTTACAGGGCTGACAACATATGTTTGTTCTGCATCTAAAAGAAGGATATAGCCTTTTTCTCCAATTTCTACTTCTTTAGTTGTTTCTTCTAATTTAGAAAGATTAAGATCAATTCCTATTACCCCAGCTCCATCTTTCGTTTTCTTGGTAATAGTAATGACCATTTCTCCTGAACTAGCATCAACATAAGGACTTGTTATAATTGCTTTATCTTCTTGGGAGTCCATCGCTTGTTTAAACCATGTTCTTTCTCTTGGATCATAATCAGCTGGTAAATCTAAAGCAGGAGAGGTATACATTTTTCCATCCTGAGTCCCTAAATAAACGGCATCGGTTTCTGGATGAAGTCCTTTATATTGCTCAAGCTTTGTCATAAGTGCCTCTGGACTGTCCTCGTTTTTATCATATAATTCATTTGTAATGATTTCTGCCAAATAATCTGCATCATGAAGCTTTGGGGAGATCGTGTTGTCAATACTGCTATTCAACAATTTTACATTCTCTTTTGTGCTCTCCATTATTTTCTCACTAAGTTCATGTTTTGCGCTTTGAAAAGATAGGTAACCCACAGTCAAAGTAGGAATAATTAGAATAAGGACAAAAGCAATATAGAGTTTTGTGCTTAAATTTAAATTTCGGTTTAATGATTTTATTTTTTTCATTAACACCATCTCCTTTCTATTCATTTTTATAAATTACATAGTTGCTAGTACTTATTAGAGAACCGAACTATGCAACACTTTTCGCATTTGCTTTATAAAAGTTAATTATTATTTCGACAAGTTTTGACAAAAATGAAGGGTTTTTATAAAATCTCTCATTTTTATTTGTGAAAAGTCAGAAAAAAATAACGAAATTGTCACAAATAAAAAACAGCTGTTAGTCAGCTGTTTAAATTCGTTATAAGGTGTTAGCTTTTAACATTCTATTTTTAAAGGCTTTTGGTGAACATTGATTTTCACGCTTGAATAACTTATAAAATTGCGCCATATTTGTTATGCCAACTTCATAACTGATTTCTAGAATGCTTTTATCAGTAGTTAAAAGTAATAACTCTGCTTTTTTTATTCGCTTCAAGTTTATATAATCGACAAAAGACATGCCCATTACCTTTTTGAAGTATTTGATAAAATAATGATAGCTGAAATTCAATAGCTTACAGACATCTTCAACAAGTATTCTGTCTTCTAAATGGCTATCTATATAATCTAAAACGGGTTTTAGTTTGGTAAGGTCTTGTTCTTCTGAATAGTGAAGCATATTTTTGGTATCGTTTCTCACGAACAAAAGTAATAGTCTTTTTATCGAATAATTGATAGCAATCTCGTATCCTTTTTCTTTTGTTTGGCTTTCTTTATGTATCTCATTAATTAAGTAATGTACTTCTTGTTTTATTTCTTTATTATCTTCAAATATGTAATTTATCTTTTCTAATGGATGTGTTAATTCGGAAAAGCAATAGAAATAGGGAAGAATACTTTGATCAAAGTGTTTATGAAGATCGATTTGTAAGACAATATAGCGCAATTTACCTTTCTTCACTTTACTTGTTCTATGCGGTTGTGACGCTCCCATGATAAGGACATCCCCTGAAGAAATCGTTAGATAATTTTCTTTCGTTTGTACCGTCAAATCTCCATCAATAATTGCAAGTAACTCTACTTCTTTATGATAGTGCCAAGGATAATAATCAACCGGAGTCATTACATGCTCTCTTTCATCATTAATTTCCCATACTTTTAAAGACAATAGAGGATTCTGATAAATTACTTTTTCATTAACTGGTTGATTAATGGTATGCTTTGTCTCCATTTCCACTTTATATTCTCCTCCTGTTCAACGAGACTCAGTGGTATATGTTCTCCTCTCTATTTTAGCAGAAAGCTGGCAATCAAATGACATAATTGCATAAAAAAAAGACAGGATTAAGGATTTTTTTATGCGCTTACATTTCATATAATGAAGCCATATTTAAAGAGAGAAGGAGTGGCTAAAGAATGATTACAGTTTGGAACGAAAATCGTCATGAAAAGAAAAATCCCGTAGTAGCGGAAATTTATCCAAATGGCATTCATGGTACGATTGCTGCGTTTTTGGAGAAGGCAGGTTATGAAACATATACTGCAACATTAGATGAACCAGAACATGGACTAACGGAGGAAGTGCTGAATAATACGGAGGTATTGGTATGGTGGGGACATTTAGCACATCACGAGGTACAGGACGAAATCGTACAAAAAGTGAAACAACGTGTCTTAGATGGAATGGGGCTAATCGTTCTTCACTCTGGCCATTTTTCGAAAATATTTAAATCTCTAATGGGTACTAGCTGTGACTTAAAGTGGCGAGAGGCAGACGATCGTGAACGTTTATGGGTTGTAGCTCCTAATCATCCAATTGTGGAAGGGATAAATGAATATATTGAATTAGAAAAGGAAGAAATGTACGGCGAACATTTTGATATTCCAGCACCAGATGAACTAATTTTTACTAGTTGGTTTGAAGGAGGAGAGGTTTTCCGCAGCGGCTGCACGTATGCAAGAGGAAATGGTAAGGTATTTTATTTTAGACCAGGTCACGAGACATATCCAACCTATCATCATCAAGAAATTCAACAGGTTATTATAAACGCAGTTAAATGGGCAACACCAGTTAAGCGAGAAAAACCTGTTTATGGAAATGCAAAACCTTTGGAAACCATTTCAGTTAAGTGAATTATAAGGAGGAAAAAATAATGGCTAAATTAAAAGTAGGCGTAATCGGATGTGGAAGTATTGCACAGCATCGTCATATTCCAGAATATTTATGGAATAATCAGGTAAAATTGGTTGCGCTATGTGACATAAATGAAGAAAGAGCAACTGAAATTGCTGAAAAGTATCAAGTTCAAGCATTTACAGACTATAAAGAACTATTAAAAATGGAGGAATTAGATGCAGTAAGTGTGTGTACACCTAATTATCTTCATGCACCTATTTCCATCGATGCCTTGAATGCAGGTAAACATGTTCTTTGTGAGAAGCCGATGGCTACGTCAGAGGAAGAAGCAGCTCAAATGATAGAAGCTGCCAAAAACAGCGGCAAAAAATTGATGATTGGACATAACCAACGTTTTGTAGCATCCCATCAAAAGGCACATGAGTTAATTAAAAGTGGAGAAGTAGGGAAAATATACAGTTTCCGCACTACATTCGGTCACGGTGGTCCGGAAGGTTGGAGTGTGGATGGAAAAGAAAGCTGGTTCTTTAAAAAAGAAGAAGCATTTATTGGTGCTATGGGTGATTTAGGGGTACATAAAGCAGATTTGTTACGGTATGTATTAGGAGAAGAATTCACGGAGGTTGGAGCATTTGTAGAAACAAATGCAAAAGAATTCTCCAGTGTTGATGATAATGCTGTTTGTATTTTAAAAACAGAAAGTGGCGTTATTGGAACATTGACAGCAAGCTGGGCTTATAGAGGGAAAGAAGACAATTCCACTGTAATCTATGCAGAAAAAGCGGTCATTCGTTTAGAGGATGATCCGAACTATTCGCTAATTATTCAATATACAAATGGGGAAAAAGTGAATTATGAGTTAGGAAGAATTCAGTCAAATAATGAAGGTGGACAGAATAAGACTGGTGTAATTGACCATTTTGTTGAAAGTATTGTAGAAGATAAAGAGCCGCTTATTTGTGGAGAAGAAGGGAAAAAATCGTTAGCTATTATTCTTGCAGCATTAGAATCGCAAGAAACGAAGACTATTACGAAAATATAGATAGACCGTATTCATGTAAATTGGAACGGATGAAAAGGAGAGTTCTCATGAAATTAGGTGTATTTACCGTTTTATTTGCAGAGAAGTCATTTGAAGAAATGCTTGATGCAGTGAAAGAAGCTGGTATTCAAGCTGTTGAAATAGGTACAGGTGGATATCCTGGAAACAACCATTGTAATTTAGAAGAATTATTGGAGTCAGAAGAAAAAAGAAAAGCGTATCTTGAAGAGGTAGCGAAACGTGAGCTAATCATAAGTGCATTCAGTTGTCATGGAAATCCCATTTCACCAGATAAAGCATTTGCTCAGGAATCTCATGAAACGTTAATTAAAACAATTAAACTAGCATCTTTGATGAAGGTTCCAGTTGTAAACTGTTTTTCTGGAACAGCTGGTGATCATGACGGAGCGAAATATCCGAATTGGCCTGTTACACCATGGCCGAATGAATATGCTGATGTGAAAAAGTGGCAATGGGAAGAAAAATTAATCCCGTATTGGAAAGAAGTAGGAAATATTGCAAAAGAACATGGAGTGAAAATTGGGTTAGAGCTACATGGTGGATTTCTTGTGCATACCCCATACACACTATTAAAATTGCGAGAGGAAACATGTGATGCGATTGGCGCAAACTTGGATCCTAGTCATTTATGGTGGCAAGGTATTAACCCAGTTGCAGCTATTAAAATTCTAGCAAAGGAAAATGCCATTCACCATTTTCATGCAAAAGATACGTATATTGATCAGGATAATGCCAATATGTATGGCTTAACAGATATGCAACCATATGGCGAAGTCCAAACTAGGGCTTGGACATTTCGTTCAGTCGGATGCGGACATAGTGTTAGTGAATGGTCGGACATGATGAGTGCTTTACGAACTTATGGATATGACTACGTTGTCAGCATTGAACATGAGGATCCAATTATGTCGATTCGAGAAGGACTAACAAGAGCTGTTACCAACCTGAAATCTGTTCTGATTGAAGAAACACCTTCCCAGATGTGGTGGGTATAAGCTTTAGGAAAGAGAATACGGTTAACATTCAATTTTAAAAATGGGAGCGGGGGAGAAAAATGTCCAAATTAAAGGTAGCGATTATCGGGTGTGGTAATATTTTTCCTATGCATGCACAATCAATCGTATCAAGAGAAGATGCAGAGTTAGTTGCAGTTTGTGATGTAAAGTCTGAACGAGCAGAAGAGAAAGCGAAAATCTATCATTGTGCCGCCTATACAAACTATCAAGAAATGTTTGAAAAAGAAAATCTAGATGTTTTGCATATTTGTTTACCACATCATCTGCATGCACCGGTGGCAATTGAAGCTGCGAAAAGACAGATTCATATTTTAACAGAAAAACCGATGTCTATTCACTATGATGATGCTGTAGAAATGGTAGAAACAGCGAAAGAAAATGAGGTAACCCTTGGTGTCATTTTCCAAAATCGCTATAATCCTGGATCACAGCTAATAAAGAAAATGTTAGAAAATGGAGAACTTGGTACAGTAAAGTCCGGAAAGCTATCTGTAACATGGGATCGTTCTGATGAATATTATCAAAAAAGTGATTGGAAAGGTACATGGGAAAAAGAAGGAGGCGGGGTAATAATCGATCAGGCAATCCATACAATGGATTTAATGCGATGGTTTATAAATGATGAGATTAAGTATGTAGATGCATCCATAAGCAATCGGGCCCATGAAATAATTGAAGTAGAAGATGCAGCAGAAGGAGTTATTGCCTATAAAAAAGGGATCGTGACTGCTTTTCATGCAATTAATTATTATACGTATGATGCTCCGGTTGAAATAGAGCTGCACTGTGAAAAGGGAATTGCCAAAATGGTTGCGGATCGGGCAACTGTACGTCTACTGGATGGAAGAGAATTTATTGCAGACAATAACCCTCAGGAAACTTTTCATTATGAAAATGGTGTAAAAGGATATTGGGGAGTAAGTCATGTAAAGCAAATCAATAATTTTTATGATTCGTTAGTAAATGGAACTCCATTAGATATAACAGGAGAAGAAGCATTAAAAACACAAAAAATGATCTGTGCTGTATATGAATCTGGGAAGAAAAAAGAACGTGTTTATTTTAAATCGACAGTTGAAACATTATAAAAAAACTAATTACTAAATATTTCAAAGTTTAAATTTTCGAAAAAGCTATATTAATTCCGTAAATTTCGGAAGATATAGCTTTTTTCTTTTAAAAGTCATTCTGCTACTCTAAAAACCTTTTTTGTAATGAGAAACTTATCGAAAAAAATATAAAAAAACACTTTACAAATCGTAATCGTTACGGTTAATATAGTATAGTCGATGAAACAATCTTTTATATTTCTAATTTAATATTTTAAATCGTAATAATTTCGATTTGTATGGATAGGAGTTTATCCCACTCTTAATGTGCAGTAAGACCACCACCTCAAAACTGAGGGGAATGGAGGAAACTAGGTGGGGGAAGGATCCGTCAAAGTACATAACTGCCATGCAGGATGGAACTTATTCAAGAATCCTACTCCTGCATGGCACTAGAATAATAAGGGTATGAATAAAGAAAGGTATGGTAATTATGAGAGTAAATATAACACTTGTTTGTACAGAAACAGGAGACCGCAATTATATTACAACAAAAAATAAGCGAAATAATCCAGATCGGTTAGAACTTATGAAATATAGTCCACGATTAAAACGAAAAACTTTGCATAAAGAAAGTAAATAAAAAGGTTGGGTGAAAAAAATGGGGAAAAAATTTAAATTAGTTAGTATTATGTTACTTGCAGTATTGGTAATAGCAGCATGTGGGAAAGGGAATAATGATGAGTCAAGTGGAGCAAACAAAGAAAAGCTACAAATTATGACTACTTTTTATCCTATGTATGAATTTACGAAAAATATTGCAGGCGATAAAGCGGATGTAAAATTACTTATTCCTTCTAATCAGGAACCACATGGTTGGGAGCCAACTCCGAAAGATATAGCTAATGTACAAGCTTCAGATTTATTTATCTTTAACAGTGTATATATGGAAAGTTTTATCGATACAATTAAGTCGGCAGTTGATAATAAGGAAACAGTATTTGTTGAGGCTAGTAAAAGTATAACATTAAAAGAGGGTATTACCGATGAACATGATCATGAGAGTGAAGAAGCAGACCATGACCATGAGGGTGAAGAGGCAGATCATGATCATGAGAGTGAAGAAGCAGACCATGACCATGAGGGCGAAGAGGCAGATCATGATCATGAGAATGAAGAGGCAGAACATGACCATGAAAGTGAAGGAGAGGCCCACGAGCATAGCCATGAGAAAGATCCGCATGTGTGGTTAAGTCCAGCATTAGCGATTAAAGAAGTAGAAACAATTACTGAAAGTTTAATCGAAGCAGACCCAGATAATAAGGAAACATATCAACAAAATAGTGAAAAATATATTGCTGAATTATCTGCACTTGACCAAAAATATAACGATGCTTTAAGCAAAGTAGCAAAAAAAGAAATGATTACACAGCACGCTGCATTTGGGTATTTGGCTAGTGAATATGGACTTACACAAGTGCCGATTGCAGGATTATCACCAGAACAAGAACCAAATGCACAAAGATTAGCTGAATTAAAAGAATTTGCAAAAGAACATGATATTAGTGTTATCTATTTTGAAGAAACTGTATCTAAAAAAGTAGCTGATACTCTGGCATCTGAAATTGGTGCAAAAACTGAGGTGCTAAGCACTTTAGAAGTGTTAAGTAAAGAAGATGAAGAAAATGGATTAGATTATATTAAGGTAATGGAACGCAATTTAGAAAAAATTGTTCAAGCTCAACAATAATCGAATCGTTTATCCCACTCTTAACGGACAGTAAGACTCCCCCCTCAAGCTTAGGAGAACACGAGGAAGAAAGGTGGGAGATCAACTGCCCGTAAAGGTCCGATTGGTTCAACTAACCATCAGTGGGGAAGGAAGTTTCACTTTATTTAAGCCTCTATGGGAGTTTTCTTAAGCTCTAATAGAGGCTTTTAATGTAGTATATATTGGCTGTTGATTTGCTCAAGATAAGCGTGCTATTGTATAAATGAAACCGTTTTATGGAGGGGTATAGATGGTCGCAAATCAACGGATTGTGTTTATTGGTGATAGTATTACACAGGCAGGAAAATTTGAAGATAGTGAGCAGATTGGTTATGGATACGTTCGTTATATTAAAGACTACTTTGTTATTAATCAACCAGAAGAATTACCAATTATTTTTAATAAAGGAATAAATGGTAATAGAATCCCTGATCTAGAGCAACGTTGGGAAGCGGATGTTCTATCCTTATGCCCCAATCTAGTATCAATATCGATTGGGATTAATGATGTGTGGAGGCAATTAGATCATCCTGAATGGAAACAAGTGACTCCAGTGAGATTTAGAGAAATCTATGATCGGTTATTAGAACAGGTAACTAAGAATACTGAAGCCAGTATCTTTTTGATGGAACCAACAATTATTGAAGAAAAGATGGAAGCAGAAGGCAATATTCTATTAAAGGATTATGTAGAAGTGATTCATCAACTAGCAGAAAGATATAGTGCGACAGTTGTCCCAACACATCAAGTATTTATAGAGTATTTACAAAAACAAAATCATCAAGTATTAACGACAGATGGTGTACATATGAATTCTGCTGGAAATATGTTAATGGCGCAAACCTGGTTAAAAGCTTATAACAAATATATGGAAGCAAAAAAGAAGACTTTATAAATCTTCTTTAAAAAAGAGGTCTTGTTACTAGAAAGCAAGCCTCTTTGTTTTTCTATTAAATATTTGATTTAAGCAATAGAAAAAGAGCAGCTGGGCTAATTTTGCAAAGATTCCATTATTAGAAAAGAAAGTCTTTCCTAAACCGAAATATCAAGGTATGATAGGGGAAGCAAATAGAAAGAGAGTGAATAACTATCATGGCGATGCGACTTAGAGATTGGGATCGAAATTTAAAGATTCGCCTTGCTGGTGAATCAACGGTTAATGTTACATTTTGGATGTTTTTTCCGTTTTTAGCGATATATTTTACTGAATCCTTTGGAAAATCAATTGCTGGGTTCTTATTAATACTTTCTCAAGCTTTTTCTGTTGTCGCTAATTTGCTTGGCGGCTATTATGCAGATAAATTCGGTAGAAAGAAAATGATGGTCATATCAAGCATGGCGCAAGGGATTGCATATCTAATTTTTGCTCTAGCAAGTTCTCCTTGGCTTGATTCTCCGGCCATTAGTTTTATCTGTTTTACTATTGTTAGCCTGTTTACTAGTATTTATTGGCCAGCAAGTCAGGCGATGGTGGCTGATGTAGTAAAAGAGAAGGATCGTAGCAGCGTTTTTGCTATTTTCTATACGTCTACTAATATAGCAGTAGTAATTGGTCCGATACTAGGAGGCTTCTTTTATAAAGATTATCGCTTCTTTCTCCTTTTAGCAGCTGGACTATTAAATATCCTATTAAGTATTGTTTTAAAAATTTGGATTGCTGAAACAGCTCCGCCATATAAAGAGCTAGATCGTACGAAAAAGAATTGGATAATGGCACTTGGTACGCAGTTAAAAGACTATCAAGTAATTGTAAGAGACCGCACTTTCTTATTGTTCATTTTAGCAGGCATATTAATTGGGCAAACCTTTATGCAATTAGATTTATTATTACCAGTATATGTTGATGAAATGGTTGCTACGCAAAACTTAATTTCCATCGGGAATTGGTCGTTAGAAATTCAAAGTACACAGGCTTTTGGATTAATTTTAGCGGAAAATGGATTAGTAGTAGCTTTATTTACGATTATGGTGACAAGATGGATGGCTAAATTCAAAGAGAAGAATGTTTTTATTGTTTCTTCCTTTATTTATGCAACGGCTGTTATTATGTTTAGCCAAACAAATTTAATTTGGGGACTAATGTTCGTAATGCTGCTATTTAGTTTTGCAGAATTGATGACAGCAGGAATTCAACAAAGCTTTATTTCCGAAATTGCTCCAGATAACCAACGAGGAAAATATTTTGCAGCAGCAAGTCTCAGGTTTACTTTTTCAAAAATGATTGCACCGCTATCGATTCCAATGAGTGCATGGTTCGGATTCGAATGGACATTCCTAATTATCGCAATACTAGCCGTAATAAGTGCTTTTATTTATTATGTGATGTTCAAACAATTCGAAACGAAAAAAAGAAATCTACAAGCTGTGAAACAATTATAAAGGACTGCAAGTTTCCTCCCCGCAAGTGGCTATAAGTCAATTACGGGGAGGTTTTGTTTTTTTTAAATAATTTTCCTTTTTATCCAAACTTTTTCCTTTAGTCTTTCGTCTAATAGTAAGATAAGAAAGTTTAATGTCAAAAAAATAAAGAATCAATATGCAAAATTTCTATTAATAGGATCTATCACGTTGTATAGTGTCCAAGTCATTTATAACCTTGGAATGTGCATGGGGTTTCTACCAGTTATTTCTTTATCCTTGCCATTTATAAGTTATGGTGTTGTGCCAACCGTTATTAATGCATTATTAATTGGTCTAATATTAAGCGTTATTCGCAGAAAAAATTTTCAATAGTATTTGGGGGAACGGTATGATTCGAATGTATCTTGAGGCAATGGTTATTTATATATTAATGGGAGCACCGATTTATCTATTAATTCGGTATTTATATGTCAAATGTAAAAAACAACAAATACAATGGATCAAGGAAAGCCTTCTCTTTCTATTTGTCATGTTCTGTATTGGGGTAGCATCACAGACCATTATTCCCCATTGGTATATGACGATTGGAGAGGATGGAAAACAGCAACTTTCTATTCAAATGACAGAGGGGGTAAGAAGCATTAATCTTATTCCTTTTTCAACGATTTATTCTTACTTAGCTTTTTCAAATGATCAAGTTAGTAATTGGCAACAGGTTTCTCTAGTCAATCTATTGGGAAACGTTCTTGTCTTTGTCCCGTTTGGAATTTTCCTGCCATTATTATGGAGCATATTTAGAAAGTTTACGTCATTACTTTGGATGTCCATTTGCATTCCGTTATTTATAGAGATTACCCAATTATTTATTGGAAGAAGTACCGATATTGATGATGTTATTTTAAATATGTTAGGGATTATTTTTGGTTTTTTCCTATATAAAATCCACCATAATCTTTTTCATAAGGGAAAAGCATTTGTTGATATTAAAGACTAGCAAAAATTGATTTATATGTGCCCTTTCGGTGTCACTAATGGTTAATTTTTAACACCTTATGTTAACCTTTTTAAAAACTCTTTAGTAACCTGAGTAATTCCTTTATGCGCAGGATAAATATATCCAAAGTAATAGTTGTTTTTTATCGTATCTACAAATGGTAGTGTGACATAGCTGTTATTGTTTGCTAAACCAGTTATTGTTTTAAAAGCATAATCGTAGCCTATATTTATGGCCGTATTTCTTTCTAATGCATATCGAATAGTTTCTACATTGTTGGTGGTAAATAAGATTTCCATTTTATGTTCTAAAACATCTAAGTTTTGGACAAAGTCTAAGATAGAATGATCGTTATATAAAATAATTGGTTGATTCTCTAGCATTTTCTCGGTGATGTACGAATTGTTTGCTAAAGGAGACTTCTTATTTACTGCAACAACCATACATCCATTATATAATTTATGAAAACGTATGTTTTTGTTATTCTTGATATCTTCTTCCGTATATAGAATGAAACCAATATCTACTTCTTCCTTTATAACTTTTTCAATAATATGCTGAGAATTATCCTCTTCTATAGAAGCCTTGGTGAACGGAAAATCTTTTTTATACAAAGTTATTTGATCTGCCAGCAAATCCAATGGACCTGGAAAGGTAGCGATTTTTAACTCGCCTTTTAATGTATGTGTAAACTTTTCGGCTTCATCGAAAAACGCTTGTAATTTCTCCAGTACTTCGTTAGCTTTTTGAATAAGAATTTTTCCTTCGCCTGTTGGATGTGTTCCTTTTCTTGAACGATGAAAAATGGTAATGCTCAATTCTTTTTCCAGCTTTGTCACAGATTGACTAAGAGCAGGTAAAGAAATATTTAATTTTTGAGCAGCCGTTTTTAATGAGCCAGCATTTGAGATTTCTACTATATATTTTAATTGCTCTATATTCATAAATAATCCCTTTCCGAAAATGATAGATTATAGTTAAGTAACAGTTAACTATAGTTAATTATAATATAATTTTAAATTAATAACATAAGTACTATAATTAAATTGTTTCTGAAACTTAAGTTTTTAAGGCCTTAAATAACAAATAGCTAGGAAAAATAGTAGATAAGCTATAAAACTATTTAAGTCAGGGGATGTTTGGTAGTGAAAGCTTTAAGATGGCATAATCAAAAGGATATTCGATTAGAAAATATAGAAGAACCGCAAATAGCACAAGGAAAGGTGAAAATTAAAGTAAAATGGTGTGGTATTTGTGGCAGTGATTTACATGAATATTTAGGTGGACCTATCTTTATTCCGGTAGATCAACCACATCCTTTAACAAATGAAATAGCACCTGTTACATTAGGGCATGAATTTTCAGGAGAAATAGTGGAAATTGGAGAAGGAGTAAGCGACTATCAAGTAGGTGATCGTGTGGTTGTTGAACCTATTTTTGCGACACATGGCCACCAAGGTGCTTATAATTTAGATGAGAATATGGGATTCCTTGGTTTAGCAGGTGGAGGTGGAGGTTTCTCTGAATATGTCTCTGTCGATACAGAATTACTTCATAAATTGCCAGATGAATTGTCCTATGAGCAAGGAGCATTAGTGGAGCCTTCAGCTGTAGCTTTGTATGCTGTTCGTTCAAGTAAAGTTCAGGCAGGAGATACGGCAGCCGTTTTTGGTTGTGGTCCAATTGGCTTACTCGTAATAGAAGCGTTGAAAGCAGCAGGTGCAACAGATATTTATGCAGTGGAGCTTTCTCCAGAACGTCAGGCGAAAGCAGAAGAACTTGGAGCGATCGTTATAAATCCAGCTGAATACGAAGATGTTGTAGCAGAACTTATTCATCGTACAAATGGTGGTGTAGATGTATCTTTTGAAGTAACTGGAGTACCAGTAGTTTTAAAACAAGCTATTCAATCTACTTCCATTGCAGGGGAAACAGTCATTGTTAGTATTTGGGAAAAAGGGGCGGAAATCCTTCCTAATGATATCGTCATTAAAGAACGTACTATTAAGGGAATTATTGGTTATCGAGATGTATTTCCTAGTGTGCTGAATTTAATGAGAAAAGGATATTTTTCAGCTGATAAATTAGTGACGAAAAAAATTAAATTAGATGATGTTATTGAAGAAGGGTTTCAATCATTGATTTCCGAAAAAAATCAAGTGAAGATTTTAGTAAGTGCAGAATAAATGATAGAATTTAAAAACAAGGATTTCCGGAAAATGGATATCCTTGTTTCTATTATATTCTCATTCAACTGCTTCATTCATTTCTGTTGGACCAGTTTGTTCATCTAACTCTTTTGGTGGAACCGCACGTTTGACAAACATGGCAAGCACAAGTGCTACAATTACGATACCAACGGAAATAAGAAATGCATCATTAATTCCCTCAAGCATTGCTTTCATTCCAAGCTGCTCTTGCATGGTTGCAATTGCTTCTGGGCTTGGTTGAGTAGTTGTATTACTCATTTTTTGCATTGCTTCTTGCGCTAATTCCTCACCATGTGTTTTTGTACGTTGAGACATGATGGTTATCATCACTGCAGAACCTATCGCACCTGAAACCTGAGACAACGTATTATTTAAAGCTGTACCATGAGGATTCATTCTAGATGGTAATTCATTTAATCCATTTGTCATAATTGGCATCATAACCATAGACATACCAAACATACGTAAGGAATAGATAATCACAAGTGTAGTAATAGTTGTGGTCATGGATAATTGACTAAACATATAAGTTGTGAAAGCCGTAAGTGCTAAACCTACTAAGGCTAGTGTTCTTGCACCATATTTATCAAAAAGCCTGCCCGTAATCGGAGACATGATCCCCATGATAATCGCACCAGGTAATAATAATAGACCCGAATGGAAAGGTGAGATACCTCTAACTGTTTGAATATACATTGGCATAAGTAGCATTGCAGAGAATAGTGCAATGTTTACTACAACCGTAATGATCGCTGACAAAGAAAATAATGGATACTTGAAGATTCGGAACTCAAGCATGGGAGCAGTCATTTTTAATTGACGAAGCACAAAGAAAATTAGCGCTATTAGACCAATAATTAAAGTTCCATATACATGAATGCTACTCCATCCCTTTGTTCCAGCAGAACTAAATCCGTATAGTAATCCACCGAACCCTAAGCTTGATAAAAGGACAGATAGGCGGTCGATATGAATATCTGTTTTTTCTTTTTTATCTTTAAGTTTGAAAATTGCTAAGACTAAGACCATGATAGCAAAAGGCGATACAACATAGAACAACATTCTCCATTCATAATGTTCCACGATATATCCTGATAAAGTAGGACCAATTGCTGGAGCAAATGTCATAATAAGACCAAAAATCCCCATTGCACTCCCGCGTCTTTCTATTGGAAAGCTAGTCAACAAAAAGTTCATTAAAACAGGCATCATAATGGATGAACCAGAAGCCTGTATCATTCGAGAAAGCAACAAAATTGGGAAGGAATGTGCTATTCCAGCCATTAATGTACCGGCTACAAATAGAGACATTGCTGTAATAAATAATCTTCTTGTCGAGTATTTTTGAATTAAAAATGCAGAGGTTGGAATCATAATTCCATTTACAAGCATATATCCTGTAACAAGCCATTGACCAACCGAAGGATCAACCTTGAAGTCTGCACTAATAGATGGTAAAGCAATATTTAATAGTGTTGAATTTAGAAATGCGACAAAGGCACCCGCCATTAAAATAACGATAATGCCATATGGCGGTTTTTTTTCATTCGATGTTGCATTTGTGTTCATTAAAACAATTCCTCCCTATGAACTCTACGTTCTTTTTATCCATTGGATCTAAGCCTAAATAATAATATACCTGTAGTATAAATATTGCAATAAAAATGTTTAGAATCCCTAAATAAAAAATAATTTCTTTACAATTCGCTTTTATTTAATTGAAAAAAACCTTATTAAAACAATGTTTTACCACCATATCTTAAAGAGAAATGATTGTAATTCTTCTCTAAATAACCTAGTATATAAATTGAACCAGCAGTCTAAATTTATTATCAAGGTGGTTAAATGAACAAACGTAAAAAGCATGTTATGGATAAAGCGCATGAATTATTTATTGAAAATGGATTTCAGCACACATCGATTCAAGATATACTAGCTGCAAGTAATATTTCAAAGGGGACTTTTTATAATTACTTTTCCAGTAAAAATGAATTGTTAATTTCTATTTTCAAAAACATTTATACAGAATTGGAATGGCAAAGGAAACAATTGCTTATAGGGCAGGATAAAGCTGATAGTGTTCTATTTATAAAACAAATAGAAATGCTAATTAAGACAAATAACCAATATAAGATAATTTCTTTATTTGAAGAAATTCTTTTTACAAATGATGAAGAATTGAAAGGCTATATAAAAAACAGAAGAGTGCATGAGTTAAACTGGGTGTACAATCGGTTAATGGATGTTTGTGGACCAACAAGCAGAAACTATTTAGTAGATTGCTCCATCCTGTTAATGGGAATGATTCATTCTACTATTTATATGCATAGCTTAGTTTATCAGGAGAACGCCAATATTCATCAAATTGTTCAGTATTGTGTAAATCGAATTTTAGAGATGGTAAAACAATTATCTCATTCTAAGGATGTTCTTTTAAAGCCAGAGACGCTTTACAATTTGATTAATGTACAATCATTAAAAGATCATGATTCTGGAAAAAAGGAAATTCTTTGTTTGCTTTATAAATTGAAAGCAGATTTAAAAAGAGCTGAAGAATTTTTTCAAACTCAAGAAAAAATGGATCAATTGTTAGAGTTTATTGAAGAAGAAATAGAGATGAGATATCCTAGGTATTTTATTTTAGAAAGTACATTGAAATCCTTATCGCTGGAAGTGAAAGATACGCCATTTACCGAAACAGTGGTTACACTTGCGGCAAGAATTGAGAAAGTATTCTCCAAACAGAATCGTTAATACCTACGGATAAGGGAAAAGTCAAAGTGTTAACTGACTTTTCCCGTTTTGGTTTGCAAGCTTAACGCAGTTAAGGAATAAACAATGCTCCTATTACGAACAACTTGGTTTATTTTTACCTAATTTATGTCGCATAAAAAATGTGGCAGCTGCAATGATCAAAACAAATGCTAAACTAACAAAAAAGCCGATTCGTACTGCTTTTTCTATAATAGTACCTGCTACTGCGATGGCGATGAGCAATATACCAAAGGACGCCTTTAATTTATCCCACAAATTTCCTTGAAGTACTTTAAAGGAAGAAAGGAGGATGAAAGTCCAGTTATATAATAGAAGAATTCCGGCTGCTGTTGTAATATATTCGAATATTTTCCCAGGCAATAATAGTGCTGCAATGACAGAGGCAAAGAGTCCAACTCCTCCGAGAATAAAGGAAGGAAGAGGTAACTGATTGAATTTTTTTAGCTTTTTTGTAAATATTTTGGGGGCATCTCCACCTTTTGCCATTGTCACTAAAAGGCTAGTTACTCCAAACAGAGCTGCTGTCATTGTGGAAAATCCAGCGATTATGATAGCGCCATTAAAAACATGGGGGAAAAAGTTTAAATGATAGTCCGATAACGCAGTTACGAACGGACTTTCTTTTTCCGAAAATTGATCTAGCGGAGCTAAAATTGTCGCTAATCCTAATGAAAGTACATAAATAATTACAAGAATAATAAGCATATTGGTGCCGGCTTTCGGTGCATCTTTTTTATCCTTCAGCTGCATCGCCATTAATCCAATGACTTCAATTCCGCCATAAGCGTAAAATGCGAATAATAATGAAATCCAGAAGCCTTTATAGCCTTTTGGAAAGATGTCATCCATGGAACGAGGAATGGAGACATCACCGTTTCCACCATGAATCCACCCAAAAACAGCAGCGGCAGCTAAACCGATAAACATAATGATGGCTGCTGTTTTAATAATGGCCAAATAATTTTCTACACGATCGAAGCCTTTTGTTCCTAGAAAGACAACAAATAAGGAAAGAACTGCATAAATACAGGCAAACACCCATAATGGTATTTTGGGAAACCAAAATTGAGATAAAAGGGAAAGCGCTGTTAATTGGCTTCCCATGATTAGAATATTAGAAAACCAATAATTCCACCCACAACTAAAGCCAGCCCATGGACCAAATGCTTTGTTTGCATAGTAACAGAACGATCCTTCTTGTGGATCCTTTGCAGTCATTTTTGCTAATTGGTTAAAAACAATATACGTACCGATAGCAGCTAAGATAAATGTAAAAACAATGGAGGGGCCTGTTTCCTTTATTCCTAGACTAGAACCAAGAAAATAGCCCGTACCAATCGTACAACCTACACCAATTAATGATAGTTGCCACCACTTAAGATCTTCTGATTTTGAGTTTGCTTTTTTATTATAGAAAAGAAAACCCTGGGCTATGCCTAGGGTTCCAAAAAGCTTACAGCGTGGTATTAAAAAAACTTCCTCGTGGTGCTAAAATATTTTTTGGTTCGCCAACCGAAAATAAATAGCCAGGAGGAAGTCCTTATGTCAAAAGACAATAATAGTTTAGCACACACAACTTGGAATTGTAAGTATCACATAGTATTTGCACCAAAATATAGAAGACAAATAATTTACGGGAAAATAAAGAAAGATATTGGGCAAATCTTACGTACCTTGTGTGAGAGGAAAGGCGTAGAGATAATAGAAGCAACTGCGTGTAAGGACCACGTACATATGTTAGTGAGTATTCCGCCAAAATTAAGTGTATCAGCATTCGTAGGATATCTAAAAGGAAAAAGTAGCTTGATGATATTTGATAGACATGCACAACTGAAATATAAGTATGGAAATCGAAAATTTTGGTGTACAGGATATTATGTAGATACGGTAGGAAGAAACAAGAAGGTAATTGAAGAATATATCCGTAATCAAATACAAGATGATCTAGTCGCAGAACAATTAACGATTATGGAATATATTGATCCATTTACAGGGGAAGAAGTGAAGAAAAAGAAACGAAAAAATTAGGAGAGAAGGCCTTTGAGGTCTGGCCAGTAGAAGTAGTACAATTGGCGAACCTTTCAGTAGCCCTTTAGGGTTTGGTCAGTAACAAAGGCTTTCAGCCGCAGAGAAAACCACCCGTTCTCACGGGTGGTCCTTATTTTGTCATTGTTTTCTCCTCTTTAAATAATGATAGGGGATTACAAAAGATTAAGAGCAGTTAACCACTATTAGTATGTCAGCTTTTTCAGCAATTATTTGTTTCACTTATAACCCGTAATGAAACAATATCTATTCCAAAATTCTTTTCTAAAAGGAAAAAAATATTTCCTGATGAAATAATTGAGAAAAGATGGTAACTTAGATAAGGTGAGGATTTTCATTTTAATAGAGGAGAAAAAATGATTAGATTTGACAATTACTTATTTGTTTTATTATTGAATGTTGTACCAATTTTTATTTATTATTATTATTTCCATAAAATGAAAACTAAGAATACAGTTCTTTTTACAAGTGTATATTGTTCCATCATATTAATTTTAGCCATGTCTTTTCCTTTAGAGATAGCTCCAGGTCATATATATGATTTAAGGACAATTCCTTGGTTAGTTGCTTTTTTGTATGGAGGATTTCCGGCTGGATTATTAACAACGATAGTGATGGCAATTTATCGATATATGATTGGGTACAATGAGGGCCTAATAGTTATGCTTATCATTGTTTTACTCACTTTACCTATTCTGTACGTAGCTATAAAGAAGTACAAGCAAGCAGAATCCTATGGAAAAAAAATAATGATTGCTTGTTTAATATCGCTTGTCCCAATAAGCATCGATTTAATTGCTACTTCATTTTTTACGAATAAGCTGACCTGGACATTTGTTATTTATTTATACTTATCTCATATTGTTACATTAAGTATTGCTGTCTATCTAATAGAGTCACTCTCTTATCAAGAGCGCAAGAAGGAACAAATGCAACAAACGGAACGAATAAGGTTGATAGGAGAAATGGCTGCATCAGTTGCTCATGAAATAAGAAATCCGTTAACTGTTGTTAAAGGATATACTCATTTATTAAAGGAAGCATCTAATATTACGGAGAAGCAAAAAGATATGCTTTTGCTTATGTCATCCGAATTGGTGCGGGCAGAAAAGATAATTAATGATTATTTATCACTGGCTCGGACGAATGAAGGGACAAAAGAACAGATCAATCTAGGTAAGCTTATAAAAAAAGTTGAAGAGCTTATGAGTCCCTATGCGCTTTTGAATAATGTGAAAATTTATAATCAAGTTCAAACAGAATGTATTATTGAAGCAGGGCAAGATGAAATTTTACAAGTATTTATTAATATAATTAAGAATGCTATTGAAGCAATCGAGGGAAAAGGTGAAGTGATTGTTTCTGAAAAAACCACAGAGAATTATGTAAAAATAAATATTGCAGACAATGGAAAAGGGATGACGGAAGAGGAGCTGAACAGATTAGGTACCCCTTTTTATTCAACGAAAACACAAGGAACTGGAATTGGTACGATGGTTTGTTTTAATATTGTACATCATTTGAATGGGAAAATAGAGATGAAAAGCAAAATGAACAAAGGAACTACGTGTTCTGTTTATTTACCAATCTTAAGTAAATAATAATATATAACATGTATGGATAGAGTATAAACAATACCGTCCATACATTTTTTTTGAAGAAAATAAAAACGCTTACAGGAAATTAGAAGGTATATGAAGAATGTTAATAAAGTGGGAAAGAATAATAGCATGTTTTTTTAGCATAATAGTATGAGAGAGTAAAAAAATAGAAATATTTTGAGTTATTGTTTATTTTGATTATTTTGTGACGTTAAACTCTATATTCGTGATAAACTTCACTTTTGTTTAAAAAAACTCTATTTTTTTGTCAAACTTACATTTATTTTTATTCAAAAAGTGGTATTATATTAAAGGAGTTTAATGATGGAGAGGTTGTACATCCTCTTCTACTGATAGAAAGAAGAGCATGATAGAGTATTTGTATTTGTACATACCTTCATTCATTTTAACTAGAGTTGGTAAAAATTATCTTTCGCAAATTTTTGTGCACTCAATCACAAAAAATTTGTTAATAACATTTAAGCGAAGAGCTTATAGTAAAGGAGAATCAGTTATGTCAGAAACTACTGCCCAAACAAATGCTGAGCAACAACTGACTGCAACATCAAATCAAGACCTATTGGATCAGTTGTTAAAGCCTGAGGTACAAGAATCATTGACAACATTAATCGAGCAATTACCAAAGTTAACTGAAATGGTTAATGGTTTATCTAAAACGTATGATGTTGTTCAATCATTATCACAAGACCAAGTATTTAAAAGCGATATTGTTGGCGCAACGACTGAAATGTTCGAGCCAGTTATTCATTCCGTTAAGGGAATGGCTTCAGCTACAATTGAAGCAAAAGATCGTGCAGATGCAAGCAATGAAACAATCGGTGTATTCGGGTTGATGAAAATGTTAAAAGACCCACAAGCACAAAAGATGTTCCGTTTTTTACAGAGCTATCTTCAAATTATGTCAGAACGTAATAATAAATAATCTTTCAAGTAGTCTTGCCTAGTCAGAAATGCCATTTCAAAAGGAGTTTGTTTTGTCAAACTGACAGGGAGCCTGCCAATACTTTTAAATGTAATAAGGACGGAGGATTTACTATGTCAAAACATATCGTTATTTTAGGTGCTGGATA
Source organism: Niallia alba (assembly GCF_012933555.1). Lineage (GTDB taxonomy): Bacteria > Bacillota > Bacilli > Bacillales > Cytobacillaceae > Niallia > Niallia alba. The sequence continues at coordinate 1,844,041 of NZ_JABBPK010000001.1, forward strand.
CGGTGGCCTATTAGCAGCTTTAAATGTTCGTAAATTTTACAGTAAAGCGGAAGCGACAGTTACCGTTATTAATAAATACCCAACACATCAAATTATCACTGAATTGCACCGTTTAGCAGCAGGTAATGTTTCTGAAAAAGCAGTTGCTATGCCACTAGAAAAATTATTTAAAGGAAAAGATATTGATTTGAAAATTGCTTCCGTTGATTCTTTCAATGTGGATACAAAAGAAGTTGTTTTAGGCGATGGATCTAAATTAACTTATGATGCATTAGTTGTAGCTTTAGGAAGTGTAACTGCATACTTTGGTATTCCAGGGCTTGAAGAGAACAGCATGGTTCTTAAATCTGCAGATGATGCAAACAAAATCTACAATCATGTAGAAGAGCGAATTCGTGAATATGCAAAATCAAGAAAACAAGAAGATGCTACTATTTTAATCGGTGGCGGCGGACTAACAGGTGTAGAACTTGTTGGTGAACTTGCAGATATCCTACCAGGATTAACAAGAAAATATGGCGTTGATTTCCGTGATATTAAATTGCTATTAGTAGAAGCTGGTCCGAAAATTCTTCCGGTTTTACCAGAAGACTTAATCGAACGTGCTACAAAAAGCTTGGAAAGACGTGGCGTAACTTTCTTAACTGGCTTACCAGTAACAAATGTTTCAGGCAATGTAATTGATCTAAAAGATGGTCAACAAATTATTGCTAATACATTTGTATGGACTGGCGGAGTACAAGGAAATCCACTTGTTGGTGTTTCTGGATTGGAAGTAAACCGTGGTCGCGCAACTGTTAATGAATTCTTACAATCCACTTCTCACCCTGATGTATTTGTAGCAGGTGATAGTGCAGTATACTTCCCTGCTGATGGAGATGGTCGTCCAGCACCACCGACTGCTCAAATTGCTTGGCAAATGGGAGAATTGATTGGTTATAATTTATATGCTTACCTTGAAAACAAAGCATTAGATACATTTGATCCAATTAACTCTGGTACACTTGCAAGCCTTGGTAGAAAAGATGGAGTAGCAATCGTTGGTGGAAGCTCAACTCCATTAAAGGGATTACCAGCTTCCTTAATGAAAGAAGCAAGTAATATTCGTTATTTATCACATATCAAAGGGCTATTCAGCTTAGCTTATTAATAGTAGTAAAAAAGATGAGATATGGTGCAATAGCACCGTACTCATCTTTTTTTTATTCTAACTAGGGATTGAATTTTCTTTGGTGGACATACAGAACAACTTATATGCAATCGGCGTTTTTATCCCACTCTTAGCGGAAAGTAAGACTCCCCCTCAAGCTTATGAACATATGAAGAAGATAGGTGGGAGATCCACTGTCCGTAAAAGTTCGATTAGTAACGATCCATTCACACTATCGAAGTTTAATTAAACCACTAGCAAGATTTATTATTGATAGAGGAAAAAGCTGAAGACCACAAATATCCATGTAACAGGTCTTATTCCGCAATTCATCACAAAGAAAAGTTGGCATAATATTTTACACAATCAATCCAGTCTGTGGATAAACGCCCATCTTTTATATAAGAGAAATATAATAGCCACAACTGTTCCTTACCATTAAAAAAAATAATAAATAGAATTATAAGGATAGAAAGGATAATTTTCATTCTTTTTCATAAGCTATTGGTAAATTGTGAAAAAGATAAAATTATCCTTTTTCTATTTTTTTCTCATCCACCATAACATGAAACGGTGATGGACAAAATTAAGCTATCGATGATTCTAAGGGAGTAGTAAAAATATGAAACGCTACATATTGAGTATATCTATTTTATCCATCTTTTTATTAACTGGCTGTTGGGATCAATCGGAGTTAAATCAAAATGCAATTGTTACAGGGATAGCAATTGATAAAGGGGATGACTATAAATATAAACTATCCATAGAGAGCACCTCTGCAACAGAATTAAATCCGAAAACCGCTCAAGGCTTAGCCCCTGCGATTGTTTATACCATAGAAGGAGATACAATTGGAGAAATTACCCATAAATTCAATATTGCTGTATCCACTCATTTGGTTTTTTCACATATGCGATTGCTTATTATTGGAGAAGAAGTTGCCAAAGAGGGAATTCTTAGTTTTATGGATTATTTCGACAGGGATAGAGAAATAAGGGATGACTTTAATATAGTGGTAGCTAAAGACACAGAAGCAGTTGATTTTTTGCGAATAACGAATGAATATCAAAAAGTCTCTTCTTTGAAAATTTTTCCACAGCTGGATAATATGTTAGATGAATGGGGAGGGACACCTGGAATTAAATTAAATGATTTTATTCGTACATACGCATCACAGGGGCAAGTTCCAGTTTTAGCAGCAATGAAAATACAGGGTGATAAAGAAAAAGGCGGCAATATGGATAATTTGAAAACGACGACCCCAGGAGCAGTTGCAAAAATTGATTCTTTAGCTGTTTTTAAATATGGGAAGCTGCAAGGGTATCTAGATTTATATGATACAAGAATTTTATTATGGATTCAAAATAAGTTGGAACGAACTGCTCTAACTGTTCCATATAATGAAAAAAAATTTTTTGCTTTGCGAATCATTCATTCTAAGACAAAGATTAAAGCTAGGCAAGTAAACGGCAGTCCACAAATTGATATATATGTCCATGCTGAATCTACGCTAGATGGATCTGATAAAGCAATAAAGGTTGCAAAGGTAAAAGCATTTGAAGAGTTTGAAGACCTGACTAATAGTTATTTAGAAAAAGAATTTAATCAATTAATTGAAAAAATGCAAAAAGAATATGTGGCTGATATATTTGGATTGGGGGAAATATTTAGAGATCAAGATTACAAGCATTTTAAACAATATGAAGATAATTGGGATGTAGGTTTTAAAGAGGCAAAGATAAACGTCCATGTAAATGTAGAAATAAAGAGAAGTGGATTTAGAAACAACAGCTATGATATAAAGTAAATGTAGTTACTTGAATAATGGACTGCTTTATAGCTAAAGTACAAAATAAATCAATAAAATAGTAAGAAATAGTATTATTTAAAAAATATAAAAATAGGGTTATTATAGAAAGAAATAAGACTTTACAAAAAGGGGAGAGGTAAAAATGAATATATCTGAGGTTATCACAAGTAGAAGAACAATAAAAAAATTTACATCTGAAGAGGTAGATAAAGGGGTTATTTTGGAATGGCTACAACGGGCAAGATTTGCTCCGAACCATAAGATGACAGAACCGTGGCAGATTCTTTTTGTCGGCGAAAAGACCCGAGCAGAACTAAAACATAAAACAAACTTCGGAGATGCATCAAAGATAATTGCTGTTTTATCCCATAAAGGAAGGAACCAAATTGAGCGAGATGAAAATTTGTCCGCTGTATCCTGTTTTATTCAAAATTTCATGCTACAGGCTTGGGATGAAGGAGTTGGAACGTTTTGGAGTTCTGTTGGTTCCTCTTCTTTAGGACGTAAAACATTAGGAGTGAGTGAAGACTATGAAGTTGCTGGAGTCCTGGCAATTGGTTATTCTGACGAAATTATGGCACCTAAAGAACGAGCATCAATTGAAGAGAAAATTACTTATTTAGATTAACTGATTAAGTCGAAAATATTCCTTAATATAAGGAGAGGCGTAATAGAACATCTTACGCCTCTTTTTTCTATTTAATAGATATTAAACAAACTAACTTTTAGACCACAAATTGGATAGAATCCTCTTATTGCGGAAACTGATATAAGTCTATATAATAACGTGGTATATATTGCGAGTGGTATACTTTAAGGAGTAATGCATTTAGGAGGACTGTAAATGAAAAAATTGCTGTTACTTGCAACCGGGGGTACAATTGCCTCAGTAGAAGGAAAGGAAGGGCTAGTACCCGGTTTGTCTGCAGAAGAGCTCCTTCAATATTTTAAAAATGATATTCTCGAAGTGGATGTAACTTGCGAAATCATTATGAATAGAGATAGTACGAATATGCAGCCAGAACATTGGGTCATGATGGCTAAGACAATTGCGGAGCATTACCATGAATACGATGGTTTTGTCATTACACATGGTACGGATACATTGGCGTATACCTCAGCTGCCCTTTCTTATATGCTGCAAGATCTAAAAAAACCAGTGGTAATTACAGGTTCACAGGTCCCGATAAGTTTTAAACAAACAGATGCTAAGAAAAATGTAATGGATAGTATTCGCTTTGCTAAAGAAGATATAGGTGGCGTATTTGTTGTCTTTGACGGGCGAGTGATTATTGGCACGAGAGCAGTAAAAATGCGTACGAAAAGCTATGATGCTTTTGCTAGTATTAATCATCCCTATGTCGCGACAATAGAGGAAGGTCAGATTCATTATATATGGAAACCGGACAAGCCGACGACCGACTTGAAGGTGGATATAAGTATATGTCCAGATGTGTTTTTATTAAAACTACATCCAGGTACGAAACCAGAAATCTTTGACTTTATTAAACACCACTATAAAGGAGTTATTATCGAAAGCTTTGGTAATGGAGGATTACCCTTTGAGGAAAGAAGTTTATTGCCGAAGATTGAAGAAATGGTGAGTCAAGGGGTTGCTGTTGTTATATCTACTCAATGTTTGGAAGAAGGGCAAGACTTGTTATTATACGAAGTAGGAAGAAAAGTGGCTCAATACAATGTTATTTTATCAGCAGATATGAATACTGAAGCAATTGTTGCTAAATTAATGTGGGTATTAGGCAGCGAGTTAGCGATAGAGGAAATAAAAAACCGCATGGAAAGTCAAATTGCTTATGACCTTTCAGTAGATTGGGAGAATTAAAGGCTTGATTATTGTTGAAACCTCCTTCTATCGTGATTTACGATAGATAGGAGGTTTTTTAGTTAGGGTTTGATTAGATTAGGATTATCTACCTAATTTTGTTTCGGATTTATTATATGAATATTTAGAAAATATATAAACGTGGCTAAAGAAACAGCTTTTATCGTGTTTTATATGGATGTATTATCAATTTATCTAAAACTTTTGACCTGAAACGTTAAAAACCCATAAAAAAACGTGACTAAAGGATTATATACTAGTAGAATAATAGATAATATCATAGGTATCAAAGAATACATAATCGGGGTAATAGTATTTATTAGTAATAAGATGATAGTTTTAAGAATGCCTAATAATGAACCGAGATAATAGATCTAGGAGGTATGTAGTAGTGAAAAAAGTAGTAGTACCTGGAGTATTTCTAGCAGCATTATCTTCTCCCCTTTTCATGGAAGAGGTTCAAGCTGCTTCCAACACCAAGTATGTAGAAGTAAATGCAGGATCGGTATTAAATGTAAGGGGCGGTCCATCAGTAAGTACAAGTATTGTAACAACTTTAAAAGCTGGAGCAAAAGTAAATGTCCTTTCCGAAACAAATGGCTGGTCAAAAGTGGATGTGAATGGAAAAGTTGGCTATGTTTCTTCAAGCTTTTTAATATCAAAGCAAGAAAGTACAATCAAATATGTTTCCATTGACCCTTCTTCTACTTTAAATGTTAGAGAATCAGCTTCTACAAAAGGAAATGTGGTTACAAAGCTTAAAAATGGCACAAAGGTAGAAGTGGTTTCTGAATCGAATGGCTGGTCAGAAGTAAAAGTGAATGGAATAAAAGGATATGTAGCATCCGAATACATAAAAGCTGTTCCAACAGAGGAAAAGAAAACAACCGAAGTAGCAAATGAACAAAAAAAAGTAACTAAATACGTAAATGTCACTGCTGGTTCGAGTTTGAACTTAAGAAATAGTCCATCAAATTCCGCTTCTATTATTGTTAAATTGGCAAAGGATGTACCGGTAACCGTTTATTCTGAAACGAATGGTTGGGCAAAAGTAGAAGTGTATGGAAAACAAGGATATGTAGCAACGCAATATCTTGCAGAAAAGAAATCAAGTGTTAGTACAGAACAAGCGAAAGAAACAAATACAAGTACTAATAAAGAAACAACAACGAAGTATGTAAATGTTGATAAAAATTCTTCTTTAAATGTTAGAAAGGATGCAAATACAACTAGTTCTATTGTAACAAAGCTTTCTAGAGGGACTGCAGTAAGTGTTCTTTCAAGTGCAAATGGTTGGGATAAAGTAACAGTATCAGGGAAGACAGGCTATGTAAGCAATAGTTATTTGTCTGATAAGAAAATAACTGATAATACAACGAACAATAATCCAGGAACCGAAAAAGATAGTGGGAAAAGCACAACGGACAAAGCTACAACGCAAATCAGTAAGAAAGTCAATGTGCAATCTGGTTCTAATTTAAATGTAAGATCGACAGCTTCCACAAGCGGAACGATTAAAGGTAAATTAGCTGCAGGGACAGTAGTAACAGTATTGTCGGAGAAAAATGGCTGGTCTCAAATCAAGACCAATAATTTAGAAGGCTATGTAAGTAGCGAGTATTTAACAAGCGTTTCTACACCGACTACGCCAGAAAAAGAAACAGGCCAAAAAGATGAAGAAAAGCAGCCAGAAAAAACACCAACAGTAGAAAAGAAAGTCAATGTGCAATCTGGTTCTAATTTAAATGTAAGATCGACAGCTTCCACAAGCGGAACGATTAAAGGTAAATTAGCTGCAGGGACAATAGTAACAGTATTGTCAGAAAAAAATGGCTGGTCTCAAATTAAAACAAATAACATAGAAGGCTATGTAAGCAGTGAATATTTAACAAGTATTTCTACATCTGCTCCTGATACGCCGGAAAAGGAAACAGACAAAAACGATGAGGAACAGCCAGAAGAAACACCAACACTCGTAGAAAAAATTGTTAATGTTCAACCGGGATCTAGTTTAAATTTAAGATCTACACCATCAACAAGCGGTACAATTCTTAGCAAGCTTTCGGCTGGAACGGTAGTAATTGTACAATCAGAAGAAAATGGTTGGTCTAAAATAAAAGTTAATAATTTAGAAGGCTATGTAAGTACTGAATTTTTATCTACAAAAGGCAATGGAACCTCTAATGCAACGATAAATAAGAATTATGTGAATTATAGCCTTACATTAGATGAAATGACGAATATTCAATTAAGCGTAAATCCACAAACAGACAAGAAGTATGATACCTACATCAGAGAAGATGCTATTGCATTCAAAACGGCTGATTCCACAAAAGGAACTGTGCTCGGCAATGGCTGGAGATTACGTGGAGGAGCAGGAACCGATTATTCTGTTGTAAGTACCTTAACTAGTGGGCAAGTATTAACAATCGTTTCCAAAGTGAAGGGAACAGATGGTTACTACTGGTATAAGGTAAATTATTCACAATCATGGGTTAGTGCTAGCAAAGAGGATACTGCATACTATCTTAACCCAGATAACTTTCTTAATAGTGAAACACAATCTCTTCAATTTCTAAAATTATCTGCAAAAGCAAATGTAGATGATAAGGAAGTAGATAGTAAAATATTAGCTGGAAAAGGAATCTTAGCTGGAAAAGCATCTTCCTTCGTAACCGCAGCTAATGCTTATGGTATAAATGAAATTTATTTGATTTCACATGCGCTTTTAGAAACTGGCAACGGGACGTCTACCTTGGCAAATGGCGTTGTTGTTAATGGTAAAACTGTTTATAATATGTATGGCATTGGTGCATATGACGGCTCTGCTGTTTCAAGTGGTGCACAATATGCGTATAATGCAGGCTGGTTTACTCCAGAAGCTGCTATTATAGGTGGAGCGAAATTTATTGCTCAAGGTTATGTTAATGCTGGACAGGATACTTTATATAAAATGAGATGGAATCCTGATGCAGCTGAGAAAACAGGAAAAGCAACACATCAGTATGCTTCAGATATAGGCTGGGCTACTAAACAAGTAAATCAAATCTATAACTTATATAGTCTATTAAGTTCCTATACTTTAAACTATGAAATTCCAACATACCAAATAAGCTCAAAGTAGAATAGAAGCTTTTTAAGGTTCACGTGAATGTTAAAAAGATAACTTCAATTTCTTATGTGTAAAAATCGTTTGGTTATAAGTAGGTAAATCAATTGTCTGGTTATAATGGTGTTTGGAAAGATTTTGTGCAATCTTTCTAAACATCACTCCAGATTGGATAGCAGGATCTAATGCTATCGGATTTCCTTTGTTATTAGCCGCGATTATATTTACATCTGCAGGAATGGCCCCTAGAAAATTTATATTTAATAATTGTAATATATCTTCAACTTCTTGGTTATTTCTATAAGAATTTACAACCAAGGATAATTCCAGTTCATTTTGTGATTCTAATATACCGATTACTCTATCTGCATCCTGTAAAGCAGTTTTGTCGGAGGTAGTTACAATAATCGCTTCATGAGCTCCATCTAATGCATAAAAAAATCCGCTTTCTAATCCCGAAGGAGAATCAATTAAGATAAAATCATACAGGGAATCTATCTGTTTAAGCATTTCTCTAAATGATTTCAGCTCCATCTCCGATAATCTTTTTTTACTACCAGGTACCAAATGAAGATTTTTCATAGTTCGATGTTTAACGATGATATGACTAAAGGAACACATTTTTTGCAAATAATCAGAGATATCTAGAATAATTCGGTTTGATAAGCCTAAAGGAATATCTAGATTCCGTAATCCAAAGTCTGTATCTATTAAGCAAACTTTATATCCCTTTAATGCAAGTGCACTACCTAGATTTGCAGTAACGGTTGTTTTCCCAACTCCTCCTTTCCCTGAAGTAATCGTGATAATTCGACTCATTCCCCAAATCCCCCTAAAAATTAAATAAACAAAAAAGTCGAATGACTTATATCCTATTTATGAGAAGTTTTGTTTATTTGCTAAACTAAAACCAGTGGGGATAAAAATCCACTAATAGAAGTTTTCCTTTATGTAAACATTAAATAATCAATTAATAGGAACGCTCAATAGAATGAAAGTGAACGTAATACAGAACAATTTTAATATGAAAAGTGTAGAAGAGCCATATGTAGAAACTACTATCTATTCTATTGGTTTTTCCACTTGTTTAGAGTGTTTTTCTCCTTTTTTGATAGAATTTAGGATGAGTAATAGGGAAAAAGGCTGATTAGGTGTAATAATTTATGGAATTGCTGAAAGTGTTAAGGAAAAAATGATTATCAAAGGAAGTGAAAAATTGAGCGTATGTACCTATTCGATGTGTTCGTAAATGTAGATAAAGAGAAAGGACACTTTACTTTTTCAGCATAGTTATAGTTAAGTGTCCTAAACATTTATCCCACACTTAATGGGCAGTAAGACTCAACCATAAACTTATGAGAACACGAGGAAGATAGGTGGGAGACCCACTATCCGTATAGGTCCGATTGGTTCAACTAACCATCAGAGGGGAGGAGGATTCCCCACACTGCTGGAAGTTTTCATTATAATTCTTGAATCGAACTATCAATGGAATAGGGGGTGAAATCAATCTCGCATTCAGATTCAAGAAGAAATTTTGCGAGTTGTTTTCCAATAAAGGGACCCATTGTTAGTCCTGATGCACCTAAGCCATTAGCAATTGTTAGTCCGGCGTATTGTTTCAGTCTTCCGAACACGGGAAGGAAGTCATTTGTAAAAGGCCGGAAACCTACTTTCACTTCATTCCATACTGCATCCGACAATCCAGGGGCATATAATAAGGCCTTATCGATGATCTCTTTAATCCCGGCAATTGTAATAGTATCAGATAACTCGGTTGTATTTTCGTGTGTAGCACCAATAACTATATTGTTATTTTCTAATGTTAATAAATACTGATCATGTGGCGGCATTACTACTGGCCAATCTGAACACAGATGATCAGTTAATTTTACATGGAGAATCTGTCCTTTTTGTGCTTTGACGTCAAAGGATAATTGAAGTGGTTCAAGTAATTCATTCGCCCAAACTCCAGCAGCAATCACAACCTCATCAGCATAGATAGTTGTGTTATCACTAAGTTTAACACCTTTAATTGTATTGTGTTCTTTTATAAGGGTACTAGTTGACTGGATAAAGGTAGCCCCTAATTGTTGGCTCGCATCTATAAGAGCATTACGTAATGCCCAACCATTTACCCTTGCTGCCCCGCTTATATGTAAAGCACTATATCCTGGAGCTAATAAGGGAAATAACGATTTTGCTTCTGTAGAGGTAAGAATATTTATATCGCCAATTTCTGGTGCCTCTATTTTTCGTTTTAATGTTCTCTCTTTCATTGCTTCTAATTTAGCTTCGTCAGAATGCAGGCTAAGCGCACCAACCTTTTTATAGCCAGTATTTAATTGATTGAAGCTATGTAATTCATTAACGAGAGATGGATAGTACTTTGCTCCTTCTCTAGCTAATACATACCATTTTTTGTTTCTACGTTGGGAATTCCATGGACAAATAATGCCCGCAGCTGCTTTTGTTGCTTGCCCTCGATCTTCTCTATCGATCACAACTACCTGAGCCCCTCGTTTGGCTAATTCAAATGTGATAGCAGCACCAAGTATTCCACCGCCAACAACTATTACTTTCTTCATATATTAATCAATTCCTTCACTTTGTAAATAACAAGTTTATTCTACTATAACATAATGTGTAATTTCATTAGAAGGATAGGTAAAAGAAGGCTATTAATTATGTAGCAGTACTTTTAAATGATGTGATAGTTTTTTTAGATAAAAAAGAAAAATGCAAAAAATGATGGAAATTGTCGATTGGAAACGATAAAATACTTCTATTAAGAACGGTTCTTTTATTTAATAGAATTGATACACTTATATTTTTTATAAAAATTTATAGGTAAAAAGTTTGAAAAATTGTGAACAATTGAAGAAAAAAGCCATTTGAAACATAACTGTAATATTCCTATTACTTAAATGACAAATTATGATGTTATACTTCTATTTGTGGCGAAAGATGTTTTATATAAAGAACTTTCGTCGAAAACAGGGTTTTCGTTTGATTTATAGAGTAGAGAATACTATATTAAAAGGGTCTCTCTACCAATTGCATCCATAAACATAAAGAAAATACATAGATAAATATATTAGAAGAATTCTACATTAGACAATGTGCAGGGGGAAAATGGAAATGTTAAAAAAGAAACTAGTGATTCTAAACACGACAATACTACTTGGATTAGGTACTAGCTTTACCATCCCAGGAATCAATGCTCATGCAACTAGCGTTGCTCAACAAAAAGAATCTTTACAAAGCCAAATTTCAGACGCTCAAATTAAAATTGTAGAAGCACAAGAAGAATTGAAGAAATTAGAAGCACAAATTAAAAGAGTAGATAAGGCAGTTGAAGAAAATAAAAGTCTTATTAATGAAACAAAAGCTAAGATGAAAACAACCGAAAAAGAAATTGCTTCTCTTGAGAAACAAATAAAAGAATTAGAAGATAGAATTGAAAAGCGTAATAATGTATTAAAAGAAAGAGCACGTACCTTCCAAGAAAATGGGGGAAGTGTAGATTATATAGAAGTACTTTTCGGTGCTGCCAGCTTTAAGGAGTTTGTTGACCGTGTAGGAGCAGTAGCTACAATCATGGAAGCAGATCAAGACTTAATTGCAAGCAATGAAGCTGATAAAAAAGATTTAGAAACGAAACAAAATGAAATAAAAGAAAAATATGATGATTTAAACAATACAAAATTAGATCTTGAAGAAATGCAGAAGCAAAACCTAGAGCAACAGAAGAAAAATGAGCAAGCAAAAAAAGATTTAAAAGCAAAAGAAGCAGATAACAAACAACATAAAACAGAATTAGAACAAAAATATGGTTCTTTACAGTCTGTAGAACCACAAATTAAAAAAATGATTCAACAAAAAGAACAAGATAATATAAATCAATTGGTTGCTTCAACAGTTGGAACTAGTGAGAGTGCAAGTAAGACTTCAAATAAGACGTCAAGTTCCAATAAAACTGTGAAACCAAGTGGTGGAAAATCAAAAGCAATTACTGCTGGCTATAAGTATATTGGTAATTCGACTTATAAATTTGGCGGAGGTAGAACAGCTTCAGATATAGCAAATGGTCTATTTGATTGTTCTGGCTTTGTTAGCTGGGCTTATTCTCAGGCTGGATACAGCATTCCTGCTAGTACAGATGCTTTGAAAAACTCAGGTACTCGCGTATCTACAAGTGATATGCAACCAGGAGATTTAGTATTCTTTAATACTTATAAAACAGATGGACATGTTGGTATCTATGTTGGTGGCGGTAAGTTTATTGGTTCTCAAAGTTCTACTGGTGTTGCAATCGCATCTATGGACAGTGGATATTGGAAAACAGTATTTAATGGAAGAGTTGTAAGATTCTAATATTAGGATTTTAAGAAAGCATTACTTGATGAATGTCATCTTGTAATGCTTTTATGTTGTTTAACATATATTTACCCCATTTTTAAAAATATATGCCGTTTTAAAAGAGATATTTTAATATTTTATCCTACTCTTAATGGACAGAGAGACTCAACTTTAAGCTTAAGAGAATTCGTAGAAGATAGGTGGAAGATCCAACTGTCTGTAAAGGTTCTAATGATTCAACTAACCATCAATGGGGAAGGAAGGAAATTCCCTACTGATGGAAGTTTCACTTTATTTTTTCGTAATATTTCGATGTGCCTCATCTTGCAAGAAACAGCACTAATTTCCCTATAATAAGGGAGAATTCTTGACCAATTAACAAATTTATTATAAAATTTTTAATCGGAATCGTTTGGATTTATCCCACTTTTAACGGACAGTAAGACTCCTCCCTAAAGCTTATGAGAATAAGAGGAAGATGGGTGGGAGATCAACTGTCCGTAAAGGTCCGATTGGTTCAACTAACCATCAGTGGGGGAGGAAGGAAAAGCCTCACTGTTGGAAGTCTCATTTTATATTGACACCATAATAGGAAAAGTCTATTATTAAGTGTCGTGTATAAGTAGTAATATAGGAAACGTTCATAAAATAAATGATGATTTTCTTTAAATTAAATAGTAAATCTTTTCTTTAAATCGTAATGAATACGAAATGGTTGCAAACTAACGAGCTTTCTCAAAAAGGTATGGGGAATTAAACGGTCAATAAATGGAGAAAATAGGTAAGAGAATAGCTAAAATTATAAATATTTTATTATGGAATTTTGCGATTTTTGCTAGACTCTAATGATGGTATAAATAAGCATTTTGTTTCATCCTAATCTTAGAGGAATGTAAAACCCAACCGCAAGTTAAGATAAGCGATTTTTTGTATAAGAGATAGTTATATTAAAACAGAAATTACAAATAGAAAGGGGTAATTACTATGAAACTAGCGACAGTATCGAATATTACATTTGGATATGAACATGTTCCTTCTCTTGAAGGTGTCTCTTTCGAATTAGAAAGTGGAGAGTTTGTTGGAATCACAGGTCCGAATGGTGCAAGTAAATCTACTTTGTTAAAGCTATTATTAGGTTTACTGAAGCCTTGGTCAGGCAGTGTGAAAATAAATAAGCTTAATGCAAATGGAAAGAAATTAACGGTAGGATATGTGCCCCAGCAAATTTCCTCTTTTAATGTTGGTTTTCCAAGCACTGTGTTAGAGCTTGTTCGTTCTGGTAGATATCAGCGTAAGAAATGGTATGAAAGATTGAAAGACGTAGACCATGAGGCAGTGAAGAAGTCATTAGAAATGGTTGGAATGTGGGAGTATCGAAATAAGAAAGTTGGGGAGTTATCAGGAGGACAAAAGCAAAAAATTGTAATTGCGCGAATCTTGGCGTCAGAACCTGATTTACTTGTATTGGATGAACCAACAACTGGAATGGATGCGGATAGTAGGAAAGGTTTTTATGAATTTATGAAGCACCAGGTAATTGAACATAATAGAACGGTTGTCATGGTAACACATGATCAAGATGAAGTAGAGGATTATTTAGATAAAATTATTCATATTGAGAAAGGAGAAAAAGGCGGATGGAGATGTTTGAGCTTGAATTCATGCAAAGAGCATTTTGGGCAGGTGGGCTCATTGCAATAATCGCACCAATCATTGGGATATATTTAGTTTTAAGAAGACAGGCATTAATGGCAGATACTTTGTCACATATCTCACTAGCTGGAGTGGCGATTGGTTTTTTCTTTCAAACGAATGTGACGCTTTCTAGTCTTCTAGTTGTTATCGCTGGGGCAATTGGGATTGAATATATGCGAAGAGCATACCATACGTATTCAGAAGTATCCATTGCTATCTTAATGGCAGCTGGATTGTCATTTGCTTTGTTTCTTATGAGCTTATCAAGTGGTGGAATGACGACAAGCATGGATCAGTATTTATTCGGGAGTATCATTACAATCAGTAAACAGCAAGTAAATGTACTAGCAATTGTTACTGGAATTATTCTATTATTTTTTGTTTTCTTTACAAGACAGATGTATATAATGACTTTTGATCAAGATACTGCTACAACTAGTGGTATTAATACAAATATGCTATCGATTGCTTTTAGTATTTTAACAGGTATTGCAATTTCCGTTATCATTCCAACTATAGGTGTGTTATTAGTTTCAGCATTGTTAGTTTTGCCTTCTGCTTTTTCCATTAAATTAGTGAAAGGTTTTAAATGGGTATTTATCGTTGCTATTTTAGTAGCTGCTGTTAGTATTTTTACTGGCTTGTTTTCTTCTTATCATTTAGGAACTCCTCCAGGTGCAACGATTACTTTATTATTAGTGGTTATCTTGTTAGTAGGCTTTTTAAGTCAAAAGATTTATATGATGATTCGTCGTGCATCAAGTCAGAAGAATTATAAGAATGCAGCATAATAATAAGTAAGTAGTTCAGCTAATGTGGAGAAAATGCAAAATATTAGCCTGAATTTCCTATCAAAAAACAGCAGTATTAACACAATAAATAACATACAAAAACGCTTGGTCTAACTCCAAGCGTTTTTTAGATCTTTCTATTTTATTCTTCAACTAAAAAACTCTTTAATTTAAGCGGGTTTCTGTGCCCAAATCGTACGAAATTTGAGCATAGAAATAATCATTACTAAAGATAAGATAATCGCTCCACCATCCGTAATCGCACTTGGTAAAATCCCTAACACACCATAAACGTCGTTAACTGTTGTCCACATTGATGAAGGTATCATAATAGGTCCAGTAGCTTGAGTGATATTTACCACTAATATAACCCACCATAAAATTCTTGAACGGCTATTTAAAGCGAATATACCTAACGCATTACCTATAATGTATAAACATCCAACAATTCTAAAACCAAATGTAAATCCTGATGCAGCACCAGCAGGGTCAGCTCCACCTGCCATTTGCATCATTGTTTCAATTAACGGCGGATTAATAATAACAAAATTATGGATAGCTGTACCAATGGTAAAAATAATGGAGCATAAAACAATAGTAATTTGTAACTTTCTAGTTGCGGTTGAATCTGTTAATTGATATTTTGCTTTTTTCATCTAATGTATCCCCTTTCTGATTCTCCAATATTTTGCACCACTTTCAAAATCGAATAGAAGTGATATTTTTATACTCACTAAAATAATCAGTATCTCTACTTCAAATAATTTATCATTTTCCTTATATAGAATCTTGAGCCTCTCGTTCAATTTTTATATAAGTCCTGAGACTTAATCTCTAACAGCAAATTAAACTAAAACTTCTTCCGTTCCATAATCCTGCTGTGTTAGTTTAAGAACATTTCTCCATTGAAATTGAACTACTTAAATAAAAAGGTTGGGACATAACTAAATAGAGACTCTGTAAAGACGAACACTTTCTAATTTAGCTAGTAAATAGTGGCTGCTTTCGCATACTTTTTACAAGAGGAAATATGATTAGTTGGGAAAACAGAGCAGCTGGAATACACGTAGACTCCTGTGAGATTAGCGAGACAGTCTGAGACCCCGGAGTGTGGAGGCTCATCAGCGCGAGCCCCACGGAAAGCGAAGTGCATTCCGGCTGCGGGGAACCGCACTAAACTTCATGGAAACCTCCTTTTAAAAACAAATAAAAAACCAAACAATTATACGGAACTTTCATCAGCACCTTCGTATAATTGTTCGGATTTATCCTTGGCTGGAATACGTATGTCCCAGCCTTTTTTTTGTATAAAAGAGCAGGTTAATAACCTTTTTGGTAGTCCACCAAATTAATCGGCAATGGTTCTTCTTTTAAATAGTGGTTTGCGTTAACCAGCAAAATATCTTCTATAACTCTACTATTATAATGTTCTGTAGAACCAGATGTATGTGGAGTTATAATAACGTTATCCAATTCCCATAATGGGCTTGATTGCTCTAATGGTTCTGTTTCAAATACATCTAATCCTGCTCCTAAAATCTCACCGCTTTTTAAGGCTGAGATTAAATCTTCCTCTTTCACTATTTCGCCACGCCCAATGTTGATAAAAAAGGCAGATTTTTTCATTTGGTTAAATTGCTCTTTTTGAAATAGATGGTACGTATCATCTGTTAAAGGAAGTGTGACCACTACATAATCACAGAGAGGAAGCACTTCATTCAATTGATCTGAAGTATATAATTCATCTACATAGTCGGTAGGCTTACGTGAATTTCTTACACCGATAATATGCATATCAAATGCTTTAGCAATTTTAGCTGTTTCAAGCCCAATTGCTCCTACGCCGATAATGCCAATTGTTTTTTTATGCGCTTCTAATTTAATATCTGTTCCGTCCCACTTTTTGACTAGTTGATTTCGAACATAGGCATGGATATTTCTTGTAAATCCTAGTAAGAGTGCAAAAATTGTTTCGGATATAGGATAGCTATGTACGCCATTTGCGCTTGTAATATAAATATTTTTTTTCTGCAATTGATTTAATGGGAGTGAATTTACACCTGCACTCCATGTTTGGATCCATTTCAGTTGGTCATTTTGTAATATGGTTTGTAAATTAAAGCTGCTTTTCCAGCCAACAATAATTTCGGAATCGATTAAATGGTTTTCCCAATCATCCGGTTTTAATGCATGAATGATTTGCCAGTCTGAAAATGCTGACTGAATTTTTTCCAAAAGGGAAGGATGAAGAGAATGGGTAATCAATATTTTTCTTTTATTCATTTAGGGGAACACTCCTTTATCGTAAAATTTTCTAATTTCTATTGTATCAAAATATGTGATAATTGTAATGATTTTGATTATTTTCATTAAAACACACATGAAAACTAAAGAGTTGGTTAGGAAATAGAAGTATTATCGGTAGTTATTAAAGAATGAACTTGCTATAATATTAATGCTATTATTTGGTACGAATTGCTATTAGTAAAATAATGATACATGTAGAAATGATGAATTATTGATAACAGGAGATGAAGTTTTGAATACAGAAGTAATTATTTTATTGACGAGTGATATTCATGGAAATATCTTCCCATTGAATTATGGAGATAATACGTCGTCTGCTGTAGGCTTAGGAAAAGTTGCTACTGTTATAGCAAATGAAAGAGCCAAAAATCCAAATACGATTGTAATAGACAATGGCGATCTAATACAAGGAACACCGTTAACTTATCATTATGTAAATTTTTTAGCAGACAAAAAAAATCCAATGATCACTATCTTAAATGAATTAAAATATGATGCGGCTGTTATTGGAAATCATGAATTTAATTATGGCTTACCTATTTTAAAAAGCGCAGTCGAAGAATCGAATTTCCCCTGGCTATGTGCCAATATTGTGGAAGAAAAAACGAAAAATCCATTTTTGGGAACTCCTTATATGATTAAAACGATAAATGACTTTAAGATTGCTATCCTAGGTATAACAACCCATTATATTCCGAATTGGGAAAATCCGCATAATATTAAAGGACTTCAATTTTATGATGCTTTTGATAGTGCGAAAGAATGGGTCAATCTCATTAAGGAGGAAGAGCAGCCAGATGTTCTTATCATCTCTTATCATGGTGGCTTTGAACGGAATCTTGAAACAGGTGAGCCGACAGAGGTATTGACTAGGGAGAATCTAGGATATACCATTTGTAAACAAATAGATGGAGTAGATGTCCTATTAACTGGTCATCAACATCGAGAATTAACTGGGAATATAAATGGTACA
The DNA here is from genome assembly GCF_012933555.1 of Niallia alba. Classification (GTDB taxonomy): domain Bacteria; phylum Bacillota; class Bacilli; order Bacillales; family Cytobacillaceae; genus Niallia; species Niallia alba. Next base: position 1,862,081 of record NZ_JABBPK010000001.1, read on the forward strand.
GAAATCATTCAACCAAGCAATAATGGTAAATTTGTGGGCAAAATTACATTGGTATTAGATGATAAAGGGGAAGTAATCGAGAAAAGCTCTGAATTATTATCCGTAGCAGAAGTAGAAGCAGACAAGAATATTCTTCTATTAGCAAAGGAATATGAAGAAAGTACCCAAGAATGGTTAGATACGCCAATTGGTCATATTGATGGGGATATGTTAGTAACAGATCCAATGACAATTCGCTTAGGAGACAATCCACTTATCGAATTTCTTAATAAAGTGCAAATGGATGTAGCGAAAGTGAAAATCAGCAATACTGCCCTTTTTAATAATGCCTCGCCAGGATTTAAACCAAATGTAACGATGAGAGATATTGTATCAAATTATATTTATCCTAATACATTTAAAGTACTTGCATTAACAGGAAAAGATATTCGTGACGCGTTAGAACAAAGCGCCAAATATTTTGCCTTAAATGATGAAGGCGAGCCGATAGTTAATCCTTCTTTTGTGTATCCAAAGCCTCAGCATTACAACTATGATATGTGGGAAGGGATTGAATATATACTTGATTTATCTAAACCAATAGGACAAAGAGTCATTCTATTAAATTTTGATGGCATGCCAATAAACGAAGAAGCGATTTATGAAGTTGTAATGAATAACTATCGAGCAGGAGGCGGTGGAAATTTTTTAATGTTTAAAAATAAACCTGTTGTTCGAGAGGTTCAATTTGATGCTTCTGAATTGATTGCTAATTATATTATGGAGAGAAGAATCGTTTCTGCTACTTGTAATCATAACTGGAAAGTTATTTGGTAAAGCAATAACGTTTCTAAAGAATTATAATTGAAAAAATCAGTTATTATCTTTGACTAGAATGTGTATTGATAATAGCTGATTTTTTCTTTTCCTAAAGTTCATTGACAAGTTCTTATATTTCCTTTTTAATATTGTTAATATTAAAAAAATTAAATGGTGTTAGGGGATGGAGATCGTTGAGCAAACCGATAATAGGGATAACGGGTGCATACATTTTTAAAAATAAATTTATGGAAGGTACCTATGTTCATCATGACTATCAAAATACAATTGCGGCAAATGGTGGATTACCGATTATCCTTCCATTTGTGGAGGAGGCATTGTCTATCGAAATGGTGGATCTTTGTGATGCGGTTCTTTTAAGCGGTGGAGAAGATGTTGATCCCATCTTGTTCGGAGAAGATCCGCATCGAAACATTGGAGATACAATTCTTTTGCGAGATCAAGTAGAGTTACAAATAATTAAAAGAGCGATGGAAACGAATAAACCGATACTAGCAATTTGTAGAGGAATTCAAATTTTAAATGTTGCTTTAGGAGGAACACTTATTCAGGATATCCCCTCTCAATTACCTGATAGTATTAAACATACCCAGTCTGTGAGCAGAAGCTTGGATTCCCATTTTGTATCAATTAAAGAGAACAGTAAATTAGCAGCAATTATTGGAGAGGGAAAAACAAGAGTAAATAGTCTTCATCATCAAGCAATTGATAGTTTAGCTGAAGATTTAGAAGTCGTTGCAACTAGCAGTGATGGTATTATTGAAGCGGTAGAACATAAAAATTATCCTCATTTTTTATTGGGAATTCAATGGCATCCTGAATCTATGGCCTCTACTAATGAAAAAATGAATCGAATTTTTGCCGAATTTATAAAAAGTATAAAGTGAAACTTCCATCAGTGGGGGTTTTTTCCTTCCTCTCCCACTGATGGTTAGTTGAACCAATCGGACCTTTACGGACAGTTGACCTCCCACCTATCTTCCTCGTATACTCATAAGCTTGAGGGGGGAGTCTTACTGTCCGTTAAGAGTGGGATAAAATAGGAAAATCTAACAGGATACATTAATAAGGGCTTAATAATAGAAGCTTTTTAACCATATAAGATAAAGAAATAAGTGAAAACAGAAAAAGATGAAAAAAAAGTTAGTATTAACTCCTAAAATCAGCTAAAATAATATGGTAAGACAATTTTTTAGGAGGTATAACAATGAGCGAAAAAACTTTTACTGTAATTGATGAAACTGGTATTCATGCTAGACCAGCAACATTATTAGTAAGCACTGCTAGCAAATTCAAATCTGATATGCAAATTTCTTTCAAAGGAAAATCAGTGAACTTAAAGTCTATTATGGGCGTAATGTCACTAGGTGTACCTAAAGGTGGAGAAATTACTATTTCTGCAACTGGTGAAGATGAAGTAGAAGCAGTTGACGGTGTAGAAGCTGTCCTTAAAAAAGAAGGATTAGTTGGTTAATCTTTGTTTATGACCCTCTTAAATGGGGGTCACTCTCATTAATATTTTTTTGCACTGTAATTAAAGCGGTTACATAAACAGAGATAATGATATTGTAAACAGGAAGTAAGCATTTATCCTACTCTTAACGGACAGTAAGACTCAAGTGTAAGCTTATGAGAATACGAGTAAAATGGGTGGGAGATCAACAGTGTTAGTTTCATTTTATAATTGTAGTTATTCTTATAAAGATTTGGCTTAAAGCAGAATGGAATCATTTAAGAAGAATATTCTTTGAATGATTCCATGAAGAAAAAAGTCAGATCTTTTTTATTTTGTCTGTTTTCTAAAGATCGTTGTTTTCGTAATAGGTAAAAACTTTTAGATAGAAATACTTCTAGCAACAAACTTTGCGAAAACAGCCTTTATTTTTTGCGGCAGTTGCTGTGTTATAGATGACTTTGTAGGTGAAATTAAAATGAATAGTAATACAAATAGGTCAGTCCAGTTATTCCTCCTGTACATATTGTAAGAATTTTTAGTAAAATATATAAAGAATAGGGGGGAGTGGCATGATCGTTCAAATAAAAGATGTTGGCTTAAAAAGAAATGGCCAATGGATTCTGCAAAATATTAATTGGGAGATTAATAAAGGAGAAAATTGGATTCTATATGGTCTTAACGGTGCGGGAAAAACAGCTTTATTAAATATGATTTGTGCCTATTATCATCCAACAGTCGGAAGAATGGAAGTGCTAGGAAAGGTGTTCGGTAAAGCGGAGTTAGGAGGAGCCTTGAGGCGGAAAATTGGACTAGTATCAAATCGACTGCAGCAAAACTTATATGAATCAGACAGTGCATTTGAAATTGTGCTTAGTGGAGCCTATGCTTCGATTGGCTTATATGAGTCACCAACACCAGAAATTAGGAACAAAGCGATTGAAATAATGGGTAAGTTAGGTAGTTTATCTTACGCTGACAGACCATATAATAGCTTGTCTCAAGGTGAGCGGCAACGTATACTTATTGGAAGAGCCTTAATGGTAAATCCTGAGCTTATTATATTAGATGAGCCAGCAACTGGTTTAGATTTTTTAGCAAGAGAACAATTACTGGACACTATTTCCGAGTTAGTAAATGAAAATAGCAGCATCATTTACGTTACGCATCATGTAGAAGAAATATTACCAGTGTTTTCTCATACCTTTCTATTGAAAGAAGGAGAGGAATTTTCCTCAGGATATACAAAAGAAATGTTGACAAGTAAGAATATGAGCAGCTTTTTTTCATTACCAGTAGAAATTATTTGGAATAATGAACGTCCACTATTGGCTAGAAGAAGCTCATTGATTGAGAACTGAGAACGAGACAAAGGAGCAGAATATTGACTTATAAAATTGTATTTATTGATATTGACGGAACATTAGTAAACGGAGAGAAAAACATTCCGAATGATGCAAAATTAGCTATTAAGGAATTAAAGAAGCGTCATATTCCGGTTGTATTAGCAACTGGTAGAGCGCCTTATTTCTTTTCAGATATTTTAGCAGATCTTGGTTTATCATCCTATATTTCTTTTAATGGATCATATGTTGTGCATGAGGCAGAAGAAGTTTATAGAAAACCGATCCCTGTTGAAACACTAAAAGCGTTAGAAGATATGGCATTAAAAAATAATCATCCATTAGTTTTCCAAGGGAGTAAGGAATGCTGCGCAAATCATGAAGAACATGCGCATGTTATTGAATCCTTTCAGTCCTTAAAATTAAATGCTCCATCTTATCGAAAAGATTTTTGGAAGGAAGCAGATATATATCAATGCTTGCTTTTTTGTGAAGGGAAAGAAGAGAAATTGTATGAAGAGTCATTTTCCAATATTCATTTTGTTCGTTGGCATCCTTTATCAACGGACGTTATTCCAACAGGTGGTTCAAAAGCAGCAGGGATAGCACAAATCTTAAATATCCTAAATATAGATCCAAAGGAAGCAGTGGCATTTGGAGATGGGTTAAATGATAAAGAAATGCTTTCTTATGTAGGGATGGGAATAGCTATGGGAAATGCTCATGAAAATATTAAACCATATGCTAAATTTGTCACAAAACATGTGGACGAAGGCGGAATTGCTTATGGATTAAAAAAAATAGGCCTCCTAGAGTAGAGGAAGTTTAGGAGAGTGCAGGATACATATAAATAAGAGACTGGGACATAAGTATTCCAGTTAAAGTTAAATCCTAACAATTATACGAAAACGCTAACGAAAAGTTCGTATAATTGTTAGGGTTTTTTCATTTTAAAAAAGGATGCTCTATGAAGTTTGTTGCTGTTGCCCGCAGCCGGAATACACTTCGCTTTCCGTGGGGCTCGCGCTGAGTCGCTTCGGCCTTTGGCCTGCAGGGTCTCAGACTGTCTCGCTAATCCCACAGGAGTCTACGTGTATTCCGGCTGCTCTGTTTTCCCAACTAATTATATTTTCTATTGTAAAAAAGTATGCGAAAGCAGCCGCTATTTACTAGCTAAATGAGAGATTGTTCGTCTTTACATAGTATCTATTTAGTTATGTCACAGCCTCTTTATTTAAACCAGTATGTACTGGTAGTATAAACCAACATATTAAAGTCACTTTACAACAAAGATTATTTTAATCCTTCCAATCTTCATATACGACAACTCCACCTGATAAATCAATTGTATTGCGTTCCCCTTTATACAGTAGTTTGCCGTCTTCTTCCACAATTAGATTTTCGTAGGTATACACTTTTTTACCGGTTGGCAAAGTTATAACTACTTTTTCCCCAAATTCTTCTTTTCCTGTTTTAGGCTCACTAGCAAAATATTTATCTGAGAAAATATAGCCTCCAAAAATGGTGCTAAGCAGTAGGATAGAACCTAAAAAATACATAACTTTTTTCCCAATACTATTTTTCTTTTCCACATATTTATCTGTACGTTTCGTATGCTCCTCCACAATATCACCTTTTCATTAAGATTTATTGCTCAAACGGTAACAATGGCATATACAAAAAATTAAGTTGATATATATGAAATTCCCCTTAAATTATGATATGAAACAAATTCTTAAAGATGACGAAATTTTATGAGAAAATTAATGGTGGATGTATTTGAAAACTTTGTATGTATTGCCTGTAGCCTAAACACACTCCAGCTTCCGTGAGACTTACCTGTCTCTTGAAAAACAACAATATTTTTAGAAACGGCATTTCTTTTTTGAATGAAACCAATTGGTGAAAACGTATTAGTAATTTTCCCAAAGACACTATGTGGTCTTTATTTCTCTATGTAAGTTCTTTACAATAGGAATATAAATTAGGTTTATCCCGCTTTTACTAATCATCATTGGAATAAGCAAAAAAACACTGATGGAAGTTTTCTTTATTTTTTCTAAAGATTCTTGAAACCTTTCTTATTTTAAGCCGTATGTATGGTAAGAAATAAAACGAAGGAGGATTGATTCAGTGAATACATAGCAAAATTAAATTTTTAGAAAGTGAATGATGTTTATGGAATTATTCGGCTTTGATCTTCCCTCCATTTATTTAACTGTTTTAATTGGTTCGGGAATATGTGTCATATTAACATTATTACTATCAGATTTATTTGGTGGAGATGTTGGTGTATTTAACCCAACCTTAATCCTTGCTTTTTTCACGATCTTATCAGCAAGTGGTTATATTATGGAGAAGTACTCTAATATCAATAGCATTATTATTCTTTCCATTTCAGCAGTAATCGCACTTATTATTTCAAGCTGTTTACACTTTTTTGTTTTTATCCCTCTTGCCAATGCAGAGGAATCATTAGTTTACAATGATGAATCATTAAAAGGAAGAATTGGCAAAGTCATAACTGCAATTCCGAAAGATGGCTTTGGGGAAATTTTGATTGAGAGCATCAGTGGGAATATACCAAAGACTGCAGCAAGTTTTTATAATGAAGAAATTAGATTTGGTGAAGAAACGGTTGTAGTAGAGATTAAAGAGAATGTTGCCTATGTTGTTCGTAAGGACGGTATATAGAAAAGCATACTAGAGGAGGAAAAATGGATGGCAATTGAGATTTATATTGTAATAGCAATCGTAGTATTTTTACTAATCGCACTTATTAGTATTTTTGTGGCAAAGTATAAGACAGCAGGACCGGACGAAGCGCTAATTGTAACAGGAAGTTATTTAGGTTCTAAAAATGTTCATGTCGATGAATCAGGAAATAAAATAAAAATTATTAGAGGGGGAGGGGCATTTATTCTCCCAGTTTTCCAGCAATCAGAACCTCTAAGTTTGTTATCTAGTAAATTAGATGTTTCTACACCGGAAGTATATACAGAACAAGGTGTTCCAGTAATGGCGGACGGTACAGCGATTATTAAAATTGGTGGTTCCATTGGGGAAATCGCTACTGCAGCTGAACAGTTTTTAGGAAAAACAAAACAAGATCGTGAAAACGAAGCAAGAGAAGTACTAGAAGGACATTTACGTTCCATTCTCGGTAGTATGACAGTAGAAGAAATTTATAAAAATAGAGATAAGTTTTCACAAGAAGTACAAAGAGTTGCTTCACACGATTTAGCGAAGATGGGTCTAATCATCGTTTCCTTTACGATTAAAGATGTAAGAGATAAAAATGGATATTTAGAATCACTTGGTAAGCCACGAATTGCTCAAGTAAAACGAGATGCAGACATTGCTACTGCTGAAGCAGATAAAGAAACAAGAATCAAAAAAGCCGAAGCGGATAAAGAAGCTAAAAAGGCCGAGTTAGAAAGAGCAACGGAAATTGCTGAAGCAGAAAAAGAAAATCAAATGAAAATTGCTGACTATAGAAGAGATCAAGATATTGCGAAAGCACGTGCTGACCAAGCGTACGATTTAGAAAGTGCTCGTTCTAAGCAGGAAGTTACAGAACAAGAAATGCAAATTAAGATTATTGAAAGACAGAAACAAATTGAATTAGAAGAAAAAGAAATTCTCAGAAGAGAGAAGCAGTATGATTCAGAGGTTAAAAAGAAAGCCGACGCCGATCGCTATGCGATGGAACAGGCTGCTGAAGCGAACAAACGCCGTGAAATTGCTGAAGCAGATGCGAACCAATACCGCATTGAGTCACAAGCGAAAGCGGAAGCAGAAAAAGTGCGTGTAGATGGTTTAGCGAAAGCGGAAGCAGAAAAAGCAAAAGGGGAAACAGAAGCAGAAATCATCCGCTTAAAAGGTTTGGCAGAAGCAGAAGCAAAACGCAAAATCGCAGAAGCATATGCACAATACGGCCAAGCGGCAATCTTGGATATGGTGCTTGAAATGTTACCTGAATATGCAAAACAAGTGGCTAGTCCATTAGCTAATATCGATAAGATTACTGTTGTTGATACAGGAAGTGATGGCAGTAATGGGGGAGCTAATAAAGTAACTGGCTATGCAACGAACTTAATGTCAACGATGCAAGAATCCTTAAAGGCTTCAGCAGGAATTGATGTTAAAGAATTACTTGAAAATTTATCAGGTAAAGGGAATATTCGTCAGAGTATTAATGAGTTGAATGATAATTTAAGTAATAAATCAGCTGAATAGTTCAAAACCCGGTAGCTAATAGCTATCGGGTTTTTTGGTTGTAAGAGTACTGAAGCAAAGTATTCGGATGATTAGTGTTAAAAAAGATCAATTTAATAGCAAGAAAATAGATTAACTAATTTCCTATTTTCAATTAATATGAAAGCGATAACATGAAATTGAGGGAATTAATATCAAAAAAAAGATTAAAGAGGAGATGAAAAAAATGTTTACAAAACTAGAGGTAATGGAACATGAAAAAGAAGCGCAACTAATTACATTTAATATTGATGATTCATTTTTATTAGCACAAAGAGTGGTAGAACTTGCGGGAGAGGATGCAAGTAAGATTTGTATTTCGATATACAAAGGAAAAAGGGAGCTATTTTTCTTAGCGGGGAAAAATACTTCTTATGAAAATGAATGTTGGATTCGCCGAAAAAGGAATGTAGTATACCACCATGAAAAAAGCTCCATGTTAATTCGTTTGGAGTATAACGAAAATGAGGAAGAATACTATCAAACAAATGGCTTAAATCGAGAGGAATATGCTCTTGCTGGCGGTGGCTTTCCTGTTAGGGTGATGGGAAATGGCTATGAGGGCTGTTTAACTGTTTCCGGTTTAACAATGGAAGAGGATCATATGTTGTGTGTAAATGCAATAAAAATGTTACGACAGGAACAAGAAGAGTTGGAGTTTGATCTGTATTCTAGTGAAAAATAAGGAAAATTTAATAGAACTTTAAGGTAGATTACATAAAAATAGCTACTTCGGGAATTAGCTATTTTATGTGACTGCCTTTTTTGGGATGAAAGTCAGACTTCGATATAGAGGATGGGAAAGAATTTAAACCCTCTGCTTCATGAGAAATTCTATCTTTCTTAAAAGAAATTCTCCCAAAACCAAGAATGAAGTGCGCCACATGCAAGGTTTTGAGAGAATGGGAAGAACTTTGTATTTCTTTAAGCAACCAGCATAGCGCTTATCTAGGCTGCTTCATCTTTCAGCGGTTGATGTAGTTCATCTGGTGTTTTTAAGAAGGCTGTTAAGATAACACTTATTAAATATAATGCAGCCATTGTATACATAACAGCTCCAGTACCAAAGACAACAAGTAAAGAAACTAGAGCAGGGCCAACAAAATTTCCTAATCCTGACCCAAAGTTAACAGCTGAGTTTGCTGCTCCCTTGTTATCTGGTGCCATTAGTGGAACAAGGGGCGACATGGGAACAAAACCTGCTAGTCCAGCACCCCAAAAACACATTGCTAAGAAGAATAACCAGTAATTATATCCAAATAATTGTGGGACGAGATAAACAGCGATGGTGGCGACGCCTGTTAAAGTTCCTCCAAAAAGTTGGATCGTTTTTCTGAAACCGATTTTGTCCCCTAAATAGCCAAAAATAACATTAAATATCTGATTAGATATAAAAGTTGCTCCCCAAATGGTTGACCATTCTGCCATACTATAACCTTTATTAATAAGAAACACTGGTAATACAACAACGAAGCCATAGGTGCCAAGGCCATTAATTGTCTTCACAATAACAGCGGTACCAATTCTAGGTCTTTTAAACATGATTAAAATTCCTTCTTTTATTTCTACCAATGGGGTTGTATCTCTTTCTTTAATGATAAACTTTTTCTTTGTGAGAAAAAGAGCTAATAAGCTGCCTACAATGGAAAGAACGATTCCTACCCATATGACAGCAGTTTCACCGATGAACGGGATAAGCTGAACCGCAAAAACTGGGCCGATAATGGTAAAACCCAAATTATAGCATATCCAAAAATAGGAGGTTGCTCTGCCTTGAATGCTGACATCAACATCAATGGTTAGCCACACTAAAAAGGAATAGCAGAATAGCGGATATCCTAACCCTCTACCCATATACAATAATAAAATGGCTAAATAGTTTTCTGAAGGTAAGGCAAAAAGCATAAATGGAATAGAAAATGCTAAATAGGCAATTAAGCCAATAAGCATGATTTTTTTTGCTCCCCAAACTTCTACACAAATTCCAGATAACCATGAACCCAATGCTACCATAATACCGAAGGCAGAGAAAATGGTTGCTGCTTGCGATACAGAAAATCCTAGGTCTACAAGATAAGCTGAAAACCAACTATTTTCAATACAGCTGCCGAGCATAAAAAGAAATGTCCCAATATATCCCCAGGTAAATTCAGTTGGAACCCCAATCCGATACCAAAAATTTGAACTGTTTATGTTTTTCGTTCCATTTTTCCTTTCTTTAAAACTTAATTGTTAAATGGCATATAGGAATATTACTGGCCTATATGCCATTTGCTTTACAGTTTCAATCCATTTCTTATCGATTTTAAAGTAACTTCATTTGACCATTCTGGTCTATCTGGGTACGCAAATACGGCATTTGTTACGATTCCATCAAATTTTATTTCCCTTAATTTGCGATAAAGTGCATCAAAATCTATTTCTCCTTCACCTGGATTTAAATGTTGGTGAATGGTGATATTAGCATTTGGTGGATTGACAATATAACGCAATCCAAAGGCTGCTTTATGGTTTAAGGTATCAGCAATTAAAACATGTGCTAGTAGGTCGCCAGCTTCATCTATATGTTTTGCTACATCTCCAATCCCATCATCATAAAAGAAAGCATGTGGAACAGAATGTACTTATGTAAAGAAAAAGAAGAATGCTACTTGTCTAAGCAGCATTCTTCTTTTTCTCATCTCATGTTGCGAATTCTATTATTCTTTTAAATCTTCAATAGAATCAATATCCATATAACTTGGCACGACAAGCCCTAATTTTGTTCCTTCTAAGTTTGGACCTAGATCTTCGAATTTTCCTTCGAATTTGCTTGCATAGTCTTCATGGGTAATCGGTAACCAACCAGCAATATGCGCATCTAAACTGCCATCTGCAACACCTGTCCACATTGGACCTGCTTCTACTTGGCTTAATGTTACATCATAACCTAAATCTGTTAATACTTTACCGATAACGTTTGTACTTGCGATCTCACTATCCCATGCAACATAGCCGATTTTAATTTTATCTCCATCAACACTGTCGACACCTTCTGTCCATTCGCTAACTTTATCAGCATTCTCTTTTACCCAGCTTTCTGCTGCTTTTTCAGGAGATTCTCCATCGTATATGTCCATCATGACAACGCCCATATCTTCTGTTGTCCAATGGAAATTATCTAATACCTTGTATGCTTCTGGCATATCTTCTTTTAGTCCATTACGAGCAATAGAATGAATGTTTTCATCTTCACCAAAAGACCCTTTTGGATCTTCTAAGTATTTTAAATCGTATGCAGCGAACATCCAGTGTGGAGTCCAGCCTGTTACAATAATTGGTTCTTCTTTATTATAAGCTTTTTTTAGAGCAGCGGTCATTGCTGCACTTGATCCTTCAACTAATTTCCAATCACTTAGCTCATAGTCACTAATTGCTTGGCTAGTTGCTTTCATTAATCCAGCTCCTGGATCAATACCGATAATCTCATAATCTACCTTTTCGCCAATAGTGGCATTCTCGTTATTTACACTACTTGAACTACAAGCAGCTAAACCTAGAGAGAGAGTGATTGCTCCTAGTATAGTTGTTATTTTTTTCATATTATTTTGCCCCCTTTTTTTTCGTACCCACATTTTGGGTAATTCTATCTAAAATGATTGCAAGTACTACAATAGAAATACCTGCTTCAAACCCGCGTCCAATTTGAATCTGGGTTACAGCACGATAAACATCTGCACCAAGTCCAGGTGCACCAACCATTGCAGCAATAACTACCATTGATAGCGCAAGCATGATGCTTTGATTAATACCAGCAAGTATTGTTGGCATTGCAAGTGGTAATTGAACTTTTATTAATTTTTGAGAAGTCGTACTACCAAAACTCTCTGTAGCTTCTGTAATATCACTAGGAACTTGTTGAATTCCAAGAATAGTTAAGCGAATAGTAGGCGGCATAGCAAAAATAACAGATGCAACAACCCCCGGTACTACACCAATACTAAAAAAGAAAATAGCGGGAATAAGATATACAAAGGCTGGCATTGTTTGCATAAAGTCTAATATTGGAATAACAATATTGCGTACAGTGCTATTTTGTGAAGCCCAAATACCTAGTGGGATACCGATTACTATGGAGATAAATACAGAAGAAAGTACAAGAGCTAATGTATCAATCATTGGTTCCCAATAACCTAAATTATCTACAAGTAATAAACCTATTAGAGTAAATAGTGCAATCTTTTTATTCGCTAATTTCCAAGCCAGTAATGCTAATAAAATGATTAATAGAATAGGAGGAATAAATCCAAAGAAGGCTACTAATACATTTACAACAAATTCTAGTACTGCAGTTACTCCATCAAATAATACTTCAAAGGTTGTCGTTAGCCAGTCAACGAAGGAATCAATCCAGTCTGCAACAGGCAGTTTAGGAAATAGATTATTCATTATACATTCCCCCCAACTAGTACTGCTTCTTCGGTAGGTGGAGTATTAATAAGCTCATTATTTCCAGCCAGTGCACCTATAACCGCACCTCTTACAAGAATTCCTTTTAATCTATTTTGTTCGTCTATAACAGCAACCGGTATGATCGCAGTTGAAACTTTATCAAATAGATCAGATAATAACGTATCACCTGTAACGGTAATTACATCTTTTTGAAGAATCGTTTCAATACCTTCATTTTTTTCAGCAGCAACACGTGCATCATCTGCGGTAATTGCTCCGAGCAGTTCTCTGCGCTTATTAACAACATAGATACTTGAAATTCCTAATTTTTTCATCATTTGCAATGCAACACGTGGACCTTTTTCAATGGTTACTGCTTCTGCTCGTTTCATAATGTGATTTGCAGTTAATACCTTCGATAAATCAACATCTTCTACAAATCGTTCTACATAATCGTTTGAAGGATTCATTAAAATCTCTTCAGGAGTTCCGACTTGTACAATCGAGCCATCTTTCATTAGAGCGATACGATCGCCAATTCTCAATGCTTCATCTAAATCATGTGTAATAAAGATGATTGTCTTTTCCATATTAGATTGTAGATCTAATAACTCATCCTGCATATCTTTGCGAATAAGAGGATCGAGTGCACTAAACGCTTCATCCATTAATAGGATATCGGGGTCATTTGCTAAAGCACGAGCAAGACCAACTCTTTGTTGCATCCCACCACTCAATTGGTCGGGGTATTGGTTTTCATAACCGGATAAACCAACTAGTTTAAGTGATTCAAGTGCACGCTCTTTTCTTGCTGTCTTATCTACACCTTGAATTTCTAAACCAAATTCAGCATTTTCTAAGATTGTTCGATGTGGAAGTAAAGCAAATTTTTGAAAGACCATGCTTATTTTTTCTCTTCGAACCTTGCGTAGTTCCTCCTTAGACATACTGACAATGTCTTTCCCATCAATATAAATATTTCCGATTGTAGGATCAATTAGACGATTGAACATGCGGACTAATGTTGATTTACCACTACCTGAAAGCCCCATAATTACGAAAATCTCACCAGGATTTACTTCAAAACTAGCCTTATTTACGCCGACTGTTGCTCCTGTTTTTTTGAGAATATCTTTTTTAGATTCACCATTATTTAATAGCTGAATCGCTTTTTTTGTGTTTTTTCCGAAAATCTTTGTGACGTTTTCGATTTTCAATTTTGCCATACTTTCCATTTTTTCACCTCTTTATTTCTAACGACTCTGTAAACCGAGCCCTTATATAGTATAAAAGGTATAAAAAAACATTACAAACTGTATAATCAGTTAAAAACATTCATTCTGAACGTACAGAAAAAACTGAACGAACTGTAGTGGCTTTATTCTTAAAAATTCGCCCATATGCTACCATATACTATAAAGAACGCTTCTTTACTTTTTTTTCATTCATGTTAATCTATAAAAAGATAATCAATTATTAGTTAATCATTAGAGTTCATCTTGATTATTGAAATAATCATTATTACAATGGATAAGTAAACATATAATATGGATGTGAATGATAAATGACGGATAGAGAGCAGTTAAATATTGCTCGAGAGAGAGTGATTGATTCTGTAGCTCAAAACATGGATTTATATGGTGTAACGGAATCAATTGGCAGATTATATGGAATGTTATTATTTCAGCAAAACCCAATGACTCTTGACGAAATGAAAGAAGAGCTGGGGATGAGTAAAACCAGTATGAGTACATCGGTTCGAACATTGCTTGAATTAAAAATGGTTGATAAAGTATGGCGAAAAGGTGTTCGAAAAGATTTATATAGTGCGGAAGAAGATTGGTATCAAACGTTTATCGATTTTTTTACGATTAAATGGAGATTAGCAATTACTGAAAATGTTTATGCGATTGAAAAGTCTATGAATGAAATTAAAGCGTTATTAAATAAAGACGGGGTTTCTGAGGATGTAATAAAAGATGGGGAAAAAGATTTAGAGAAATTACACTATGCTCTTAATTATTATGATTGGCTTGATCGTTTTGTAGATAGCTTAGAATCCCATGAAATTTTTAATTTAATTCCAAAAAAAGAAGAATAAAAGTTTGGATGAAGGTGTCATTCTTTAAGGTTTGTTGTTTAAACCATAAAGAATGACACCTTTTGTATTTGGATTTGCTGAATTGTATATAGTTTGATTTGTTTCTAAAATGAAAATGGAATGGACCATAATGAAATGAAACTGATACAACGTAAAAAAACAACAAAGTATTAATTAACAGCCTATACTTGATAAGCTGAACTAGTTAAAAAACCTAAAAAATGTGCATTTGTCTATCGCACATTTTAGATTCTTGAATAGGATATATGGAATCAAAAAAAGGAGGTTTTTATTCATGGGTGAAGTTGGAGTAGGTTACGGCGGAGGTTTCGCTCTTTTAGTAGTATTGTTTATCTTATTGGTGATTATTGGTGCTTCTTGGGGTTACGGCGGATTTTAATAATCCGTAACTAACAGAAATTAAGAGGAGGAAATAGAATGTACGGATATGGTTATGGATATCCAAGCTATGGCTATGGTGGTGTAGGTTACGGCGGAGGTTTCGCTTTAATCGTCGTTTTATTCATTCTTTTAATCATTGTAGGTGCAGCTTGCTTCAAATGGTAAAATAATGAAATAATGGAGACTGATTCGTAGAGTCAGTCTCTTTTTTGGGGGATAGAAATAGAATAAAATCTTTTCGTATTACATAAGATTTGCTCATACATGTCTGATAATGTATATTTTTTCAATGTTGCTAAAGCATGAATAATAGCATGAATCATAGTTGGAACAGTTTTTTGATAAATAAACGGCCCATCGAATGGCCAAGGTCCATCCGTTTCTACCATTATTTTTTCAATCGGGTATAAATTCGCGAGCTGTTGAGTTTTTTCCTTATATAAAAAATCAGGTGTAAGGGAAATATAATAATTATTTCTTATCATCTGTTCAATTGTTTTTGGGCTTCCTTTAAACCAATGAAAATGAGCATTTGAAAAGCTATGCTTTTCAAGTAGATTAATGACAATATCAGCTTCTTCATAAATACTATGAAGAACAATAGGTTTTTTTAATTTTTTTGCTAATACAATAAATTGCTCGAGGATTTCAATATAAGGTTGTAAAGGAATAGAAGATGGATCTTTTCTCCTTATATAATGAGGTAAGCCGATCTCGCCAAGGGCAATAGCGCTACTCTGGTTTGCTTCAATCCATGCAAATAAATTGGATATAGATGTATCAGAAGGTAATGATTGTTCTGGATGATAACCATAGGCTGCTTTAATAAAGTCGAACTCTTTGCTTAATTTTTCTGTTTGTTTACATGAATCTAAATTCATAGAGACAGAGATAGCAGCAATTAATGTTTCTTCTTTAAAAAACTGGCTGATTTCGTCTCGATTGTACTGGTCAATATGAATATGGGCATCTATAATTTGGTTCATTTACATCACCTTTTTTGTAGTATAAGGAAAGGAGTGGAGATATTTGTAGCCTCATTGTATTCTCTTTATCCCGCTTCATTAAAATAACATGGTCATCCCTGTTGAAATTATCTTTATTATAACAGAATGTATTATAAAAAATATCTGTACGAGATAAAGAAAACTTCCATCAGTGGAAGACTTATGCTCGTTAAGAATGGGATAATTTCCAAGCAAGAGCACATTCATTTTGAGTAGCTTCTAGGGTTTGCTAAAATGAATGGATAACGAAGTGTGAGGGGGAATTTTGGATGGATCCATTTGTTCAATTAGTGAAGTCTGCTAATTATTTGGTTGTTTTTACTGGTGCAGGAATGTCGACAGAGAGTGGGTTACCTGATTTTAGATCAGCTAATACTGGGCTATGGACAGCAGAAAAGAAACAGTATCTCTCATCTACAGATGCTTTAAATAATCATGTCCAAGAATTTATAAACTTTTATCGCCAACGAGTTCAAGGAATACATGAATTTAAACCGCATCAAGGCCATTATATTCTTTCTGAATGGGAAAGAAACGGGCTTTTAAAGCAAATCATAACCCAAAATGTTGATGGATTCCATCAAGAAGCAGGGAATGATAATGTTGCAGAATTGCATGGAACTTTAAAAAAGATTCATTGTGAAACATGCGGAAAAAGTTATCACAGTGAAGAATACTTACATGAAAATTATTCATGTGATTGTGGGGGAGTCTTAAGACCTTCCATTGTTCTTTTTGGCGAGATGCTTCCAGAACAGCCATTTTTAACAGCCGAGGAAGCGGCAATTAAGTCTGATGTCTTTTTAGTATTAGGATCCTCTTTATCCGTTTCACCAGCAAATCAATTTCCATTGTTGGCGAAACAAACAGGAGCAAAGCTGATTATTGTTAATAAAGAACCAACAGAAATGGATGGGCTAGCTGATTTCGTTATTCACCAATCGATTGGGAAAGTATTGGAGGATATAAACTTTAAGCTAGCTTAATTTAAGCTTTTAGAAATAAAGCTGTCCTATGTTTATCGGGATAAAAAATAACAAAGTATACTTACAGCTACTTTTAAAAAATAGGGAAAATAGCTGAAATAAAACGAGGGGAATACATTTAAACCCATTGCAAACTTTGATATATCGAGATAATATAAGGGAATGGACTAAATTTGAAAGCGTAAAAAGAGAGGAACGTAACATGTCAAAGAATTTTAAACAGGATGTACTATCTCGTCGCACCTTTGCGATTATTTCCCATCCGGATGCCGGAAAAACGACATTAACGGAAAAACTTTTACTTTTCGGTGGCGCTATTAGGGATGCTGGAACAGTAAAAGGGAAGAAAACAGGAAAATATGCAACAAGTGACTGGATGGAGATAGAAAAGCAAAGAGGGATTTCCGTTACATCAAGTGTGATGCAATTTGACTACCAAAATGCACGAGTGAATATTCTGGATACACCAGGACACCAAGACTTTAGTGAAGATACTTATCGTACGCTTACTGCAGTGGATAGTGCTGTGATGATCATCGATTCAGCTAAAGGGATAGAGGAACAAACATTAAAGCTATTTAAAGTGTGTAAAATGAGAGGTATTCCTATTTTTACATTTATAAATAAATTGGATCGCCAAGGAAAGCCGCCTCTTGAATTACTAGCGGAATTGGAAGAAGTAATGGGGATTGAGTCCTATCCAATGAATTGGCCAATCGGAATGGGAAAAGAATTTTTAGGAATTTATGACCGTTTTTATAAACGAATTGAGCAGTTCCGTGTAGAAGATACGGAAAAATATATCCCGCTAAATGAAGATGGAGAGATCGAAGGCGATCATTCAATTAAACAGGATTCCTTATATGATCAAACTTTAGAAGAAATCATGCTTTTAAATGAAGCTGGAAACGAATTTTCTGAGGAGAAAATAAATAATGGGGATCTAACGCCAGTATTTTTTGGGAGTGCTTTAAGCAATTTTGGTGTTCAAACGTTTTTAGAAACATACTTGCAATTTGCCCCATCTCCACAAGCAAGAAAATCTAGCATGGGAGAGATAGATCCTTTGTCTGAGGAGTTTTCTGGATTTATTTTTAAAATCCAAGCAAATATGAATCCGGCTCACCGTGATCGTATTGCTTTTTTACGGATTTGTTCTGGGAAATTTGAAAGAGGGATGACAGTAAATCTGCCAAGAACCGGGAAGCAAGTGAAATTAGCACAGTCTACTCAATTTATGGCAGATGATCGAAGTACCGTTAATGAAGCAGTTAGCGGTGATATTATCGGGCTATATGATCCAGGTTTTTATCAGATTGGAGATACGTTAACAGTTAGTAAGAATGCATTTCAATATGAAAAGTTACCTCAATTTACGCCAGAGCTATTTGTAAAGGTAACAGCCAAAAATGTAATGAAACAAAAACATTTCCATAAAGGAATACAGCAGCTCGTGCAAGAAGGAGCGATTCAATTGTATAAGACTGTCAAAACAGAAGATTATCTTCTTGGAGCAGTTGGTCAACTACAATTTGAAGTGTTTGAACATCGTATGAGAAATGAATACAATGTGGAAGTTATTATGGAGCATGTAGGTTCCAAAATTGCCCGTTGGTTAGTGGACGAAGAAGTGAATGAAAATCTTTCAAGCGGGAGAAGTTTATTAGTGGAAGATCGTTTCGGCAAAAAAGCATTTTTATTTGAAAATGAATTTGCCTTAAGATGGTTCCAAGATAAAAATCCAGAAGTTAAATTATATAATCCGATGGATGAGCAAGAATAGATAGTAAAAAAGAGATTGTTTCAAATGGATATCTTCTGTTTTCTCAAGAGATATCCATTTGTGAAACAGTCTCTTTTTTTAGATAATAGCAGTTTTCTGAAGAATTTTAGATTGAATAAACATGAAAAATGTTAAAAACGTGTCAGGTTTTTGAACATTAGAATAGAGAAAAGGGGAAGGGAAGACAAGTGTTTATAAAAAAGGGAAAGAATTTATTATGTTGAAATAGCTTAATTGTATACAAATTTAGTTATTTCATAAAATTTTCTTTTAAAATCGGTGAGAGATACTGAAAGAGTAACATTCAAAAGAAAGTCTTTCGGTAGCCGAATAACTGATATATAAGGTTTTTGTGTTTCTAAATACATATAGAAACGTTGAAAACTTATAAAAATTAAAAGTTTTCAAAAAACTATTTGTAATTAGAAAAAAAATAGGTATAATAAAAACAAGTTGTTATAAAAGTTAACAAACAAATGTTAATATATATAACTTGTTAACTTTTTAACGAATATGATACTATCTTACATTTAATAAGAGTATTCTTACGAGTTAAATAGATTGAATATTCATTCAATAGAGTCTGATAGTATCATAAAAAACAAGATATAGGGGGATAAATGCATGAAAAAAAGTTTGTCGCTTACTTTTAGTATTCTATTAGTGCTTGTACTTGCTTTAGCTGGCTGTTCAAGTAAGTCATCATCAGAGGGAGGAAGCACAAGTGGTGCAAAATCAAGTTCTTCTAAAAGTTTACTAGAAACAATTAAAGATAGAGGAACGTTAAAAGCAGGCGTCAATGATGCACTTCCTGGCTTTGGATACATAGGATCAGATGGTAAAAACACTGGTTTTGATGTTGATTTTGCTAAAGCTATTGCAGCAGGAGTACTTGGAGATGCTACGAAAATTGAATTTAGACCTTTATCAGCTACTGATCGCTTTACAGCTGTTCAATCTGGTGAAGTAGATGTATTAGTTCGTAACACAACTTGGACAACAAACCGTGATGCAGAGGTAGGTTTAAGTTTTGCTCCAGTAACTTTTTATGACGGTCAGGGCATTATGGTACCAAAAGATAGTGGAATCAAAACATTAAAAGATTTAGAAGGAAAAACAATTGGAGTTGAAACAGGTACGACTACAGAATTGAACTTGGCAGATCAAATGAAAGCTGCTGGAGTTAATTATACAGCCCAAACATTTGATAATGCAGATGCTGTTATTGCAGCATATGAGCAAGGATCTATCGATGCATGGACAACAGATAAGTCAGGATTAGTTTCTCGTCAGTCTACTTTGCAAGATCCGGATGCACATATTATTTTGGATGAAACATTATCAAAAGAACCTTTAGCTCCAGCTGTTAAAGATGGAGATGAGAAATGGGCTGATGCAGTATCTTGGATTGTATTTGCAACTATTCAAGCTGAAGAATTTGGAATCACTTCGCAAAATGTCGATGATTTCTTAACTAGTGACAATCCAGAAATTCAACGTCTTCTAGGGGTAGAGGGGAATCTTGGTGAACAATTAGGTTTATCTAATGATTTTGCTTACCAAGTTATTAAACAAGTTGGTAACTATGGGGAAATTTATGAGCGTAACCTAGGACCAGATACAGTGTTTAAATTAGAGCGTGCACAAAATGCGTTGTATAGTGATGGCGGATTATTGTACTCTATCCCATTCCGTTAATATTAATTAATTGATAATTTAAAAAATAGGGGGGTTCTCAAAAACCGAAGTGTCATACTCTTTTGAGATACCCCCTATTCTTTTAAGTGAGAGGTGAGAATATAGTGGAAATGAAAAAGACAACATCGACTCCTCTTTGGAGAAACAGAAAAATTATACCGATTATTAGCCAAATTATCTTCGTTATTATAGTAGGAATTGTCATTTCTTTCATGATAAGAAATGTGATATCAGGTCTAGAGCAGATAGGATTGACACTGGGATTAGATTATTTAAACTTAAAGGCATCATTCCCAATTGCTGAGTCCATTATTAGTTATACACCAGATGATCCGTATAAAAGAGCTTTATTAGTTGGTTTATTAAATACATTTAAGGTTTCTATCTTTGGCATCATTTTAGCAAGTATCATTGGAGTAATAGTAGGAATTGCTAGGTTATCAAATAACTGGCTAGTGAGTAAAGTAGCAACAGTTTATGTGGAAGTTTTTAGAAATACGCCATTATTGGTTCAGATTTTCATTTGGAACTTTGCCGTTTTTTTACCAATGCCAAAAATTCAAGATGCACTATCGATGGGACCTTTTTATTTTTCCAACAGAGGTGCGTCTATTCCATGGTTTACATTGCAAGATAATACAATTATTTGGATGATTGTCCTCATTCTCCTAGTTGTAGGAAGTGTGTTTTTATTTAGAAAATTAACAAAAATATCATTTGAATCCGGAAAATCTACATATCCGCTCATTTCGAGCATCGGATTTATAATGGTTGCAGCGATTATTACCTATTTTATTTTAGGAAATGGACCACTTGGTTTTTCAGTTCCTGTGTTTAATGGAAATTCATTCGATGGTGGAACGTCATTATCTATCGGATTTATGTCTGTGTTAGTTGCACTAACGATTTATACGTCAACATTTATCTCAGAAATTGTCCGTGCTGGAATTATGGGCGTTCCAAAAGGACAGACGGAAGCGGCAAAAGCGCTCGGCTTTAAAAGTCATACAGCACTTCGTTTAATTATTTTTCCGCAGGCGATTAGAATCATTATTCCGCCATTGACAAGCCAATATTTAAATTTAATAAAAAACTCAAGTTTAGCCATGGCTGTAGCGTATCAAGACATTGTTGGAATCGGAAATACAATCATTAACCAAACAGGACATACGTTAGAAACATTATTAATTGTAATTTCTGTTTATTTATTGTTTAGCTTAACTACATCCCTGTTAATGAATCTTTTCAACAAAAAATTCCAGCTGGTAGAAAGGTAGGGAAGTAAATGGATAATATACAACTTAATAATACAGAACCAGTTATGGAGTCGAAAAAGTTAAATAGTCAAAAGAAACTACAATTATGGCTAAAAAATAATTTGTTCAAGGATTGGAAAAACGCTATAGTGACCATTATCACACTAATGTTCACTATATATTTACTAACAAAAGTAGGTAAGTTTTTACTCACTAGTGAATGGGGAGTGGTTACGGATAACTTAAGACTGCTGTTTGTTGGACAGTTTCCAATGGAGGAAATATGGAGATTATGGGTGGCCTTGTTATTGCTATCTGTACTGTTAGGCACTACCTGGGGGGCATGGAGAGGGATTATCGGTCATGTAGCAATTAGTCTTAGTGTACTTTTCATCGTATTTGGAATTCTTCCATATACAGAAGTAGAATCGAAGATATATTTATTTTCAAATGTTGCAGCGATTATTCTTTTTTACTTTGTTGGAAAATATGTGCCGAAAGTAAAAGTTCCCATGCTCGCATTATGGATTTTATTTATTCCAATCACTCTTTCTATTATTAATGGATTCGGAGTATTAGAGCCGGTTAAAACAAATATATGGGGTGGATTCTTATTAACTTTAGTCATCGCCTCTGTAGCCATTATATGCTCTTTTCCACTAGGTTTGCTGCTTGCAGTGGGAAGAAGAAGTAAGCTGCCTCTTATAAAATACTTTTGTATTCTCTATATTGAGTTGATCCGTGGGATGCCACTTATTATGGTGTTATTTATTGCACAGCTATTATTGCCAATGTTCCTTGGGGGGATTCAATTAGATAATGTTGTTCGTGCAATGATTGCCTTTACTCTATTTAGTGCAGCATATTTAGCAGAAAATATTCGGGGAGGCTTGCAATCCGTTCCGAGAGGACAATTTGAAGCAGCTCAAGCACTTGGATTGAGTAATTTTAAATTGATGGTTTTTATTGTATTACCACAGGCTTTAAAAGCAGTGATTCCTGCAATGGTGGGGCAATTTATTTCCGTATTTAAAGATACTTCCTTAGTTGCTGTAATTGGATTAGCTGATTTTCTTGGCATGGGGAAAAAAATCGCTGCGAATCCGGCATATCTAGGGAAATATATGGAGTTATATATTGTTATTGCGTTTATGTACTTCATTTTCTGCTTCTTAATGTCACATGTAAGTAAACATATCGAAAAATCACTTGGAGTAGGAACGAGATAGAAAGGAGAATGAGAGAATGGAAAGTGTGTTTGGTGTAGATAAATTAACAACGCCTTTAAATGAGAGAGAAGATATTATTAAAGTAAAGAAATTGAATAAATGGTATGGGGATCACCATGTATTAAAGGATGTAGATTTAACAGTAAAACAAGGAGAAGTAATTGTTATTTTAGGACCTTCAGGGTCTGGTAAATCCACATTTATTCGAACTATTAATGCCTTAGAAGAATTTCAAAAAGGGGAAATAGTTGTTGATAATATTGCATTGACAGATGATCTGAAAAATATTGAGGAAATTCGCAAAGAAACGGGGATGGTGTTCCAATCATTTAATTTATTTCCTCATATGACCATTCTCAAAAATATTTCTTTAGCACCAATTTGGGTAAGAAAGTGGAAAAAGGCAAAAGCAGAACAAATTGCAAAAGAGTTGCTAGAAAGAGTCGGAATTCCAGAGCAAGCAAATAAATATCCAGGACAATTGTCAGGTGGACAACAGCAGCGTGTGGCAATAGCAAGAGCACTAGCAATGCAGCCGAAAATTATGCTATTTGATGAACCTACTTCTGCGCTTGATCCTGAAATGGTAAAAGAAGTATTGGATGTTATGAAAACTTTAGCAGAATCAGGTATGACCATGCTAGTAGTAACACATGAAATGGGATTTGCGAGACAAGTAGCGGATCGTATTATTCTATTTGATAAAGGAGAAATTGTAGAAATGGGGAAACCGGAAGAAATATTTGATAATCCAAAGCATGAACGGACTAAAGCATTCCTATCTCAGATACTTTAAAAAAAGAGCCATTGGCTCTTTTTTTGTTTGGTTTGTGTGGTTTCGAAAACCCCTGGCTATGCCGGGGGTTCTAAAGAGCTTCAAGCGTGGTATTAAAAAACCCCCCTTCAAATGGTAGGATAAAGTTGGTTTCCCGACCACTTTAACTCGCCATAGAAGGAGGTATGCCCCTTGAAGGACATGAATAGTTTAGCACACACGACATGGAATTGTAAGTATCACATCGTATTTGCACCAAAGTACAGAAGACAAATTATTTATGGGAAATACAAAAAGAGTATTGGACAAATTATCCGGGATTTGTGTGAACGAAAGGGTGTTGTCATTCATGAAGCCAATGCTTGTCCTGACCACATTCATATGTTAGTAAGTATCCCACCAAAATTAAGTGTGTCTCAGTTCATGGGTTACTTGAAAGGAAAAAGTAGTCTCATGATTTTCGATAGACATGCCAATTTAAAGTACCGATATGGAAATCGTAAATTTTGGTGTCGTGGCTTCTATGTTGATACCGTAGGCCGAAACAAAAAGCAAATACAAGAATACATTCGAAATCAGCTGGTAGAAGACTACCGAGCTGACCAGTTAACATTGTTCGAAGAGTTTGATCCGTTTACAGGAGAAAAAAATAAGAAGAAATAACGGAATTCTTTAGAATTGGTGAGAGAATGTGGTGCAAAAGGGAAACCCTTTCAGTGGGCCTTTAAGGCCAAGGCCGGTAAGAGAGGCTTTCAGCCGCAGAGCAAACCACCAGTTCACACTGGTGGTTTTGATTTGTAAATATATAACAATTCATTTTGTATAAAATATCACTATTTCGCTAAAAATGTAACAGTAGGTATAGAAAAATAGATGGTGATTCCAATGAAGGGCCTAAGTAGACTTGAAGCAATAATGTGGAGTATCGCACTTCCAGGTTTTAGTCAGTTATTATTGAAAAAATATTGGAAAGGAACATTGTTTGTTATTTTAGAGTTCATTATAAATGCGAAAAGTAATTTTAATTTAGCAATCATGCTAAGTTTTTGCGGCAATATCCAAGAGGCGATTGATATTATGGATTTTCAATGGATATTGTTTTATCCGTGTTTATATATGTTTGCAATGTGGGACGCGTATAAGGAAGTAATGGAAACAGACAATGAATATGCTTTCTTACCATTTGTATTTTGTGCATATTTTGTAACAGTAGGCGTTTTTTATTCGACGAAGTTGAAGTTATTTGGTGTGTTGTTAGGTCCTGTATTCTTGCCGATGGTTTTTTTGATACCTGGTATCATATGTGGTCATGCAGTAAAGTATTGTTTAATTTATTTTCGAAGGAAGAAGAATATGTCCTAGTTGTTCAATAAGGTGATAAAGAAAAAAAGTGAGATGTTGAAATAATGGTTAAGGGAAATTTCAGTAAAATAAAAAAATAAATAAAAAACCATTGGCAAATAGTTTAATATTGTATATAATTAATACATATTAATATTTGTATACTACTCAAAGGGGAGTAGCTTTTAGGTTGATACCTAAAACAAAGTCGTCAGTTCATGGCATATGCCATCGGCTTTGTTGGCATATTAGTGCTTAGCAAGACCTTTGCCTATTTGGCAAAGGTCTTTTTTGCGCACTTTTGTACATAATAACGAGAGGCGTAGCAAAACCTGCTAATAGGGAGT
This sequence comes from Niallia alba, assembly GCF_012933555.1. Lineage (GTDB taxonomy): Bacteria > Bacillota > Bacilli > Bacillales > Cytobacillaceae > Niallia > Niallia alba. Next base: position 1,887,309 of record NZ_JABBPK010000001.1, read on the forward strand.
ATACAAATAAACACCTAAAAGGGGGAAATATTATTGGATGCAAGCATGTTACTAGAGTATGGCTGGGTTTTACTTATTCTAATTGTATTAGAAGGGTTACTTGCAGCAGATAATGCGGTTGTAATGGCCGTTATGGTTAAACACTTACCAGTAGAGCAACAAAAAAAGGCGCTTTTCTACGGATTATTAGGTGCATTTGTCTTCCGTTTTGCTACTTTATTCATGATTTCTTTTTTAGTAGACGTATGGCAAGTGCAGGCGATAGGCGCACTATATCTTCTCTTTATTGCGGTGCATAATATTTATGGAAAGTATGCGAAGAAGAATGAAGAAGATAAAGGGGAAAAGTCAAAGAAAAAATCTGGTTTTTGGATGACTGTTTTAAAAGTTGAATTAGCAGACATCGCTTTTGCGATTGATTCCATGCTAGCTGCAGTTGCACTTGCGATTACTTTACCGAAAACAAATTGGTTTACGCTAGGTGGAATTGATGGTGGGCAATTCTTAGTAATGTTCCTTGGGGGATTAATTGGCTTAATCATCATGCGTTTTGCTGCTAACTGGTTTGTTAAATTACTTCATTCCCGTCCGTCTCTTGAAACAGCAGCATTTTTAATTGTAGGTTGGGTTGGTGTTAAATTAGCAGTCTTTACATTAGCACATCCATCTGTTGGATTCTTAGATGAGCATTTTCCAGAATCAAAAATATGGAAAGGAATATTCTGGTTTGTATTAGTCGCAATCGCAGTTGGCGGATATTTCTTTTCTAATAAAGAAGCGGTTAAAGCAAAAGAGAGCAATGCATAATAGACAAAAAGAAGAGACTGGGGCAAAACAAAAATATATAAGGCTCATCCGCCCCATTTCACTTCGTTTTTAAACGTTTTCTTCTAAAAAATGGTTGTTTGTATAATGGGAAATATAATTATTTGGAAAACGGAGCAGCCTGAATACAAGTAGATTCCTGTGGGATTAGCACAGTCTGAGAAACCGGAGAAGAGCTGAGGAGGCTCAGCGCGAGCCCCGCGGAAAACGAAGTGTATTTAGGCTGCTGGTAACAGCAACAAACTTCATAGAAAATCCTTTTTAATCGAATAAAAAAAGCCCGAACAATTACACGAACCTTTGCAATGTTCGTATAATTGTTCGGGTTTATCTTTGGCTGGAATACTTATGTTCCAGCCTTTATAGTTTGTACAGAAAGTGTACACAGACGTTACGAGGTGGCTTAAGTTTAGCCCCCTGGAAAGTAAAGATGGGGTTACTTTCATTTTCAACAAACTTTACGTTTTAGCTTAATGTGTTTTTCCAGATAGCTCTGCTTGGGCCTGTTGAACAAGTCTTTTTGTAATTTCTCCTCCAACAGAACCGTTTGAACGGGAAACGGTATCAGAACCTAGGTTTACTCCAAATTCTTGAGCGATTTCGTATTTAACACTATCTAAATATTGTTCAATTCCTGGAACTAATAATTTATTTCTAGAAGCCATTTTGTTTTCCTCCTAATTATATAGTACAGTCATTATTTATCAAATTCATTGCGTTGTGTTAATAGAAATGATAAATGATTCTGTATTAATAATATATGGATTTATTTCATGTTCATTAGTGGTAAAGTTTGTGTGTATGGGAGAAAATAGGATGTATTGGAAGTATAACATGCTTCAATGTATTTGTAGTAAGTTCTTTAGCTTGGGCATTTTCTTCCTATATATTAGCTACTATGATTTAAAAGATACATAAACATTAAAATATTTGGTTGTATGGGCAGGGATAGATAACTTATACTGGTAATTATTCATATATAAAAAAAGGCATAATAAAAAACGCTTTATTATGTAGCTTTGAAGAAAGGAATTGTTTTTTAATGGGCAAGAAACTTAAGTTAGTCCTACAAAACCTAACTCCTGCGCAAATGATTACTAGCTATTATATTTTAGCAGTTAGCATTTCTGTTTTATTGTTAAGTTTACCAGGGGTACATAAAGCCGGAGTAACGGTTTCATTTATGGATACGTTATTTACTGCGGTTACTGCAGTAAGTGTAACGGGACTAACTGTAATTAATATCGCTGAAACATATAGTACTTTTGGTATCATAATATTAATGCTTGTTTTACAATTTGGCGGAATTGGTGTAATGGCAATAGGTACATTTTTTTGGATGATTTTTCGCAGGAAGATAGGATTAAGAGAAAGACAATTAATTATGATTGATCACAATCAGTCTAATTTATCAGGTCTTGTTAATTTAATTAGAGAGATTTTCAAAATCATTCTTATCATTGAAATTTTAGGTGCTATTATACTTACTTTGCAATTCCATAATTATTATCCTAATTGGACAGAATCATTTTTACAAGGAACCTTTGCCGCTGTTAGTGCCACTACTAATGGTGGATTGGATTTAACGGGGCAATCTCTTACTCCATTTAAGGATGATTATTTTGTACAGCTAGTTAATATTATCCTTATTACATTAGGAGCAATTGGATTCCCTGTACTAATAGAAGTGAAAAATTATCTTTTTCCGAAAGCTGGAAATATGCATCTAAAGTTTTCTTTATTTACAAAGTTAACAACTATTACTTTTGTTTTCCTTTTACTATTCGGAACAATCATGATTATTGTATTAGAATGGGGAAATTATTATGCTGGAATGAGCTGGCATCAAATATTCTTTAATGCGTTTTTTCATTCCACCTCGACGCGAAGTGGGGGGTTAGCAACAATGGAATTAAACGAGTTCTCTATGCCAACCTTGCTAATATTTTGTTTCCTTATGTTTATTGGTGCTTCCCCAAGTTCAGTTGGTGGAGGGATTAGAACGACAACTTTTGCATTGAATATTTTATTTATTTATCATTATGCTAATGGCAATCGTCATATAAAAATATTTAAAAGAGAAATTCATGAAGAAGATATTATTAAATCATTGGTTGTAACGATATTTGCGACTGGAATTTGTCTTATCGCTGTTATTGCCTTGTCAATATCAGAGAAAGCTCCCCTTATTGCTATCCTTTTCGAAGTTTGTTCCGCTTTCGGAACAACCGGGCTCTCATTAGGGTTGACACCAGAATTATCTAGTTTTGGTAAGTGTGTCATTATGCTGCTAATGTTCATTGGAAGAATTGGCTTAACTTCTTTCATCTATATAATTGGTGGAAAAGAGAAAAAAGATAATTTCCATTATCCAAAAGAACGAATTATTATTGGGTAATCAAATGAAGTAATGGAGTTGTGTTTGTTGACTCACTCGATCAGTTTGTCGACAAACAGATTTTTAGAAACTTAAATGGAATTTTCATGCGTTGCTTGGAGTGGAAGGGGTGAGACTCCTGTGGGATTAGCGAGACAGTCTGAGACCCTGCAGGCTAAAAGCCGAAGCGGCTCAGCGCGAGCCCCACGGAAAGCAACATCCCTATTCAAAGGGACTAATAAATATAATATAGACAAACCTCTATATCTAAAATTCAGGAGTTTGTCTACAGTCTGATGGAGTTGTGTCTGTTAACACACTCCATTTTTTGTTTTTTACAAAAGTAGGGAAGCATATCTTTTTTTAGCGTGAGGATAATAAAAATGTAATAGTGAAAGGAAAGGTGATAAAAATGGCTAAGCGGAAGGCTGAATTCAATAGTGTTGAGAAATATAGTAAAACACCGAAGAAAAATAGGCAGGAAACAGAATTTTCTGCTGAATTTAGCAGGGGAGAAAACCCAATTAAAGGTGCTAATAGAAATTCAAAGCATGGAAGAGAGGGACAATAAAATGGTAAAAAAAGTAAAGGATCGTAAACAGGCAGAAACTTCAAATGTAGAATTTGGCCAAGAATTTGGCGATATTAATGCAAGTAAATTTTATGATACAGGCGGGTTGACGAAGGATAAAGTAAAGGGAGCAAGTAAAAAGAAATAAAAAAATTCCCATCAGTATATTTGGTTTGCTGATGGGAACCTAAATTATCGATTTGTTTGTACGGATTGATGTACTCTCGCGCAAAGTTTTTTGAATTTTGAGCTTCTTAATTCAATTATTGGCTGTGTTAACGAAATGATGATATTACTTGAAAGTAATATGGTAATAAAGAATGACACAATTACAATCATGGCATACGATTGTGGTGATTCAAAAATATCTGGTAAATCACTTTGTCTAAAGAGACGGATAAAGAAACCATGTAATAAATATACATATAACGTAGATTTACCGAATTTAGTAAAAAAATACTCCTTTTTAGGCACGCAAGCGAAAAAACAGAAAATCATCAGAAAGCTTAATACATAAAAAAATAACCGAATAGCCATTCCAATCAAGTAACCTTCCCCTAATGCTTCATATGATTTTGAGCCAAATAACCATTGATAATTAATAGATGGGAATAAATGGAATCCGATAAAAACAAGAGCGAAAATTATCATAGCACTTATTGTGGCTTTTCTTGTTTTTACAAAATCGAAATGCTCTTTTTTCATATAAAAACCTATTAAGAATAAAGGAAAGAAGACAAATGTTCGCGTTAAGCTTAAATAACTTGACGTCCAGTCGACCATTCCAATAGCTAATCCCAATAGAAGGGATAGTATAATTCCGTGTAACGGTTTTAATTTAACATATGCTAGTAAAAAGATGTTCCAAAAAAACAAACTGATTAAGAACCATAAGGACCAATGGGGAGTCAAAGGCTCAATCGCAAAAGTCGACTTTCCATAAAGAAAATAATAAAAAATGCTGTATACAAGCTGAAAGATAAGATAGGGAATGATTAGTTTTTTTGCATATTTCTTTATATAACCCTTTTCCGCTATTCCTTTTGCAAAAAATCCGGAAATAAGAATAAATGCTGGCATATGGAAAGTATATATTACCTTATATAATGTATAAATATTTTGATTGTCATTTATAAATGATTGGATAAAATGACCGAAGACAACGAAAAAAATCAAAAGAAATTTTGCATTATCAAAGTAGTAATCCCGCTGTTTCATAAACTCATCCTTTCATGAATGAAATATCATCTATTTCACTAACTATATATAACACAAATTCACTAGTTTTAATCCCATGTAGTTGATCTGTTAACTAAATAACTTCTGTTTATTACAAAAATGAAATGTACACGAAAAAAGTTGAAACAAAAAATCTTATTTATAATAACAGGTACACCTTTAAATTTGTTTAAATTTTTTTGGAAATCACTGAAATGATAGGAGGGAAAGGAAGAAAAAGACAAATAGTTTTTGGCAGGATATTTGTTTCGAATGAAGATAATGCAGTAATACTATTTTTGCAAATTCCATTATTTTTTCAGAAGGAAAGGAAATTCAAGAATAATGTAGAATAATGTAAACACTACGTTTGAAAAGGGGGTATCCAAATAAATGGATAGTATATCCTATTCAGAAGAATATCGACAATTACAAATGAAGCTGAATGAAGTGGAAAAAGAAAATACACTTCTAAAGAAAAAACTAGAAGAACAGAATCGAATATGGGATAGGAGAATAATTGCTTTCCAAACTATAAATGTAGGATTAATTATTTTTGATGATAATGGGGTCATTCGAGATATTAATACATGTCTTTGTGATTACTTTAACGTGAATATAAATCAAGTGGTTAATAGGAACATAACACATTTTCTGCAACAGGAAGACCGTTCTATGATAAGGGACCATCTTAATCATATAAAAACCAAATCAGGTCTAATTCGAAATGTTTTACCATTAACTATTCATGGTCGAAAACATTATTTTGAAACGCAGACTAGCCAATTGCCTAATAAATTGGGTTTCTTTACAATAATCGGAAAGATAACGGAGAAATTTGAAAAGGAAAGAGAAAAAGAAGAGACTCGCAAACTTTACAATGATTTTTTTACAGAGGCGCTTGATGGTATTGTTTTATGGAAAGAAACAGGGCAAATTATTGCAGCAAATTCATCAGCGCTTAAAATTTTTGAAAGTTCTGAAGAAAAACTATTGAAATCAAAAATTAGTGATTTTATTTATAAAAAGGATTCTCGCTATGCAGAGATGGTTATGAGCTTATACTATAAGAAATCAAATCGGGAAGAATTAATGTTTTTGATGCCAAATGGACAGAAAAAAATATTAGAATTTACAACAAAGCTTCATTCGGTAGAAGGGTTAAATATGAGTATTTTCCGTAATGTTACGGAGCGTTATAAAATGGAAGAGGAACTAAGAGAAAGCAAGGTAATGTTTGAAAATATTTTTGAAGAAGTGTTTGATGGGATAATTCTTTGGGATCAGAACTATACAATAATTGATATGAATAAAGCAGCCGAACGTTTGCTTAATGAAAACAAAGAGAGTTTAATCGGTTCAAATTTATTATCATATTTGCCTTCTGCTAAAACGATAGGGGAAGATATAAAACCGAAGTTATTAAAGCTGAAAAAAGATGGACAAAATCAAGGCCTTTATACGGTGAAATTTCTTGATAATCGAGAGTATACTCAGTTTGAATATCGAAATAAATTTAATATCTATTCAGGATTAAGTATAACTACATTACGTGATATTACTGAAAATGCCGTTTTAGAAGAACAGCTCAGGAAGTCATCTACGTTAAATGTTGTAGGAGAATTGGCAGCGGGAATAGCCCATGAAATTCGCAATCCAATGACAGCGTTAAAGGGATTTATACAATTATTAGAAGATGGGGTCGCTTCACAGGAAAATGAAATGTATTTTTCTGTAATAAAATCCGAGTTAACGAGGATAGAATCTATTATTAATGAATTTTTATTACTCGCAAAACCACAAGCTGTCCAATATGTTAAACGCGATGTAAGACAAATTATGAATGATACCATTGAATTACTTCATGCCCAAGCAGTATTACAAAATGTTCAAATTACAAAAATGTATAGCGAAGAACTTCCGACAATTTATTGTGAACCGAATCAACTGAAACAGGTATTTATAAATATTATTAAAAATGCAATCGAAGTATTAGAAGATGGCGGTGAAATAGCAATATCTATTGAATGTAAAGAGGATTGCTTTCATATAGCAATTCGTGATAATGGAGAGGGGATGAGTAAAGAAAAACTAGCGAGAATCGGAGAGCCCTTTTATACTACGAAAGACAAAGGGACTGGCTTAGGGTTACTCGTATCCTATCAAATAATTGAAGACCATCAAGGAAAAGTAATAGTTGATTCTGAACTAGGAATAGGGACGATTTTTCATATTCATCTCCCTATAAGGCGGGAATCAGTGGACTAAAGGAATCATTATTTTTAGCCCTTGATTTAAAGAGGGTTTTTTAATAGAAAAAAGTAATAGGTATTGGTTAAAAAGAATGGGCTTACTTGGGCCCTTTTTTGTTTGCAGTCCGTTATCACCACACTATTAACCTGAAGTGGAAAATTTTTGAAAGAAATTAGTATTGAAGAAAAAAGTATCACGTACGCTAATAAAATTTCAAAATTTATCTTGACTCGCCCACCTACTTTGATTAATATCTAATTAGATATTAATCAAAGTAGGTGGATATATGCAATTAGACAAGTTGGTTGCTTTTCATAAAATGATGGGAGATCCAACAAGAGTAAGAATTATCTCCTTATTAGCAAATAAACCATGGAATGGCCAAGCATTAGCAGAAAAACTAGGTTTATCAGCACCAACTATTACCCATCATTTAAAAAAAATGCGGGAAATAAATGTAGTTTATGAAAGAAGAGATAAGAATACGATTTATTTTTTCTTAAACAAATCAGTTATTTTACAACAAACAGATTCCTTAAGAAATCTAGCAATAGGAATGGAGGAGAGTGTTATGGCAGTTACCAATGAGGAACAAGCAAAAATTGTGGAAAACTTCTTTACGAAAGAAGGTCGGCTTAAAAATATTCCTTCTCAGAGAAAGAAGAAGTTAGTCGTCTTTAAATACATGCTGAAGGGGATAGAATTTGGCAGAAAATATGAAGAAAAAGAAATAAATGAATATATAAAACAATATTTCGACGACTATGCAACAATTAGACGAGAGTTTATCATCAATCATTTTATGTATAGAGAAAATAATATATATGAACTTAATCCTGAGGAAATGTGGGCGAAGTAAAAAGAGAGAAGCTGGGACAGAACAAAATATATAATAGATAAAGACGAACAATCTCTCATTTAGTAGCGAAACCAACTCGTTCCATTATGCTACAGACACTCTATGCGCCGGGGAGCAACCTAAGCCTATGGGGTCTTAGGTTTTGCTCTACTTCCCGCAGGAGTTGAGTGTCCTCCGCTCCATTTCACTCCGTTTTTAAAGGTTATTTCGTTCCATCATTTTTTTAAAGAAAATATAATGAGTAGGAAATACAAAGCAGCCTGAATACAAGTAGACTCCTATGGGAGCTGCGAGAAAGTCCAAGACCTCGCAGGAACGAGAAGGCTTGGCGCTCGCCCCATGGAAAGCGAAGTGTATTCAGTCTGCGGGTGATCACTACAAACCGTCTTTCTTAAATGAATAAAACCCCAAACAATTATACGAACTTTTCACTTAGCATGTACGTATAATCGTTCGGGGTTATTTGGTTGAAAATACTTATGTCCCAGCTTTATATACTGCTATTAAAATCATTGATAATATTCTGGTTTTCGATCAGCAAAAATCGGAATTGTTTTGCGAACCTCTGTAACTTTTTCTAAATCAATCGCAGCAGATAGAATTTCTTCTATTTCACCAGCTTCTGCAACGATTTCTCCCCATGGATCTATTACCATACTATGTCCTGCAAAGATATTATCAGGGTCTGCTCCAACACGATTACAAGCGATGACATAGCATTGATTTTCAATGGCACGAGCAATCAATAAACTTTTCCAATGTGCTAGTCTGGGCTTTGGCCATTCTGCAACAACAAAGATTGCCTCTGCTCCTTTTGTTGTATGAGCTCTTATCCATTCAGGAAAACGGATATCGTAGCAAATCATACTTGCAAAGGTACTGTTCTCTAAAGAAAATAGTCCACTTGATGTCCCACTTTTTAAGTATAAATGTTCATCCATTAGCTGAAAAAGGTGAAGCTTATCATATTCATGAATAACTTCGCCAGATTTATCTATAACAATAAGGGAATTATAGATGCCGTTTCCTTTATTATTTGCAATAGATCCACCAACAATATGGACTTGATGTTTCAGAGCTAATTCTTTTAAAAAGGAGATCGTACTTTTTGCGTGTTTATCAGCAATAGCAAGAAGTCTTGTTAAGTCATAGCCAGTTGACCATAGCTCAGGCAGAACAATAATATCACAATTTTCTTTGCAAGCAGCTGCTATTTTTTCTTCTACTTGTTTAAAATTATCTTCAGGCTTCCCAAATGCGATATCCATCTGAATTAGTCTAATTCTAAATTTCAAATCTTACACCTCTATTCATCTTCCATGATTTCCGTTATAATGATAAACAACAAAAAATCCAATTATTATATTAATTTCGTTATATCATAAAAAAGCGAATTATTAAACGATTATTTATTTAAATCCAACATGGAACTGTCTTTCTTTGTGTCTGATTCATCCATGTTTAAAGTAATTGGAATATTTTTAACGCTTAAGAAGGTGTGTGTACATGAAGAAATATGAACAATCTCAGTTATTGAAAAATTTACCAGAACAATTTTTTGCTTCATTAGTTACAAAAGTTAATAGCTATATCGAAAAAGGGCATGATGTGATTAATTTAGGCCAAGGTAATCCAGATCAACCAACACCTTCTCACATTATTAAAAGTTTGCAAGTTGCAGCAGAACAACCGACTAATCATAAGTATTCACCGTTTAGAGGATACTCTCATTTAAAGAAGGCTGTTTCTCAATTTTACAAAAAAGAATACGATGTTGATTTAGATCCTGAATCAGAGGTTGCTATTTTATTTGGCGGAAAGGCTGGTTTAGTAGAGATACCAGTTTGTTTACTAAATCCAGGTGAAACAGTGATGGTTCCAGACCCTGGTTATCCCGACTATCTATCTGGGATTGCTTTAGCAAAAGCTGAGACTGTTATGATGCCATTACGAGAAGAGAATAATTTTTTACCAAATTATAAGGAGATAGAAGAACATGAATTAGAGAAAGCAAAATTAATGTTCTTAAATTATCCCAACAATCCAACAGGAGCAATTGCCACAAAAGAATTCTTTGCTGAAACGATTTCTTTAAGTAAACAACATGATATATGCGTTGTTCATGATTTTGCATATGGAGCGATTGGTTTCGATCAGAAAAAACCTCTTAGCTTTTTACAGCTAGAGGGAGCAAAGGATATTGGTGTCGAAATTTATACTTTATCCAAGACTTTTAACATGGCTGGCTGGAGAGTTGCATTTGCGGTTGGAAATAGTAGTGTCGTTTCTGCTATCAATCTTTATCAAGACCATTTATATGTAAGTCTATTTGGCGCAATACAAGAAGCTGCCTATACAGCATTAACTGACTCTCAAAATTGTGTTAGAGAGATGAATGAGCTTTATGAACGAAGACGAAATGTATTAATAAAAGGACTCAATGAAATCGGATGGAAAGTCAATGCCCCGGAAGGTTCATTCTTTGCTTGGCTAAAAGTACCAGATGGATTTACCTCACAGGAGTTTAGTGATTATTTATTAGAGACAGTCCATATTGCAATGGCTCCAGGCTCAGGATTTGGTCAATTTGGTGAAGGCTATGTTCGAATAGGTCTATTAACAGAAGAAGATAGATTACAAGAGGCAATTGACAGATTAAAAGAGCTTCCGATTTTTAATTAATTGCTTCTAGATAAAAGGATTGAATGGATTTCTAACTCTGTTCAATCCTTATTATTTTTCGCTCTTAACACTAGAATAAGTAGAAAAATCATGGGAGTGGAATTTTCTTTCATATATACAGTAACTAATAGGTTAATATAACTAATATGAAAGCGCTTACTTGATTGTGATGTGTTTTTCGACTGTTTTCATCATTGTTCTTGTCGAAAAACAGTATGGTTATCAAGGTTTAGTGAGTCTAATTACCTATTTTGATTCAAAAAAATGTCTAATATTGCGAATCTATTTACTTTTATTTGTTTTATTGTAATAATTCATCAAGTAAACAATAATGAATTGTTTGTAAGTATTGGAATTTGATTAGGAGGAAGCAAGGTGTATTGTAAGAAGACAGAATTATTATTTGAAATTCAAGATAAGAGGGAGGTAATGATTAAAACAGCGAAAGAACGCGGAACAATCGATGAGGAGACAATCAGATTAAGTCAAGAATTAGATGAACTAATCTATGAATATCAGCTTGTATTTCGCTACGAAAGTGAAAAAAGAAAACAAATAAAACGACAATTTAAAAATACTCGAATATTTTGGTCTAATGCTAATCGATATAAACGGAAAAATTATTCCGAGGTTGCATATAGATAAATATAAAAACTAAATTACGGTGAAGGGTAATGGCAGGAATTACCTTAATAATATTTCATCTAAATCAATGCCCTTCTATAATAAAATATTTAAGCACCCCGTTTTCCACACAATATTATATCCACTATTTTGATAAAAAAATACGCTTCTCTTGTTCATAAGCTTTTTAGCCTCCATTTTTTGGAGAATAATCAGAAGATGAATGCATTTATTATGCAAGAAGCGTAAAGACAAGCTATCATTCCATTATAGGTAAGATGATATTTACTTTTGTTCCTTTCTTTTCTCTACTGGATATATGAATTTCACCATTGAATGATTCAATAATTCTTTTACATACAACGAGTCCTAGGCCAGTGCCTGTTTCCTTCGAAGTATGGAATGGCTCAAAAATTTTCTTTAACTGTTGGCTGGACATCCCAATTCCATTATCGATGATTGTAATCATGACGTTTGAATGAATACGTTGGACAGAAAGTTCTAGCTGACCACCATTTTCCATCGCTTCAAGTGCATTTTTTGTTAGATTTAGTAGCACTTGTTTCATTTGATCGGCAATCCCGAGGATGTATATATCTTGTTCTGGAATTTTTTCTATATATTTAACATTATATAAATTTGCCTCAGAAATAATTAATGGATTAAGTTCTGCAATAATCGATTTTATATTCATTTTGTCTTTTATTTGTGCGGTTGGTTTTCCTAAAATAAGGAATTGGCTTACAATTTCGTTTATTCGCATTATTTCCTTTTGGATTATAGAAAAATAAAGCTGATCTTGTTGGTCTTGGTATTTCTCACTTAATAGTTGGATTAATCCTTTAATTCCTGTTAGAGGATTCCTAATTTCATGAGCAGAACTTGCAGCTAAATTGCCAACTAGCTCTAATTTTTGAATTTCATTCTGTTTTGCTTCTTCTTCTCTTGTTTTTCTCTGGTAGTAGAGGACTATAATCATATAAAATAGATGGAAGATTACTATAAAGAAAAGAAGTATCCATATTTTCGATTTTACAATGTTCCATATATTCGGTTCTGCTAATTCGACAACAATGGTCCAAGGCAGGCGGTCAATCGGTGTACTAATAACATTTTCACCGATAGTCGCACCCTCATTTATATAAAGGATACGTTCCTTTTGATCATTCATAATCGCAATATTCTCTTCAGAAGATAGCATTTTCGTTATATTTATTAAATAATCAACACGGAGATAAGCGGTTATAATTGAGTCTAAACGATTATGTTGATTTACAATAGGCATTGCAATACCGATAACCTTCTGGCCGTTACTTAATACCTCTTCTTTATTTGAGATTACTAAATCTTTCGAATTAACAACTTCTACTATATAATCCTCATCAGAAATATCAATGGAGTCATATGTATCATTGACACCAGCGATCGTTTTTCCGTTGTTATCAAGCAAGAATAAACCACCATAAATCCGCTCATTCGTAAATACTTTTCTTAGTAATTGATCTATTTCTTCTGGTGAATCGATGTTTGTTTGAATCGAAAGGCTTAGAATATTTAAAGTAGAAACAATTTTGTTTATATAAGAGTCCCATTGTCTTTGGTGTATGGAAGCTACCCATTCTGCGTGAGTCTTATTTTTTGTCTCTTCTTTGTTTATTTGATAGTTAAAAAATAGAATACTCGTAATAATGATAGGAACGATGACAATTGCAAAATATAAAAGCTTTTTTTTTGTATTTATTTTCATCAATAGATTCTCCATAAAGTAATGCCATTATATAAACTTAATTATAACATGAAAAAGGGAAAGCTCAATCAAGGGAAGCTACCCATTAAAAATAGACTGTTTTCGTAAAGTTTGTTGCTATACCCGAAGCCAGAAGGAGTCTACGTGTATTCTGGCTGCTCTATTTTTCCCACTAATTGTTTTTCTTATTGAGAAAAACAGCCTAAAAATAAGATGGATTCTATCTGGAAATTGACAAAAGCGATGGGGAATAATATAATTTATTTTAATTCGAGATATGTATTATACTAATAAGGGAAGTTTATAGATGGCAAAAAAAGATATTGATCAATCACTAAAATTATATATTGTAATGTCGCGAGCTTATCGCGCTATAAATGAAAATGTAAATAAATTAATTACGGCAAACGGCTTGAACCCAACAGAGTTTGCCGTGTTAGAATTGTTATACCATAAAGGGGATCAACCACTACAGCAAATTGGCGGAAAGATTTTGTTAGCAAGTGGAAGTATCACTTATGTTGTTGATAAATTAGAAGAAAAGGGCTATTTGAAAAGAGTTGCTTGTCCAACAGATAGACGAGTTACATTTGCTCAAATTACAGATAAAGGTAAACGGCTGATTGAAGGCATTTTCCCAAATCATGAACAAAGAATTCACGAAATTATGTCTGAATTATCACCTGAAGAAAAAGACATAGCTATTGGATTAATAAAGAGAGTTGGGTTATCTGTCGGGAAAAATTAAATCAAAGAAATTTAGATTAAAGCGATTATTTATGGGGAAAGATTTATTTTGAAATAATTAATTCTTCCATTATGAATATTCGCTTTTTTGTATTTGTCGCACTGGTTTTCATGTATAATGAGGAAAGCAAGCTTAGTAATATATAGGAGGTATCGGAATGAAATTTTCGGAATTTACATACAAAAGACCAGATATAGAGGAATTTACAACCAAAATAAATGAAATATTAGTTGATTTTCATCAATCAGAACATGTTCAGCAGCAAATTACAGCGATTGAAAAAATAAACGAGCTAAGAAATGATATTTCAACTATGTTTAATTTATGTTATATTCGCCATTCTGTTGATACAAATGATGAATTTTATCAACAAGAACAAGATTATATCGATGAAGTTTCACCTAAAGTAGAAGGTCTTATTACTAAATATTATCAAGCACTTGTCCAATCAAAATTTAAAGAGCAATTAGAAGAAAAATGGGGCAAACAATTGTTTGCGTTGGCAGAAGCACAATTAAAAGTATTCTCTGAAGATGTAGTAGAACTGCTTCAGAAAGAAAATAAACTATCGACAGAATATACTAAGCTTGTTGCCTCTGCAAAGATTCTGTTTGATGGTGAAGAAAGAACGCTTGCACAACTACAGCCATTTACAGAGTCAAAAGACCGGGAAACAAGAAAGGCTGCAAGTGAAGCACGTTTCGCTTTTTTTCGTGAAAATGAAGAGCAGCTAGATAGAATATATGATGATATGGTAAAGATCCGTACAGAAATTGCTAGTAAGCTAGGGTATCAAAATTTCGTTGAGCTAGGCTACTATCGTATGTATCGAACAGATTATAACGCAGAATTGGTTGCAGCTTTTAGAAAACAAGTGGAGGAACATATCGTCCCACTTGCAACCAAATTAAAAGAAAGACAAAAAGAGAGAATAGGTGTAGATTCCTTAAAGTTTTATGATGAGCCATTAGAATTTTTAACTGGAAATGCAACTCCTAAAGGAGATCCAGCATGGATTGTTGAAAATGGTCAAAAGATGTACAATGAACTATCAAAAGAAACAGGGGCTTTTTTCTCTTACTTGAGAGAAACTGAATTAATGGATTTAGTCGCTAAAAAAGGGAAAGCTGGCGGTGGATACTGTACTTTCATTGAAAATTATAAGGCACCATTTATTTTTTCAAACTTTAATGGAACATCAGGTGATATTGATGTTTTAACACATGAAGCTGGTCATGCATTCCAAGTTTATTCGAGTGGAAGCTTTGATATTCCAGAATATTATTGGCCAACGTATGAAGCGGCTGAAATTCATTCCATGAGTATGGAATTCTTTACATGGCCATGGATGGAATTATTCTTCAAAGAAGACGTAGAGAAGTATAAGTTTTCGCATTTAAGTTCAGCGTTATTATTCCTTCCATATGGTGTATCAGTCGATGAATTCCAACATTGGGTATATGAAAATCCAACTGCTACTCCAAAAGAAAGAAAGCAAGCATGGAGAAATATTGAGAAAAAATATAGTCCGCATCTTGATTATGATGGAAATGAGTATTTAGAGAATGGCGGTTTTTGGCAAAAACAAGGGCATATTTATAATTCACCATTCTATTATATTGATTATACATTAGCGCAAATATGTGCTTTTCAATTTTGGAAACGCTCAAGAGAAAACCAAGAAGAGGCTTGGGCAGATTATGTGAAGCTTTGCGAATTAGGAGGAAGTATGCCATTTACAGAACTGGTTAAAGCAGCTAATTTAATTTCTCCTTTTGAAGAGGGCTGTGTGGAGTCTGTTGTAGGCGTTATTGATGAATGGTTAAACTCTGTTGATGATCGCAGTTTATAAAACAAGAAAAACGTGGGATAATTTCCCCACGTTTTTCTTGTTGATTATTTATTAGAGATAGATTGGGCTTGAACTGATTTTATCGTAATTTGTCCATCCTCTAGAACTGCTACTAATTCTTTTACAGTTGGATCTTCCAAAATAACATCTGCTAGTTGATCCTCTAAATGTTCTTGGATTACTCTTCTTAATGGACGAGCACCGAAGCTTGGATGTGTTCCAAGTTCCACGATTTTTTCTTTAGCAGAATCATCAACTTGTAAAGTAATGTTTTGTTCTTCCAAGTTTTGAGCAAGTTCTTCTAATAATAAGTCGGTAATACGAAGTAAGTGTTCTTTTTCTAATGTTGTAAACTCGATAATTGCATCAAAGCGGTTAAGGAATTCTGGTTTGAAAAAGTTTCCCAATGTTTGCAATAGATTACTTTCTTCCATTGCATCATTTTGTCCAAAACCAACTACTTTATGCTTATGAGCGACACTAGCGTTACTTGTCATAATAATGACAGAATCTTTGAAGCTTACAGTACGACCTTGGCTATCTGTTAAACGTCCATCTTCCAAAATTTGCAGGAAAATAGATTGAATATCAGGATGAGCTTTCTCGATTTCATCTAGCAAGATAATGCTGTATGGATTTCTTCTAACTTTTTCCGTTAACTGTCCTGCTTCTTCGTGACCGACATATCCTGGAGGAGAACCAATGATTTTACTAATACTATGTTTTTCCATATATTCACTCATGTCTAGACGAATCATACTTTCTTTGCTGCCGAATAATTCTTCTGCAAGTGTTTTTGTAAGCTCTGTTTTCCCAACTCCAGTAGGACCGACGAATAGGAAGCTACCGATTGGTCTAGTTTTCGATTTAAGTCCAGCTCTACTACGTTTAATGGCTTTACCCACTTTTCGGACAGCTTCGTCTTGTCCAATTACTTTTGCAGCTAAACGCTCGCTTAAATACTTCATCTTTTGCTGTTCATCTTCCTGTAATTTCCCAACAGGAATACCTGTTTTCTTTTCGATTAATTGTTGGATAAGAGTTGCGTCTACTATCGGTTTGTCGTCTTTATTAGGTTCATTTAAGGCTTTTTCAAGCTGCTGTTCTTCTTTGCGTAATTCTGCAGCTAATTCATAATTTTCTTCTTTTAATGCTTGTTCTTTTTCACTAGCTATCATTGCAAGGCGATTTTCAATTGCATCTGTATTTTGATAATTAGAAGAAAGATTCATTTTAGAACCAGCTTCATCCATTAAGTCAATTGCCTTATCTGGTAAGAAGCGATCTTGAATATAACGATGAGATAGTTCGGCACATGCTTTGATTGCATCCTCTGTGTAGGTAACTTCATGGAACTTCTCATATTTATCCTTAATGCCGTTCAAAATAGAAAGGGTTGCTTCAACAGAAGGCTCACTTACTTGTACTGGCTGGAATCTTCGCTCCAATGCTGCATCTTTTTCGATTTGACGATATTCCTTAATGGTAGTTGCTCCGATAATATGCAGTTCCCCACGCGCTAACGCTGGTTTTAGAATATTGCCTGCATCCATTGATCCTTCGGCAGATCCTGCCCCAACTAGTTGGTGAATTTCATCTATAAAGACAATAACATTTTTTCTAGCTTGTACTTCTTGGATTACTTGTTTCATTTTTTCTTCAAATTGGCCGCGAATCCCTGTGTTTGAAACAAGAGAAGCCACATCTAACAAGTAAATTTCTTTATTTTGTAATTTTTTTGGTACCTTACCTTCTATAATTTTAAGCGCTAATCCTTCTGCTATCGCTGTTTTTCCGACACCAGGTTCCCCAATTAAAACCGGATTATTTTTATTTCTTCTATTTAAAATTTCGATTATACGTTCAATCTCATTTTCTCTGCCGATAACAGGGTCTATCAAACCAGCGTTAGCCATTTGGTTTAAGTTTTTCCCGTGTTTATCGAGAATGCCAGACTTTTTATTATTAGAAGTAAAAGGAGCTTCTTTTGCAGCATTAGCTCCCCCTAGTGGATTTGATTGGTTAAATGATTGAAATAACTCATCAAAAGGGGAAGGTTGGAAAAACATTTGGCCGCTTTGTGCTGCAATTTTGTGCTTTTCTTTTTGATAGCAAGCGTGACAAAGATTCATTGTACTTTCCATATTGTTTAAAACAAATCGTAGACTGATTGTCGCACTGTTTTGTTGGCAAATTTCACATTTCATAAATAAATATCCTCCTTTTGAATTTGACTAATATTGACCTTTTGTAAGTATGATTATACTTTGACCATTTTTGACTTTCAAGTTTTTTGCTTAAAAATATTTGTGGTTTTTTTTGGAAAACAAGTGTGCTTAATTGGTACAAAATGTCTCACTTAAAATTTATTTTTTAATTGGTAAAAAGCTCGTCATTGTTTGTCCATTTCCACATATAGTTGATGTAGGGAGGGAAATATGTGAAAAATAAATGGAGTGCAGCAATTCAGCTTGCAGCAGTTTATGTAGGTACTGTTGTTGGTGCTGGTTTTGCAACAGGAAGAGAAATAGTAGTCTTTTTTTCACAATATGGATTTATCGGTCTGCTAGGAATCCTTTTAAGTGGATTTATTTTTGCGTATTTTGGGGCGAAGTTAATGCGCATTTCTGTCAGAATAAAGGCTTCTTCTTATCAAGAATTTACCATCTATTTATTTGGCAATTTGGTAGGAACGATTATTAACTTTCTATTATTACTTATGCTAATAGGAGTTTGTGCAGTCATGTTTTCAGGAGCTGGAGCCGTATTTGAGGAGCAGCTCGGTTTAAATAAAACAGTTGGAGTTATTTTTACTATTGGACTTTCCTTAATTGTAATGATGGTTGGAACAAAAGGTCTATTTGCAGTAAACACTTTTGTTGTTCCAATTATGATTAGTTTTAGTTTTATTCTCTTTTTTCTTTCTGTTTCATTGCCAGGCTTTTTGGGAGAGATTTTTCAAATGGAGCCAATTACTTGGAAAACACTTAGTTCTCCATTTTCGTATACTGCCTTAAACTTAGCGTTAGCCATTGCGGTGTTAGTACCTGCTGCCTCTGAAATAGGGGATGAAGAAGTAGCTAAATGGGGAGGCATTTTAGGTGGGATTGCTTTGATGGTGATTCTAATTTCCAGTCATTTTTCTCTGATTATGCTTGGGGATGTTTCTCTTTATTCTATTCCGATGGCAGTCATTATGAAAAATTTAGCTCCGCAGCTTTCATGGGTTTATATTTTAGTAATTTATGGAGAAATATTTAGTTCTGTAATTGGAAATATTTATGGGTTAGAAAGGCAGATGCGTAGCTTTATTCCTTTACCGAGTATGGTTTTAATTGGGGGAATTATCACGGTGTCTTATCTAATTAGTTTTGTACAGTATGGTACTTTATTGTCTTTTTTATATCCCATATTTGGTTATATTAGCTTAGTGTTTTTATTGTTCTTATGGATAAAACCAATTCCAAAATAATATTAGTAAAGACAAATAAGTATCCCTGACTGTATCTTAAAGAACAGGGATACTTATTTGTCTAGTATTATTTATCTCACTTTTAACGGGAAGTAAGAGCCAAACCCACAAACCACAGAAAATCGAGGGAAGTAGGTATAGTAACTCTGCCGTCAACGTCCGATAAGTGCAACTAACCATCAGTGGGGAACAGGAAAAAACCACACTGATGGTGGTTTTCTTTCCGGTTAGTTAATTAACGCCTGAAGTGGAGAAGGGATACGTCCACCACGGTCAATAAGTTTAGCTGAGCTAAATGGGTTAACCCCCATTACAGGTGCTCGACCTAATAGTCCGCCAAATTCTACAATTTCTCCTTCTTTTTTACCAGGAACAGGAATGACACGGACTGCTGTTGTCTTCTTATTAATCATCCCGATTGCTGCTTCATCTGCAATTATCGCTGATAAGGTAGCAGCTGTAGCATCTCCAGTAAGTGCAATCATATCAAGTCCAACAGAGCATACACAAGTCATTGCTTCTAATTTGGAAAGAGTTAAGCTATTGTCTAGAATGCCTTTAATCATTCCATTATCTTCGCTTACTGGAATGAAAGCACCACTTAATCCACCAACATAGCTACTTGCCATGGCACCACCTTTTTTTACAGCGTCGTTCATTAAAGCTAGCGCAGCGATTGTACCATGTGTTCCCACACGCTCTAATCCAATTTCTTCTAATATTTCTGCTACACTATCATTAATTGCATTTGTCGGAGCAAGGGAAAGATCCATGATACCGAATGGAACGTTTAAACGTTCAGCAACAACACGACCGATTAATTCACCAGCGCGAGTAATCTTAAAGGTTGTCTTTTTGATGATTTCAGATACTTCGCCCAAATCTGCATCAGGATATTTTTTCAATGCGCTTAAAACAACCCCAGGCCCACTAACACCTACATTTATGACTACCTCACCTTCTCCAGCACCATGGAAGGCACCAGCCATAAATGGGTTATCTTCAACGGGATTACAGAAGACAACTAGCTTAGCACAGGCTAAACCATTTTGATCCTTCGTATTTTCTGCTGCCTTTTTGATGATTTCTCCCATTTGTTTTACAGCATCCATATTAATTCCTGTTCTAGTCGTAGCAACAGATACAGATGCACATACTCGTTCTGTGACGGAAAGAGCTTCTGGAAGGGCGTCTAATAATGTTTGGTCACCTTTAGAAATACCTTTATGAACTAAAGCGGAGTAACCTCCAATAAAATCTACATTTAAATCTTTTGCTGCTTTATCGAGTGTTTTTGCTAAAGTAACTGCTTGTTCTACCGTACTATTTCCGAGAATTTCAGCTATTGGAGTAATAGAAATACGCTTATTAATAATAGGAATTCCATATTCTTTTTCTACAGCTTTTGCTACTGCTGTTAATTTGCTTGCATATGTAGTGATTTTTTTATAAACAGATTCATTTAATTTTTGAAAATCTGAATCTGCGCAATCATATAAACTGATTCCCATCGTCACAGTACGAATATCAAGGTTCTCCATTTGTACCATGTTGATCGTTTCCATCATTTCATTTAATGCAATTTTCATTATACAGACCTACTTTCCTTAGACACGATGCATGGATTGAAAAATGTCTTCTAATTGGATATTTATTTTTAAATGAAGCTGTTCACTTAATTCATCAAACTGTTTTGTTAAGGTATCTAAGTTTTCTTTTTCCGTAATATCTACTAACATCATCATTGTAAAAAAATCTTGAAGAATGGTTTGACTGATATCTAGAATATTGATGTGATTATTAGAAAGAATGGTAGTAACCCTACTGATAATGCCAATTTGATCTTTTCCGACTACACTAACGACTGCACGACGCTGTTGAACCATTATTTCACCTCATGTTTTCCTAATTTAGTTACGGTTCTTAAATAATTAACTTCACTAAAATGTATACAAAAAAACAGATTGGATACACCAATCTGTTTCAAAGGGTAAGAAGAACCAGGACATCATAAGTATGTATTGGTTAACCTTCTGTCCTTTTACCTGAGATTGTGAATCCTTCGGTGCCGTTTCTTATAGGAAACGGTCTCTCCAGAAGCTGCTCCTGTTATAGTTTGATCCATAACATTCATAGCATGCGAATTATTTAAGAAATATAATGTGATGTTAACAGTTTTTTTTCATGTGGTCAACAGAATATTTGTCCATGGTGAGTTAATAAATGTTAGATGAAACGATCAGTCAAATGTTTAAAAGGATAGGATAAAAAATAAAATACTGTTTATTATAAAATGGAAAGGATGGAGGTGATATAATTGTCAAAGGCACAAAGAGAAAAAGAAAGAGAATGGACTGTACGTAAGCAAAAACAAAAGCCGCATGGAAAAGTCAAAACGAAAAAAGAATTAGCGGAGGAATAGTTTCTTCCTTATAATATATGATATCGATAAAGCGCATACAAAAAAGAAGTCAATAAAAGGAGTAAATCCTCATGTGACTTCTTTTTGTATGTTTAACATTTATTTAATGATGCGATAATTTTTATGATTAACAACGGTTCTTTGCTCTAGTTCAAGATCGCGGTAGTTGTTCATATAAGTTAAATCTACAATAACTGAATTTTCATTTACTTTTTCCACGATTCCTTGTAATCCTCTGAATTCAATAATATTTCCAACCTCGGCTCTTTTCACTCACAATCTCTCCTCATCATTCCAAATTTTATATAAATTCTGATTATAGTTTGCACTATTTAGAACTTATTCGTAAAAATAGCAGTATAGTAATCTTATTATATATATACTATGAAACTGCAAATAAAATGTGTATCATTTACTTTTTTGAAATAGGTTTTAGTTGGTTTGTTATTTTAAAGTTATTTCCACTTCTCAAAAGGAAATGAAGGGGAATGCTGTTAAACGAAAATTATGTATTTTTAATAATAAAAAAGAAAGGGGTGCAAGAAATATATTTACAGAATAAACTATTTTCCGATTATCTGCGATCATTAAAATGCTTACACTTTTCTGATATTAGATGATATTATAACATAATTAGTAGAATTATACATAATAATATCAAAAAATAGTAATAGAAAAAGGAAATAGGTAGAATTCTTTGCTTTAAATAAAAGAATCACTTAAAATATGGACAAAAAATGATGGAAAGGAAAATAGGTGAGTGGAATGAATAAAGAATTGGCAGAGGAAATATTAGACCAATTAATGAAAAGAGAAATAGAAAGCTATCGTGTGAAAAAAGAGGACTTCCTCACGTTTCGAACTGAATTAGTTAAAAGGGAAGACTTTAAGCATTATAAAGGTATAGCAGAAATTGGTGGAGATGTTACTTATAAATACATGGATGAACCAAGAAGTTAAGTGAAGAATTTACTTAAAACCTCGCCTCCTATCTAAGTGAATACTTCAGATAGGAGGCGAGGTTTTAAAATTGGTGTATGATGATTATTTTTTACTCCTGCTCTTTGTTCTCCATTCGAGAAAGTTCCTTAAGACCGCTAATTATCTTCTGTTTAGCATTATTGTCTCCCGTTCCTTCATATCCATATTCAAATTGATTTCCCATTTTTTTCTTCCAAGTAATATGACCAGGCATCATTATTTCGTTTTCATTTAAAGTAAATTGAAGTTGCAGGAGTAAACGTGTATCACCAACTGGTAAGTCATATGCGGAACGAAATCTTAGACCATTAGGACTTATGTTATCTATTAGGACATGTCCTTTACTAGAGAGTGTATCTGCATCAATTTTTAATGTTAGTACAGCTTCTATAGAATCATTTAATTGGTAGCGAAAAGCTTCATTTCGTTTGTATCTCATAAATTCCCTCACTTTTATCTATTATCCTGTTAAATCTTTTTGTTGTTTTCAATCATTAGGATTTAGGGATTCATTATAGGCGTTGTTAATGGCGATAATTCAGACAAAAATATTTCGACATAAAAGAAGTATTGGACTTAATAACTGGAAATTTATACTTAAAAGTTTTAATAATATTTAAGCTTGTTTAACTAAATAATGCAATATATTTTTCGTTGTCCAATTGGTTTCTATTCTAATCTTTGACGGAATTGTTACAATAATTAGGTGTTCGAATGAGAAGTGACCATAACAGTTAACTGTATAAAAGTTAACTACTTTGGGAATTTATAAAACAGGAAATAACAGTAAAATACGATAAAATTCACTAAATTTCCCCATAAAGTTAACTATTTTTTGTCGTTTAGTAAATTTTGATTGTCTATGCAAGAAAGAAATGCTATTCTTTCATTTGAGATGTCTTTTTCAAAAACTTAAATTACCTGCCTATTTTAAACATGATTTTTACATGTTTTCATCTTTTTAGAAGATGCTATAAATGGTTGTAAAGGAAGTTTGTGTACATAGACAATTAATTTTTTCGACAAAATACATAGCTTTCGGTTTACAATTGTAATATATAAATTATATATTATTTATGATAAACAATTGTTGGTTTATATTAAAGGTTGTTTAAGTTTGAAAAGTTTAGCTTATTGTTAACATCTTAATAACTTAATCGATAAAGGAGAATGATTTTATTATGGTAGAAAAACAATTTAAAGTTATTGCAGATACAGGAATTCATGCAAGACCAGCAACTCTTTTAGTACAAGCTGCTAGCAAGTTCGATTCAGATATTCAATTAGAATATAAAGAGAAAAAAGTTAATCTTAAATCAATTATGGGTGTAATGTCATTAGGTATTGCTCAAGGTGCTGATATTAAAATTATTGCTGAAGGTAATGATGAGCAAGAAGCAATTAATGGATTACAAGAAACTTTAAATAAAGAAGGTTTAGCAGAATAATGAGTTTTTTACAAGGAATTGCTGCATCTAGTGGAATAGCCATTGCAAAAGCTTATCGTTTAGTGGAACCAGACCTTTCTTTTGAAAAGACTAGCGTAGAAAATGCAGAAAATGAAATTTCTCGTTTTCAAGAAGCTTTATCAAAAGCAAAGTCAGAATTAGAAGCTATCCGTGAAAAAGCTAATAAAGAGCTTGGTGCGGATAAAGCTGCGATTTTTGAAGCGCATTTATTAGTATTAAGTGATCCAGAATTAATTGCACCTATTGAAGATAAAATTAAAACAGACCTAGTCAATGCTGAATTCGCATTAAAAGAAACTACAGACATGTTTATTACAATGTTTGAATCAATGGATAATGAATATATGCAAGAAAGAGCAGCAGATATTCGTGACGTGACTAAACGTGTAATGTCTCATCTTTTAGGTGTACATTTGGTAAACCCAAGTATGATTTCAGAAGAAGTAATAACACCATCTGATACTGCACAACTTAACCGTCAATTTGTTAAAGGCTTCACAACTGATATTGGTGGTAGAACATCTCACTCAGCAATTATGGCTCGTTCTTTAGAAATTCCTGCTGTTGTTGGTACAAAAAAAGCGACAGAAGAAATTAATAATGGCGATTTAGTAATTGTTGATGGATTAAAGGGAGAAATCCATATTAATCCAACACCTGAAGTAGTGGAAAGCTATAAACAGACTGCTGAACAATATGAGCAACAAAAAGCAGAATGGGCAAAACTAGTGAATGAACAAACAGTAAGTTCAGACGGCGTTCATGTGGAACTTGCAGCAAATATTGGTACACCAAACGATTTAGAAGGTGTAACTAATAATGGTGCAGAAGCAGTTGGTTTATATCGTACAGAATTCTTATACATGGGCAGAGACCAACTTCCTACAGAAGATGAGCAATTTGAGTCATACAAAGCTGTCCTTGAAGGAATGAAAGGAAAGCCAGTTGTTGTACGTACATTAGATATTGGTGGAGATAAAGAATTACCATATTTAGATCTTCCAAAGGAAATGAATCCGTTCTTAGGTTTCCGTGCTATTCGTCTTTGCTTAGAGGAGCAAGATATTTTCCGTACGCAATTAAGAGCGTTGTTACGTGCAAGCTCATATGGAAATTTAAAAATCATGTTCCCTATGATTGCTACTCTAAACGAATTCCGTGCAGCTAAAGCTCTTTTAGAAGAAGAGAAAGCTAACTTAACATCGGAAGGCGTTAAAGTTGCGGAAAAAATTGAGCTAGGTATTATGGTAGAAATTCCTTCTACAGCGGTGCTTGCAGATCAGTTTGCTAAAGAAGTTGACTTCTTCAGTATTGGAACAAATGACTTGATTCAATACACAATGGCTGCAGATCGTATGAACGAACGCGTATCTTACCTTTATCAACCATACAATCCTTCTATTTTGCGTCTTGTTAAAATGGTTATTGATGCAGCGCATAAAGAAGGAAAATGGGCAGGTATGTGTGGAGAGATGGCAGGAGATGAAACAGCAATTCCTTTATTATTAGGATTAGGCTTAGATGAATTCTCGATGAGTGCTACATCTATCTTAAAAGCTAGATCGCAAATTCTAAATCTTTCTAAAGCAGAAATGGAAGAATTAGCGGAAAAAGCACTACAAATGTCTACAACTGAAGAAGTTATGGAAGCAGTAAAGGCTGCTGCAAAACTTTCATAAAAAAGAGGTTTATCCTTTAAAATAGTGGGTATAAATAAAAATAGCATAAGCTCTTTTTACAAGTTAGCTTAACGCTATTCTCATTTTCCCCTTATTTGAACTGACTAGATGATTCTAGTCAGTTTTTTTGTTGTGTATGATAAAAAACCTGGTTATGGAAGAGAGATAGTTACATTAGTAATTTCGATTTAACATTTATGACTACTGCATTAGTGATATAAGTGACTTATTGAGTTGAGCTGGTGGCCATATAACGTATGAGTAAAATGTTTGTGGGAGAATAAATATCCTTTTTGTCTAGTTGGGGGACGAGTCCCCCAACTAGACAAAAAGGCCACCAAGCGAAAGCGCGGTAGCTGGAAAAAATTAAGTATTAAAAAAGAGAGCTTCCTTTTGTAAAGTAGAGTTTGACTAGAATACTACGAAAAGGAGAGGCTCTCATGAATCAATGTAACACAAAAATGCCATCATTAAAAGAATTGGAAAAAACTTTATTTCGAACACTACAAATGACCTTTCAAGAAATCCTTGTTCAAACATTAGAAAATTGGGATCTAGAGATTGCTCAGCAACGAGACAAAAGAAGATTTGCTTTACGAGATAAACGAGAAATACGAGTAGATACAGCGTTTGGAGCAGTGGAGCTGAAGCGTAATTATTATTTCGATCGTGTAACCAAAAAATATATTTGTCTGTTAGATCATTATTTACAGTTTCAAGGGAATAAAGGGTTTAGTCCACTATTAGAAGAATGGGGGCTAGAATTAGCGACAAATGGTTCCTCCTATCGAAAGGCGGTGGAAACGTTCGAACAATTTTTAGGCTATTCGGCGATGAGCCACGAAGCATTACGGCAACATCTTCTTCATACAAGCGTACTTCCCGCTAAGGAAAAACGTCCTTTTCAAAAGGTGTTGTTTGTCGAAGTAGATGGATTATATGTGAAGAGTCAAGAAAAGAAAAAGCGTGGATGGGAGTTGAAATTCGCCGCTGTACATGAGGGATGGAAAGAAAACGGAAAGCGAGTCAGGCTCCGAAATAAAAGGCATTTTCTCTATGAAGAAAAAGAACCCTTTTGGGAAGCTTTTGAAACATTCTTACAGAATCATTATGCGTATGATCCAACCCAAACCTTGCTTATTATTAATGGCGATGGAGCAGGCTGGATAACGGCATGTCGGGAGTATTTTCGGGAACGCGCCTTTTTCACCATGGACCGTTTTCATGTCGCTCGTTCGATGAAGCAACTAATGAAGAGCCATCCTCGATACCGCTACATGAAAAGAGCGTTAAAAAACTACCAGGTAGAAACATTACTTCTAGAGTTGAATAGCGCAGTAGGAACAATGGATACACCAGAAGAAGAAGAAAAACTAGCGCATTTCCTCGGCTTTTTAACGCATCATCAGGAAACCATAAAAGATTACCGTAGTTGGTTACAGGAGAAAGGCGTGGACACGACAGCGTATCGTCCAATGGGAAGTGCAGAAGCAATGATGAATCAATTAGCCAAACGATTAAAAAATGGAAGAGCATGGAGCAAAAAAGGCGTCATGAGCATGGCACGTTTGTGGATTGGGTTGAAGGATGATCTATCTATCCAAACGATATATGGAAAATGGGAAAAAGCCACGGAAAAATCAAAGAAAGAGCATCGACCGAAAAGAAAAATACCCACAAAATTAGTAACAGAAACCGTGCGTCAGAACATGCCATACTTAAATCAAGCGATTGGAAAACCCGTTCACTTTGCCTTACAGGGATTAAAAGGTTTTTAAAAAATGAGAGAATCAACAGTTGTAAGAACAAAACCAATTGGAAAGCGGATACAAACTTAGAGGTTTTACTTTATAAAAAAGGGAGCTAAAAAAACTCCCACAAAAACTTGACTCAATCCCATATAACAAAAAGGTTGGCAAAATTTTAAAAATTGTATATAATTATTTATAATATTAATAATGTATACTTACTCAAAGGGGAGTAGCTTTTAGGATAGTACCTAAAACAAAGTCGTCAGTTCATGGCAGATGCCATCGGCTTTGTTGGCATATTTATGCTTAGCAAGACCTTTGCCTATTTGGCAAAGGTCTTTTTT
The DNA here is from genome assembly GCF_012933555.1 of Niallia alba. Classification (GTDB taxonomy): domain Bacteria; phylum Bacillota; class Bacilli; order Bacillales; family Cytobacillaceae; genus Niallia; species Niallia alba. The sequence goes on from NZ_JABBPK010000001.1 coordinate 1,915,183, forward strand.
GCGTATCAAGAAGCAAAAGCCGATAGGAGGAAGTGTACAAATAGTAATGAAAGGAGGGGGGGACTGGCGTAGTTTTGTAGGTGTTTTTACTTAAGTATAATTGCTTATAGAAAGATTATTACCACCAATTATTATGCTAAGATTCAGCACGTTTAATCTTTTCATACTTGTTATCCTTTTTAAGGGAAGAACAATAGTTGTAAAGTTCTTTTAAGTAGCCGATGATTATTATAGCTGCTCTAATATGAAATTACATACATGAAAAGTCTGCAAAGAGGAAAAATATATACATTCGTAATTAATCACCCCATACTACTGAATAACGAGGTTTCGTGGACGTTAATATTGGGAAGGGGTAAGGAAAGATAGGAAAAGTGAATTTGTCAGAAAAATATTTCAGGTTACATAGATGTGCATAATGAGAAAGATGAAATCTAAGATTGTTAAACCTGAAATTAAAGGAGATGAATAAAGCCAAGTGGAATTTTATCAAAAGGAAAAAGATGTCGTATTAAAGGATTTACAGTCATCTGAACAAGGATTATCAACAGATAAGGTAAAGAGTCTTTTGGAAAAAGAAGGATATAACGAGCTGAAAGATAAAGAAAAAGTACCAACATGGAAGCTCTTTTTAGAAACATTTAAAGATCCTATGGTTATTGTGTTGTTAGTAGTAATTGTTATTCAATTAATTATGGGGAAGTTTGTAGAATCACTCATCATTTTTTTAGTTTTATTGCTAAATTCTGTAATTAGTGTCATTCAAACTAAAAAAGCTGAAAGTTCACTAGATGCGCTGCGAAGTATGAGTGCTCCTGAAGCAAAAGTAAGACGTGATAATACAAATAGCACGATTCCTGCAAGAGAGTTAGTACCAGGAGATATCGTTTTTCTAGAAGCTGGTGATTATGTTCCAGCAGATGGGCGGATTTTGGAAAGTGGTTCTTTAAAAGTTAATGAAGGGATGTTAACAGGAGAATCAGAAGCAATAGAGAAACAAGAAAAAGTGATTACGGAGGATTCTGCGCTTGGTGATCGTATCAATATGGTTTATAGCAGTTCCCTAGTCGTGTATGGTCGAGGTACTTTCGTCGTAACAGGAACTGGAGAAAAAACCGAAATTGGTAAAATTGCTGATATGCTTAACACAGCAGAAGAGAAGCAAACACCTTTACAGCAAAAACTTGCAGATTTCAGTAAAAAATTAGGAGTAGGAATTCTTATTTTATCTGTTCTGATCTTTGCTATCCAAGCGTTAAGAATATGGTTAGGAGATGAAACGGTTGACGTTACGACTTCCATTCTTAATGCGTTATTATTCGCAGTTGCTGTAGCAGTAGCAGCCATTCCAGAAGCATTATCTTCTATTGTTACTATAGTTCTATCGGTTGGAACGAATAAAATGGCAAAGCAAAGTGCGATTATTCGAAAGTTACCTGCAGTCGAAACATTAGGATCGACCAGTGTTATATGTACAGATAAGACAGGGACTTTGACACAAAATAAAATGACCGTAACGGATTATTTTATTCCAGAAGGGGAAAGGGAGCACTTGCCACCGGATCCTTTTCAGTGGAACCATTCGGAAAAACTTTTGTTAAATATTGCAGTACTTTGTAATGATTCATATATAAATAAAGAAAATAGAGAAGTGGGAGATCCAACAGAAGTTGCGCTTATTAACTTTTATAATGATGGCAAAAGGAATTATGAAGAGGTACGCTCTCGATATCCGAGAGAAGCGGAACTGCCTTTTGATTCAGATCGAAAGTTAATGTCTACTATTAATACGATTGATAACCAACGTCTAATGCTCATAAAAGGTGGCCCAGATGTTATGTTTAATCGGGCGACAAAAATATTGGTTAATGAAAAGGAAGAACCGTTTACAAATGAATGGTTAAAGAAACTGCAGGGGGCTAATGAGGATTTTTCAAATCAAGCATTAAGGGTTCTTGCATATGGATATAAACATGTGCCGCAGGATAAGACAACTATAACGGAAGAGGATGAGTCTGAAATAATCCTTGTTGGTTTAACAGCAATGATGGATCCGCCGCGAGATGCCGTATACGCATCGATAGAGCAAACGAAAGATGCTGGTATTCGAACAGTTATGATCACTGGAGACCATAAAACAACTGCCCAAGCAATTGGGCGTAAAATTGGATTAATGCAAGAAAATGATATTGCGTTAACTGGTCAAGAATTAGATGCATTATCAGAAGAAGAGCTAGATCAAAAATTAGAAAGCATTTCTGTTTATGCTCGTGTCTCGCCAGAAAATAAAATAAGAATTGTTAGAGCATGGCAAAAGAAAAATCGAATTGTTGCGATGACTGGTGATGGTGTCAATGATGCTCCAGCATTAAAACAGGCTGATATTGGTATTGCAATGGGAAGTGGTACAGATGTTGCCAAAGATTCAGCTGATATGATTCTTACAGATGATAATTTCGTGTCAATCGTTAATGCAGTTGGAGTAGGAAGAACTGTTTTTGACAATATCAAAAAATCAATTGGGTACTTGTTTGCAGGGAATTTTGGGGCAATAATTGCTATATTGTTTGCAGTCATTGCTGGTTGGGCAAATCCATTTACGGCTTTACAGCTGTTATTTATAAACTTAGTTAATGATTCTTTACCTGCTATTGCTCTTGGGATGGAGAAATCAGAGCCAGGAGTAATGAAGCGCAAACCAAGAGATGTCAAAGAAGGAATCTTTGCAGGAGGAACGCTTCGTGCAGTCGTTACAAGAGGGATTTTGATTGGTGTAGCAGTAATCATTGCCCATTATATCGGTTTGCAGCATTCCGATGAATTAGGAGTAGCTATGGCTTTCACCACATTAATTCTTTCGCGGTCATTGCAAACTTTTGCTGCTAGATCTAGTACACAAACGATTATTGGTGTCGGCTTATTTTCCAATAAATATGTTTTAGGAGCAGTGGGAATATGTTTCTTCCTATATCTAATCACTATTTTGCCATTCGCTAGAGAAGTGTTCGCTATCCCTCCTTCATTTGGTTTACATGAATGGTTAATAGCAACAGGATTAGCAATTGCTGCTGTGATTGGGATGGAAATAATGAAAGTGATTATGGTGAAGTTATTACGTAAATAAAGAAAAAACTATCTGGAAATATGCGATCGAATTGTTTAGAGAGTATATTCTAGATAGTTTTTTTAAAATAGACAACCATTTAACACAATCAAAAAAGTTTTCGTGATACTATAAAGAAAAACAATGTTAATGGATGGCAACATTGTAAAAAGGAGAGGAAGCAAAATATGTTGGCAAAAGAAACAACGACGATTGGCTTTATTGGTACAGGTGTTATGGGGAAAAGTATGGCAAGACATTTATTGCATGCAGGTTATCCTGTTATTGTACATAATCGTACAAAAGAAAAGGCGTCTGATCTTATAGCAGAAGGAGCGGATTGGGCCGATAGTCCGCATGAAATCGCTTCTAAAGCCAATGTAATCATAACAATTATTGGGTATCCAAAAGATGTTGAGGAAGTATATTTAGGTGAACTTGGTTTAGTTAAAAATGCAAGAGAAAATACATATCTAATAGATATGACGACATCTACTCCGAGCCTTGCGAAAAGAATATATGAGGAAGCGAAAAAGAAAAATATCTATACCTTAGATGCACCTGTTAGTGGTGGAGATGTGGGTGCAAGAGATGCAAAATTATCGATTATGGTTGGAGGAGACGAGGCTGTTTTTAAAGAACTTCAGTCAATATTTGAAATGCTTGGAACCAACATTGTTTACCAAGGACCAGCAGGAGCTGGCCAACATACAAAAATGTGCAACCAAATAGCAATTGCTTCGAATATGATTGGTGTAACAGAAGCGATTGTGTATGCAAAGAAAGCAGGATTAGATCCAGAAAAAGTTCTACAGAGCATTACAAGTGGAGCCGCAGGCAGTTTCTCTTTGAGTAATTTAGCGCCAAGAATGATTAAAGGTGATTTTGAGCCAGGATTCTATATCAAGCATTTTATTAAAGATATGAGAATTGCGCTGGAAGAGGCAGAAGGAATGAATATGGAGACACCAGGGCTATCACTTGCTGAAACACTGTATAGTCATTTATCAGCAAAAGGTGAAGATGAGAGTGGCACACAGGCTTTATATAAATATTGGGATCGATAAAAAAACAGCTTCCACCTCTGATGTTTGCAGAGATGGAAACTGTTTTTCTTATTTTTCTAGATAGTTTTTTATATATTCCTCTAATCGATTACATGCTTCAGTCAATGTTTCCATTGAATACGCAAACGAAATGCGGAAGTATCCTTCTCCTAGTTCGGAAAAAGCACTTCCTGGTACAACGGCTAAATTAACTTTATTAACTAAATCAAGACAAAAATCAAAGGAATTCATTTGATCTGTCGGTACTTTGATAAAAAAGTAAAATGCACCATCTGGCATAACGATATCGAAGCCGATAGAAGATAAGCGATCATATAGATATTTTCTTCTCTCTCTATAATCATCTCTCATTGGTTTGGCATCATCGATACCGGTAGTTAATGCTTCTAAAGCAGCTCTTTGAGAGATAGAAGAAGCGCATGTTACATTATATTGATGAACTTTTATTATTTGCTGACTGAGGATTGTTGGAGCAAATAACAAACCAACTCTCCATCCAGTCATACTATGTGACTTAGATAGTCCATTAATTACAATCGTTTGTTCACGAAGGTATTGAGCAATAGACACATGCTCTTGATCGTATAATAATTCGCTGTAAATTTCATCGGCTAAAATAAAGATGTCTTTTTCTCGAATTAGATCAGCTATTTCTATTAATTCTTTTTCCGTAAGGCTAACCCCTGTAGGATTTGATGGATAGGGTAGAACAATACATCTTGTTTTTTCTGTGATGTATTTCTTTATAACATCAGCTGTAAAACGAAAAGAAGTATGACGAATATCAGCATATACAGGAGTTGCACCACATAAACGGATAATGGGCTCATAGCCAGGATACACTGGTCCTGGAAGAATTACTTCGACATCTTGGTCGAGGATAGTCCGAAATGTAACGTCAATTGCTTCACTAGCTCCCACTGTGACAATTACTTCTGTAGAAGGGTCATAGGAAAGATTATATTTTTTATTTACAAACTGTGATGCTGCTTTTCGTAGAGCAAGATCTCCAGCGTTATGTGTGTAGGATGTATAATTTTCATCAATGGAAGTTTTAGCAGCTTCTTTAATATGTAGAGGGGTTGGAAAATCTGGTTGACCTATTGTTAAAGAAATCATCCCTTCCTTTCCGGCAACCATATTAGAGAACTTTCTGATACCAGAAATCTCAATATTTTTAACTTTTTTATTGATTAAATGTTCCATATTAAGTCTCCTATCGTAACGTATTCTATAATGATATCAAAAGCGATGATTAATGAAAATACATAGACAAATAAAAAGAGCAGGTACTTGAAAAATCTTTCCCTGCTCGAAGCTTAATATTATATTCTTAATAACCATACTCCCAATCAACATCTTCTTCAATAAATAATAATTGTTCATGGGATGATTGATCAGAATGAGTCTCTATGGATTTGGTTGTAAGGTTCTTTTCATCTGATTTTTTCCATGTGTCCAAATCGATATTTTCTAAAAATGTGACGGATAAATCATCGTGAAAAAGAATTGCAGTACCCTTCATTGTGTACTCGTCCCCTCTTAAAGTGATTTAACAAAAATATCTTAACTTCTTTATTCACATCTTACACTTTTAGCATATGCCAATCGTATAAAATCGTCTAGGACTTTGTTAGATATTTCACGAAATAGAAAAAAATATTTAAACGTTTTATGAACATTTTTAGAAAACAGCTTTGTTTAAAAATTGTAAATCTACTAAACGTTTCATAAAAAAGGTTGTTTAGAGAATAAATACCAATTATCATATTAGAAGGAGGGGAAAATAAATGGTTACAACAATACAAATAGAAGAAAATGAAAAGCATCCACAATATGCTGGATTTTGGATTCGTTTCGGGGCATGGGCAATCGATAGTATCATTCTCGGTATACCTTTACTAATTCTTTCGAATGTTATCTTTGCTCTGTTTGTGAATTCAATGGAAGTTCCTGAGGAATTATTGATTGATCCAACGAGTATAGATACGTTATCTGATGCTGAAATTTTATCAATCGCTGGTCCTATGATGCTTGCTTTCTTTGGAACGATGATCGTATGTATGATATTTAGTCTTTTTTACTATACTCTGTTTCATGCATCTAAATGGCAAGCTACAATTGGAAAAAAACTATTAGGCTTAAAGGTAACGGATAAAAATGGAAAGAGACTTTCTTTCTGGAGAAGCTTAGGGAGATACTTAGTTTCTAGTCTATTATCAAGTATTTTGTTAATTGGTTTCATACTTGCAGCATTTACAGAGAAAAAACAAGCATTACATGATTTAATAGTAGGTTCAGTTGTAATCAAAAAATAATTCCGATCACATCTGTTAAAAAATCCATCATGGAAGTGGTGATCACAAACATGATGGATAACCAAAAGGTTCTGAAGCAGACAAACGAGAGGGTGTTATTGCGTTTTAACATACCCGATATTGGAGAGGAGAGCTTAACGGATGGAACCGATAACCAATAAAGTTAAACTAGAAAAAAAGGGATTGGCATTATATTTTTCTTTGCCAATACTTTCGTGGGCACTCTATGATGCTGCTAATACTATTTTTTCGTCTAATATTAATACAATCTTTTTCCCCTTATATTTGCAAGAAATCGTAGGTTCAGATGAAGTACAGAAACAAATAGCCTCAACTTTTATTTCCTATGCCAATGCACTAGCAAGTTTTCTATTAGTCATTTTTACGCCTTTATTTGGTGTAATGATGGACAGAACTGGAAAAAAGAAAAAGTATATTGTAATTTTAACATTACTAACTGTAATAGGTACGATTGCAATGGGGATTTTTTCGTTTATTCCATTTACACAAATGATGTTTGGAATCCCAATGTCTTTAATACTTGTCATTCTTTTTTTTGTACTATCTAAATTTACGTATCATTCCAGTCTGGTGTTTTATGATACGATGATTTCTGATTTAGGAACCAAAGAACAGATTCCGTTAATTTCTGGGTTTGGTGTAGCAATAGGTTATTTTGGAACACTTATCGGCCTATCTGTTTATTTGTTTATGGACGATGGAGCATATAATCAATCTTTTATTCCAACTGGTATTCTTTTTTTGCTGTTATCTTTGCCATTATTTATTTTCATAAAGGATACACCAAAGGAAAATGTTCCAAAGCAATCTGTTCTATCAGGATATCGTGAAATACTCGAAACCTTTAAGCAAATGAAGAATTATCGGAAGATTTTTATTTTTATGCTTGCCTATTTTTTTCTCAATGATGCGTTAGCTACTACTATTGCAATGATGTCAGTATATGCAAATGCGGTTATTGGGATTAGTACTGGTAAGTTTATTATTCTTTATCTTGTGTCCACCATCGCAAGTATTATTGGTTCTTTTATTTTTGGATATATAACGAAAAGTATTGGAGCTTATCGAGCTGTGCGCTATGTAGGGATTTTATTAGTTATTGCGCTGATCATTGCAACGATTGCTTGGAATGAAGGGTTATTCTGGGTAGCTGGAAGTCTATTTGGAGTGGCATTAGGTAGCATGTGGGTAACGACAAGAACGTACATAGTCGAAATTACTCCAGAAGAAAAACGAGGACAATTTTTTGGGCTGTTTGCCTTTTCTGGTAAAGTATCTTCTATTCTCGGTCCTTTATTATATGGAACTATTACATTTGCTTTTGCTGATTTAGGAAATACAGCAAGTAGAATGGCACTAGGATCGTTAATTATCTTAACTATTATCGGGTTAGTTATTCATGCACGTGTGAAGGAAGAATGGTAGGAAAATAAGTTAGAGTAAAGTTAGGTTGTTCATAAGAGTAAACAAAATGTAAATGTTTCGTCAGAGGGAGGATAATTTGCATGATTATTACTTAAATGAACAGCCTTTTTACATACCTCAAAAAATCCATCAAATGAGAAATTTGGACGAACTACTTTAAGAATAGCTAATAAATCCGATATAAAGGATAGGTATATAATATTAGTTAGTCGATTTTCATAACGGAATGAATTTTTTAAAACGCCGAAAGGACAAGAATATATGAAAAATGATAAAGGGATACTTTTAGAAACTGGCACAAATGAATTAGAAATTGTTGAGTTTAGCGTAGGAAAGAATCACTTTGGTATAAATGTGATTAAAGTGAAGGAAATTATTAACCCAGTTCCCATTACTCCAATTCCACATGCACACCCGTATGTAGAAGGAATTGTGGAGCTAAGAGGGGAAGTTTTAACAGTTGTTAATCTTGCAAATGTTTTAGGATATTCGCCTTCTGAAACCCCGGAAAAAGATAAATATATTGTTTCGGAATTTAATAAAACAAAAATAATTTTCCATGTCCATAATGTAACCCAGATTCATCGTATATCATGGGAAAATATTGAAAAACCATCCGAAACTTATTACGGTACGGAGAGTCAAATTATTGGGGTAGTCAAATTAAACGGTGAGATGATTCTGTTACTTGATTTCGAGAAAATTGTTGTAGATATTAACCCTGAATCTGGGATAAATGTTCAGCAAGTAAAAAAATTAGGAGACAGAAAGAGAAGTGACAAGAAACTAATTGTCGTGGAAGATTCTGCACTTTTAAGAAAATTGTTAGAAGACACTTTAAATGCAGCTGGATTTCAGCATATAACATTTTTTGAAAACGGTCGTGAAGCATTAAACTATTTGACGAAAAAAGTGGAGGAAGGTAATTCAGTAGATGAAGTTGCTCAATTGATGATTACTGATATCGAAATGCCTCAAATGGACGGGCATCATTTAACAAAAGTAGTCAAAGATAATGCAAACTTAGCACAATTGCCTGTTGTTATATTCTCTTCTTTAATTACAGATGATTTAAGACATAAAGGACAGGTAGTTGGAGCAAATGCTCAAGTAAGTAAACCAGAAATTAATGAATTAATTCATATTATTGATAATAATATTTTATAAAAGCTTACTACCAAATAGAAAATATTATTATGTGAAGAAAAATAGCCAAGCTAGGTTGAACTAGTTCGGCTATTTTTTAGTTCAGCTATTTTTTAAAGAATTGTTGTTTTTAATCGGAAAAATGAAGGAGTCGGGAAAATAGAGCAGCCGAAATGGTGAAAGCTATATTAATAACTTTCACCAAGCTTTTTAAAAACAGGTTTTTGGTATTTCTTTTTGCGGATAGTTTGATTTGGTGGTATCTCTTCTTTTAGCCCAGTATAGGTGGATAAAAGTTTTTTTGATTGTGTTAAGGAAAGAGTTGATTTGGGATTTCGGACACTTTGATTGAGAGATCCTAAATGTGGCAATTCCTCAAAATCCTTTTTAGTCGGAGGTAAATGAAATGTATAGTTTTCACATGCAATCAATAAATCTGATTGTTGTTGACTATATCTTGGATTATTTGAGAAGTGTAGACCAATTTTTTTTGCTTTGCCTTCTGCTAATAGTTTATGTAAACTGTCATGTTTTAATTTATATAGGAATTTTGGGTTTGGTGCTGTCTTTGCATGACGATTTACGACAGATATTGCCTGTAGAAGGTTTTCAACAGTAAGTTGTATTGGTGGTGGATATTTTTGCTGCTTATTCAATCGCCTAACTCTCCTTTCTATTGATTTGTACAAGTAATTATACTATTTTTGCGAAAGAAAGGGAATAAAAAGAGCATATCTTTTCTACTATGTCCTCGTTAATGGAGCAAATGAAGATTGATTAACGCCTCTTTCAAGAATAAACATAATTTTTTATCTATTTAAGTACAGAATCCCATGCAGTTGCCGATAAAAATAGTAAAAGAAAAGTAGAGGCATGGTGAAGAGTGCTTACCATTGTGTCGAAGTTTGTTGAAATGAAATTTACTTTTAATCGATTTTATCTTTTAAAAAAGGTGTTTTCTAAAACAAAATAATAATTGCTGCGTGTAAGGAATGAAATGGATGGACAAATATAACAAGAATATTACAAGTGAGAACATGATAGCTCAATCCAAATCAAATATAGAGAATATCATTTTTGAAATTATTTTTATGTATATAAAAGATATGGTCTTTATTATGAAAGTAGAAAAAGGGAAAACTTTTCGCTATATTTTTGTAAATGAAGCTGCATTTTTATTTGCTAAATTACCAATTGACTTTATTGGAAAAAAGCTTCAAGAGGTTTCAACTGGGGAAACGGCTGCTATATTGCAGCGGGAATATTCGATTGTATGTGAGACAAAACAAAATCATAGTTATATAGATCAAATCAAGGCGGAAAATGGGGGGATTATTCATGCAGAATCTGTTTTAACACCCATTTTGGATGAGCAAGATGAAGTGAAGTACATTGTTTCTATTACGAGAGATATCACAGAGTCTATAATGGAAAAACGACAGCTGCATGAAAGCAAACAAAGATATCGATCATTAATAGAAAATAACTTAGATGCAGTCTTTACTGTTGATTTAGATGGAGTTATTCATGATATTAATCCAGCTGGTTTAAAGTTAATTGGGAGAAGCGAGGAAGAACAACCTATCTTTTCGCTTTATGAACTAATAAATGAGGAAAATACCCTTTTCTATGATAGCTTTAGAAAATGCAAACTAACGGAATCATCGCAATCTATCGATTGTAAGCTAATAAGCCATAATGGTAACAAAATGTCTGTTCATACGAAATTCGTTCCAATTAAAGTAAATCATGCAACTAGAGGTATTTATGTTATCTTAAGAGATATTTCAGAACGAACCAAAACAGCAGAAAAGATACGTTATATGTCATTTCATGATCAGCTAACTGGTCTTTATAATAGACGGGCGCTGATGGAAGATATAAATCTTGAAATTAAAAGAGCAGAAACCGAGCAAGTAGCTTTTGCTTTAATGACTATTGATTTAGATCGGTTTAAATACATCAACGATACATTTGGCCATATTGTTGGAGATCAAATTCTTTTAAAAGTTGCAGAAAGGTTATTAGAGTTTAAAAATTATAGATGTCATGTGTATCGACAAGGAGGAGACGAATTTAATATTCTCCTATCCAATACAAATAGACAGGAAACAGCAAGCTTTGCTCAGCGTATAATCTCAAGTTTTGCTAATTCATTTTATTTAAATTCTCATGAATACTATATAAGTCCGAGTATTGGAATAAGTATGTATCCACATGATGGTGAGAATATTGAAACAGTAATTAAGAATGCAGATGAAGCACTATTTCGTGTAAAAGAAAGAGGCAAAGCGCATTATCAATTTTATCGTTCTGATATGACTTCAAGTCTAAGCAATGTAATATCATTAGAAACAAAGTTGCGAAAAGCGATCCAAAAAAAGGAACTTAAATTATATTATCAGCCACAAATTGATTTAAATGGTTATACATTTAACAGCTTTGAGGCACTATTAAGATGGGAAAGCCTCTCTTTAGGAGTGGTTGCTCCCAATGATTTTATCCCCCTTGCAGAAGATACAGGTCTCATTATTTCAATTGGTAATTGGGTAATTGAAACAGCATGTGAGCAGATAAAAGTTTGGAAAGCACTATATAATAAAGATGTACGAATAGCTGTGAATATTTCTCCGAAGCAATTTCAGCAACCTAATTTTATAGAAGTAATTCGTACTTCTATTCAAAAGTTTAAGATTAAGCCATCCATGTTAGAAATCGAGATTACAGAAGGACTTATGGGGAATATTAAAGAAGCAATTCCTATCCTACGAAAATTAAAGGAGTTAGATGTTATTATTTCAGTTGATGATTTTGGAACTGGGTATTCTTCGCTTAGCTATATTAAACAATTTCCAATTGATGTTTTAAAGATTGATCAGTCTTTTGTAAAAGATGTTGTTACAAATGCTAAGGATGCTGCTATTACGACAACTATTATTCACTTAGGACAAAATTTAGGAATGGAAGTTATTGCAGAAGGTGTAGAAAATAAAGAGCAAGAAGATTTCTTAAAGAAGGCAAATTGCCAAAAAGCACAAGGATATTATTATTCCAAGCCATTGACATGCGAAGCTGCAGAACAGTTTCTTAGGGGATTCTAAACATGTTTGTTGATTTGAATCATAAACTTATATTAGAGAGTAAATTATCATTGATAAATATCATTTCTGTTACGAAAGAAAGCTTGTGATAACTTAAACTAGTCAGTCAATCCATTAAAAATTAAGTTTGAAGTTCCCTTTTTTCCTTTGTAATTTTTAAAATGTACGAGGTTTTAGTAAAGAGTGCGTTGATTGCATTTTATATTCTTGATTTCCGCGGAAATAAAAAGGGTTTCCCTTCCCTTATTTACTAGAAAAACAAGAGTATTTAATACAATCAACGCGAGTAGTAGAGTTTATTTATAAGATGTATATTCTAACCTTTACCGATAACTAATTGCTCTTGATTTTAAAGCATGCCAAGATTTAATGAAGGTTTTTTTCTCCACTTTTACATTTTTCTTGCCTGATAAGGGATCGTTTAAGTAAACATGATTATTATTGAAGCCAACTAAAACAACAGCATGCAAATCCAATGGAGTTTTAATGGTCTTTCCATTATGTTTCCATGATTCCCATCTATCAGGTAAACGATAATCACCAGTAGTCCAAACTACAATGGGGTAACCATTTTCTACATGTCTTTCTATAGCTTGAAATGAATGATTTGTTAAGTTAACAGCTCTTTCTGGAAGGTATTTGTTAACTAGATCTTCCATTGGTTTATCAAATACGGCATATCCAGGATTTTTTCCCGTCATGTCGCCAACAAAACCAATTGATGGATCTCCCCATTTGATAATATCTCCATTTTTTCGCACTAATGGATCTAAGTCTTTTTGAATATTTTTATAAAGATCCATTTTCGTTACTTTAACACCAGCATAGTTTAAGACCATTGTTAAACTAGTCACTTCGCATCCATAGCGTAATTCTGGATTTTGTTTTATTAATGGAACATCTAGCTGGATATTTTTATTTGAGTTTAATACTGGATTGACTACTTCTGTTTTTGGTTTTGTGTTGTCTTCAATGTGGAAATATTCCCAAGTTTGCTCTGATCCAAAAAAGGGAGCGAGCAAAAGTAATAGTTTAAACAACTGCATATACTACCTCTTTCTTGCCAACTCCTAATTTTATCATACGAAGTTTCCGCTAAAATATAAGGACATATTATTACCAAGGGAGACAGGTTTATTTCGTGTTAGCTTATCGAAAATAATACCTTATAAGAGAAGAAAAGCTGAATTAATCAGAAAATAGAAAGAATTTTCTATCATTATTTTTATAACCAAGAATTTATATGATATAATAAGGTTTATTTTAATCTTAGAACAAAGCGAAGAACCTTTGCGTACTGTCTAACAAATGAATTTGACCATAGAAAATGACATTTAACCAATGAAAAGAAATTATTCAATCAAATTATAATGATTTCAAATCAGAAGCAATAAGCAAAGGAGCTAGCCGTTCTAAAAAGGGAGGCTATCAAAATATGGATGCTTTGGATATTTTGACTGATTTAGAAAATGTCATCCCTTATTTTCAAGCTATTTTTAGTGCTGATGAACATCGCGTTATTGGATATGAAGTGTTAGGAAGATATAATGGGGCAGATGGAGTGGAGAGTCTTGGAGACTTTTTTCTTGATGAAGGAATCCCAGATGAATATAAGTTAGAAGTTGACCAAGTAATTTTGACAAAAGCATTGGATAAAGCGCTATCGCTTGATGAGGATGTCTTGCTCTTTATCAATAGAGATGCACAAATACTAATGAAAGACGATGGGGAAAGTTTTTTAGAAACATTATTGGAATATGAAGGGAAGGGAATCAAGCTTGATCGAATTGTCCTTGAGATATCTGAGAGAAATTATCATGGACAATTTTATCATTTAGATCATTTATTAATTTACTATCGCACTTATGGGATTAAGATTGCCATTGATAAAATGGGAAGTGATAGTAGTAGTTATCTTGATCGAATAAGTGAGTTAGCGCCTGATATTCTAAAAATTGATTTATTGGCTTTGCGATCTACTTCCACTTCGCATACTTATCAAAATGTTTTATATTCCTTGTCTATGCTTGCTCGAAAAATTGGTGCTACCTTATTATTTGAAAATATCGAGATGGTTTATCAGCTTCAATTTGCTTGGAAAAATGGTGGGAGATTTTATCAAGGATATTATTTACATTATCCCGAGGCGAGTTTCACCGATCGTAATATTAGAAAAGAAACGTTGAAAAATCTGTTTCATGAATTCATTATTTCAGAAAAGAAAAAACTCTCAACTATTTTTGATTTAACAGAGAAGTTTCAGGGTCAATTACAAGTATTGCTCGTCAAATATAAGAAATATTCTTCTTACGAAGAGCTTTTGAAATTACTTACAGCTGAGTTAACTGATGTGGCTTTTCGAATGTATGTATGTGATGAAGACGGCTTTCAGAAATCAGCGAATATTATTAAATATGACAATGATTGGATTATTCAGCCTGAATATGCAAACAAAAATTGGAGTTGGCGACCATATTTTTTAGAAAATATTATCAAGATGCGGAATGAAAAAAAAGGAATTTTATCTGATTTATATAGTGATATTGAAACAGGAGAAACGGTCAGAACGTATTCGTATCCTTTGAATGCAAAAGAATATTTATTTATAGATCTATCCTATAATTTTCTTGATCGTATGAAATTATTGCTTAATTAGAAACAAGCTGAAGAGATTTTCTCTTCAGCTTGTTTTATTAGGTAGAGAAAGGGTATTAGGAATAATAATTAAGTGGTATCCGCAAACGGAGAAGGGGAGGATATGATGAAAAAAAGCTTCTTTATTTTATTGATTATTTCAGTATGGAGCATTTATCCATATTCCATACATGCCACCAGCCATTTAACAAGTAGGAATGAAGTAGTTACTTTTGTAGAAAAAGCATTTAGGGCACAAGTATCTTTAAGTAAAGAAGCGAGAGAGATGGAGGAGATGAAAGAAATACTGGAACCTTATTTTTCAGATAATTTCATCTATTTGTTTCTAAATGAAAACTTGACTGGAGAACAGGGAAAGTTTTATACATTTGGGAATGAATTTGGCAAATACTATCTTCCATATTATCAGTTCTCGGAACAAACCACTATTGATATAGATAAAGAGAGAAATAGTATTCTCCTATATGAGTATTATGAACCAATTGTATTCGGAGACAAAATATACGAAGGGGCTTATGAAGGAATTCTAATAAGAAAGCTGAATGACAGATGGCTTATAACGAATATGCTTTCAGATAAAGAGGTAAGATCCATTTTAAATAGTAAGGAAGAAAACTATAGCACATTGGTGTATATGCCGTTATTTTCAATCGAAAATCAAGTTACATACATTTCGAAGAAGAATAAACAATCTCAAGTTTTAACTATCAATAGAATGTAGAAGTTTGGTGTTTATTGAGAGGAAGGGCGCACTTTATCTGATTTCATGTACGCCGCGAGGTTCATTCGTATATTCCCACCGTTAACGGGTAGTTTTCTTTATGAGGAAAGATTTAACGCAAGCTTAAGTTTTTCCAAGTCAAATCCATAAATTACATTTCCATCAATTACAAATGTAGGGGTGGAAAAAGATTGATATTTCTTTATTAATTCTTTTTTAGCACGAGAATCCCTTTGAATATCCTTTATTTCATAGTCAAAGCCATGTTCTTTTAAGAATAGTTTAGAGTACTCACAAGGGGGACAGTCTGGTTGCGTATACAATGTGATTTGATGCATAAAGTTCCTCCTATATTTTTTCTTCTTTTAATCATACAAAGAAATTTTTTATCATGCAATTTTTAAAAACTGAAAAAGATACTCGCCTCCTTTATTTAGCGGTATTTACTCACTGCTTTTATTTTTTTATTTGGTTTTTGCGTAAGCTGTTTTTATATACGTTGTTAAAATGAGAATATTCAGATGAAATAAATAATAAAAAATCGACAAGTTTTTTTCAGTTTTACTTGGACAAACACTCGACAATCTTTTATTCTGTTAGTATTGGCATTTTACACAAGAGGCAAATTATACTAAATTTAACGAAGAAAGTGTATAGAAACATGCTAATAGTGAAACCTATGGTTAACACAAGGTTTGTTTGAAAGGAGAGAGAGCATGTCACAATTACAAGGCATATTAACAAGATTAAAAAATCTGCAAGAGCAGGCAACTGGGGGAGAACCAACTCAACGTTTCTTTGAAGTAAATGGAGAGAGAAAATGTCAAGTTACATTTCATCCAAAAACAGAAACGTTTGAACTAGAAGTATATAATGACAAAGAAAAGCCAAAAAGATATCAATTTGATAATGTTGATATGATTACAATCGAGATTTTTGATTTAATTCAGTAAAGTACTTATTAAAAGCATCCTGCAATTGGGAAATATCCTAATATTTGCAGGATGCTTTTTTGTTAGGCAACTAGTAACCGTCGGATGAAGGAAAGCCCCACTGATGGAAGGCTCACTTTATCTATAAAGCGAAGTATTATGAACTGCAAAAACAGTAATGTTGATGAAAAGTGGAGCGACATAGCTTAAATGTACTTTTTCTACATGAAACTGCACTCGTAAACCATACTAATAGATGAGGTGATAAACATGATGCCAGAAGTTACTTGTCCAGAATGTTCCCATCAAGAAAAATTGGAAAATGTTCTTACCGCACAGTCTAATCAGAATGTGATTTTTCAATGTCCACATTGTCAATTAGTTGTAAGGAATATAAAAACGAGTAAGGGTTAAAAGAGCATTCAGCCGAAAACTATGGTAAAATAAAGTATAAATATATTTTGTGAGGAGTTTTCGGCTATGATAAGTTTGCACAGCGAAGAGTTTTTAAACATCACTTTAAAGGATTTATTAATTCCATCTGAGCGAGTAGCACATGTCCAGATAGGAAATAGTTTAGAACACGCTCTGCTAGTCTTAACAAAAAGTGGATACTCAGCAATACCCGTATTAGATGCTCATTATAAACTCTATGGTTTAGTAAGTACACCGCTTATTATGGAGAGCATATTAGGATTAGAAAGAATCGAATTTGAGAAGCTTGAAGAAATAAAAGTGGAAACAATTATGAATACGGTGATACCAAGAGTTAAGAGCAGTAGTTCTGTATTACATACGATTAAACATTTAGTCGACCATCCTTTTATTTGTGTGGAAACGGAAGATGGCTATTTTGATGGGATTTTAACAAGAAGGGCAATATTAAAGCGACTTAATATTTACTTGCATCAAAACAATCAAAATTAATCTTAACACGTTTTATTCCTTCACCTACTGTTGCCGCTCTTGTCTACCTCTTCATTAGAGTTGTATCCCTCTTTTGATAATAATTTTTATTTATGAGGATAATGTCATGTCAACCATTTCTGAATTACAATTATTAACGGTTCTTTCTCAGGAAATGAATATGAGAAAAGCAGCTGAAAGACTTTTTGTCACACAACCAGCTCTTTCTCAAAGACTGCAAAATATTGAGAAAGACTGGGGAACACCATTATTTATAAGGTCGCAACGAGGACTATCCCTCACCGCTGCAGGAGAATTAGTAACAAAATTTGCAATGGAAACACTTAAGAAAGAAGAAGAAGTGAAAGAATCCATACATGCTTTTAAAGAAGAAGTGTATGGAACATTAAAAATTGCTGTCGCAAGTATTGTTGGACAGAATTGGCTTCCAGAAGTGTTAAAAAGATTTGTTGAACGTTATCCTCAGGCAAAGATATCATTAGTAACTGGTTGGAGCAGCGATATAATGAAATCTCTTTCTGAGGATAGTATGCATATAGGTATAGTTAGAGGCGTTGCTGATTGGAAAGGCGTTAAAATGCATTTATTTGATGATCCTCTTTATTTAGTGGATCGGGAAATTGCTAAGTTAGAAGATATAGCTTTGACTAATCGACCATTTATTCAGTTTAAAAGTGATTCTAACTACTATGAAGAAATACAAGTTTGGTGGCACAGAAACTTTCAGATGCCTCCAAATAACACAATTGTAGTAGATCAGATTGAAACATGTAAACAACTTTCTTTTAATGGGATTGGCTATAGTATTTTGCCTTCGATTGCATTAAGAAAAGCAGACGAGACACTATCTAGAATCCCGTTATATAATGAGCACAATGAACCGATAACAAGAGGAACATGGTTAATTGGTTATGAAGCAACTTTTCAATTAAAACAAGTACAAGCTTTTTTAGAAATTGTTAATGAGTATCTAGAAGAAGAAAAAATGGGAAAAGAAATAGACCGGTGATAAAGTTAATAATTATGGCTTGTTTTCATCACTTTTGTTTGGTAAAGTAATTTTTAGTGTTGTATATATACATAATGGAGGTTTTAACAATGAAAATGATGGATGCAAATGAAATTATTTCATTTATTCAAAATAGTACAAAATCTACACCTGTAAAGGTATATGTTAAAGGTGATTTGTCAGCAGTCAATTTTGGGGAAAATATCCAAACATTTATCAGCGATAATTCTGGTGTGATTTTCGGAGAATGGGCAGATATTCAAACTGTGATTGAAGGAAATAAGGATAAAGTAACAGATTATGTGATTGAAAATGATCGCAGAAACTCTGCTATTCCTTTATTGGACTTGAAAAATATTAAAGCTCGTATTGAGCCAGGTGCTATCATTCGCGATCAAGTGGATATTGGGGACAATGCGGTAATCATGATGGGTGCTGTTATTAATATTGGCGCTGTAATTGGTGAGGGCACAATGATCGATATGGGTGTTATTATGGGTGGACGAGCTACTGTAGGAAAGAACTGTCATATTGGTGCAGGTGCTGTATTAGCAGGTGTCATCGAGCCCCCTTCTGCAAAGCCAGTAATCATTGAAGATGATGTATTAGTTGGTGCAAATGCAGTAATCGTTGAAGGAGTAACAGTTGGAAAAGGTTCTGTAGTTGCTGCAGGTGCGATTGTATTAGAAGATGTTCCAGCTAACACATTAGTTGCAGGAGCTCCTGCGCGTGTCGTGAAAGAAATAGATGATAAAACAAAATCAAAAACGGAAATTATGCAAGAGTTACGTCAACTATAATTTTTCGTAAAAAGCGTGGAGAAAGTTCCACGCTTTTCTTATAGAAAAATTAAAATCGCACTTTGAAAGTTAATTGGAGAATGGAAGGAAGAGTAGGGATTTGTATGGGGAATAAGATCGATTTAATCAAAATTCGCAGAGATTTGCATAGAATTCCAGAGCTTGGATTTAGAGAATTTAAAACACAGCAATATTTACTTGGGGTAATACAAAATTTATCCACTGAACGTGTTGAAATTAAAACGTGGAGAACAGGGATAATTGTTAAAATTCATGGACACAATCCAACAAAAACAATTGGTTATCGTGCAGATATCGATGGTTTGCCTATTATAGAGGAAACCGGATTAGATTTCCTATCAGAACATCCGACGGAAATGCATGCTTGTGGCCATGATTTTCATATGACGATTGCTTTAGGGGTGCTTGCTAATATAATAGAAAGTCCTCTTAAAGATGATGTAGTATTTATTTTTCAGCCTGCTGAAGAGGGACCAGGCGGAGCTGAGCCCATGCTACAAAGTCAAGAGTTAAAAGAGTGGATGCCTGACATGATTTTGGCTCTTCATGTCGCTCCAGAATACCCAGTAGGAACAATTGCCATTAAGACCGGTCTACTATTTGCTAATACTTCTGAGCTTTTTATTGATTTAAAAGGGAAAGGAGGGCATGCTGCATACCCACATCTAACCAATGATATGGTGGTTGCTGCATGCAGTCTGGTTTCCCAGCTTCAGTCTGTAGTTTCAAGAAATATTGATCCACTTGATAGTGCCGTTGTAACAATTGGAAAAATTACAGGTGGAACTGTTCAAAATGTCATTGCTGAAAATGCGAGGCTGGAAGGGACAATGCGTACTCTTTCTAGTGAAGCGATGGAAAAAGTCAAAAACCGCGTTCAATCCTTAGTAAAGGGAATCGAAATTGGCTATGATTGTGAGTGTACAATTGATTTCGGAAGTGGCTATTATCAAGTGTATAATAACGAGCCGTTAACGAGAGAGTTTATGGACTTTGTTGAGCAGGAAACAGAAGCAACTATATTTGAGTGTAAAGAAGCGATGACAGGGGAAGATTTTGGTTATATGTTAAGAGATATCCCTGGGTTTATGTTTTGGCTTGGTGTGGACTCTCCATATGGATTACATCATAGTAAGCTTGATCCGAAAGAAGATGCTATACAATTAGCTGTGAATGCATTGACTGCTTATTTGATGACAAAAGGAAATTAATTATCTTATTAAAAAAAGCTAATTACAAGCGAAGACTTGAGGATGGGACAAAACAAAATATATAATAGATAAAGACGAACAATCTCTCATTTAGTAGCGAAACCAACTCGTTCCATTACGATCTTTTCTAAAAAATGGTTGTTTTTATAATGGAAAATATAATTATTTTGAAAATCGGAGCAGCCTGAATACACGTAGACTCCTGTGGGATTAGCGAGACAGTCTGAGACCCCGGAGGCTCAGCGCGAGCCCCACGGAAAGCGAAGTGTATTCAGGCTGCGGGTAACAGCAACAAACTTCATAGAACATCCTTTTTAACACGAATAAAAAAGCCTCAACAATTATACGAACCTTTGCAATATTCGTATAATAGTTGGGGCTTATCTTTGGCTGGAATACTTATGTCCCAGCTTTTTTAATTACTATTATCTAAAAGAACGGGTGTTTCCGGAAATTGAATCCCATTTTCATCAAGAGCTATTTTTAATTCTTGTCTAATGAGACGCTCCATACCCCACTGCTCCATATTTTGCGTTTTTGCGATGATTCTTATTGTAATGGTACTTGGTCCTAAGTCTTGGATACCGATTACGTTTGGTCCATCGGTGATAACGGGGTTTTCTTTGGCGAGACGCTCGCAGACTTGATTCAGTATTTCCATTGTTTTCGGTAAATCGTTACACAAAGATATATCTATATCCACTAAAGCCTGCATTTCACCGCGAGAATGATTACTAAGCTGTGTTATTTCTCGATTCGGAATAAAGTGTAACGTTCCATCACCAGCTCTAATTTGGGTTGTTCGAAGCCCGACTTGTTCAACGGTACCTGAAAACTCTCCTATCGTTACAAGTTCCCCAACATCTAATTGTTTTTCTAATAGAATAAAAAATCCTGAGACTAGGTCACTAACTAAACCTTGAGCGCCAAAACCAACTGCTAATCCAATAATACCTGCACCAGCTAATATTGCTGTTGCGTCTATTCCTAATAATTGAAGAATGGTAATGACAAGAATGAAAAATAAGACATAGGTAATTAGATTATTTGTTAAGCTTTCTAAAGTAAAGGCTCTTCCTTGAGAGATAGAGTTCTTTTGAATATAGGTTTCAAACAATTTATTAATTAGCTTCTTTGCCATTTTTTTTATGAAAAGATAGCTTAGTAAGATTAAGAGTATTTTTAATGCCAACAGGGAAGTATCTAAAAGGAGTTCTCCCCAATGAATGTTTTGAATATAAGTACTTAGTTCGTTTAAATAAATCATTTTGTGTTATACTCCTTTTTAGAAAAAATAAAGTTATCAAGTTTTTTCTTTTTATTCCCTCTTGTAAATTTGATAAACTTGGCTTTATATTCTAATGTTTTTAGTAAGGAAAGAAGGTAACTAATCTGTGAAAATAGGTGATCATTTTCCAAAATGGAGCGCGCCGACAATGTGGATAAATGGGGAAGTAAAACAGCCAGATGAACGAAGGGATAGACTAACTTTACTCCATTTTTGGTCTGTAAGTTGCTATTTTTGTAAAAGAGCTTTGCCAGAATTAAATCAATATAGAGAGCTTTATAAAGATATACTTACTATTATCTCTGTGCATATTCCAAGAACAGAGCATGATTTAGATATTGAATCGATAAAAAAGACTGCGGAACAGTATAATATGACACAATCCATTTATGTTGATCATGACTTTCAATTAGCTAAGGCTTTTTCGAATGAATATGTCCCTTCCTACTATTTATTTGATAAAAAAGGGACATTACGTTATTACCAAGCTGGTGGAACTAATTTAAAAATGTTAGATACCCGAATCAGCCGTGTAATTAAGGATATACCGTAGAAAATTGATTATCTTTAGGGAATTGTAAACTTAATGATGAGAGTGTATATTTACCAAACGATTTAATGTTATAATAATGACGTTTACTTATATGAAATTTTTACGATTGTTGGAGGATTTTATAGTGAAAAGAGCATTTGCGGTTATTGGCCTAGGAAGATTTGGCGGCAGTATTTGCAAAGAATTGACCGAATTAGGTATGGATGTAATGGTTATTGATAAAAGTGAAGAAAAAGTAAATGAATACGCAAATCTAGTTTCACATGCAGTTGTAGGGAATGCAGTAGATGAAACAGTGTTAAAAAGTCTTGGAATCCGTAATTTTGACCACGTTATTGTAGCGATAGGGGAGGATATTCAAGCGAGTATTTTGACAACCTTGATGTTAAAGGAACTGGGTGTGAAAAATATTACCGTTAAAGCTCAAAATGACTATCATGAGAAAGTATTAAGTAAAATAGGGGCAGATGCAGTTGTTCATCCAGAAAGAGATATGGGAAAGAGAATAGCTCATAATATTGTTTCAAATAATGTCCTTGATTATTTAGAACTGTCTGATGAGCACAGTATTGTAGAGATTAAAGCAAGTCATAAATTAGATGGTCGATCCATTATTGACTTAGATATTCGAGCAAGATATGGCATTACTATAGTAGCGATAAAAAGAGATAGGGAAATTATTGTATCTCCTCAAGCATCAGAACCAATAAGAGAAAAAGATATTCTAATTGTTATTGGAGCAGATTCTGATATTAATCGTTTTGAAAAAAAGGTAATGTCCTAACAAATAAAAAAGAGCTAATTGTTCTTTAACTTGAACAATTAGCTCTTTTTTTTTGATTCGTTAAACTTCCATAATGATAGGAAGGATCATTGGTCTTCTTTTTGTTTTTTCGTAAAGGAATGGAGAAATGGTATCAATAATCTCATTCTTTATTTCAGACCATTGGGTTGTTTTACGTTCCATTACTTTATTTAGATGTTTACTTATTAATGCCTGTGCATCGTTGATTAGATCGCCAGATTCACGCATGTACACAAATCCTCTAGAAATAAGGTCAGGTCCAGCAGCGATTTTGAAGTCATTCATATTAATGCTTACAACAACAACTACTAAGCCTTCTTCTGAAAGGATTCGACGATCGCGTAATACGATATTACCGATATCACCAATTCCGCTGCCATCTATATAAACATTTCCAGATGGGATTTTACCCGCAACTTGTGCAGTATCACTTGAAAGTGCCAATACTTCACCATTGTCCATAATAAAGCAATTTTCCTCTTTTACCCCGCAATCAACAGCAGTCTGTGCGTGTGTTTTTTGCATTCTAAATTCTCCGTGGATTGGCATGAAGAATTTAGGCTTTATTAATCGAAGCATTAACATTTGTTCTTGCTGTCCGCCGTGACCAGAAGTGTGAATATTGTTAAGTGGTCCATGAATTACCTCAGCGCCAGCACGATAAAGCATATTGATAGTTTTATTAACACTAAGTGTATTACCTGGTACAGGATTAGAAGAGAATACAACAGTATCTCCAGGGATAATTTGAATTTGTCTATGTGTTCCATTAGCAATTCTTGATAAAGCAGCCATTGGTTCCCCTTGGCTTCCTGTACATAAAATCACTACTTGATTAGCAGGTAGTCGATTAATTTGTTGAGGATCCACAAATGTTTCCTTCGGAGCCTTAATAAAACCGAGCTCTAAACCAATATTAATAGCTGCCTCCATGCTTCGTCCAAATACAGCTATTTTACGACCGAATTCTACAGCAGCGTCTGTTACTTGCTGTAAACGATAAATATTGGAAGCGAAAGTAGCAAAAATTAATCTACCATCAGCTTTTATAAACGTATCATGAATACTTTTTCCAACTTTTTTCTCGGACATTGTAAAATTAGGCACTTCACTATTTGTACTGTCTGATAATAAGCACAAAACTCCTTCTTTACCAATCTCAGCCATTTTGGTTAAGTTTGCAGGTTCGCCAACTGGAGTAAAATCAAATTTGAAGTCTCCAGTGTGAACAATGTTTCCTGGTGGAGTTTTAACCACAATACCATAAGAATCAGGAATACTATGTGTCGTTCTAAAGAAGGAAACAGATGTTTTTCTAAATTTAATAACATCATCTTCTTGAATTTCGTGCATAGTAGTTTGGCGTAATAATCCATGCTCTTCTAGTTTATTACGAACAAGAGCTAATGCTAATTTACCTCCGTAAAGAGGAATGTTAACTTGTCTTAAAAGGTAAGGAATACCACCAATATGGTCTTCGTGACCGTGCGTGATAAATAAGCCTTTAATTTTGTCTACATTCTTCTCTAAAAAAGAATAGTCAGGAATAACATAGTCAATTCCTAAAAGCTCGTCCTCAGGAAATTTTATTCCAGCATCAATTAAAATAATCTCGTCTTGAAACTGGACACCATAGGTATTTTTACCGATTTCCCCTAGTCCTCCCAGGGCAAATACAGCAGTTTGATCGTTTTTTACAAATTTCATTATTCAATCTCCAATACTGTAAAGTCTTCATTTTGTTGTTCATATTCTAAGAATGCACCTTCTACACGAGTTATAAACTCAATATTATATGGTTTTTCTGCTAGTTTTGTTCTAACATCTCTTTCAGATTGACCTTTAACATAAATAGTTCTTGTCTTTTCTCTTACTGGTACCTCTGTTTTTAAATCTTGAAAATATACTTTGAATATCATGGTAATTCGCTCCTTAATCATTTGTATCTGAAAATAATTATATAAAAAAATAACATGTTTTTCATGTTTTTTCTTTTAATAGCAATTGGTATATGAAAGGTTCTTTTTCAGTAAATCAATTTTTAAATTTTATTTAGAAAAGGTTGATTTTGTGAAAAAGTTTTTTACCCATAATTTATGTTTGATAAACATCGATAATATTAGACTGTAGACAAACTCTTGAATTTTAGAAATAAAAGTTTGTATATAGGGTATTTATTAATCCCTTTGAAGAGGGAGGTTGCTTTCCACTCCAAGCAACGCATGAGTATTCCATTTAACTTTTTTAAAATCAGTTTGTCGACAAACTGAATATTACGTATGTTTATGTACTTAGACCTATTATGAAATCGTTATTAAAATAAAAGGTCAGACTCATTACCACAAAGCTTGAATTATATAGTGGTATAATAACCACTATATTAAACAAAACGTGGCATAGGTCGGACCATAAAAATACCCTTCAATTTTTTAAGCTATTGATTTTTTACGCAGTAAATCTTTCCACTGTTTTAAAAGCTTTTTTCTTAGCTTCTTTAACATAGTGGATCATCTCCTTAGTTCTATTTTAAACCATTCTTGTACAAAGTAAAGTCATCTTCTCATTTTATATTTCTTTTTGTAAAAAAATAGTTTTTTTGAGATGGGGTTTTTACCGATCCAATCTTATAAAATTGAAGGTGATTTTACATTTATTTATCTAACAATAGAATGGTTCGTTCATAAGGCTTTTAACAAAAGAAACTAAACTATATTCTACGACATTTTGAAAACAGCCTTTTATATTCATAGTATATGAATTTTTTTGTAAGATTCTCATGGATAATGTTGGGATTTGTAAAATAGGCTAAAAATGTTAAATGTTTTTTCCTAATTTTATTTGAAAGTGTTTTTATTTTTGGGAGCAAGGAAGAGAAGAGAGGCTCGATAATTTCTCTATAATCGAACCATAATCAAAGTAAGAAAACACTATACTTATCTTTCTACAGGGATTGCGTTATCAATAGGAAGGAAAGGCTCATTTTCATTTATATGATCATAAAACATAACACCGTTTAAATGGTCAATTTCATGTTGAAAAACGATAGCAGGCAAGCCTTTAAGACGTAATTTAACTTCCTTGCCATCCAAATCAATTCCTTTTAATGTAATTCTTGCATATCTTGGTACATAACCTGGAATGGTTTCATCTACAGAAAGACAGCCTTCTCCTGTAGTTAAATAAGCTTTTTCAATCGAATGGCTGATGATTTTAGGATTGAATAGAGCATAGCTGTATTGTTGGCCATTTTCATCTTTCACATGAACAGCAATCATCCGCTTTGAAATATTTATTTGGGGAGCTGCTAAGCCTACTCCACCTCTTAAACCGTATTTTTCCGCTAATTCGGGATCTTGACTATTTATTAAATATTCCATCATGCTTTTTAAAAGGGCTTTTTCTTCCTCGGTTGGTGGCATGCTAACTTCTGTTGCCACTTTTCTCAATGTGGGATGGCCATCACGAATAATATCTGTCATTGTTATCAAAATAATCACTTCCTTGTTTCTATCTATAAAAGTAGTCTAACAGAGAAAGAATAAAAAGTTAATAAAGAAACTTCCATTAGTGGAGGGACCTTATCCCCATCATGGTTGATTGTATTTATCGGACCTTTACGAGAGTATTTCAGCACTTAGCTTTCTCGATTTTTCGCAGCTTGAGGCTGGAGATTACTGTTCGTTAAAAGTGGGATAAAAGAGAATAGTACTTTATGTAATAAGATAATTATATATACCCATAATATTTTACAGGACAAGCTAATATGTTTATTATATAAAACTATTTTTAAAAGTTGTAAGAAGTATTCAGAATGATCTTCACTAAGTGGGAGTGAAAATTCATTATTGGGGAATCAATACTGGTATAATTTCATTTTTTCTAGTGAGAACAAACTAATTATTTAGTACGATTTAGCTTTTACCAACGCTGAGATGAGTAGTAAAAACGGTCAACCTTTATTGTAAAAATACAGAAGAATCGATATAGTTATAAGAAAGTGAGGAGGAAACAGATGAAACGAAATGCTTTAATTATTAGCACAATCTTGTTATTTGTGATGATTGCTGCTGGGTGTAATTTTAAGTCTCCGAGTGAGAAAATGTATGAAAAATTAGAAGAAGTAGTTGAGATCGAAAGTGGTTTTGAAGAGCAACAAGAGCCTCTTGTCAACTTAGAGAAGAAAGAACAAGACATCTATTCTAAAATAATTAGTCTCGGCTTAGAAGATATGGATGAAATTACGAAATTATCGGATGAAGCTCTAGAATCCATTGCTAAAAGAAAAGAATATATGGATAAAGAAGCAGAAAGTATAAAGCAGTCCCAAGAAAAGTTTGAAACGATAACAACTGAAATGGAAGATTTAGAAAAAAAGGATGAAAAACAGTTAAAAGAAAAAGCAGACGAGCTATATAAAACAATGATGGCCCGCTATGAGGAACATGATAAATTATACGCTAATTACATAGAAGGGCTGAATAGCGATAAAAAGCTTTATGAAATGTTTAAAGAGGAAGACGTTAGTATGGATGATTTAGAAAAACAAGTAAAAAAAATAAATGATACGTATGAAATGGTTTATGATAACAATCAAAAATTTAATGAACTAACGAAAAAGTATAATGAATTAAAAGTGGATTTCTACAAGGAAGCTGGAATAAAAATTAAAATGAGTAAAGAGGAAGCAGAAAAATAAAGTCGTTTTTTTTATGTCTTGATTAAGGTCTTTATATACTAATTGTAGATTTACCCCTCTTAGCGGGCTGTAATGCTAACTAGAAGCTACAGAAAATAGAGGAAGTTAGGTGCTAAGGTCCGATTAGTTTTCCTTATAAATGTCACAGAATAGAGTACGTCTGTACAAGCATGAATTTTGCTTGTTTGGGCAAACTTTATTCTGTGACTTTTTTGTTGGAGATAAACATTAAATGGAGCGGGGAGCTGCAAAACGTTCATAGTACTTTATCGTTACAAGCTTCCTTACAATAAATAAGGAAGGAGATCCTAATCCTTAATAGAAAAATCAAATTTTCGACAAGGATAGAAATTATTATAAAACAGTTGCGAATAGTAATATCTGTATGATACAGATACTGTATTGCAAATAATACAGTTGGATTAATTTCATGTAAAAAAATAATAAAAACTTAGAGCTTAAAGATTGACGGATAATATTTAAGTATATTAAACTTATAAATGTATTGAACAGTTGTATTAATATTTACATATAAATAATTGATACAGTCTATACGGAAACCGAATTAATTTATAAGACGTTTTTTCTTGCGTATTTTGTGGAAAACTGTTTTAGTATGGTTTTTTTTGTTGCTTAGAGTTATATGCTGTAAGTAATAGAAAGCGTTACCCAACTGAATGTTTACCACATTCAAACACATTGTAAATATGTAATGCTTTTACAGGAAAAAGTCTTTTAATATGAAAGGAAAGGGTGGCTTTAATGGCTTCTAAAACAAAGAAGGCACAATTTGATGTGCAAGCACAGCTTGAACAAGTGGCAAACCAATTTCAAACACTTCAGATTTTAAATGAAGAGGGCGAAGTTGTAAATGAATCTGCAATGCCTGATTTAAGTGATGAGCAATTACAAGAATTAATGACTCGTATGGTATATACACGTATTCTTGATCAACGCTCTATTTCATTAAACAGACAAGGTCGTCTAGGTTTCTATGCACCTACTGCAGGACAAGAGGCTTCTCAATTAGCTTCACAATTTGCATTAGAAAAAGAAGATTTCATTCTTCCAGGATACCGTGATGTTCCACAACTTATCTGGCACGGACTTCCTTTATCTCAAGCATTCTTATTCTCACGTGGTCACTTCCAAGGAAACCAAATTCCTGAAGGAGTAAACGTGATTTCTCCACAAATCATTATCGGTGCACAATACATCCAAACAGCTGGTGTAGCATTAGGAATGAAAAAACGTGGTGCTAAATCTGTTGCAATTACTTATACAGGTGACGGTGGTGCTTCACAAGGTGATTTCTACGAAGGAATTAACTTTGCTGGTGCATTCAAAGCTCCTGCAATTTTCATTGTTCAAAACAACCGTTTTGCAATTTCTACTCCAGTTGAGAAACAATCTGCTGCGAAAACAATTGCTCAAAAAGCAGTTGCTGCAGGTATCCCTGGAATTCAAGTAGATGGTATGGACGCTTTAGCAGTATATGCTGCTGTTCATGAAGCTCGTGAAAGAGCAATCAACGGAGAAGGTCCAACGTTAATCGAAACTTTAACTTACCGTTATGGTCCACATACAATGGCTGGGGATGACCCAACTCGTTACCGTACAGCTGACCTTGACAGCGAGTGGGAAAAGAAAGATCCATTAGTACGTTTCCGTAAATTCCTTGAAAATAAAGGCATTTGGAATGAAGAAAAAGAAAACGCAGTAATCGAGCGTGCTAAAGAAGAAATTAAAGAAGCAATCAAAATTGCTGACGAAGCTCCAAAACAAAAAGTTACTGACTTAATGAACATCATGTATGAAGAGCTACCAGCTAATCTTCAAGAACAATATGAAATTTATGCAGCAAAGGAGTCGAAGTAAGCCATGGCGCAAATGACTATGATTCAAGCAATCACTGATGCGTTACGCACAGAATTACGTAATGATCCAAACGTATTAGTATTTGGAGAAGACGTAGGTGTAAACGGCGGTGTATTCCGTGCGACAGAAGGTCTTCAAAAAGAATTCAGTGAAGATCGTGTATTTGATACTCCATTAGCTGAATCTGGAATTGGCGGTTTAGCAATCGGTTTAGGACTTCAAGGTTACCGTCCAGTACCTGAAATTCAATTCTTTGGTTTTGTTTATGAAGTAATGGATAGTATTTCTGGACAAATGGCTCGTATGCGTTATCGTTCAGGTGGCCGTTATAATTCACCAGTAACAATTCGTTCACCATTTGGTGGTGGAGTTCATACTCCTGAACTTCATGCGGACAGCTTGGAAGGATTAATGGCACAACAACCAGGTCTTAAAGTTGTTATTCCATCAACTCCTTACGATGCTAAAGGACTTTTAATTTCTGCTATTCGTGATAACGATCCTGTTATCTTCTTAGAGCATATGAAATTATACCGTTCATTCCGTCAAGAAGTTCCAGAAGAAGAGTACACTATTCCTCTTGGAAAAGCGGATGTTAAACGTGAAGGTAAAGACCTTTCTATCATTACTTATGGAGCAATGGTTCAAGAGTCTATTAAAGCAGCAGAAGAATTAGAAAAAGAAGGATACTCAGTGGAAGTAGTTGACTTACGTACAGTTAGCCCACTAGATATCGAAACAATCATTGGTTCTGTTGAAAAAACAGGAAGAGCTATTGTAGTTCAAGAAGCACAAAAACAAGCTGGTATTGCAGCTAATGTTGTTGCAGAAATCAATGATCGTGCAATTCTAAGCTTAGAAGCTCCAGTTTTACGTGTAACTGCACCTGATACTGTATTTGCATTTACACAAGCAGAAACTGTATGGCTTCCAAACTTTAAAGATATTATTGAAACAGCTAAAAAAGTTCTAACTTTCTAATTAGTACCGAACAAAATTTGCATGACAATTAGAAGAAAAGTTAGTTAAAGAAGAAAATTTTTTCATAAGAATTATTAGGAGGTTGTCACATTGGCTTTTCAATTTAGATTGCCTGACATCGGTGAAGGTATTCACGAAGGCGAAATCGTAAAATGGTTTGTTAAACCAGGCGATAAAGTTCAAGAAGATGATGTATTATGTGAAGTTCAAAATGATAAAGCAGTAGTTGAAATTCCTTCTCCAGTTGAAGGTACAGTAGAAGAAGTTTTAGTAGAAGAAGGAACAGTTGCTATCGTTGGTGATGTATTAATTACATTCGACGCTCCTGGCTACGAAAACCTTCAATTCAAAGGTGACCATAGTGATGAAGCTCCAGCTGCTGAAGAAGCAAAACCAGAAGCTGTTGAAGAAAGCAAAGCGCAAGAAGCGGATGTTGATCCAAGCAAACGCATCATCGCAATGCCTTCTGTACGTAAATATGCACGTGATAAAGGGGTAGAAATTCAACTTGTTTCTGGTTCTGGTAAAAACGGACGTATTTCTAAAGAAGATATTGATGCACACTTAAACGGTGGTGCTGCACCTGCTAGTCAACCTGCTGCAGAAGCTGCTCCAACAGAAACTGCAACGGAAGCACCTAAACCACTTGCTATTCCAGAAGGAGACTTCCCAGAAACTCGTGAGAAAATGAGCGGAATCAGAAAAGCTATTGCAAAAGCAATGGTAAACTCTAAGCACACTGCTCCTCACGTAACATTAATGGATGAAGTAGAAGTGTCTAAATTAGTTGCACATCGTAAGAAGTATAAAGAAGTTGCTGCAGCAAAAGGTATTAAATTAACATTCTTACCTTACGTAGTAAAAGCTTTAACAAGTGCATTAAAAGAATTCCCTGCTTTAAACACATCATTAGATGATGCGACAAGTGAAATCGTTCATAAGCATTACTACAATATCGGTATTGCTGCTGATACAGAAAAAGGCTTATTAGTTCCTGTTGTTAAAAATGCTGATCGCAAAGGTATCTTTAACATCTCTAATGAAATTAATGAACTAGCTGTTAAAGCAAGAGACGGTAAATTAGCTCCAGCTGAAATGAAAGGTGCATCTTGCACAATTTCTAACATTGGATCTGCTGGTGGACAATGGTTTACTCCGGTAATTAACCATCCTGAAGTTGCTATTTTAGGTATTGGTCGAATTGCGGAAAAAGCTATCGTTAAAGATGGAGAAATTGTTGCTGCTCCAGTATTAGCACTTTCTTTAAGCTTTGACCACAGAATGATCGACGGAGCTACTGCTCAAAATGCAATGAATCATATTAAGCGTTTATTGAACGATCCAGAACTATTGTTAATGGAGGCGTAAGAACATGGTAGTTGGAGATTTTCCTATTGAAACAGATACTATAGTCATTGGTGCAGGTCCTGGTGGATATGTTGCAGCAATTCGCGCAGCACAGTTAGGACAAAAAGTTACAATCGTTGAGAAAAACGTATTAGGTGGAGTTTGCTTAAATGTTGGATGTATTCCTTCTAAAGCTTTAATCTCTGCTGGACACCGTTATGAGCATGCTGCACATTCTGCAGACATGGGTATTACAACTGAAAATGTAAAAGTTGACTTCACAAAAGTTCAAGCTTGGAAAGACAGTGTTGTTAAAAAGCTTACTGGTGGTGTAGAAGGACTTTTAAAAGGAAACAAAGTTGATATTGCATATGGTGAAGCATATTTTGTAGATGCTAACACATTAAAAGTAATGGATGAAAAATCATCTCAAACTTATACTTTTAAAAATGCAATTATCGCAACAGGATCTCGTCCTATCGAAATCCCAACTTTCAAATTCTCTAAACGAGTTCTTGATTCAACTGGTGCTCTTGCACTTCAAGAAATTCCAGAGAAAATCGTTGTGATCGGTGGAGGATATGTTGGTACTGAATTAGGTGGAGCTTACGCTAACTTTGGTACACAAGTAACAATCCTTGAAGGTGCTGATGAAATTCTTGGTGGTTTCGAGAAACAAATGTCTTCATTAGTTACTCGTAACTTAAAGAAAAAAGGCGCTGAAATCATTACAAAAGCAATGGCTAAAGGTGTTGAAGAAACGGACACTGGAGTTGTTGTTAAATATGAAGTTAAAGGCGAAGAAAAATCAGTTGAAGCTGATTATGTATTCGTAATGGTTGGTAGAAAACCTAATACAGACGAACTTGGTTTAGAACAAGTTGGTGTGGAACTAGGCGAACGCGGAATCATTAAAACAGACAAACAATGCCGTACTTCTGTAAGTAATATCTTTGCTATCGGTGATGTTATTTCTGGTCCTCCATTAGCACATAAAGCTTCTTATGAAGGTAAAATTGCTGCTGAGGTTATCGCTGGACATAACTCAGAAATCGACTATTTAGGAATTCCTGCAGTTGTATTCTCTGAGCCAGAATTAGCAACAGTTGGTCACACAGAAGCTACAGCTAAAGAAGCTGGAATTGAAGCAAAAGCTGCTAAATTCCCATTTGCAGCAAACGGTCGTGCTTTAGCACTTAACGATGCTGAAGGTTTCTTAAAGCTTGTTACACGTAAAGAAGATGGTCTTGTTATCGGTGCTCAAATCGCTGGTCCAAGTGCATCTGATATGATCGCTGAACTAGGCTTAGCAATTGAAGCTGGAATGACAGCAGAAGATTTAGCTATGACTATCCATGCTCATCCAACTTTAGGTGAGGTAACAATGGAAGCAGCTGAAGTTGCAATGGGTAACCCAATTCATATCTTGCGTTAATAATCAAAAGAAGTCCTCGAATGAGGGCTTCTTTTTTTTGCCTTTGGCTCTGTTAAAGGTTAATGTTGATATTTGATACCTGTCCGAATCCTTGATATAATCAACATAAGAACAAACATTCGATGGAGGGTTCAAGGTGAGCAAAGCGTTTAGCAACTTGTTAAAGTATATCGACAAATTACCGCATACAAAAAAAGAACAAGTTTATCAATGGGTTAAACGCTATGTTGAACCATCATCTTCTGTTGGTGGTCGTTTAATTAACGAAATGAGGGAAACTCGTTTTAAAGAAGGTTTTGAGTGTCCTCATTGTTCATCAGAACACGTTGTTCGATTCGGAAAATATAATGGTCGCCAACGCTATCGCTGTAAGTGTTGCAACAAGACTTTTACTGATACAACAAACACTGTTTTGTTCCGCACTCGGAAAGGAAACGAATGGATTACATTTGTTGATTGTATGTTCAAAGGATATTCCCTGCGAAAATCGGCTGAAATCGTAGGGGTTACTTGGGTTACGCTTTTTTATTGGAGACACAAACTGTTAAACGCCTTAAAACAAATGGATATTGAACATTTTGATGGTATCGTTGAAATTGACGAGACCTATTTCCTGTACTCTCAAAAGGGACAACGAGGCATTATTGACCGTAAACCTCGAAAACGCGGTGGTAAATCTAAGCACAGAGGGATTAGTCACGAACAGGTTTGTGTTCTCGTTGCCAGAGACCGAACAAAAGCAACCGTCTCCAAAGTTGCTTGTATGGGGCGTATTGTAAAGACAAAAGTTGATAGTTTAATCGGTTCTAAATTGTCCAATGAAAATGTTCTTGTCACAGACGCTTGGAGAGCCTATAAAACCTATGCGAAAGAAAAGGGTTTAGAGCATTACCGAATTAAATCTGACGGTGGAAAACACGTTATTAAGGGTTTGTATCATATTCAAAATGTAAATGGTCTCCATTCCCGATTGAATCAATGGATAGACCGTTTTAAAGGTGTGGCTACAAAATATCTTGATAATTACCTTGCTTGGTTCTTATTTGTCGATAGTCGAAGTAACGAAAGCACGAAACAGCACATTAAGGAATTTCTACTAACTTCATTTGTATTTGAAATGACGGATACTTATGATAGTTTGCGTTTATCAAAATTCAGTGTGTAACGGATGGTGAAAACAGGATGAAACTTCCTAATGGAATAACTGGTTTTTATGATTCAAAAGCCAATACCCCTCCACAAGTAGACGGGAAACAATTTAAACAATTATGCTTCGACTTTGCCTCTCGTAATCGTGGGAAATTAATTGATTTCATTACGCCACAATACCCATCAAACTTTTATTATGCTCAAGTTGATGTTTTAGGTAATAGGTTTTATATACTGTTGAATGAACATTATCCTTATCTTGCATTCGCTTCGGTAGTTGAATTTGGAAACATTAAATTCATCGACAGACCTGTTCTTAATGAACAATTTCCTTCTTTCTACCGAATAATAGGTACAGTTGAACTAAATGTTCCTTTTAATCAAAATCTTATAAAGAAAACAGAATTAAATAGTGCTGAGTTAGAACAAATTGCCTATTGGAAACCTGAAACGGTAGGGCAAGTAATCTTTAACTATTGGGATTGAACAATAGGAACTCCGCCAAACATCGGAGTTCCTATATTTTGTTTAAAAATCAACATTAAAGTTTAACAGAGCCTTGCCTTTAAAAAGGAAGGAAAACTCTTAATTTATACTTTTTTCATATAGTTGGCTAAATTTCATCCAGCCATATTACTGTTTTTTTGAAGAAAATAATTATAAAATAAAACAAAAGATTGATACATATACTAGTATTAAGCGTTAAGTTTGAGGAAGGGTGGTGGTTTTTCTTGAAGATTTATACGGCAATTTTATTTCAACTAATCATTTGGAGCGGCTTTTCGATAATTGAATGGTTATCAAGACATGACTTAATTCTTTATAAGGTGTTTATGTTTGGAGTGTTTTTTTATTTAGCTATTATAATTGGAAATTCTATCATAAAATCAACAAGAAAAACCATGCTGGCCACAATGATCAGCTTATCTATTTATGGTTCTTTTCATTTAATTATGACAATCATATCTGTAGTCTAAAAGAAACGATATAACCAACAATGATGGACCTAAATAAGCCTTTTCTCTGTATTATTTGGACTTACATACTTGGGAAAAGAAGAAGAAAGCAAGTTCTCTGTTACCATTGTGCTATGAATGGAAGCGAAAAGGGATAGAGAAGAGCTCTCTGTTACCGTTGTGCTATGAATGGGAGCAAAAAGGGAAGAGAGAAGAGCTTTCTGTTACCGCTGTGCTATGAATGGGAGCAAAAAGGGGATAGAGAAGAGCTCTCTGTTACCGTTAGACCATGAATAGAAGTGAAAAGGGAATAGAGAAGAGTTCTCTGTTACCGTTAAACTATGAATAGAAGCGAAAAGGGAATAGAGAAGAGTTTTCCCTTAATCAATTGCCATTTCCTTGAAACACAAACACAGTACAGCATAAAAAATGCCATTGTATAAACAAAGGCATTTTTTTAATAGAATCAAAACCACGCAAGTACTTATTGTCTCCGCTTTGTTGGTATTTTCCCAAAATAGCTTTTAAGAATGGTAAAGATTGATAGAACTAATAAGAAGAATACAAGAAAGCTAAAAATAAACGAAACTGGATGAAATATAGTTTTTGTTTGAAACGGAGACTCGAATGAAATTTCTAAAGGATATGCATTCGTTGAAGCTGGTAACAGCTTTTGTTGTTCCGCAAATGGCACTGGACCTCCAAAGCGAAAAGATTGTTCTATTTGCTCTGGTTTATGTTCGACGTAATTTTTAAAGATAAACGGTGTTGCCAGACTAATTAGCAAACTAATAATCGTAATAACAATATATTTTTTCAAAAAATAAAACTCCAATCTTTCCTTACCTAAAGAAGATAGATGGTTATTATTCATTTATATCCAAATAGAAGACAGGAATACCATTAAAGTGGTATTCCTGCCCCATGTAACTTATTATCTTATCGCACGATGTTCTTTAATTACACGAAGCTTTTTGAAATCGTAATCCTCAGGCCCTTGAACAGGCAATCCTGCTTCCATATTTCGTTTTATATAGGCAAGGTTATCTTCAGTGATAATCTCGCCAGGGATGAAAATAGGGATTCCTGGTGGGTACACCATAATGAATTCTGCGATCACTCTTCCTACTGAATCGTCAAAATTTATTAACTCTGTTTCCGAATAGAAAGCATCTCTGGGTGTCAGAGCTAGAAGAGGGATATTTGGCAACATCACTCTTGCCTCTACTTTAGAGGCTTTATCCTTTCTTTCTTCCGCAAGTGCTTTTAAGGAATCAATTAGAATATTGGCTTCTTTTTCTGAATCACCAGGTGTAATAATGCACAGGATATTATACAAATCAGACATCTCTACTTCGATTCGATAGTTTTGACGAAGCCATTCTTCTGCATCATGACCGGTCAATCCTAAGTCTTTTACAGAAATAATCAATTTAGTTGGATCATAATCAAAAGCAGAATCTGATTCTAGAATTTCTTCTCCGACACAGTATAAGTGTTCAATGTCATTAATCTGTCTGCGAATATATTGCGCAAGATTAATCGTTTTATCAATCAGCTCTTTTCCCTCTGTCGCAAGACGCTTTCTCGCAACATCGAGGGAAGCCAGCAAGAGATAGGAAGTGCTAGTTGTTGTCAACATACTTAAAATAGATTGAACGCGCTTGTAACTAATTAGGTCGCCTCTCATATTTAAAATGGAACTCTGAGTCATTGAACCGCCAAGTTTGTGTACACTTGTTGCCGCTATATCTGCACCTGCTTGCATCGCAGACATAGGCAAATCCTCGTGGAAATGAATATGAACACCATGCGCTTCATCAACCAAAACAGGAATATCATATGAATGAGCTAGATCAACAATCGTTTTTAAATCAGCTGAAATGCCAAAATAAGTTGGGTTAATGACTAATAGCCCTTTCGCATCTGGATGAAGGTCTAAAGCATGCTGAACAGACTCAATCGTGATGCCGTGAGAAATACCAAGATTTTTATCTACTTCTGGGTGGATAAAAATTGGAATCGCTCCAGCAAATATAATGGCAGACATAACCGATTTATGAACATTTCTTGGAACAATGATTTTATCTCCTGGGCCACAAACACTCATGATCATTGTCATGATAGCACCACTTGTGCCTTGAACGGAAAAGAAAGTATGATCTGCTCCAAACGCTTCAGCAGCAAGTTGCTGGGCGTGTTTAATCATCCCTTTTGGATAATGAAGATCATCAAGTGGACCAATATTAATAAGGTCTATCGAAAGGGCGTTTTCTCCGATAAAGTTTCTAAATTCAGGATCCATTCCATTCCCTTTTTTATGCCCGGGTATATGAAATTGAATCGGATCCTTTTTAACATGTTCCAATAATCCGTGGTATAACGGTGTTTCGTGTTGTGACAATTTATTACCACACCTCTTTATTTAGTATTTTTATGCATACTTTAGCGAACTTTATTGAAATTTCTTATGTAGAAATAGAAATTTTATCGTACCATTTGTCGCTGTATTGTCTTTAAATTAACTACTGTTTACTAGTTATTACCCTAATTACAAAATATAAAAATCATAAAACAAAAGAATTATAGCATTTTTTATTTTCTTTGCATACAATTAGTTTCTACTATAAAGAAAAGAATTATTTTTTTATGTTCTTTTTTTGCGTTTCTTAACTTTCAGTTAGGGAATAAAGTAGATGTTTTCAGACGAGTTTTACATTCTTAACAACTTAAATTACAATAGTTTCATCTGGAAAATTTCAAAACTATAGGATGTGGAATAATGGATTATCAATATCCGATCGATATCGATTGGTCAACAGATGAAATAATTACCGTCGTTAAATTTTTTGAAAGCATTGAGAAAGCCTACGAAAAAGGGATAGATAAGGCTGAATTAATGGAACAATACCGTGCCTTTAAAAAAATTGTGCCAGGGAAAGCACAAGAGAAGAAGGTATGTGATGAATTTGAAGAGGTAAGTGGTTATTCTACTTATCGAACAATAAAAAAAGCAAAAGAAGCTTCAGATGCTAGTAGAATAAAGATGGTATAAGGAAAAAGCTATCTGCAGAAGTAGTTCTCCGTTTAATGGAGATTATAAAGTGGTATGTTTTTTGTAGATAATAGTGCGACACGTTCTCTTATAAGTGCGGCTTAAACGCATGAAATAGAGGGTTTAACAAACGAAAGTTATGTTAAATACAACTGATAATTCCGATAGTGGGAATGAAAGCCGTCACGTTGAGCTGAAACCACTATGATGAGACTCCTACATGCATGGAATCATGATAGTGATGAAGTGTATGAAGCTAGGTAAAGTCGTCTGAATTTGACCTAAAACGCACTTAGAGTCATGGTCGAAGATAGGGCGGTCAGCCGAAAAAGATGAATATGGTGAGAATGTCAGATTAGCAACCTGACTGACGAACTTGCGAATGAAAGGGTCTAGAATGAAATCCGCTTGAAAAGGTGGAAGGTTAACCAGTTTAACCGAGATTGTCGTGGAGTAAGCCCGTTGTCATGAAACACGATATAGTGAACAGAGACACTATGTAATCTCAGGCTCAGAGCAAGCACCTAAGTTCAATCATATGGCTGGGAATTATTGGAACGTGGTAAGCAAGGAACACTCATTCAAGGACTATCATCCGAGTAGTTGATATAAGGATTTTTAATCTGAAATTCATTTATCCTTGTGAAAGTAGGGTCACAGTACCGAAGAAGCTTATGAAAATAAGTGGAGGGATAGACCCAAGTCTAATCCAATAAATTAAACCAAACAAAACAAGTGAATTCGATGGTCGGGTAAGAATGCAGGGAATCACTAAGAAAGTCAGGTGATCTGCAACGAATACGAGCCTAAGACACAACGAGTATTATGGTATGCAAGAGGTTTTTGATGAATTATTTACCAAGAGTGAGGAAGGACATCTTTTCAAAAATCTATTTAACCTAATCATAGATGAAAGAAACATCCTACTAGCTTACAGAAACATAAAAGCCAATAAAGGTTCTAAAACTGCCGGATCAGATAAGTATGTGATTGACAACTATAAAGTGATGAATAAACAAGAATTCATCACTCTCATTCGAACTTCGCTCAAAGATTACAAACCTAAAGCAGTCCGCAGAGTAATGATTCCAAAGGGAATGGATAATACCCAATTTAGACCTTTAGGAATACCAACAATGTTGGATAGGCTAATTCAACAGATGTTTAAACAAATTCTTGAACCTATCTGTGAAGCTAAATTTTATAATCACAGTTATGGTTTCAGACCATTACGAAGCACAAAACATGCTTTATCTAGGGTGAATTTCTTAGTTAATATCTCACAATTACATTATGTAGTAGATATCGACATAAAGGGATTCTTTGACAATGTAAATCATAGGGTTCTCATGAAGCAAATGTGGAATTTGGGTATTCATGATCGAGGGGTTTTAGCAATCATAAGCAAAATGCTTAAAGCCCCGATAAAAGGTATTGGAATTCCAAACAAAGGTACTCCACAAGGAGGAATACTCTCACCTTTACTCTCTAACATTGTTCTTCATGACCTAGATATGTGGGTAAGTAATCAATGGGAAACTTTTGAAACGAAGCATGAGTATTCTCAGAATGTAAAGAAGTACTTAATGTTGAAACGAAACTCGAATATGAAGATTGGCTTTATAGTTCGATACGCAGATGATTTCAAAATTATGACGAATAATCATGAGAATGCAGTCAAATGGTTTCATGCAGTGACAGGATACTTGAAGGATAGATTGAAATTAGATATCTCACCTGAGAAATCTAAAATTACAAATCTCAAAAAGAAGTCCTCGGATTTCTTGGGATTTAAAATTAAGGCTGTTAGGAAGAAACAAAAACATCTTGTTAGGGTAAATATGATTGATAAGAAGAAAGCTGATGTCATTAGGAAAATGAAGGAACTAATTCTTAGAATAAGGAAGGAAACGACCATTAATAACATAAGGCTCTTTAATGCTTATGTAATGGGGATACAAAATTACTTTAAATACGGGAGTATGGTTCCAACAGATTTCAAAGACATAGCACACAAGGTTCATCCTTATGCTAGGAGTAAACTACATCAAGTTGGAGGGAAATATGCACATCCAACAGATGCTAGTAAAGTTTATAATCAGTATTACTCTAACAGTCTCAAAACATGGAAAGTATTAGATGTTTATCTCTTTCCTATAAATGGGATAACAAGTTTTACTGAATCTAGACAATTTAATCCTAAGCTTTCGGTCTATACTGAAGAAGGTAGAAAATTAATTCACAAAAAACTTCAACCAGTTGTTGAATATAACATAAGATTACTAATGCAATCCAAAATACAAGACCAATCAATTGAATATCAAGACAATAGACTTTCCCGTTACTCAATGAAGAATGGATGTTGTGAAATACTTGGTATCTTTCTTGAAGCACATGAAGTTCACTGTCATCATGTAAAGCCTAGAAGTTTAGGTGGAACCGATAAGTATGATAACCTCAAAATTATCCATGAAGACATGCATAGACTAATTCATGCGACCGAGAAGGAAACGATTGATAAGTACCTTGTTAAATGGAAACTCAATCAGAATTCGAAACTGATTGAGAAGATAAATGCATTACGTAAGAAATGTAAGAACGAGCCAATCGTGATTTAATAGCAATGAAAAAAACT
Organism: Niallia alba; assembly: GCF_012933555.1. GTDB lineage: Bacteria > Bacillota > Bacilli > Bacillales > Cytobacillaceae > Niallia > Niallia alba. The sequence continues at coordinate 1,956,418 of NZ_JABBPK010000001.1, forward strand.
TGCACAATACTCGATAAATAATTTTTAAGCTTGTAACTTGTTAAAATTTGGTTTAGTAGGATTAGATGGAACGCCGTATGAGGGGAAACTCTCACGTACGGTGTGAAGTGGGGGAAAAGGTGGAGAATAGCTTCAAAGCCTTACCTATCACTATCTAGTATTTGTATAAAGAGATTTGCATTCTCACTTGAATGTTTAACAACGTGGCGTGAAAAAGACAGTTAGTTTCACCATTTAGCAATGACATGAGAGAAAAAACCTGCGACAAAAAAATCTTTTATTAATTATGACAAAAACCTTGGGGATTTTCCCAAGGTTTTTGTATTTGTACCATTAAATCTGAAACTATAGTGCTTGTCAGATTTAATACTCTAACGATAATTTATAAATTGGAAGTAATGTATCATAAGTTTTTTCAACTAATGAGAGGAATGCCTCTCCATTCGATAGAATAGGATCATCAGCAGGGATTTGCTGACCTACCAAAAATTCAGCTTTTTTCACATCACGGAATCTCGTTAAAGCTGCCTCTAAATCAGCTTCTCCAATTTTAACGGCTTCTTTTTTCATATGATCCATGGAAAGAAAATAATCCTTTGGCAGGGTAGAATGCAAGAGCTCGTAATTGGCTAAAAAGCCTTCTGCAATTTCTTTCTTTTTTGGAAGTTCATATATATAAGCTAACCAAATAAAGACATGGTCATCAAATAACCCAACTTGGAAATGTGGATGCTGTTTATATCCTCGTTTATTGCTTGCGATAGCAAGCCACGTGTCTTTTGGTGGATTAACAGTACGTCTTGCGTGTTTAGCGATATGTAGAAACATTTCCATTCCAAGTTTCCCTGAAAGCTGCTCTGAAAGCTCAGAACCAATTTCGTGGAATTTTGGCTGAATTCTTTTCTGGATTGCTTCCATTCGTGAATCTAGTCCTTCAATCGTAAATGTATCAAAATCTTTTTGTGTAAAACCAGTAAACGACATTATTTCTTATCTCCTTTTTTGTTTATCTCGATTGTTTGCGGGTAAATAGTGTATATAAAATCAAGAAAGCTATTTAGTCACTTACCTGAAATTTTCTTCTTTAGATGTGCTTTTCGAAAATATTGTAGCATACATAAATAATATTATGAAGAAATAAGGGTTTAACTAGGTTATCGCACAAAAAAGGAGCAAGCTAATTGGTTTCCACATAATATATAACCTGAGTCCGTGACGTAATTAATAATAAATGTGCCCACAAATCCTGATATAATAATGTTATCAGCTGATTTATGTTGATAATTTTATTTCACCAGGCAGGTGTTGAAATTGGTTAAGTTTATTTTAGAAGATTCCGATGATACATTAACGACCCATTCGGGTCTAGGTTTAATAGGTTTGCTTTTATCAAAAACAAAATTTTACAAACGTTTTTCATCCTTAAAGGTCCCAGAAATCAAGTCGTCTCCGGCCATTCTTAATGGGGATGTTACCACTTCTTATGTGGGTCTATTGTGCCAAGGTAAGAATGATTTCGACCATATCGAAGAATTTCGAGATGATCCCTTCTTTTATCGTGCATTGGATATTCAAGTGGTTCCATCAAGTCCCACACTACGGCAACGACTCGATCAAATTGCCAAGGTGACTGGATGGAAATCCATTGTTCTGGAAGAATCGGCTAAACTAATACGGCAATTTGATTCTCCTGTCACTCCAACAATTACTAGTGACAAAAAATCATACGTACCTCTGGATATTGATGTATCGCCATTTGATAACTCAAATACTAAGAAAGAAGGGGTTAGTCGCACATACAAAGGATGTGACGGGTATTCCCCTAACTTCTCCTATTTGGGTCAAGAAGGCTACGTTGTAAATGTGGAACTTCGGGAGGGAAGCACACACGTTCAAAAGGATACTGAGAAATTTCTCGAGAAAAGTATTATATATTCTCGGATGATTACTGATCTATCGTTATTGGTCCGTATGGATGCAGGAAACGATAGTGTCGAAAACCTAAAAGTTTGTGTGAATGAAAAGGCCGATTTCATAATTAAACGAAATCCTCGCCGTGAAAAGCCTGAAAACTGGCTCATGGTAGCTGAACAATTCGGTAAATGCGTTCAGGAGCGAGAAGGAAAACGTGTATTCTATGGTGCTTTAGAAACAACTCCAAAGGGAATGAAAAAAGCCATTCGCCAAGTCTATAAAGTAACAGAAAGAACGATTGATAAAAACGGCCAAATCCTCTTAATCCCAGATGTTGAGTTTGAGAGCTATTGGACTACCCTACCTAATGAAACAGAGGAAATAATTAGCCTTTATCACGAACATGCCACTTGTGAACAATTCCACAGTGAATTAAAAACGGATTTAGACCTAGAACGTTTCCCTTCTGGGAAATTTGCCACCAATGAATTAATCTTACATCTTGGATGTTTAACCTACAATCTCCTTCGGATTATTGGCCAAGAAAGCCTGAAATCAGGGGATGCGCCGCTTAAAAGAAAGGTCTTCCGTCGCCGAGTAAAAACGGTTATCCAGAATTTGATTACATTAGCTGCAAAATTGGTAAAGCATTCCCGAAGAATTTACTTAAAGTTTGGAAATCATAGTCCTTGGTTTCCTACTTTTAAACGACTGTATCTTTCATTTACAACATAAGCCTAGGAAACTGAATAGGTAATAAGACCTGAAAAAAATTATAGGTAAGCAGGTTTTATTTAGTGTACACAAAAAACAATCAATCCAACTTAAATTAGTACGAATGGCAAGAAAATAAGGAATTCCTAAAATTATCGGAAGAATTATTTTTTATCACGGATTCAGGTATAAGAAATCAACAGAAATGCAAGTCGATGAAAGGGGTGTACTGTCATTGAAACAATTAATGAATTTAGCGAAGAAACTGGAAGTGGAAAAGGAAAAAAAGGCTGTTCTTCGTCTAGAAATGGATTATGAGTTGGCTACCTTATTCGATGCAATCAATGAAAAGAATGAAAAACAAAAAAAATTAAGTAAACAAAAGCTAGAAAGAATTAGGCAGGAACTTCTAAGACTTAATGCATTATAATTAAATAAGTAATTGGTTAATCATGTAGCTGGCTCTATAGGAATTAGAATTACTTCCTATAGAGCCAGCTACATGATTTTGCGTTCAGCTAGTGCGGGCTTTATGATACTATAGTGTAAGAAATGATTTTTACTTTCATTATTCTTGAAGGATGATAAGCAATTCTATAAGCTATAATAAAAGAAGTGTTGGAAAAAAGAATGTAAAGAAGGGTGAGAAAATGGCAAATTGGCTTGAAATCGATAAGTATGCAAAAGAATGGATAAAAGAGGCAGGCGAAAGAATCATCAAGTCTTTTTCGTCCGAGCTCATTATTCAAACAAAATCCAATAAAAATGATTTAGTCACACAAATAGATAAAGGTACAGAAGAATTTCTGATAAATAAAATCAGTGAAGTATTTCCCTCTCATCGTATTTTAGGGGAAGAGGGAATTAGCAAATCCTTAGAAGATTTAAAAGGGATTGTTTGGATTATTGATCCTATTGACGGAACGATGAATTTTGTACACATGCAGCGGGACTTTGCTATCTCGATCGGAATTTATGAGAATGGTATAGGAAAAATTGGCTTAATATATGATGTAGTCGCAGATGAGTTGTACCATGTTCAAAAGGGGAATGGTGTTTTTATGAATGATATTGAACTATTACCTTTAAAGAACACCGCAGTTGAAGAAGCTATTGTTGGGTTGAATGCCACATGGGTTACAAAAAACAAACGAATTGATCCAACTATTTTAGAACCACTTGTAAAAGAGTCTAGGGGGACAAGATCATTTGGATCTGCTTGTTTAGAGTTAGCATATATTGCTGCTGGACGAATGGATGCTTATCTAACCTTAAGATTATCACCATGGGACTATGCTGCAGGTAAGATAATGGTCGAAGAACTTGGCGGGAAGGTAACAACCTTAAGAAATGAACCGCTCGATTTACTAACACAACAATCCTTTTTTGCATCAAAACCTGGATTGCATGATGAAATTCTTCAAAAGTATTTAAAGGATGGAAATTGGTAAAGTAGGTTAAGATTTAAGAAGGCTGTTTATCGATCACACGTTGTAATTTCTTTTTCTTGTGCGATCGAAGGAACCAAATGCCGCAAAAGAGAAAAAAACAAATAAGTGTACCAGCTAATGTTTTTTCGAGAATACATATTCCGATACTAATGAAACTAGAAATTCCATAAACGTTATAGTAAAAAAGTGGATATTTTTCAAAATTCATGTTTATCTTCCTTTATTATGTTGTATATTAATCGGAAATAATAGCGTATGATATATTTAAACCCCACAGCAATCGATGTGGGTTTTTTAACTTTGTTCATTCATTTCTATCATACTATGGATGGGAATGGAAAGAACAGACATAATGTAAAGAAATTGTTATTTATAAGAATAAATTTTATGCTTAAATAGATTATTTTGTTAAAATAACGTTTACATTTGTTATTTTTTTAAAAGGATTTAGGTTTCTGTGAATTTATGTGATATAATGACTCAGTTATAATATTATTAAAAAATAAGTTGAATCCAGATAGACATATTTAGGTAGGAGTGAAATTTTTGAAAATTAGAGAAGATATTCGTAACATTGCTATTATTGCTCACGTTGACCACGGTAAAACGACTTTGGTTGACCAGCTGTTAAAACAATCCGGCACATTCCGTACGAACGAACATGTAGAAGAACGTGCAATGGATTCTAATGATTTAGAAAGAGAACGTGGAATAACAATATTAGCGAAAAATACTGCTATTCAATATAAAGATAAACGTATTAACATTCTAGATACACCAGGACATGCTGACTTCGGTGGTGAAGTAGAACGTATCATGAAAATGGTAGATGGTGTTTTACTAGTGGTAGATGCGTATGAAGGTTGTATGCCACAAACACGTTTCGTATTGAAAAAAGCTTTAGAGCAAAATTTAACACCAATTGTTGTTGTTAACAAGATTGACCGTGACTTTGCTCGTCCTGCTGAAGTAATTGATGAAGTTTTAGACTTATTTATTGAGTTGGACGCATCAGAAGAGCAACTAGAATTCCCAGTTATTTATGCATCAGCTATTAATGGAACTGCTAGCTTAGACCCTGAAAAACAAGATGAAAACATGCAATCATTATATGATTCAATCGTTGATCATATTCCTGCACCTGTTGATAATCGTGAAGAACCTTTACAATTCCAAGTAGCTCTTCTAGATTACAATGACTATGTTGGAAGAATTGGGATCGGGCGTGTATTCCGCGGTACGATGAAAGTTGGTCAACAAGTAGCTTTAATGAAACTAGATGGAACTGTTAAACAATTCCGTGTTTCAAAAATCTTTGGTTTCTTCGGATTAAAACGTCAAGAAATAGAAGAAGCATATGCTGGTGATTTAATCGCAGTATCAGGAATGGAAGATATTAACGTTGGTGAAACGGTATGTCCGTTTGATCATCAAGAGGCACTTCCAGTTTTACGTATTGATGAGCCAACTCTTCAAATGACATTCTTAGTTAATAACTCTCCTTTCGCAGGTAAAGAGGGTAAATATTTAACTTCAAGAAAAATTGAAGAAAGATTACGCGCGCAATTAGAAACAGATGTAAGCTTACGTGTAGAAAATACAGATTCTCCAGATGCTTGGACTGTTTCTGGACGTGGAGAGCTTCACTTATCTATCTTAATTGAAAATATGCGTCGTGAAGGCTATGAACTTCAAGTTTCAAAACCAGAAGTTATCGTAAAAACAATCGACGGTGTTCGTTGTGAGCCAATTGAACGTGTACAAATCGATGTTCCAGAAGAACATACAGGTTCTGTAATGGAATCAATCGGTGCCCGTAAAGGCGAAATGTTAGATATGATCAACAATGGTAACGGACAAGTTCGTTTAATCTTTAACGTACCAGCTCGTGGATTAATTGGTTATACAACTGAGTTCTTAACGTTAACTCGTGGATATGGTATCATCAACCATACATTCGACAGCTACCAACCAATGGCTTCAGGTCAAGTCGGTGGACGTCGTCAAGGTGTATTAGTAAGTATGGAATCTGGAAAATCTTCTACTTATGGAATAATGCAAGTAGAAGACCGTGGAATTATCTTTGTAGAATCTGGAACTGAAATTTACGAAGGTATGATTGTTGGTGAACATACTCGTGAAAATGACATTACTGTTAATATCACAAAAGTAAAACAAGCAACAAACATCCGTTCAGCAAACAAAGACCAAACAGCAACAATGAAAAAACCTAGAATTATGACGTTGGAAGAATCTTTAGAATACTTGAATGATGATGAGTATTGTGAAGTAACTCCTGAATCTATTCGTTTACGCAAAAAAATCTTAAATAAATCAGAACGTGAAAGAGCAGAAAAGAAGAAAAAAACTGCTGAATAATAGAAGGCAAAGGAGTCATCTTTTGATGGCTTCTTTTTGTGTTTTGAATAGTGGGATGTTGGGGGATATGACTGAGAATTTTTATCATTGACCGTAAACAGGAAAACCAAGTGAAAAGGGAACAGAGAAGCGTCCTTAGTGACCGCAAGCAAGTTGGAAAAAGGCATTCATATTGGAAACTGGAGATGAAAGCCACATTTGGCATTGTGAGAGTAAAAAGTGGCGTTCATACAGGAGATGAACCCCACATTTGGCATTGTGAGAGTAAAAAGTGGCGTTCATACAGGAGATGAACCCCACATTTAGCATTGTGAGAGTAAAAAGTGGTGTTCATACAGGAGATGAACCCCACATTTGGCATTGGGAGAGTAAAAAGTGGTGTTCATACAGGAGATGGACCCCACATTTGGCATTGTGAGAGTAAAAAGTGGCGTTCATACAGGAGATGAACCCCACATTTAGCATTGTGAAAGTAAAAAGTGGCGTTCATACAGGGGATGAACCCCACATTTAGCATTGTGAGAGTAAAAAGTGGTGTTCATGCAGGAGATGACTCCACATTTAGCATTGTGAGTAGGAAAATGTTAATGGAGAGGGTTATGTTCGAGGCAAATCGAAAACAGATATGCGATTAACAGCCATGGTCATTAAAAGCGAAGAACTAGCGCCTGAATTAACGATGCCGTTAATTGCCAAGCCTACATAAAAGAGGATGGGACATAACTAAATAGATACTCTGTAAAGACGAACAATTTCTAATATAGCTAGTAAATAGCGGCTGCTTTCGCATACTTTTTACAAGAGGAAATATAATTAGTTGGAAAAACAGAGCAGCCGGAATACACGAAGACTCCTATGGGATTAGCGAGACAGTCTGAGACCCTGCAGGCCACAGGCCGAAGCGGCTCAGCGCGAGCCCCATGGAAAGCGAAGTGTATTCCGGCTGCGGGGAATCGCACCAAACTTCATGGAAACATCCTTTGAAAAACAAATAAAAGCCCGAACAATTATACGGAACATTCATTAGCATCTTCGTATAATTGTTCGGAATTATCCTTGGCTGGAATACTTATGTCCCAGCCCCTTTTTACCTATATATTTTCTTTGTTTACCAATCATCTTCCTGTGTTTTGTTTTGATAAAGGACGAAGTTGCCAGAATCGATTCTTTTCTTAGTATTCTCAGCAATTCTATCTTCACACTCTTTACACATATACGTATGAATCGGTCGATTTCGCAGACGTTTTGCCTGAAAGGAGTTTTCGTCTATATCTTCAATTTTATCACATATCACACATTTAACTTTCAATAGCTGCACCTCTAATCATATAAGTTCGATAAAATGGATTATAGGCACATTATAATATATAATCGCATAAAAAATCGAATTTTAATCTCTTATATGATTATTTGATTGTTCATCTTGATCTTTTTTCAGTTCTTTTTCTTCTTCATTATTTAAATTTTCGTTTGGATTTTTGAGATCTCTATCAGGCTCATTCTTAATCATATCTGCTGGTATCTCAGGAATGAGTCTTCCGCTAATATCAGCTAATTCATTGAATATTCCTTGAATCGGTTTCCCATTTTGAATATCTTCGCCAATCTCTTTAAGTCTTGCATTGAGATCTGGATCTGCAATAATAATTGCATTTGCTCCGTCTGGGTCATTTTTTAAGCTTTCAGCAACTGCGTATTTAATCGAGCCTACTTCAGAACGATCTAAGTCTGCATTGATGTCCACTCCTACAAGCGCATATCTACCGATTACTACTGCTGTGGCATCATTGACATTCTCAATGCTTGTGGCAAGAGTAACGAGTCTTTTCGCGATATCCTGGCCAGTCTTACGGTCCACCTCTTGTATAGTAGAATTTTTAACATTCGTTACATGAGGGGGATTTTCTCTATTCTCAGATTGTTGGCTATTTTCCACGTTATTATTTGTACATCCAGAAAGAAGAAAAAGGAATAAAATTAATAAATATCCTTTTTTCACAAATATTACCTCCTTTGATATTGAAGAATAACTTCTAAAAGTGTGCATTTTCACCTAATTTGTAGGTGGAAATGAGCATTTTTATGTTTTTTTACGGTTCCTCTTTCTTTATTGTGCAAAATATCTTCTATCTTTATGCGATAAAACATATATTTTACCAAGGTTCTTTCCGTTACACGGATAGTGCAGCAATATATGACGTTTTAGAGCAGGGGGCATCGGTTTGAGTAAAATTTACGTATTGGATACAAATGTCTTGTTACAGGATCCTTATTCTATTTTTTCTTTTAGTGACAATGATGTAGTAATTCCAGCAGTAGCTTTAGAAGAGGTAGACAGCAAAAAACGGTACATGGATGAAATCGGAAGGAACGCAAGACAAATATCTAGATTGATCGATAACTTAAGAGAAACAGGAAAGTTGCACGATAAAATTCCTTTGGAGAATGGTGGAACTTTACGAATTGAACTGAATCACCGTTCTTTTCATGAGCTTCAAGAAATATTTGTGGAAAAGACAAATGATAATCGTATATTAGCAGTAGCAAAAAACTTATCAATAGAAGAAAGCAAAAAAGAAAATGGACGAACCGTTATCTTAGTAAGTAAAGATACGCTCGTACGTGTAAAAGCAGATGCGATAGGTCTGGTGAGTGAGGATTTCTTAAGTGATCGAGTAGTTGAAAATGATCATTTGTATACTGGTTTTATGGATGTACAAGTAACCATTGATGTTTTAAATCGCTTTTATGAGAATGGACAGCTCCCTATTGGAGAAATTGGCAATGGGATTTATTACCCAAATCAGTTTCTGATCTTAAAGGATGTGTTAGGTTCTTCTTCGTCTGCATTAGCAATAGTGGATCCATCAAGGAAATATGTAAAAAAATTAGTATTCGATCATGAGCATATTTGGGGAATTCGCCCAAGAAATGTTCAGCAAACAATGGCAATTGAAATGTTATTAAAGAAAGACATGCCTTTAGTTACGCTAATTGGAAAAGCCGGAACGGGGAAAACATTATTGGCGTTAGCATCTGGATTGATGCAAACAGAGGATTTTGGAGATTATAAAAAATTATTAGTAGCAAGGCCAATCGTCCCAATGGGAAAGGATTTAGGTTTTCTTCCGGGAGAAAAGGAAGAAAAATTAAGGCCATGGATGCAGCCAATCTTTGATAATCTCGAGTATTTGTTTAATACAAAAAAGCCTGGAGAATTAGAAGCAATTCTTGCTGGTATGGGATCAATTGAAGTGGAGGCATTAACTTATATTAGAGGTCGCAGTATTCCTGATCAATTTATTATTATTGACGAAGCACAAAATTTAACGAAACATGAAGTGAAAACGATCTTAACGAGGGTAGGAGAAGGTAGTAAGATTGTTCTTATGGGAGACCCAGAACAAATTGATCATCCATATTTAGATGCCTTTAATAATGGGTTAAGCTATGTAGTAGAGCGATTCAAAGATCAGCCAATTGCGGGTCACGTAAAATTAGTAAAAGGAGAACGATCTTCTTTAGCACAGTTAGCAGCAGATCTTCTCTAGTCTTAGTCTAATTAATTAATATACGCCATCCTAGCAATACTGGGATGGCGTATGTTTCGAATTATGTAATTTTAAATGCTTGCACATTTTTTATCGGAGTTTGTTCTTTGTCTTTTCTATTGTCATAAATATGTACTGGACCATCTTCTGTAAGTGGTTTTCCTTTTATGCAAAATAATAAGAAGATCGAGTCGATTTCTTCTAAAGGAATGGCGTATTCTTCATTAGCCATTGTGACTAAAAGAGTTGTTGCATCTTTCTTCGGTTCCGCATTTTTTATAAATGGTGCTAAGGACATATAGAAGGTTCCAGTGAGCATTTCTACTTTTTGATAGGTTTTTGTAGACTGCTCTGGAACTTTTGCACCTTCTGTAATTTCTTGATCCCAGTGCTTGGAGGCTTCTTTTGTATACGCTTCTAATTCATCTTTCACTTCAACTGGTGCAAATACGGTATCAGCAGTTTGTTTGCGATCATCAAATATCCATACAGTCGGATCGATAGTAATCGGAAAATTCACCAGTCCGGTAACTTGAATAATACTATTCATTTAAAGATTCCTCCTTATGTACTTTGTTTTGTTTGTAGAAAAAATCTGCAAATTAATAACATCAAAATTATTTTAAGTAACTAATTTTACTAGCAGACGAAAACGATGTTATTTTAAGTATAGTCTTTTCTTTTCTTTCTGTCATTTTGAATGCTAGAACAGATTGAGTCAAGTTTTTGTGGGAGTTTTTTTAGCTCCCTTTTTTATAAAGTAAAACCTCTAAGTTTGTATCCGCTTTCCAATTGGTTTTGTTCTTCCAACTGTTGATTCTCTCATTTTTTAAAAACCTTTTAATCCCTGTAAGGCAAAGTGAACGGGTTTTCCAATCGCTTGATTTAAGTATGGCATGTTCTGACGCACGGTTTCTGTTACTAATTTTGTGGGTATTTTTCTTTTCGCTCGATGCTCTTTCTTTGATTTTTCCGTGGCTTTTTCCCATTTCCCATATATCGTTTGGATGGATAGGTCATCCTTCAATCCAATCCACAAGCGCGCCATGCTCATGACTCCTTTTTTGCTCCATGCTCTTCCATTCTTTAATCGTTTGGCTAATTGATTCATCATCGCCTCTGCACTTCCCATTGGACGATACGCTGTCGTGTCCACACCTTTTTCCTGTAACCAACTACGGTAATCTTTTATGGTTTCCTGATGATGCGTTAAAAAGGCAAGGAAATGCTCTAGTTTTTCTTCTTTTTCTGGTGTATCCATTGTTCCTACTGCGCTATTCAACTCTAGAAGTAATGTTTCTACCTGGTAGTTTCTTAACGCTCTTTTCATGTAGCGGTATCGAGGATGGCTCTTCATTAGTTGCTTCATCGAACGAGCGACATGAAAACGATCCATGGTGAAAAAGGCGCGTTCCCGAAAATACTCCCGACATGCCGTTATCCAGCCTGCTCCATCACCATTAATAATAAGCAAGGTTTGGGTAGGATCATACGCATAATGATTCTGTAAGAACGTTTCAAAGGCTTCCCAAAAGGGTTCTTTTCCTTCATAAAGAAAATGCCTTTTATTTCGGAGCCTGATTCGCTTTCCGTTTTCTTTCCATCCCTCGTGTACAGCGGCGAATTTCAACTCCCATCCACGCTTTTTCTTTTCTTGACTCTTCACATATAATCCATCTACTTCGACAAACAATACCTTTTGAAAAGGGCGTTTTTCCTTAGCGGGAAGTACGCTTGTTTGAAGAAGATGTTGCCGTAATGCTTCGTGGCTCATCGCCGAATAGCCTAAAAATTGTTCGAACGTTTCCACCGCCTTTCGATAGGAGGAGCCATTCGTCGCTAGTTCTAACCCCCATTCTTCTAGTAGCGGACTAAATCCCTTATTCCCCTGAAACTGTAAATAGTGATCTAATAGACAAATATATTTTTTAGTCACACGATCAAAATAATAATTACGCTTCAGCTCCACAGCTCCAAACGCTGTATCTAATCGTATTTCTCGTTTATCACGTAAAGCAAATCTTCTTTTGTCTCGTTGCTTGGCAATCTCTTGATCCCAATTTTCTAACGTTTGAATAAGGATTTCTTGAAACGTCATTTGTAGTGTTCGAAATAAAGTTTTTTCCAATTCTTTTAATGATGGCATTTTTATGTTACATTGATTCATGAGAGCCTCTCCTTTTCGTAGTTTTCTAGTCAAACTCTACTTTACAAAAGGAAGCTCTCTTTTTTAATACTTAATTTTTTCCAGCTACCGCGCTTTCGCTTGGTGGCCTTTTTGTCTAGTTGGGGGACTCGTCCCCCAACTAGACAAAAAGGATATTTATTCTCCCACAAACATTTTACTCATACGCTAGAACAAAAACTATTTGGATTTTTCATGGGGATTGTTCTTGCAATTTTTCTAGGTTGAGTTTAAACTTTATAGATAGGATAATCGCTCGGAAACGGGGGGATAGGATTGACTTCTGAAATGATTATTAATCATAAAGAAAAAGCAAATGAGTTATTGAAAGCAGATGCTGAAAAAATATTAAAACTAATTAAAGTTCAGATGGATAATTTAACAATGCCACAATGTCCTCTATATGAAGAGGTATTGGATACGCAAATGTATGGATTGTCTAAAGAGATAGATTTTGCTATTCGATTAGGATTAGTAGAAGAACAAGTTGGTAAGAAAATTTTAGATGAGTTGGAAAAGGAATTATCGATTTTGCATGAAGCATCTATAAGAAAATAAAAAGTAAACTCAAACAAAAGCAGTCATTGTTTGAGTTTTTTTAGTGGTTAGGTGTATTATTTTAAAATAAGGGAAGTACATACGAATACGCCTAATTATTATAATTGTCTGTTTCCATAGTTGTTTTTTGATCGGAGCAAGGCGGTACTACAATGCCTTGGGAAACGATAAGTATTGTTTCTTCCCCACCGGATAAATAACGAACTTGATATTTAGCGGAAATTTAGTAGAAAATTGCCCAATATTTTAAGAGAATGAACGGAAGTTATCCTTTTCAGCAGGAAATAGATAAGAGACAACGAATACTCTAAATGAGGAGATTGAATAAGGGATGCGGTTGAATGGTAAAGAAGATATTAAAATCGTATGATTATACACTGATTATAGCAATGGTACTATTAATTTTATTTGGGTTAATTATGATTTATAGTGCTAGTATGGTTTCGGCAGTTCAATATTATGGAGAAGATAGTAGCGATTTTTTTTATAAGAGGCAATTTAAATATATATTAGTTGCGGGAATCGCCTTTATTGTTGTAGCAATTTTTCCGTATAAAGCTTTATTAAGTAATAAAATATTAGTCCCAATGGTATTTGGCTCTATTATGTTTTTAAGTGGAATCTTTTTGTTTGGTAGTGTTTATGGAAATGCGCAAAGCTGGTATAAGATTGGGACAGCAAGTCTTCAGCCAGCGGAGTTCGTTAAATTAGCTGTTATTATTTATTTATCGGCTATTTATTCTAAAAAGCAGTCGTATATCAATGAATTTAATAGGGGAGTTGTCCCTCCACTAGCCTATTTGGTTATTGTTTGTGCGTTAGTTACTATTCAGCCGGATTTTGGAACAGCTGCCATCATTTTTATGATTGGTGCAACCGTTATTCTTTGTTCAGGAATGAACTGGAAAAATTTATCGAAGTTAATGCTGATTGGTCTATCATTTCTGTTATTATTAGTTTTCATCATGCAGTTAGCTGGTAAAAGCATCTTTACAGAAAAGCAAATGGCGAGAATTTTTGTTTTTCTAGATTCTCCATTTGCAGAAGAAGTCGTGCAAGAATCTGGTTATCATATGAGTAACTCGCTTATTGCTATTGGCTCTGGTGGTCTTAAAGGGGTAGGCTTGGGACAAGGTGTACAAAAATTAGGTTATTTAACAGATGGTCACACCGATTTTATAATGGCAGTAATTGCTGAAGAATTAGGTATTTTTGGGGTAGGCTTTGTAGTAGTGGGGCTAAGTTATATTGTTTTACGAGGGATTTATACAGGCTTAAAGTGCAAAGATCCTTTTGGGAGCTTATTAGCAATCGGCATCTCCAGTATGATCGGAATACAAGCTTTTATTAATATTGGTGGGGTTTCTGGATTAATTCCGCTGACTGGTGTCCCGTTACCTTTCATTAGTTATGGGGGATCGTCCTTATTGCAATTATCAATTGGAATGGGAATTTTAGTTAATGTTTCGATGTTTGTTAAATATGAAAGAGTTTATAAACCAAAAGAAGAAGGTGTTCCGGATGTTCCAGAGCAGAAGCAATCTACTTCGACTTTTGTACGTCCAAACCGAAATTTTTAATAAAAGAGCAGTTTGTCGACAAAAAGATTTTTGGAAACTCAAATTGAAATTTCATGCGTTGCTTGGAGTGGAAGGGGTGAGACTCCTGTGGGCTCAGCGCGAGCCCCACGGAAAGCGAACCCCTGAAGCGGAAAGCAACATCTCTATTCAAAGGAACTAATAAATATACTATAGACAAACCTCTATATCTAAAATTCAAGGATTTGTCTACAGTCTAAAAAAAGATAGCACCGAAAAAGGTGCTATCTTTTTTTAGTATGTTCTAAAGATAAGAAGGTTTAGAAAACAGGTTGATTCATTTGCTTCCTTGCGAAAAAAAGCTATAATAAGTAGAGTGTCTTTTTCTTTTTAAAACGCTTTCGAAGAAGGTGTTTATAATGTTAATGTTTACCAATAATGTGACAACTGAAGTTTTTTGGGAAAAAAGAGAGAAATATTAGTGGAAATATGTTTTAATAGCAAAAGAGTCTTTTTTAACATTGCTATATTGTTAAATGTGAATAATGACACAATGGAAATGAACGGATTTTTATATAGTAGTATATTTTTTACTGTGTATTGGAAAGGGGAGACATGATCAAATGGCTAATTCTCGCGTTTATCCTGAAGCCAAATTGACAAATAAACAATCAGAAACAACTGCCTGGAAGGATTTTCTCGCATTAATTAAAATAGGAATCGTGAATTCAAACTTAATCACTGTATTTACCGGTATCTGGCTTGCAATAGTTTTCACAGATGTTAAGTTTTTAGAGCAAATTGACACTGTATTATATACATTGACAGGTTCAGGGTTGATTATTGCCGGTTCCTGTGTGTTAAATAATTTTATAGATCGTGATATTGATCCATTAATGGAAAGAACGAAGGCAAGGCCGACCGTAACAGGGAAAGTAAAGCCTGTAAGAGTTGCTGTTTTAGGTTTTGGCTTTCTGTTAATTGGAACACTATTTTTATTATTAACTACCATTACCGCAACAGTTATTGCTTTAGTAGGTGCATTTAGCTATGTTGTGATATATACAATGTGGTCGAAGCGTCGACTTGTATCAAATACCGTTATTGGAAGTTTTTCAGGAGCCGTTCCACCACTAATTGGATGGGCTGCAATTGATCCTGGACTTCATGTAATGGCTTGGAGCTTGTTTTTAATTATGTTTGTTTGGCAGCCTCCGCATTTTTACTCGTTAGCAATTCGAAGAGTGGAAGAGTACCGTGCAGCAGGGATTCCAATGCTTCCTGTTGTTAAAGGGTTTGAAGTAACAAAAAAACATACGTATATATGGATTGTCGCATTATTTCCACTGCCATTTTTGTTATACCAAATCGGTATTCCATTTTTAATATTAGCAACGTTACTAAATATCGGTTGGGTTATTACAGGAATTCGAGCAAGCAAAAAACAAGATGAATATAAATGGGCTACAGCGATGTTTATTTATTCCATCCAATATTTAACGGTTCTATTTGTTTCAATGGTAGTATTTACATTATTCTAAAAGGAATTATCATAAGGGGAGAACATTTCGAGGAGAATAATGTTTGATTTAGAATTTATTAAAGGTTGTTACTTTTTTATAAGTGGAAAGCGAAGTGTATTCCGGCTGCGGGTTACTAGCAGCAAACTTTACGAAAACAACCTTATTTAAAGGGAATTTGGGAGTTTGTTAAACAAAGAGGTAAATACTTTATGGAGTGGGTAGTTTAATGGAATTTACATTACCGATTTTGCCAACAATTAGTACTTCATTTATCATTTTAAGTGCCATTTTTGTAGCAATTGGTTGGGGATTAATTAAGAAAAGAAAAAGAAAAGAGCATCAGACCGTCATGCTTTTTGCAGCAATTTTTGCAGTAATCTTTTTCATCATTTACGCATCAAGAACGATTTTTATTGGTAACACTTCTTTCGGTGGACCTGATGATATTAAAATCTACTATACCATTTTTCTGATCTTTCATATCACTTTGGCAACAATAGGTGCTGTATTAGGGATTATCATGTTGTATACAGGGTATAAGAAACAGTATGCAAAGCATCGAAAGTTAGGTCCAATGACAAGTATTATCTGGTTTATTACAGCCATTACAGGAACAGCAGTTTATTTACTTCTTTATGTTTTCTACCATGGTGGCGAAACAACATCTGTTATAAAAGCAATATTAGGCTTTTAATAGGAAAAGGAAAAATGCTTCTACAAAAAATAGAAGCATTTTTTTATTGCACTTTTATTGAGGAGATGGATTGCTTTAAAAATTAACTTACTTTACATAATTGAAAAAATACTTATTCTATTAAAATTATTTAAAGTAAGTTATACTATTTAGTAAGAAAGCCACATATATTAATAGAAACAATGCTAGAGAGGGGGGAATCCTCTGAAAATTTTATTAAGAACTGTTGTAATTATTGCAGTGTTATCAGCGATTGGATTCTATTTTAGTATAACAGATGACAATAATCAGCCAGATGTACTAGTTGAAAATGGTGATAATCCTACAAAAGTGGAGGATAATCTCAAAGAAGCGAAGGAAAATACGCAAGTTCTTTCAGTTCCTAAAGAAGGTTTGGGAACTTTAATCGGTAAAAGTACAAGTGAACTAAAAAAGAAATACGGAGAACCAGCTAGAATTGATCCATCTGCATATGAATATGATTGGTGGATTTACAATAAGGATGACTCTAAGTATTTTCAAGTTGGAATCCTAGAGGATAAAGTCGTTACTGTTTACGCAATTGGCAACTCAGTGAATATTACTCCTTATAAAATTGGACAAGAAGTTGGAGAGATTTATACGATGACGCCAATTGAAACAAATATTAGTTTTAATTATGAAAACTCCTCCTATCGATTTGAGTTATCAGAGGATGAAATAAATAACCGTCCATTGATTCAAATTGGCGATTATTATGCACAGCTATACTTTGATAAATTTAACGGTACTTTATCAAGTATTCGCTATATGGATGCCCGTACATTACTTCATTTAAGACCATACGAATTAGTTTATCGAGGAGAACTATTAGAGACACAGAATAGTGTGGAAGATAGTGAAGCAATTCAAGAGGGCAATGAACGACAAATATTAGATATGACGAATGTGTTAAGAAAAAGATTTGAACTCAACACTGTGGAATGGGATCAACCTACTGCTGAGGTAGCTTTAGGTCATAGTAAGGATATGTTTGATACAGAAGACTTTTCCCATACTTCTGAGAAGTATGGAGATTTAGAGGATCGTCTAAAAGCAGGAGATGTATTTTATCAAGTTGCTGGAGAGAATATCGCAGCAGGTTATTCAGATGCACCATCTGTAATGGAAGGTTGGCTAAACAGCAAAGGTCATCGTGAATGTTTATTAAATGACAAATTTACTCATCTTGGGGTAGGGGTATTTGATAAATATTATACGCAGAATTTTATTGAAAAATGGTAATGGGATATACACATAACTGTCGACAAACTCAGTAAAGGAGTGGTTGGCAGTTTTTTTTTTGACAGAATTTACCCCACTCTTAACGGACAGTAAGATTCCCCCAAAGCTTATGAGTATAGGAGGAAGATAGGTGGGAGATCAACTGTCCGTAAAGGTCCGATTGGTTCAACTAACCATCAGTGGGGGAGGAAGGAAAACCCCCACTGATGGAAGTTTCACTTTATCTATCCTTACACTTGCCTCATTTAGACCACAGAGGGAATTTTGAAAGGGAAATGCACATTTTTTATCGTGCTATCATACAGTAACATAGGCAGATGTATCAAATTAGAGGTGAAATAATAATGGCTAATAAAAAACTTCATCCTTCTGTAGAAGAATTTAAAGCATTTGTAAAAGAAAATCCTAACGTATTGAAAGAAGCGAGAAGTGGGAAGGTGACTTTGCAGGAATTATATGAAGATTGGTATTTATTAGGTCCAAATGATGCGAGATGGGAAGGATTATTAGATGGTAGTACGATAAACTCCACAAAAAAGGAGGAAGAGACATCATCTAATCGAACTGTCTGGATGTCTAATATCGTTGATACATTAAAAAATATGGACCAAAATCAAATTCAGGGCTATTTAGCAAATTTAAATCAGGCTTTAGGAACAATACAAGGAGTCATTTCTCAATTTGCCCCGAATAGTGGTTCAAGCGGATCTTCTGCGTCAACAGAACAAAAACCTTCTGGCCCATTTTCATTTAGACAAGATTAAAATAGGGGGGATAATATGAGACAAAGTATAAAAGAATATATTGCGCAGAATTCAGAATTGCAACAATTTATCCGGGAACAGCCACAATGGTATAGACAATTAAGCAGAAATCCGAATCAATTAGAAGCCTTTGAGATTGCCTCACTCCATTATTATAAGAAAACCATTCCAGATCATGTACAAAAGTTTTCAAATGGTGTCCAAATGGCTTCGATGATGGTTAGCATGTTTCAAGCAATGAATGCTCAATCTTAATCATACTGTAATAACTGATACTTAGAGTAAAAAAAACATGAATGGTAATACTAACTTAAAAAGAAAATTCATTAATTACCAGGAGTGTTTACAGTGAAAAAAATTCGATTGATTTGTATTCCTGCTTTTCTTCTTTTTGCTGGGTGTGGAAACGATATACCTGATCCAGAAGTAAAACCAAAAAAAGAAGCGAATTATTTAATCCCAACTAATGCGGCTGTACAAGCCTCCTTATCCTATACAGGAAAAGATAATATGGATGTTCATCATATTGTAAAAGGAAACAAAGTGTTCGTTGAATGTAGAGTAAAGGATTATTCGTTCAGAGAAGACAGTAACGGAAAATTAGGAAAAGTAATAGTAGAGGTTGACGGTGCAAAAAAAGAATATTCTTCGGCGGCATTTGTAATCGAAGGACTAAAACCAGGAAAACATACGATCAATCTATCCATAGTTGATGTTGCTAACGAAACAACGAAATATAAAAAGTCATTTCCAATAATGATTAAAGAATAGAGTGGAAAAAGGAAAACGCAAACCTTTTCTTTCTTTTATCTTTCATGTAGAATAAGAGTTGGAGGTGAGCGAATACGTGCTTGCGACAACTGAAATATTCCTTATTCAAGAGGAAGCAGAAGAGATTGCAGAAATGATACTAGAGTCAGATGTTGCAGAACAATACCGTATTTGTTTGGCCAATCTACATTCAAATAAGGAAACACAGCAAAAAATTCATTCTTTTAACCAAATGAAAGAATTATATGAAGAAGTTCAGCGTTTTGGAAAATACCATCCTGAATACAAAAAAGTGATGATGGACATTAGACAGCTTAAACGCGATATGGATTTAGATGATAATGTAGCAGCATTTAAAGTAGCGGAGAATGGTTTACAAAAGCTCCTAGACGATGTTAGTGTCATTATCGGACGTTCTGTTTCTACTTTTATTAAAGTCCCAACAGGTAATCCATTTTTTGATGAACTTTCTGGTTGTTCTTCTGGTGGTTGTGGAAGTGGTGGAAGCTGTAGTTGTTCTGCATAATATACTAAAAAGCAATGATCGAATTTACGATCATTGCTTTTTTACTAGCATCGATTACTAGTTTGGCCATAAATGCTGATTCTAGCTTTTCTATTTTCTTTGCCTATGCTATGATGATAAATAATGGAATTTAAAGGGGTTAAATTATGCTAGGGCAACGGCAGGGAATTATTGTTTGGTTATTTTCACTAAAACAAGCAAAAATGTTAAGAAGATATGGGAATGTTCATTTTATTTCCAAAAAGTTAAAATATGTTGTGCTCTACACGAATCAAAGTGATGTAGAAAGCATAATGGAAAAAATTGATGCTCATTCTTTTGTTAAAAAAGTAGAGCCGTCTTATAAGCCATTTTTAAAGATGGAATTTGAAAATTCGCGACCAGATAAAGCGAAAGAATACGATTATAAAATGGGGATTTAATTAAGAAAGTAGTTTCTATTTCATGATTATCAGTGCTTGGTAAGAAATAGCCTGAGTTTATCCCACTCTTAACGGCCAGTAAGCCTCCCCCTCAAGCTTATGAAAATACGAGGAAGATAAGAGGGAGAGCAACTGTCCGTAAAGGTCCGATTGGTTCAACTAACTATCAGTGGGGGAGGAAGGAACCCCACTGATAGAAGTTTCACTTTATCCCACTCTTAACGGCCAGTAAGCCTCCCCCTCAAGCTTATGAAAATACGAGGAAGATAGGTGGGAGAGCAACTGTCCGTAAAGGTCCAATTGGTTCAACTAACTATCAGTGGGGGAGGAAGGAACCCCCCACTGATAGAAGTTTCACTTTATCCCACTCTTAACGGCCAGTAAGCCTCCCCCTCAAGCTTATGAAAATACGAGGAAGATAGGTGGGAGAGCAACTGTCCGTAAAGGTCCGATTGGTTCAACTAACTATCAGTGGGGGAGGAAGGAACCCCCCACTGATAGAAGTTTCACTTTATCCCACTCTTAACGGCCAGTAAGCCTCCCCCTCAAGCTTATGAAAATACGAGGAAGATAGGTGGGAGAGCAACTGTCCGTAAAGGTCCGATTGGTTCAACTAACTATCAGTGGGGGAGGAAGGAACCCCCCACTGATAGAAGTTTCACTTTATCCCACTCTTAACGGCCAGTAAGCCTCCCCCTCAAGCTTATGAAAATACGAGGAAGATAGGTGGGAGAGCAACTGTCCGTAAAGGTCCGATTGGTTCAACTAACTATCAGTGGGGGAGGAAGGAACCCCCACTGATAGAAGTTTCACTTTATCCCACTCTTAACGGCCAGTAAGCCTCCCGCCTCAAGCTTATGAAAATATGAGGAAGATAGGAGGGAGAGCAACTGTCCGTAAAGGTCCGATTGGTTCAAGTAACCATGAGTGGGAGATGAAGAACCCCCGACTCATGGAAGTTTCCTTTATGAGCCGATAAATAAAAACAGTATTTTTGATGAAATTTGTTGGAGTATCGCTTTTCCACTAAATCATTCATAGATACTGTTTTTTTATGTGAAAAAGGAAGTGCAAATCAAAAAAAGCCTGCAGGCATGTACCTGCAGGCTCCTTCCACATCCTTATTTTCATAAGGAAAGAAGGTAAAGGGAGAGGAGAAACCGGAGGAAGAACTTATGGGGAAACGTAAGTCTTCTCCGCGGTTGGCAACAACATCCTCGAATAGATGCTGTTAATTACATTATCCCCATCAAGGGGACACTTATACATAAAATGTAATATTTTTTTAACAATGCGAGAAAAACTGATTTGCTTAGTATTTGATGAAAAGAAAGGCTTCATCAAATACTAAGCGAAAATCTTTAAAATGTTGGCTCTCTATTCCGTTTATGGTAGGATAGGGAAGGTAAAAGAAGTTGTTAAAGTAAAATAGGGTTGTGGTGATTAAAATGAGAGTTGTCTCCGGAAAGAATAAGGGGATTCCATTAAAAGCAGTGCCTGGTAACTCAACTAGACCAACTACAGATAAAGTGAAAGAGGCTATTTTTAATATGATAGGTCCATATTTTCAAGGAGGAGAAGGCCTTGATTTATTTGCTGGGAGTGGTGGACTAGGTATTGAAGCTTTAAGTAGAGGGCTGGATCTTGTTATTTTTGTAGACAGAGATGGAAAAGCGATACATACTATTAAAGAAAATCTTTCTATATGCAAATTAGATAGCCGAGCTGAGGTATATCGCAATGATGCGGATCGTGCTTTGAAAGCATTACAGAAAAGAGAAAAAAGATTCGATTATATTTTTTTAGATCCGCCATATAAAAAACAGCAATTAGAAAAAATGCTAACATTTATTGATGAAGCTGGTCTCTTAAAGGAAGAAGGAGTTATCGTTTGTGAACACGGTTCAGAAATTTCTTTACCTGAGGCAGTAAGCAGATTTCAACAAGTGAAACATGAAAAATACGGAATAATTGCGGTTTCTATTTATTCCTTACAAATTGGTACGGAGGACTAAGAAATGGCTAGTATAGCAGTTTGCCCAGGTAGTTTTGATCCGATAACCTATGGTCATATTGATATTATTAAACGATCAGCAAAGGTATTTGATCATGTATACATATGTGTATTGAATAATTCTGCCAAAAAACCTTTTTTCTCGGTAGAAGAAAGATTAGAGTTAATTAGAGAAGTAACAAAAGATATTCAGAACGTTTCTGTATCTTCTTATGAGGGACTTCTGATCGATTATGCAAAAAGTGTGAATGCGAATGCAATCATTAGAGGATTAAGAGCAGTATCAGATTTTGAATATGAAATGCAAATTACATCAATGAACCGTGTCTTATCAGATGATATTGAGACTTTCTTTATTATGACCAATAACCAGTATTCTTTCTTAAGTTCAAGTATAGTGAAAGAAGTGAGCAAGTATGATGGGGATATTTCTGAACTAGTTCCAAAGATTGTTCATGATGCACTAAGAGCGAAGTTTCATCAGAATCGTAAATAAAGCTTTTAAATAGTAGCGAATAAATAAAAGGACATATTGCCAAAAAAGAAGTAGTTGCATCTAATTCTTTTGGCAATGGATGTCCTTTTTTGCAGTTAGAATGTATAAATTTTCTGTAGCCAATTTGATGTTTAGTAGAAGTAGCCTATCGGTTAAGTGAATTTCCGATTATTTCTTCTGTGTAAGGAATATACCCCCTAAATGGGTGTCCTCCACTTTTCTTATATTTCTCTCCTTGGAATTAATCTTTTTATTAAAATAAAACAATATATCATTAAGGAAATAATGGTTACAATTGGTCCCCATGCACTTATATTTTCAAATATTTGTTGAAAGAAATCTCCTTCCTTGGTTACTCCGGGAATTACTATTGTCGGAGTGTCTTTTGCCAAGAAAGTTTTGTTAAAGAAGTCCCAAGCGATAAACGTATAGATTCCAGAGAAAATTGCTTGCATAATTCTTGCTATAAAAAATGGTTTAAAGCGAATGTCTGTCTGGGCAAGAATACTTGCGACCTGTGCTTGTACGCTTAATCCGCTAAATCCAAGAATACAGCTAGTTATAACAGCTTGATGCATGAGTGTGGATGTCTCTACATCACTCGTTAATTTACTTCCTAATGTAATCTCAAAAATGCCAGCGATAAAAGGAATGGTTAGATCAGCCGAAAATGTAAAGAAATGAAAAACTGATTCTAACAGGTTTGCAAAAAAGGAAGTAATATGTAAGTGGAATAGTAAACGATTAATAACGGAAAAAAGTATGATAAAGCCACCGATCATTAATAAAGATTGAATAGAGGAGGTTACAGCATCTCCCATTAGCTTACCAAGTGGACGCTTGTCTTTTAAACGAGTATGATGCAGTTCTCGTAAGGCTCTTTTCAAAGAGGCTCTTTCTCTTGGTTCTAACTTATTTCTTTCTGTATCCTTGCCGTGGAATCTCATAAATAGCCCAACTGTAAAATTGGCTAAGTAATGAGAGAAAGCCAATAGTAATCCGAGTTTTGGGCTATGGAAAAAAGAGGCTGAAACAGCGCCGATAATAAACATTGGATTAGAAGCATTAGAGAAAGAAACTAGTCTTTCTGCTTCCGTTCTAGTTAACTGTTTTTCCTCACGCATTCTTGCTGTTAATTTTGCTCCAGTTGGAAAGCCGGATACCATCCCCATTGCCCATACGAAACCGCCTACTCCAGGGACTTTAAAGAGAGGGCGCATAATGGGTTCTAACAAAACACCGATAAAACGAACAACACCAAAGCCTATTAATATTTCAGATAGTATAAGGAAAGGAAGAAGTGAAGGAAAAACAATCGTCCACCAAGTGTTAAGTCCGTTTTTGGAAGCATCTACCGCCACCCCTGGAAAGGAAATCAGGGCAAGAGCTAAAAGTGATGCAGATAAAGCGAGTACGATTGTCTTCAATTTTGAGCGTAACAAATTATATTGCTCCCCCTTCAAATATAAATAGTAGGTTTTTATTCTCGTCTATGTAAGGAAGGCTGTTTGAAAGTTTTTATGTAAAAAAAGAGATACTTGTACACAAACAGCCTAAAGAATATCCCTCTACCAATCAATATACTCATAACCTCCAAAAAAAGACCATAAGATTATATAGATTGTTATTTTGATAAGAATAGGTGGGACGATATGGAACGCCCGAAAATTGGATTAGCGCTAGGTTCAGGGGGAGCAAGGGGATTTGCTCATATTGGGGTGATAAAAATATTGAGAGAAGAGAATATTCCAATAGATTATATAGCTGGCAGCAGCATAGGGGCGATTATTGGCTGCCTATATGCTGCTGGTTCTGATATACAGCGGTTATATACGTTATCAAAGTTCTTTAAAAGGAAATATTACTTGGATTTTACTGTTCCCAAAATGGGCTTTATTGCTGGGAAGAGGGTGAAGGAATTAATTCATTTATTCACCTATGGAAAGAATCTTGAAGATTTGGATATCCCTGTTGCTGTTGTGGCAGCCGATTTATTAACAGGAGAAAAGGTTGTATTTAAGAAAGGGGCAATAGCTGATGCCGTTCGTGCCAGTATTTCTATTCCGGGTATATTTGTTCCAGAAAAAATGAATGGGAGATTGCTAGTAGATGGGGGAGTAATCGATCGCGTACCTGTTTCGGTTTTAAAGGAAATGGGAGCAGATATCATTATTGCAGTAGATGTAGCTAAAGTAAATGTAAATACAGAAATTTCGAATATTTATGATGTGATTATGCGTTCATTAGATATCATGCAAATGGAATTAGTCGAATCAAGAGAATTTGCTAGTGATGTAATGATCAAGCCGCCTGTTGAAATGTTTAATAGCAAAGCATTTACTGATTTAGAAAAAATCATTGAGATAGGAGAAGAAGAAACGAAGAAATATATAAAAGTGATTAAAAAAGAAATTAAGAAAAGAAAAGCTAATGAGAAGAAGTAACAAAATAAAGTAGCGCATAGCAAGCAAGCGCTACTTTATTTTGTTGCCCCTTTTCAATAGAAATTACTTCATAATAGGAGGCTTGGAATAATCCATCTCTAGCAACTTTTGCTGAGCAGCAACCGGCACACCTAATGCATAAATTTGGGAGGCTCGTACGTCCAATACTATTTTCTCTTTTTCAAAAGAAGAAAGCTTACTAATGATAGGAAGAAGAAATTGCTTCTTTTTTTCCTTTAAATACAAACGACCATTTGCTGTTGTTCCGAGTAAGCGAATATATGCTGGCTTGGAGTAAGTTTGCATTTCTTCTTTTTTAGTATTTGTTAGAATATGTACACAAATTCTTTGCAGTCTTGTCCAAGTATACCTTTTCGTTTTTAGTAAGCGGATAAAGTCCTGAAATGATGATGCTTCTTTCACATATTTAAGAAAGCGGTATTCTATTCCTTCTTCTATTTCATAAATGGTGGAAAGTTCTTCTGCTGTTGTTTGCAACAGCCGGAATTTTAAATAGCTCCAGTAATTCTCCCATGTATGATAAGTAAGATACGTTTCTTTATACTGTTGTAGCGCTTGATAACTACTAGAAGGAAGGAAGGGTTCAATCGTTGTTAATGATCCTGCTGTCTGTAACAATTCTTCTCTTATACTTGTAGCGCTTGCTATCGTATCAGAAGTGAATTTTTTATCATGGTAATCAGCTTTAATACGAGCAACCGTGCAAACTTGCATTGGATAAGCATTTGAACGAACTGACTTGTAGTACTCATATCCCAGTATGTTATTAGGCATATGAAGATTGAGTCCTTGTGTTTTATTTACACTTGTTAATTCCTGGATAGCGCATGATTTTGCTTTTGGATAACTCATGCCTTGTTTCATATACTCTTTTACAAGTCTATCTTCTTCATCCTTTTTTTCCGCCAACAGGTTAAAAATAGAATCAAATTCGTTTATGTTTCCTGATTCACTTCCGAAGCATAAGTAGTCACAGCCTAAGCTGTGGAGAATTTCTACTGCTCCAGAAGCAAATACGGCTGCATGCTGTGTGGCAAAAGGATAAGGAAGCTCCACAATAAGATCTATTCCGTTTTCCAGCGCCATTTCTGCTCGAGACCATTTGGAAATAAGTGCAGGTTCCCCACGCTGGAGAAAAGGACCACTCATAACAGCTATTACAATCTCTGCTTGTGTTAATTCTTTCGCTTTTTGGATATGATACAAATGACCATTATGAAATGGATTATATTCTACAACAACACCAACTGCCTTCATCACAATCTCCCTAATCATTTTTCTGAAAAAACATTAAAATGAATGCTTTATTAGTAAAAGTTTATCCTAAAAACATTGGTTATAAAAGAGAAACCTATTTGCGTCAGTATGGTTTTCTTTAGTTTTCCTATTGAAAAACAACACTCCTCACAAGCTTAAAGCTTAAATCAAGAGCAAAGAACTGGTGATTATATCAAAGTTTTGGTTGCAATTCTGTTGATTATGGGTAGAATAGAAAAGAAATCGAAATAAATAAGGGAATAATCACTTATCCACTTATTATTTACTGTAAAGAAAAAATATTGACAAATAATTATATGAAAGCTATAATTACCTTTGTTGCCTTGGGGTGATATATATGAAATGGACGTTAAGCCAGTTACAAAAATTTCGAAGTAAGGGATTGCCAATTGATGAAACAATAAATATGGATGTGATTAAAGAAACAGATCCAACCATAAGAAAAGTATCTCCTATTCATATAACAGGACGTACAGATATTGATTCAACGAAAGTGACTTTTCATTTAAATATAAAAGGATCTCTCGTGCTACCTTGCTCTCGTACTTTAGTAGACGTGGATTATCCAATTAATGTTGAAACAACAGAAACCTTCCTATTAAAAGTTTCAGAATATGAAACAGACGAAGAGGAAGTTCATCAAGTAAAAGGGGATGTAATTGACTTAGAGCCAATTATTGCTGAAATTCTTTTACTTGAGGTACCGATGCAAGTCTTCTGTGAAGATACGAAAGAAGAGGGTGCTCCTCAGTCAGGTAATGATTGGGAAGTTATCCAAGAGCAAGATTTACAGGATAAGAAAGTAGATCCTCGTCTTGCCGGACTTGCTAAGTTTTTTGAAAATGAGTAAATAAACTCATAGTTAATTATGCAAAAGAAACATGTGAGATTGGAATCATCTTTTCTCATTACTTTCTTAATACTCTTTAAGGAGGTGGGACGAATGGCTGTACCTTTTAGAAGAACATCTAAAACTGCAAAGAGAAAACGTCGTACACATTTTAAATTACAAGTGCCTGGTATGGTAGAATGCCCTAACTGTGGTGAAATGAAACTTGCTCACCGTGTATGCAGCGCTTGCGGAACATACAAAGGGAAAGAAGTTGTAAGCAACTAATTATCTTTTTTGTTGATTAAAAGCACAAGAACTTTGGTTCTTGTGCTTTTTTCCATTTAACCATTTTTAGAATAAAGTCTTTTTTTGAGACGTAATAGGAATACATAGTGAAGGGTGATGGAGAGTGATTGTCGTTAGTTCTTGTTTAGCAGGGTTGAGGGTCCGGTATAATGGAACAGATTGTTTGAATGACAACGTGGAAAAGCTGTTGAAAATGAAAGAAGTAAAGACAGTTTGCCCAGAACTAATGGGAGGATTCTCTACTCCGAGGGAACCAGCAGAGATCATTGGCGGAAATGGCTACGATGTTATCGATGGCAATGCAATAGTAAAAGATGCAAGCGGAAATGATGTAACGCAAATGTACATAGATGGAGCTTATAAAACATTAGAATTTGTTAAAAGCGTAAAAGCTGAAATAGTAGTGTTAAAAGAAAATAGTCCTTCATGTGGTAGCAGCCATATATATACTGGCTTTTTTGATGGAACCAAAAAGGAAGGAGTGGGGGTAACCACTGCGATTTTAAGAAGAAATGGTATCAAAGTGGTTTCAGAGGAAGAATTATTATGATGATTTTTTTCTAAAGATAATATTTTTTAGATGCTATATAAATGTTATTTTTCAGAACAGCATTCAGTTATTTTTTCTTTTTCATTATGAATAAATCAGTCTATCTTTTCTAGTAGATGCATATGTATGAATAAAAAACACTAGGAGGGTATACTGATGACAACAACAAGACAAGATGCTTGGTCAAAAGATGAAGATATTTTGCTTGCCGAAATCGTTCTTCGTCATATTAGAGAAGGCGGTACGCAGCTTCAAGCATTTGAAGAAGTGGGGAAGCTATTATCAAGAACAAGTGCAGCATGTGGATTTCGATGGAATTCATATGTACGCAAACAATATAAATCTGGTATTGAACTTGCCAAAAAACAAAGAAAGCAATTAAAAAAGACAAATGGAACAGAAGAATTTTCTGCAGATGAAGCAATTGTCCAGCCTTCCGCTTCTCCAGCACCAATACAGAATCAATTCGATGAAATGATTCTATATTTAAAAGATTTATATGATAAAGCAACGAAATGGGAGCAAGAAAATATTGATTCTTCCACTGTGAAAGAGAAAACAAAGGAATTGGAAGAAAAACTGACGTTGCTAAAGAAGGAAAATGAAGAGTTACAAAGCGAATTAGACTCTATGGAAGGCGCTTATAAAGCATTAGTTGATTTAATGGAGAAAGCAAGACAAATGGTGGTTTTTAAAGATGAGGATAAATTGCCAAAGGGTTAATTAAGTTATTTTTCTCTTACATTAAAATGATAACATTATATGTGTCAATAATGGATAGGTTATATGACTTATTGCAGGAGGGATCCTGTCAGTTAGGTAAAGTGTCCGCTCGACTCCTGTTTAGAATAGCGATGCAGAGGAGACTCACTAGAAGTTTGTTCCCTCCATTTTCGCTATAGGAAAGCGAGCGGTGTTTTTTATAAATTAAAAATGCGAGTATATCATTTGAATTTTGAAATTCTAAATTCTAGAGACTTGAAACGACGGTTAATTATTCCCTTCTAATTTCTCTCCGATGGATGTAAACATTCTATTCCCCCCATCAAAATGATTAAATTCTTCATTGTTTATCGATTATTTCAATCATTCTTCATTTTTTCTTTTTATTGGATTTTAATGATAGAAAAATAGAGTGTGTAAATAAGTAAATAACCCTATTTCTTTCTGTTGGTCATAATGGAGGTCTTTATAACATCGAACAGAGCATGCTTTTCACTAATCTCTGTTCCACTTAGCGACGATAGCACAATAGTAATGAATAAGTTTTTTTATCTTCCTATGCTTTTCGTACTAACAAACATTTCAGAAAATGTTAAAATAGAACTAACGATAACTTGAAACGGTAAAGGAGCTTCGAATGAAAATTGGAATTATTGGAGCTGGGGCAATTGGCTTATTGTGTGCTTACCAGTTAGAGGAAAAGTATGACGTTACTTTATACGTTCGGTCAAAGAACCAGTATGAGCAAATTAAGCAGAGTGGAATTTATTATAAGGTTAAGGAGGAAAAGAAGGCTCGAACTATAAATGTGCGATATTTTGAAGAGTGGAATGGACTAGAAGAGCTTACGATTGTGACGGTAAAGCAATATCAATTAGCGCCTATTTATGAAAAGATGGAAGCTTTTGGAACGCAAATAAAAGCAATGTGTTTTCTTCAAAATGGAATGAGTCATATAGAGAAAATCAAGAACATGGAAGTTGCTAATGTATTGATTGGAATTGTTGAGCATGGAGCCATGAAGGAAGATGCGCATACGGTAATACATACTGGAATTGGAGCAACAAAATTAGCTTGTGTAAAAGGGGAAATGGAAGAAATACTCGTTTCGCTAACAACAATGACTAATGAAGTTTTTCCGTTCATAAAGGAATATGATTATAAGACGATGATGCAAAAAAAATTAGTGGTAAATAGTATTGTAAATGGTTTAACTAGTATTTTGCAGGTGCAAAATGGTCAGTTATTGGAAAATGGTCACTATGCTCAATTAGCAAATATGTTCATGAATGAAGTGTTAGAGATTTTAACGATAACAGAAGTTGATAAAAAGATGTATCGAGATTATTGTTTGGATGTTATACGAAATACTGCCTTAAATAAATCTTCCATGTTAAAGGATATAGAAGCAGGGAGACCAACGGAAATAGACGCTATTTTGGGTTACATACTAGAGGAAGCTAAAAAGAAACAAAAGAATGCACCAATTGCATCCACTATTTATTATATGATTAAAGGAAAAGAACGAGAAGGAGAGGAGTTTTATCGATGATTAATGTAACTTCACAGCTTATTAGTTTTCTCGTTGTTTTTCCGATATTTACATTATTTATTGTTTTTGTTATTAGTAAGCTAATTACAAAAAAACAACGGCTTTCTATTCAGCTAGCAATAGATATTAGCACGATCTTTTTTATTCTGTCTGTACATTTTCTTATTCAATCCATTTGGAATACATCTTTCTTATTATATATTGTTATTTTTATCTTGTTGATTGGAATGTTATTTGTTATTATGCATTGGAAGTTTAAAGCAGAAATCGAATATAAAAAAGTATTTAAAGGGATTTGGCGTGTAACATTTCTGCTTTTTTTCACTTTATATGTTGGATTAATCGTTTACGGTCTTTTACTATCTATATTAAAAGCAATGGGAATAGTGTAATAGCGCCTGCAACTTGGTAATAGAAATACAACCAAATTAACGATTTATTTTTATTACTGACAGTTTATGAATGAATAGCTGGTTATGGACTGGCAGAAGCTATAAGCAACTTTTTTTCTTTTATATAAAAGGGATGCTATACTTTTCTATGTAACAAAATATGATAATCGATGTTTCTTTCATTAGTACTAGTGTTAAGGGAGAAGCTCGTGGTTGGCTCCTATTATTGAAGGGGTTTTATTAATAAGGAATTAATACATAAAAGTAAAAGGAAAACTCGAATTGGAGAAAGGAAGTACATAGATGGAGATGATAAATCTCTCTTTGCCTGTGGCAAATAAGTTCGTAACAGATTATTTAGAACAAAAGAATAGTACGAAAGATTTTTTTCATTATTCTTATCTTGATAAAGGTAGTTATGAGAAGAGAGTGAAAGAATTAGAAGCAAGATCTTTTATGAGAAATGATGTTGCGGACTATATTGAAGCTTATATGAAAAATTTTCCTCAAAGTGATAAGGTAAGGCATTCCATTGCTAAATTACGAATGGAAAATAGTGTGGTGGTTATTGGCGGGCAGCAAGCAGGAGTATTAACTGGTCCGCTGTATTCGATTCATAAAGTAATTAGTATAATCCTTTTAGCAAAACAAAAAGAAGAAGAATTGGATATCCCGGTCGTCCCTGTATTCTGGGTAGCTGGAGAGGATCATGATTATCTAGAAATCAATCATATATACACACCAAGCAAGGAAAAAATGAAGAAAGTTGTATTTCCACAAAGAGTACTAGATAAAAGAATGGCTTCAGATATAGAACTTGATAAACAGGTCTGTACAGACTGGCTGGAAACAATCATCGAATCTTATGGGGAAACAGATCATTCCCAGTCTTTATTACAACTTTTGCAAAAGGCAGTTGATGAGTCTACAACAATTGTTGACTTCTTTAGTTATTTGACAATGAGCTTATTTAAAGATTATGGGTTGTTACTTGTTGATTCTGGTGATAAAGAAATTCGTAAGTTAGAAAAAGAAATTTTTCTAAAACAAATCAATGAATTTCAACAATTGGCGGATGCAGTGTCCACCCAACAGAAATTAGTACAGGAAAATGGATATTCCCTTGTTATTGAAATGGCAGAGAATCCAGTTAACTTGTTTTATTACGATGATACAGAGCAAGAAAGAGTGTTGCTGCAATATGATGAAAGAGGCAACCGTTTTGTTGGAAAAGACAAAATCGTATCTTTTACATTCGATGAATTAAAAGAAATAGCAAGTGAATTCCCTCAAAAATTAAGTAATAATGTCGTTACAAGGCCAATAACACAAGATCTTCTATTTCCAACGTTAGCGTTTATTGGCGGACCTGGAGAAATTGCTTATTGGGCAGAACTAAAAAAGGCGTTTGAACACTTAGAAATAAAAATGCCACCCGTAGTTCCCCGTCTAAATATTACTCTGTTAGAGAGAAGTGTGGAAGCAGATATAGAAGAACTAAAACTATCTATGAAAGATGTTCTTATAAATGGAACATCGGAAAAATGTGCACAATTTTTACAGTCAGTTTCAAATGAAAAGATTGCTCGGTTGCTAAGTGAGGTTAAAGACGTAATTGAAACCAAATACAATCAGATTGAAGAAGAAATAAAAGCAGGGCATAAAGGTTTATTGCCATTATTGGAAAAAAATGAAGATTTTCTAATCAGTCAAGTAGAATTTATGCAAAATAAAGTTGATGATTCAGTGAAATTAAAACATGAAGTAATAGTGAATAAATTTAGTCGAATCGAACAAAATTTAAAGCCTGAAGGTTCCCCACAAGAAAGAATCTGGAACATTACTTATTTCTTAAATAAATACGGGATTGATATTCTTCAAGATGTTATGGAATTACCAATGACTTTTGATGGAACCCATAAAGTTGTTAAGTTATAAGGAAGAAGAAATGGAAACAGTCCTAATTATAGGGCGGTCAGACTGTAGACAAATCCCTGAATTTTAGAAATAGAGGTTTGTATATAGTATATTTATTATTCTCTTTGAATAGGGATGTTGTTTTCCGCTTCAGGGGTTCGCTTTCCGTGGGGCTCGCGCTGACCGCTTCGGCTTACAGCTGATGGGTCTCAGCTGTCTCGCTAATGAGACCACTGAAAAAGTCTTTTTTTCGTGCGAAATGAAGAGCAAGCATATTTGAAAGTGAAAATAAGGTTGGTTTGGAGAGGCGTCCGATCGACTCCTATGGGAGCTGCGAGAAAGTCCGAGACCCCGCAGGAACGTAGTGACGAGGAGGCTTGGCGCTCGCCCCATGGAAAGCGAGCTGACGCCTCGGAAAACAAATCCATCATCTTATGTTTAAAAAGTGGCTATTGCCCATCATCATTAACTAGCCAGTTTTTCAGTGCCCACCTCGCTAATCCCACAGGAGTCTCACCCCCCCACTCCAAGCAACGCATGAAAATTCTATTTAAGTTTCTAAAAATCTTTTTGTCGACAAACTGACCGTCCTAATTATAGGGCGGTTTTTTGTTATTATTATGTGTTTTTTAGTAGAGGTAAGGATGCTATTCCAATAACCTTTTAGAAATATCACAGGTTATTAACCAAAATTTGCAACGATCAAACCTTTTTATCTTTTCAAAATTATTATTTTTATTGCAGGAAATAAACAAAATAGCTAGAATTAAATTTAATAGTGGAGGAAAGTGGGGGAATGTGGTACATTGAGGTTAGAAAGTGGGGGACAAGGGTATGTTTATGGGGGAATATCATCATAATGTCGATGCAAAAGGACGTATCATTGTGCCTGCTAAGTTTAGAGAGAACTTAGGTGAAACCTTTATTCTAACCCGTGGCCTCGATCGATGTCTTTTCGGTTACCCACTAACGGAATGGGAGATAATTGAAGACAAGCTTAAGCAATTGCCTTTAACTAAAAAGGATGCTCGAGCATTTACCCGTTTTTTCTTCTCCGGAGCAACAGAATGCGAAATAGATAAACAAGGTCGCATAAATATTGCCTCCCCCTTATTTCAATATGCACAGCTTGAGAAAGAATGTGTTATTCTAGGTGTTTCAAATCGTATTGAAATTTGGGATAAACAAGAGTGGGAAAATTATTTTTCAGAATCAGAGGATTCTTTTGCAGAAATTGCAGAGAATATGATTGGATTCGATATTTAATTTTTTTCATTATGTACATAATAAATACTACCTACAAGAAAAATTTATAGACAGGTGTGGATTCATGTTTAATCATACAACAGTTTTACTAAATGAAGCGGTCGATGCCCTTGATATTAAGCCAGATGGAATTTATGTGGATTGTACATTAGGCGGAGCAGGGCATAGCGAATTAATTCTTTCCAGATTATCAGGTAGTGGAAGATTAATAGCGTTCGATCAAGATGAAATAGCAATAAAAAATGCCCAAGAGAAATTAGCACCATATAAGGACAGATTGACCATTGTCAAAAGTAATTTCCGCTATTTAGAAGAAGAAATTCATCACTTAGGTATTACTCATGTAGATGGGATTCTTTATGATTTAGGTGTTTCTTCCCCGCAATTGGATACCCCTGAGCGTGGATTTAGTTATCACCATGATGCGCCATTAGATATGCGCATGGATAATGAAGCAGATGTGACTGCATATGATGTTGTAAATTCTTGGTCATATGAATCATTAGTTAAAATTTTCTTTCGTTATGGGGAAGAAAAATTCTCCAAACAAATAGCAAGAAAAATTGAGGCAGCAAGAGAAACTCATCCGATCGAAACAACAGGAGAGTTGGTTGAATTAATTAAAGAGGCCATTCCAGCCCCTGCAAGAAGAAAAGGTGGCCACCCTGCTAAAAGAGTGTTTCAAGCGATACGAATTGCAGTCAATGATGAATTAGGAGTATTTGAATCTTCATTAGAGCAAGCGATCAAGTTATTAAATACAGGCGGAAGAATTAGTGTTATCACGTTTCATTCCCTTGAGGACAGAATCTGTAAGTCGGCATTTAAAAAAGCGAGTGAACTGCCGCCATTACCGCCAGGACTTCCAGTCATTCCAGATGAGTTTAAGCCGGAATTGAAATTAGTAACAAGAAAGCCAATTGTTCCATCAGAAGAAGAATTAGAATTTAATAACAGAGCAAGATCAGCAAAATTACGTGTTGCTGAAAAACAATAACAAAAGGGTGCAGGAGGTAATTAAATGAGCAATTTAGCGAGAAAAATTCAACAGGATCATTATCAACATCAAGAAGAAAAACAGTCGGTTAAAAAGGTTATTAAACAGACTAAATCATTATTATCTCCTGGTGAGAAGATTATCGGAATCGCCTTTGTTGCCATTATTTGTTTTGGCGGTGTGAAAATCGTGAGCAACCAAGCAGAGATTTATCAAGTCAACAAAGAAATTCAAGTCACACAAAATGCTGTCAATTCTATTGAAAAGTCAAATAAGGAATTAGATACACAGGTTAAGAATTTAAGTAGCTTTGAGCGTTTACGTGAAGTAGCAGGTAAATTAGGTTTAGATTTTAGTAAAGACAGTGTAAAGGTTGTGCATTAAGCAATGATTCGAAAACAGCCTAATATTAATTTTGGAGCAGCCATCCTCTTTGTTCTCTTTTGTCTGCTCTTTTTTGTTTTAGTTATTCGGTTTGTCTATATTCAGGCAACAGGAGAAGTGTCTGGTGTAGAACTTGCTGCACAAGCAGAAAAAAAACATAATACTTCTCGTATATTAGAGGCATCTAGAGGTAGTATATTGGACCGTAATGGAGAAGTAATTGCAGAGGATGCAGTTTCCTATAAACTTGTTGCAGTAACAGATGAAAAGTTAAGTGAGCATGACAAGAACAACCCCGTTCATGTCAAAGATCCGGAAACAACATCTAGAGAACTAGCAAAATATATCGATTTAACAGAGTCAGAGATTTATAGAATTTTAACAAAAGAGGGAGCTAAACAAGTGGAATTTGGAAAGGCAGGTAAGGACCTTTCCTATGAAACCAAAAAGAAAATTGAAGATTTGAAGCTCCCTGGCATTCAGATCGTTGAAGGCAAAAAGAGATTTTATCCGAATGGTATTTTTGCTTCCCATGTAATTGGATATTTAGAAGAATCAGATGGCAAAGAAACGGGTAGACTTGGCATCGAAGAAAGTTTAAACAAAATGCTAACAGGAACAAATGGTAGCATGCAGTATAGCAAGGATATTTGGGGTTATATTTTACCAAACAGTAAGGATAAAATTGTGCCTGCAAAAAATGGTAATGATGTTTATTTAACGCTCGATAAAAAAATTCAATCCTTTTTAGAGGATACCATGAATGAAGTGAATGATGAATATAATCCTGCGAAAATGATTGCAATCGTAGCTAATCCAAAAACAGGAGAAATTTTAGCGATGAGTCAAAGACCATCGTTTGATCCTGAAACAAGAGAAGGAATTACCGACTCTTGGCATAATGAAGCGATCGAAACCAATTATGAACCAGGATCTACGATGAAAATATTTACCTTAGCGGCAGCTGTTGAAGAAGGGGTATTTAACCCAAATGAAGAATATAAGTCGGGTCGATATGAAGGAATAGGCGATCATAACGGTGGTGTAGGTTGGGGATCTATTTCCTATTTGGAAGGTGTTCAACGATCTTCCAATGTAGCCTTTGCAAAACTAGCCAAAGAAAAAATAGGCTTTGATACATTTAGAGAATACTTAACGAAATTTGGTCTTGATCAAACAACAGGGATTGACCTTCCAAGAGAAGCGAATAGCTCTATTGTGTTTAACTGGCCAATCGAAAAAATTACGACAGCTTTTGGTCAAGGTACAGCATTAACACCAATTCAACAAATCCAAGCAGCGACAGCAGTGGCGAACGATGGGAAAATGGTGAAGCCGTACGTAATCGAGCAAATTAAAGATTCGAATACCGGAGAAGTAATAAAAAAAGGCGAGACTCAAGTTGCCGGGACACCGATTTCAGCTGAAACAGCCAAAGAGGTTCGCGATATTCTTGAGACAGTTATTACAAGCAAAAAAGGGACAGGTTATAAAAAATTTAATATTGATGGCTATCCGGTTGCTGGTAAAACAGGAACAGCGCAAATTCCTAAAAGTGGCGGCGGCTATTTAACAGGCAGTGATAATTATATTTTTTCATTTTTAGGAATGGCCCCAAAAGATGATCCTGAGTTAATCATGTATGTTGCTGTACAGCAGCCAGAACTGAAGGAAACAGAGGTAGGTTCTGAACCTGTTGCGGAAATTTTCACTTCTGTTATGAAGAGCAGTCTTCAATATATGGATATTGTTCCAACTGAAGGAGAAGCTTCGAAACCAATTGCAATTCCGAATTTAAGTGGAATGACTGCAGAAGAAGCGAAGAAAATTCTAGCAGATAAGGGGTTAAATGCGATTATTATCGGAGACGGTAAAACAGTGGAAGAACAACTTCCAGTCAAAGGTGAGACTTATCTAAAAGGAGAAAAAGTTATTTTAAAGACAAATGGTAAAGAAACAGTTCCTAATATGAAGGGCTGGTCATTACGTGATGTGTTAAAAGTAGCAGATTTAAATAAATTAAAGCTTGAAATCTCCGGAAGTGGATATGTATCTTCTCAAAGCATTAAAGCTGGGTCAAAGGTTAAAGAAAATGATAAATTAACGGTTAAGTTAAAAGAGCCGGAGTAAGAGGGTAAGCTCTACTACATTTTTGAGATGTGGTGGAGCTTTTTTGTTGGAGATGGACAAGGTATTGTATACTAGAAATAAGAGTTGAATTTGTAACTCTTTAAAATTAATAGGAGGGGTGAAAGTTGTATAAAAAAAGAAAGAAACCACCAGAATTAGCTTTGTTAAAATCATTAAATAGCCGGATGGAATTATCAGATGAAATGAAGCTGAGAGACTACAATCATAAAAAAGGTTGGGAAGGAGAGAGGCGGTTTGATGATTATTTAAGGAATTTAGCTCAAAATAGTATTATATTAAATGATTTATTACTGCAATCAAACCAAACGACATTTCAAATCGACTCCTTATTGATAGAAGGAGAAGCACTCCATCTCTATGAAATTAAGAACTATGAAGGTGATTTTTATTATGAAAATGATCGATTCTATAAGAAAAACAATAAAGTAGAAATCAATAATCCTATTACTCAATTAAAACGAACCGATTCCTTATTAAGACAATTAATTCATCAACTTGGTTATTCCATTCCAATTGTCCCTCATGTTGTTTTTGTAAACCAAAAATTCACCTTATATCAAGCTCCACTTCATTTGCCTATCATTTATCCTACTCAATTAAATCGTTATGTTAAATCATTAGAAATGAACAGAACACAAGTGAAAAAACAGCATACGACCTTAGCTGAAAAGTTGATAGCTCTTCATATGAATGAATCATCTTATCGAAGAATTTCAAGCTATACCTATGATGAGCTTAAGAAAGGAATCCTTTGTGATAAATGTAACTCACTGATCATTTCAGCAGAACGTTCAATGATCAAATGTGATGCATGTGGATATACAGAAAGCTTGGATAAAGCTGTTTTACGAAGTGTTGAAGAGTTTAAGCTGCTTTTTCCAGAAAGAAAGATAACGACAAAAGAAATTTATGACTGGTGTCTGATCTCGGGAGAAATGCGAAGAATTAAGAGAATATTAGATAAGCATTATAGGCTTATTGGTGTACATCAATGGGCGTACTATGAGTGAAAGATAGTGGTGGGGTCTAGCAATTTATTTGTTTTATTGGATAAAAGCTGAAAGTAAACTTAGTAAAAAGAAAAAACAGTGGTCATTGGAGGGAGAATCGCGAAATTAATTGAAAGGTAAGGGAAAGAGGCGTTCATTAAGGGAATGAACGCCAAAATAAACAGGGGAATGAGCAAAAGTGGTTTTCATCAAGGGAATGAACGCCAAAATAAACAGAGGAATGAGCAAAAGTGGTTTTCATTAAGGGAATGAACGCCAAAATAAACAGGGGAATGAGCAAAAGTGGTTTTCATCAAGGGAATGAACGCCAAAATAAACAGAGGAATGAGCAAAAGTGGTTTTCATCAAGGGGATGAACGCCAAAATAAAGAGAAGAAGCGGGAAAAGTGGTTTTCATCAAGGGAATGAACACTAAAATAAACAAAAGAAGCAGCAAAAGTAGCGATCACCAAGAAAATGACCAACAAAATAATCAGAAAAAGAAAAGAAACCCACTTTCATCAGTAAAAAACCCCCTCAATCCCTCCCCGAAAAGGAACAAATACTAAACGTTCTATTCCTTTTCGTACAAGCATATATTTCAATTGAGCTAGTATAAAGGGGGTTCCATCTGTATGCGGGTTTCAAACGTAACCGTCCGGAAACGATTATTGATAGCGCTGGTTGCTGGGATAATTATTTTCTTTATTATTGATGCAAGATTAGCGTATGTTCAATTTTTTCTGGGGGACGAGCTTACAACTAAAGCGAAAAATTTATGGAGTCGGCAAATTGCTTTTGAGCCACAACGTGGAGAGATTTTGGATCGTAATGGAATAGCGCTGGCAACAAATGTTAGTGCACCAACAGTTTATATAGTACCACGACAGCTTAAAGATCCAGCAGATACGGCAGAAAAGCTTGCAAAAGTATTAGAAGCAGATAAAGAATCTGTTTATAAGCAGATTATTCAAAAGGAGATGAGCGTTCGCTTAAAAGAAGGAAGGAAAATTACGCATGAAAAAGCAAAAAAAGTTCGTGCGCTTGATATAGATGGTGTCTATATTGGAGAAGATTCCAAGAGATCCTATCCTTTCGGAAATTATTTATCCCATGTTTTAGGGTTTGCAGGCATTGATAATCAAGGGTTAATTGGCTTAGAACTAGAATATGATGATGAGTTAAAAGGGAAAAAAGGGTCTGTTCAATATTATTCTGATGCGAAAGGTCAAAGAATGAATGATATGGCTGATGCTTATGAAGCTCCAGTAAATGGAAATGATTTAGTACTGACGATTGATACAAAAATTCAAACGATTGTAGAGAGAGAATTGGATATTGCAGAACAAACGTATGAACCTGAATCAATTATAGCATTGGCGATGAATCCAAAGACTGGTGAAGTTTTGGCGATGTCTAGTCGTCCAGGATTTGATCCTTCAGATTTTCAAAATGTTGATTCAAAAGTTTATAATCGAAATTTACCAATTTGGAGTTCATACGAACCAGGTTCTACTTTTAAAATCATCACTTTGGCAGCAGCTCTCGAAGAAGGAAAAGTAGATTTAGACAAGGACACTTTTTATGATAAGGGCTACGCCGAAGTAGGCGGAGCTAAGTTGAAATGTTGGAAGAGAGGCGGACATGGTTCGCAAACATTCTTGGAAGTTGTTCAAAACTCTTGTAACCCAGGTTTTGTGGAGTTAGGGGAACGTCTAGGAAAAGATAAGCTTTTTCAATATATTCGTGATTTTGGGTTTGGACAGAAAACAGGCATCGATTTACAGGGGGAGTCAAAAGGGATATTGTTTAACATGGACAGAGTAGGACCAGTAGAGCAAGCAACTACTGCGTTTGGTCAAGGGGTTGCAGTAACGCCAATTCAACAAGTAACAGCGCTCTCGGCAGCAATTAATGGAGGAACGCTATATACTCCTTATGTGGCGAAAGAATTAATTGATCCAGCCACTGGTGAAGTAGTCATGGAGAAGAAGCCTGTTGCAAAAAGAAAGGTTGTTTCTGAAGAAACATCCAAAGAAGTGAGAAGGGCATTAGAAAATGTTGTTGCAAAAGGATCCGGAGGTAAAGCCTTTGTGGAAGGGTATCGGGTTGGTGGAAAAACAGGAACAGCCCAAAAAGCATCGGGTGGAAGATATTTAGAGAATAACTATATTCTTTCTTTTATTGGGTTTGCACCTGCCGATGACCCAGAACTAGTCGTCTATGTGGCAGTAGATAATCCAAAAGGAACCATACAATTTGGTAGTGCTGTTGCTGCACCAATCGTTGGGGCTATTATGGGAGATAGCTTAAGAGCGTTAGGTGTTGAACCGCGTAAAGACCAAATTGATAAAGTATATAAATATCCAGAAAATCCATTAATAGAAGTGCCTGATCTTGTAGGTCATACGAAAAAAGACATTAGTGAAATGTTTATTAATCTTAAAATAGAATCAAGTGGAAGTGGAGATACCGTTATCAAGCAATCCCCTGAACCAGGAACAAAAGTAAAGGATGGCTCCACAATATTGGTTCAATTTAATTAATTAGATAAAATGCGGCCGATTTCTACGTGCCGCATTTTGTCCTATAGGATAAAAAAACTGCCTTAAATATCAAAAAGGACAGAAAAATACATAAAAATATCCTCCATTTTAAATTATTCTTCTAATATAAATTCTCCAACAATAAGGTACAACATAGATAAATTTTTTTTAATCATGTAAAATAAAATACGCTAAGAAAATTGTATAATCTATATGGTTGAGTCATTATTTAGTATATAATTAATATTTATCCCACTCTTAACGGCCAGTAAGACTCCCCCTTAAGCTTCTGAGAATACGAGGAAGCTAGGTGGGAGATCAACTGTCCGTAAAGGTCCGATTGGTTCAACTAACCATCAGTGGGAGATGAAGGACCCCCACTGATGGAAGTTTCACTTTATCCCACTCTTAACGGCCAGTAAGACTCCCCCTTAAGCTTCTGAGAATACGAGGAAGCTAGGTGGGAGATCAACTGTCCGTAAAGGTCCGATTGGTTCAACTAACCATCAGTGGGAGATGAAGGACCCCCACTGATGGAAGTTTCACTTTATCCCACTCTTAACGGCCAGTAAGACTCCCCCTTAAGCTTCTGAGAATACGAGGAAGCTAGGTGGGAGATCAACTGTCCGTAAAGGTCCGATTGGTTCAACTAACCATCAGTGGGAGATGAAGGACCCCCACTGATGGAAGTTTCACTTTATCCCACTCTTAACGGCCAGTAAGACCCCCCCCTTAAGCTTCTGAGAATACGAGGAAGCTAGGTGTGAGAGCAACTGTCCGTAAAGGTCCGATTGGTTCAACTAACCATCAGTGGGGGAGGAAGGAAAACCCCACTGATGGAAGTTTCACTTTATAAGTGATTCAGATTACATATAGAGCTAGAGAAAAGAGGAATCAGAAAGCGATGCAATTAAAAAAACTTATTGAGAATTTACACCCATACGTCCCTTATGATGGAGACGATGTGGAAATAAAATCAATAGAGAATGATAATCGCAAAGTAATAAATGGCAGTCTTTTTATTTGTATAAAAGGATATACAGTCGATGGCCATGATTTTGCCCAAAAAGCATATGAGTCTGGAGCGGTGGCTGTCATTGCTGAAAGAAAATTACCTTTACCTATTCCGGTTATAGTTGTGAAAGATACAAAGAGGGCTGGTAGTATCCTGGCAGATGTCTTTTATCAAAAGCCAACACAAAAGCTTCAGCTTATTGGCATAACTGGAACAAATGGAAAAACAACTACTAGTCATTTAATAGATGCTATTTTAAAAGAAGCAGATCAAAAAACAGGAATCATCGGTACGATGTATACGAAAATCGGTGAGGAAATTCAGGAAACAAAAAATACTACTCCAGAGGCAGTGACACTTCAGAAGCTCTTCCATCAAATGGTGGAACAGAAGGTCGACACAGCTGTTATGGAAGTGTCTTCCCATGCCCTTGTAGAAGGAAGAGTATTTGGCTGCGATTATGATATAGCTGTATTCACAAATTTAAGTCAGGACCATTTAGATTATCATGGTACGATGGAGGAATATAAAAAAGCAAAAGGGCTATTGTTTACAAGATTAGGAAATGCTTTCACATCAGAAAAGCCAAAGTTTGCAATCTTAAACAAAGATGATGCAACAGCTAAAGAGTATGAAACCATTACTGCTGCTCATATTCTTACATATGGAATTGATACGGATGCTGATATAATGGCGAAAAATATAAGAATCACTGCAGCCGGTACATCCTTTGATCTGCATTCGCCGTTTGGAACACACCAAGTACAGCTAAAAATGGTTGGTAAATTCAATGTGTATAATTCGTTAGCAAGCATTGGTGCTGCGATTGCAAGCAATATTCCATTAGAGGTAACAATTAAGGCGTTAGAAAAGGTAGAAGGAGTTGCGGGTAGATTTGAAACAGTAAATGCAGAACAAAACTTCTCGGTGATTGTAGATTATTCCCATACACCTGATAGTTTACAAAACGCGTTACAGACGGTGAAAGAATTTGCGAAGAAAAATGTTTATGTCATTGCTGGCTGTGGAGGAGATAGAGACAAGACGAAACGTCCTTTAATGGCGAAAATTGC
Organism: Niallia alba; assembly: GCF_012933555.1. Lineage (GTDB taxonomy): Bacteria > Bacillota > Bacilli > Bacillales > Cytobacillaceae > Niallia > Niallia alba. The sequence goes on from NZ_JABBPK010000001.1 coordinate 1,999,617, forward strand.
TTGTCAGGAAGCTTCTTATGCTATCCTAACTTCCGATAATCCTCGAAGTGAAGATCCGCTTGCTATATTAAAAGATATGGAAGCAGGAGTTACGGGAGAACAGAATTATACGATTATTGCTGATCGAAAAGAGGCTATTCGCTTTGCCATAAATCAAGCGAAACCAGGCGATGTTATATTAATTGCAGGGAAAGGCCATGAAACGTATCAAATTATTGGTTCTGAAGTGTTAGATTTTGATGATCGTTTAGTGGCAAAAGAAGCGATAGAGGAGAGAAAAAATGACACTGTCCTATAAATTAATCCTTCAGGCGATACCCGAAGCAAAAGGTTTTGTAAAAGAAGATTTGCTTTTTCAAACCGTGTCATTTATAGCAGATTCCAAGCAGCCAAAAGGATTGTTTATACCATTATATAAAGACCATTCTGGTGATTTGAGTACTGCTATAGCAAATGGAGCAATAGGAGCAATATGGGAAGAAGGAGTGGAACTCCCTTCATATACACCTAATCATTTTCCTATTTTTTATACAAAAGATTTAAAGGAAGGCATATTAAAAATGATCGAAATTTATGATGAACAATTACAAGAACAAGAAAACACAATAAATTTTATTTTTTTGCAAGAAAACAGTCTGAATTCCAATATGGAATCATATGATATACCGGTAATTAGAGAGCATGTATTAAAAACAAGCAATCAAGCGAAAGGAGGGAACTAAAATGCAGGAGAAAGTTATCTTTTTTACGATTCTTTTAGGCTTTTTAATAACAGTATTAATTTCTCCCTTTTTTATTCCCTTCTTGAGAAGATTGAAATTCGGACAAAGCATTAGGGAAGAAGGACCGAAATCCCATCAGAAAAAAACGGGAACACCAACGATGGGTGGCTTAATGATCATTTTTTCTATTGTCGTAACGACATTAGTAATGATTAATAAATTTTCAGAGCCAACGATTAAGACATATTTACTTCTTTTAGTTTTACTTGGTTTTGGATTATTAGGGTTTTTAGATGACTTTATAAAAGTAGTTATGAAGCGTAACCTAGGATTAACATCTAGACAAAAGCTATTAGGACAGATTATTATTTCCCTCATTTTCTATTTTGTTTTACGAGAAAATGAATTTTCAACCGCAATCTCGATTCCTTTTGTTGAAAAGCCATTGGAATTAGGATGGTTTTATGCGTTATTTATTATTTTTTGGCTAGTTGGATTCTCTAATGCGGTTAATTTAACAGATGGATTGGATGGTTTAGTTTCTGGAACATCTGCTGTTGCATTTGGAGCATTTGCTGTGCTTGCATGGAGTCAGTCACAATTTGAAATTAGTATTTTCTCTGTGGCAATTGTTGGAGCAGTATTAGGATTCTTAGTATTTAATGCACATCCAGCAAAAGTATTTATGGGAGATACAGGTTCTCTTGCACTTGGAGGCGCGATTGCTGCAATTGCTATTTTAACAAAGACAGAAATTCTATTGATATTAATTGGTGGAGTATTTGTTATCGAAACACTTTCTGTTATTCTCCAAGTTATCTCATTTAAATCAACTGGAAGAAGAATCTTCCGTATGAGTCCATTGCATCATCATTATGAATTGGTTGGATGGTCTGAATGGAGAGTAGTTGCTACATTTTGGACGGTTGGATTATTATTCGCCGCTTTAGGAATTTATATTGAGGTGTGGTTATAATGAAGCAAATTAATGATTATCATCATAAAAAAATACTTGTATTAGGTCTTGCTAAAAGTGGAGTAAGTGCAGCTCAATTACTACATAATTTAGGTGCCTTTGTAACAGTGAATGATAGTAAGCCATTGGACGAAAATCCTGAGGCACAAGGTTTATTAGAGCAAGGAATCACAGTGATTTGTGGAAGTCATCCGATTGAATTGTTGGAGGAAGGATTTCAGTTGATTGTAAAAAATCCGGGGATTCCTTACTTTAATCCAATGATTAAAGGGGCCATTGAGCGTGGGATTCCCGTAATTACTGAAGTGGAGCTTGCATACCGTGTTTCAGAAGCACCATTCCTTGCGATCACTGGTTCAAATGGAAAAACGACAACGACAACTTTATTGTTCGATATGTTAGAAGCAGATAAGAAAAAGCCCCTTATTGCGGGGAATATTGGTACAGTTGCTTCAAACGTGGCTCAAGTGGCAAAGAAGGATAATAATATCGTCATCGAATTATCATCTTTTCAATTAATGGGGATTGAAAAGTTTAAACCACATATTGCAATCATTACAAACATTTATGAAGCACATTTGGATTATCACGGAACACGAGAAGAATATGCAAAAGCAAAAGGAAATATTGCGAAGAACCAAGACGAAAATGACTATCTAATTGTGAATGTAGAGCAAGAGGTTGTAATGAATATCGCGAAGAGCAGTAAAGCGACCATTATCCCTTTTTCTGCGAAACGCGAACTTGAGTTTGGTGCATATGTGAAAGATAATGTCATCTATTTTAATGATGAAGAAGTAATGAAACTCTCAGATATAACCTATTTAAGTGCATTAAATTTAGAAAATATTCTTTCTTCTGTTGCAGCTGCAAAACTAACAGGAGCATCTAATGAAAGTATTTTTAAAGTTTTAAGTAACTTTAAAGGGGTTAAACATCGTCTGCAATTTATCAAAGAAGTAAATGGACGAAAATTTTATAATGACTCTAAAGCAACGAATATATTAGCTACACAAAATGCCCTTGCTGCCTTTAATGAACCAGTCATTTTACTAGCAGGTGGATTGGATCGAGGAAATGAATTTGATGAACTCATTCCATCACTAAAAAATGTAAAAGCAATGATTACATTTGGACAAACTGCAGAAAAAGTGGAGAAGGCAGGGAGACTTGCAGGAATAAAAACCATTAAACGCGTCGATAATGTGGACAAAGCAGTGCCTGTAGCCTATGACTTATCAGAAAGTGGAGAGGTAATTCTCCTTTCCCCAGCATGTGCAAGTTGGGATCAATATAAAACTTTTGAGGTCAGAGGAGACATTTTTATCAATGCGGTGCATATGCTTAAATAAGGGCTTGTCTGTAAGTAGGCGTTGAAAGAAAATAAACTCTGATCTGTATGAACAGATAACAAAAGAGTAGCACTATAAAAACTTTCTTACTTTAAAGTAAGCTCTGTAAATGATAACAAGGTGAATAGAGAAAAGCAAACAGGTCCGTTATCATCCCTATTTGGGAATAAAAGACCGTAATCCTTTTCCTAATTTTCAACCGTTAATTTACAGAGCTTTCTTTTTTTGAATCGGATTTAAGTAATACAGGAATCTGGATACAATCCGCTTTTCTTTTTTGCAAGCCCTAAATCTTGCAATTCGAGGTGTTAATGGTGCCATCAAAAAAAACGACTCCAGATATAATTTTAATGATCATCACATTTACGTTGCTTGCCATAGGGTTAATCATGGTGTACAGTGCAAGTGCGGTTATGGCCGAACGAAATTTAGGGGATTCCTTCTTTTTTGCAAAGAGACAGATGCTTTTTGCCGGTGTTGGAATTGCTGCAATGTTATTTATTATGAACCTTGATTACTGGATATGGAGATCTTGGGCTAAACCAATTATTATTGTTTGCTTTGTTTTACTTATAGTCGTATTAATTCCTGGAGTTGGTTTAGTTCGGAATGGTTCACAAAGCTGGATTGGTGTAGGAGCATTTTCCATTCAGCCCTCTGAATTTATGAAAATAGCAATGATTATTTTCCTGGGAAAATTTCTATCGGAAAATCAAAAGCATATAATTTCCTTTAAAAAAGGATTACTCCCATCTTTAGGTCTTGTATTTCTAGCCTTTGGGATGATTATGCTTCAGCCAGATTTAGGTACTGGAACTGTTATGGTTGGTACAAGTATCGTAATGATCTTTATTGCTGGTGCTAGGATTCGTCACTTTGTAATATTAGGGCTAATCGGTGTTGCTGGGTTTATTGGATTGGTTGCATCCGCTCCTTATCGAATTAAAAGGATAACTTCATTTCTAGATCCATGGTCTGATCCGTTAGGAAGTGGTTTTCAGATCATACAATCGCTTTATGCGATAGGACCAGGTGGTTTGTTCGGCTTAGGCCTTGGGGAAAGCAGGCAAAAATTCTTTTACTTGCCAGAGCCACAGACAGATTTTATTTTTGCTATTCTATCAGAAGAATTAGGCTTTATCGGCGGTTCCTTAATTTTATTATTATTTGCTTTATTACTATGGAGAGGAATAAGAATAGCATTAGGTGCACAAGACTTATTTGGAAGTTTTGTAGCCGTTGGTATTATTTCCATGGTTGCTATACAAGTTATGATTAACATTGGAGTTGTTACAGGACTTATGCCTGTAACGGGGATTACACTCCCATTTCTAAGCTATGGAGGATCCTCTCTTACACTAATGTTGATTGCAATAGGTATCCTCTTAAACGTGAGCAGATTTTCAAGGTACTGAAATTTCATCCCACTCTTAACATCTAACAGCAAGCTGCGGAAAATTAAGGAGACTAGGTGATGGAATTCTCCCGTAATGGTCCGATAAGTGCAACAAGCGATCAGTGGGGATGAAGAAAAACCTTCATTGATGGAAGTTTTCTTTATCGAATATATTTTAAAAAAGCTAGTGGAGGGTGTTTTTTCTCTTTACTAGTTTTTTTATGTCTTTTTTTTAAAATATTATAGAATACAAAAAATTTATTTTTTTCACACATATGATAATCCCTTTTCAATCATGACAAATTTACGTGCTGGCAAGAGGAAAGTGTTACATTTCATTATCAATTTTAAGATATTCATAAAGCGTGTTTAAAATATAGTACAATAAGGTATCTATTATTTGGGAGATAACGGCAAAGGTAAAAAAATATCTTAGGAAATAGTAGAAGATTATTTCTGTTTTATGTTAATTGAAGCTATAATATAAGTGAGAAGAAAAATAACGATTTTTTTCAGAAATAGATAAGAGAAGTATTTTGAGGTGGAAAGAATGAAAATAGTAGTAAGCGGCGGAGGAACAGGGGGGCATATATACCCTGCATTAGCATTAATTCGCGAGATAAAAAAAGAAGTGAAGAATGCTGAGTTTCTATATGTCGGTACAGAGCAAGGGCTCGAAAGTAAGTTGGTTAGACGAGAAGATATTCCATTAAAAACAATACATATTACAGGGTTTAAACGAAAACTTTCCCCAGAAAATTTGAAAACTGTTTGGAGATTTATTGCAGGTGTACAAAAGAGCAAGGCGATTTTAAAAGAGTTTAACGCAGATGTTGTAATCGGAACAGGCGGATATGTTTGTGGACCGGTTGTATATGCAGCAGCAAAGCTTGGAATACCTACTATTATTCATGAACAAAATAGTGTTCCAGGGTTAACCAATAAATTTTTAAGTAAATATGTTGATAAAGTAGCGATTTGCTTTGAAGAAGCAGCTTCTTTTTTTCCAGAAGAAAAAGTGGTGATGACAGGGAATCCAAGAGCTTCGGAAGTGTTAAATCAGGATGGAATTAAAGGTCGTTTATCGGTCGGATTAAAATTAAATGAGCCTGCTGTTCTCATAGTTGGTGGAAGCAGAGGGGCAAGACCGATAAATGATGCTGTGATTGCTGCGTTACCACAATTAGGAAAGAAAGCCTATCAAATTCTTTATGTAACAGGAGAAGTCCATTATGAAGCTGTGAAAAAAGAAGTGGAGCTTGTCGGAAATCCTACAAATGTCATTATTAAGCCATTTGTTCATAATATGCCAGAAGTATTAACAAGCATTGATTTAACGGTTGCAAGAGCAGGTGCAACGACACTGAGTGAGTTAACCTCGCTTGGTATTCCGAGTATCCTTGTGCCTAGCCCCTATGTTACCAACAATCATCAGGAGAAAAATGCGAATGCATTAACAAGTAATGGGGCAGCAAAAATGCTTTTAGAAAAGGAAATGAATGGGCAAAAATTGGTCGAAGAGATGGATGCAATTATGCTGAATCCTAGTGTATTAAAGGAAATGAAAGAGGCATCCCAAAAATTAGGTATTCCTGATGCAGCAATGAGGCTGTATAATGTCATGAAGGAAGTAATCGACAGCAAGAAAAAATAGGAATGTAAATCGGAAGTTTGATGACAACGCAAATTTTCGATTTGTTTATAAAAAAGGTGGACAACCTATTAAATTGTTTTGTACTATTTCCTTATTTAATAATACCGGGGTGATTTTTTGGACAAAGGGAAGGTTGTTTCTTTAGAAGATCGAATTCCAAAATTAAAAGAACAGAGACGAAAAAAGGCGAATCGTCGACTTATTTTCCTTCTCCTCTTATTCTTCCTTATCATCGTTTGCGTAATATACTTCCAATCACCTTTAAGTCATGTCAAAAACATCGAAATTACAGGAAATCATTTATATACTTATGAAGACTTGGAGAAAATGAGTGGAATTAACAGTAATACAAATATTTGGACAATCAAAAAAGACAAGTTAGCAGAAAAACTGAAAGATACAGGTGGGATTAAATCTGCGAAGATTTCCATGGCTATTCCAAATACTGTGCATATTGACGTTAAAGAGTATAGGAAGATTGCTTATTTTGAAGTGAAGAATAAATTCATTCCTCTTTTAGAGAATGGGGATATGTTGCATGATAGAGCAATGACAAATAGCCCCTATGATGCTCCGATTATTAAAGATATGAAGAGCGAAGATGAGAGAGTAATTACGAAGATAGGGGAAGAATTAAGTAACCTTTCTGCAGAAGTGTATAATGCTATTTCTGAAATAAGGTATACCCCTAAAAATACAGATAAATGGCATGTTACCATTTATATGAATGACGGAAATCAAGTGTTGGCATCTTTATCCTCTTTTTCGGATAAAATGAAGCATTATCCTTCCATCATTGCACAACTAAACACGGATAAAAAGGGAGTTATTGATTTAGAAGTAGGTTCTTATTTCAAAGCTTTTGAATCGGAAGGGGAAAAAGAAGAGTGAAGACTAATAAAAGAAGACGAAATGTTATCTTCTCGTTAGTTTTTCTTGTTCTCGGATTTATGATTTCCTTCTCATATCAAAATACAAAAAAAGATGATGGTCAAGAAATTAGTGAAAGTCAATTCGAAAGAGATTTGGATTTGCGAAATGAATTGATTGAGCAGGAAGAAAAAAATAATGAGCTATATAAAGAATTAAAGGGAACCCAAAGAAAATTAGTTCAACTAGAGAAGGATCTTTCTAATGAAGCAGAAACGTATTATAACTTGGCAGAGGATGCGGAAAAATATCGGATCTATTTAGGAAAGGTTGCTGTCAAAGGGGAAGGGATACAAATTACATTAGAAGATGGAGAGTATAATCCAAAAGAAGATAATGTGAGCAATTATTTAGTACATGAGCATCATGTATTTAAAGTGATCAATGAACTTTATATTTCTGGTGCACAAGCGATTAGTATTAATGGACAAAGGCTATCACATAACTCTTACATCCTATGTAATGGTCCGGTAATCGAAGTAGATGGTTACCAACACCCCGCACCTTTTGTTATTACAGCAATCGGTGATAGTGATGTATTAGAAGGCGCAATTAATATTAATGGTGGCGTAAAGGATTTATTAGTAAATGATAATGTTCGATTTACACTTGAAAAAAAACGAACAATTCAAATGGATCCTTTAAAAGTTAATTAACGATAAGTATGGATAAGAAAGTATGATGCGCTGTGAATAAGAAATTTATAACAATGACAGGAATAACGCTTATTGTAGGATTTATGATAGCTGTGCAATTTCAGACAATAAAAGAACCAGTTGTTCGAGATACGAGAGATACGTGGGAATTACGAGAAGATCTCATCCATGAAAAAAAATTAGAATTACAGCTTATTAATGAGATTCGTTCGATTAACGCAAAAGTGGAAGAGTATGAGAATAACACATCTCAAAGTAAAGAAAAAGTATTGAAAGATACTTTGGCAGAATTAAAGCAGGAAGCAGGGGCAACAGAGGTTACTGGGAGTGGGATCATCATAAAGATCGAGCCGGTAAGTAAAGAAATTCTGCTAGGAGAAGATCCAGGAGTAGTCACTTCTGAATTAATGCAACGGTTAGTTAATGAATTAAATTTATATGGAGCCGAGGAGATAGCGATAAATGACAATCGCTATGTGAATACAACGGTTATCCGTGAAGTAAACAATGTATTGAAAATGGATGGAAATTCTCTCAATCAGCTACCAATTGAAATAAAGGTGATAGCAAAAGATTCGAATACAGCTGAAAAATTATTTAACTATATGAAGGTTTCTAAATCAGCTGACGAATTTTTCTTATCTAATCTGTTATTAAATGTTGAGCAGCCAAAAGAATCAATCAAGATTCCTGCCTATAGTGATACCATTAACGTCCATTATATGGAGCAGGTAAATACAAATAAAGGAGGCGATTCTTAATGTGGCTTCCGATATTTGGGTTGATTGTTGGAATAGTCTTTGGATTATTAACCGATATAAAGGTACCAGAAGAGTATGCAAACTATTTATCCATTGCAGTTCTTGCTGCATTAGACACCTTATTTGGCGGGATTCGTGCTCATTTGCAAAATATATTTGATGAAAAAGTATTTGTAACAGGCTTCTTCTTTAATATTGCACTTGCAGCAAGTTTAGCTTTTCTAGGTGTACATCTTGGTGTAGACTTATATTTAGCGGCAATTTTTGCATTTGGTGTTAGACTATTTCAAAACATAGCTGTAATTAGAAGTATTATTTTAAAAAAATCAAATACTAATTCTCCTGAAAAAATTGAAAAAAGTTGACAAAGAAAAAAGGGAATATATTAGTTTTGGCGAATAATTTAAATATTAATAGATATGTGGAAGTGAATTACAATATTTCCTTATGGGATGAGTAATTAGTCCTATTTGTAGTAAAAAAGACCAAAATTGTATTGACACTTAGCGAAAACTTAGTGAAAATATGGTGTTGCCTGGTATACAATATAATAGTTGTGAAGATTAGATTATTTTATGTATATCATAAAAACTATGTAAATAGCAGACGTTACTTCTTTATAAAAAGTTGAATTATTGACAGTATGACATAATTTGTTGTTCACATTATTTAAAATGCAAAAGGAGGTGCCCGAGAATGAACAGCAATGAACTTTATGTAAGTCTAGACATCGGTACATCCAGCATAAAAGTAATCATTGGCGAAATGATTAACGAATCTTTAAATATTATTGGTGTAGGCATCGTCCCATCAGAAGGTTTAAAAAAAGGTTCAATCGTGGATATAGATGAAACCGTTCATTCTATTCGACAGGCAATAGAGCAAGCCGAAAGAATGGTAGGGATGGAGATAAAACAAGTAATTGTTGGCGTTTCGGGAAATCATGTAAATCTGCAAACCTCACGAGGGGTAGTTGCAGTATCAAGTGAAAATCGCGAAATTACAATTGAAGATGTGATTAGGGTAAAGGATGCTGCACAAGTAGTTTCCATTCCCCCAGAAAAAGAAATTATTGATATTATTCCTAAACAATTTATTGTAGATGGATTAGATGAAATTACGGATCCTCGAGGAATGATAGGTGTACGGCTTGAAATGGAAGGTACGATTATAACTGGAAGTAAAACCATTTTACATAACACCTTAAGATGTGTAGAAAGAGCTGGCTTGGAAATTCAAGATATTTCCTTGCAACCACTTGCTGCTGGCTCTTTTGCACTTTCAAAAGATGAAAAAAACTTAGGAGTGGCCTTGATCGATATCGGCGGTGGTTCCACTACTATAGCTGTATTTGAAAATGGATTCCTAAAAGCAACCAGTGTTATTCCTGTAGGGGGAGACAATATTACCAAGGATTTATCGATTGGTCTCCGAACTACAACAGAAGATGCAGAGAAAATTAAAATTAAGTATGGATATGCGTTTTATGATCATGCTTCTGAAGAGGAAGTATTTAGTGTTCCTATTATAGGAAGCGATCAGCATCAACAATTTAATCAGTTAGAGATTTCTGATATTATAGAAGCTAGATTAGAAGAAATCTTTGAACTTGTTGGTGACGAACTAGTGAGACATGGTGTATACGACCTTCCAGGAGGATTCGTTTTGACTGGTGGGGTAGCTAGTACGAAAGGAATTTTAGAATTGGCACAAGATGTTTTCCAAAGCCGAGTTAGAATTGCTATTCCAGATTATATTGGAGTAAGAGAGCCACAATATACCACTGCTGTTGGTTTAATTAAATTCTCCTATAAAAATAGTAAACTCCAAGGTGGAAATATCCATAACCCTGTCACTATTCCGGCTGATACTAGGGAAAAAGTCCAAAAACCATCATCCCAAAAACCAGCATACGAGAAAAAACAAGTGGAAAAAGAACCTTCAAAGTTTAAGAAATTTATGGGTTATTTCTTTGATTAATGAAATGTTAAAAAGACAAGTATAATGTTGATAAAAAAGAACTTCGAGAAGGCTGAGAGTCGTTTAAAAGTCAGTCTAGGTTATAAAAAATGGTATGTACTCCATATCACCAAGACTTGAGATGCGGACAGTTCGATACTGCTGAATATCGACGAATTAGGAGGATTTGTCATGTTGGAATTTGATACAAATATAGATTCACTAGCTGTAATAAAGGTTATAGGAGTAGGTGGCGGTGGTAATAACGCTGTTAACCGAATGATTGAACACGGTGTTCAAGGGGTAGAATTTATTGCTGTGAATACAGACGCACAAGCATTAAATTTATCAAAAGCAGAAATTAAGATGCAAATTGGCGGAAAACTTACAAGAGGATTAGGAGCAGGTGCAAATCCGGAAGTAGGTAAAAAGGCCGCTGAGGAAAGCAAAGAACAAATTGAAGAGGCGTTAAAAGGGGCAGATATGGTCTTTGTAACGGCTGGAATGGGTGGTGGAACTGGTACAGGTGCTGCACCAGTTATTGCTCAAATCGCTCATGACTTAGGTGCTTTAACCGTAGGAGTTGTGACGAGACCATTCACTTTTGAAGGAAGAAAAAGGTCTACACATGCTGGTAGTGGTATTACCGCATTAAAAGACGCAGTAGATACTTTAATCGTCATTCCAAACGACCGCTTACTTGAGATCGTAGATAAGTCGACACCAATGCTTGAAGCATTTAGAGAAGCAGATAATGTACTCCGACAAGGTGTACAAGGTATCTCTGACCTAATCGCAACGCCAGGTCTAATTAACCTAGACTTCGCAGACGTGAAAACAATTATGGTGAACAAAGGTTCAGCACTTATGGGTATTGGGGTTGCTTCAGGCGAAAATCGTGCAGCAGAAGCAGCGAAAAAAGCAATTTCTTCACCACTACTTGAGACTTCCATTGATGGAGCACAAGGGGTGCTTATGAATATTACTGGTGGATCAAATTTAAGCTTGTATGAAGTACAAGAAGCAGCAGATATTGTTGCATCCGCTTCTGATCAAGACGTAAACATGATTTTCGGATCTGTTATCAATGATAATCTAAAAGATGAGATTGTTGTTACTGTAATTGCTACAGGATTTAACCAAGATTTATCGCAACCACAGCCAGGAAGACCTGGATTTGGAGGGCTAAAGCCAAATAATAATAGTCCAAGCCAAAACAGCAATCCTGTTAATACTAGAGAAGTAAAAAGAGAAGAACAACACGTCCAAAAAGAACAGCCAAGAAACACTAACGCACAACAAACAGAGGATGCCTTAGATATTCCAACATTCTTAAGAAATAGAAACCGTAGAAGATAATTATTTCTGCAGTAAAAACCTTTCTGTTATTTATTACAATAATGGAGAGGTTTTTTATTTTGCTATTTTTGTAAGATTGGTTGTTCTATAATTCTTTTGATTTTTTCATTTAAAAACAAAAACTATTTAGAGAAAACTTTTTACTTTAATATTTTTTTCTTTTGACCGTTATTATCCTTCCCGTTAACAATTCCCTAGAAAAAGTGAAAAAACTGATAATATTTCTCTAGAACTAATAATTAATCACTTAGGAGAGATAGTGACAAAAACCGTTAGAAATAGAGGAAATTTCTGATTTTTTGATTACAGAAAGTGACAGAATTTCAAGAACAAGTACGTTATACTTTTTCGTAACAGATTAATAGAGAAGATTTACTTCTTTTGTGGCTTTGATGGAGAATTCTTTTTTCATGTGTAAGAATTGCGAGCCAATGCTGTTGAGTTATTATTTCGTTAGTGCAGATGAATAAAGATTGTAATATTCTTTACAAAGCTTCGATGAAGGAGAGGAGGAGTTACATGCTTGGCCATTTATTTAGATGTGATATGGCTATTAAATTTTCTATTTGACAGTTTATTACTATATTTAACTGGAATTCTTTTGAAGAAAAAAATCATTCATTGGAGAATTTTACTTGGAGGATTCATGGGTTCTCTAATTATTCTATTATCCATCACTCCTCTTAGTACCTATACGAGTCATCCTGTATCTAAACTACTTTTTTCTGTTGTAATGGTAGCTACTGCATTTGGATATAAGCGGTTTCGAACCTATTTTCAGGCGTTAATGATTTTCTACTTAGCCACCTTTTTAATTGGCGGAACATTGATCGGTGCTCATTATTTTATCCAATTTGATTTTCAACTTTCTTCTTCTGTTCTTCTTGCTAGTGTAAAGGGATTTGGAGATCCGATTAGTTGGTTGTTTGTGCTTCTAGGTTTTCCAATTGCTTGGTACTTTTCGCGAAGAAATGTGGAAGGGATTGAAGTGACCAAGATTCAATATGAGCAAATAATTGATGTTACATTTCAATTAGGTGGGAAAGAGTTTGTGGTAAAAGGATTGGTGGATAGTGGGAACCAGGTATATGACCCAATCTCTCGTCTTCCCGTCATGTTTGTTTCATTGAAAAATATTGTAAGTAATATGCCAGCAGAGTTAATTCGTTTATCAGAGCAGCCAGAAGAGGTAATCTACGGCAGTGAGCCGATTGCTCCAGAATGGGAAAGTAAGATGCGCATCATTCCCTATAAAGTAGTCGGAAAAGATCATCAGCTCATCATTGCCGTAAAGCCCGATCTTTTGCTATTAAAAAAAGACCACGAAATAATTTCTGTTGAAAAAGGATTAATATCTTTTACAAACCAAGTTCTGTCTGCCGAGGATGCATTTGATTGCATTGTTCATCCGAAAATGCTTATAGGAAAAAAATCAGTGGAGGAAAAGGTTAGTTAATATACTATACTCACGAAAATCATCGTTTAGAAGGAGGAAATGCACATGAAGAAATGGAAGCTTCGCTTATCTTATTACTGGTACAAATTTTTAATTAAAATTGGATTGAAAACAGACGAAGTATTTTATATTGGTGGAAGTGAAGCACTACCTCCTCCGTTAACGAAAGAAGAAGAAGAAATGCTTTTGGAGAAACTTCCAAAAGGAGATCAAGCGGCTCGCTCGATGTTGATTGAAAGAAACTTGCGCCTCGTTGTTTATATAGCGAGAAAGTTCGAAAATACGGGTATCAATATTGAAGACTTAATTAGTATTGGCACTATTGGATTAATTAAGGCTGTCAATACGTTTAATCCAGAGAAAAAAATTAAACTGGCAACATATGCTTCAAGATGTATTGAAAATGAAATTTTAATGTATTTGCGCAGAAATAATAAAATTCGCTCAGAGGTATCATTTGATGAGCCATTAAATATTGATTGGGATGGAAATGAACTTCTCCTCTCAGATGTAATGGGGACAGAAGATGATATTATAACAAAGGATTTAGATGCAAGCGTAGATAAAAAGCTATTAGTAAAAGCACTTCACCAGCTATCTAAAAGGGAAAAACAAATCATGGAATTGCGATTTGGTTTAGGCACTGGAGAGGAAAAAACGCAAAAAGATGTTGCAGATATGCTGGGAATTTCTCAATCATATATTTCTCGTTTAGAAAAAAGAATTATTAAAAGACTACAAAAGGAATTTAATAAAATGGTTTAAAAGTTTTTCGATTGAAAAGCCTTGTCCCACATAATACCAATCGAAATTAGCGTAAATTGGAAATTTAACAAAAATTCTTATCATGCATATTTTTCCTTCTCGGGGAGATACTGTTTTTTGTACAGCAGCTCCTGTGAGGAGGGAAATAGATTGACTCGAAATAAAGTAGAAATTTGCGGTGTTGATACATCAAAGCTTCCAGTGTTAAAAAATGAAGAAATGAGATTGCTCTTCAAGCAAATGCATGAGGGAGATATATCCGCAAGAGAAAGTCTCGTAAATGGAAATCTCCGCCTCGTATTAAGTGTGATTCAACGATTTAATAATCGAGGAGAATTCGTGGATGACTTATTTCAAGTGGGTTGTATTGGTCTAATGAAATCTATCGATAATTTTGATTTAAGTCAAAACGTTAAGTTTTCCACCTATGCTGTCCCAATGATTATTGGTGAAATTCGCCGTTATTTACGCGACAATAATCCAATTAGGGTTTCCAGATCTCTGAGAGACATTGCTTATAAGGCATTACAAGTCAGAGAACGATTGATGAATAAAACATCAAAAGAACCGACAGCTGAGGAAATTGCCAAAGAGTTAGACATTCCACATGAGGATATTGTTTTTGCATTAGATGCTATTCAAGATCCTGTGTCGCTTTTTGAACCAATTTATAATGACGGCGGAGATCCGATTTATGTGATGGATCAATTAAGTGACGAAAAAAATAAAGATATACAGTGGGTTGAAGAATTGGCATTAAAAGAAGGAATGCGCCGGTTAAATGACCGTGAAAAACTAATTTTACGAAAAAGGTTTTTCCAAGGGAAAACACAAATGGAAGTTGCAGATGAAATCGGCATTTCACAAGCACAAGTCTCAAGATTGGAAAAGGCTGCTATTAAACAAATGAATAAAAATATTCAAAGCTAAAATAGGAATAAAAGGGTTAGACTTCTTAAAGTATGTGTACTTTAATGATGTCTAACCTTTTCTATTGAGAAGAAATATAATACTACTCTTTTATAAATATACATAATATATTTGAGTGATGGACAGTCCGGATATGATGAATACTGTTTTTCTAAAAAGTTAGGCGGACTCTCAACTGATAGAATGGGCTTGGAAAAGACTGAAAGGGTAACAAAGAAACCCATCAACGTTTGTTCACCAAGTCCTGTGAATAAGAAAAAAGCAAATTGAGCTAATTTTATTAAAAAGCAACCTAATTTCCAAAGAAAATCATGTTTTTCTGTGACCAATGATAGGTCCATATGGTAAACTAAAACAAAAAGATGGGGTTAGAGAATGGAACCTTTTACTTTACGAAATAAGCAGTTTTTTAATCTTGAATTGTGGGAGCAACAGTTTCCAAAACTAATAGCTGGTTTCACAACAAAAAATGGTGGGAAAAGTAAAGGCGATTATGCTAGTTTAAATATGGCATTTCATGTAAATGATCAAAAAGAAACAGTAGTTGCAAACCGTATAGAAGTAGCGCAAAATTTAACAATTCCATTAGAACAATGGGTTGGTGCAGAGCAAACCCATAAAGTTAATATTGTCGAAGTAACAAAAGCTCATATTGGCAAAGGAGCTACAGATTATGAAAGTGCGCTAAAGGATACAGATGGTTTCTTTACTTTGGGAAAAAATATATTATTAACTTTATGTTTTGCTGACTGCGTTCCGCTATATTTTATCCATCCAACTACAAAGGCGATTGGAATTGCGCATGCAGGGTGGCAAGGAACAGTCCAAGGCATTGCTAGCGAAATGTTGAAAGTATTTGCTTCCCATAAGATACCTGTAGAAGAGGTACTTGCTGTAATCGGTCCATCCATTACAGATCGTCACTATATTGTGGATGATCGAGTTATTAACGAAGTGGAAAAGGCGATCCATTCTAAGCAAAAGCCATATGACACTGTTTCTCCGGGACAATACAGTCTTAATTTGCAAGAAGTGAATAAACAGATATTGTTAGAAGAAGGAATGGTGGCAAGCAATATTCATATAACCAATTATTGTACTTATGAAGATGACGCTTATTTTTTCTCCCATAGAAGGGATAAGGGGAAAACCGGGAGAATGATGAGTTATATTGGATGGAGAGAGGAAGAAGAATACGAAAATGTTAGTGAAAGAAAATCTTGAAGTTATAAAACAGGAAATTGCTACTGCTTGTGAAAAAGTAAATCGAAAACCAGAAGAGGTAACGATTATTGCAGTGACAAAATATGTTACAATAGAGCGAGCACAAGAAGCAGTCGATGCTGGAATTGTTCATTTAGGTGAAAATCGTGAAGAAGGCTTGCTGGCAAAGTATGAGGTTCTTCAGGACAAGCCGGTATGGCATTTTATCGGATCATTGCAGACAAGAAAAGTAAAAGGTATTATAGATTATGTAGACTATATTCACTCATTGGATCGATTATCTTTAGCAAAAGAAATACATAAGAGAGCAAATCGAACCATAAAGTGTTTTGTACAGGTAAATATTTCGCAAGAAGAAACAAAGCATGGAATGGAGCCAGAGGAAGTTGTTGATTTTGTTAAACAATTATCCGAATATCCTCATATTCAAGTAATTGGATTAATGACAATGGCGCCATTTACAGACGATAAGGAATTGCTTCGTCAGTGCTTTCAAAAAGTAAAAAGCATTCAAGAAGATGTAAAAGAATTACAATTACCATATGCTCCATGCACAGAGCTTTCTATGGGAATGTCGAATGATTATTCAATTGCGATCGAAGAGGGAGCAACGATGATAAGAATTGGAACTGCTTTAGTAGGAAGCGAGAAATAGGAGGCAACTAAAATGAGTATAAAATCAAAAATAAAAACTTTCTTTTTTTTAGAAGATGAAGATTATGAGGAAGAGCAAGTAAGATATCAAGAAGAACCAAGCGAACCTGTTCGAAATTATAAGCAACCAGTTCAGCAGACACAGCACGTTCAACAACCGAAAAGTAACCAAAATGTTGTAAGTTTGCAAAGCATTCAAAAATCATCAAAAGTATTTTTGGTTGAACCACGTGTATATGCAGAAGCACAGGATATCGCTGACCAACTAAAAAACCGTCGTGCTGTCGTTGTCAACTTACAGCGTATCGAAAAAGATCAAGGGAAGCGGATTATTGATTTCCTAAGTGGAACAGTCTACGCCATTGGTGGAGATATCCAAAAAATCGGCACAGATATATTCCTATGTACACCAGATAACGTAGAAGTTTCGGGGAATATTTCACAAATCTTGCAAGATGCAGAATATGAAAATACGAGGTGGTAACAACGAATGAATTTTATTATAAGTATCTTGGCTAATGCTTTAACCATATATTCTTACGCGCTTATTGTTTATATATTAATGTCATGGATTCCGAATGCTCGTGAAACATCTATTGGTGTTTTTCTTGCAAAAATCTGTGAACCATATTTAGAGATTTTTAGAAGATTTATTCCGCCTCTTGGCATGATCGATATTTCACCAATTGTGGCTATTTTTGTATTAAATCTTGCTGGCAATGGAGTTCGCCAATTAGTAATGTGGTTTCTATAAATACTTAAAAGGGCTAATACAGCCCTTTTTCTATGCAAAAAAGGAGCTGAAAAGATGTCAATCTATCAACACTTTCGTCCAGACGAAAGAGAATTTATCGATCAAGTACAAAATTGGCGAAGCTATGTCGAGAATACATATGCTCCGAAATTAACCGATTTTTTGGATCCACGGGAACAGAAAGTCTTAAGTATGATCATTGGGGACCATCGCGAAGTAAAATATGCTTTTTTCGGTGGGCATGAGCAAGTAGAAAGAAAAAGAGCAATCCTTTACCCCGAGTATTATCAGGCAACAAAAGCGGATTTTAATCTCTCTTTACTTGAAGTAAATTATCCGAAGAAGTTTGTCACAATCGAACATCCCCATGTTTTAGGGAGTCTAATGTCCCTTGGTTTAAATCGTAGTAAATTTGGAGATATTTTCGTTGCTGACGGAGATATTCAATTTATTGTTGCAGGAGAAGTTGAAGATTATGTAAGACTTCAGCTTGATTCGATTGGAAAAGCAAAGGTGAGTCTTACCGCGATTCCTTTGGAAAAAATCATTGCTAAAGAAGAACATTGGACCGAAATAACTACGACCACTTCCTCTCTGCGCCTCGATACACTCATTGCAGCCGTTTATAAGTTCTCAAGAGAAAAGGCAAAGACTTTTATCACGCAAGGATTAGTAAAAGTAAATTTCACTTTAAATGAAAATGTCGCTTTTATGTGTGAAGAAGGAGATGTATTTTCTGTCCGTGGGGAAGGCAGGGCTACCATTAAATCGATTGAAGGAAAAACGAAAAAAGATAAATGGAGAATTGTGGTAGGTAAATTGAAGTAGAGAATAAGAAATTGATGAAGTTCTATAATTTCTGTTTCAAACAAAAAACATGGTTTTTTTATTGAGTATATATGATACAATATTTTCAACAGCATTATTTTTCACGTTTCTTCATATTTTTCAAAAATAATGCAGGAAATCCGATAATACTGTCGAAATAAGGATGATACATAAAGAAATTGAAGTTTGGGAGGTGGCTTTATGCCATTAACGCCGTTAGATATTCATAATAAGGAATTTGCCAAAGGCTTCCGTGGTTATGATGAAGATGAAGTAAATGAATTTCTTGATCAGGTAATTAAAGATTATGAAAATATTATCCGTGAGAAAAAAGAACTAGAAGAAAGATTAAACGAGTTAACTGACCGTATCGGCCACTATAATAATATTGAAGAAACGTTAAATAAATCAATTGTTGTAGCACAAGAGGCTGCCGAAGAAGTTAAACGCAATGCACAAAAAGAAGCAAAATTAATTATTAAAGAAGCAGAAAAAAATGCTGACCGCATTGTTAATGAATCACTATCAAAAGCTAGAAAGATTGCTCTTGAAATTGAAGAATTGAAAAAGCAATCAAAAGTATTCCGTACTCGATTCAAAATGCTAATTGAAGCACAATTAGATATGCTGAATAACGATGATTGGGATCATTTATTAGAATATGAATTGGATGCTTCCGAATTAAATTCAACAAAATAAAAGCCTAGTCTTGACGAATCATTGAGTTATGAAATATAATTTTTCACAAATATATATTCATGTAGCGTTGATAGGGATAGTAGATTTCCAAAAAACTTATAAAAGCGAATCAGGGACGGTGTAAGCCTGAGATAAGTTGGAAGTTGAAAATCACCCTGGAGTCTTTTTCTGAAAAGGTAAGTAAGAAAAGGCGGTTCATTGCCGTTAAAAAATGTCTAAGTGGATAAAATTTTCTTTTTATCTATAAGGGTGGTACCGCGGGAACCTTAACTATTAAACCTTCTCGTCCCTTTCGTGGGGATGAGAAGGTTTTTTGCTGTCTATACTTAATCTATAATAGGACTGTATAGATGGAAGCATACATGAAAAAAGATAATAATGTTGGAGGAAGAAAATGGAATATAAAGATACGTTGCTCATGCCTAAAACAGCTTTTCCGATGAGAGGGAATTTGCCAAATCGTGAGCCTGAAATTCAAGCGAAATGGAAAGAAATGAATATTTACGAAAAAGTTCAGGAACGTACACACGGACGTCCGATATTTGTCCTTCATGATGGACCTCCATATGCAAATGGTGATATCCATATTGGACATGCTCTTAATAAAATTTTAAAAGATTTTATCGTTCGTTATAAATCGATGACTGGCTTTCAAGCACCATATGTGCCAGGATGGGATACACACGGACTGCCAATTGAACAAGCTTTAACAAATAAGGGTGTAAAACGTAAAGAAATGACAATTGCAGAATTCCGTAAATTATGTGAAGAATATGCATTAGGACAAATTGACAGTCAAAGAGAACAATTTAAACGCTTAGGAGTTCGCGGAGATTGGGAAAATCCTTATATTACCTTAAAGCCTGCTTATGAAGCACAGCAAATAAAAGTATTTGGAGAAATGGCGAAAAAAGGTTATATCTACAAAGGGAAGAAACCTGTTTATTGGTCTCCAACAAGTGAATCAGCACTTGCTGAAGCAGAAATTGAATATAAAGACAAAAAGTCGGCTTCTATTTATGTTGGCTTTAAAGTGAAAGATGGCAAAGGTGTTTTAGCAGAAGATGTACAAATAGTTATTTGGACAACTACTCCTTGGACAATTCCTGCTAACTTAGGTATTTCTGTTCATCCAACTTTAACATATGTAGTTGTCGAAGAAAAAGGCAACAAATACTTAGTTGCACAAGATTTATTGGAAAGTGTAAAAACAGAAATTGGCTGGGAAGAAGCAAAAGTAGTTCAAGAAGTGAAAGGTTCAGAACTAGAATATATTCTAGCTGTACATCCAATCTATGGCCGTGATTCTTTAGTAATGCTAGGAGAACATGTAACGACAGATGCCGGAACTGGCTGTGTTCATACTGCTCCTGGACATGGGGAAGATGATTTCTTAGTTGGTCAAAAATATGGATTAGAAGTTCTTTGTCCTGTTGATGATAAAGGGGTTATGACAGAAGAAGCACCAGGATTTGAAGGGTTATTCTATGATAAAGCGAACAAGCCAATTACAGAAAAGCTTGAAGAGGTTGGAGCATTATTAAAGCTTCAATTTATTACTCATTCTTATCCACATGACTGGAGAACGAAAAAACCAGTTATTTTCCGTGCAACAGCACAATGGTTTGCTTCTATTAAAGACTTTAGGAATGAACTATTAGATGCAGTAAAAGAAACAGCATGGGTACCTGCATGGGGCGAAACTAGATTGTATAATATGGTTCGTGATCGTGGAGATTGGTGTATTTCTAGACAACGTGCATGGGGTGTGCCAATTCCTGTGTTCTATGCAGAAAATGGCGACAGCATCATTACAGATGAAACAATTGAGCATATCTCTAATCTATTTAGAGAAAATGGGTCGAATATTTGGTTTGAAAAATCAGCGAAGGAATTATTGCCAGCAGGCTTTACACATCCAGGTAGCCCAAATGGTGAATTTACAAAAGAAACAGATATTATGGATGTTTGGTTCGATTCTGGTTCTTCTCATCAAGCTGTATTACTAGAAAGAGAGGATCTTCAACGTCCTGCTGATCTATACCTAGAAGGTTCTGACCAATATCGTGGCTGGTTTAACTCTTCATTATCTACAAGCGTAGCAGTAACTGGTAAAGCACCTTATAAAGCTGTTTTAAGCCATGGCTTCGTTTTAGATGGAGAAGGACGCAAAATGAGTAAATCATTAGGAAATGTTATGGTTCCTGCAAAAGTAATGAACCAATTAGGTGCTGATATTTTACGTCTATGGGTAGCTTCAGTAGATTTCCAAGCAGATGTACGTGTATCTGATGCTATTTTAAAACAAGTAACAGAAGGCTATCGTAAAATCAGAAATACATTCCGTTTCTTATTAGGAAACCTTGCTGACTTTAACCCAGAAACAGATGCTCTTTCTTATGAAGAATTACGTGAAGTGGATCAGTTTATGCTGATCAAATTAAATAAATTAATTAAAAATGTAACAGAATCCTATGATAAATACGAATTCTCGACTATTTATCATAATATCAATAATTTCTGTACATTGGATTTAAGTGCATTCTATCTTGATTTTTCAAAAGATGTACTGTATATCGAAGCAACAAATAATAAGGAAAGAAGAGCAATTCAAACTGTTCTTTACGAAAGCTTAATCAGCTTAACAAAATTAGTTGCACCAATCTTACCACATACTGCGGATGAGGTTTGGGACCATATTTCTTCTGCAAATGAAGAAAGTGTACAGCTAACAGATTTCCCGGAATATACAACATTTGAAAATAGTGATATGTTAGAAGAAAAATGGAATAAATTCTTGGTTGTACGTGATGATGTGCTTAAAGCATTAGAAGAAGCACGTAATCAAAAAGTAATTGGTAAATCACTCGCTGCGAAAGTAACGTTGTATGTGAATGAAGAAGTAAATACACTTCTAAATTCTATTCAAGAAAACTTACAACAATTATTTATCGTATCAGGTTTCGAAATTGCTGGTGAATATAATAGTGCTCCAGAAGAAGCGTTAAAGCTTGAACATGCTGCCATTGTAGTATCAAAAGCAGACGGTGAAACATGTGAAAGATGCTGGACAGTTACAACAGACGTTGGTAAAGTGGAAGCACATCCAACACTATGCGAGAGATGTGCACATGTAGTAGAAGAAAATTATTAAGAAACACTTATAAATACACTAACATAAATATTTCAGACCAATTTAAAGCCAAACAATTACACGGAAATTTCGTATGATTGTTTGGCTTTTTAATTAGCTTGTAAAAAAGCTGTTTCAGCTGTTAGTACCCGCAGCCTGAATACACTTCGCTTTCCGTGGGGCTCGCGCTGAGCCGCTTCAGGGTCTCAGGCTGTCTCGCTAATCCCACAGGAGTCTACGTATATTCAGGCTGCTCCATTCTTCCAACTAAATTATTTTTTCTTGGAAAAACAATATTTTTTAGAAAATAGCCTTTAAAAATGAAGTGAAATGAAGCGAGTGTCTGTAGCGCAATGGAACGAATTAGTTTTTACACTTGACTATATTTAAAATCATAAATATTCAGTGAATGTAACTTTTATTTAAGCGTTAAATTAGAGATTGTTCGTCTTTACAGAGTATCTAATTTGTTATGTCCCATCCTCTTTTTTGCTTTTAAAAGATTGTTTAAAACAAAGAAAAAATTAAAGGAAAAAAGTTTTGTAAAAGCCTTTTATTGGGAAAAGAAAAAGAATAAATGAATTACATAGCGTGAGAGCAACTCCCATCTATTATCACAATGTGGGTGGATTTTTTTATACATATGTAATGAAGAGAAATAATTCCACCTCCGTTAATAGTTGTTATGCTTGTTAAATCTTTAATCGGTTTTTGTCTTCTTCAATGGAAAAGCTAAAGATAATTAAAGAAACGGAGGTAATGGAAATGAATTCAACTGTTGAAAAGCTTTATACAGAACTCCGTCTGACACAAATCGAATTAGCAACAACATTACGAGTAAAAAGAGATTCAAAAATAAATAAGTATATTGAAGAAGAACTAAAAGATGTAGAGGAAACGATGCAAAAATTAGAAAGTGGTAACTTTGGAATGTGTGAAATGTCTGGCGAATTACTTCCATTCGATTTATTGGAGATGATTCCTACTATTAGAACAAAGAGTGATATAAATAGTATTCAGTCCTATTATCGAAAGTCGATTCACTGATTAGGTGGGAATTGCTTTCATGGAAATATACGACCAAGCTATCGTTTTCATCTAGTTTATGCTAAAATGCTAAAGGAGACTCGAGAATTGGAGGAAACTTTAGTGTTTTATTACATAATTGCAGCTATAATTATTATTCTTGATCAATGGACGAAATGGTTAGTTGTAAAAAATATGGAGCTTGGTGAAAGTATTGAAATAATAAAAGATTTTTTCTATCTGACATCCCATCGTAATAGTGGAGCCGCATGGGGTATGCTTGAGAATCAAATGGTCTTTTTCTATATCGTCACGATTGTTGTTGTAATTGGATTAATTTATTTAATTCAAACTGGCACAAAAGGCAAAATACTATACGGGGTTTCGCTCGGTCTTATATTAGGTGGCGCACTTGGCAATTTTATTGACCGTGCCAGACATCAATATGTAGTCGACTTTATCAATACGTATATCTTCAATTATGATTTCCCTATATTTAATATTGCAGACTCATCTTTAGTAATTGGTGTTATTTTATTAATCCTAGTTATGCTGAGGGAGGATAGAGAAGCAAAGAAGGAGAAGAAAAATGGAAAAAACGGAACATATCATTCAAAGTGAGCAAGTAAATGAACGAATCGACAAAATTGTTTCGACGATTAATGCAGACTGGTCAAGAACGCAGGTCCAACAATGGATAAAAGACGGTCATGTGACAGTTAATGGTCAAACGGTAAAAACAAAGTATAAAGGTGTTTTAAATGACGTAGTAACAATTGAAGTACCAGAAGCAACAGAACTAGACGTTGAAGCAGAGGAAATGGATTTAGATATTTATTATGAGGATAAAGATGTTATCGTAGTAAATAAACCAAAAGGAATGGTTGTACATCCTGCTCCTGGCCATGTAACTGGAACATTGGTGAACGGTTTAATGGCACATTGTAAAGATCTTTCTGGGATTAATGGTGTAATGAGACCAGGGATTGTCCATCGAATCGATAAAGATACATCTGGCCTATTAATGGTTGCTAAAAATGATGCTGCTCATGAAAGTCTTGTGAATCAATTAGTAGCAAAAACGGTAACAAGAAAATATAAAGCGTTAGTTCATGGATCCATTCCACATGACTATGGAACAATTGAAGCGCCGATTGGCCGTGATCCTAAGGATAGACAAAGTATGACTGTTGTAGATAACGGGAAGCATGCTGTAACACATTTTCATGTAATCGAAAGAATAGATGGATACACATATATCGAATGTCAATTAGAGACTGGACGTACTCATCAAATTCGTGTTCATATGAAGTATATTGGCTATCCACTTGTTGGAGACCCTAAATATGGACCAAGAAAAACATTAGATATCGGGGGCCAAGCTCTTCATGCAGGAGTACTAGGATTTGAACATCCACGTACTGGGGAATATCTAGAGTTCGAAGCTCCACTGCCAAAAGACTATGAACAACTTTTAGATACCCTTCGAAATAATCGTTGACAAGATATCTATTTTATATTAAGATAATTTTAGTTGAATAAGTCCTTTAAATCAATCCCGTGAGGTTGAGAAGGAAACGGATTCTAGCTATTAAAAGTAATAGCTATCTAAGTATACGTATATCCTCTCATCAAAACGGTGAGAGGATATTTTTTTGAAAAAAGTTTGAATCACAGCATGGATGGTGATCGATATGTCGCAGAAGGCACTTGTGCTAGACGAGCAAGCAATAAGACGAGCATTAACAAGAATAGCTCATGAAATCATCGAAAAAAATAAAGGGATAGAAGATTGTATACTTGTTGGGATTCGAACAAGAGGTATATACATTGCTAACCGTCTTGCCGAAAGAATTGCTCAAATCGAAGGAAAGCCAATTGAAGTTGGTGAATTGGACATTACATTGTATAGAGACGATTTAACGAAAAAGACGAAAAATGAGGAGCCATTGGTAAAAGGCTCAGACATCCCAACAGATATTCAAGGCTTAAAGGTCATTCTTGTAGACGACGTCTTATATACAGGAAGAACGGTTCGGGCCGGCATGGATGCACTAATGGATATGGGAAGACCAGCATCCATACAGCTTGCAGTCTTAGTAGACAGAGGTCATAGAGAACTGCCAATCAGAGCTGATTATGTTGGGAAAAACATTCCAACCTCCAGCTCAGAAAGAATTGTAGTTGAGCTTGCAGAGGTCGATGGACATGATGAAGTAAATATTTTTGAAAATTAAATAGAGCCCTTTTAAATGCAGTCCTGTGAGGCTGAGAAGGGGAGTTTTTCTCATAAGGTTTCTTCAAGCCTGTCTAAAACCCCTTTTTCGCTACGCAGAAAAGGGGTTTTATTTATTCAATAGGGGATATTAATAAGTAATTATACTCAAGTATTTTTTTACAGAAAGAGGAGACAGAAATGAACGAAACAAAACCCTTATTAGGAATTAATGACAAGCCAAGTGCTCTGCAGTGGATTACATTAAGCTTACAGCATTTATTCGCCATGTTTGGCGCAACAGTTTTAGTACCATTCTTAATTGACATGAGTCCAGCAGTCGCTTTAGTCTCAAGCGGAGTAGGTACACTCGCATTCTTAATTATTACCCAATTTAAAGTGCCAGCCTACTTAGGCTCATCCTTTGCCTTTATCGCGCCAGTTTTAGCGGCTAAGGCAATGCCTGGCGGAGGACCTGGAGCTGCCATGATTGGAACCTTTATTGCCGGAATTGTATACGGTATTGTTGCCTTAACTATAAAAAAAGCAGGTTATCGCTGGATTATGAATATCCTGCCGCCGATTGTTGTTGGACCAGTAATTATGGTAATCGGATTGGCGCTTGCTTCAACCGCAGTCGGGCAATCGATGTATATGAACAATGGTAGTGAGAATCAAGAGTATAGCTTACTATATATATCTGTTGCGCTAGTAACCTTACTTGCAACTATTCTCTTTACGATGTTTGGTAAAGGAGTGTTTAGCTTCATTCCAATCTTAGCAGGTATTGTTATAGGTTATGTTTATGCCTTACTTGTAGGTGTGGTTAACTTTCAAGGTGTTTTGGATGCGAAATGGTTTGCGATGCCAGATTTTATCTTCCCATTCGTAGATTATCCTGTAACCATTAACTTAGCTTTACTAACCATTTTTGTCCCGGTGGCAATCGTTACACTAACGGAACATATTGGTCACCAGTTAGTATTAAGTAAAGTAGTTGGTAAAGATTATATAAAAGATCCTGGACTTCACAGAAGTATTCTAGGAGATGGAACTGCAACAATTATCTCTGCCTTAATGGGGGGACCTGCAAAAACAACGTATGGTGAAAATATTGGAGTACTAGCAATTACTAGAGTATATAGTGTATATGTTTTAGGAGGAGCAGCAGTACTAGCAATCGGGTTTGGATTTATCGGTAAAATTGCTGCACTTATTCAATCAATTCCAACACCAGTAATGGGAGGAGTATCCATTCTTCTGTTCGGTATCATCGCTTCTTCTGGATTAAGAATTATTGTAGAAGCAAAGTTGGATTTCAATAAAAACCGTAATTTAGTTATCGCATCTGTCATCCTAGTAACAGGTATTGGAGGCTTCTCCATCCATATGGGAGAACACTTTAAACTAGAAGGAATGGCATTCGCCGCAATCTTAGGAATTATTTTAAACCTAGTATTACCAGGAAGAGAAAAAGCAAAAGATGATTTATTCGAAGAAGCAATTGCAGTAGACGAAAGTAAATAATAACACCTTTTAAACAAGTACAGAGAGACTTATAAGGGTGCCAAAAAATGATGCATAGATTGTATGTACTAGGTTCAATTTGCCTAAATCTACGCAGAATCAAACTTTTTGACGCCCTAACAAGTTGTTAGGGCGTTTTTTTTAGGAATTTTTAAGGAATACTGACGAAAATTAATTTAGAAATACTGAGCAGGCTGAATACACGTAGACTCCTGTGGGATTAGCGAGAAAGGTGAGACCCCGCAGGCTGTGCCGAGGAGGCTCACCGCTCGCCCCACGGAAAGCGAAGTGTATTCAGCCTGCGGGTTAAGTTAAAAGCAGCAAATAACGGGAGGGAGTATCATGGAAAACTTATTAACTACGACTGAGTTAACCGTTACAGAGATTCAAGAAATCCTAAGAGATGCACAAAGATTTGCAAATGGGGAAACATGGAGACCAGCAAACCAATGCTTTGTTGCAAATCTCTTCTTCGAGGCAAGCACAAGAACAAAATGTAGCTTCGAAGTAGCGGAGAGAAAGTTAGGACTTGAGGTCATCCCATTCGAGACAACAACCTCAAGTGTTGTTAAAGGAGAAACATTATATGATACTGTTCGAACGCTGGAATCAGTAGGAGTAAATGCTGTAGTTATAAGACACGAAAATGACCGTTACTTTGATGAATTGGTAGGAAAAGTAAACATACCAGTCATTAATGCAGGTGATGGTTGCGGTCATCATCCTACCCAATCACTACTAGATCTTTTAACTATAAAGCAGGAATTCCAACGCTTCAACGGCTTAAAAGTAAGTATTATTGGTGATATCAGTCATAGCCGAGTTGCAAGATCAAATGCAGATGCCTTAACAAGATTAGGGGCAGAGGTTGTGTTCTCTGGACCAAGAGAATGGTTTGATGAAACGGTCCTTCAGGATGCAAGTTATGAAGATATTGATACAGCGATTGAAACATCTGATGTTGTTATGCTACTACGCGTCCAACATGAAAGACATGGAGACGAAAGAGCTGCTTTTGATATAGAAAGCTACCATAAACTATACGGGTTAACAGTAGAAAGAGAAAAAAAAATGAAGCCAGGAAGCATTATCATGCACCCGGCACCAGTGAACAGAGATGTAGAAATTGCGGATGAATTGGTTGAGTGCGAACGCTCCAGAATTTTTAAGCAAATGGAAAATGGTGTGTTTATCCGTATGAGTGTTTTAAAAAGATCGTTAGAAAATATTGGAGGGAGAAATGAACATGTCAATACTTATCAGAAATGGCCAGTTGCTTAATACTACAGGGGATTTAGAACAGAATGACATATTGATCGAAAATGGGGCAATCAAGACTATTGCAAAAGAAATCAATACAAATGCAGATGAAGTGATTGATGCAGCTGGAAAAGTGATCGCTCCAGGATTTATTGACCTACATGTTCATTTAAGAGAACCAGGGGGCGAAAAGAAAGAAACGATTGCGACAGGGACGATGGCAGCAGCACGTGGCGGATTTACAACGATTGCAAATATGCCCAACACAAGACCGGTTCCTGATACAGTCGAGAATATACATAATTTAAATGAAAGGATTCAAAATACGGCAAATGTAAATGTCTTACCGTATGCAGCCATCACAATCAGACAATTAGGTAATGAGCTTACTGATTTTAAGGCGCTTAAAGAACTAGGGGCATTCGCTTTTACCGATGATGGTGTAGGAATTCAAGAAGCAGGACAAATGCTAGAAGCAATGAAGCGAGCGGCTGCACTAGATATGGCAATTGTCGCTCACTGTGAAGATAATAGCCTCATTAATAAAGGTTGTGTACATGAAGGGGAGTTTTCAAAGGCAAACGGCTTAAATGGAATTCCAAGTGTTTGTGAATCTGTGCAAATTGCAAGAGATGTTCTTTTAGCAGAAGCAACTGGTTGTCATTATCATGTATGCCACATCAGTACAAAAGAATCTGTACGTGTTGTAAGAGATGCGAAGAAAGCAGGGATCCGGGTTACAGCAGAGGTATCACCACATCATTTACTATTAGCAGATACCGATATCCCTTCTCTTGACACAAATTACAAAATGAATCCACCGTTAAGAGGAACAGAGGATCGCAAAGCATTAATGGAAGGATTACTAGATGGAACAATTGACTTTATCGCAACAGATCATGCACCACATACAGCAGAAGAAAAAGCACAATCAATGCAACTTGCACCATTTGGAATTGTTGGGTTAGAAACAGCATTTCCCCTCCTTTACACGAACTTTGTAAAAACAGGAGTAATGACATTAAATCAGTTAATTGATTATCTAACTATAAAGCCAGCTAAGGCATTTAATTTAAACGCTGGAACATTAGAAATAGGTCAGAACGCAGACATCGTCATTCTTGATTTAGAAGATACAAATAAGATTGATCCAGACACATTTTTATCAAAAGGAAGAAATACACCATTTGCTGGCTGGGAATGTCAAGGCTGGCCAGTTGCTACAATCGTTAGTGGAAAGATTGCTTGGAGAAAGGAAAGTGTACACGCATGAAAAAACAATTAATTCTTGAAGATGGTACGGTATTTATCGGGAAAGGCTTCGGTGCCGATACAGAAAAATTTGGTGAAGTAGTATTTAACACAGGAATGACAGGCTATCAAGAAATTCTATCAGATCCATCTTATTGTGGACAAATTGTAACGCTAACGTATCCACTAGTAGGAAATTATGGTATTAATCGAGATGATTTTGAATCGATAACGCCAGCCATTCATGGATTTATTGTCAAAGAAGTGTGTGATTTTCCTTCAAATTGGCGCAATGAACTATCATTAGACGAATACTTTAAGCTAAAGAATATCCCAGGAATTACTGGCATTGATACAAGAAAATTAACGCGTATTATCCGCCAATATGGAACGTTGAAAGGTGCAATTTGTAGTATAGAAGAAAATGCAGAAGAAGTAATCGCAAAATTAAAAGGAATTACGCTAAGTACAGATCAAGTAAAGCAAGTTTCTACGAAGAAGCCTTATCCAAGTCCAGGTCGCGGCAGCCGCGTCGTCCTAGTAGACTATGGAATGAAGCATGGAATTTTACGAGAATTAAATAAACGTGATTGTGATGTAATTGTTGTCCCATACAACACAACAGCAGAAGAAATTCTAAGATTAAGTCCAGATGGCGTTATGCTATCAAATGGACCTGGAGATCCCAAGGATGTACCTGAGGCAATTGAAGCAATTAAAGGAATTGTTGGGAAAGTACCGCTTTTTGGAATCTGTTTAGGTCATCAATTATTCGCATTAGCTAGTGGAGCAAATACGGAAAAAATGAAGTTTGGCCATAGAGGATCAAACCACCCAGTGAAGGATTTATTAACAGGGAAGGTTTCGCTAACATCGCAAAATCATGGCTATACAGTAGAAGAAGAATCTATTAATCATACAAACTTAGAAGTAACACATATTGCTTTAAATGATGGAACAATCGAAGGGTTACAGCATAAAGAATACCCAGCGTTTACCGTGCAATATCATCCAGAAGCGTCTCCAGGACCAGAGGATGCAAACTATTTATTCGATCGTTTTATGGAAATGATAAAATCTCACAAACAGGAAGGTGCAGCATATGTCAAAGCGTAATGATATTAAAAGTATATTAGTAATCGGATCAGGTCCAATCATCATTGGGCAAGCAGCAGAATTTGACTATGCAGGCGCTCAAGCATGTATCGCTTTAAAGGAAGAAGGCTATCGAGTAATCTTAGTAAACTCCAATCCAGCAACAATTATGACAGATACGGAAATGGCAGATAAAGTTTATATCGAACCATTAACCCTTGAATTTGTCAGTCGCATCATTCGCAAAGAAAGACCAGATGCTATCCTGCCGACATTGGGAGGACAAACGGGCTTAAACCTTGCTGTTGAGCTTTCAGAAGCAGGGGTTTTAGAGGAATGTGGGGTAGAAGTACTTGGAACTAAGTTATCTGCCATTCAACAAGCAGAAGATAGAGACCTTTTCCGTAACTTGATGAATGAATTAGGCGAACCAGTTCCAGACAGTGATATTATTCATAATATGGGCGAGGCAAAAACATTTGTAGAAAAAATTGGTTATCCAGTTATCGTTCGACCTGCCTTCACACTTGGTGGAACTGGCGGGGGGATTTGCCATAATGACGAGGAATTAGAAGAAATCGTAACAAGCGGATTAAAAAACAGCCCAGTTACCCAATGTTTATTAGAAAAAAGTATCGCAGGATTCAAAGAAATTGAATACGAAGTCATGCGCGATAGCAATGATAACGCAATTGTTGTATGTAACATGGAAAATATCGATCCAGTTGGGATTCATACAGGTGACAGTATCGTTGTAGCACCAAGTCAGACGTTAAGCGATAGAGAATACCAGCTACTAAGAAATACTTCCTTGAAAATTATTCGTGCACTAAAAATTGAAGGTGGCTGTAACGTACAGCTTGCACTAGATCCTGACAGCTTTCAATATTACATTATCGAAGTAAACCCAAGGGTAAGTCGTTCTTCTGCCCTTGCAAGTAAAGCAACTGGTTATCCGATAGCAAAGCTAGCTGCAAAAATCGCAGTAGGGTTAACATTAGATGAGATGATGAACCCTGTTACAGGGAAAACATATGCAAGCTTCGAACCAGCATTAGATTATGTGGTAAGTAAGATTCCACGCTTCCCATTCGATAAGTTTGAATCAGCGAAACGTAACTTAGGTACACAAATGAAAGCAACTGGTGAAGTAATGGCAATTGGCCGAACCTTCGAAGAATCTCTATTAAAAGCGATTCGTTCCCTTGAAGCAAAAGTGTATCACTTTTCGCTAAATGCAGCGGACGAAACCAGCGATGAATTGCTAGAGAAACGAATAAGAGTTGCTGGAGATGAAAGATTGTTTTATATAGCAGAAGCGCTGAATCGCGGTGTGAGTATTGAAATGATTCATGAATGGAGCAAGATTGACTTATTCTTCCTATATAAACTTCAAGGCATCATCAAGTTCGAAAAAGAGCTAACCAATCATCCGTTTGATGAGGAATACGTAAAAGAGGCAAAAGAAAAAGGATTTGCCGATATTCAGCTTGCAAAGCTTTGGAATACAACAGAGCTTGAAGTATATAACTGGAGAAAAGAAAAAGGCATTGTGCCTGTTTATAAAATGGTTGATACATGTGCAGCTGAGTTTGAATCAGAAACACCGTACTACTATGGAACATATGAAGAGGAAAACGAATCGATTGTCACAGACAAGAAAAGCATCGTTGTCCTTGGATCTGGACCAATTCGCATCGGACAAGGGATTGAGTTTGACTATGCAACGGTTCACTCTGTATGGGCAATAAAAGAAGCAGGCTATGAAGCAATTATCATCAATAACAATCCAGAAACTGTTTCAACAGACTTTAGTATTTCCGATAAGCTTTACTTTGAACCACTTACGATTGAAGATGTAATGCATATCATTGATCTAGAAAAGCCTGAAGGAGTAGTGGTACAGTTTGGTGGGCAAACAGCCATCAACCTAGCTGGTCCCTTGGCAGAGCGTGGCGTTAAAATCTTAGGTACATCTCTAGAAGATTTAGATCGTGCAGAGGATCGTGATAAGTTTGAACAAAGCCTACAAGACTTAGGCATCCCACAGCCTGACGGAAAAACGGCGTTAACAGTTGAAGAAGCAATTGTTGTAGCAAATTCCATTGGCTACCCAGTACTTGTAAGACCCTCTTACGTATTAGGCGGAAGAGCGATGCAAATTGTTTATAAGGAAGAAGAGCTCATTCCTTACATGGAAAATGCGGTTAAAGCAAGTCCAGGACAGCCAATCTTAATTGACCGTTATTTAACAGGTAAAGAAATCGAAGTGGATGCAATCTGTGATGGAACAGATGTAGTTATTCCAGGAATTATGGAGCATATCGAACGTGCTGGTGTCCATTCAGGAGATTCGATTGCTGTCTATCCACCGCAAAGCTTATCAGCAGAAATTAAGCAAACATTAGTAGATTATACAACGAGACTTGCAAAAGGATTGAAGATTGTCGGCTTACTGAATATCCAGTACGTTGTTTCCAAAGGAGAAGTCTTTGTGCTAGAAGTAAATCCACGCTCTAGTAGAACAGTACCTTTCCTAAGCAAAATTACGAATGTGCCGATGGCGAAAATTGCAACAAAAGTTATTTTGGGCACATCCTTAAAAGAGCAAGGCTATACTACAGGCTTAGTCGCTGAAAAATCTGGTGTTTATGTCAAAGTTCCAGTATTCTCTTTTGCAAAATTACGAAGAGTAGATATTACATTAGGACCTGAGATGAAATCAACTGGAGAAGTTATGGGTAAAGATATTACTCTTGAAAAAGCACTGTACAAAGGCTTAATTGCTTCAGGCATGAAGATTAAAACATTTGGAACAGTTCTGATGACAATTGGAGATAAAGATAAGGAAGAAGCATTGCAGCTTGCAAAACGATTTACGAATATCGGCTATAGTCTGATGGCAACAAGTGGAACTGCAGCGTTCCTCAAAAGTAATCAGATTCCAGTAAAAGTGGTCGGTAAAATTGGTGGAAAAGGTCATACATTAATTGATGTAATCCGCAATGGGGAAGCACAGTTTGTCATTAATACATTCTCAAAAGGTAGCCAGCCAGCAAGAGATGGATTCCGAATTAGACGTGAATCTGTTGAAAATGGTATTCCATGCTTAACTTCTTTAGATACAGCAGAGGCAATCCTTCGAGTAGTAGAATCCATGACATTTTCTACAGATGCGATGGAGCCAAGCAAAACGCAACTGGAGGCAGTATTAGTATGATCAAAAACGAAATCTGTACAGTAGTCGAACAGAAAGAGATAGCCGAAAATATTATGGAGCTCACCTTAACGGGTGAGCTTGTCTCTGAAATGAATGAGCCAGGTCAATTTGTTCATATAAAAGTAAGTGATAGTGCTGTACCTTTATTAAGACGCCCGATTAGTATTTGCCGGATTAATCAAGACAGAAAAACCTTTACGATGATTTACCGAGCAGAAGGAGAGGGCACAAAGCTTCTTGGAAAAAAGACAGCAGGAGAGACGGTTGATATTCTAGGTCCTTTAGGAAATGGATTTCCAGTCGAAGAATGTAAGCTAGGAGAGACGGCTTTATTAGTGGGTGGAGGTATTGGGGTGCCACCTTTATACGAATTAGCAAATCGTCTTGTTGCTAAAGGGGTAAAGATTGTTGCTGTATTAGGATTTCAAACGGAATCCGTTGCTTTTTATGAAGAAAAGTTTGCTTCACTTGGAGATACGTATATTGCTACCGTAGATGGTAGTCGCGGTACTCAAGGATTTGTCACAGATGTAATTTTTCAAGAAAAACTAGAATTTGACGTATTATACTCCTGTGGACCAACGCCAATGCTTAAAAATCTAGAAAAAACATTTCCAGATAAAAAGGTGTTCATTTCTTTAGAGGAAAGAATGGGATGCGGGATTGGTGCATGTTTTGCTTGTGTATGTCATACAGCAGACGATCCAACAGGCTTTAGTTATAAAAAGGTATGTACAGATGGACCAGTATTTAAAACAGGGGAGGTTGTCCTATGAACCGACTTCAGGTAAAGCTTCCTGGATTACAGCTCAAAAACCCAATTATGCCCGCTTCTGGCTGTTTTGGATTTGGACGGGAATATAGCAACTTATATGATTTAAGTAAGCTAGGCGCGATTATGATTAAAGCAACTACGGTTGAGCCACGCTTTGGTAATCCAACACCTCGAGTAGCAGAAACTACTTCTGGAATGCTGAATGCCATTGGTCTTCAAAATCCTAGTCTTAAAAAAGTGGTTGGTGAAGAATTGCCTTGGTTAAGCCAGTTTGATGTACCGATTATTGCAAATGTAGCAGGATCAGTGGAAGAGGATTATGTGGCAGTTGCGAAAGAAATATCAAAAGCCTCGAATGTTGCAGCACTAGAATTAAACATTTCTTGTCCGAATGTAAAAACAGGAGGAATTGCTTTTGGAACGATTCCAGAAGTTGCTAAGGAATTAACGAAAAAAGTAAAAGAAGTATCAGAAGTTCCGGTATATGTGAAGCTTTCGCCAAATGTAACAAATATTGTAGAGATGGCAAAAGCGGTAGAAGCAGGGGGAGCAGATGGAATTACGATGATTAACACTCTTGTTGGCATGCGTCTCGATTTAAAAACAGGCCAGCCGATTTTAGCGAATAAAACAGGAGGATTATCTGGCCCAGCAGTGAAGCCTGTAGCAATTCGTATGATTTATGAAGTGAGTCAAGCAGTAAACCTGCCGATTATTGGAATGGGTGGAGTATCCACTGCTGAAGATGTTTTAGAATTTTTCTATGCAGGCGCAAGTGCGGTAGCAGTCGGCACAGCAAACTTTGTAGATCCGTTTATTTGCCCAAAAATAATCGAGGAGCTACCTGCACTATTAGATCAATACGGATTCGAACATATATCAGAAGTAACGGGAAGGAGCTGGGGAAAACATGAACAATTCGCTTATCATCGCGCTTGATTTTGCCTCGAAAGACGAGGTGCATTCCTTTTTAAAAGAATTTAACGGAGAATCGTTATTTCTAAAGGTGGGAATGGAACTGTTTTACAAAGAAGGACCAAGCATTATTCAGGAATTAAAGGAAAGAAATCACCAAATTTTTCTAGACTTAAAACTTCATGATATTCCAAACACTGTTGGAAGTGCGATGAAAAATATTGCCGGATTAGGCGTTGATTTAGTAAATGTCCATGCAGCAGGTGGAATGGACATGATGGCTCGTGCGGTTGAAGGATTAGAAGCAGGTACACCGCCTGGAATGAAGCGAGCGAAATGTATTGGTGTGACACAGTTAACAAGTACTTCTGAAGCAAACATGCAGAAAGAGCAATTAATTCAAGTGCCGTTACTGGATTCCGTTTTGCATTATGCGTCGATCACGAAAGAGGCTGGGCTAGATGGCGTTGTTTGCTCCACATTAGAAGCTGGCGCCATTCGTGAGAGTTTAGGAGATTCGTTTTTAACAGTAACCCCAGGTATTCGTTTAAAAACAGATGAAGTGCAAGATCAAGTTCGAGTAGCGACACCGAAGATTGCACGTAAAAACGGAGCATCAGCAATCGTTGTGGGTCGTTCGATTACAAGAGCAGAACATCCTTTTGAAAGCTATCGATTATTTAAATCCGAGTGGGAGGGCATCACGATATGAAACACGAAATTGCAGAACAATTACTAGATATTAAGGCGGTATTTTTACAACCTAATGCTCCATTTACTTGGTCTTCTGGATTGAAATCGCCAATTTATTGCGACAACCGCTTAACCTTGTCTTATCCAAAGGTTCGTAAAAATATTGCTGCTGGATTAGCTGAACTAATTAAAAAGAACTTTCCAGAAACCGAAGTAGTGGCCGGAACGGCGACAGCAGGTATTCCCCATGCAGCTTGGGTAAGTGACATTCTAGATTTGCCGATGGCATATGTACGTTCCAAAGCAAAAGCGCATGGAAAAGGAAATCAGATCGAAGGAAAAGTAGAGAAAGGACAAAAAGTTGTAGTAGTCGAAGATTTAATTTCAACTGGCGGAAGTGTGATCACAGCTGTTAATAGTTTACGAGAAGCAGGCTGTGAAGTACTTGGAGTTGTTGCTATTTTTACATACGAATTGCCAAAGGGGAAAGAATTACTTGGTGAGGCTGAAATTAAAGCATACTCATTAACAGATTATACGAGCTTATTAGATGTAGCACAGAAAAAAGGCTATATTGAAGAAGGGGATTTAGCAAGCTTGAACGCATGGAAAGAAAATCCGGAGAAATGGTAATAAAAGGAGGATTGAACGAGGCTGGGACATAAGTATTCCAGTCATAGATAAACCCGAACAACTATCAAATAATCCTAAATGATTGTTCGGGTTTTATTAGTTTTATAAAAGGCTGTTTCAGTACAGTTAGTGTTAATATCCGCAGCCTGAATACACTTCGCTTTCCATGGGGCGAGCGCCGAGCCGCTTCGGCCTATGGCCTGCAGGGTCTCGGACTTTCTCGCAGCTCCCATAGGAGTCTACGTGTATTCAGGCTGCTCCATATTTCCTACTAATTCATTTTTTCTAAAAAAACAATATTTTTTAGGGAATTGCCTTTAAAAACAGAGTGGAATGGAGCGGAAGACACTCGACTCCTGCGGGAAGTAGAGCAAAACCTAAGACCCCACAGGCTTTAGCCGAGGAGGCTTAGGTTGCTCCCCGCGGAAAGCGAGTTTCTGTAGCGCAATGGAACGAATTAGTTTTTACACTTGACTATATTTAAAAACATAAATAACCATTGTATAAAAGGAACCTTTATTTAAGAGATAAATTAGAGATTGTTCGTCTTTACAGATTGGCTATCTAGTTTTGTCCCAGCCTCGTTTTTTGTTTGTTTTTGGTTTGGGGGAGGTTTATTAAGTGGGAGTGGGATGAACAACACTAGTGGGGTTGGAAGTAGGGGAAGTACGTTTATCGGTTTGCTGAAAGCCACATTAGGCAGGAAAATCAAGGAAAGTGGTGTTCATAGACTTGCTGAGCGCAGAAAATGCCGGTGCTTATCCAATAAAAGGTGGTCACAAGCAAATCAAGCACGAATTAATAAAGCAAGAGAGGCAACTAAAGCCCCTCTCGTTAATAAAGTTTTAACTCTTTTTCAATTGAATCACGGTTTCTTCATCTGGTGTAACATAAACGGTTTGCTGATTATCATAAATGACAAACCCTGGTTTCGCACCACTTGGCTTTTTCACATGGCGCACTAATGTGTAGTCAACCGGAACGGAGCTAGATTGGCGTGCTTTGCTAAAATAAGCGGCTAATTTAGCTGCCTGTAAAATCGTTTCCTCTGACGGCTCCTTGCTGCGAATAACAACATGTGATCCTGGGATATCCTTTGTATGGAGCCAAATTTCATCTCTAGCGGCAACTCTATTTGTTAAATAATCATTTTGTTTATTATTTTTGCCTACGATAATCTCTGTTTCATCATTGGAAATATAATAGTCTAAGACAGGTTTCACATTTTGCGGTTTTTTAGTTTGCTTTTTCTGTCTTTCTCGCAGATAACCTTCTTCCACTAATTCTTCGCGAATTTCCTGAATATCTTTTGGGGACGCAGCAAGAATTTGCTGGTACAGTGTTTCAAAGTATTCATATTCTTGTTGTGCTAACCTAATTTGTTCTTTAATAATATCAATCGACTTTTTGGCTTTTTGATATTTGGTAAAATATTTTTGTGCATTTTCAGAAGGGGATAGTCTCTGACTAAGAGGAATCTTAACCATCTTGCTATCTGCATCATAATAATTGATTACTTCTACTTCTGCCATCCCCTTTTTTACAGCATATAGGTTGGCTGTCAAAAGTTCACCAAGTAATTGATATTCCTCGGCATTCTCTGCTTCTGATAAAGAACGTTCTAGTTTTTTAATTTTTTTACTGTTTTTATCTCGTTCATTTACGATAAAGCGTTCGAGATCATTGCTTTGCTGCTTTACCCGATCTCGCTCTGCTTTACCGAAATAATAACGGTCAAGCATCTTACTTAAAGTAGGAAACGATTTTATATCTCCTTTGACATGCTCGATTGGCAGACAGTAAAAGTATTCTTTGTCTGGAGTATCCATAATAGAAGGAGCATAATTTCCTTTTTTTATTGGGTCTATTACAGTAAGAAAAGCTTTTGGCAAAGTTTCTTTATTGGCAAGACCTGCATGAAGGAAAATTTCTCTTGCTATTAACGGTGAAAATCCAGCAAACTGCTGTACGAGCTGCTTGTCCAATTTTCCGCTATTAAAATCAATCGCCCGTAAAATATCCTCTTCTGTCGCAGTATAAGGATCCCTTTTCTCTTGTTTCGGTGGAGCCAAGTATTCATAGCCAGGAAGAATGGCTCTATGGCTATTAACCGCATAAGAAATATGTTTAATACTATCTAGAATTGTATTTTTGTCTCGATCGACTAAAATAATATTACTGTGTCTTCCCATGATTTCAATCATGAGCTTTTTATAGGAAGTATCGCCAATTTCATCTCTTCCTCTAATCTCTAAAACAATGATACGTTCATTGTCTATTTGATATATATCTTCTATAAAATAACCTTCTAAATGCTTGCGGAGGAGCATGCAAAACATTGGTGGTTCTTTTGGATTTTCATACGATTCTTCGGTAATTTGAATCCGGGCATAGCTAGGATGAGCAGATAATAGCAATTTTTGATTCTTTCCATTTGCACGTATTGATAAAATAATTTCATTCGTAAAAGGCTGCTGAACTTTATTAATTCTGCCTCCTAGTAAAAGCTCTTTTAACTCAAGGGACATTGCTCTTGTAAATAAACCATCAAATGACATAAGTAACAACCTCATTTTTAATAATTTCCATCTTTACTGTATCTTTTATTGTGCATAATTACAAGGATTTGGACTAACAAAATGGAGCCGTTGTTTCTCTTAGAAGAACAGTAACTGCTTTTTTAGATGTTTCCAAACTTAAAAGAAAGAAATCTCCACTTCCTTAGCATTTTTTCGGCCAAGCCTGAATATGATTTCCATAGAGTGGTGTTGGGACAACTATGTATGTTAGTTAGAATTGCTAACCTTTTGTTCAGAACTACTACGGATTATTTCGCAAAAGTGTTATTCGCGAATGGTGAATGAAAAAGGGGGAAGTGAGATGGCCGGATGAACTATCATGAAATGCACGAAAAAGAAGTAGAACAAACATTGAATACTGATTTTTCGGCTGGGTTAACAGAGGAAGAAGCGGAAAAGCGACGAAAGAAATTTGGATTCAATGAATTAGATGAAGGGGAAAAGCAATCGCTATTGCTTATTTTCTTTAGTCAATTTAAGGATTTTATGGTACTTGTTCTTTTAGCTGCCACGCTTGTTTCGGGTTTATTGGGCGAATATATTGATGCGATTGCGATTATTGCAATCATCATTCTCAATAGTTTTCTTGGCTTCTTTCAAGAAATTCGGGCAGAGAAATCTTTGTCTGCTTTAAAGGAGCTATCACAGCCCCATGTACACGCCCTTCGTAATGGGGAATGGATCAATATATTATCAAAGGAATTGGTTCCGGGTGATGTCATTAAATTCGCTAGTGGGGATCGAATTGGTGCAGATGTTAGAATTATTGAATCTAGAAGTTTAGAAGTGGAGGAATCTGCTTTAACAGGTGAATCAGTTCCAGTACCAAAAACCGTATCGGCGATAAAAAATAACAATTTAGCACTCGGAGATATGGAGAACATGGGCTTTATGGGGACAATGGTTTCTCGTGGAAGCGGAGTTGGCGTTGTTATCGGTACGGGAATGAAAACAGCGATGGGGCAAATTGCCGATTTACTGCAAAATGCAGATTCTGTGACTACTCCATTGCAAAGACGTTTAGAGCAGTTGGGGAAAATTCTTATTGTCACAGCTTTACTTTTAACAGTATTAGTTGTCGTAATTGGGGTTCTTCAAGGTAATGATCTATATACAATGGTACTTGCAGGGGTATCTTTAGCAGTTGCTGCAATACCAGAAGGATTACCAGCGATTGTTACGATTGCATTGTCGCTTGGTGTTCAAAAAATGATTCGCAAAAATGCGGTTGTCCGTAAGCTTCCTGCAGTAGAAACGCTAGGTTGTGCTTCTGTCATCTGTTCTGATAAAACAGGTACACTAACGCAAAATAAAATGACGGTTACAAGAGCATGGATTGGCGGAAAAACGTATACGGTTGATGGAACAGGATATGAACCACAAGGAAAATACTATGTAGACGAAAAAATAGTGGAACCAACAAAAGATAAGGCGCTTCAACAACTATTAACATTCGGAATGCTTTGTAATCACGCAGAGATTTTACAAAAAGATGGGGAATATGTTTTAAACGGTGATCCGACAGAAGGCGCTATTTTAGTAGCTGGTATGAAAGCGGGATTCACTCGTAACCAGTTATTAAATCAATTTACAATTGTCAATGAATTCCCTTTTGACTCTACGAGAAAAATGATGAGTGTGATTGTC
This sequence comes from Niallia alba, assembly GCF_012933555.1. Taxonomy (GTDB): domain Bacteria; phylum Bacillota; class Bacilli; order Bacillales; family Cytobacillaceae; genus Niallia; species Niallia alba. The sequence goes on from NZ_JABBPK010000001.1 coordinate 2,040,661, forward strand.
AAAGATCCAACTGGACGTCAGTTTGTCGTTACAAAAGGGGCGCCAGACGTTTTAATCGGTCAAAGTAAATCAATTCTCTTTGAAAATCGCTCCACCGTATTAGGCAGTGAACAGAAGAAGGTAGTTCAAGAAGCGATAAATGGTTTAGCTTCACAGGCACTTCGGACAATTGCTGTGGGATATAAAGAAATTTCTGCTAATACCATTATTCTGCATGAAAGAGAAGCAGAAAAAGATTTAGTTTTTATCGGGCTCCAAGGAATTATTGACCCACCAAGACCAGAAGTAAAACAAGCTGTCAAAGAGTGTAAAGAAGCTGGAATTAAGACGGTTATGATTACTGGTGACCATGTTATTACTGCAAAAGCAATTGCGAAACAGCTAGGCATTGCTAATAACCGTTCAAAGGTAATGGAAGGAAAAGAACTTTCTGATTTAAGTTTAAATGAATTAGAGGATATTGTGGAAGACGTTTCCGTGTTTGCTCGGGTGTCACCAGAACATAAACTAAAGATTGTTCAAGCCTTCCAAAATAGAGGACATGTGGTTGCAATGACTGGTGACGGGGTGAATGATGCTCCTGCAATCAAGAAAGCGAACATTGGGATAGCAATGGGAATCACAGGTACGGATGTGGCGAAGGAAGCTTCTTCTTTAGTATTAATGGATGACAATTTCGCAAGTATCAAAGCTGCAATTGTAGAAGGGAGAAATATTTACGAAAATATTCGTAAATTTATCCGTTATTTACTAGCTTCTAACGTTGGGGAAATACTCGTTATGCTATTTGCGATGTTATTAGCAATGCCACTTCCGCTTGTTCCGATTCAAATTTTATGGGTGAATTTAGTGACAGATGGATTGCCAGCGATGGCTTTAGGATTAGATAGACCAGAAGATAATGTCATGAAGAGAGGTCCGCGAAGTCCTAATGAAGGAGTATTTTCAAGAGGGCTAGGCTGGAAAGTAATTTCAAGAGGTTTCTTAATCGGGGTTTCTACGATACTAGCGTTTATGTTCGCCTACGACAATAATCCAGAAAATCTCGAATATGCACAAACCGTTGCTTTTATCACATTAGTACTTGCACAGTTAATTCATGTCTTTGACTGTCGCAGTGAAAAATCCATTCTTTCAAGAAACCCATTTGGCAATATGTATCTCGTATGGGCCGTAATCTCTTCCCTGGTACTGGCACTAGTTGTCATCTACGTACCATTCCTACAAGAGATCTTCCATACTCTGCCAATAGCAATGAAAGATTGGCCAATGATCATCGGATTCGCCTCCGTACCAACTTTTTTACTTGCAGGATCATTTTTATTAAGTAAATCAAAATAAAATATGTTATAATCCAAAAGGTAGTAGAGACCACTCTATTACCTTTTATTTATTTAATGTAGTTTTTAATGCTGTTTTTTCTAAAATATTCGACGCTATGCAAGGATGATGAGAAATTATTAAAGAATAATAAAGCAGCCTGAATACACGGAGACTCCTGTGGGATTAGCGAGGAGACCACGGAAAAAGTCTTTTTTTCGTGTGAAATGAAGAGCAAGCATATTTGAAAGTGAAAATAAGGTTGGTTTGGAGAGGCGTCCGCTCGACTCCTATGGGAGCTGCGAGAAAGTCCGAGACCCCGCAGGAACGTAGTGACGAGGAGGCTTGGCGCTCGCCCCATGGAAAGCGAGCGGACGCCTCGGAAAACAAATCCATCATCTTATATTTTTTAGAAAACGGATGTGTCAGTATGATGAAAAGTATGACTGGATTTGGAAGAGCAACAAAACATTATCACCATTCAACACTTCATATCGAAATAAAATCGGTCAATCACAGGTTTAGTGATCAGATTATTCGGATGCCAAAGCAGTTTCTATATTTGGAAGATCAAATAAAGAAAATTATTTCTAACTATTTACATAGAGGTAGAGTAGAAGTATTTGTAACATTAGAAGATGAAGAGAAGAAAGGTCAAGAAATTATCGTAGATTGGCCATTACTCGATCAATATTACCAATTGTTTCATCAATTAAAAGACAAATATTCCATCAAAGAGCCTGTCTCGCTTCGTGATCTATTAAATCAAGAAGAGTGTTTTCAGATAGCTGAACGTGAGCTTGATATGGAAGAACTATCAGAAATACTGCTTGCTACAGTGAAAGAAGCAGTTGTTCAGTTGAATAATATGCGAGCTGTGGAAGGAATGGAGTTATATAAAGACTTAGAAACCAACCTTAAACAAACGGAGAAGTGGGTTAAACAATTACAGTCATTAGCTCCAGAAGTGATTACTCAATATCGTGAAAAGTTAAAAACACGGATTGAAAGCTACTTACCGGAATCGATAGATGAAGCACGTCTTATTACAGAAGTGGCAATCTTTGCAGATAAAGCAGATATTAATGAGGAATTAGTTAGATTACATAGTCATATTAGACAGTTTTATCAGATCATGGAAGAACAAAGCCCGATTGGAAGAAAGCTTGATTTCTTACTTCAGGAAATGAATAGGGAAATCAATACAATTGGCTCCAAAGCTAATTCAGCAGCTATAGGATCGATAGTTGTTGAAATGAAGAGCTGTTTGGAAAAAATGAAAGAGCAAATCCAAAACATTGAATAAAAAGGGTTTAGAATAAATCTTCCTAGTTAAAACTAAAAATAATAGGATTGGAGAAGACGAATGTCCATTAAATTAATTAATATTGGTTTTGGAAATATAGTTTCTGCAAATAGAATTATCTCTATTGTCAGTCCAGAATCTGCTCCCATTAAACGCATTATCCAAGATGCTAGGGATAGAGGATCCTTAATAGATGCAACGTATGGTCGAAGAACGAGAGCTGTTATTGTGATGGATAGCGATCATGTTGTTCTTTCAGCAGTTCAGCCAGAAACAGTTGCACATCGATTAAACGATCGTGATGAGATTATAGAGGAAGGGTAGGAGAAAGATTTGGTAGAAAAGGGACTTTTAATCGTTTTGTCTGGACCTTCTGGTGTAGGGAAAGGAACAGTGAGAAAGGAAATCTTCTCACAAAAAAATACATCCTTTGAATATTCCATTTCCATGACAACAAGATCTCCACGCGCTGGTGAAGTAGATGGAGTAGATTATTTCTTTAAATCGAGAGAAGAATTTGAAGCATTAATCGAACAAGGAAAATTACTCGAGTATGCAGAGTTTGTAGGGAATTACTATGGTACACCAGTCGATTACGTACGAGAAACAACATTAAAAGGCAAAGATGTCTTTTTAGAAATTGAAGTAGAAGGTGCAAAGCAGGTTCGCGAGAAGTTTCCTGACGGCTTATTTATCTTCTTAAGTCCACCAAGTTTATCAGAATTGAAAAATCGCATTGTCACAAGAGGTACAGAATCAGAAGAGATTATAAATAATCGAATGAATGTGGCAAGAGAAGAAATAGAAATGATGCACTTATATGATTATGTAGTAGAAAATGATACAGTAGAGAATGCATGTGAAAAAATAAAAGCAATTATTGTTGCTGAGCATTGTCGTAGAGAAAGAGTAGAACCAAAATACAAAAAAATGCTGGAGGTTAATTAATCTATGTTATATCCATCTATTGATAAATTAATGACAAAAATTGATTCGAAATATTCATTAGTATCTGTCGCTGCAAAAAGAGCGAGAAAGCTGCAAACAAATGCAAAACCACAATTAGCAAAATATGTTTCTCATAAAAATGTAGGAAAAGCATTAGAAGAGATTAACAAAGATCAGCTGACATATCGTGTAAATACACCAAGTGGATCAACCGAAGAATATTAATTTTTTTGTGAAAAATATAGTACGGAATAAAAAGGCTTAAGTAAAAGGAACAATTCCATTTACTAAGTCTTTTTTCATGGACATAATGATTATTTAATTATATGCTTAACAATAATAGAAGTAATGAAATGGTACATAAGGGTGTTACCGTAATTGTTTAATTTTTAACTAATTAGGTTGATTTCCGTTCAGGATGCTCGCTTTCTGCGGGGCGGGCGGTGAGCATCCCCGGCTTATGGTTTGTGGGATATCATATATCCCGCTAAACCCGCAGGAGTCTCGCACCTTCTCTCCAATCAACCAGGTACTCCAATAGAACTTTTAAAAAAACAAACAATATTATTTATCATAAACTTTAGAACAGAAAGAAAGGAAGGAGGCACATGATGTTGAATGGGAAGAAGATTCTTCTTTGTGTAACGGGAGGAATTGCGGTTTATAAGGTATGTGCTTTGACTAGTAAATTAACGCAAAAAGGTGCGGATGTGAAGGTTATTATGTCGGAATCGGCAATGCAGTTTGTGAATCCATTGACCTTTAAAGCACTGTCAAAAAATGAGGTTTATACAGATACATTTGATGAGAAAGATCCGAAAGTGATTGCTCACATTGATTTAGCAGATTGGGCAGATTTAATTTTAGTCGCACCGGCAACGGCAAATGTAATTGGAAAGCTTGCAAACGGTATTGCGGATAATATGATCACAACAACTTTGCTTGCAGCAACAAGTGATGTTTGGATTGCTCCAGCAATGAATGTACATATGTATGATCATCCTGCAGTTATTAAAAATATTAACACGCTTCATGACTATGGTTATCGATTTATCAACCCAGGTGAAGGCTATTTAGCATGCGGGTATGTAGGAAAAGGAAGATTGGAAGAACCAGAAATGATTGTTCAGCATATGGAGGACTATTTTTCTCGGAAAAAAAATATTCTTGCAGGTACAACCGTTCTCGTGACTGCTGGACCAACTCGCGAAAAAATTGATCCTGTTCGTTTTATTTCCAACCACTCGTCTGGAAAAATGGGATATAGTATTGCGAAGATGGCAATCGCTTATGGCGCAAATGTTATTTTAGTATCTGGGCCAACGAATCTTACTCCACCAAAAGGAGCTCAGGTTATTTCAGTGGAGAGTGCGGAAGAGATGTATGATGCCGTAATGAACTATAGTGAGAAAGTCGATATTATCATTAAAACGGCTGCGGTTAGTGATTATAGACCGACAATTGTATATGACCATAAAGTAAAAAAACAAAATGGTCCAGAAACAATCGAATTTACACGGACAAAGGATATTTTGTCTGAACTTGGAAAAAGAAAAGAACAGCAAATTTTGATCGGATTTGCGGCGGAAACACAAAATATGGCTGAATATGCAATGGATAAATTACAGCGCAAAAACGCAGACATGATCGTTGCTAATAATGTAAATAGACAGGATTCTGGCTTTGGAACAGATACGAATCTTGTGACTATGTATAAGAGAGATGGAACTTCTATCGAGCTACCCCTTCTTTCTAAGGATGAGGTAGCGGAAAAAATATTGGAACAAGCTATGTTACTGAAAGAAGCTGTTCAAAAATGACGGTAGCCAAAGTAATTGTCGATGTTCCAGCAAAACAAACGGACAGGCCCTTTGATTATTTAATTCCAGAAGAATTGGAAGATGTTATTCAACCGGGGATGCGCGTTATTGTTCCATTTGGTCCTAGAAAAGTACAAGGCTTTGTGGAAAGCTTGGAGGGAACATCTAGTTTTAAATCGCTGAAAAAGGTAATCGAACCGATGGATTTAGTTCCTGTATTAAATAATGAACTTCTATCCCTTGCTGATTGGTTGTCTCATTCTACCCTCTGCTATAAGATTTCCGCTTTTCAAGCGATGCTGCCGCCAGCGTTAAAGGCTAAATATGAACGCAAGATAAAAAAAGTAATAGGGAAAGAACAAGACATGGCAGAAGGGGTAGCTGCTCTTTTTAATAATGCGGAAGAAGTAGTGTGGGAGGAAGCTCGAAAGAATGTGTCTCTTTCTGTTTTGCAAAAGGACGTAAAGAAAGGAACAATAGAGGTTTCCTATGAGGTTCAATCAAGAGGCCAGAAGAAGAAGGTAAAACATATTTATCCTCTTGTAGCGGAATCGGAATTAACTAATTACGAAGAATCGTTAAATAAAAATGCTAAAAAACAAAAAGAATTGCTTGTATATTTTAGTAAGCATCCAGAACCAATTGAACAAAAACAGCTTTTAACGAAATTAAATATTTCTACAGCTGCTATAAAAGGATTAGTCGAAAAAGGTCTTCTCGGTGAAATGGACAAGGAGGTTTACCGAGATCCTTATCAAGAGCGTGAATTTGAAAAAACATATGCCCTGCCTTTAACGGATGATCAAGCAAAAGTTCTTGCACCGATCCATCAGGCGGTCAAAGAGGATCGCCATGAAGTGTTTCTCTTATATGGGGTAACTGGCAGTGGAAAGACAGAGGTTTATTTACAGTCGATCGATAAAGTTTTGGCAAAGGGAGAGGAAGCGATTGTACTTGTTCCAGAAATTGCTCTGACTCCACAGATGGTCAATCGCTTTAAAGGTCGCTTTGGTGAGCAGGTGGCCGTTCTTCATAGCGGCTTATCGGTGGGTGAAAAATATGATGAGTGGCGCAAAATTCAAAGAAATGAAGTAAAAGTGGTTGTGGGAGCGAGATCCGCAATTTTTGCGCCATTTACGAATCTTGGCATAATCATTATTGATGAAGAACATGAAATGACGTATAAACAAGAGGAAAATCCCCGTTACCATGCAAAAGACGTTGCGATTGAAAGAGGGAAAAAGCATGGCTGTCCAATCATTTTAGGTAGTGCGACTCCTTCATTAGAAAGCTTTGCAAGAGCGCAAAAAGAGGTGTATACATTACTGTCATTACCGAATCGAATGAATAATCAGGCCCTCCCAAACGTGGAAATTATCGATATGCGCGAAGAACTAAGAGGTGGCAATCGCTCCATGTTTTCCGAAGTGTTGCTGGAAAAACTAAAAGATCGCTTAGAAAAGAAAGAGCAAACGGTATTGTTTTTAAATAAACGAGGACACTCGTCTTTTGTTATGTGCCGTGACTGTGGGTATGTGGTTAAATGCCCGAATTGTGATATTAGCTTAACCTACCACCGTTTTCAAAATCAGATGAAGTGTCATTACTGTGGCTATGAAACGTATACGCCGACGCAGTGTCCGGAATGCAATAGTGAGCATATCCGCTATTTTGGAACAGGTACTCAAAAGGTAGAGGAAGAGCTTACGAAAATCCTCCCAGAAGCAAGGGTAATTCGCATGGATGTGGATACAACTAGTCGAAAGGGAGCTCATGAAAAGCTGCTGCAAAAATTCCAAGATGGAGAAGCGGATATTCTATTAGGCACGCAAATGATTGCTAAAGGACTAGATTTTCCAAGAATTACGCTAGTTGGCGTACTGTCAGCAGATACGATGCTCCATTTGCCTGATTTCAGATCGTCTGAAAAAACCTTTCAATTGCTCACACAGGTTAGCGGAAGAGCAGGCAGGCATGAATTGCAAGGGGAAGTTATATTTCAAACCTATACACCAGAGCATTATAGTATTGAGCTTGCGAGCGAACAGAACTATGACCGGTTCTATGAGACGGAGATGATGATTCGCCGCCAACATGCCTATCCGCCATACTATTTTCTTACCATGATTACGATTAGTCATGAAGAGCTAATGAAAGTAGTCGGTGTTTCGGAAAAAATCACGCAAATCGTCAGAAATAGATTATCACCACAAACGGTTATTTTAGGACCAGTCGCTTCACCAATCGCAAGAATAAAAAATAAATATCGCTATCAATGCCTAATAAAGTATAAACAAGAACCAAACTTGGAAGAAGTTTTAAAATCAATTTTAGATCATTACCAAACAGAAATAAGCACAAACGGCCTGCAAATCTCGATTGATGTTAATCCGTTTATTTTGATGTAGGTGTCTTGTTATGAAACGGACTTACTTTTACTATAACTTGATGAGCACAACAAAAAAATAAAAAGAAATGACAAATTAGAAACTGTCATTTCTTTTTATTTTGCACTAATTAATTTTCCTTCTCCAAATAATAAATCCCGATCTGTATATTTTGTTTATGATTACCGAAATGTTCCCCGAATAAAGTTAAGCCTCCGACTCTTTCTGAATCTTCTTCCACAGCAATTTTCAATGATAGAAATGGCGAGTTTTCTAGCTGTAAATCATTGATGGTTATACTAGAGAACGGTTCCCCATCAATTCCTGTGTCCATTTTATTTACGCGAATCGTTTTTAAGAGACCATATTGACTAAATTTATCATTCCACCATTTTGGGGTATAGCGACCTCGCACATCTGAGAAATTCCCAGGTACGGTGTAAGTGCCGAGCTTGACCTTATTTAAGTAAAAAGTGATGTCACTAGGCCATACGTTATTGGAAATCGGAAACTCAGAGGCGAGCTCTAGACTAATCTCGACCATTTCTGGGATTTGATTTGGTCCAAGCAAGTTAGGTATTTTGTATTCTACATATCCTTGTGATAACCATAAGAGCTGCGCATCCACTCTTTGAGCATCCATAAAATATTTAGGATCATCTGCTTTACCGATTATTTCTTTTTCAGTTGCGATTCCACAAGTCGGTTTTGCAGAGAAATCAGTATAATGGCCAATTTTTAAATCAGTAAGATGAAGTAAATATTCTTTAAATATTTTTCTCGGAAAATGGATTTCAATATTATCTATTGCTAAATAGACAATTTTTTGTAGACCTGATTTTCCGGGAGCTCTTTCTGATTTTACGATACCAGCTTCTTCTAGCTTTTGGATATGGCGTGTAACAATGGCGGCACTTATGCCTAAATGTCTAGCTAAATCGGATATATTCATGTTGTTTTTAGAGAGAATTTCAATGATTTCAATTCTTGTTTCACTAGCGAGTGCTTGATAAATATGAAAATAATCTTTTGAAATTTGAATTTGCATAGGCATCTCCTTTAACTTTATAGTTAAACATTAGCTTGCCTACTTATTTTAGCATTCATAGTGTTTAACCACAATAGAAAACACAAAAAATATTGTTAAAATAAGATTGACAACGCTTTCCTATGTTGTTAAATTAATAGTGTAAAGTGCTTTATTTAATAATCTTTAACTTTTTAGTTAAAGAATTTGATTGTGTGATGAGTTAAATAAAAAGGAGGAATTATTGTGGGGGCAAAGAGAAAGCTTTGGAAGTATGTTGGAGTAATCGGACTGTCGATTGGTATTTTAGCAGGCTGTGGAGATTCAGAAGCTAGTAGCAGTGCCAAAAATGAAATTACGTTTTGGAATCCATTCACAGGGCCAGATGGGAAAAACATGCAGGCTATGGTAAACGAATATAATAAAACGAATCCTGAGTACAAAATCAAAAACGTTTCTTTAAAAGAAGGGGACATGTATACAAAAATTCCAACGATTGTAAACTCTAAAAAGAATATTCCAGATTTAACAATTGTCCATGCTGAGCGAATTAAACAGTTCAAAGATAATGATATGTTAACTTCTTATAATGAATTGCTCACAGATTTCCCAGAAATTAATGGAGATAATTATGTAGCAGAGGCTTGGAAGATTGGAGAACTAGATTCAGAACGTTATAGTATTCCGTTAGATATTCATACATTCGGACTTTACTATAACAAAGACTTAGTGGATAAATATTTGCCAACAGCATTGGATGATAATATTGTAACATTTGATGAGATTAAGCAAGTTGGAGAGAAAGCACAAAAAGATAAAATTAGAACATTAGGGGTAACATGGCTAAAACCTAACTTCTTGTCACTATATGCACAAAATGGTGGAGAGTTAACAGAAGATGGCATTCAGCCAACTTTAGTTAACCAAGCAGCGAAAGATACTTTTAATCTGTGGAGAGATTATGTGAAGGCTGGTTATACAACAAAGGATGGAGAAGATCCAACACAAATGTTCTTAACTGGAAAAGTTGTTTTTCTTCCAGAAGGAATTTGGATGCAAAACCAAATTAAAGAGTCAAAGGTAAATTGGGGATTAACAAATGCTCCTCAATTATCAGATGACTTATCTAAAGCAGTGAACTGGTCTTCTTCTCACCAATTTGTCATGTTGAAAGATGATTCTCGAAGCGATGAAAAAGAAAAAGGTGTCGTTGAGTTTTTAGACTGGGTTCGTGATAACTCAATGGAATGGGCAAAATCCGGACAAAATCCAGCAACACTTTCTCTTTTAGAAAATGAAGAATATAAAGCAATGCCACAATCATTTTTCTTAGCAACACCAGAACAACAAGCAACATTAAAAATCTTTGACTACAAATACAATGGCTATGTTTCTGAGTTACTTGATTCTAAAGCTGGCGATGTTGTTTTCTCAAAAGCAGAAACAGATAAAGCGTTAGAGGATATGGAAAAAGAAATATCTGCTAAGGTAGCAAAAGATAATACGAATAAATAATTTTAAGCGAAAATGAAAGTATTTTCTTTGAGTTTTGATGCTAGAAATCAATGGCTGTTTTAAAAGATACTAAAACACCTGAAGACGCCAAGGGAATTAGCGAGTCAGGAGAAACCCCAATGAAAGTGAAGTGTATTTTGATCACGGGTAATCTCAACAATCTTTAATAAAACAGCCAAATCAATAAACATAGTAAGGCAGCCTAAATACAGAAACCAAAATTGCTAGTAGGTAAACTTATGTATTTGGGCTGTAACCTTAAAATGTATAAGATCTACGAATCTTATTCTAATAGAAGCAAGAGGAAAGGAAGTAGGGCGTATGGAAACGGTTCCCGCTACGAAAAATGTGAAACAAATGAATATAAAAAAGTCTAGGAATACCTCCTTTGCACCATGGCTATTTTTAGCACCTCATTTGATCATTTTTGGAGTGTTTTTTCTGATTCCAATCTTTTTTGGAATCTATATTTCTTTTACAGAATGGGATTTGATTAGTTCCCCGACCTTTGTTGGATTGGATAATTATAAAGAATTATTACTTCAATCTGATTCCGTCTTTTATGAACAACTTCATAATGGTTTAAAAAACACCTTTTTATTTGTTCTATTTACCGTCCCATTTTGTATTATTGTACCTCTGCTTCTTGCAGCAGCATTAAATACAAAACCAACTCTATGGAAAGTATTTCAGTCTTTATTCTATTTACCATCGTTATTCGCGATTTCTGCAGTCATCATAATTTGGGGACTTATGTTTAATGTAACGTATGGTCCAATTAATAATATTTTCAATCTTGAAACAGTTTGGACTGGTACACAGCCATATGCATGGATTGCGCTAGTAGCTGTAACAGTTTGGTGGACGATTGGTGGAAATATGATTATTTACCAAGCGGCGTTGAACGGAATTCCGAAAGATTATTATGAAGCTGCAGATATTGATGGCGCTTCTTCTTTCCAGAAATTTATTAAGATTACCCTTCCGAGTATTAAAGGGCAACTTCTTTATACGGTTGTAATCACAACGATTGCTCAATTTAACGTTTATGGTCAGCCATTAATGTTAACTGGTGGTGGTCCAACAGACTCAACGAGAGTGTTATTAATGGATATTCAGCAAAATGCCTTTGGTTCAGGTCAATCGATTGCTGGGATCTCGTCTGCAATGGCTGTTATTCTTGGACTTTGTATAATGGTTGTTGCATCATTACAATTCTTTTTCTTAAGAGAGAGAAAGAATTAATTAGAGGAGGAGGAAGAGTATGGACAGTAAAAGAAGCAATCCAATACCTAAAATAATCGCGTTTGCCTTTTTGCTTATCATGGCTGTGATTTGGATTATTCCTTTATTATGGGGAGTTGTAACCTCCTTTAAATCAGAAATAGAACTACAAACAGTGGGATTTAAATTTCTTCCGATTGAATGGGTGCTTACAAATTACACAACATTATTAGTTGATAATGCAAGTACACCATTGATTCGCTGGTTTACAAACTCACTTGTTATTTCCCTATCACATACATTATTAGTTTTAATTGTTGTTACATTATCTGCTTTCGCTTTTAGTAGATTGAATTTTAAAGGGAAACATGGATTGTTTGCCTTTTTAATGGCAACGATGATGTTTCCAGGAGTAGTAAATCTTATTCCTCTTTATAAAATCATCGATGTCCTTGGTTGGGTAAATTCACCGATTGCCATGATAGTTCCTGGAGCAGCAGGTGTATTTAATATCTTTCTAGTAAGACAATTTATGAATAATATTCCGCTCGAATTTGATGAAGCTGCCCGTATGGATGGTGCAAATGATTTTCAAATTTTAGGAAAAGTAATTTTACCATTGATTAAACCGGTTCTCTTAGTTGTTTCCCTATTCTCCTTTACGGGATCATGGAACGATTTCTTATGGCCATCCATTGTATTTAATGATATAGATAAGATGCCAATTACACCAGGTCTTCAATTATTACAAGGGATGTATCAAGCACAACCAACCTTATTAATGGCAGGAGCATTGGTTGCGATTATTCCAACCTTTATCTTGTATCTATTTGCACAGAAATATTTCTTAGAATCTATGTCCCTATCCGCTGGGGTGAAAGGATAATGAATAGAAAGCTAGAAAGAAATTTAGTAAGAATAGTAGGGTTATGGCAAATCATCGATGGTCTTTTTACGATCTTACTTTATGGAACATTAAAAAAGGTCGAAGGTGCAAAGCTTGTTGAAGACTCTGGTTTTGCTTATATGAAAGCGATGGAATCTTATGTTGGAAGTATCTATATATTTATAGGTATGTTTGGCGCCCTGTTAATTGGTTTGGGGTTAATTAATTTAGTTTGTGCAAAGAAATATATGATAGATGATCAAGTCCATGTGAAGGTTGCAGTGTGGCTGTTCGTATGTGGAACGCTATCCTATATTATCATGGATATTATCAGTTTAGTTTTATGTATGTCAGCAGGTATCTTAGTTTTAGCAAAAAATAAAGGTATTCGAAAATTAAATATGACAAAAATGAAAGAGTCGGAGGTATAAATTAATGAATGAATTGCATCCAAATCCTCAATTTCACAGAGCGGAATGGGTTTCTTTAGACGGAGAATGGAAATTTGCTTTTGATGATAAAAAAGTAGGAGAGAAGGAGAGATGGTATGCATCTTTTCCAGAGAGTACACCAATAAATGTACCGTTCACTTATGAAACGAAAGCAAGTGGTATTAATCAACAAGAACACCACGAAACGGTTTGGTATGAAAGAACGATTACAATCGATGATACGAAAAAACATCCGATTGTCCATTTTGAAGGAGTAGATTATGAGGCATTTATCTATGTAAATGGTAATCTCGTAACCATCCATCAAGGAGGTTACCATGGTTTTTCTGTAGATGTAGCCGATTATGTGACATCTGGTGAGAATAAACTGACTGTTAAAGTCAAAGATTCCAAGGATTGTGCACAACCGAGAGGAAAACAGCGCTGGCATGATGAGAATTTTGGCTGCTGGTATGTTCAAACAACGGGAATATGGAAGTCCGTTTGGTTAGAATATGTAAATGAAGCTCACTTAAATCATGCAAAAATTACGCCATTATTTGATGAGCAAGAAATTGTGATTGAAGTAGAAACAACTGATATTCCGTTTACAGCAGAAGGATACAAAGTAGTGGCATCTATCCGATTTAATGGCAAAGTGATTAATGAATTAACTGCTAATATAGTTGATAATGCTGCTTCACTTAAAGGAAGTGTATTAGAAAGACTAGATCCATGGACAATGAAGGCTTGGAGTCCAGAAAATCCGAATCTATATGACCTGACTCTTAAATTGTACGATCAAGATGTATTACTTGATGAAGTTCAATCCTATTTTGGTATGCGTAAGATATCCATTGAAGGAAATAGAATCCTTCTTAATAATAGAGAGCTATATCAACGCTTAATTTTAGACCAAGGCTACTGGGAAGAATCGGATTTAACACCACCAAGTGTTGCGGCGTTAGAAGAAGATATCGATAAAGTATTAGAATTGGGATATAACGGAGTCCGGAAGCATCAAAAAGTAGAGGACAGTAGATTTTTATATTTAGCGGATAAAAAAGGTCTTCTTGTCTGGTTAGAAGTTGGTTCAACGTTTGGATTTAATGACAAAGCAATTCGTAATTTTTCCCATGAATGGTTGGAAATTGTGAAGCAAAATTACAACCATCCAAGTGTGATCACATGGGTACCATTTAATGAATCATGGGGAATTGGTAATATCCATCATGACAAGCAGCAACAGGCTTTTACGGAAAGTATCTATCATTTAACAAAAGCATATGATAGCAATCGCCCTGTTATCACAAATGATGGTTGGGAACATACTATTTCCGATATTATCACACTGCATGATTATGAAGAATACGGATCACTTCTTGCAAGCAGATATGAAGATAATGAAAAATTAATGTCTAATTCTATCCAGTTTAATAAAGGTTTTTATGCCTTTGCAGATGGTTATCCATATAAAGGTCAGCCGATCCTTATTTCTGAATTTGGCGGAATCGCTTTCCAAACAGAGGATGGTTGGGGCTATGGAAATCAAGTAAAGGATGAAGAAGCGTTTTTTAAACGTTTTGAAGATATCCATCATGCTGTTCAAGATTTAGAATATGTATGTGGTTATTGTTATACACAACTAACCGATGTACAACAAGAAGTAAACGGCTTGCTTACAATCGATAGAAAACCAAAAGTTTCCGTTGAGAGAGTAAGACAGGTAAATACCCGAAGATTATAATCATAGGAGTGTATAAAGATGACGAGACAAGAATATCCGCGCCCTCAGTTCGTGCGTGATCAGTGGATTAACTTAAATGGAACATGGCAATTTCAATTTGATGATGAGAATGTTGGAGAAAAAGAGCATTATTTTAATAAAGAAACACTTGATAAAGAAATTCAAGTACCGTTTGTTTACCAATCTACGTTAAGTGGGATTGGGGAAAGAACGGTTCATGAATATGTATGGTATAAGAAAGAAGTGGTTATCCCCAATGATCCTGGTAAAAGAACAATTTTGCATTTTGGTGCGGTCGACTACTATTGCAAAGTTTATGTGAACGGACAATTCGTGGGAGACCATGAAGGCGGACATACTTCGTTTTCATTTGATATTTCGAATTATTTAGCAGAAGAAAAACAAAGTATTACTGTTAAGGTCTATGATCCTTTAAAAGATGAAACAATCCCACGTGGCAAACAGTTTTGGGAAGATGAGCCACGAGCAATTTGGTATACGAATTCTACAGGAATTTGGCAAACTGTATGGGTGGAACAAGTAAATAAAGAACATATTGAAAAAGTTCGATTTACATCTGATCTTGATCACGGTGTCGTATGGATAGATTTTGCTTTAAATAAGGATACAGAAGTTTCAAAAGCTAATTATTATGTGAACTACAAAATGATGTTTAAGAATACTTTAATCGCAGAAGATCGAATTAAAATGAATAATATTGCCGAAAAACGAGCAGTTGACATTATCCAAAATAAAATTTTCCGTACGAATTTCCATGACGGCGGTTACACTTGGTCACCAGAACATCCAAATTTATTTGATGTTTCCATCGAGCTCTGTGATGAAAGTGGAACAGTTTTAGATAAAGTGGAATCCTATTTCGGCTATCGGAAAATTCATACCGAAAATGGAATGGTCTATTTAAATAATAAACCGTATTATCAGAAACTTGTGCTGGACCAAGGATATTGGCCAGAGGGACTTTTAACAGCGCCGAGAGCAGAAGATTATAAAAAAGATATCGAATTAGCGAAAGAAATGGGATTTAACGGATGTAGAAAACATCAAAAAACAGAAGATCCTCTCTTCTTACATTATGCAGATACATTAGGCTTTCTAGTCTGGGGAGAATGTGCATCAGCTCCTGTTTATACAAAAGAAGCCGCAACAAGATTAATGAAGGAATGGATGGAAATTGTGGAACGAGATTATAATCATCCATCCATTATCACTTGGGTACCACTAAACGAAAGCTGGGGTATTCCAGATATTCATTATGATAAAACACAGCAGCATTTTTCAACAACCATGTATCATATGCTCCATGCAATTGATGGGACACGACTAGTAATCTCTAATGACGGATGGGAAGCGACGGTTACAGATATTTGTGCGATTCACAATTACGGTCATGGGAATGCAGATGAAAAGGCAAAATATCAATATTTCAAGGAATCTATTTCAACTGTTGAAAATTTACTTACCCATGCCCATAGTAAATGGGAAGTGTATGCGGAAAATCACTCCCATCAAGGAGAACCAATTCTGTTAACAGAATTTGGAGGCATCGCATTTAAAATGGGCGATCAAAGTGGTTGGGGGTACACTTCTGTGGAGAATGCAGAAGATTATGTAACCGAATACCGCAAAATCATGGAAGCAATTTTCCAATCAAAAGGACTATGGGGCTATTGCTATACACAGCTAACAGATGTTGAACAAGAGATTAATGGTATTCTAACGTATAATCGCGTTCCAAAATGCGATTTAGCAAAGATTAAAGAGCTGAATAATTTGTTCTTTCCAGATCGATTGGCGATTAAGGGGTAAATGTTTCGTTAGTTACTATAATCAAGTTAGGGAACGGGGAACCGTTCCTTTCTTTTTGGATAGTATTATGTTAAAATGTTCAAGGCTCATGACAGCGAAAATGATGGATGGTTTAAAGTTATCCTGAGTTTCCTGACATGGGTTTTTATTTTGTTAACCCAAATATAAATAAACGAACTTATTAATTTCCAAAAGGAATACATAGCTATTTGGTATCAGGGTTTGATAAAATACAAAAGAATGAGTTTTAGTATAGGCTGTTTGGACGAACTTTATTTAAATAATAGGAACAATAATTAAAAAGTAGCCTTCGTTAAAATACAAATTTAACCGGCTATCGCTCTTAACGTTTGGAGGAAATAATGTGGCAGTAAAACAAATTGTAATGTTTCCAGATCCGGTATTAGAAACACCGTGCGAGGAAGTTACAGTCTTTGATAAAAAGTTAGCAAAACTATTAAATGATATGTATGAGACAATGATTGAATTTGATGGAGTAGGACTTGCCGCTCCGCAAATCGGTATCTCAAAACAAATTGCAGTAGTAGATATTGATGACGAAATGGGTACACTGGAATTAATTAACCCAAGACTATTAGAAATAAACGGCTCGCAAGTAGGACCTGAAGGGTGTTTAAGCTTTCCGGGATTATTTGGAGATGTCGAAAGACCTTTTTCCATAAAAGTAGAGGCTCAAAATAGAAAAGGGAAAAAATATATAATAGAAGCAGAAGAATATTTAGCGCGTGCTATTTTACATGAAATGGATCACTTAGATGGAGTACTATTTACTTCAAAAGTGATTCGTTATCTAGAGGAAGATGAGCTAGAAGGAGTGGAAACAAATGACTAAAGTAGTATTTATGGGAACGCCTGATTTTTCCGTTCCAGTATTACAAAGATTAATAGAAGAAAAGTATGATGTAATTGCGGTAGTTACACAGCCAGATAGACCTGTTGGCAGAAAAAAAGTACTCACCCCCCCTCCAGTAAAGGTGGAAGCTCTAAAACATAATATTCCAGTCTATCAACCAGAGAAAATTCGCCAATCAGAAGAGCTGAAAACAATTATCTCGCTTAACCCAGATATTATCGTAACGGCTGCTTTTGGTCAAATTCTACCGAAAGAACTATTGGATGCACCGAAATTTGGATGTGTAAATGTGCATGCTTCATTACTTCCAGAATTAAGAGGTGGAGCACCAATTCATTATAGTATTCTCCAGGGAAAAGAAAAAACAGGTATTACGATTATGTATATGGCAGAGAAATTAGATGCCGGTGATATTATTTCCGTAGCAGAAGTAGAAATTACGGAAGATGATACAGTTGGAACACTTCACGATAAATTAAGTAGTGTCGGAAGTGATTTATTATCGGCAACTTTGCCTAAACTGTTAGCAGGAGAAATTACGTCGATTCCTCAAAATGATGAGGAGGCTACATTTGCGCCAAACTTGAAACGTTCGGATGAAAAAATCGATTGGTCTGCTTCAGGAGAAGAAATTTATAACAAAATTCGTGGCTTAAATCCATGGCCGGTAGCCTTCACCCTTTATCAAGGGAATGTGATGAAAGTATGGGCTGGAAAGAAAGTTGCTAAAAAAATAGAGGCTGTTCCTGGAAAGATTGTAGAAATTACGGAACAAGGACCGGTTATTGCTACTGGAAATGATACGTATATTCAATTAACAGAAGTGCAGCCAGCAGGAAAGAAGAAAATGGATATTGGTCAATTTTTACGAGGTGCAGGCAGCAAAATGCAAGTAAATGAAATACTAGGAGTTACAAATGAAGAAAACTAGAAAAAATGTACGGGAAGCAGCATTAGATATCCTGGAAAGTATTCAAAAAAATCAAGCGTACAGTAATCTATTATTAAATACGACGATTAAAAAAAATGAGATTCCAACTAAAGATATCGGTTTGTTAACAGAAATCGTTTATGGAACGTTGCAACGAAAAATGGCTCTTGAATATTATCTTCGTCCTTTCCTTAATAAAGGAAAGAAAATAGAAGAATGGGTTTATATTCTCCTGCAAATGACTGTTTATCAGATTGTTTATTTGGATCGTATTCCAGATCATGCTGCAATAAACGAAGCGGTTGAAATTGCTAAAAAAAGAGGCCATAAGGGAATTAGTGGTTTTGTAAATGCGGTATTGCGAAATATGCTTAGACAAGGATTACCGTCTTTTAATGAGATTCAAGACGATATAGAAAGACTTTCGATTGAAACAAGCCATCCTCATTGGCTTGTCAAAAGATGGGTTGAGCAGCTTAGCTTAGAAGAAGCAAGGAAAATGTGCGAAATCAACTTAACAGCACCAACGCAAACAGCAAGGGTAAATACAACGAAAATCTCTGTCGACGAATGCTTAGCGCTCTTAATAGAAGAAGGCTTCCAAGTAGAAGTAAGTGCCGTAATTCCAGAAGGTATAAAAATTCTCCGAGGGAATGTAGCGCACTCGACAGTTTTTGAAAAAGGATATTTAACCATTCAGGATGAAAGCTCGATGATTGTTGCCTATGCTTTAGATGTAGACAAGCCTTATTCGGTATTGGATGCTTGTGCTGCACCAGGCGGTAAATCGACGCATATTGCTGAAAAGATGAACAAGGAAGGGAAAGTCCTTTCGATCGATCTACATGAGCATAAAGTAAAGCTAATTAAGCAAAATGCTGATCGCTTAGATTTACCAACGATTGAAACGAAAGCAATGGATTCAAGAAAGTTAGACAGTACGCTTGAAGCAGAAAGCTTTGACCGCATTCTGCTTGATGCCCCATGTTCAGGCTTTGGCGTCATGAGAAGAAAACCAGACATGAAATATACGAAAACAGAAGCAGACGTTGATCGACTACAGAAAATCCAATTAGATCTATTAACTTCTGTTTCCTCTCTTTTAAAAAAAGGTGGATTGTTAGTATATAGTACATGTACGATAGATAAAGCAGAAAACGAAGAAGTCGTTGAAAAGTTTTTGGCAGAGAATGTCCAGTTTGAAAGAGACTTAACACTTGCTGAACGATTACCATTAGATTTACAACAATATACAACAGGAAATGAGCTACAGATTTTACCGCAATATTTTGGGTCAGATGGCTTTTATATTGCAGCATTAAGAAAGAAGGTGCAATGATGGAACAAGTAAAAACATCATCAAGAAGAAGACAAAAAGAAGAACCAACGATTCCATCGATTTACTCGATGCAGTTGCAAGAATTAAAGGATTGGTTAACAGAACATAATGAAAAGGCATTTCGTGCCGACCAAATTTTTGAATGGCTTTATAAAAAGAGAGTAACCTCTTTTGAAGATATGTCCAACTTATCGAAAAATTTACGACTATTGCTACAAGAGCATTTTACAATTACGACATTAAACACACTTATTCAGCAAACATCTAATGATGGAACAATTAAATTTCTATTTGAATTACATGACGGTTACTCTATTGAAACAGTTTTAATGCGCCATGATTATGGTAACTCTGTATGTGTAACAACACAAGTAGGCTGTAGAATTGGCTGTACATTTTGTGCTTCTACTTTAGGTGGATTAAAAAGAAACTTAGAAGCAGGAGAAATCGTTGCTCAAGTCGTAAAAGTACAACAGGCATTAGATGAAATGGACGAGCGTGTTAGTTCGGTCGTAATCATGGGAATTGGGGAACCATTTGATAACTTTAATAATATGTTAAGTTTCCTAAAAATTATTAATCATGAACAAGCATTAAATATTGGAGCAAGACATATCACGGTATCTACTAGTGGAATTATCCCAAAAATTTATGAATTTGCTGATCAAAATATGCAAATTAATTTTGCTGTTTCCCTTCATGCGCCTAACACGGAGTTAAGAAGTAGACTAATGCCAATCAACAGAGCTTATAAACTGCCTGAACTAATCGAAGCAATCCGTTATTATGTTGATAAAACAGGAAGAAGAGTGAGCTTTGAATATGGTTTGTTTGGAAATGTAAATGATCAAGTAGAACATGCAGAAGAGCTAGCAGAGCTTGTCAAAGGAATAAAGTGTCATGTCAACTTAATTCCTGTAAACTATGTACCAGAAAGAGATTATGTAAGAACACCGAAAGATCAAATCTTTTTATTTGAAAAAACGTTAAAGAAACATGGAGTAAATGTTACAATCCGTCGTGAGCAAGGTTCAGATATCGATGCTGCATGTGGACAGCTTCGTGCGAAGGAGAGAAAAGAAGAGACGAGGTGATCACCTTTGAGTCAAATTTTTATGACTGATAAGGGGAAAGTTAGACAACATAATGAGGATAGTGGAGCGATTATAAGAAATAAAAGCGGTCAACGCCTTGCCATCGTAGCAGATGGCATGGGCGGACACCGTGCTGGTGATGTTGCAAGCTCACTTACTGTTGAAAAACTGACAGAACTTTGGAACATGGTAGAGGAAATGAAAACAGCAGATGAAGCAGAAAACTGGTTAAAAGCGAATATTTTAAAAGTAAATCAGTATGTCTTTGATTATGCATCTACACATCCAGAATGTGAAGGTATGGGGACGACGATAATTGGTGTGATTAGTACAGAAAATTTTGCTACGATCGCACACGTTGGAGACAGCAGATGCTATCTTTATAACGAAGATGGCTTTAAACAAATTACAGAAGATCATTCCTTAGTAAATGAATTAGTTCGTATGGGGCAGATTTCCAAAGAAGCTGCTGAGCACCATCCACGAAAAAATGTCGTTTTACGAGCGCTTGGAACAGATGCTCAATTAGATATTGATGTGATGACTATTGTATTTGAAGAAGGAGACATCATATTTATTTGTTCAGATGGGTTATCGAATAAAGTAACAGATCAACAAATTAAAGAAATCCTTGAAAAAGAGAATACACTTGAGGAACAAGCTTCCACATTAATTGAAACTGCTAATATAAATGGCGGAGAAGATAATATCACGGTTGTTATATTAGAGCATGGGGATGGTCATCAAGCAGGTGAAGTGCAATGATGATTGGTAAAAGAATAAGTGGTCGTTATAAGGTTTTAGATATGGTTGGCGGAGGTGGAATGGCAAACGTCTATCTTGCGCATGATATGATTCTTGATCGCGATGTAGCTGTTAAAATGCTAAGACTCGATTATGTTAATGATGAAGAATTTATTAAACGATTTCATCGCGAAGCACAATCAGCAACAAGCTTAGCTCATCCGAATATTGTCAATATTTATGATGTTGGGGAAGAAGGAGACATCTATTATATTGTTATGGAATATGTGGAAGGCGATACATTAAAGCAGTATATACATAAACATTCACCGCTTTCTGTAGAAACAGTTATTGCAATTATGCAACAAATAACCTCGGCAATTGCACATGCTCATCAAAATAATATTATTCACCGGGATATTAAACCGCATAATATTTTAATAGATAAAGATGGGAATGTAAAAGTAACGGATTTTGGAATTGCAATGGCATTGAGTGCGACAAGTATTACCCAAACAAATTCTGTACTGGGTTCTGTTCATTATTTATCTCCGGAGCAGGCACGTGGGGGAATGGCGAATAAAAAATCAGATATTTATTCACTTGGGATTGTGATGTTCGAATTATTGACAGGGAGACTTCCCTTTTCAGGAGAATCCGCTGTTTCCATTGCGTTAAAGCATTTACAATCCGAAACACCTAGTGTCAGAAGATGGAATGAAGTAATTCCACAAAGTGTGGAAAACATCGTCTTAAAAGCTACTGCAAAAGATCCTTTTTATCGATACAATAGTATGGAAGAAATGTCAGAGGATTTGCGTACTGCTCTTGATGAAGAAAGAATGGATGAATCCAAGTTTTCGATACCGGTTGATGACGAAGCTACAAAAGCAATTCCGGTTATTACAAATGATGGTTTATATAAAAATTTCGATGAAACAATTGTTCATAAAAATGAGAAAGAAGTCCCGGCAAAACAGCAGGTAAACGAAAAACCGAAAAAGCCGGAAAAGAAAGAGAAAAAGAAAAAAGAAAAGAAAAAAGGTAAAAAAATAGCGGCAATTATTATTTCGACGTTTCTTGCATTGATTTTGATAATGGGACTAGTTATTTTCGTACTACCAGATTTACTTGCTCCTGATGATATAGTAGTTCCTGATGTTACTGGTCTTGAAGTAGATGCAGCAAAGACGGCGCTAGAGGATAAAGGATTTGTAGTGTCAGATACTATCACTTTGAATAGCGATGAGGTAGAAAAAGGTCATGTTATTAAAACAAGCCCTAGTGCAGGAAGCGCACGTAGAGAAGGAACAGAAATTGTCATTTACGAAAGCCTTGGAAAAGAAACAGTTGTTTTAAGTGATTATGTAGGCAGGAAATATGATGATGTTGTGAAGCTATTAGAATCAGAAGGCTTTGATTTTAAAGATATTGATCCAATAGAGGTATTCGATGATAGTGAACCAGGAACAATATTAGAACAGAATTTTGATCCAAATGAGGAAGTAGTGCCAAGTGAAACATCTTTAGAGTTTACAATTAGTAAAGGCGTCGAGTTAATTAGCATAAAAGATTTATCCGATTATACGAAAAAAGAAGTAAATGATTATGTTGATGCTGTTGGGTTGACCGTAAAATTTACGGAAGAGTATAGTGATTCCGTAGAAAAAGGACTTGTTATTTCCCAATCTCCAGAGGCTCGAACTAACTTGAAAAAAGGAACAGAAATTTCTGTTGTTCTTTCTAAAGGAAAGAAAGAAGTCCAACCGAAAGAAGTAATGAAAGAAATTTCGATACCGTATGAGCCAACTGAAATGACTCCGGATGGAAAGCCTGTAGAACAAACAGTAAGAATTTATATTGGCGATTTTAATAATAGTATGACAGAACCTGCTGAAACGTTTACGATTACGGAGAATACCAAAAAGACAATCTATCTTCAAATTCCCGAGGGACAAAAAGGCTATTATCGAGTGCAAATTGACAGTGTTGTCATCCTTGATGAGGAAGTTCCTTATCCAAACTAATAGACGTTCGTATGTGGTTTGAATTTAGAAAGAAAGGGAATGCTTTTTTAGAATGTGGTTTTCTAAAAGACTGTTGTTCTTTCACATAGTTTTTTGAAACATACTAGAACTTTTTAAAAGAGAGCTATAGTAGTAAGGAGCGTTATATTTATGCCCAAAGGCAAAATCATTAAAGCATTAAGTGGATTTTATTATGTATTAAGTGAGGGTCAATTAATACAATGCCGCGGAAGAGGGGTTTTTCGAAAAAATAAGATTACCCCTTTAGTAGGGGATGAAGTCGTTTTTCAGGCGGAAAACGAAACAGATGGCTATCTTTTAGAAGTAAGCGAAAGAAAAAATGAATTAGTAAGACCACCAATTGCCAATGTTGATCAGGCTATTCTTGTATTTTCGAGTGTGGAGCCTGAGTTTAGTACAGCTTTATTGGATCGTTTTCTTGTATTAATTGAATATAACAGAATAGATCCAGTCATCTGTATTACCAAAATGGATTTGGCGAGTAGCCATGAGGCGGAAAAAATGAAAGAATTTGCAGCACAATATGAGGCAATTGGATATCCTGTTATTTTAACCTCTTCTGAGACAGAATTAGGAATAGAGCAGTTACTTCCTTATGTTAAGGATAAAATATCAGTATTTGCAGGACAATCAGGTGTAGGAAAGTCTTCTTTATTAAATGTAATAAGACCTGATTTAGAACTAAAAACAAATGAAATCTCTTCCCATTTAGGAAGAGGAAAGCATACAACTCGACATGTAGAGCTTATCTCAATCGGAGACGGTCTTATCGCCGATACACCAGGTTTTAGTTCCCTTGAGTTTATGGAAATCGAAGCAGAAGAGTTGAATTATTGTTTTCCCGAAATAGAAAAAACAAGCGAAAACTGCAAATTTAGAGGCTGTCTTCATCTTTCAGAACCAAAATGTGCAGTTAAAGAAGCCGTCGAAAACAATGAAATCCCATTATATCGTTATGAGCATTACAAAGATTTTCTCCAAGAAATTAGAGATAGAAAACCTCGGTATTAGTTTTTTTGCTGGTTTCTAAAGGATTGTTGTCTTAACGCGAGCCTCACGGAAAGCGAAGTGTATTCCGGCTGCGGAGAATAACCACAAACTTTACGAAACCAGCCTAGTTTTTTAATGGTTGTTTCGATTCAAAAGAAAACATTTTGCAGGATCAAAATACAGCTAAAGAGCATTTAAACAATCAAATTCAATTAAGTTAGAATGTACCTTTTAAAAGCAGATTCTTTATCTATAGCGCTATGTTTAGTTTTAAACATAGGCATATAAAAAAGAGTCTGCATTTTTGTATAGAAAAGAAATAAGAGGAGGAGAAATATGATTGTACATATTATGGCTGGTGGACCTAAGCAGTATATTCCTAAGCTAGACAAGTATCCGAAAGATATTTGTTGGATTGGCGTAGATCGAGGCGTTATTTATTTAATGGAAAAATCTATTCCGACCTATGCTGCTTTTGGTGATTTTGATTCTATTTCAGAAGAAGAACTACATAACATAGAAGCAAAAACAGGAATTATTAAGCGGTTTAAACCAGAAAAAGATGAAACAGATATGGAGCTTGCTCTTCTGTGGGCAATCAAAGAGGGAGCAACACTCATTCGACTATTTGGAGCAACAGGAGGAAGACTCGATCATACGATAGCAAACCTTCAGCTCTTATTAAGAGAAGCTATAGATCATAAAGATGTTAAAGTGGAAATTATCGATAAGCAAAATAGCGTAGCCGTTGTCCCAGCAGGCTCTTACACCTTGAAAAAAATGAGTGAATATAAATATATTTCATTTTTTCCTTTTAGTACAAAGATTGTAGGTCTAACTTTAGAAGGTTTTAAATACCCTTTAGTAAGGAGAAATCTTCCTGCGAGCAGCACATTATGCATTAGTAATGAACTAATTCGAGAAACTGGTACTTTTTCCTTTGATGAAGGCATATTAATGGTAATAAGAAGTTGTGATTAATTTTGATAAATGATGGTACTAATTTGTTTTATCTGAATAGGATATGTAAGTGCTAGCGATGTTTATTGATTAAGGAGGGACAGTATTCATGAGATTTTATACCATTAAATTGCCGAAATTTTTAGGAGGACTTGTCCGAGCAATGTTAGGAACCTTTAAGAAGGACTAACAAAAAGATTCTGCGGATTTTTTTAGTAAAGACAACCTTTCGCTTTAAGGCGGGAAATTTCGAGAACTTACTGTACTTATACGGCTTGGCTGATTGTTTGGAGACAAAATAAAAAAGGACATGTGACATGTCCTTTTTTATTGCAATTGATCTGATTAAACGCGTTCTACTTTACCAGATCTTAATGCTCTAGCAGAAACCCAAACACGTTTAGGTTTACCATCTACTAAAATACGAACCTTTTGAAGGTTAGCTCCCCAAGTACGTTTGTTAGCGTTCATAGCATGGGAACGAGCATTACCTGTAGTTGTTTTTCTTCCAGTTATAACACATTTACGTGGCATGTATATTTCCCTCCTTATTACAGAAACCCATTAAAATGAGTTTGAAAAGTCATAGATAGCAATTTACTTATAGTCTGCTAAATAATCCTCGTTACAGATACCTTAATAATTTATCATACAACTTAAATGAATGCAATAGTTGGATTAAAAGCTTTCAAGAAAATTTCCTTGACATGTATTTCTCACTATATAAATTCGTTTATTCCAACTCTTTATGGGAATAGTAAAATAAGTAGTTGTTTTCTGAATTTGTGCCAATACTTTAATAGTAGTATTATTTTGTTATATAATAATGATAAGCTTTTTAACTATAGCTTTCAAAAAAGTTTTGGTTATAGTAAAATGTCAGTAGTCAAGGAGCAATTCCAAAGGGGGAAAACTCATGTCCATTGAACTAAAAACGAATTTCGGACAAATTGATATATCAACAGAAGTTATCGCTACAATCGCAGGTGGAGCAGCAGTAGACTGCTACGGTATCGTTGGAATGGCGTCGAAAAATCAAATTAAAGACGGTTTAACAGATATTTTGCGTAAAGATAACTTTACACGTGGTGTAATCGTTCGAAAAGTTGAAGAAGAAGTACATATTGATATGTATATCATTGTAAGTTACGGAACGAAAATCTCCGAGGTTGCGCACAATGTTCAATCAAAAGTAAAATACACGCTCAATAAGACAGTTGGACTTGCCGTTGACTCGGTTAATATTTACGTTCAGGGAGTTCGTGTGACGAACCCGTAGTAGAGGAGGAAACACAGTGTCAATTACAGTTTTAGAAGGAAAGCGATTTGCCGAAATGGTAATCCAAGGAGCAAACCATTTATCCTCTAATGCTAAATATGTAGATGCGTTAAATGTTTTTCCAGTGCCAGATGGAGATACAGGAACGAATATGAATTTATCGATGACTTCAGGTGCAAAGGAAGTTCAAAAGAATATTCAATCGCATATCGGTAAAGTTGGAACCTCATTATCTAGAGGGCTATTAATGGGAGCTAGAGGAAATTCTGGGGTTATTCTTTCTCAATTATTTCGAGGCTTTTCAAAACATATAGAGCAAAAGGAAACAATAACTGGAAAAGAATTTGCACAAGCTTTACAATTCGGTGTGGAAACAGCATATAAAGCAGTAATGAAACCGGTAGAGGGAACGATTCTTACAGTTGCGAAGGATTCTGCAAAGAAAGCGGTTCAATCTGCCGAAACGAATGACGACATTATTGTTATCATGGAAGATACAGTGAAAGAAGCGAAAGCTTCATTAAATAGAACACCTGACCTATTACCTGTTTTAAAAGAAGTAGGTGTTGTGGACAGTGGTGGGCAAGGATTAGTATTTGTCTATGAAGGCTTCCTTGCTGAGCTTAAAGGTGAAAAACTTCCTGACGCTGTTCAAAACGTTGTTTCAATGAACGAATTAGTAAATGCAGAGCATCATAAAAATGTTCATAGTTATATCAATACAGAAGATATTGAATTTGGCTATTGCACAGAGTTTATGGTTCGTTTAGAACAGGAGAAATTAGGAAACAAGCCGTTTTCAGAAGAAGACTTTAGACAGGCTTTAAGCAAATACGGAGATTCTTTACTTGTTATCGCAGATGATGAGATTGTGAAAATTCACATTCACTCTAATCATCCAGGTGAAGTTTTATCATTTGGTCAAAAGTACGGTAACTTAGTAAAAATGAAGATTGAAAATATGCGCGAGCAGCATAGCAACTTAGTGGATTCAGCAGAACAAGAGGAAGCAATTAGCGCTCATTCTGTTGAAGAACAAAAAGAGTATGGGATTGTAACGGTTTCTATGGGAAGCGGAATTGCAGATCTTTTTAGAAGCATCGGTGCTCATTATGTTATCGAGGGCGGCCAAACGATGAATCCTAGTACAGAAGATATTGTTAATGCAGTGAAACATATTAACGCGAAAAAAGTCTTTATTTTGCCAAATAATAAAAATATTATTATGGCAGCAGAACAAGCAGCTGAAGTATTAGAACAAGACGTAGTTGTTATTTCTTCTAAAACTGTTCCTCAAGGAATGTCAGCGTTGCTTGCTTTCAATCCTTCTAGTGATTTAGAAACAAATGAGAAGAATATGAAAGCTGCGCTTGAACATGTAAAAACAGGTCAAATTACGTATGCGGTCAGAGATACAAGCATCGATGGGCTAGAGATTGAAACAGGCGATTTTATGGGACTTGCAGATGGGAAAATCGTTGTAAAAAGCAAAGAAAAAACAGAATCTGCACAAGAACTTTTACAATCTATGATTGATGAGGATTCTGAAATTGTAACGGTAATCAAAGGAGAAGAAGCGACGGAAGAAGAAGTAGATACGCTTGTATCCTTTATTGAAGAAAATTTTGAAGATGTGGAAGTTGAAGTTCATGACGGTAAGCAACCACTATATTCCTTCATCTTTTCAATCGAATAATCATTAGCTAAAAAAGGGTGTGCCTTAGGAGAGGTATGCCCTTTTTTGTTTTTTAGGGGAGGTGGAACGGTGGGGACGGACGGGCAATTTTGTTTGAAGAAGAGAGCTGGGGAAGGTATGTCTGTTACTTTGAAGGTGAGTGGTTGAACGAAAAGGTAACAGAGAAGCGATTTCTGAGCCCGTGCAGTGCAGAAAAAAGAGTTTAAGGTAACAGAGAAGCGATCTCTAAGCCCGCGCAAGGAAGAAAAAGCCGCTTAAGGTAACAGAGGAGCCCTCCCTAAAATCCCTAAAGCAAACAACCCCCAACTATATTAACTTTTCATATCAAGCAACATACATAACAGTCTTTATTTTCCATTCAGCAAAATAAAGAGAACGATAAGAATTAGAACCATATATTAATATAGTATGATATTATATAGTGTAATGAATTGAAACACCGTATTACGGAAAGACGACCATCATTTGATTTTGGGTATTTAAGGGGAGAAAAATCCATGAAATATAAAAGTGTTTTTGATATTATTGGTCCGGTCATGATTGGTCCGTCCAGTTCCCACACAGCAGGTGCGGCGAGAATTGGAAGAGTCGCACGCAATCTTTTTGAAAGAGAACCAAAATGGGTAAATATTCATTTTTATGGTTCCTTTGCTGAAACCTATAAGGGGCATGGGACGGATGTGGCAATTATCGGAGGGATTCTTGATTTTGATACATTTGATGAACGAATTAAAGCGTCCTTAGAAATAGCGGAACAGCATGGAATCCAAGTTAAATTCCATATAGAAGAAGCGATACCAGAGCATCCAAATACTGCTAAAATCCATTTAGGAGACGAAAAAGGTGAAATGGAGCTAGTTGGTATTTCTATTGGCGGTGGAAAAATTGAAATCACAGAACTTAATGGGTTTAAATTAAAGCTTTCTGGTCATCACCCTGCAATATTGGTTGTTCATAATGATCGATTCGGGGCTATTGCTAAGGTTGCGAATGTATTGGCTAAATATGAAATAAATATCGGTCATATGGAAGTAAGCCGTAAAGAAAAAGGGAAATTGGCTTTAATGACAATTGAGGTCGATCAAAATATAGAAGAAGCGATTTTAAAAGAGCTTGAGCAGTTAGATTCGATTGAAAAAGTAACAACAATCGTGGAATAAAGGGAGGGGTAAATATGTTCCGTAATGTAGCAGAATTGGTAGAAATGGCAACAACTAGAAATTTACCGATTTCCGAAATTATGATTGAACAAGAAATGAACGTAACAGGAAGAACAAGAGCAGAAATACTTGCACAGATGGAAACAAATTTGCAGGTAATGGAGCAAGCGGTGGAAAGAGGGTTGAATGGAGTAGTATCCCATTCCGGATTGACTGGTGGAGATGCCGTTTTACTTCAAGAATATATTAAAAAAGGTCAATTTCTTTCAGGAGAAATTATTTTAGATGCAGTTAGTAAAGCTGTTGCAACGAATGAAGTAAATGCAGCAATGGGAATGATTTGCGCAACACCAACAGCAGGATCTGCAGGTGTTGTACCTGGTACGCTTTTTGCTGTGAAAAATAAACTGAATCCAACAAGAGAGCAGATGATTGCGTTCCTTTTTAATTCAGGTGCATTTGGGTTCGTGGTTGCAAATAACGCATCAATCTCTGGTGCTGCTGGCGGATGCCAAGCGGAAGTTGGCTCGGCTGCTGGGATGGCTGCAGCTGCGATTGTAGAAATGGCAGGAGGAACACCTGAACAATCAGCGCACGCTATGGCAATTACACTAAAGAATATGCTAGGTCTTGTTTGTGATCCAGTTGCTGGTTTAGTCGAAGTTCCATGTGTAAAACGAAACGCCATGGGAGCAGCGAATGCAATGATTGCTGCAGATATGGCGCTTGCAGGCATAAAAAGTCGTATTCCTTGTGATGAAGTAATTGATAGTATGTATCGAATTGGTCAGGCAATGCCTACGGCGCTTAAAGAAACAGCACGGGGAGGGTTGGCAGCAACACCAACTGGTCGGAGACTGGAAGCTGAAATCTTTGGTAGTGCCGCTGCCGCTAACAAGTGAATGAAACATTACAACTATCCGTCGATCACATAAAAGGCGTTGGAGCAGAAACAAAAAAACAATTAGAAGAAATGAATATATACAAAATAAATGATTTGCTAGAATATTTTCCTTATCGCTATGAGGATTATCGTCTGAAAAACCTCGAAGAAATAAAGCATGAAGAAAAAGTGACGGTAGAAGGGAAGGTTCATAGCGAACCATCCCTTATTTTTTATGGAAGAAAGAAATCTAGATTAACGATAAAGCTATTAGTAGAACAATACTTAATTACGGTCGTATTTTTTAATCAGCCTTATTTAAAAAGTAAATTAGCTGTGCAAGAATTAATTACAGTAACAGGAAAATGGGATCAGCATCGCCAAACAATTACGGCGAATCATTTGCAAATTGGCAGTAACCAAAAGGGGCATTTATTTGAACCAGTGTATGCGGTAAAGGGCAATATTACGGTCAAAAATTTACGTAAATATATTTCGTCCGCATTAAGTCAATATGGAGAGTTAATCGAAGAAAACTTTCCGTCTTCTATGCTAACAAAGTATCGATTGCTAGCACGGAAGGAAGCACTGCAAATTATTCATTTTCCTGAAAAGAGAGAGGATCTTACCCAAGCAAGAAGAAGATTTGTATATGAGGAATTCCTCTTGTTTCAACTGAAAATGAGTGCGTTAAGAAAATACGAAAGAGAGCATTCCGGTGGGAAAAGTCAGCAGTATTCCCTTGAAAAGCTAACAGCCTTTATAGAAACTCTTCCTTTTCCTTTGACAAATGCTCAAAAAAGAGTGGTTAATGAAATCTTGACAGATATGAAAGCAGAGGTCCGAATGAACCGGTTGCTGCAAGGGGATGTGGGATCTGGAAAAACAATTGTTGCTGCTATAGTTTTATATGCATCTATCCTTTCTGGTCACCAAGGTGCATTAATGGCGCCGACAGAAATTCTTGCAGAGCAACATGCGGATTCTCTCCACGGTATCTTTTCAAAATTCGGGGTTACTTGCGGGTTGTTAACAAGCTCTGTTAAAGGAAAAAAACGAAAAGAATTGCTGGTCCAATTAAAAGAAGGAAAAATAGATATTTTAATAGGCACACATGCACTGATCCAAGACGATGTGGAATTTAAATCGCTAGGATTAGTCATTACAGATGAGCAGCATCGCTTTGGAGTTGAGCAAAGAAGAGTATTAAGGGAAAAGGGAGAAAATCCTGACGTTCTGTTTATGA
Organism: Niallia alba; assembly: GCF_012933555.1. Taxonomy (GTDB): domain Bacteria; phylum Bacillota; class Bacilli; order Bacillales; family Cytobacillaceae; genus Niallia; species Niallia alba. The sequence continues at coordinate 2,072,346 of NZ_JABBPK010000001.1, forward strand.
CAGCAACCCCAATTCCAAGAACGCTCGCCATTACTGTCTTTGGCGAAATGGATGTTAGTATCATTGACGAAATGCCAGCAGGACGAAAAAATATTGAAACATATTGGGTAAAGCACGATATGTTAACAAGGATCCTTCAATTTATGGAAAAAGAACTCCATCAAGGAAGACAAGCCTATGTTATTTGTCCATTAATCGAAGAATCGGAAAAGCTGGATGTTCAAAATGCGATTGATGTCCATGCGATGTTATCTACCTTTTTTCACGGAAGATATCAGGTTGGCCTGATGCACGGGAAACTTCATGCAGATGAGAAGGACAACATGATGAAACAGTTTAGTCAAAATGACATTCAAGTTCTAGTAAGTACAACGGTTGTCGAAGTAGGCGTAAATGTTCCAAATGCGACGTTTATGCTTGTGTATGATGCAGAACGATTCGGATTATCACAGCTCCATCAACTTAGAGGAAGAGTCGGGCGAGGTGACGCTCAATCTTATTGCGTCTTAATCGCAGACCCAAAAACAGATGTTGGAAAAGAAAGAATGAAAATCATGACCGAAACAAGCGACGGATTCGTTCTAAGTGAGAAAGATCTAGAGTTAAGAGGACCAGGAGACTTTTTCGGAAAAAAACAAAGTGGTTTACCTGAATTTAAAATGGGCGATATGATTCACGACTACCGCATCTTAGAAACGGCAAGAAACGATGCAACCATTCTAATCGAATCAGCCGCATTCTGGCAAAATGACGACTACAAAGCCCTAAGAGATACGCTAAAGGAAACAGGTGTCCTAAATGGAGAAAAACTAGACTAATCGCGACTATATTTCCCAGTAAATAACAAGCTGATTGATAGCCTTCAATACTTCTCGATGGTAAACAAGGAAATAGGAGTTTAAACACTAAGCAGGCAATTGTGAGGTTATTAAAAAATACTTAATTTCGAATGAAATTAAGAGCAATCATATTTGAAGATTGGTTTGAAGAAGTGTACGCTCGCCCCATAGAAAGCGAGCGTACACCTCGGAAGACAAATCCACACCTAAGTATAAAACGTGGCTACTATCAATCATTAATAGCTAGCAGTTGGAACAAAACTTCGGCTTGCATTCCAACTATATAAATTATATACTACTATTAGTACCTAGTCTTAATAGTGCGGTGGTGTTAATAAATGAAGAGAACTAAACGGGAACGTCAACAGTTTTTAGTGGAGACAATTAAAGAGACTCCTTTTATTACAGACGAGGAATTGGCGGAAAAATTCTCTGTTAGTGTACAGACAATAAGACTAGATCGGTTAGAACTATCAATTCCAGAGCTTAGAGAGCGAATTAAAAACGTCGCAAAACAATCACTTGAAGACGAAGTGAAAGCATTGCCTATCGAAGAAGTTATTGGGGAAATAATCGATATGGAATTAGATAATTCAGCTATATCTATCTTTGAAGTAAAACAAGAACATGTCTTTAAACGAAATGGAATTGCAAGGGGACATCATCTCTTTGCCCAAGCGAATTCTCTTGCGGTAGCCTTAATCAACGACGAACTTGCACTAACAGCAAAAGCCAATATTCACTTTACTAGATCGGTTAAATTAGGTGAACGTATTATTGCAAAAGCAAAAGTAATTCATATAGATAGTATAACCGGCAGAACAACGGTAGAAGTTAATAGTTATGTGAACACGGAATTAGTTTTTAAAGGTGAATTTGATATGTACCGTGCCAAAAGATAAAGGAGTAATTAGTATGATGAAAATTGCCATTGATGCAATGGGTGGAGACAATGCCCCGAAAGAAATAGTTATTGGTGCCCAAAAAGCAGTAGAAGCTTTTTCAGATTTAGAAATACTTCTCGTTGGAGACGAAAAACAGATTCAATCTTTCCTAACTACGAAAGAACGAATTAATATTTTACATACAGAAGAGCAAATTTTAGCAACAGATGAACCAGTAAGGGCAGTACGCAGAAAAAAAACAGCTAGTATGGTCCTTGGTGCAACAGAAGTAAAAGAGGCTAGAGCAGATGCGTTTATCTCTGCAGGAAATACAGGTGCTTTAATGGCAACTGGATTGTTTGTAGTTGGGAGAATGGAGGGAATTGACCGTCCGGCATTAGCCCCAACGTTACCGACAATCGGCGGAGAAGGTTTTCTTCTACTTGATGTTGGCGCAAATGTGGATGCCAAGCCAGAAAACTTAGTTCAGTATGCAATGATGGGAAGCATTTATTCCGAAAAGGTTAGAGGCGTTGCCAAACCAAGAGTTGGATTATTGAACATTGGGACAGAAGAGAAAAAGGGGAATGAATTAACGAAGAAAACCTTTGAACTTCTCCAAAATACCGATATTCATTTTATAGGAAATGTGGAAGCACGTGATTTGCTTGATGGAGTATGTGATGTTGCTGTGACAGATGGGTTTACAGGCAATATGATTTTAAAAACGGTTGAAGGAACAGCGATGTCTATGTTTAAAATGATTAAAGCTGAGTTAATGAGCAGCTTTACTTCCAAAATGGCTGCTGCAGTCCTAAAGCCAAATTTAAAACAAATAAAAAATAAATTGGATTATTCAGAGTATGGCGGTGCAGCCTTATTTGGTTTAAATGCACCTGTTATTAAAGCACACGGTTCATCTGATAGCCAGGCGATATTTAGCGCAATTAGACAAACAAGAGAGTTTGTGCAATCAGGTGTGGTCGCTCAAATAAAAGACGCAATGGAGTAAAATGAGGAATAAAGACAGAAACGGCAAATTCAACTCTAATGGGAAGAAAAGGAGAGTAAAAACAAATGGGTAAAATTGCTTTTGTTTTTCCTGGACAAGGCTCACAAGTAGTCGGAATGGGAAAAGATTTATTTGAACAATTTGAACCGGCAGCGAATTTATTCAAAAAAGCTGATCAAAAATTAAACGTTTCTCTAACAGACTTAATTTTTGAAGGACCAAAGGAAGAACTTACACTTACACACAATACACAGCCAGCCTTACTGACAACGAGTATCGCCATTTTAGAACATTTTAAGCAATTTGATATACAGCCAGATTATGTGGCGGGACATAGCTTAGGTGAGTATTCTGCGTTAATTGCAGCAGGCGTGGTATCTTTTGAAGATGGTGTATATGCAGTTCGTAAGCGTGGAGAATACATGCAAGAAGCGGTCCCAGCAGGTGAAGGAGCGATGGCAGCTGTGCTCGGGCTAGATCGAGAGCAATTGACTGCCGTGACACTTGAGGTCTCTGATGCAGGTAATTCCGTACAGCTAGCGAATCTTAATTGTCCTGGGCAAATTGTTATCTCAGGAACAACGAAGGGCGTAGAATTAGCGGGAGAAAAAGCTAAGGAAGCAGGGGCAAAGCGTGCAATCCCTCTTGAAGTGAGTGGTCCTTTCCATTCAGAACTAATGAAGCCAGCTGCAGAGAAATTTGCTTCTGTATTGGATGACTTGGACTTAGTAGATGCAAAAATCCCTGTCATTGCTAATGTTACAGCTGCTCCAATCCAAGATAAGGCAGATATTAAAACAAAGCTAGTAGAACAATTATATTCATCTGTTCTTTGGGAAGATTCTGTTCGAAACATGCTTGATTTAGGGGTAGACACTTTTATTGAAATCGGACCTGGTAAAGTTCTTTCTGGTTTAATTAAGAAAATTGATCGAAAAGCGAAAGTGTATGCTGTAAATGATATGGAAACAAGTACTAAAGTTGCAGAAGAGTTAAAGGGGGATTTGTAAGTGAAGTTAGCTGGTAAAGTTGCTGTTGTTACTGGAGCATCTCGAGGAATTGGTAAATCGATCGCGCTTGAGTTAGCGAAGCAAGGCGCAGACGTTGTTGTTAACTATGCTGGTAGTGTAGATCGTGCCAATGAAGTGGTAAAGGAAATTGAAGCTCTAGGCAGAAAAGCAATTAGCATTCAATGTGATGTATCCAATACCGATTCTGTAAATGCGATGATGAAAGAGGCACTTGAATCGTTTGGCAACATTGATATTTTAGTTAATAATGCTGGGATTACAAGGGACAATCTGTTAATGCGTATGAAGGATTCAGAGTGGGATGACGTTATAAATACAAATTTAAAAGGTGTGTTCCTTTGCACGAAAGCTGTAACAAGACCGATGATGAAGCAAAGAAAAGGAAGAATAATTAATATTACTTCCATCGTTGGCGTGACAGGAAATCCTGGACAAGCTAATTATGTTGCGGCAAAAGCAGGTGTGATTGGTTTTACGAAAACGACAGCAAAAGAACTTGCACAACGAAATATTACGGTAAATGCAATCGCTCCTGGATTTATTACAACAGATATGACGGATAAACTGACAGAAGAAGTAAAAAATAGCATGCTTACGCAAATCCCTCTAGGCCAATTTGGCAGACCTGAAGACATTGCCAATGCCGTTGTCTTTTTAGCTTCGGATGACAGCAGTTATATTACGGGACAAACATTGCATATTGATGGTGGAATGTATATGTAATGATTCCTTTATGAAAAGGAAAGAGTGTGAATAGTAAGAGAACAAACATTAGATAAAGTTCTCATTTATTATTTCGTTAAAATACTCTATAATGCATTTGAGGGGAGGTGAAATAAATGGCAGATGTATTAGAGCGTGTAACAAAAATCGTTGTAGATCGTCTTGGAGTGGAAGAATCTGAGGTTACTTTAGAAGCTTCTTTCAAAGATGATTTAGGCGCTGACTCTCTTGATGTAGTTGAACTTGTTATGGAATTAGAAGATGAGTTCGATATGGAAATTTCTGACGACGATGCTGAAAAGATTTCTACAGTTGGTGATGCTGTGAATTACATAAGTAATCGCTAGTCATTGTTTAAAAGCTCCGTTATCCACGGGGCTTTTAATTTTGTATGTGAGCGATTATTTAGGAGAAAACTATTACAGTAGAAAAAGTTACTATATTGATTGTGAAAAGGCCTGAAGAATAGATGACAATCTCTGTTTGTTTGATGTATACTAATAACTAAATGCCTATAATAAATAGGAATGTAGTAATGGTTGATGAACGGCAAGATCATCGTCGTTCAAAGGAATATTATATACGGCGCTTAAAAAGCGCAATAAATAGATAGAAATAGTTTTTCTTATGTGAAGTGGGGTTTTCCCCCTAGTGGTAGCCCGATTTCTGTAATAGAAAAGGCTTGGAGAGAAAAAACTTTCCAAGTTTCTTTGCGTTTTTTATCTTTTTTACTTAAACTTGAAATGAATTGTAAACTTAGTGCTAAGGTGGAGGCAAAATGCGAGGCAATCGAAAAGACAAAAGAACTGTTCGACCAAATGAGAAAAAAATGAAGGAACTTCAAGATAAATTAGGGATTCATTTTACGAATGAAAAACTATTGAAGCAGGCTTTTACCCATTCATCATATGTGAATGAGCATCGAAGAAAACCACACGAAGATAATGAAAGATTAGAATTTCTTGGTGATGCCGTTTTAGAATTAACGGTTTCTAAATTTCTCTTTAAGAAATTTCCAATGATGAGTGAAGGGGAACTAACCAAATTGCGAGCAGCAATCGTTTGCGAGCCATCTCTTGTTTCCTTTGCCAATGAACTTTCCTTTGGTGTATATGTGCTCTTAGGAAAGGGAGAGGAAATGACTGGAGGAAGAACAAGACCCGCGCTGCTTGCTGATGTATTCGAAGCGTTTATTGGTGCTCTTTATTTAGATCAAGGATTAGATTCAGTGGTAGCATTTTTAGAGGAAGTTATTTTTCCAAAAATAAATAACGGTGCTTTTTCTCATGTGATGGATTTTAAAAGTCAACTACAAGAATATGTACAAAGAGATGCTGTTGGAACAATTGAGTATAAAATACTACTTGAAAAAGGACCCGCACATAATAGAGAGTTTATTTCACAAGTCTTTTTAAATGATCGAGAACTTGGAACTGGAATGGGACGTTCTAAGAAAGAAGCAGAGCAACAGGCTGCGCAAAAATCATTATTAATGTTAAAGGCGGATAGTGAAAAATAAATGCTTAAAAAAGCAAACAAAGAAAAACAACTAGAGGAAAACAAGGAAGAATCGGGGTGAGGGTATGTTCTTAAAACGGTTAGATATCATCGGTTTTAAGTCATTTGCAGATCGAATTTCTGTCGATTTTGTGCCAGGTGTAACGGCAGTCGTTGGCCCAAATGGAAGTGGGAAAAGTAATATAACCGATGCGATTCGCTGGGTGCTTGGAGAACAATCTGCAAAATCCTTGCGTGGAAGTAAGATGGAGGATGTTATTTTTTCAGGAAGTGACTCCAGGAAAGCAGTCAACTTTGCTGAAGTAACGTTGACTTTAGAAAATGAAGATCATTTCCTTCCATTGGATTTCCATGAAGTAAGTGTTACAAGGCGTGTTTATCGTTCAGGAGAAAGTGAGTTTCTAATCAATAAGCAATCTTGTCGTCTTAAGGATATTGTTGACTTATTTATGGATTCAGGATTGGGACGAGAGGCTTTTTCGATCATCAGTCAGGGGAAAGTCGAGGAAATCTTAAATAGTAAGGCAGAAGATCGTAGGTCCATCTTTGAAGAGGCAGCAGGCGTGCTAAAATATAAGACGCGAAAGAAAAAAGCAGAAGGAAAGCTTGTGGAAACACAAGATAATCTTAATCGTGTAAACGATATATTACATGAATTAGAAAGTCAGGTGGAACCATTAAAGATTCAAAGCTCGATGGCAAAGGAATATCTACATCATCGAGAAAATCTTGAATCGATTGAAGTTGCCCTAATGGTTCATGATATTGAAGAAGCGCACGCACGATTTGAAGCAATCTCGAAACAACTAGAAGCTTATAAACAAGAGGAGCTAAAGCTATCCTCCATGCTGCAAAGTAAAGAAGCAAAGATGGAAGAAGTAAAAAATGAAGTAGCTGCTCTAGATGAATCTATCGATGATCTCCAACAAGTTCTTCTTTTAGTCAGTGAAGAATTAGAAAAACTAGAAGGTCGAAAAGAAGTATTAAAAGAACGAAAAAAGAATGCAACACAAAATCGTGATCAACTTGAAAAAAGCAAAGTGGAATTGCAAGAAAGAGTAGAAGCCCTTCTTTCGCAAAAAGAAACACAACAAAAGCTTGTTCACGAATTACAAGCGGAGTCAAAAGAAATTGAAGAAACATTAAAAGTTAATGAGAATAATCTTGCCCTTTTTAACGAGAATTTAGAAGAAAAAATCGAAATGTTAAAAAGTGATTATATCGATATTGTTAGTAACCAAGCAGCCTCAAAAAATGAATTGAATTCTGTTATCCAGCAATTAGAGAATCAAGAAAAAAGAACGTCTCAGCTTGATGAGGAAAATGCTAATTTTACAAATGAACGTGACCGCATTCAGGAGAAAAAAAGTGAGATTACGGAAAAACTAACAGAGCTTTCTGACATACTTGAGAAATGGTCTACTATATGGAATGAAAAGCGCACCCATTTTCAAGGAATAGAAGCAAAAGTTCAACAGGTGGAGAAAGCTCTTTATCAATCCTACCAGTATGCACAGCAGGCAAAGTCTCGGAAAGAAATGCTCGAAGAATTGGAAGATGACTATTCTGGATTTTTCCAAGGGGTAAAAGAAGTGCTGAAAGCAAGAGGTAAGTCTTTGCATGGTATTAGAGGGGCAGTTGCAGAATTAATGCATGTTCCAAAGGAATACAGTGTTAGCTTGGAAATTGCTTTAGGTGGATCGATGCAGCACATAGTAGTAGAAACAGAACAAAATGGTCGCGAAGCAATTGCATTTTTAAAGAAAAATGGTTTTGGACGAGCTACGTTTTTACCAATGAATGTTATTAAGGGAAAAACACTTGCTGATTCTCAACTACGGTTAATTCAAGGGCATCCTGCATTTATTGGTATAGCTGCAGACTTGATTAACTATGATAGTCAATATAGTGAAATTATGCGTAGTTTATTAGGCAATGTTGTCATTACTAAGGACTTAAAGGGTGCTAATGAAATGGCGAAAATCCTTCAGTATCGTTCTCGTTTTGTGACGTTAGAAGGAGAAATTGTTAACCCTGGTGGTTCGATGACTGGTGGAGCAATTAAGCAAAAGCAAGCCTCCATTATTACCCGAAAAGGTGAATTGGAAGAGCTTAAGAAAAAGATTTTTGAGATGGATAAAACGTCCCTAAAGCTTGAAGAGCAACTGAAAAAAGGCAAAGCAGCTTTGCAAACGGAAGAGTTATCGATTGAAGAAGCACGCTTAAAAATAGAGGATCTTCGTTTCCAAATTCAAACATGGAAAGACGATTTAAAAGAGGTTGAATTCGAAGAAAGAGCAATGAATGATAAATTGTCTCTATATGACCGCAACAAGGCTGACTCTCACCAAGAACAAGAGCTTCTCCAAAAGAGGCGTACTGATTTGCAACAAAAGCTTGAACAACAAAATAAAAAACTGTCTGAATTAGATAAAGAGATTGCTTTGCTTACGGAGCAGAAAAATAAACAAACTGTTTCCAAGGAATCTGTAGTAAATGTTATCAGTGATTTACGAATTCAATCTGCAGCTAAAAAAGAACAGCTTCGACATGAAAAGGATAAGCTAGCAACCATTATTCAAGAACATGAAACAACAGAAGAAAAGTGGGAGCTTGTAAAGGAAGACCTTCGTTTGCTATCTTCTGAAATGAGTAATTCTCATTCCGGAGAAGCGACATTAGAAGAAGCTGCCGAGCAGAAACAGCAGGAAAAGCAAGAAACCATCCAGTTGATTTCTTTACGCAGAGAGGAAAGATTGCAGAAGCAAATGCAATTAGAAGAGCTTGAACTGGAAACGAAGGAGCAACGTAGACTTCATCGAGGAATCGTTCAAGCTTTAAAGGATGAAGAAGTAAAATTAAACCGTGTAGACGTAGAATTAGATACTCGATTAACTAATTTGCGTGAGGAATACTTATTGACGTATGAAGGAGCGAAACTAGATTATCCTTTAACACTAGAAGTAGATGAAGCACGTAAAAAGGTGAAACTAATTAAATTAGCAATGGAAGAACTAGGAACAGTCAATCTTGGTGCCATTGAGGAATATGAGCGAATTTCTGAAAGATACGAGTTTCTTCTAGAGCAAAAAACAGATTTAGAAGAAGCAAAGGATACCCTTTACCAAGTAATCGATGAAATGGATGAGGAAATGAAAAATCGATTTGAGCAAACTTTTGAAGGAATAAAAGCTCATTTTGAAACAGTTTTTCAAAGCTTATTTGGCGGAGGTAGTGCCGATTTAGTATTAACGAATCCAGAAGATCTTTTAAACACAGGAGTAGAGATTGTTGCCCAACCACCAGGGAAAAAACTACAGAATTTAAGTTTATTATCTGGTGGGGAAAGAGCGCTAACAGCAATTGCTCTATTATTCTCTATTCTGAAAGTAAGACCTGTTCCGTTCTGTATTTTGGATGAGGTTGAAGCAGCATTGGATGAAGCAAACGTATTTCGTTTTAGCTCCTATTTAAAACGCTATAGCCATGAGACACAGTTTATTGTTATTACCCACCGTAAAGGAACAATGGAAGAAGCAGATGTGCTTTATGGGGTAACAATGCAAGAATCTGGTGTTTCAAAGCTAGTTTCGGTTCGTCTAAGTGAAACCAATGAATTAGTTGCAAATGGATAAGTCTTTTAGCTATGAGCTACAAGTGATCTAAAATATTAAGGCCCCGTTTTCTGAGGCTTACTGTTTTCTACGAAGGTTAGGCAGTAGGTCTTGGAAGATTTTATTGCTCGCTCTCTAGGCAATATTATTAAAACATTAGATCTTTTACATAACCAGTATTTTTGAAATGGAAGAAGGGATATTAATGAGTTTTTTTAAAAAGTTAAAAGAAAAAATGTCTCAACAGACGAATACGGTAACCGAGAAGTTTAAAGAAGGTCTGACAAAAACAAGAAATAATTTTTCAGAGAAAGTGAATGATCTCGTTTCTCGCTACCGAAAAGTGGATGAAGATTTCTTCGAAGAGCTGGAAGAAATCCTAATTGGAGCAGATGTTGGCTTTGAAACAGTAATGGAGTTAATTGATGAGCTAAAAAAAGAAGTGAAAAGAAAAAACATCCAAGATCCAAAAGAAGTCCAAGATGTAATTTCCGAGAAATTGGTTGCTATTTATGAGAATGGTGAAGAAGAATCTTCTACGATTAATATGCAAGCAGAAGGGTTAACAGTCATTCTCTTTGTAGGCGTAAATGGAGTAGGGAAAACAACGACAATAGGTAAGCTTGCTCATAAGTATAAAGAAGAAGGTAAAAAAGTGTTACTTGCTGCAGGAGATACGTTCCGTGCTGGAGCAATCGAACAATTGGAAGTGTGGGGAGATCGGGTTGGAGTAGATGTCATTAAACATACAGAAGGATCTGATCCAGCAGCTGTTATGTTTGATGCCGTTCAAGCTGCTAAATCTCGCCAAGCTGATATCCTTTTATGTGATACGGCTGGAAGACTGCAGAATAAAGTTAATTTAATGAAGGAATTAGAAAAAGTTAAACGAGTAATTGAACGAGAGGTTCCAGGGGCTCCTCATGAAGTGTTACTTGTGCTAGATGCAACGACTGGACAAAATGCATTAGTGCAAGCAAAAACATTTAAAGAAACAACAAATGTAAGTGGAATTGTTCTAACGAAATTAGACGGGACTGCTAAAGGTGGAATTGTTCTTGCGATTCGTAACGAACTACATATTCCAGTTAAGTTTGTAGGATTAGGGGAAAAAATGGATGATCTTCAAGGATTCGATCCAGAAAAATATGTATATGGTTTATTTTCTAACTTAGTGGAGCAAAGCGAAGAATAAAAGAAAATGGAAGTCGGATGTCGTAAAAGAAACTTTACGACATCTTTTTTTTGTAAATTATTGTTAAACTATTGCGAAGGCGTTATAAAAATAAGGATAAGTAGAATACTAAAAAATAACATTATCTATTTATTTCGGAGGGAAGATGTTTGATTATTCAATGCGCTGTATTACTTATTCTTATTGGAGGTATTGTGTTAACAGTTAAAGGACATCTTGTTCAGCATCATGCCTATGCTCGACTTGGCGACTCTTTGCCTGCTAAAAAATACGAGGAAGCAGAATTAGAAAGTTTACTCACTATAGAAGAAGAAAATCTTTTCCTAAGTAGTTTAACAGGTATGCGAATGAAAATAATTGGCGCACTTTTAATAGCAATACCAGCTAGCGTTCTTATATTATTTCACTTAAATTAGGAGATTGATGTGGTATTGGCTGATAAAAATAAAAAGTTTAGCTGAAAAGAAGGAGAATTTGGCTGATAAATAAAAAGTTTAGCTGAAAAGAAGGAGAATTTGGCTGATAAATAAAAAGTTTGGCTGAAAAGAAGGAGAATTTGGCTGATAAATAAAAAGTTTGGCTGAAAAGAAGGGAAATTTGGCTGATAAATAAAAAGTTTGGCTGAAAAGAAGGAGAATTTGGCTGATAAATAAAAAGTTTGGCTGAAAAGAAGGAGAATTTGGCTGATAAATAAAAAGTTTGGCTGAAAAGAAGGAGAATTTGGCTGATAAATAAAAAGTTTGGCTGAAAAGAAGGAGAATTTGGCTGATATATTAAAATTTTAACTGATTAGACTGCTGATAAATGAAATATAAATTAGTCTTTCACAACAAAATGTTAAAACGAACAATTTTATAATCCATACTAATCACCAAAACTTCTGTAAGCATACCAAAACAGGAGTTTTTAAATTTTACGCGTAAAAAAATAGTTGCTAACACATAAAACATTTCCAACATTCCCCTCGTCTAATAAAATATAGAAACTCATAATGAAATTACAAAAAAATATATGTATAAAAAGTATATAATAATGTAAAATTACATTATGAATTTTTTTCTAATTTACTGTAGGGGGGAAACAGTTAACAGACGTCTATTAAATAGAATAAAAAATAAGGCTGTTTTCTAAAAGATTATTTTTTTCAATAGGAGAAAAGAATTAGTTGGAAAATGGAGCAGCCGGAATACACGTAGACTCCTGTGAGCCGAAGCGGCTCAGCGCGAGCCCCACGGAAAGCGAAGTGTATTTCGGCTGCGGGTAATAGCAACAAACTTTATGAAAACAGCCAAAAATAAAAAATGGGGGAAACAGAGTTTGCGAAATGTCAAAAAAGTCATAATCATATGTTTTATTTTATTTTTGGCCACTACTTTTATTGTAAAAGAAGCAAATGCAGCAACATCTACAGCCGAAATAAAAATTACAACAGAAGCTGGATTAGCTGGAAAAGTAATCGACGGAAAGGGATTTTTATTAAAAGTTACCATTGAAAATAGTGGTAAAGATTTCAAAGGTGATTTATTAGTTCCTTATTCTCCGAGTTATGAAGTGGGAGGACAAACATTAGTGTCTGTAGATATTCCGGCGAATAGTAAGAAGACCTATATGGTCACAATGCCAGGGATTTCTTCTGATTCTAACTATGCTAATAATAAAATGAAATTATATCGCGGGAGTTGGAAGAAGGGTGATGAGGTAACTTTTGCTGGAGTAAAAGAAGTGAGAGTTAATTTTATTTCTCAACAAACCTTAGGTATTCTAACTGATCAATATGATAAATTTAAAGATTTAAGAAAGTTTCCAAGTAATTCAATTTATACAACAGAACTTTTAAAAGAAGATTTACCAGATCAAGCGTTAGCTCTTGAAACTGTAAGTTATTTACTCGTTGATCAGTTTTCACTTACAGAATTAACAGATGCGCAGCAACAAGCGATTAAAAATTGGATTGAAAATGGAGGTATTTTAATCACTGGTGCCTCAACAAATGGTAAGCAGGTATACGGCAATTTAGAAACAGTCATGCCGTTAGCACTTGGTGATCAAGAAACGATTTCCTTGGAGGCAATTGATTCAAAAAGCAAACAACTAGAGAAAATAAATGGTTTTCAATCTTCGCTAACAGATGGAGCTGAAGCAATTGTTTTACATAATGACCAGCCTATTATTGCTAAAAAGACACTTGGTGGAGGAAAAGTAATGCAAACTTCCTTTTCACTAAGTGATCCGGCTTTTCTTAGCTGGCAAGGATTCAATAGTTGGATGGAAAAAATACTATTAGCAGAGAATACGCAACATTCCGCTAATTATCAGTATAGTAATAGTCCAATCAGTAATCTTTATTATAACTTTGTGGAATCGAATGAGTATTTTAAAAATTCTACTATATCAACAAGTATCTTATTAATTATTTTAGCAGGATATTTGCTCGTTATTGTGCCGATTTTATATTTTATGTTAAAAAAGATCGACAAGCGTGAACATGCTTGGTGGATTATTCCGTGTCTATCCATTCTTTTATCAATTGGAGTGTTCTTTACAGGTGCAAAGGATAAAATAAAAAATCCACAATTCAATGAAATGGGCATCTATCAATATAACGATAACTATTTATCTGGATATCAAGCAACTACGCTTTTATCGAATAAATCAGGTGATTTTACGTTAACGTATGATAAGAATGCATATACGCCAATTCCGTATTTAGGATATGGAGAATTGCAAGTAAAGGCCATTACAAGTGAAAAAATAAAAAAGAATGAAATTATTTTTCCAGAAGTAGAGTATTGGTCTAGTCGTACTATGTTCGGCAAATCTAGCATACCGCTAGAAGGCGGATTTGGTCATGAATTTGACACAACAGAGAAAGAAATTTCTGGGACGATAACCAATCATTATCCATATGACTTTGCAAGAGTATTTATATGGTCTGGGACGGAAAAAATCGACTTAGGCTCCCTAGCTGCTGGAGAAACAAAAAAAGTTAAGGCTACCCATAAACATAAGTATTTTTCCAGACCAACTGATACAAATCAAGGCTATTATCTTTATGATTATAATGGCAAAGATTTAAATGAGTATAGGGAATTAGCTGCGTCAAGTATGGTGTTAAATACGGATTACTTTAAGAATGTGTCAACTGGAGATCCGTTGTTAATTGGAATTACGAATGAGGATATTGTCAAGGTTGAATTAACAAGTGGAAAGGTAACGAAGAATAGCACTAACTTAATTATGGAGCCTATTACAATAGCAAATAATTTTCCTGGGCCGTTTACCTTAAATGAAGGGAACATGGAACAGAAATTAACGGTAATCGAGGGGGCTATCTATAATGAGAACTTCCAATATAATGATATTTCCTTAGAAGATGGGAAGTATCTATATACGCTTGGTATTCCTAAATCTTATGAAGAAAGCTCCATTGCTTTGGATTCTTTAACCGTACAACCAATGGGAAATATGGGTGTGAAATATAGTATTTATAATAAACGCACGGATGATTATGAAGAAGTGAAAAGTCTTTTTAAAGTGGAGAAAGAAAAAATTGGCGATTATGTTGATAAAAATAGAAAAATCACTATTAAGGTGGATAAAGCAACGAATGGAGATCCATATATGCAACTGCCATCTGTTAAGGTCAAAGGAGAGATAAAAGAATGATAGAAATTAAAGGTCTTTCCAAAAAGTATGGAAAGTTTACAGCACTACAGCCATTAGATCTTCAAATCGATGCTGGGTGTGTGTTTGGGTTTGTTGGGCAAAACGGAGCGGGTAAATCAACGACATTCTCTATTCTTGCTACTCTATTAGCACCGACATCGGGTACAGCAACCATTAATGGAGCAGATATCATAAAGCAACCGAAAGAGGTAAGAAAACAATTAGGATATATGCCTGATTTCTTTGGTGTTTATGATCAATTAAAAGCAGAAGAATATTTAGATTTCTATGGTGCTAGTTATGGTATCCCAGCAGCACAAAGAGAAAAATTAATCCCTCAGCTATTAGAGCTAGTTAATCTTTCGCATAAGCGAAAAGATTATGTAGATTTATTGTCGCGAGGGATGAAACAAAGACTATGCCTTGCGAGGAGTTTAATCCATGATCCTGCTGTCCTAATTCTCGATGAACCAGCATCTGGTTTAGATCCACGTGCGAGGATTGAAATGCGTGAGATTTTAAAAGAATTAAAGAATATGGGAAAAACAATTCTTATCTCCTCCCATATTTTACCTGAATTAGCTGAAATGTGTGATGTCATTGGAATTTTAGATCAAGGAAAATTAGTGGCACAAGGAACTGTATCAGCTATTCAACAGCAATTACAAAGTGAAAAAATTATAAGTGTAAAAACATTTGATATGCAAAAAACGATTGCGTTTTTTGAAGAAAATCCACGGATTACAAAAATAGAAGTTTTAGAAGAAGGAAAAGCCATTCAGTTCCTCTTTAAAGGTGGAGATGAGGAACAGCAAGCTTTATTAAAAACAGCGATTCAAAAAGAGATTCCGATTATTAGTTTCTCAGAAATGGAGAGCAATCTAGAAGATGTCTTTATGGAGATCACAAAGGAGGTTGAATTCTCTTGAAAGCTTATTTCATGAACCCCGTATTAAACAAAGAGCTAAAACTGCGCTTTCGTTCAGGGAAAACGTTTGTCGGGATCCTGTTTTATCTGCTTGCACTCACCTTGTTGATGGTTGCTTTAATGTATGTGCTCAGAACATCAAGTCCAAGCGGATTTTTTAAGCCGCAAGAAAGTAGATTGATGTTTATGTTTTTGGCATTTTTTCAATTAGGATTAGTTTTATTTATTACCCCAGGATTGACAGGCGGAGTTATTAGTAGTGAACGAGAAAGACAAACACTAAGCATTCTATTAACAACCACCCAAAGCAGCTTTACAATTGTTATTGGTAAATTGCTCTCGTCCATTTCGTATTTAGTTTTGTTAATTTTAGCAAGTCTTCCGATTTATAGTTTTGTGTTTTTATTTGGTGGAATTTCGCCGACTCAGTTAGCGCAAGTATTTTTCTTTAGCTTGTTTACGATGCTTGTGATTGGCAGCTTTGGTGTTTTGTTTTCTACCCTTATACGTAAAACAATTGTAAGTATGGTCACAACATATAGTGTTGCTTTATTTATTGTTGCTGGAACGGCAGTTATCTCCCTAATTCTTTTTCAAATTGCGGATATCTATGCTGTTGCCACGCCAAAAAAGGTTCCATCTGTGTATTTTAGTGCCATGTTTAATCCTGGCATTGTTTTAGCTGATGTCTTTGAACCGACTGTTTCTGAACAAATAAAAGAAATCACAGGAATTAAATTTCCAATATGGGCTGCTCACCTTATTACTTATTGCATTGTTATTGTGCTTTCATTAACAATTAGTGTTCGTAATTTACGTGCCAATATGAAAAAGGGAAGTTGATAGGTCTATGGAAAATCTCCGACAATACAAGGAATTAATCAAACCAGTAAGAAGGTCCATTGCGAGAGAATTGATTGCAAAAGAGCTATGCTTATTACTTGCACTTTTAGGAGGAGGATTTCTCCTCCTCTCTATTAGTGCTAGTCTTTTTATTCTTCCGTTTTTGTTTTACTTTCTATTAATAGCTACGTGTCTTTCTGTATTGTTCTTTCTCTTTCGATTATGGAGAAAATGGCCAACAGAAAAGCAGGCAGTAAGGCTATATAATCAGTTTGTGTCAGATGACTATGCAACAGCTGCCTATTCTTATTTAGAGAGTGAGGGGGCGGTGGAACAATTAGTTGTAAAGCAGGCAATCGCAGAAATGGGACGTAATCAAACGTATGTATTAAAGCGAAAGAAAAAATTAGTTTACCCTATTCCCATTTTTACAGGCATTGTTTGTCTTCTTATCACTGTTCTCTTGCAGATATTCCCATCTGCCAATATGGAAGCTGCTAAGAAAAAAGAAAATGAAATAAAAACAATAGCCAAGACGGAGAAGGAATTAGAAAAAGCGATCAAAAAAGAAACAGATAAACAAGTTCAAAAAGAGTTGAAAAAGCTGCAAAAGGAAGTCAAAAAGAAGGATACAGTAGAAAAAACCTTTGCTGAACTCGAAAAGCAAGCAAAAGAGTTGCAGCTTAAAAAAAGAAAGCTTCAAGAAAAAAGCAGCGAACGCCAAAAAGCAGAGGAAAAGCTTAATGAGGCAGGTTTAAAGTCTCTTTCTAAAGCTATATCAGAGGGTGATCAAGAAGCCTTAAAAAAGGAATTACAAAAAGCAAACGAACAATATGAACAGTTAACAGATAAGCAAAAAGAGGCGCTCAATCAATTAACAGGAGGAAATCAGCAGCTTTCAGAAGAACAATTAAAGCAACTTCTAGAGAAAATGGATGAATTACTTAATAATGAGGGGCTTTTACAACAATTAGAAACGATGCAAACAGAACTTGCACAGCTAGAAAATATCCTTAAAAAGGAAAGTCTCGCAAATGGAATTGCCATTCCTAATTCTAATACAGTTGCCAGTGGCTCCAATAATACGGAATCTAATTCTTCTAGTAATTCCAATTCCAATGGTCAGCAAGGTCAGAATGACTCAGATAGCGGAGATGATGGTGCTTCCTCAGGTAACGGTAATGGCTCTAGCTCAGGAAGCGGATCAGGAACAGGCTCTGGTTCAGGTAACGGCTCTGGTTCTGGAACAGGAAGTGGTAGTGGCGGTGGCTCAGGAAATGGCAACGGAACAGGAGCCGGCTTTGGGAGCGGAAGCAGAGAGCTAACGGTGCCGGAAAAACTAGATGGAAAACAAAATACAGAGGTGGATGCAGGAAAGTTAGGCGAAGGTAAGCAAGGTCAGATGACAGAAGGAGAAGGTCCAATCCTAAAAGGGAATGTTCGACCATATGAACAAGTGTTTTCAGACTATGAAACTGCTTACCGGGAAAGTACCTCTCGATATAAATTACCACATGATTTAGAAAACATAGTAAAAAATTATTTTACCGAAATAAAACCAAATGAAAAGTAGGGGAAATGATGAAAAAAGAATTAATGGAACAGGATTTTATCCAAGCAGAAGCATTACTTAAAAAGGTGAAAGATGAAATTGGAAAATTTATTGTCGGCCAAGAAAAAATTACCGATGAGGTTCTTTGGAGTATGTTGGCAGGGGGGCATGTGCTTTTAGAAGGGTTGCCAGGTCTTGGGAAGACAATGATGATTCGAACAATTTCCGAAGTAATGGATTTATCCTTTGCTAGAATTCAGTTTACACCAGATCTAATGCCAGCAGATATTACGGGTACGATGGTGCTGCAGCCTGATGAAAGCGGGAAACAGCAGTTTCATTTTCATGAGGGACCTTTATTCAATCATATTGTCCTTGCCGATGAAATAAACCGGGCGACTCCGAAAACGCAAAGTGCGTTATTAGAAGCAATGGGAGAAAAAACCGTCACAATTATGGGAGAAACGAAAAAATTAGAAGCGCCGTTTTTTGTACTAGCTACACAAAATCCTCTTGATATGGAAGGAACTTATCCATTGCCAGAAGCGCAGCTCGATCGTTTCATCTGTAAATTACATGTCACGTATCCATCGAAAGAGGAATTAAAAGCAATTATTAGAAGGACAACAGGAACGGAAACAACTTTATTAACACGTGTAGCATCTGTCGAAGATATTATTTACTTACAAAGTCTTGTCAAACAAATTCTTTTAGCTGACGATATTTTAGAGGTTGCAGTTAACATTGTTTCGGCGACTCATCCTAGTTCAGAGGATGCAACAGAATTAGGAAATAAATATATTCAGGCAGGCAGCGGACCTAGGGGTTTGCAGTCATTAGTATCAATGGCCAAGGCAAGAGCGTTAGCTTCTGGTAGATATCATGTTTCTATAGCGGATTTACGACATGCTGCTCTTCCTGTGTTCAGACATCGAATTTTACTTAATTTTGAAGGAGAAATAGCAGGAATAACGCCAGATCAAATTATTGACGATATTTTAGATCAAACGTTGCGGGTTGAAGCAGGGAAAGGACGATGAAGGATTATCATCAATTATTGGCTCGAATGAATCGAAGAAGCTTGCAAGTTTCTACAAAAGGAGCAGGGATGCAAAACGGCAGAAGAAAATCCCATATTCATGGAACCTCTTTGGATTTTGCTGACTATAAAGTCTATCATCCTGGCGATGATATCCGGCAAATCGATTGGAATGTATATGGTCGTACAAATAAGCCCTATATTAAAAGATTTCAAGATGAAAAAGAGATTTCAGTTAGTATATTTCTAGATGCTACTTCTTCCATGAAACAGGTTCCTGTGAAATGGGAGTTAGCGCGAGAATTAGCTGCAAGCTTAGCCTATATTACGCTATCTCATGAAGATCGTCTAAGCTTTGCTGCCGTTTCTACAGATTTTTCCTTTCACCGTAAAGGATCAGTTCATAATAAACGGACCTTTTATGAAATTGTCGGTGTAAGGAACGATACCCAGGATGAAAGCTTTACTCAATCATTAGCAAACTCCTTAACAGCGCCAACGCAACTGGTTATTTTGATTACAGATGGTTTAGAACCGTTAACGTTATTTGAAGAAAGTTTTAAACGATTAAAATATCGTAATCAGCAAATATGGCTGATTCAATTATTAAGTGAAACAGAGATAAATCCTCCCTTTTCGGGAGATATCCAGCTAGTGGATAGTGAAAATGGAAAAATGGTTGATGTAAGCTTGAATCCTTCGATTAAAACGCTATATAAAAATAGGCTAGATGATCATAATGATAATCTTGAAATTCTTTGTGCCACATATGGAATCCACTATTGCCGAATAAGCGATAAACTAGATATACAAACGATTATTTTGCGTGAACTAGCGTTTGCTGGATTGATTCAATAATATTTTTTTGGTTAAGAAAGTATAAGTCTCTTAAGTCTATCTGATATCTCATTTCAGTGTTCTTATCTTTCTTAACCGAGCAAAAAGGAGAGAAAAAATGCACTTAGCAAATCCGTACTATTTTTTGCTGCTAATTTTTATTGTGGCATTTATCCTATTTTATTTTTTTCGAAAAAAATATACAAAACAAATTATTCCTTCTAATTTACTGTGGGAAGAAGTTCTAAAGGAAATGAGGGCAACATCCTGGTTTCATAAATGGCAAAATAATCTATTGTTTTGGCTGCAGCTTCTATGTCTCCTTTTATTAATGTTTGCACTAGTTGGACCATATTTTTCAAAAGAGACGATGAAAGGGGAACAAATTATTCTTCTTTTTGATACTTCGGCATCTATGGCAGCGGAAGGTAAAGACTTTAACCGTTTGGAAGATAGTAAAAATGAGGCAGTTGAAATGGTGCAAGGTATCCAGCAAAACCAAACAGTCACGATTTTAGAGGTAAATGATCGTCCAAAAATAATTCTTCATGGCGAGTCAGATCGAAACAAAATAAGTCGTGCAATTAAAGACATAGAGCTTTCTTATACTCACGAAGACTGGCAAAGTGCTACAGAGCTTACGGCAAGTCTTGCAAAAGAAGGCAAGAGTGCTATTCATATTTTTTCTGACGGACTGGAGGAGGAAAAGATGAATAATCTCGATTCCTTCTATGTGGAAGTACATAATCAAGAGCAGGGCCAAGAAGAAAATCTTTCTATTTTATCTTTTGGTGTATCAAAAAAAGATAAAAAAGTGGCAGGTATAGCAATGGTGGAAAATCAAACAGATTCCCTCCAAAAAGTACCTTTACTTGTAGAAAGTGAAAAAATCGTGCTCTTTCAACAAGAAGTGGAACTGCAGCCACAAGAGAGAAAAATAGTAGCGATAAATGATCTTCCAGAGAAATCTTATTATAATGCCAAGATCGACGTAGGCGATAACTATTTAGTGGACAATAGGCAAACAGCTGTATTTAATAAACAGGCAACGACGATGTATACAGATAAGGAGATGAATCCATTTTTAATAAAAGGATTTGAAGCGATTGGTCTTCGTGTGATTCAAATGGAGAATAAAGAGGAATTTTTAAATAAAAAGGATAGTATTTTTCTCTTATCTGGTTCCACACTGCCGAAAAATATTGAGGCGCCATTTGTCTTCTTTTTTGTTGATGGGAAAAAGGCCGAAGTACAAACAGCTGTAGAAGCAAGTGAAGACGAGCTGTTATTACATGTAGATATGAAGGATGTTTTTATTGCGAGTGCAATGAATCAAACAATAGAAGGGGTAAAACCAATTGTTAAAGGTGGAGACCTGCCATTAATTCAAAAAGGTATGGTTCATAATCAGCCAGCCATTCTAATTCACTTTGATTTGAAGGACAGTGATTGGCCATTGCATCCTAGTTTTCCAATCTTTTTATATAATATGTATCAATGGCTTTCCTCTCAATCAAATTATATAGGGGATTTTCAGCCTTTAGAATCGAGAACGATTCACTTAACGAATCAAGCAGCAGATTGGGATATTTATAATGAAAGTGATCAACTAGTCGGCTCGTTTTCGATGGAAGGGGATGGGTTTCAAGCACCCAAACTACCTGGCGTTTATCAGCTAACAAATGATTCAGACCTGATGTATTTTTCCGTAAATTTAGATGATCGCGAAAAGATGATTGCCTCCCAAAAATCGTTTATCCTAAATGAAGATCAATTAAAGGAGAATGAAATAACCAAAACACAAAGTGATTGGCTCTGGTACCTATTATGTATGCTTGCTTTTCTAATTTTATGTATAGAATGGGAGGTTTATCGACGTGCAAATAGAGTTTAAATACCCATTCATTCTATTAATCTTCCTTCCTATCGCATTTCTTCTATATCGATATTGGAAACAGACGAGAACAGTAACAAATCGTCAGGAAAGGTATCTCATTCTTTTTCTAAGAAGCTGTATCTTTCTTTTGCTAATTGTGGCACTAGCCATACCTCAAGTTGTTCTGCCACAAAAAGAAACACCGGTTGTTTTTGTAATGGATCGTAGTGCAAGTGTGCAGGATTCAGGAGCACAGCAACTGGAGTGGCTGGAAAAAAGCCTGCAAAATAAGAATGAAAAAGATAAATATAGTGTCCTTTCCTTTGGAGAAAAAGCAACCATTGAACAGATGATGGGAAAAGAAGGTCTTCGTTTTCCTAAATGGGATGAGGAGACAGGCAAAGATCATACAAATATAGAGGGTGCCATTAATCTTGCCAGCAGTGTATTTTCGAATAATAGTGGAGGTAGAATTGTATTATTCACGGACGGCAATGAAACAATGGGGAATCTGACTGAAGCAGCAAAATTATTAAAAAATCGCTCTATTGAATTGGATACGGTATTACTCGACCCCCATCAATATGAAGACACTGCTGTAACAGAAGTGGAGGTACCATCGACTTTGTATGAAGGGGAAAAAGCAGCAGTTTCTGTAACTATTGAAAGTAATACAGCCAAAACAGGGTTGCTTCATTTCTATGAAAATAATAATAAAATAATATCGAAACCGATTGATATTAGTGAAGGAACAAATATCGTTCCAATCGAGTTTACAGTGGAACAAGCTGGATTGGTAACATTTAAAGCAGAAGTAGAGTTAACAAATGATGCTTACGCGGAAAATAATAAACTCCAGGTTGTTAATATGGTTAAGACAATTCCACAAATATTATTAGTGCAAAATAGCCCGAATGAAGCGCTTGTTCAAGCCTTGGAAGCAGCAGGATACAAAGTAGAAGTTCGTTCCTCCATTCAGCTTCCTACCGTCCTTTCTGGCTATTTAAACTATCAGTCCATTATTTTTAATAATATTGCAGCAACGGATATTACAGAAAACCAAATGAATCTTGTCGAGAAAAGTGTGAAAGACTTTGGAATTGGCTTCCTCATGACAGGTGGGGAAAATAGTTTTGGACTAGGTGGTTATTTCCAAACGCCTATTGAAAAATTGTTGCCTGTTGATATGGATATAAAAGGGAAAAAGGAAATGCCATCTCTAGCATTAATGATTGTACTAGATAGGTCTGGGAGTATGGACGGATCTAAATTTTCATTAGCGAAAGAGGCTGCGGCACGTTCGGTTGAACTACTTCAAGAATCAGATACTTTAGGTTTTATTGCTTTTGACGATAAGCCATGGGTAATTGTAGAACCAAAACCTTTGAAAAATAAAGAAGAAGTAGTGGATAAAATCCGTTCTGTGCCTGTTGGTGGCGGTACAGAAATTTATGGATCTTTGGTGGAAGCATATGATCAAATTAGTGATTTAGATGTAAAAAGAAAACACATTATTTTATTAACAGATGGACAGTCTGCAACGAATAACAATTATGAAGAGCTAATTAATAATGGAAGTAAGAAAAATGTCACCCTTTCAACGGTAGCTCTAGGTGCCGATGCAGATAGAAATCTCTTAGAGGAATTAGCAGAGTTTGGAGCAGGGCGTTTTTATGATGTGCAAGACTCTACGGTAATTCCCTCCATTTTATCAAGAGAAACGGTTATGGCTACAAGAACCTATATTGAGGATACTCCATTTTATCCTCAAATAAAATCTGGCTATGGATGGGATTCTTTATTTAATCAAGGGGTTCCAGAAATGAATGCCTATATTGCGACAAGTGCGAAATCCGAAAGCACCGTTCCGATTGTTAGTACAAAGGAGGATCCGATTTTAGCAGAATGGCAATACGGTTTAGGAAAGACGATTGCGTTTACCTCGGATGTTAATGGCGCATGGGCAGGAGACTGGGCCCGCTGGAATCAATGGAGCAACTTTATAACAAAAATGGTCGCAAATACGCTACCGCAATACGATTCTGAGGCGTATTCATTGACGGTAGAAAAAGAGAAGGATCGAACCTATCTTTCTGTTTCCGCTGATCAATTATCGATGCTTCCAATTGAAACAACCATTACCTCTGAAAGAGGAGAAACGATTGAAGGAAACACAAAAATGATTGCGCCTGGAAAATATGAGGTAGATATTGGAAATGATCCTGGGCTTTATTTTATTCATGTTAAACAAACAGATGAGGATGGAAACATATCTGTTTACCAATCCGGTTTTACCATTCCGTACTCAGATGAATATTTAATTACTGGAATAAATGAAGAAAAAATGGAAGAACTTCTTGCTATTACAGGTGGTATCCAATTGCAAAAGGAATCACAAGCATTCCGTCCACTAAAGGACCCAGCTAAGCAAAAGCAGGAAATTACCGAAGTCTTACTGTTCATTAGCTTTCTTTTGTTATTTATAGAAATAGCGATTAGAAGATTTGGTTTGCCGGTGACATTACTTGTTTCCTTGGATAAGCGGAGAAATGTGAAGGATAAAAAGGATCGTTTCGTCACTAAGGAAAAGAAAGAGGCAGCAGTTGTTCAAAAGAAAGATGTACAACAGCAAGTGCCTATTAGAGAGAAGCGTAAAAAGCAAGAGAAACCACTGAAAAAGGCGAAGGTAGATAAAGAGAAAACAGAGAGCGAAAATCATTTGGATCAATTATTAGAAATGAAGCGAAAGAAAAAGCGCTAAATTTACTTTTGATTTTGTTTTTCGTGATAGACTGCAGGCGACTTAGTTAGTTGTCTGTAGTTTTTTTATGATTGTATTTTTAACTCGTGAGTGGGCTTAATGCCCTTGTGGCAAAGGAAGCAGATTCACAAGAATGTTGTTTGTATTCCCTACCGTTCACCGTGTTTCCTTTATCTCAGTCAGATACCTTCCAGTTTGTACAACGATGACCAAGGCGCTTCCGCTTTTCGATTTGTAAAGATATTTTCTTGACATCTTTTTTTTGGGTGTGTAAAATAGTCGTTGTAAAGGCTTTTGACTTAACACGGGGGTATTATTCGATGCTTGAAAAAACAACGAGAATGAATTATTTATTTGATTTCTATCAGTCGTTGTTAACACCGAAGCAACGAAGCTATATGTCTCTTTACTATTTGGATGATTACTCTCTTGGGGAGATTGCTGCTGAGTACAATGTAAGCCGTCAAGCGGTGTATGACAACATTAAACGTACAGAAGCAATGCTAGAAGAATATGAGAATAAGTTATTGTTACTTCAGAAATTTCAGGAACGCCAAGTTCTTTTTGAAAAGATGAAAAAAATGCTAGAACATGATACCTTATCTATATCTGCGTTGCAAGAAGCAGTAGAGGAACTAGAGAAATTAGATTAAGGAGGCTGACGTATGGCATTTGAAGGTTTAGCTGACCGACTGCAGAACACGATGCAAAAAATCCGTGGAAAAGGGAAAGTAAACGAAGCGGATGTTAAAGAAATGATGCGTGAAGTTCGTCTTGCGCTCCTAGAAGCAGACGTTAACTTTAAAGTGGTAAAAGACTTTGTAAAAAAAGTAAGTGAACGTGCAGTTGGACAGGAAGTGCTAAAAAGCTTAACTCCTGGACAACAAGTTATTAAAGTAGTAAAAGAGGAACTTACCGAATTAATGGGTGGAGAAGAAAGTAAAATTGGCGTTAGTAAACGTCCTCCAACTGTTGTTATGATGGTCGGACTTCAAGGGGCAGGTAAAACAACAACCACCGGTAAACTTGCAAATTTACTACGTAAAAAACATAATCGTAATCCATTATTGGTAGCTGCAGATATTTATCGCCCTGCTGCGATTAAGCAATTGCAAACATTGGGTAAACAACTTGATTTTCCTGTGTTTTCATTAGGAGACCAAGTTAGTCCAGTTGAAATTGCGAAGCAAGCGATTGAAAAAGCGAAAGAAGATCATCATGATTATGTTTTAATTGATACTGCAGGTCGTCTTCATGTAGATGAAGCGCTTATGGATGAATTAAAGCAAATCAAAGAGCTAGCAAACCCAGAAGAAATATTACTTGTTGTCGATGCTATGACAGGGCAAGATGCTGTTAATGTAGCTGGTAGCTTTAACGAGCAGTTAGGATTAACGGGAGTTGTCTTAACAAAACTTGATGGTGATACTCGTGGGGGAGCTGCGCTTTCCATTCGTTCTGTCACAAACACACCAATTAAATTTGTTGGTTTGGGAGAAAAAATGGACGCGCTTGAAACGTTTCATCCTGAAAGAATGGCTTCCAGAATTTTGGGGATGGGCGATGTTCTCAGCTTAATTGAAAAAGCACAAATTAACGTGGACGAAGAAAAGGCAAGAGAGCTAGAAAAGAAAATGAAGTCAGATTCATTCACTTTTGATGACTTTCTTGATTCTCTAAGCCAGGTTAGAAGTATGGGGCCACTTGACGAATTAATAAAAATGATGCCAGGTGCGAACAAAATTAAAGGCTTAAACAATATGAAAGTGGATGAAAAACAAATTGCACATGTCGAGGCAATAATTAAGTCCATGACAAAGCAAGAAAAAGAACATCCAGAAATCATCAATGCTGGCAGAAGAAAGCGTATTGCTAAAGGAAGCGGAAGAACCGTTCCGGAAGTTAATCGACTTTTAAAACAGTTTGATGACATGAAAAAAATGATGAAGCAAATGACCAATATGGGTCAAAAAGGCAAGAAAAAAGGTAAATTCAAATTACCATTCAACCCTTTTTAACGACGTTTTTTGTATGGAAGTGGCTTTATTTGTCTATTGAAAATGCGTAAAAACAGTCTGTTAGAAGGCGTTAAATAAAGATTTTTAACACTGACAAGAAAAAACACTTTACAAAGTGTTGGAGTATCTGATAATATACTATCTTGTGTGAAACTATTCGGAGGTGCAATATTAAATGGCAGTAAAAATTCGTTTAAAAAGAATGGGAGCAAAAAAATCTCCTTTTTATCGTATCGTAGTAGCAGATTCTCGTTCACCACGTGATGGACGTTTTATTGAAACAGTAGGAACTTACAATCCAGTAGCAAACCCTGCTATCGTAGAAATCAACGAAGATAAAGCTCTACAATGGTTACAAAATGGTGCAAAACCATCTGATACAGTTCGTAACCTATTCTCTAACCAAGGTATTATGGAAAAATTCCATAATATCAAAAACGGTAAATAATTTTTGATGCAATGAAAGAGCTTATAGAAACGATTGTTAAGCCCCTTGTTGATTTTCCAGAGGAAGTTGCTGTAACTGTAACAGAAGAGGATAATCGTATCACTTACTTGCTTTCTGTCAACGAGAATGACATCGGAAAGGTAATAGGGAAGCAAGGGCGAGTTGCAAGAGCAATTCGAACGATTGTTTATGCAGCAGGATCATTACAACAAAAGAGAATTATTGTTGATATTAGAGATTAAATGAAAGGAAGGAGGGGGAACCCTCCTTCCTTTGTTTTTTAGGAAAAAACAGAAGCCGTTGGCTGATAAATTGGAATTTTGGCTGATAAGGGTGCAGAGTTGGCTGATATAACGAGATTTTGGCTGATAAGGGTGCAGAGTTGGCTGATATAACGAGATTTTGGCTGATAAGGGTGCAGAGTTGGCTGATATAACGAGATTTTGGCTGATAAGGGTGCAGAGTTGGCTGATATAACGAGATTTTGGCTGATAAGGGTGCAGAGTTGGCTGATATAACGAGATTTTGGCTGATAAGGGTGCAGAGTTGGCTGATAAATTGGAATTTTGGCTGATAAGGGTGCAGAGTTGGCTGATATAACGAGATTTTGGCTGATAAGGGTGCAGAGTTGGCTGATATAACGAGATTTTGGCTGATAAGGGTGCAGAGTTGGCTGATATAACGAGATTTTGGCTGATAAGGGTGCAGAGTTGGCTGATATAACGAGATTTTGGCTGATAAAGGAGCAACATTGGCTGATAAATTGAGATTTTGGTTGATAAACGCACTTGATTTGAAAAATCAATTCCTCCCTGCTTTTAGACGAAAACAGCAATATATGTTACCTTGTTAGTAGTAAGTACTAAAGCTGTCATCTGTTAGGAGGAAGTGTATGAAGATTCTTCAGTCTGTAACAGTAAAACAAGTCTTAACCGAGGCTACAAGAAAGTCGATTTCCAATCGATACATGCAAGAAATACAACAACTAGAAAAAGAAGTGCAGCAGCTTCAATTTGAAGAAAGAAAACAATTAAAAAATCATCCTTCTGGTTCGGAAATAAAAAGTTTTTTTCGTAAGGAAGTTATAAATAAACTAGAGAAACAAAAATTGATAGAGTTTCAATTAGATCAATTACATATACTACCATTAGAGACAGAAATCAAAGAACAGGAAGTAACGGCTGTTGTCGATGTGGAGATCGGACAGGTTTGGGAAAGTGCTAATAAGACGATTATTGTGAAAGATGGAATAGTGGTTGATATTCGATAGAGGTGAAAGTAATGGAAAAATGGTTTAATGTCGGAAAAGTTGTGAACACACATGGAATTAGAGGGGAAATTCGGGTAATTTCTCGAACTGATTTTCCAGAGGAACGATATAAGGTTGGCAATACGATCTATTTTTTTCAAACAGATAAAGCGGATCCCCTTGAGCTGAAAATTAAAAGCCATCGCGAACATAAAAATTTTAATCTACTTACGTTTGAAGGCTACGATAATGTAAATAATGTGGAATTTATGAAGGGCGGTCTCTTAAAAGTGCCGGAAAGCTTTCTAGGAGAGCTGGCAGAAAATGAATACTACTTTCATGAAATCATTGGTTGTAAAGTGGTAACGGTTGAAGGAGACGAGCTTGGTGAAATAACAGAGATTCTAACACCAGGTGCAAATGATGTTTGGGTTGTTAGAGGAAAAAATCGAAATGAAATATTGATTCCTTATATTGAAGATGTGGTAATGAAAGTAGATGTAAAAGAAAAAGTAGTTGTAATTGAGCCAATGGAAGGGCTGTTGTCTTAATGAAAATCGATGTACTCACTTTATTTCCAGAGATGTTTGAAGGGGTTCTCCATAGTTCCATTTTAAAAAAAGCGCAAGAAGCGGAAAAAGTAGCTTACAATGTTATTAATTTTCGTGATTACTCCGACAACAAACATCAAGCCGTTGATGATTATCCATACGGAGGCGGGGCTGGGATGGTGTTAAAACCTCAGCCGATATTTGATGCTGTCGATGCTTTAAAACCAAAAGAAGAAGGATTAAAGCCTCGTGTCATTCTTATGTGCCCTCAAGGCGAAAGATACAGTCAATCGAAAGCGGAAGAATTAGCAGAAGAGGAGCATTTAATCTTCATCTGTGGACATTATGAAGGCTATGATGAAAGAATTAGAGAGCATTTAGTAACAGATGAAATCTCTATTGGTGACTATGTTCTTACTGGCGGCGAATTAGGCGCTATGGTCGTTATTGATAGTGTAGTACGGTTATTGCCAGGTGTGCTTGGAAAAGAAGCATCCCATGTAAATGATTCCTTTAGCACTGGTTTACTAGAACACCCCCATTACACAAGACCAGCGGATTTTCGCGGTATGAAGGTGCCAGACACTTTATTATCTGGAAATCATGCGCATATTGATGAATGGAGAGAAAGGGAATCCTTTCGTAGAACGATTGAAAGACGACCTGATTTACTAGAAAATTATCCGCTAACAGAGAAGCAGCAAAAGCTAATAACGGAATTAAAAAAACAGCATCATCCAAGTTGACATAATTTGATTATGTTAACATAGTCTTATCCGAAACAACAAAGTCCTATTATTTTTAAAAAAATATTGCTGTTATTCTACTTTTATGTTAATATAACACTTGTGACTTAAGCAGATGTATTTCTGTGAAGGGTCTTATAACGATGTTCCGCTGCAAGAGGTCTCAAATTAGAGTGCAAGAGCGTCTGTTGGAAGGAGTTGAAAACGATGCAAAAATTAATAGAAGAAATTACAAAAGAACAACTTCGTGCTGATCTTCCTGCGTTCCGTCCTGGTGACACTGTACGTGTACACGTGAAAGTTGTTGAGGGTACTCGTGAGCGTATTCAGATTTATGAAGGTGTTGTAATTAAGCGTCGTGGTGGAGGAATTAGCGAAACTTTCACAGTTCGTAAAGTTTCTTATGGAGTTGGCGTTGAACGTACATTCCCTGTTCACACACCTAAAATTGCGAAGCTAGAAGTTATCCGTCGCGGTAAAGTACGTCGTGCGAAACTTTACTACCTACGTAACCTACGTGGTAAAAAAGCTCGTATTAAAGAAATTCGATAATTGTTACCAAAAAAGAGCCTGTTCTTGTAACAAGCTCTTTTTTATATCTTATTATCACAAGCTTGTACTTTTAAATATGTAATTAAAGTTAACCACCTGAGTTGATTGGAGTGGAAAACAACGGGCTTCCTTCAGAAGGTAAAAGAACATTCAATGATAATAATTCGATAGATCAACAACTGACAAACTTTCCAATTTTACTTCATCCAGAAATTCCGCTAAAATATATCATGTTAGATAAGCGTTCATTCATACATAAAAAAATACCTATATTGGTTCAGTTAAGGATTGGTGAAAGGCATGGAAACTGAAAAGAAGAAGAAAAATGAAGTATGGGAATGGAGTAAAGCACTCATTATTGCTGTCTTACTTGCTTTTGTGATTCGGTATTTTTTATTTGCACCAATAGTAGTCGATGGCGAATCCATGCAATATACATTGCTTGATCAAGATCGAATGATTGTAAACAAAATAAACTATAGAATAAGTGAACCGAAGCGTTTTGATATTATTGTTTTTCACGCACCAGAAGGTAAAGACTACATAAAAAGAGTAATCGGCCTTCCGGGAGATACGATTGAGTATCGAGATGATGTATTATATGTAAATGGACAAGCTTATGAAGAACCGTATTTAGAGCATAATAAAGAAGGAATAATTGGTTCCTTAACAGAAGACTTTACAGCAACTGTACCAGAAGGGGAATTGTTTGTGATGGGAGATAACCGTCGTAACAGTAAAGATAGTCGTCATATCGGTACAATTGGCTTTGATAAAATTATCGGCAGTACTAGTGTAGTATATTGGCCAATATCGGATTTGAAAATAGTAGAATAATGTAAGTGGAAGAAACAGAGGTGCATGCATGACTATACAATGGTTTCCAGGCCATATGGCAAAAGCTAGAAGGCAAGTAACGGAAAAATTAAAGCTGGTAGATATTATTTTTGAATTAGTGGATGCGAGAATTCCGCAATCATCTCGAAATCCAATGATCGATGAAATTATCCAGCATAAGCCGAGAATTGTTTTATTGAATAAAGCAGATATGGCAGATAAAGAACGAACAAAGGAATGGATAAGTTATTTCAAAAAGCAAGGCATTCAAGCACTTGCGATTAATTCACACGCTGGGGTTGGAATGAAGGAAATTACGGCCTTAGCGAAAGAGGTATTAGCGGAAAAGTTTGATCGGATGAAAGCAAAAGGAATTAGACCGCGAGCGATTCGAGCGATGATTGTTGGGATTCCGAATGCAGGTAAATCGACTTTAATCAATAGATTAGCGAAAAAAAATATTGCGAAAACCGGAAATACCCCTGGTGTTACGAAGGCACAGCAATGGATTAAAGTGGGAAAAGAACTAGAGCTATTGGATACACCAGGAATATTATGGCCGAAATTCGAAGACCAAGAAGTTGGTTTAAAGCTTGCTTTGACGGGTGCTATAAAGGATACCATTTTAAATTTACAGGATATCGCTATCTTTGGACTTCGCTTTTTAGAAAAAGAATATCCAGAACGATTAAAAGAAAGATATCAGCTAGAAACGATACCAGAAGATACAGTAGAGTTGTTTGATCGTATCGGAACGTTTAGAGGAGCGCTATCAGGCGGCGGCGTGATAGACTATGATAAAGTAACAGAACTGATTATCCGAGACATTAGAGGCGAAAAATTCGGACCTTTAACATTTGAAAAAACAGAGGATATGCAATAAAGCTTAAAAGAGAAGTGGCTAAAAACAGACACTTCTCTTTTTTATGGAAAGGCTATAGGTTTATTTTGTTAATAGAATCCTCTGTTGGTATCAACGAACCGAATAAAAATATTATCTAAAATTCAAATGTTTTTTGAAGGAAGATACTCATGGGAAAAACAAAAAAATATAAAGGAAGTTTCTATCAGTGAAGGTTTTTCCTCATCCCTCACCTAGCTTCCTTGATTTCTCGTAGCTTGAAATAAGGAGCTTACTGCCCATTATAAGAGTGGAATATAATAAAAAAAACGATCTATTAACCGATATAAGTAACGAGGTGTAAAAGATGAAATTAGCAACAATGAAAGAAATAAAAGAGGCGCTTGAAGCAATAAATGAAAAAAACGACCCATTTATCCTCGAATTACAAAAAGACGAGAGAAAAGGGGCTCAGAAGCTTTTAGAAGCATGGCTAAAGCGCATAGACAAGGAACAAAGGCTTCATGATCATTTTGTAACGATGAATCACTATGAAAAAGAAATTAGAAATCAAGGTTATACATATATTGCTGGAATTGATGAAGTAGGCAGAGGTCCGTTGGCAGGACCGGTTGTCACTGCAGCTGTCATCCTTCCTGAGGATTTTTATTTACCTGGCATTGATGATTCTAAGAAATTGTCCGAGAAAAAACGAGAATTATTTTACGAAGTAATTCAACAGGAAGCAATTGCTATTGGGGTCGGTATTATCCAGCCCGCCGAAATTGATCGAATCAATATTTATCAGGCGACAAAAAAGGGGATGCTCGAGGCAGTCCAAGAACTTTCTCAAACCCCAGACTATTTGCTTATTGATGCAATGAAACTGGCAACTCCCTACCCAAGTCAGTCTTTAATTAAAGGGGACAGTAAAAGTGTTTCGATTGCTGCAGCAAGTATTATCGCAAAAGTGACAAGGGATCGGATGATGAAAGAGTTACATCAAGAATATCCAGATTATCATTTCGCAAGCAATATGGGCTATGGGACACAAGAGCATTTAGTTGCCCTGAAGGAATGTGGAATTACGATCCATCACCGTAAAAGTTTTTCCCCAATAAAAGAAATGGTAGAAAATAGATAGTTTTTGCAGTGAATAGTTATGTTCGAATGGAGGAGGAAATAAAAGATGAATGTTAACCATATTGTCCAAAGTTTATTTCAAGAAAATCTTACAAGCAATAAAGCTCTTGAATTACGAGACGGACAACTAGTATATGGGAAATTAACTAAACTATTTCCTCATCAAATGGCAGAGGTGCAAATAGGCTCGCAAAAAATGCTAGCAAACCTAACTATACCATTAACTGTGGATCAAAGTCATTGGTTCCAAGTTTCTGTGACAGATGATAAACCAGTATTAAAAGTGCTCCCCCAATCACAAGAAGTACTAGCTGAAAAAGGTGATATTAGGGGATTATTTCATCAGCTGCATCTTCCTGATACGAAAGAAAATAAACTGTTAACTAGTTATCTACTATCTCATAATCTGCCTATTACAAAAGAATCAATGAAAGCATTAAGTGAATGGCTGCCACATTCGATTGGGAAGCAAGAGCTTTCTGTAATTGGCCTTATGATTGAAAGAGAGCTTCCATTAACGAAAGAAGTTTTTTCGAGTATTTCATCCTTGCAAACGGGCAAAGGAGTTAGTGTACTGATAGAGGAACTGCAATATCAGCTTTCTACCAACAACGTCAAAGAACCAACCTTATCTAATTTGCTTGCTAGTTTAAGGGAAGGGGGAAAAATTGCTCAAGATAATATTGTTGCTTCACTTAAAGAGATTTTTCATAAAATAGGCTATTCGTTTGAAGCCGAATTGTTAAAACAGGTACAGATAGAGGAGCGATCATCTCAGGAAATGTTAAAGCCGATGCTGTTAGAGTTAATGGGGAAAGACGTTCCAGCTGTTGTGAAAGAGACAGCAGGACAATTGATTAATAAAGTAACAGGTTATCAGCTAATATCTCAGCAGACAGGTCCAATTATGCAAATGATAACTGAAATTCCGCTTCGTTTTTTTAATCAACAAGTCGATGTTACGATGCAGTATACTGGGAGAAAAAAAGCGGATGGGAAAGTGGACAGTAGTTATTGTCGAATTCTATTTTACTTGGAACTTGCTCATTTAGAGGATACAGTTATTGATATAAACATTCAAAATCGTATCATGAATATGAGTGTCTTAAATGATCGAGCACTAGAACTAATGCCTTTGATTAAGAAGGCGGAAGAACCTTTAAAGGAAAAGCTTAGGGAATTAGATTATATGTTAATGTCAGTTCATGTGAAAGCTTTGACAAAAGAGAATAAGCCGCTATGGAGCTCCCCACAATCAATCAGTGCGAGTACCTACAAAGGGGTTGATATAAAAATATGACTAAACCAAATCCTTTGAAGAGAAAAGAAGCGATTGCGTTAACATATGAGCAGCATAAACATTCTGCTCCTGCTGTTATTGCAAAAGGGAAAGGGCTTGTGGCAGAACAAATTCTTGAGCGCGCCCGAAAAGAAAATATCCCGATTCAAGAAGATCCTTCTCTAGTCGAACTTTTAAGTAAATTAAATATTAATGAACAAATCCCTGAAGATTTATATATGGCAGTAGCTGAGGTTTTTGCGTTTATTTATTCTTTAGAGAAGGAAACGACTAAAAAAGATGAGGAAAAATAGTGGAAATAAAGAAAAAATATTTTTAAATGTAAAATATTTAAAGATAAAAGCCTTTTTTATAGACAAAGAAAGGTTTTTTCATTTAAAATGAAAGCGTGACCATATTTTTGTTTTTTCTAAAAACATAAACAAATCGTAAATCGCTTCAAAAAGCCTATTAATACAGTGATAACGATTTTAATGTCAAAGGAGAAAACAAAAAAAGAAAGAAATAAATTTCGTTCTTTCGTTATAAAATGTAATAATGCAGTTGTCTCCAATTTTACACAAAAAGGGAAATTAAAGGGGTGTGGAAGCTTGAATATTCATGAATATCAGGGGAAAGAAATTTTAGAATTAAACGGCGTCTCAGTACCAAAAGGAAAAGTAGCTTTTACAGTAGAAGAGGCAGTACGAGCTGCAGAAACATTAACCAGTGACGTATGGGTAGTAAAAGCGCAAATTCATGCAGGTGGTCGTGGAAAAGCTGGCGGAGTAAAGGTTGCTAAAAGTTTGGAAGAAGTAGAGACTTATGCATCCGAAATTTTAGGCAGCACATTGGTTACACATCAAACTGGTCCAGAAGGAAAAGTAGTAAAACGATTATTAATTGAAGAAGGTTGCCGAATCAAAAAGGAATATTACATAGGATTTGTCGTTGACCGTGCAACATCTCGAATTGTACTAATGGCTTCTGAAGAGGGCGGTACAGAAATTGAGGAGATTGCAGAGAAGTATCCAGAGAAAATTGTGAAAGAAGTCATTGATCCAGTGACTGGCTTAACTCCGTTCCAAGCACGACGAGTTGCGTTTGCGATTAATATTCCAAGTAAGCAAGTAAATAAAGCAGTTGCATTTATGACTGGCTTATATAAAGTGTTTGTAGACAAAGACTGCTCAATTGCGGAAATTAATCCACTGGTGCTAACAGAGGATGGAAACATTATAGCGCTAGATGCGAAGCTGAATTTTGATGCAAATGCCTTGTATAGACATAAAGATATTGTTGCATACAGAGATTTAGATGAAGAAAACGAAAAGGAATTAGAAGCTTCTAAATATGATTTAAGCTATATTGCTTTAAATGGAAATATTGGCTGTATGGTAAACGGGGCTGGACTTGCTATGGCAACCATGGACATTGTAAAGCATTATGGCGGCGAGCCCGCGAACTTCTTAGATGTTGGGGGCGGTGCTACAGCTGAAAAAGTAACAGAAGCATTTAAAATCATTCTTTCTGATTCAAAAGTGAAAGGTATTTTTGTCAATATTTTTGGCGGTATCATGAAATGTGATGTTATCGCAACAGGGATTGTGGAGGCAGCAAAGCAAGTTAGTCTTCATGTACCTCTAGTTGTCCGCCTAGAAGGAACAAATGTTGAACTTGGCAAAAAGATTCTTCGTGAATCAGGAGTAGATATTGTAGCAGCGGAATCAATGGCTGATGGTGCTGAGAAAATTGTAACCTTAGTAGAACAAGGAGGGAACGAATAATGAGTGTTTTTATTAATAAAGATACAAAAGTCCTTGTCCAAGGGATCACAGGTGCAACAGCACTTTTTCATACAAAACAAATGCTGGAGTATGGTACAAAGATTGTCGGCGGTGTTACGCCCGGCAAAGGCGGTACTACTGTAGAAGGTGTACCAGTATTTAATACTGTAAAGGATGCAGTAGATGTAACAGAGGCAAATGCATCTGTTATTTATGTACCTGCACCATTTGCTGCAGATGCCATTTTGGAAGCAGTTGACGCAGAACTTGATTTGGTAATCTGTATTACAGAGCATATCCCAGTTCTTGATATGGTGAAAGTAAAACGTTATATGGAAGGGAAAAAGACTAGATTAATAGGCCCGAACTGTCCAGGTGTTATTACGCCAGAAGAATGTAAGATTGGAATCATGCCAGGATATATCCATAAGAAAGGCCATGTAGGGGTTGTCTCTCGTTCAGGTACCCTAACATATGAGGCAGTTCATCAGCTTTCCCAGGCTGGAATTGGCCAATCTACAGCTGTTGGAATTGGCGGAGATCCAGTAAATGGAACAGATTTTATTGATACGTTAAAAGCGTTTAATGAAGATGAAGATACGTATGCAGTAATTATGATTGGGGAAATTGGTGGTACTGCAGAGGAAGAAGCGGCACGATGGGTTAAGGAAAATATGACAAAACCTGTAGTAGGATTTATCGGTGGACGTACTGCTCCTCCAGGCAAGCGCATGGGTCATGCAGGTGCGATTATCTCAGGTGGAAAAGGAACAGCAGATGAAAAAATTAATGTTCTAACTGAATGTGGCATTAAAGTAGCTCCAACACCTTCTGACATGGGAGCCACCCTAATTGAAGTATTAAAAGAGCAGTCATTATATGAAAAATGTAAAACGCATGAAGTAGTAACAAAATAAAAGAGAAACAAATCTAGCCTTGTTTTTACAAAATAAGGCTAGGTTTTTTCGTGATTTTTCAAGGGGATAGCGTAAGGAATAGGCAATCTACAGATTTACAAATGGATAGAGCGCATGAATACTAGGCATTTTTGAAAAAACTATTTATAATGAAGGAAGATAATTCCTTATTTAACATGTGTTTTTCACCTTCCTTTCTGTATTTTAAGCTGAATTATTGTGGAAAAGTAGATAAGCGAAAGGAAGAAAAGATGGAAATAGCAAATGAATCATTAATTAAATTGCACCATTGTCGAGGAATCAGTTGGAAAATGATTGATAGTCTTCTAAAAGTAGATCCTACTCTTCAGTTGGATAATATCCCTTCCTTTATATCAACCTCATTATCTCCTACTATGCAGAGGGAAATCGTTGAAACTATCCGTTCTAACCATGTGGAAGAGCAATTGAATCAGTATCGATACAATCACATCCACGTAATCACTTTTTTTGATCCATTATACCCTCCATTTCTAAAAGAGATATATCAGCCCCCTTGGGTCCTTTATGCGAAAGGAGATCTTTCTTTGCTTCAATCGAAAAAAAAACTTGCAATTGTTGGTTCGCGTATGGCTACTCTGTATAGTACCAAAGTGATTCAAAAGCTTATGAAAGAATTAGTAGCGGAAGAAATCGTGATTGTAAGTGGTCTTGCGCATGGAGTAGATTCGATTGCCCATAAGCTTGCTATCGAAAATGGCGGTAAAACGATCGGCGTTATTGCTGGAGGAATTTTTCATATCTATCCGAAAGAAAATAGGGAGTTAGCAGGAGAAATGATGAAACATCATCTAGTATTATCTGAATATCCCCCGTTAACAAAACCTCAAAAGTGGCAATTTCCGATGAGAAATCGAATTATTAGTGGGTTAAGCAATGGAACATTGATCGTAGAGGCCAAGAAAAAAAGCGGCTCCTTAATCACTGCGAACTTCGCCGTAAACGAAGGAAGGGATGTATTCGCTGTGCCAGGCAATATATTTAGCTCCTTTTCAGATGGTCCCAATGAATTAATCCAACAAGGTGCAAAGCCAGTACTTGAAGCAAAGGATATACTCGAAGAATGGAAGCATTTAATGTGAGTAAGAAAAAAAGTAAAAAGTACCGTATTTCTTATATACCAACAGTTTTCATAACAAATTTGTCAAGATAAAATAATTATTTTTACAGATTCCCAATTTAAATTAGTTTTCAATATAAAAGGAAAGTGTTACGCTATAAGCATAAAATTATATAGGGAATTATCTTTTTATTGAGAGTTTAATGCTTTTTTATTGTTGTGTTCGTAAACTTTCCATAAATTTGGATTTTTTTTCATGAAACTTCAAAAAAGTGTTGCTATTTTTAGCAATTTGTTATACATTTTGCAACGTATAGATATTTAAACTGATAAAATTACGTAAATAAAGAGAGTGAAAACGTTTGCTAGTTATCGGAATGTTTGACAAATCAAAACATAGTATACAATAATAGTGAATATTTAAATCCCTCTTAAGGAGGACAGTGGATGTCAGATTTTTTAGTAATCGTTGAGTCACCAGCGAAAGCAAAGACAATAG
The DNA here is from genome assembly GCF_012933555.1 of Niallia alba. Lineage (GTDB taxonomy): Bacteria > Bacillota > Bacilli > Bacillales > Cytobacillaceae > Niallia > Niallia alba. The sequence continues at coordinate 2,110,630 of NZ_JABBPK010000001.1, forward strand.
AACGATATTTAGGAAAAAAATATAAAGTGAGAGCATCGATGGGGCATATTAGGGATTTACCTAAGAGTCAGATGGGTGTTGATATAGAAAAAGACTTCGAACCGAAGTACATAACAATCCGTGGAAAAGGTCCCGTTTTAAAGGAACTTAAAACAGCTGCGAAAAAAGCGAAAAAAATCTACTTAGCGGCTGACCCGGATCGCGAAGGGGAAGCAATTGCATGGCATTTGGCAAATAGTTTGAATGTTGATATCGAGTCAGATTGTCGAGTAGTATTCAATGAGATAACGAAAGATGCCATTAAAGAGTCATTCAAGCATCCTCGAGCGATTAATATGGACCTAGTAGATTCTCAGCAAGCTAGAAGGATTTTAGACCGATTAGTGGGTTATAATATAAGCCCTTTATTATGGAAAAAAGTAAAAAAAGGACTTAGCGCCGGAAGAGTACAGTCTGTTGCTGTTCGTCTTATAATTGAAAGAGAACAAGAAATTAAAGAGTTTATACCAGAGGAATACTGGTCTATTGAAGGAAGTTTTATTAAAGGTAAAAATAATTTTGAAGCATCCTTTTATGGTATGAATGGCGAAAAAATCGAGCTTCATTCAGAAAATGATGTTAAGAAAATAACAAGCCAACTAAAAGGGAATAAATTTACTGTCGATAAAGTAACGAAGAAAGAGCGGAAGAGAAATCCTGCCGTTCCGTTTACAACTTCTTCCCTACAACAAGAAGCGGCCCGTAAATTAAATTTCCGTGCGAAGAAAACAATGATGCTAGCGCAACAATTATATGAAGGAATTGATCTTGGTAAAGAAGGAACGGTCGGTTTGATTACCTACATGAGAACAGACTCAACAAGAATTTCAGAAGTTGCGCAAACCGAAGCATTTGACTATATAACCAGTCATTATGGGAAAGAGTATACGAAAGAAGATAAGAAAAAAGAGAAAAAGAATCCAAAAGTTCAAGATGCTCATGAAGCAGTACGTCCAACTAGCATTATTCGCGAACCAAATAAGATGAAGGAATACTTATCTCGAGACCAATTTAGATTATATAAGCTAATTTGGGAAAGATTTATTGCTAGTCAAATGGCGCCAGCTGTAATGGATACGATGAGTGTTGATTTATCCAATGGTAACGTTGTTTTCCGTGCTAATGGCTCAAAAATTAAATTCCCTGGCTTTATGAAAGTATATGTTGAAGGCACAGATGATAATGTTGATGAAAAAGATCGCCAGCTTCCTGATTTAAAGGAAGGGGATACGGTATTAAATAAAGATATTGATACAAAGCAGCATTTTACACAGCCGCCTCCACGTTATACGGAAGCGAGATTAGTTAGAACGCTAGAAGAGTTAGGGATAGGAAGACCGTCTACCTTTGCTCCAACTCTTGATACCATTCAAAAAAGAGGCTATGTTGCTCTTGATAACAAACGTTTTGTCCCTACAGAATTAGGTGAAATTGTTTTAGAGTTAATTTTAGAATTTTTCCCTGAAATATTAAATATTGAGTTCACTGCAAATATGGAACAAGATTTAGATAATATTGAGGCAGGGGAGGTCAATTGGGTAAAGGTTATCGATGACTTTTATAAAACGTTTGAGAAAAGGCTGGAAGTAGCAGAACAAGAAATGCAGACAATCGAAATTAAAGATGAACCAGCTGGAGAAGATTGCGAAGAGTGTGGTCATCCAATGGTTTTTAAAATGGGTCGATATGGTAAATTTATGGCGTGCAGTAATTTCCCAGATTGCAGAAACACGAAAGCTATTGTGAAGGATATTGGTGTGAAATGTCCGAAGTGCCACGAAGGAAATATTATTGAAAGAAAAAGTAAAAAAAGAAGAATTTTTTATGGATGTGACCGATTCCCAGAATGTGATTTCATTTCGTGGGATAAGCCACTACAAAGACCATGTCCTAAGTGTGAGAGCATGCTAGTAGAGAAGAAATTGAAAAAAGGTGTTCAAGTTCAGTGTGTAAACTGCGATTATAAAGAAGAACCACAAAGCTAACAGGTATATCTTTATAAAGAGTAACATGAATAGGATAAAAATAGATTTTGAGGGTGAGCGTTATGCTCACTCTCTTGTCACGTTACTACCAAAGTTTATCCCAACTCTTAACGGGCAGTAGACTCCCTAAAAGCTTATGGAAATACGAGGAAGATAGGAGATCAACTGTCTGTAAAGGTCCGATTGGTTCAACTATCCATCAGTGAGGGATGAAAGAAAACCCACTGATGGAAGTTCACTTTATCACTCATTATATCAACTAAATATTATATATAATGGAAGTAAAAGTTTTTCCAACAGGAAAAAAGAATTAGTTGGAAAAATGGAGCAGCCGGAATACACGAAGACGCCACGGGGATTAGTGAGACAGTGTGAGTGTGAGACCCCGGAGGCTGAAGTGAGGAGGCTTAAGCTTAGCCCAACGGAAAGTGAAGTGTATTGCTGCGGGTAATCGCAACAAACTTTACGAAAACAGCCTTCGAAAAAATAATTAAATCTCTTGTAGTAGAAACTTTTCATTCTTTCACTCGTATAGTAAAATGCTATGAGTGAACATCATACATACTTTGTGGAAAGAAATACGATTGACAATAGTTTGCATTTTTGTTTAAGATTTCATTTTGTAATCACAGTTATTTGTCCTCTTTAGAATGTATGACAATTAAATAGGATTAGTAATAAGAGCAAGAGGGAAAAAGAAGAAATAACAGGAAAGGAAAGAATTGTCACGAACAATTCGGAACTTTGTGAAAAATATGTAAATTTATTGATTGTAGATAAAAAGTATGATAATATGATGTAGCCGTTGTGAGGTGGGGTTATGAAACAGGAATTAAACAATCATGTTCAAGCATTTATTACTTATTTGCAGATTGAAAAAAATTACTCACCATATACAATAGAATTTTATACGCAAGATATTAATCAATTCTTTCACTTTATGAAAGATCAAGTAATAGACAAGTTAGAGGACGTAAGTCCATCTGATGTAAGAATATACTTAACAGAACTTTTTTCAGAGCAATTGGCGAGAAAAACAATTGCGCGAAAAATATCTAGTTTGAGAAGTTTTTATCGTTTTTTGCTTAGGGAAAAAGTAGTAGAGAACAATCCGTTTTCTGCTGTATCGATCCCGAAGCTAGAAAAGAGATTACCTGATTTTTTCTACGAGGAAGAATTGCAGCAACTCTTTTTATCATGTGACACAAATACACCCCTTGGTTTAAGAAATAAAGCATTGCTTGAATTATTGTATGCCACTGGCATTCGTGTTGGGGAATGTACAAAAATTCAATTAAGTGATATTGATTTTAGTGTTTCTACCGTATTAGTTAGGGGAAAGGGTCAAAAGGAAAGGTATGTTCCATTTGGCAGTTTTGCACATAATGCTCTTGAAGCGTACATAAAAGCAGGTAGGAATAAGTTGATGAAGAATGCTTCGACTCATTCTTATTTGTTTGTTAATTATCGCGGAGGAATTTTAACAGATAACGGAGTTCGTGATATCTTAAATAAAATGATGAATACTTCATCCTCACAAGGAAAAATTCATCCCCATAAATTAAGACATTCCTTTGCAACTCATTTGTTGGCAAATGGTGCAGATATGAGAACGGTACAAGAATTATTAGGTCATGCATTTTTAACATCAACGCAAATATATACTCATGTTACAAACGAGTATTTAAAAAAGACGTATATGTCTTATCACCCTAGGGCATAGTCAATTGGATAAGGAGGAAGTAACATGTCTGAAATGCCACAATTTCATGCAACAACTATTTTTGCGGTAAAACATAAAGGGAAGTCGGCAATGTCTGGTGATGGTCAAGTCACATTAGGGAATGCTGTAGTGATGAAACATACTGCCCGTAAGGTAAGAAAGCTTTTTAACGGGAAAGTAATTGCAGGATTTGCGGGATCAGTTGCGGATGCCTTTACTCTTTTTGAATTGTTTGAAGGGAAATTAGATGAGTATAACGGGAACTTACAACGTGCATCAGTAGAGCTTGCGAAGCTTTGGCGCAGTGATAAAGTTCTTAGAAAGCTTGAAGCAATGTTGATTGTGATGAATGAAACAGACCTTTTATTAGTATCTGGAACAGGCGAAGTAATTGAACCAGATGATGGTATACTTGCAATCGGATCTGGCGGTAACTATGCTTTGGCTGCTGGTAGAGCGTTGAAAACTTATTCTGGAGATAATCTTTCTGCATACGACATTGCGAAAGCGGCTCTAGAGATTGCTGGTGAAATTTGTGTTTATACAAATAATAATATCATCGTGGAAGAATTATAGGGGAGGATTTTTATTATGCAAAAAAGTGCTAGTTTAACACCTCGTCAAATTGTAGAGCGACTTGATCAATATATTGTAGGACAAAAGGATGCAAAAAAAGCTGTGGCTGTCGCTTTAAGAAACCGTTTTCGCAGAGGCTTGCTAGATGAAAAGCTAAGAGATGAAATTAGTCCGAAAAACATTTTGATGATTGGTCCTACTGGTGTCGGGAAAACAGAGATTGCAAGAAGAATTGCAAAAATTGTCAATGCCCCATTTGTTAAGGTAGAAGCTACAAAATTTACAGAGGTAGGGTATGTTGGTCGCGATGTGGAATCAATGGTCCGAGATCTTGTAGAAACATCTGTTCGCTTGGTAAAAGAAGAAAAGATGTTTCAAGTAAAAGAAAGAGCGGAAATTGCAGCAAATAATCGTCTTGTTGAATTGTTAGTTCCTACTACTGCAAAGAAAACATCCAACTACAAAAATCCTCTGGAAATGCTTTTTGGCGGCGGAGCTGTGGACACAGATGAGGAAGAGTCTACAGTAGAAGAACCTAGTAAGTCTGAAAAAAGAAAAATAGTAAAAGAAAAGCTTGCCCTCGGGGAACTAGAAGAGGAAGTAGTTTCTGTAGAAATGGAAGAGCAACAGCCTTCTATGTTTGACATGCTCCAAGGTTCTGGTATGGAACAAATGGGAATGAATATGCAGGATGCTTTAAGTAGTTTTATGCCGAAAAAAAAGAAAAAACGAAAATTAACAGTTAGGGAAGCTCGAGTTGTTTTAACGAACGAGGAAGCGCAAAAACTAATTGATATGGATGAGGTTACACAAGAAGCGGTTGTTCGCGCAGAACAAATGGGTATGATATTTATCGATGAAATTGATAAAATTGCCAGCAAGTCAAATGGCAGCTCTTCTGCGGATGTTTCACGAGAAGGAGTTCAACGAGATATTTTACCTGTAGTGGAAGGTTCAACAGTTGTTACAAAATATGGATCTGTTAAAACTGATCATGTATTGTTTATTGCTGCTGGAGCATTCCATATGTCAAAGCCATCTGATTTAATTCCAGAACTGCAAGGTAGATTTCCAATTCGCGTGGAACTTACGAAATTAACAGTGGATGATTTTTATCGAATTCTTGTAGAACCAGATAATGCATTGATTAAGCAATATCAAGCGCTATTGCAAACAGAAGGTATAGAAATTGAATTTTCTGACGAAGCTATTCGTAAGATAGCTGAAGTGGCTTTTGAAGTAAATCAAAATACAGATAATATCGGTGCAAGAAGACTTCATACTATTCTGGAAAAATTACTGGAAGATTTGTCTTTCGAAGCACCAGAAATAACAATGGAAAAGATAACAATTACTCCAGCATATGTGGAGGAGAAGTTAGGAGCCATCTCAAGAAATAAAGACTTAAGTCAATTTATACTATAATTTAGTTCAATCAGAATTTTAACTCCTGAAATGGTAAAGGTATAAGTAGACATAGATTATTTCTAGTATTGGTTTTAGTTAACAGGAGGAATAAAAATGGATTTATTAACAAAAACAAGAAAAATAAATGCGATGTTACAAAGAGCTGCTGGTAAACCAGTTAACTTCAAGGAAATGTCAGAAACACTAAGTGATGTTATTGAAGCAAATATTTTCGTTGTAAGCAGAAGAGGGAAATTATTAGGATTTGCTGTTAATCAGCAAATAGAAAATGATCGTATGAAAAAGATGCTTGAAGATCGCCAATTCCCTGAGGAATATACAAACAGCTTGTTCAACATTCAAACAACTTCTAGTAACTTGGAAATTGAAAGTGAGTATACTGCTTTCCCAGTTGAAAATAAAGAATTATTTGCAAAAGGTCTTACAACAATCGTTCCTATTATCGGTGGTGGCGAAAGACTTGGAACACTTATTCTTGCAAGATTACAAGAGCAATTCCATGATGATGATTTAATTCTTGCTGAATATGGAGCTACAGTTGTTGGAATGGAAATTCTTCGTGAAAAAGCAGAAGAAATCGAAGAAGAAGCAAGAAGCAAAGCAGTTGTACAAATGGCAATTAGCTCTCTTTCTTATAGTGAATTAGAAGCAATTGAACATATTTTTGAAGAGTTAAATGGAAGTGAAGGCTTGTTAGTAGCTTCTAAAATAGCGGACCGTGTTGGTATAACAAGATCTGTTATTGTTAATGCATTACGTAAACTAGAAAGTGCTGGTGTGATTGAGTCTCGTTCTTTAGGGATGAAAGGTACGTATATCAAAGTCCTTAATGACAAATTTTTATTAGAGCTTGAAAAACTAAAAACAAATAAATAATGGGACATAAGTATTTTTAGCCAAATAACTCCGAACGATTATATGAACATGCTAAGAAAAGTTCATACAATTGTTTGGGGTTTTATTCATTTTAAGAAAGAAGGTTTGTGGTGATCACCCGCAGCCTGAATACACGTAGACTCCTATGGGAGCTGCGAGAAAGTCCAAGACCCGCAGGAATGAGGAGGCTTGGCGCTCGTCCCACGGAAAGCGAACCCCTGGAGCGGAAAGCAACATCTCTATTCAAAGGGATCAATAAATATACTATATACAAACTTTTATTTTTAGAATTCAGGAGTTTGTATATAGTCTGACTTTTCCAGCAATGGAAAAGTTTTTTTGTTATAAAAAGAAATGGACAAAATATGTACATTTCATTCGACAAAAACTGCGTATTTACCATTTATTTTTCATTTACATTACAGAGATTAAAAAAGGTATATTAGTTCACATAACCAATAAATATTTCATAAATTAGTAAGTAATAACCATGTAAATAGTAGCAAGTTTTGGCGCGAAATTATTGTTTTTACCCAATATTAAGATGGTTTAAACCGAATGTTAACTAAAATAGGTAAAAAGGATTATTAAAATTTTCCTCTTTTCCATGGACATATTATTACAAATTAATTAAAATTAAACCTATCATGTAAAAAAAAACGTCATTAAAAAACAAAATTCAACAAATTTCCCAAATATGATTTCTTGAGGTGTGGCAAGTGAAACTTTTCTCTAATACAATTACTACCTTAGAAAATGCAATAAATTATTCGAATCAGAAACAAAAGGTTATCGCCCAAAATATTGCAAATGTCGACACGCCGAATTATAAAGCGAAAACTGTAACTTTCAAAGATTCGTTATCTTCTGCGATGAATGCAAATGTAACAAATAATAAACATATTCCTTTTTCAGCTACTAACAATGCTTCGACAGCAGTTGTTACAAAAAATGGAGTGACATACAATAACAGCGGAAATAGTGTGGATATGGAAAAGGAAATGACGGATCTAGCAACAAACCAAATATATTACAATGCATTAATTGATCGGATTAGCGGAAAATTTAGTTCGCTAGAAAATGTAATAAGAGGAGGTAAGTAAGAATGACTATTTTTAATAGTATCAATACTACGGCCTCTGCTTTAACTGCTCAAAGGCTAAGAATGGATGTCATTTCATCTAATATGGCAAACGTTGATACAACGAGAGGAAGACTAGTAAATGGTGAATGGGAGCCTTACAAAAGAAAACAAGTTGTTTTTCAAGAACAAGAAGGTTCGTTTGCTTCTCATTTAAATACTGCACGAGGGAATACATCGAACCAAGCAGGAGGCGTGAAGGTTTCGAGGATTGTAGAAGACGAAACACCTTTCGAAATGGTTTATGACCCGGAAAATCCAGAGGCGGATGAAACAGGATATGTGCGTATGCCGAATGTAGATCCATTACGTGAGATGGTAGATTTGATGAGTGCTTCAAGATCTTATGAAGCCAATGTCACAGTATTAAATGCTTCAAAAAGTATGTTAATGAAAACATTAGAAATCGGAAAATAAAGCAAAAAGGAGCAATCTAAATGGAACCATTAAGTTTTTCTGCAGTTTCTTCTGCATTGCCATTATCAAATACGACAGCTAATAGTAAAGCGACATCTGTTGCAAATACACAAAATAGCTTTGCCTCATTTTTAAAAGAATCGATTAACAATGTTAATCAAGCGCAAAATGAATCAGATGTGCTAACAAATAAGTTAGCAAGAGGAGAGAATGTCGATTTATCTCAAGTGATGATTGCCTCTCAAAAAGCAAGTATTACGATGCAAACTACTTTAGAAATTCGCAATAAAGCAGTAGAAGCTTATCAAGAAATAATGAGAATGTCCGTTTAACATAAAGACAGTTTTCAAAAATTTTTGCTTGTTTACGAGTAGGAATTTATTTACTTCTCCGTGAATGCAAGTGTCCATGCAATCACGCGCTTGATTTAAAAACAAGTAATAGTAACGATAGGCGGTTTTTACCTAACAAATTACGGTAGCCGGGGGAAGAGAATGAAAGAGAATCTAAATAAAATATTTAATCCTTTAAAAGAGTATTGGCAAAGTCGTTCTAAAAAGCAAAAGACTGTGATAACAGGTAGCGGACTTTTGCTTATTCTGGTTGGAGTATTGGCAGCTTATTTTTTTACGAGAGTAACGCTTGTGCCGCTATATAGTAATTTAACTCCTTCTGAAACAGGAGCTATTAAAGAGAGTCTTGATAGTAGAGGTATAACTTCTGAAATTTCTGGTGGAGGCACTGTTATTAGTGTTCCAGAGGAAGTAGTCGATACATTAAAAGTAGAATTAGCAGCAGAAGGAATACCGAAGTCTGGTAGCATAGACTATTCCTTTTTCAGTGAAAATGCAAGTTTTGGAATGACAGATAATGAATTTAATGTTTTAAAATTAGATGCCCTACAGACAGAAATTGCTAACTTAATAAAAGGCATTGATGGGATTAATAACGCTGATGTTGTTATCACTTTGCCTGAAGAAAGTGTTTTTGTTTCTGATCAAGGTGGAGAAGCTACAGCTTCCATTGTATTAAATACAAAGCCTGGCTATAACTTCTCAGAAAATCAAATAAAAGGGTTATATACACTCGTGTCCAAAAGTGTACCAAACCTTCCTACAGATAATATCGTCATAACGAATCAAAACTTTGAGTATTTTGACTTAAATTCTTCAAATAATTCTGCGACAGATACTTTTACTGCGCAAAACAATGTTAAAAAACAAATTGAACGTGATATTCAAAGGCAAGTACAAACAATGCTAGGAACGTTAATGGGGCAAGATAAAGTCGTTGTATCTGTAACTGCTGATATAGACTTTACCCAAGAAAACAGAGAAGAAAACCTAGTTACGCCAGTAGATGAAGAAAATATGGCGGGAATTGAAATAAGTGCACAAAATATCACGGAAACATATACAGGTGAAAATGCTGCTGGTGGAGTTGTACAGGCGGAAGAAGGTACAGATACAACAACGTACAATTCAGAAACAGGGTCTGGGAATGGTGACTATGAAAAAGTAGAACAAACCGTTAATAGTGAAGTAAATCGTATTAAAAAGCAAATTGTTGAAAGTCCATATAAAATTCGTGATTTAGGTATCCAAGTAATGGTGGAGCCACCTGATGCTAATGATACTACTTCCTTACCGCAGGAAAGTATTGATGATATTTCCAATATACTTGGGACGATCGTTCGAACATCGATTGATAAAACATCAACAGGTGGAGAACTGACAGCTGAGGATATCCAAAGTAAGATTGCTGTGTCTGTTCAACCGTTTAATGGGAAAAAACAAGCAACAGAGATAGTTCAAACATCAATTCCTTGGTGGGTTTACGCTGTAGGTGGAAGTTTACTTGCGATTATTATTCTATTAATCTTCTTATTTATGAGAGCGAGAAAGAAAAAACAAGAAGAAGCAGAAGAAATTATCCAACCAGTTGTTCCTGTAGCTGATATCAATGAGGAACACCAAGAATCAGAAGGAACAATTAGAAGAAAGCAGCTTGAAAAAATGGCAAAAGAAAAACCAGAGGAATTTGCAAAATTACTTCGTACATGGATTACGGAAGATTAAGGAGTGTTGTTAAATGGCAAGAAAAGAATCAAATGAGTTATCTGGGAAACAGAAAGCGGCCATTCTCCTTATCTCGCTAGGTCCTGATGTTGCAGCTTCGGTTTATAAACATTTAAGTGAGGAAGAAATTGAACGATTATCACTAGAAATATCAGGAGTTAGAAAAGTGGAGAATACTTCTAAAGAAAACGTATTAGAAGAATTTCATAATATCGCACTTGCTCAAGATTATATTTCTCAAGGTGGGATTGGGTATGCAAAAACAGTATTAGAAAAGGCTCTAGGAGCAGAACAAGCATCGATTATTTTAAATAGATTGACTTCTTCTCTTCAAGTAAGACCTTTTGATTTTGCTAGAAAAGCAGATCCAAACCAGATATTAAATTTTATTCAAAATGAACATCCACAGACAATTGCCTTAATCTTGTCTTATTTAGATCCAACACAGGCTGGACAAATACTATCCGAACTGCCACAGGAAGTTCAAGCAGATATAGCAAGAAGAATAGCTGTAATGGATAGTACTTCTCCAGAAATTATTAATGAAGTTGAGCAAATTTTAGAAAGAAAACTATCAAGCACAGTTACGCAAGACTATACACAAACTGGTGGAATAGAAGCGGTTGTTGAAGTGCTTAATGGGGTTGATAGAGCAACAGAACGTACCATTTTAGACGCACTTGAAATACAAGATCCAGAATTAGCAGAAGAGATTAAGAAGAGAATGTTTGTCTTTGAAGATATTGTTACATTGGATAATAGAGCAATCCAGAGAATTATTCGCGATTGTGAAAATGAAGACCTTATGCTTGCTCTTAAAGTATCTGGAGATGAAGTTAAAGAAATTGTTTATAGCAATATGTCTACTAGAATGGCTGAGTCCTTTAAGGAAGAAATGGAATTTATGGGACCAGTTCGCTTGAAAGATGTAGAAGAAGCACAATCAAGAATTGTTGCGATTATCAGACGTCTTGAAGATGCGGGAGAAATTGTGGTAGCCCGTGGCGGAGGAGATGATATCATTGTCTAGGTTGATTAAGTCAAGATATTCAATTCCAGATCATGCAAAACAGAAAGTCATATCTATTAAACATCTAGATTCCGTTGATCCTAATTTTGAGCAATCTCGAGAGGTTACCCAAGCAGAATATAACAAAATGCTTGAAATAGCACATCAAGAAGCAGAAACGATTAGGATGCAAGCCATAGAGGAAGCTGAACGGATACGCGTTCAGCTTTCAAGTGAAAAACAAAATTGGGATATCGAAAAAGTGAATTTAATAGAAGAAGCTAAAGCGAATGGTTTTCAAATAGGATTCGAGGAAGGTAAACATGTTGGATATAACGAAGCATCTCAATATATCCAACAAGCAAGAGATACTGTAAATGCCTCCAAGATGGATTACGGAAAGTATTTACAATCCGCAGAAAGTACTATTTTAGAACTTGCTATTGAAGTAGCAGAAAAAATTATAAACGACAAAATAAAAGAAGACGAGCAGAATTTCCTTTCTGTTGTGCAAAATGCCTTGAAGGAAGTAAGAAAACAGAGAGAGATTCAACTACATGTTCCTCCTATTTATTATGAACTAGTTCTAGCAGAAAAAGAGGAGTTATTGCAGTTGTTTCCGATAAAGCCTAGCCTATTCGTTTTTCCAGATGAATCCCTAGAAGAAAATGGCTGTATCATTGAGACAGCTAATGGTCGGTTAGATGCAAGTATTGATACCCAACTATTCATGATAAAAGAGAAGTTACTTGAAGTATTGGAGAGTGAAGAAGGGTGAAGGCACAAGCGTTAATAAGCTCGATTTCATCCATTGACACTTATAAGCAATATGGCCGTGTGAAGAAAGTTGTTGGACTAATGATAGAATCACAGGGACCAGAAAGCTCTATTGGAGATGTTTGCCATATTCATATTGGCACAAAACATAAAAGAATTATTAAAGCGGAAGTTGTCGGATTTAATGGGGAAAATATTATCTTAATGCCATATACCACAGTAAATGATATTTCACCTGGCTGCCTAGTAGAAGCATCATCTAAACCACTAGAAATAAAGGTAGGACCAGCATTGATAGGGACAGCTATAGATGCCTTAGGAATGCCATTAGATGGATCACCTTTGCCAAAAGGATTAAAGTCCGTTCCGATTGATCAAGAGCCTCCTAATCCTTTAAAAAGACCGCCTATTTCTGAATCGATGGAAGTGGGTGTACGTTTAATTGATGGACTGTTAACTGTGGGTACCGGACAAAGAATTGGTATTTTTGCAGGTAGTGGTGTTGGGAAAAGTACATTACTCGGTATGATTGCTAGAAATACAAAAGCAGATTTAAATGTTATTGCATTAATTGGAGAACGTGGAAGAGAAGTACGTGAATTTATTGAACGAGACCTGGGACCAGAAGGTTTGAAAAGGTCCATTGTGGTCGTGGCAACATCTGATCAGCCCGCTTTAATGAGAATAAAGGGTGCGTATACAGCAACTGCCATTGCTGAATACTTTCGAGACAAGGGCTTAAATGTCATGTTAATGATGGATTCTGTAACCCGTGTTGCAATGGCGCAAAGAGAAGTAGGACTAGCTATTGGTGAACCGCCAACTACGAAAGGTTATACGCCTTCAGTGTTTGCGATATTGCCAAAACTTCTTGAGAGAACGGGTACAAACGAAAATGGTAGTATAACAGCTTTTTACACAGTGCTAGTGGATGGTGACGATATGAATGAACCAATTGCAGATACAGTACGTGGTATTTTAGATGGTCACTATGTGTTAGATAGAAACCTTGCAAATAAAGGTCAATATCCGGCAGTTAATGTGTTAAAAAGCGTTAGTCGTGTAATGAATCACATTGTTCCAAAAGAGCATGTAAAAGCTGCTGAACGACTACGAGATCTCTTAAGTACCTATATAAATGCGGAAGATTTAATCAATATAGGTGCATATAAGAAGGGTTCTTCCAAGGAAATTGATATGGCAATTGCGTTATATCCAAATATACTTTCCTATATAAAGCAGGCCACAGATGAGAAAATCTCCATTGAGGAAAGCCTTCATTCCTTATTAACTCTAGTTGGAACAGAGGGATAATAGATGAGCTATCAGTTTAAATTTGAAAAAATCTTAACGATTCGAGAAAGAGAAAAAGAAGAAGCAAGCTCTGCATATAACCTGTCTGTTAATAGATTTGAAGAAGCTGCTGAAAAACTATATGAGCTATTAAAGAGAAAAGAAGATTTAGAAGCCTACCAAGCGGAAAAAATGACTACTGGTTTATCTGTTCAAGAAATTAGGCATCATCAACAATTTGTAGGTAATTTAACGAAAACGATTGAACATGCACAGAAGATGGTGCAAAATGCACGTAATTCGATGGTGTATTTTCAAGAAAAAATGTTAGAGAAGAATATTGAAGTGAAGAAGTTTGTGAAAATAAAGGAAAAAGATCACTCCAATTTTGTAGCATTAGAGAAATTAGAAGAAGCAAAACAAATGGATGATATTTCGCTTCAACAATATATGCAACAAGAGAAGGCAGGTGGATAAATGGAAAATTCGTGGGAAGAAAAAAAGAAATCATTTAACTTTTTCCAGCGTTTTCTTATGATTATCGTGATACCAACTACTTTTGCATTGATCGTTGTTGTGCTATTGCTTATAGCTTCGGGTGCAGATGTTGCAGAGAAAGGAAAAGAGGTGTTAAATGCTATTCCTTTTCTCAATGAAGAAAAAAGAACAACGGATAAACTGCTTGAGAACAATAAAAATACGATTAGTTCTTTACAAACTAAGCTAAAAGAACGAGATGATCTAATAAAGACGCTAGAAACACAATTGGAAAATAGTGAAAATAGAGTTCAATCTGCCAATTCAGATAAGGAAAAGTTACAAAGTGAATTAAATTCTCTCCAATCTGCTCAAGCGGAAACAAAAAAAGCTCTTGCAGAGATTGTGAAAACATATGATACCATGTCTCCCAAAAATGCTGCAGCAATTTTATCTGAGATGAGTGAAAATGAAGCATTGAAAATTTTGGCAGAGCTAAAGCCAGCAAAACTTGCATCGATATTAGAGAAAATGGAACCAGCTGTTGCATCTAAATATACAGAGCTATTATCAGATAAAGCTACAGTAAACCCATAAAGGGCAAACAGTCATCACTGAAAGGGGGTGAAAAATTGAAGCTAGGATTAATTAATTCATGGAGAAATACGGAGTTAGCGAGTGGCAATCAAGAAGTAACAAGCGAAAAAATAGATGGACAGTTTTTATCTATGATAAATGCTTTAAAAACAAATCGCGAACAAAGTAATCCAATCCAAAAGGATAATCAAAAAAAAGATGGGTTAAACGATCTTTTGACAATTCTGTCTAGCTCATCAGATGCGAGTATCGGTTTAGATGGTAAAAGTAACTTGGATGTAGGAAATGACCAGCCATCATCAAATCTTGAACATCTATTGACTACGTATCATCATTTTTCTACTGGGGAAGATTTCCCACATTTAGATACATCGGAAAAGACTAAGATACTAGCTGACCTATTAATTAATATGGAAGATCAAATCACTCAAGTATTAAAGAAACAAAGTAATCCAGAGATAACACAGGATATGTTTAATCATACAGAGTTACCGATCTTGCTTATTGATTTAAAGATGCTTGAGAATACAGTAGAGATGCTGGTTCCAGACATGTCTTTGAAGGGTAAAGTTGCGGAAACAGTTCATGATTTGCAGAGTTTAATACGGTCATTAAATAAAGTCGTAGAAGAAAATTCATCTAATACCATGAAGAATATGGAAAAAGATGAGGATTCTATTAAGGGAAATTGGATTTCAAATGAAAGTAATTTTATCAGCAGATATAATAACTTATCCCAAACCGAGAATAGTTTACCGGTGACTGAGACGAACTTAAAGCAGCAACCTGTACAAAAGGTTGAAGCATCATCAGAAGAACAGTTTAATACGCAAGCTTTGAAACCAGAAATAAAGTCCGATATGCATATTCCTGAAAAACAGATTGATCGGAATGAAGAAATTATTGTAAATCCTAATATTGGATATAAGGAACATATCAATGAGAATCGGGATGATCAAAAAGAGACAAGCTTTCCATCGATTAAGCATGTTAACAATCTTTTGACTATCGGTAATAATTCATACCAAACCGAAAGAGAACTCACTACTGTAGGGATATTCCAAGATGAAATTAGGACATCTTCTGAGGGTAGATTGATTAAAATTGATCAAGCAGAGATCACGCATCAAACAGTTGATAAACATAGTAAGACAAATGATAAATCTGTGAGTGTTAACGAATTGTGGGTGGGAGACGCTCAAGAAGCTGAAGTAATTTCACAGCCGTTAGGGGACTTACATTACGAAAATGAAAATCCAAAAGAGTATCGCTTTTCTTCCGTAACTAGTGCGATTAATACGATAGAAGAAATGTCAACACCAGATAGTAATGAAAAGCAAAAGACCAATCCTACAGCTACTAGTCAGTTTTTTAGTGCAGACAATCAAGGTAATCATGATACAACAGATAAACCTCTCTTACATCCGTCCCAAACTGTAAACAGCGGTATGGAAAGTGTAAAGGAGAATAGCAATACTCCAGATACCAATTCGATCGAAGAAACAGTAGAAGAACAAGTAACAGCTAGTAAGGATCGTGGAGATATTCAAAGACGATATACGACGATTGATACAAACTTATTGGCAATGCAAAATCGACTACTAAAAGAAAAAGGTACTTTCATTACTAGAGAAGCTAATCCAACAAGTGCGAAGTTAACTTCGTCACAAATAAGTCTCCCAAATATTACGCAAGCAGATAGAGGAGAAAATCGTATAGCACAATCGAGTAATGAACTTAAATCGATTATTTCGGCGATTCTTTCTGAGGTGGATAAACAATTAGAAGGAAAGAGTTCAACAGTTGTTCAGAAAGTTATTAATCCTATCATGGTAAGTTCAATAAGAAAATCGAGTGAATTGTTAGTAGCCAATACAAGTCTGAAGGAATCATCTGAAGTGAATCTAGAAGAAGTTGATACAAAAATATTGCCCTCTATACAAAGCACTTTTGTTAAACAACAACCGCTAATGGTACTTTCTAATACAGGAGCAGGGGTACAGCCAAAAAATGTGGAAGAGCAGTTTGCGAAACTATTGGCAAATAGTACATTCACAAAAATTGGAGATACCCAAAAGCTATCTATTCGTTTGGCACCGGATCATTTAGGCTCGATTCGAATTGAATTGACGCAAAATGAAGGAAATATGATTGCGAGAATTATTACAACAACTGCTGAAGCGAAAGAAGTGTTAGATAAACAGCTTACTAGTTTAAAACACGGATTTACTGCCCAAAATCTGCAAGTAGATAAAATAGATATCATCGTGTCTTCTCAACAACAGGAGAAACTTCAAAAAGATCAGCAACAACAGCAAGAGCAACATCAATCTCCATCACAAAGAGAGAAGAAAGAAGCAGATGATGAGGAGAATAACCAAAAAACTTCCTTTTTCGAGGAATTATTAAAAATGGACGTCTAGAGGAGAAAATTACCATGCCAAATACCATTAATGACCCTTCTCTGTATTTATCAGACTATCAGAAATCACAGACATCTACTGGCAGCTCTGTATTAGGAAAAGATGATTTCTTGAAAATATTAATTACCCAATTGCAAAACCAAGATCCTACTAGTCCCATGGATGATAAAGAGTTTATTGCTCAAATGGCTCAGTTCTCTAGCCTTGAACAAATGCAAAACTTGAATACTGCCATGACAAACTTAATTTCCTTGCAAACTCAGTCAAACTTAATTTCTTACGGACAATTTGTAGGACAAGAAGTGAACTGGAGTAAGATTGAAACAGACAAAGCTGGGAATAGTTCACTAACTTCTGGTAGTGGAAAAGTACTCTCTGTTGCTTATACAGATGACAGTGTAGTATTCACGCTTAATGATGGAACAAAAGTAACTCCTGCCAATATTTCAGGTATGAGTACAAATGCAACGGAAAATAACTTGGTACAAGCAAGTCAATTAATCGGAAAAACCATCTCTTATTTAAATGGAAATAAGGAAGAAGTAAGTAATACAGTTCAGTCTGTATCCTTAAAAAATGGACAATTACAATTAACGTTAGACGATGAAGCAGGAAGTAAAATTACTTCGAGTCAAATTACAAAAATTGAATAGGAAGTGATTGGGATGGATAAGCCTATTTATCCTTCAATAAAATCACATGATGCAATAAAAAATGGTATTGAGGCGATTAAGTCTAAATCTAATGCACATAATACGCAAAATAAAATCACATCGTTTTCTAGCCATTTACATCAGTCCATTTCTTCCTTAAATACGCTGAATATCAGCAAACATGCAAATGAGAGACTACAGCAACGAGGAATTGAAATAGATGCTGATAAATGGAAGGCGATTGAAGAAAAAGTCACCCAAGCAAAAAAAATGGGAATTAAAGAATCGCTCGTACTTCTAAATAATGCTGCATTAATCGTAAGTGCTAAAAACAATACAGTGATTACGGCAATGGATCTGGAAGAAGCAACAGACCAAATTTTTACTAATATAAATGGAACAATCATTATGAATTAAAAAGGCTGGACCATAAAATGGAGGCCATAACTGCTGAGTGATAGAGGCAGTTCATTCGAAGGGAGATAATTATCAATGTTACGTTCTTTATATTCAGGAATCAGTGGAATGAAAAACTTTCAAACAAAATTAGACGTTATCGGTAATAATATTTCAAACGTTAATACGTATGGCTTTAAAAAAGGTCGTACAACATTCAGTGATTTAATAAGCCAGACATCAGCTGGTGCAACTGCTCCGTCTGCAACAACTGGTGGTATAAATCCAAAGCAAATCGGTCTAGGATCACAAATCTCTTCTATTGACACAATTGCTACACAAGGGAGCATGCAAACAACAGGAAGAGTACTAGATCTTGCTATTTCAGGTGAAGGTTATTTCGTTGTAGAAGATAGTGCTGGTTCTTCGTTCTTTACAAGATCAGGTAACTTCTACTTGGACGGGGACCGAAATATTGTAAGTTCTAATGGTATGACTTTACAAGTTGCAAATGGTATTACTGGTTTTACACAAGCAGGTGTAACAAGAGCTGGGGCGAACGCAGTATCTGGTACGAAAATTCCAGACACAGCACAAAGCTTCAGTATTTCAGCAGATGGAAAGATTACTTATGTTGATAGTAATGGAGATACACAAGATGCTGGGCAGATTTTAATGGCAAAAGTTTCTAACCCAGAGGGCTTAACAAAAGTTGGTGCAAATATGTATCAAGAATCAAATAACTCCGGCTCATTAGCGGGTCTTCCTAACGTATTTGGTGGATTGGTGTTATCTGGTAATGCGGGATCTGGAACTATTAATAGTGGATTCCTTGAAATGTCAAACGTTGATCTTTCAGAAGAATTCACGGAAATGATTGTTTCACAAAGAGGATTTCAAGCAAATACAAAAATCATTACCACTTCTGATGAAATTCTTCAAGAATTAGTTAACTTAAAACGATAATTTAATTGGAGGGGGGAGGGGCTACCTATTAGGCTAGCCTCTCATATGAAAAATGATACATTTAACTCGACTAAATGGAAAAAAGTTTTTATTAAATGCCTTATTTATTGAGACAGTCGAATCTTTTCCTGATACAACAATTACTTTAACAAATGGAAACAAATTTGTTGTTAAAGAAAGTGAAGAGGAAGTATTAGAGAGAATGAATCATTTTTTTCAAAAAGTGAACCTCTTCGGATTACCGCATGTGGGAGAGAAAGACGATGAAGAATAATAAAGTTATTATTATAATGCTCGTTTTATTACTAGTTATTACACTGGCAGGAGCTGGAGCTTTCATTTATATATGGAAGTTTACTGGCGATCAAAAGGAAAAAGAACCTTCGATCGAAGAAATCTTGGAGTCATCTGTAGATATTGAAGAAATTACAACAAATTTAGCTTCCGATAATTTCATCCGAATATCCTTTAAGATTCAGACAGATAGTAAGAAAGCAAAGGAAGAATTAGAAAAAAGAGACTTCCAAGTTAAGAATATCATTATTCAAGAATTATCTGAGAAGAATACAGAAGATTTAAAAGGAAAAAATGGACAAATTGAATTAGAGAGTGATCTCAAGGATAAAATTAATGAACTGATGCAAGAAGGCAAAGTAGTCCAAGTTTATATTGTAAACTCTCTACTCCAATAAAATAAAAGAGAAAAAGATGGAGGTGAGTAATTTTGTCAGCTGATATTTTATCCCAAAATGAAATTGATGCCCTGCTTTCAGCTTTATCATCTGGTGAAATGGATGCAGATGAGCTCAAAAAAGAGCAGCAGGAAAAAAAGGTTAAGGTATATGATTTCAAAAGAGCGTTAAGATTTTCGAAAGATCAAATTCGCAGTTTAACAAGAATACATGAAAACTATGCTAGGTTGTTAACAACTTTTTTCTCTGCCCAATTAAGAACATATGTGCAAATATCTGTTACTTCAGCAGATCAAATTCCATATGAAGAGTTCATTCGTTCGATACCAAAAATGACGATTTTAAATGTATTTGATGTTCCTCCATTAGAAGGCAGAATCTTGATGGAAGTTAATCCGAACATAGCCTATGCCATGATGGATCGAATGATGGGTGGAAGAGGCAGCAGTATAAATAAAGTAGAAAATTTGACTGAAATTGAAACAAAAATCATGTCAAATACTTTTGAAAGTGCTTTTGATCATTTTAGAGAGGCTATGGAGGATCTAATAGATATTGAACCAAGTCTTGCTGAATTTGAAGTGAATCCACAGTTTTTACAAATGGTTTCTCCGAATGAAACAGTAGTGGTAATTTCCTTGAGTACGACAATTGGAGATACAAGTGGAATGATTAATATTTGTATTCCGCATGTCGTATTAGAGCCTATCATGCCAAAGCTATCTGGCCATTATTGGATGCAGGCAGAGAAGAAAGAAAGATTACCTGAATTTACTTCTCGTTTAGAAGAGAATATTCAGCAGTCGATTGTGCCAATAGTCGCAGAACTAGGTACATCTGATATTTCCATCCAAGATTTTTTAATGTTGGATATTGGAGATGTTATCGAAATGAATCAAACGATACAACAACCCTTAATCATTAAAGTTGGAGATATTCCTAAATTTATTGGACAACCTGGTAAGTTAAATAAAAAAATGGCTGTTCAAGTATTAGGAACTTTAGAGGAGGGGAAGGAAGATGGTGAGTAAGGATATGCTTTCACAAGATGAAATTGATGCTCTCTTAAGGGGAGATAGTGTAACGAACGATAGTCCAGAATTGGATGTGGAAAAGTACTTATCGGATATAGAAAAAGATACCTTAGGGGAAATTGGAAATATATCCTTCGGTAGCTCAGCAACTGCGCTATCTACATTGTTAAATCAAAAAGTAGATATTACAACACCAACTGTCAGTGTAATATCGAAAAATATGCTGTCAGAGGAGTTCCCACACCCATATGTAGCAATAAGAGTCAATTATACAGAAGGATTCTCTGGCATGAACTTGCTTGTAATCGAGCAAGCCGATGCAGCTGTTATTGCTGATTTAATGCTTGGTGGTGATGGATTAAATGCTGATAAAGAAATGCTGGGGGAAATACAGTTAAGTGCAGTGCAAGAAGCAATGAACCAAATGATGGGTTCTGCGGCTACATCCATGTCCACCATTTTTAGCAAAAAAGTTGATATTTCTCCTCCTAGTATCGATATTTTAGACTTTAATCAAGGGGAAGGAACTGAGTCGATTCCTGATGAAGACATTTTCGCAAAAATTTCCTTTCGAATTAAGATTGGAGAGTTAATTGATTCAAATATCATGCAACTATTACAGCTTTCTTTTGCGAAAAAGTTAGTGGAAGGATTATTAAATCCTGATATTGGAGAAGAAGAAGTTTCCAATATTCCCGAAGTCGATTATAATTCAGTATATGAGCCAAAAGAACCGATGCAAGAGTCACGTTCGACAAATAATTATCAGCAAGCTTCTAATGAAATGGCTAATAATCATGTCAATACTCATACTAATAATTCCATTTCGTCAAATGTGAATCATCAGCAACAACATTTTGGCTCAGGACATCATACTACACAAGGTCCACCACCAAACGTGCAACCTGCAGGATTCTCTAATTTTGATACAGCGCCTCAAACGGTTACGGAAACAAAGAACTTGGATATGTTGTTAGATATTCCTTTACAAGTAACGGTTGAGCTTGGAAGAACAAAACGATCTGTTAAAGAGATATTAGAATTATCTTCAGGGTCTATTATTGAATTGGACAAGTTAGCTGGAGAACCTGTTGATATTCTTGTAAATAATCGATTGGTTGCACAAGGGGAAGTAGTGGTAATTGATGAGAATTTCGGTGTTCGTGTAACCGATATTGTTAGTCAAAAGGACCGATTAAAGAATTTAAAATAATTTTTGGGGGTTTTGAGGAAAATGGCACAAAAAATACTAATCGTTGATGACGCAGCTTTTATGCGTATGATGATCAAGGATATTCTATCTAAAAATGGATATGAGATCGTAGGAGAAGCAGCCGACGGCATGCAAGCAATTGAAAAATATAAGGAAACACAACCAGATCTAGTAACAATGGATATCACCATGCCAGAAATGGATGGAATTACTGCATTAAAAGAAATCAAAAATATTAAT
Organism: Niallia alba; assembly: GCF_012933555.1. Lineage (GTDB taxonomy): Bacteria > Bacillota > Bacilli > Bacillales > Cytobacillaceae > Niallia > Niallia alba. Next base: position 2,132,663 of record NZ_JABBPK010000001.1, read on the forward strand.
CCGAATGCGAAAGTTATTATGTGTTCAGCAATGGGACAACAAGCGATGGTTATTGATGCAATACAAGCTGGAGCAAAAGATTTTATTGTTAAGCCATTCCAGGCAGATCGTGTCTTGGAAGCAATCAGTAAAACATTAGGCTAAAAATTAAATTAGAGGGTGCCGAATGTGAATAAAGCAAATTTCTTAATTCGATGTTCACTACTCATCATTGTTCTGCTAGGCTTTGGAAATCAAGCCTATGCAGAACAAATTGATAAAAGTGTATATGACATATTACATAATGAATCGAAAGAGAATAATGTTCAAGAAGATACTGAAAAAGGTACTAAAAAAGATACTGTAGAAGAAGATTCTAAAACCAATGAACAAAATTCGGATCAATCAGACTTACTTCTTGAAGAAACAAATGCGGAAGAAGAAAGTTCTATAGGAGTGACGATTTGGGACTTTGTTAAGATGATTTTTGCAACAATTTTTGTCGTGTTTTTAATGTATTTTATTTTACGATTTATAAATAAAAGAAACCACGGATATAAAAGCTCGCAAATAATTGAAAATATTGGTGGTACAGCACTAGGTGCCAATCGTTCGATTCAATTAATCAAAGTGGGAAAACGTCTATTAATAGTAGGCGTTGGGGATAGCATCCAATTAATAAAAGAGATTGAGGATGAACAAGAGTACAAAGAAATATTGGAAGAGTATAATCGAAAATTAGATCAGCTAGTACAACCAAGCGATATTGTGACAAAGGTGAAGAATATAGTAACTTCTAATCCTTCTACTTCGAAGACAAAAGAATCTTTTTCCATTCGTTTGTCAAAAGAATTAGAACGAATATCAAGTGAACGTAAGGAAAAGATGGAAGTACTAGAGAAGAAAAAGAAAGGATCGTCAGAAAAAAATGAATGAGTTTATGCAGTTTTTTAATAACAATGACCCAGGTAATGTCTCTACTTCTGTTCAATTGTTATTATTATTAACCGTCCTTTCTTTAGCACCTAGTATCATTATATTACTAACTAGCTTTACGAGAATAGTGATTGTTCTTTCCTTTGTCAGAACGGCGCTTGCAACACAACAAATGCCTCCTAACCAAGTAATCGTAGGGTTAGCTTTGTTTTTGACATTTTTTATTATGGCTCCTACTTTTCAGGAAGTGAATGATAAAGCATTAACTCCATTGTTTAATGAAGAAATAACATTGGAAGAAGCTTATGACAATGCTGCATTACCCCTTAAAGAATTTATGAGCAAGCATACGAGGCAGAAAGATTTAGCCTTATTTTTAAATTATTCTAAAGCAGAAGCTCCAGAATCGATTGAGGATATCCCGCTAACGACATTGGTACCTGCTTTTGCGATAAGTGAATTAAAAACAGCCTTTCAAATAGGGTTTATGATTTTTATTCCATTCTTAGTCATTGATATGGTTGTAGCAAGTATTTTAATGTCCATGGGGATGATGATGCTTCCGCCTGTTATGATTTCATTGCCATTTAAAATTCTGTTATTCATTATGGTTGATGGTTGGTATTTAGTTGTAAAATCACTGCTAGAAAGTTTTTAAGAAGGTGAAAATATGTCACAAGAAATGGTTATTTCTATTGCTGAGAAAGGTGTCCTTACCGTTTTAATTATCAGCGGTCCACTGCTAATTATTGCATTAGCAGTCGGGCTAATCATAAGTATTTTTCAAGCAACAACACAAATTCAAGAGCAAACATTGGCATTTGTACCAAAAATTGTGGCGGTCCTTGTTGGCCTTGTTTTTTTTGGATCATGGATGCTGAGTCATATGCTTTCCTATACAAAAGATATTTTTTCAAATTTAACAAGGTTTATTGGATAGAAGAATGATGGATGAACTTTTATCAAATTTCCCAGCATTTCTTTTAATTCTTGTTCGTGTCACTTCGTTTTTTTTAATGCTACCTTTATTTTCTTATCGGACGATTCCTACGACTTTTAAAGTAGGTTTAGGATTTTTTTTATCTTTAGTAATGTTTTGGGGAATGGATGTACCAGTATTAACAATTGATACAAGTTACTATTTTCTTATTCTTAAAGAAGCTTTGGTCGGACTGCTAATTGGATTTGCCGCATACATGTTATTTGCCGCAATTCAAATCGCAGGAGGATTTATTGATTTCCAAATGGGTTTTGCGATCGCAAACGTCATAGATCCTCAAACAGGGATGCAAAGTCCTCTAACAGGTCAATACTTAACGATTATTGCCATGTTCTTTTTACTAGCTTCTAATGGACATCATTTATTACTGGATGGTATCTATTATAGTTATCAGTTTATTCCGCTGGAACAGCCCTGGATTAACTTGGGTAACGGGGAGCTAGCGGAGTTTCTCATAAAAACATTCAGTTTGATGTTTATGATTGCTTTTCAGATGTCGATTCCTGTTGTCGGAAGCATCTTTTTAGTGGATGTTGGTTTGGGAATTGTCGCAAGAACTGTACCACAGTTAAATATCTTTGTAGTTGGTGTACCCATCAAGATAATTGCAGGCTTAGTTGTTCTTTTTATTGTAATGGGTGTACTAATGTCAACAGTATCTCATTTATTCTCTTCCATTGTAACGACAATGAGGGGGATTATGAATATTTTAGGAGGAGCGGGTTAAATGAAACTCCTATCATTAGATCTCCAGTTTTTTGCAGGAGAAAAAACAGAAAAGGCAACTCCAAAGAAAAGACAAGACACGAGAAAAAAAGGACAAGTGGCAAAAAGTCAGGACGTGAATACAGCACTTGTTCTTTTAGTTGTTTTTGGTGTACTAAGTTTTACAGGCGAATACCTGTTAAATGGATTAATGTCCATTCTTACCTTTACCTTTAGTGACTTTTCGTCCATTAATTTATCTGTGAATAATCTCCAGACATTGTTTTTTGATATTGTCAAAGAAGTGGCACTTTTGTTGAGTCCTATTCTAATAGCGGCTATGGTAGGAGGCATCATTGCTAATTATATGCAGGTTGGTGTTTTGTTCTCTCCAGAAGCCATTAAATTTAAATTAGAGAAAATAAATCCTATTGCAGGATTTAAAAGGATGTTCTCGCTGCGCTCGATCGTAGAGCTATTGAAGTCATTGCTAAAGATTACGGTAATCGGTATCGTGGTATTTTCTGTTTTATGGGGCAAAATGAACGAAATTCTTATCCTTTCCCATAAATCTATTGGTTCTATTGCCGTAACAATTGCGAAGTTAACGGTGCAAATGGGTCTTTATGCTTCTGTGTCGCTTTTAATTTTGTCGCTTATGGATTATATGTATCAGCGCTATGACTATGAAAAAAATATACGAATGTCAAAACAAGATATTAAAGACGAATACAAAAACATGGAAGGAGATCCGCTAATAAGGTCTAAAATTAAGCAGAAACAGAGAGAAATGGCGATGCACCGTATGATGCAAGATGTCCCTACTGCTGATGTCGTTATTACGAATCCAACGCATTATGCTATTTGCTTAAAGTATGACGAAGAAAAGTATGATGCACCCTATGTTGTTGCAAAAGGGGTAGATTTTCTAGCACAAAAAATAAAATTAGTTGCAAAAGAAAATAATGTTGTCATGGTAGAAAATCGTCCATTAGCACGAGCTATGTATAATCAAGTAGAAATAGGTGATCTAGTGCCTGAAGAATTTTATAAAGCAGTTGCAGAAATTCTTGCATTTGTCTACCAGAGTAGAGACAAATAACGGAAGAATAACTAGTAAATGAATTATTGTAAATAATAAAGAAACAAATGTATGTTTTTAAGGAGCGGAAGAAATGGCAAGAAGAGACTTAATTGTAGTGATTGGTGTAATTCTCATTATTGCAATGTTGATTATTCCCTTTCCAACCTGGTTATTAAGTGTTCTTATATTACTTAATATTACGTTGGCACTACTCATCCTATTATTAACAATGAATATGAGTGAAGCTCTAGAATTCTCCATTTTTCCTTCACTATTATTATTAACAACTTTATTTCGCCTTGGGCTTAATGTATCTACGACAAGATCTATTTTGTCTACTGGAGATGCAGGTGGGGTAGTCCATACCTTTGGAACATTCGTTGTTGGCGGTAATATCGCTGTTGGGTTAGTGGTTTTCCTAATTCTTGTTATTATTCAATTTGTTGTTATTACAAAAGGGTCTGAGCGTGTCTCAGAAGTTGCTGCGCGTTTTACGTTAGATGCAATGCCAGGTAAGCAAATGAGTATTGACGCTGATTTAAACGCAGGAATTATTTCAGAACAAGAGGCAAGACAACGTCGCGAAAAAGTTAGTAGAGAAGCTGATTTTTATGGTTCCATGGACGGGGCAAGTAAATTCGTCAAAGGGGACGCAATTGCTGGTATTATTATTGTTTTTATTAACTTGATTTTTGGAATAGTAATTGGAATGACTCAACTTGGAATGGCGGCAGGGGATGCTGCACAGCATTTTTCATTATTATCAGTAGGAGATGGAATCGTCAGTCAAATCCCTGCTTTATTAATCTCAACAGCAACAGGGATTGTCGTTACAAGAGCCGCTTCAGAAGGTAATCTTGGTTCAGATATCACTTCTCAGTTAATGGCATATCCTAAAATGCTGTATGTTGCAGGTGGTACAATCTTTTTATTAGGGTTATTTACGCCGATTGATGATTTTTTAACGATTCCAATTGCAGCACTTCTTATTTTTGGTGCTTATTATTTATCGAGAAAACCAAAAGAGGACTTAGAGCAAATCCAAGACCTTGAAGAAGAAATACAAACAGATGAACTAAAGAGTCCAGAAAGTGTAGTAAGTTTATTGAATGTAGATCCAATCGAATTTGAGTTTGGCTATGGACTGATTCCACTTGCAGATGCTAACCAAGGGGGAGACTTACTAGATCGCGTAGTCATGATAAGAAGGCAGTTAGCAATAGAATTAGGGTTAGTTATTCCTGTTGTCCGAATTCGTGACAATATTCAATTACAGCCTAATGAATATCGATTAAAAATAAAAGGTAATGAGAGAGCACGCGGGGAACTATTGCTTGACCATTACTTAGCGATGAGTCCTGGTATGGATGATGATTCTATTGAAGGAATCGATACAATTGAACCGTCTTTTGGCTTACCAGCTAAATGGATAACGGAGAGCACAAAGGAACAAGCTGAAATATTTGGCTATACAGTAGTGGATCCACCATCTGTTGTTTCCACTCATATTACAGAAGTTATTAAGGCAAATGCCTATGAATTATTAGGTAGACAAGAGACTAAACAATTAGTTGATCATGTAAAGGAAAGCTATCCAATTTTAATCGAGGAAGTTACGCCGACTCCATTGTCGATTGGAGAAATTCAGAAGGTTTTAGCAAAACTGTTAAGAGAAAATGTCTCCATTCGCAATTTACCAGTGATTTTTGAAACGTTAGCTGATTTTGGAAAAATGACATCAGATACCGATCTTTTAGCTGAGTATGTAAGGCAGTCATTAGCACGTCAAATTACTAATCAGTATACGAATCAAAATGATTCCCTAAAGGTTGTAACTTTGTCAGGTAAAGTGGAAAAGCTAATAGTAGATAATATTCAGCAAACAGAACATGGAAACTTTTTAGCATTAGACCCAAGCATTTCTCAATCTATCCTAGAGAGTATTGCAGGACAAATAGAACAACTATCTGTAATGGAGCAGTTGCCAATCCTCCTGTGTTCGCCTGCTGTTCGTATGTATGTGAGACAATTGACAGAACGTTATTTTCCACAAGTTCCAGTATTATCTTACAATGAATTAGAAGCAAATGTGGAAGTTCAAAGTGTGGGAGTTGTGAATATCGAATGAAAATACAAAAGTATGTAGCACCAAATATGCCAGAGGCAATGAAGAAGATCCGGGCAGAATTAGGAAATGATGCAGTAATTCTCCATTCGAAAGTAATTTATACAGGGGGATTTTTAGGCCTTTTTAAAAAGAGAAATATCGAAGTACTTGCTGCCATTGATCCAAGTATTTCTGATACACCTATCCCGCCCCAAACGAAGAATCGTGAAGTGCGCAATTCTGTATTAATTAAAGAACCATCATCACGGATAGAACCAATTAATCAAGCTGGTTCATCTATTGCAAATAAAGAAAAAAAGATTTCTGATTTTCCAGATATCGCAAAGCAATTAGATGAAATTAATCAAAATGTACAAGCTTTCGGTGAACGAAGCAATAATGTGTCTTTTTCTATTCCCACACCAATAAAAAATGTAGTAAAACTGCTGGATAAACAGGAAATCAACGAAATGATTAAAGCTAGATTGGTAAAAGATCTTGTGGCTAAATGGTATGCAGCTGGCGAAGATGTGTTAGATGTTCATGTTTTCAAGTGGGCACAAGCGTTTCTTTTAGGAGAAATTTCCCCATATTCCTTTGGGGAAGTTTCTTTATCTAAAAAATATATTAATGTCATTGGACCTACAGGTGTTGGGAAAACAACTACTTTGGCTAAAATTGCAGCAAATATTATTTTAAAACAACAAAAAACAGTAGGATTTATTACAACAGATACATATAGAATTGGGGCAATCGAACAACTCAAAACGTATGCAAATATATTAGATGTTCCTTTAGAAGTTTGTTATTCCATGGAAGATTTTGAACATGCAACAAAAAAACTGAAGGATTGCGATGTTATTTTAATTGATACAGCAGGAAGAAATTTCCGCAATAAAAAATATGTTGAAGATTTAATGCAAGTGGTCGATTATAAAAGGGAAATGGAAACGTTGCTCGTTTTATCGATGACAGCAAAACAAAAGGATTTAGAAGAGATCTATAAACAATTTTCAGCAATAAACATTGATTCATTTGTCTTTACGAAATTAGATGAAACGTCTTCTTATGGTGCAATGATTAATTTAATTGTAACTTGTAAAAAAGGTGTTGCTTATATGACAACAGGGCAGAATGTTCCAGATGATATAGTTCCAGCAACCCCACTAGAGCTTGTAAATAAAATAATTGAGGTAGATGAAGAATGACTGACCAGGCTTCTATCTTAAGAAAAAAAATCGAACAATTGAATGCAAATCGACAAAGTCAATCGAATAATAAAACGCTGGCGATTATAAGTGGTAAGGGTGGGGTTGGAAAGTCTAACTTTTCTCTAAATTTTGCCCTTTCCCTCCATAATCAAGGATATCGTACTTTGCTTATTGATATGGATATCGGTATGGGAAATATTGATATTTTAATGGGAACCCAATCTCGATATACTATTGTTGATTTTTTTAGAAATAGTATTGATTTTGAGAATATCATTACTAAAGGATTTGATGGTTTAGAGTATATTGCAGGCGGGTCTGGACTAAGTGATTTTGTGAATATGGAGGATGAGAAGTTAGATAGCTTCTTTCAGCATTTTCAAGGTTTATTAAATCGCTATGATTATATTTTATTTGACATGGGAGCGGGTATCAGTACAGATTCTTTAAAATTTATTTTGTCTGTTGATGATTGTATTGTCATTACTACACCTGAGCCGACCTCTATAACAGACGCTTATGCGGCAATGAAATTTATTCATACCAGAAATCCTTTACTCCCATTATATCTAGTCGTAAATCGAACATTTACGAGAAAAGATGGTGTGGAAACCTTACAAAAGCTTCAGCAAGTAGTAAAGAAATTTCTCCATCGAGATCTCATTAATTTAGGATATATCCCAGATGATCAAAATGTGGCACAAGCTGTAAGAAAACAAATTCCTTTTGTCTTTTATAATGAAAAATCAGAAGCAGCTAAAGCTTTGCGCGAAATTGCCGATAGATATGGTAAACAACAGTTTACAGAATCCTATTCAACTAATAGACATACTTTTGTGTCTAAATTAAAAAGGTTTTTGTTTGAAAGGTAGTTGAGTAAAGTGGAGAAAGTAAAAGTTCTCGTTATTGATGATTCTGCATTTATGCGTAAGCTAATCTCAGATTTTCTCTCCGAAGACTCGAGAATAACCGTTATTGGTACAGCAAGGAATGGCGAAGATGGTATTAAGAAAATCAAGGAATTAACACCTGATGTTGTAACACTTGATGTCGAGATGCCCATCTTAGATGGATTAAGTGCTTTAAAGCGAATTATGAATGAACATCCTGTACCAGTTCTTATGCTATCAAGTATTACGAAGGTTGGAGCAGAGAGCACCATTCAAGCCATGCAGGCAGGAGCAATCGACTTTATTACAAAGCCTTCTGGATCTATTTCACTAGATTTATATAAAGTAAAGCAGGAATTAGTAGAAAAAGTTATATTAGCAAGCAATGTAAAGCCGAAAACATTATTAAATCTCTCAAGTGAAGGAAAAAAGACTATTACTTCACGAACTTCTTATAGTAAAATGGAACCAAGAGAAGATGTTAAGGGAATAGTCCAAAAGACTGTTTCGCCTAATGATTGGATGCAATCCATGAAAAAGATAGTAATCATTGGAACATCAACTGGTGGTCCAAGGGCATTACAGAAAGTATTAACTAATTTACCAAGTGATATAGAAGCGCCGATTTTAATCGTTCAACACATGCCAGCAGGATTTACCCGTTCTCTTGCAAATCGTCTTAATACGTTATCTGCAATTACGGTAAAGGAAGCGGAGCATGGCGAAATTATCCGTAATGGAGTTGCCTATATCGCTCCAGGAGGCCAGCATTTAAAGGTGAAAACAGTTGGTGTCCATACAGCAATTGATTTGGACCAGTCAGCCCCTCTAAATGGGCATAGACCATCTGTTGATATCATGTTTGAATCGGTAAGTGATTTGAAAGCCTATGCAAAAATAGCAGTTATTATGACTGGAATGGGATCAGATGGAACAGATGGGTTAAAGAAGTTAGCGAGAAAAGGCAATGTCAAAGCTATCGCTGAGTCACAGGAAACATGTATAGTTTACGGAATGCCCAAAACAGCTATTGCCACGAATTATATTGATGAAGTTCAGAAGGTAGATCATATTGCTGAAACTATTATGAAATATGTATAACGTCAAGGGATGTGAAGCAAGTGGAAATGAGTCAGTATTTAGAAGTTTTTATTGAAGAGAGTAAAGAGCACTTACAAGCATGTAATGAACATTTATTAGAATTGGAAAAGGACCCGGAAAATTTGAAAATAGTAAATGAGATTTTCCGTGCAGCTCATACATTAAAAGGAATGTCAGCAACAATGGGTTATGAGGATTTAGCAAGTCTAACCCATCAAATGGAAAATGTTCTCGATGCTATAAGAAATAAGAAAATTGTTTTTTCTCCAGAAATATTGGATGTCATTTTCTTAGCTGTTGATGATCTGGATGCAATGGTGGAGTCAATTGCTAGTGGTGGAGATGGGAAAAGAAATGTAGAGGCAGTTGTTGAAAAGCTTATACAAATTGAAAAAGGACTTCCTTTAAATCAAATCAATTCTTCAGAAACTGAGGTTGCGGCCACTGTAGATGTCATGCAGGAGGCACCAGCAACAATAAACCAGTATGATGAATTTGAAACTACTGTATTACAGCAATCATCTGATCAAGGTTTTTTCACTTATGAAATTAACATTACGTTAAAAAGTGACTGTTTATTAAAAGCTGCAAGGGTATATATGATATTTGAAGCTTTAGAATCATTAGGAGAAGTTGTCAAATCGATTCCTCCAGTAGAAGAACTTGAGGAAGAAAAGTTTGAGTATGATTTTATGGTTACCCTTATATCAAAAGAAACAGCAGATAAAATTGAAGCAGCTATCATGAAAGTCTCAGAAGTAGAAAAGGTAGTTGTAAGAGAGTTCTATACAAATAGTCAATCTGTTAATCAAAAGGAACAAGTTCTAACAGAAACTCAGATTGTGGAAGAAGTGGAGAAAGAAATAATGAATCCGCAAGTTCCAGAGAAGGCTACCGCTACAGACAATAAACAAGCTGAGAAGCAATCAACGACTAAAGTTTCCAATAAAACCATTCGTGTGAATATTGAGCGTTTGGATATTCTCATGAACTTATTTGAAGAACTCGTTATCGACAGAGGAAGATTAGAGCAAATTTCCTCTACCCTTAAAGATCAAGAGCTTCATGAGACAGTTGAGAGAATGTCCAGAATCACAGGGGATCTTCAAAATATTATCTTAAATATGCGTATGGTTCCTGTTGAGACTGTCTTCAATCGTTTCCCTAGAATGGTGAGACAGCTTGCACGTGATTTAAATAAGAAAATTAATTTGCAAATCGTTGGTGCCGAAACAGAGCTTGATCGTACAGTTATTGATGAAATAGGTGATCCTTTAGTGCATTTAATCCGAAATGCGCTTGACCATGGAGTAGAAACGCCAGCAGTAAGAAGAGCTAATAATAAAGAGGAAGAAGGAACGGTTGTTCTTCGTGCTTATCATAGCGGAAATCATGTTTTTATTGAGTTGGAAGATGACGGTGCTGGAATTAATAAAGAGAAAGTTCTTTCTAAAGCGATTAATAAAGGAATCGTTACAAAAGAAATGGCTAAAACATTAACTGATTCTCAAATTGCTGAACTTATATTTGCATCTGGTTTTTCGACTGCAGATCAAATCTCTGATATTTCAGGACGTGGGGTAGGACTTGATGTAGTAAAGAATACGATTGAATCCTTAGGTGGCTCGATTACGATCGAATCAGTGGAAGGAAAAGGCTCGCTCTTCTCTATCCAATTGCCATTAACCTTATCGATAATTTCCGTTATGTTAGTTGAAATTCAAGCAGAAAAATACGCTATTCCATTGTCTTCTATTATTGAGACAGCTATTGTGAATAAAAATGATGTCATGTATGCCCATAATCAAACAGTAATTGATTTCCGTGGCAAAGTGGTACCATTACTATTCTTAAAAGATATATTTGATGTTCCTTCAGCAGGACTGGAAAGTGACTATTATTCTGTTGTAATTGTAAGAAAAGGCGATAAATTAGCTGGACTTGTTGTAGATGGATTTATTGGACAACAAGAGGTTGTCTTAAAGTCACTAGGTTCTTATCTATCAAGTGCTTATGCTATATCTGGAGCAACCATCTTAGGAGATGGACAAGTAGCGTTAATTATGGATTGTAATGCTTTAATTAAATAATCATTACATGAAAGATAAATGAATTTTGAACAAAGCTTTTTCGTTTAGTATTGACCTTTTTAATAGATCGAAACATGTTGAAGAAGGTTGTTTTCTACAAGCTTGTTTTCAATAGGGGAATTTCTAAAAAGAATTACAGAGTAGTCTGAATACACGTAGATAGCAGAGGGATTAGCGAGACAGGTGAGATCCTGTATAGCATGCCCCATGGAAGGCAAAGTGTATTCAGACTTATGGGTTAATAGCAACAAACGATACGAAACAGCCTTGAAGAAAAGCGGATATTCCATTGTTTTTTACGATAAATTAATCTAGACAATATGATGGTGATGATATAGGGCTTTGCATTTTATGTAAAGCAGACAGGTTAACTTGAGAGGGATGAAAGAAATGAGCGATGTAGTTTCAACAGAAGAAAAACTAATAATATTTGAACTGAAGGGGAAGGAATATGCTATCTCTGTCAATGAAGTGATGTCGATTGAGAAGAACATGCATATTACTAGAATTCCAAATATCGCTCCTTTTGTTAAAGGTGTGATTAATTTAAGAGGAGTCGTTACTCCAATTATTGATTTACGACTTCGTTTTAATTTAGAAGAAATTCCTTACACAGACAGCACAAGAATTATTATTATCATGATAGAAGATATGGAAGTAGGAATTATTGTTGATTCTGCTAATGATGTTGTAGATGTCAATACTTCGCTTTATGAGCCTGCTCCAGAGACAATTAATGGTGATGAAGTCGATTATATAAAAGGGGTAGTGAAGCTTGATAAGCGTTTACTAATTCTTGTTGATTTGGAAAAAGTATTTGATCGAAATATTTTAAGAACATATTCCAATGCAAAAAGCGATGAGTAAATATGGGATATATTAATGATATAAATTCGTTAAAATTAGATGTTTTAAGAGAGATCGGTAATATAGGAGCAGGAAATGCTGCCACTTCTTTGTCCAAGCTGCTTAATAAAAAGATTGATATGAAGGTACCAGATGTTCAAATTGTTACGTTTGATGAGATGATGGAAATGGCAGGTGGTGCAGATAATATCGTTGCGGGCGTTTTCTTAAGAATTGAGGGAGATATCCCAGGAAGCATGTTTTTCATCCTTCCTTTAGAGCAAGCGACGACATTTGTCCAAGATATGATCGGAGATACTTCTGTTGACTTAGCTGCGCCACCATATGATGAGCTATCTATTTCTGCGTTACAGGAATTAGGCAATATTTTATCAGGTTCCTATTTATCCTCTTTATCTGATTTTACCCAGTTATCATTGTATCCTTCTGTTCCAGCCCTTGCGATTGATATGGTTGGCGCTATTGTTACATATGGATTAGTGGAACTTTCTCAAGTAAGTGATTATGCGATTGTGATCAACACAGAATTAAATGAGGAAAATACAAGTCTGTCTAATACTGTAAATGGCCATTTCTTTTTATTACCTGATCCAGATTCTTTTACCCCTTTATTTCAGTCATTAGGAGTGAAAGATGGTGACTGAACAAATTACAGTAATTAAAGTTGGGATAGCTGATATGAATGTGGTGCAGTCCCCTAATACAATTCGAACTTCAGGACTTGGCTCATGCGTTGGAATTGTTTTATATAGTCCAATAAAACCAATTGCTGGTTTAGCTCATATTATGCTTCCAGAAGCATCCATAGCGAAATCAGGAAGCCTTAATAAGGCGAAATTTGCTGATACTGCGATTATAGAATTAGCAGATCGATTAGAAGTATTAGGGGTAAAGAAAAGCACGATGCTAGCTAAAATTGCTGGAGGGGCACAAATGTTTCAGTTCAACGGAACAAGTGATATCATGAGAATCGGTCCTAGAAACGTGGAAGCAGTAAAAAATACGTTACAATTATTAAGAATTAAATTAGTTAGCGAAGATGTCGGTGGAAATAGCGGTAGAACGATTGAATTTTCTCCAGCTACGCATCAATTGACGATTCGTACCGTGAATAAAGGGATTCATATTATTTAGTGTAGGGAATACGTTATTTAATACTATCTAGAAATGAGACTAGCTCTAAATTGAAGCATCCAATCTTATTATTTTGGGATGAATTCTGTTATTTAGAGCTAGTCTTTTTTATCATCTTTAGCATGAAGACCCTTTCCTCAAAAATCGAATAAGAGTTGAGGTGGGGAAGTTCTATTTTTAAAAACGGAAAAATGAATGAGTTGGAAAAATAGAGAAAAACAATTAGGGTCTTTATGCCTATTTTTAGTGTTGGTATTAGAAAGAATAGATAAAAAATCATGTCTTCTGCTAAAATCAATAGTGAAATATATACATAAAAAGTGTGAGGGTTTTTTGGCTTACAATTCTTATTTTTTGGCTGAATGGATAGGAATGTAAATGATAAAAATAAAGAAGCTGATTATTGGAGAAAATGAAATAGTGCCAATCTATATAAAGACGGTTGAAATAAAATAGGTAAAATAGAATGCTATATAACATAGAGAGTAAAGGTATGAAAGAAGAATATTCAGTAATTTATTGGAACTATTACACAAATGGGATTTTTTTGTTGAAAAAAAGGGGATATAAATGGTTAAGTTGTATTATATTCTTTTGCGTTTATCCCACTCTTCACGGACAGTAAGACGCCCCCCTCAAGCTTATAAGAATACGAGGAAGCTAGGTGGTAACTGCCCGTAAAGGTCCGATTGGTTCAACTAACCATCAGTGGGGGAGGAAGGAAAGCCCCCACTGATGGAAGTTTCACTTTATAGATATGTTTGGGTTTGTTCATTGTTCTAAGAGGAGGGTATTTAATGGCGAAGGAGTCAACAACAGAAGAAAAGCAAGCTTGGGAAATGTGGATTAATTCGAGAGATCAAGAGGCTGGCAATCAATTAATAAAAAAGTATATGCCCTTAGTCAGTTTTCATGTGCAAAGAATCTCAATAGGATTACCAAAAAGCGTATCCCGAGATGAACTAACAAGTCTTGGAATGATGGGCTTATATGATGCTTTACAACGATTTGATCCGAATAGAGACTTGAAATTTGATACATATGCATCTTTTCGAATTAGAGGTAGTATAATTGATGGACTTCGTAAAGAAGATTGGCTATCAAGGGGAACAAGGGAAAAATCAAAAAAGATTGAGGCTACTATTGAAAAACTTGAACAAAAATTAATGAGAAATATTACGGTTCAAGAAATTGCTGATGAGTTAGGGACTAGTGTAGATGAAGTGTATGCAACAATGAATGAACACTTTTTTGCTAATATCCTATCTATTGATGAGCAAATGAATGAGAGCGAAGAGAAAGAGGCACAAAGTTTCTCGATTCGAGATGATAAAACGGTTATACCAGAAGAAAAAGTAGTAAAAGATGAGCTAGTTCAAGAGATGGCAGACAAAATTAAGGAGCTTAATGATAAAGAACAGCTTGTAATCAGTTTGTTTTATAAGGAGGAATTAACCTTAACGGAGATTGGACAAGTAATGAACTTATCTACTTCTAGAATATCGCAGATTCATTCAAAAGCTATTTTTAAATTAAGGCATTCATTGGAAAAAGTAATTTAATGAGTAGGGTGTGGTGCACATGAGTTTAAAAGCAATAGAGATGCAAGTTGCATTACCGAGAACTTATGATGCAGGAAAGCTACAAGAACAACAGGATCAAAAACATCAGCAAATGTATTCCATTGCTTCACAAGAAGCCGGTAAGGAAGAGGTAAGGAAAAGAACAACGGTTATAAAGGGAGAAGGAAAAGGGAAAGTTACTTCTCATAAGAAAAAAGATAAACAGGTATTCGGTCAACAAAATAGCGAAGAAGAAATAGAACTAGATGAAATAGAGAGTAGACAAACGATACATCCTTATAAAGGACAAAGTATCGACTTTAGTGGATAGAGGGATGAAATGGTTAATTTTTTACTTTTTTTAAGTATTACTTTAAATTTAATTGCTATTCTTTGTATCGTAATATTGTATGTTCGTCAAAATCGGTTTGCGGACCTAGAAAAGGATCAGAAAAAGACTTTAGAAGAAATGGAAGAAGTGATCGCCACTTTTATCTCGGAAATTAAAGAGGAAAATGAGCAGTTCTTGGATAAACTTTATTCTCACCCAAAAGAGTCATCACATGAAAGAGAAGAGGAAAAAAGCAAGGATGAATCAGCAAGTCCTGATTTTAAGCCGAAAGAGTTGAAAGTGAATAAAGCAATGCTAAATGTCTATCAGAAAACGGTTCCTACTATTGAAACGACAAGTAAAAAAGAAGATCGCTTGGAAAAAGAAGATGTGAATGAGTTATTGAATTTAATACTACCTTCAGAGAAAGAGCCGAAGAAAAAGTCGATTCTTGAAATAGCAAAATCGATGCAAGCAGAAGGGAAAAGTATCGAAGAAATAGCAAAATCGTTAAACAAAGGCAAGACTGAAATGGAATTGCTACTGAAATTTAGACAAAATTCGTAAATATACTTGATTGCAAAGTTTACATATGCTATATTAACACATGGTGTTAATACACACGCTTTTGGATTTAATCATTGGTGCTGTAATTTTACAGTTTTGATTAAAAATGAAAAAAGCGGAGGAAATCAAAACCATTAGGAGGAAAAAACATGTCAGTTATTTCAATGAAACAATTACTTGAAGCTGGTGTACATTTCGGTCACCAAACTCGCCGTTGGAACCCAAAAATGAAAAAATATATTTTCACAGAGCGTAACGGCATTTACATCATCGATCTTCAAAAAACAGTTAAAAAGGTTGAAGAAGCTTATAACTATGTGAAAGAATTAGCTGGAAACGGCGGTACAGTTCTTTTTGTTGGTACTAAAAAGCAAGCACAAGATTCAGTTAAAGAGGAAGCTATCCGTTCTGGTCAATACTATGTAAACCAACGCTGGTTAGGTGGAACTTTAACTAACTTTGAAACTATCCAAAAACGTATTGCGCGTCTTAAAGATATTGAAAGAATGGCTGAAGATGGTACATTCGACGTACTTCCTAAAAAAGAAGTAGTTCAATTAAACAAAGAGCTTGAGCGTTTAGAAAAATTCCTAGGCGGAATTAAAGATATGAAAAAAATTCCTGACTGCTTATTCATCGTAGATCCACGTAAAGAACGTATTGCAGTTGCAGAAGCTCATAAATTAAATATTCCAATCGTTGGTATTGTTGATACTAACTGTGATCCAGACGAAATTGATGTTGTTATTCCTGCGAATGATGATGCAATCCGTGCTGTTAAATTATTAACTGCAAAAATGGCAGATGCTATTCTTGAAGCTAAACAAGGCGAAGAAGTAACAACTGCTTAATTAGAACCGCATGACTTGTTATACGTATTAGTTTAGGATCATTAGATAAATAAACTTGATGGATAATAAGTAATTGTTTAGGGACTTGTGGAAAAGGTGATAAAGAGCAACCCTCTTATCACCTTTTTTTCAAGCATCCTGCTTAAAAATGAAATAAATTGGTTAAAAAAATAATACATAAACCTTAAGGAGGCAAATTACTATGGCTGTTACAGCTCAAATGGTAAAAGAACTACGTGAAAAAACTGGTGCTGGAATGATGGATTGTAAAAAAGCACTTACTGAAACTAATGGTGATTTAGATAAAGCAATTGACTTCTTACGTGAAAAAGGTATTGCAAGTGCTGCTAAAAAAGCTGATCGTGTAGCTGCTGAAGGTTCTACTTACATTTCAGTAGAGGGAAACGAAGCAGTAATTCTTGAAGTAAACTCTGAAACAGATTTCGTTGCGAAAAACGAAGGTTTCCAAAACTTAGTAAAAGAACTTGCTTCACATATCTTAGCAGTTAAGCCTGCAACTGTTGAAGAAGCACATGCTTCAAACATCATTGAAGGAACTACTGTTGAATCACACATCAATGCTGCTATTGCTAAAATTGGTGAAAAATTATCTTTACGTCGTTTTGAAATCAAAACAAAAACAGATAACGATTCATTTGGTGCTTACCTTCATATGGGCGGACGCATTGGTGTTCTAACTGTTCTAGAAGGAACTACTGATGAATCAGCTGCTAAGGATGTTGCAATGCACATCGCTGCATTAAACCCTAAATATGTTTCTCGTGACCAAGTTTCTCAAGAAGAAGTGGCACATGAGAGAGAAGTATTAACACAACAAGCACTTAACGAAGGTAAACCAGCTAATATCGTTGAGAAAATGGTTGAAGGCCGCTTAGGTAAATATTTTGAAGATGTATGTGTACTTGATCAATCATTTGTTAAAAACCCAGATCAAAAGGTTCGTCAATTTGTAGAATCTAAGGGTGCAACTTTACGTGAATTCGTTCGTTACGAAGTTGGAGAAGGTATCGAAAAACGTGAAGATAACTTCGCTGAAGAAGTAATGAACCAAGTAAATAAGAAATAATAAGTGAACGATTAATGTTTTCATAGGGGGCACCATGGTGTTCCCTATTTTTCAAGATATTAAAAATAAAGCGGAGGTTTCCATGAGTAGTAATCCAAAATATAAACGTGTTGTTCTGAAATTAAGTGGGGAAGCATTAGCCGGTGAAGCTGGATTTGGTATTAACCCTAGCGTAATAAAAAATGTAGCACAGCAAGTGAAGGAAGTTGCAGATCTTGGTGTAGAAGCTGCTGTAGTAGTTGGCGGCGGAAATATTTGGCGCGGTAAAATCGGGGAAGAAATGGGAATGGACCGTGCTAACGCTGATTACATGGGAATGCTTGCTACAGTAATGAATTCATTGGCGCTTCAAGATAGTTTAGAGCAAATGGGCATCGAAACACGTGTCCAATCTTCTATTGAAATGAGACAGGTAGCTGAACCATATATTAGAAGACGTGCGATTCGCCATCTTGAGAAGAAACGTGTTGTGATTTTTGCAGCAGGAACAGGAAACCCTTATTTCTCAACAGATACAACAGCTGCCCTAAGAGCTGCTGAAATTGAAGCAGATGTTATTTTAATGGCAAAAAATAATGTAGACGGCGTATATTCAGCAGATCCGAAAGTGGATAAATCTGCTACAAAATATGAAGAACTTACTTATTTTGATGTCATTAAAGATGGTCTAGCTGTAATGGATTCAACCGCTTCATCATTATGTATGGACAATGATATTCCGTTAATTGTATTCTCTATTATGGAAAACGGTAATATTAAAAGAGCTGTAATGGGCGAGACAATTGGAACAATAGTGAGGGGGAAAAATAATGCCTAAACAAATTATCGCTAATACAAAGGAAAGAATGGATAAAGCAATCCAAAGTTATTCGCGTGAACTTGCAAGTATTCGAGCTGGAAGAGCAAATGCTTCGTTATTAGACAGAATCTCCGTAGATTATTATGGAGCACCAACACCAATTAATCAACTTGCTGGTATCAGTGTTCCAGAAGCTAGATTGCTTGTTATTCAACCATATGATAAAAGTATTCTTGGGGACATTGAAAAAGCAATTCTTAAATCAGATATTGGATTAAATCCTTCTAACGATGGAAGTGTTATCCGTCTTTCTATTCCTATGCTAACGGAAGAACGTCGTAAGGAATTAGTGAAGAATGTGAAAAAAGAATCCGAAGAAGCGAAAATTGCTATTCGTAATATTCGTCGAGACGGTAATGATGACTTGAAAAAATTAGAGAAAAACGGAGATATCACAGAAGATGATCTTCGCGGTTATAATGATGATATTCAAAAATTAACTGACGAATACATCGTTAAAGTCGATGCTTTGACAAAAGAGAAAGAAAAAGAAATTTTAGAAGTATAACACTAAATTAGCTTATGGAATGCGAAGTTTAATATGGTGAGTTGATTAAGCGTAGGATACGGGATTCCCGCGGGGGATGAGGGAAGTGTGAGACCCCACAAGTAAAGCCGAGGAGCACCATCCCTCCCCACGGAAAGCAAGAACTCCTTGGTGCAATCAACAGGCTTTATATATATGTTGATTTAACCCTCTACTTTATAGGGGGTTTTTTTCTTCATCTCATCAAAAACCAGATTTAAATAATGTCCAAAATATTAATTCTTTTGCCCTAAAATAGTCAAAACAAGGGAGTTTTTAATTTCATAGTTGCTTAAGCTGACTATTTTCCTATAATATAGAAAGGGAACTTATTCTGTTATCCTATTATTGGATAAGATTATTAGACAAAAGAATTTAATAGAAAAGTGGATCCTTGTTTATAACGAATAAATATCATTATCTTGATGATTATCATCATAATCGTTTAGTAGAGAATATAAATAGATACAGGTCATTTACCGTATGTATATTACTGTTAATAGAAGGATACATAAGGGATCTATTTTGGAGGAGCTATTTTATGTTTAACAAAATAAGGTTATGGAAGAAGAAACCTGTTTCTTCTAATCTCCAAGACCGTATATCAGCACTTAAAATGCGACAAATTCCAGAACATGTTGCAATTATCATGGATGGAAACGGTCGATGGGCAAAAAAAAGAACCTTGCCTAGAATTGCCGGCCATCATGAAGGAATGAAATGTGTAAAGCGAATTACAACAAGTGCAAATGATCTTGGAATTAAAGTGTTAACTTTATATGCTTTTTCCACAGAGAATTGGAAAAGGCCAAAATCGGAAGTAGATTATATTATGTCACTACCTGAACAATTTCTCGGTACGTTCTTGCCTGAATTGATTGAAAAAAATGTTCGAGTAACTGCTATTGGTTATACAGAAGGGTTGCCGGAGTCTACACTTAATTCGCTAAATCATGCCGTGGAACAAACAAAGTATAATACGGGTCTTCAATTAAACTTTGCTTTAAATTACGGCTCTCGGGCTGAAATCATAGATGCTGTTAAAAATGTTGTAAAAGACAGTGAAACGGGGAAAATAGAGATAGATAACTTTTCAGAAGAAATGTTTTCTACTTATTTAATGACAGGGAAAATAATTGAACCTGATCTATTAATTCGTACAAGTGGGGAAGTAAGAATTAGCAATTTTATGTTATGGCAAATAGCTTATTCCGAGCTATATTTTACTGATGTATTATGGCCGGATTTCAGTGAACTACATTTAATCGAAGCAATCGAAGAATTTCAAAACAGACAACGCCGTTTTGGTGGAGTCTGAAGAGAGTTGGGTTAGAGAGATGAAGCAAAGAATCATTACAGCAGTTATTGCAATAGCCGTATTTTTACCGTTTGTATTAATTGGGAAACTACCATTAGTGTTGTTTACTTTTCTATTAGTTGGAGTCGGTATATTTGAAATGTATCGGATGAGAAAAATATCCTTTTTTTCTGTTCCAGGGCTACTATCATTATTAGCGGTATGGATGATAGTATTGCCAAACCATTATCTTGCTAATTTGAATATGACAAAAATAGAAATTGGTTTAATTGCTGTTTTGTTATATTTAACTTATATGGTTTTTTCTAAAAATCGATTTACCTTTGATGATGTTGCATTCTCCATATTAGCTGTTATTTACATAGGAACAGGTTTTCATTTCTTCATTGAAATTAGAGAAACGCATTTAGCGTATCTTATTTATTCCTTATTTATCATTTGGGCAACTGATTCTGGCGCATATTTTATTGGTAAAGCTATTGGTAAGAGAAAGCTATGGCCGGAAATCAGTCCAAATAAAACCGTAGAAGGTTTTTTAGGTGGTATTCTATGTGCTTTAGTGGTAGGAGTTCTATTTAGTGTGTTTGACTACATACAATGGTCTATAGGCTTTGCTTTTACTACCGTTATTTTATCTATTTTTGGACAAATTGGGGATTTAACAGAATCAGCGTTAAAACGTTATTATGATGTAAAAGACTCTGGTAGTTTATTACCAGGACATGGCGGGATTCTTGATCGTTTTGATAGCCTTATTTTTGTCTGGCCACTTCTTTATTTTATCTTTGAACGATTTCTTGATTTAATTTAAGGTTGTTTTTTTTAAAAATCGTTGTTTTTTCAATAGGAGAAAAGAATTAGTTGGAAAAATGGAGCAGCCAGAATACACGTAGACTCCTGTGGGATTAGCGAGACAGTCTGAGACCCCGGAGGCAAAGCTGAGGAGGCTTAAGCTTAGCCCCACGGAAAGCGAAGTGTATTCCGGCTGCGGGTAATAGCAACAAACTATACGAGAACAGCCTAATTTAAAATAAATAGTAGGAAATATGGGTGTAGGAGTGAGGTAGTGAAGTATATTAGTTTGCTTGGGGCAACTGGTTCGATTGGAACGCAAACCTTGGATGTTATTAAAAATCATCCTGACATGTTCCAGTTAGTTGCCTTTTCATCAGGAAGAAATATGGAACTTACAAAAAAGATAATCCAAAAATTTAGACCATCGCTTGTTTCTGTTGCCGAAAAACAAGATTATGACCAATTAAAACAAATCTTTCCGACTATACGTTTTAGCTATGGAATGGAAGGCTTGGTTGAGGTAGCTGTTTTCGATAAAGCGGATATACTCGTGAATGCAGTAATTGGAAGCGTGGGTCTCCATCCAACGCTACAAGCAATTGAAGCTAAAAAGGTTATAGCAATTGCAAATAAGGAAACATTAGTTACTGCAGGGCATATTGTGATGGAGGCTGCTGCAAAATATAATGTACCTGTATTACCAGTTGATAGTGAGCATTCTGCTATTTTTCAATGTTTACAAGGGGAAAATCAAAAGAATATTGAACGCCTTATTATTACTGCTTCAGGCGGAAGCTTCCGAAATCTAAGCAGAAAAGATTTAGAGAAAGTTACAATAGAAG
Organism: Niallia alba; assembly: GCF_012933555.1. Lineage (GTDB taxonomy): Bacteria > Bacillota > Bacilli > Bacillales > Cytobacillaceae > Niallia > Niallia alba. Next base: position 2,154,505 of record NZ_JABBPK010000001.1, read on the forward strand.
ATGCTCTAAACCATCCAAACTGGTCAATGGGAGCAAAAATTACGATTGATTCTGCGACCATGATGAATAAAGGTTTAGAAGTAATTGAAGCACACTGGTTATTTGGGCTTCCATATGAGAAAATAGATGTATTACTACATAAAGAAAGTATTATTCATTCCATGGTAGAATTTCAGGATGGCAGTGTGATTGCTCAATTAGGTACCCCAGATATGCGGATACCAATCCAATATGCTCTTGCGTTTCCAGAGCGTCTTCCTGTAGCACATGGGAAGCGATTAGATTTAGCTACAATTGGAAAATTACACTTTCAACATATGGATTTGGAGCGATTTAGATGTCTTCGTTTTGCCTATGAGGCTGGAAAAGCAGGTGGAACTTTACCAACTGTATTGAATGCAGCAAACGAAGTAGCCGTACAAAAGTTCTTGAATCAGGAAATTAGCTTTCTACAAATTGAGGATTTAATCGAAAAAGCGCTAAATAGTCATCAGAATATACTAAACCCTAGTCTTGAAGTGATCCAAGAGGTAGACTTAGAAACAAGAAAAAGAGTAAGCACACTTCTATAAAAAGGTGGTTAAATTTTGTATACAGTTATAGCTTTTATCATCATTTTTGGTGCATTAGTATTTTTCCATGAATTAGGGCATTTTGTGTTAGCTAAGCGGGCAGGTATTTTATGCCGTGAGTTTGCTATTGGAATGGGACCTAAAGTTCTTTCCTTAAAAAAGGGAGAAACCGTTTATACGATTCGTCTTCTACCAATTGGAGGCTATGTTCGTATGGCAGGAGAAGATCCTGAGATGGTTGATATTAAGCCAGGTCATCGAATTGGTTTAATTCTTAATGAAAAAGAAGAAGTAACAAAATTGATTATTAACAACAAAGAAAAGTATCCAAATGCACGTGTTATTAATGTAGAAGATGCTGATTTAGAACATAAGCTTTTTATTAAAGGATACGCTGAGGAAGATGCGGAAGAAAATCTTCTCGTATTTCCGGTGAAAAAAGATGCTGTTTTTGTTGAAAATGGGATTGAAACACAAATTGCACCCTATGACCGTCAATTTGCAAGTAAATCATTAGGACAGCGAACGCTTGCTATTTTTGCAGGTCCAGCGATGAATTTCGTATTAGCTTTTCTAATCTTTATTGTTATAGCTCTATTGCAAGGCATCCCATCAAATGAGGCAAAGCTTGGAAAGTTAACAGATGATGGAGTAGCACTCAGTGCAGGACTGCATGAAGGGGATAATGTTATAAGTATTGATGGTCAATCCGTTGGATCTTGGAAAGAGGTTGTTTCCATCATTCAAAAGAGTCCCGGGGAAAACCTAGAATTTCTAATCGATCGTGATGGACAAGAAATGACCATTGATGTTACACCGAAAGAAACAGAAGTAGATGGGAAAACAATAGGTCTAGTCGGTGTCTATAGCCCGATGGAAAAATCACCATTAAAATCTATTCAATATGGAGCTACACAAACCTTTACATGGACAAAGAATATTATTGGGGCAGTCGGTAAACTTGTCACTGGTCAGTTCTCGATTGATGCATTAGGCGGACCAGTAGCTATTTATCAATCTACAGACACTGTAGCTCAATCAGGCATCTATTCTTTAATGAATTGGGCTGCTGTTCTAAGCATTAATTTAGGTATCATGAACTTACTTCCACTACCTGCATTAGACGGTGGGCGACTACTGTTCTTTGCAATTGAAGCAGTTCGTGGTAAACCAATTGACCGACAAAAAGAAGGATTAGTTCATTTTATTGGTTTTGCCTTATTAATGCTACTGATGATTGTCGTCACTTGGAATGATATCCAACGATTTTTTATAAAGTAGGGTACTATTCATTCCCCTTGTTGAAAGGGGAATGTTGTTTTGTGGAGAAGGTTTTTTGTAGATGAATGCTGCTCGTTGATAGTGGCACATGGACATAAGATTCACCGTAAGAGAGGGGGTATTCCTTGTGAGGTCTCCCCTTCCCCACAAGAGTCTTGTGTCGGAGCAGCATGAACTCGGGGTAATAAACTTTATTTCTTCGTAACAACATTATAAACATATACAAATAATAGAGGTGCAAACATAGATGAAGCAAAGTAAAATGTTAATTCCAACATTAAGAGAAGTGCCAGCAGATGCAGATATTAAAAGCCATCAGCTATTATTAAGAGCAGGGTTTATTAGACAAAATGCAAGTGGGATTTACTCTTATTTACCATTGGCAAACAAAGTAATAAAGAAAATTGAAAAAATTATTCGCGAAGAAATGGATGCCGCTGGCGGAGTCGAATTATTAATGCCTGCCTTGCAGCAAGCAGAATTATGGCAAGAATCCGGCAGATGGTTTACATATGGACCAGAATTAATGCGCCTAAAAGATCGCAATAGTCGTGAATTTGCACTAGGTGCAACCCACGAAGAAGTAATAACAAGTTTAGTGCGAGACGAAGTAAAATCATATAAAAGACTACCACTAACACTTTACCAAATCCAAACGAAATTCAGAGATGAGAAAAGACCACGTTTTGGTATCCTGCGCGGCAGAGAATTTATTATGAAGGATGCTTATAGTTTTCATTCTTCTCATGAAAGTTTAGGAGAAGTTTATGATGCTATTTTTCAAGCGTACTGCAATATTTTCGAGCGCTGTGGCTTAAACTATCGTGCTGTAATCGCAGATAGTGGTGCAATGGGTGGGAAAGATACGCATGAATTCATGGTATTATCTGATGTTGGAGAAGATACAATTGCTTATTCAACAGAATCCAATTATGCTGCAAATATTGAAATGGCACCAGTTATAAATTCTTATGAAAAAGTAGAAGAGCCGGTAAAAGAGCTAGAAAAAGTAGAAACGAAAGATCAGAAAACAATTGAAGAAGTTTCTTCTTTCTTAAATGTTCATGCAGATAAATGCATTAAGTCTCTATTATTTAAAGTGGATGAAAGATTTGTGCTTGTGTTAGTTCGCGGCGATCATGAAGTGAACGACATAAAGGTGAAAAACCTATTAGAAGCAAATGTAGTTGAACTAGCAGACCATGCAGATACGGAAAAAATATTAGGAAGCAAGGTTGGTTCATTAGGTCCAATTAATGTTAAAGATGTGGAAGTAATTGCAGATAACGCTGTGAAAGCAATTATTAATGGTGTTTGTGGGGCAAATGAAGAGCATTTTCACTATGTGAATGTGAATGCTGACCGAGATTTCTCAGTCGACCGATATGCAGATATTCGTTTCATTCAAGAAGGCGACCTTTCACCAGATGGAAAAGGCACAATTACTTTTGCAAAAGGAATTGAAGTAGGTCATGTCTTTAAACTTGGCACTCGCTATAGTGAAGCAATGGGAGCTACTTATTTAGATGAAAACGGTAGAAGCCAATCGTTGATTATGGGTTGCTATGGAATTGGTGTTTCCAGAACGATGGCGGCAATTGTGGAGCAGTTTAATGATGACAGGGGAATTGTATGGCCAAACGCTGTAGCCCCATTTGATGCACATTTAATCACTGTAAACACAAAAGACGAATCGCAAAATGAGTTAACAGATAAATTATATACCGCGTTAAAAGCCAATCACTTCGATGTATTAGTTGATGACCGTGCAGAGCGTGCTGGTGTTAAATTTGCTGATTCTGATTTAATCGGACTGCCAATTCGCATAACAGTTGGTAAAAAAGCAGCTGAAGGAATTGTTGAAGTGAAAGTAAGAAGTACAGGAGAAATGCTGGAAGTTCATGAAAGTGAGTTAGTGGCAACGATCCTTCGATTAACACAAGTAAAGGGATAAGCGAAAAACAGGATAAAAGAAAAAGATTTAGCCAATTGCTAAATCTTTTTCTTTTTGTGTATTGGATTGTATGCTAAACTGCTTTAAGTAAATGAACAGTTTTTTATCTGTGATATAATATTTTTATAGAATTTAGCAAGAGTGGAAGGAGCGACATAAATGAGTGATATACAAGGAAAAGTGGATCGTTTCCAGATTTTGTTGCAGCAATTGCAATTAACGGACGATCCATATATTTCCCATTTTCGCAACGCCAGCATTGAAAAAATTGTTGTCGAAAAGCGGTCCAAAAAATGGCATTTTCATTTTTTGTTTGATGATATCATTCCATTTCAAGTCTATCAATTATTTACTACCAAGTTAAGAAGTAGCTTTTCGCATATTGCTACTATTACGTATGATATTCGAGTAAGAAATGGAATCGTCACAGACGTATTAATTCGTGACTATTGGTCTGCATGTATAGAGGAGATGCAAGGGATTTCTCCACCCCTTTTAAAGCTATTAAATGAACAAGTGCCTCAATTTAATGGGAATAAGCTAACCATTCAAGTTAGAAACGAGATGGAAGGCTTAGCGATCAAGAGGAAATATGCTAACTTGATTACGGATGCCTATCAATATTTTGGCTTCCCTGCCATGAGCTTAGATACAGAAATAGTAGAAGAAAAATCAAATTCAGAGTATGAACAATTTTTACTTGCGAAGCAAAAAGAGGATGAGGAAAGAGGAAAGCAAGCTTTACTAGACATTCAGAAGATGGAAGCTGAAAAAGAAGCTGGTGATTCTCCAATCCCGAGTGGTCCATTAACAATTGGATTAACAATTAAAGACGATAGCGATTATCGTCGCCTCGAAGAAATTGTGGATGAAGAAAGACGTGTTACCGTGCAAGGATATGTCTTTTTTGCAGAAACAAAAGAGCTTCGTAGTGGAAGAACATTGTTGACATTTAAAATAACAGATTATACAAGTTCTATTCTTGTAAAAATGTTCTCACGTGATAAAGAAGATGCAGCGCTTTTTCAATTAGTGAAAAAGGGCATGTGGCTTAGAGCACGAGGAAGTATTCAAAATGATACATTTGTTCGCGATTTAGTAATGATCGGGAATGATTTAAATGAAATTAAGCCTGTCGAACGAAAAGATACAGCGAAAGAGGATGAAAAGCGTGTAGAGCTGCATCTTCATACACCAATGAGTCAAATGGATGCTGTTTCATCAGTGGCTACGCTTGTTACTCAAGCAAAAAAATGGGGGCATAAAGCGATCGCTATTACAGATCATGCTGTTGCGCAATCATTCCCTGAAGCGTTTGGAGCTGGAAAGAAAAATGATGTGAAAATTCTTTATGGGGTAGAGATGAATCTAGTAGACGATGGCGTACCGATTGCCTATAATCCAAAAGATATCGTACTCGAGGATGCTACGTATGTCGTGTTTGACGTTGAAACGACAGGACTTTCTGCCGTTTATAATACGATTATAGAGCTTGCGGCAGTTAAGATTCATAATGGCGAAATCATTGATCGATTTGAATCGTTTGCGAATCCACATCATCGCCTTTCCGCAACGACGATTAACTTAACAGGTATTACCGATGATATGGTAGAAAGTGCACCTGAAATAGATATTGTATTGCGTAAGTTTGCCGATTGGACAGGGGATAGTATTCTAGTTGCGCATAACGCATCGTTTGACGTTGGTTTCTTAAATGTCGGCTATCAGAAAGCAGGGTTGCCTAAATCGACTAATGCAGTCATAGACACATTGGAGCTGGGTAGATTTTTATACCCTGAAATGAAAAACCATCGTTTAAATACGTTGGCGAAGAAATTTGATATCGAATTAACTCAGCATCACCGAGCTATTTATGATGCAGAAGCAACTGGATACCTTGCTTTAAAAATGTTGAAGGATGCTTCTGAAAAAGGGATCATTAATCATAATCAATTGAACGATAATATGGGGCAGGGAAATGCATACCAAAGAGCTCGTCCTTATCACTGTACGGTACTTGCTCAAAACGACGTTGGCTTAAAAAATCTGTTTAAGCTCGTATCAATCTCTCATATTAATTATTTCTATCGTGTCCCGCGTATTCCAAGATCTGTGTTGCAAAAATATAGAGAAGGTTTGCTTGTAGGGTCAGCCTGTGATAAAGGGGAAGTCTTTGAGGCAATGATGCAAAAGGCTCCTGAGGAAGTAGAAGATATTGCCCCATTTTATGATTATTTAGAGGTAATGCCCAAAGAAGTGTACGCTCATTTAATGGAGATGGAGCTCGTCCAAGATGAAAAAGCATTGGAAGAAATTATCGCTAATATTGTAAAACTTGGCGACAAGTTAGACATACCAGTAGTGGCGACAGGAAATGTTCATTATCAAAATCCAAATGATAAGATTTATCGAGAAATTTTAGTCGGTTCACAAGGTGGAGCGAATCCACTTAACCGCCATAAGCTTCCTGATGTTCATTTTCGGACAACGAATGAAATGTTAGACTGTTTTAACTTCCTTGGAAAAGAAAAGGCGAAAGAATTAGTAGTAACGAACACTAATAAAATCGCCGATATGATTGATGTCATTAAACCGATTAAGGATGATCTTTATACACCAAAAATTGAAGGCTCAGAAGAAGAAATGCGAGAAATGAGCTATAGCATGGCTAGACGAATTTACGGAGATGAATTGCCGGAAATCGTGGAAGCACGCTTGGAAAAAGAATTAAAAAGTATCATCGGGCATGGATTTGCCGTTATCTATTTGATTTCTCATAAACTCGTGAAAAAATCATTAGATGATGGATACTTAGTAGGTTCTCGTGGATCTGTTGGTTCTTCCTTTGTTGCCACGATGACAGAGATAACCGAGGTTAATCCATTGCCCCCACACTATATATGTGCAGAATGTAAATATTCGGAATTCTTTAATGATGGTTCTGTTGGATCTGGATTTGATTTGCCTGATAAGGATTGTCCAAACTGTGGGGCTCGCTTAAAGAAAGATGGTCATGATATTCCGTTTGAAACTTTCCTTGGATTTAAAGGGGATAAGGTACCTGATATAGATTTGAATTTTTCCGGTGAATATCAGCCGATCGCCCATAACTATACAAAAGTACTGTTTGGTGATGAGTATGTATACCGTGCAGGAACAATAGGTACAGTAGCTGATAAAACAGCATATGGTTATGTTAAGGCTTATCAAAACGATAATAATTTACAAATTCGCGGAGCGGAAATTGATCGATTAGCTTCTGGCTGTACAGGTGTTAAACGAACAACTGGTCAGCATCCGGGGGGGATCATTGTTATTCCAGATTATATGGATGTATATGATTTTACGCCAATTCAATTTCCAGCAGATGACCGAAATTCGGAATGGAAAACGACCCATTTTGATTTCCATTCTATTCATGACAATGTATTAAAACTCGATATTCTTGGTCACGATGATCCAACTGTTATCAGAATGCTTCAAGATTTAAGTGGGATAGATCCTAAGACGATTCCAACAGATGACCCTGAAGTAATGAAAATATTTAGCGGTACAGAGTCCCTTGGAGTAACACCGGAACAAATATATTGTAAAACTGGTACATTTGGTATTCCTGAGTTTGGAACAAAATTTGTTCGGCAAATGCTCGAAGATACGAAGCCAACTACATTTTCTGAGTTAGTACAGATATCTGGTCTATCTCATGGTACGGATGTATGGTTAGGGAATGCCCAAGAACTTATTCATAATAATATTTGTAACTTAAGTGAAGTTATTGGATGTCGTGATGACATCATGGTCTATCTGATTTATCAAGGACTTGATCCTAGTTTTGCTTTCAAAATCATGGAAAGTGTACGTAAAGGGAAAGGTCTAACAGATGAAATGGAAGAAGAGATGAGAAAGAACGAAGTACCGGAATGGTATATTGATTCTTGTAAAAAAATAAAATATATGTTCCCTAAGGCGCATGCTGCTGCTTATGTATTAATGGCAGTTAGGATTGCCTATTTCAAAGTGCACCATGCATTATTATATTACGCAGCCTATTTCACTGTTCGTGCCGATGATTTTGATGTTGATGCGATGGTAAAGGGATCTCATAGTATTAAAGCAGTAATAGATGATATTAGTGCAAAAGGGTTAGATGCATCTACGAAAGAGAAAAACTTGTTAACAGTAATGGAACTTGCTTTCGAAATGGTAGAAAGAGGATATACCTTTAAGAAGGTGGATTTATATAAATCAAGTGCTACTGAATTTATTATTGAAGGAAATGCTCTTATACCGCCGTTTAACAGTATCCCAGGATTAGGAACAAATGCTGCTATTAACATTGTCGAAGCAAGAAAAAATGGGGAATTCTTATCGAAAGAGGATTTACAACAACGCGGAAAAGTTTCGAAAACAATTATGCAATATCTTGACAATCATGGTTGCTTGGCTGATATGCCGGATCAAAACCAGCTTTCTTTATTCTAAAATTTTTTTGGATAGGGGAAGAAACGTTGAAGTTACGGACTTTCATTTGCATAACTGAAGCGGTTATGGTATAGTTTAGTTGGAAATACTAAGGATAACTTTCGCGAATGGAGAGTGGGGCAACCCACTCTTTCCTGTTTGTATTAGGGTTTTTTCTTGAAAAACAGAGTGAGTATTATCGCACAAATTGATGGATGAGCAACAAGTGTACATATTTTAGTTTGCTAAGTTGACTCTAAAAACATAATAAGGTTCCTTGCTTAAGGAGGGGAAAATTTTGAGCAAAGTAACAGAAATAGTCGAAGAAATGGTACATCCCATTTTAGATGAACTACACTTAGAATTAGTAGATGTCGAATATGTAAAAGAGGGACCAAACTGGTTTTTACGTGTATATATTGACAAAGAAACTGGTGTAGATATTGATGAATGTGCAGTCGTTAGTGAAAAACTAAGTGAGAAGTTAGATGAAGTCGATCCGATTTCAGAGAACTATTTTCTTGAGGTTTCTTCACCTGGAGCAGAACGACCATTGAAAAAAGACAAAGACTTCGAAAAAGCGATTGGGAAAAATGTTTATATTAAAACATATGAACCAATTGAAAAGGAAAAAACATTTGAAGGAATCTTAACAGCTTTTGATGGGAAATCAGTGACAGTCGAAGTCAAAATTAAGACTAGAAAGAAAACGATTGAAATTCCATATGAAAAAGTGGCAAAAGCAAGACTTGCTGTTAGTTTTTCCTAATTATAAAGATCAAATGAGACAGCTTATGACAGCTTCTTTACAATGATCAATAATTTTTGATAAAAGAGAATAAAGGGGGATACACGCTCATGAGCAGTGAATTAGTTGATGCTCTAGTGTTACTTGAAAAAGAAAAAGGAATATCGCGAGAAGTGATCATGGATGCAATTGAAGCAGCATTGATCTCCGCTTATCGCCGTAATTTTAACCAGGCACAAAACGTACGAATTGATTTGAATTTAGGTGCAGGGTCCATGCGTGTATTTGCGAGAAAAGAAGTAGTTGATGAGGTATTTGATCCACGTCTTGAAATTTCTTTGGAAGATGCACAAAAAATTAATCCGAACTATGAAGTAGAAGATGTTGTTGAACTAGAAGTTACACCAAAAGATTTTGGACGTATTGCAGCACAAACTGCGAAACAAGTAGTTACACAACGAGTTCGCGAAGCTGAAAGAGGAATTATTTATTCTGAATTTATCGATCGCGAAGAAGATATTATGACAGGGATTGTTCAACGTCAAGACAGTAAATTCATTTATGTCAGCTTAGGTAAAATTGAAGCAATTTTACCTACAAATGAACAAATGCCAAATGAGCATTATAAACCACATGATCGCATTAAGGTTTTCTTAACAAAAGTGGAAAAGACAACAAAAGGTCCACAAATCTTTGTATCTAGAACACATCCTGGTCTACTGAAAAGATTGTTTGAGATGGAAGTTCCTGAAATCTATGATGGAACAGTAGAAATAAAATCAGTTGCGCGTGAAGCTGGAGATCGTTCAAAGATTTCCGTTCATTCTGATAATGAAGAAGTAGATCCAGTAGGTTCTTGCGTAGGTCCTAAAGGAACTCGTGTGCAGACGATTGTGAATGAGTTAAAAGGGGAAAAGATTGATATTGTTAAGTGGTCAAGTGATCCAACAGTATTTGTTGCGAATGCCTTAAGTCCTTCGAAAGTACTAGAAGTTATTGTAAACGAAGAAGAAAAAGCAACAACTGTTATTGTTCCCGATTATCAATTATCATTGGCAATCGGTAAAAGAGGCCAAAATGCACGCTTAGCAGCGAAGCTTACTGGCTGGAAAATTGATATCAAATCTGAATCAGAAGCAAGAGAGGCTGGAATATATCCAACTGAAAATTCATTGATTAAATTTGATGATGAGGCAGACGAAGAGGATGATTTCCGTTTGAGCACGGAAGATTTCGAGATTTGAGGTGAATGTGTGTGAACAAACCAAGAAAAGTACCAATGCGTAAATGTGTTGCTACCGGTGAAATGAAGCCGAAAAAAGAACTAGTTCGCATCGTTCGTTCCAAAGAAGGGGTTGTATCCGTCGATTTAACGGGAAAAAAATCCGGTCGAGGAGCATATCTTTCATTGGACAAAGAAGCAGTACTATTAGCCAAGAAGAAGAATATTCTTTCTAACCAGCTTGAAGTGACAGTAGATGATACTGTTTACGATGAGCTGTTAGAACTAATAGATAAGGAGCAAAGACAATCCAAATGAACGATAACAAGTGGATGTCATTACTTGGCTTAGCAAATCGAGCACGGAAAATAACCTCAGGTGAGGAATTGACCGTAAAAGAAATTAGAAGCGGTAATGCAAAACTAATATTATTATCGGAAGATGCATCACAAAACACGACAAAAAAAATCACCGATAAATGTCGTTCCTATAAAGTACCAGTGAAGCTTGTTTCAAATAGGGAAATCCTAGGGAAAGCAATAGGGAAAGAGCAAAGAGTGGTTGTCGCTGTTTTGGATAATGGATTTGCAAAAAAACTTTTAACGCTGCTCGATTAATTCTAGCGGGGGTGAAATGATGAGTAAAGTGCGAGTATACGAATACGCAAAACAATATAACATTTCAAGCAAGGATGTTATTGCTAAATTAAAAGAGATGAATGTAGAAGTCTCAAACCATATGACAACATTGGAAGAGGACGCAATTAAAAAATTGGATAGTGTATATAATAAAAAGAGTGAAGAAAATAAGCCAAAAGCACCGGCTCAAAAAGCGGCTGCTAAAAATATCGCGGACGAGTATGAAAAAGAAAGCGATGAAATGGCTGAAAAGGGGAAAGTAAATCAATCTGTGAAAAATACTAAAGATAATAAACCAGGTTTTAATAAACCAAAAACTAATAATAACAACAATAAGAATAGAAACAACAATAATCGCAAAGGGAAGCAAAATGCTGCTCCAGTTGCACCTCCAGCTCCGAAAAAAGAAAAAGAATTACCGGAAAAAATTACATTCAGCGAGTCTTTGACAGTTGCTGAATTAGCAAAAAAATTGCATCGTGAACCATCTGAAATCATTAAAAAATTATTCCTTCTTGGTGTAATGGCAACAATCAACCAGGAGTTAGATAAGGATGCAATTGAATTAATCTGTACAGATTACGGTGTTGAAGTCGAAGAAGAAGTGAAAATCGACACAACCGATCTAGAAGTATACTTTACAGATGATGAGAACGCAGAATTAGTAGAGCGTCCGTCTGTTGTTACAATTATGGGACACGTTGACCATGGGAAAACAACATTACTTGATAGCATTCGTAATACAAAAGTAACAGCAGGAGAAGCTGGTGGAATTACACAGCATATTGGTGCATATCAAATCGAGGAAAATGGTAAGAAAATTACATTCCTTGATACACCTGGACACGCAGCCTTTACAACAATGCGTGCACGTGGTGCAAAAATTACTGATATCACGATTCTTGTTGTCGCTGCAGACGATGGAGTAATGCCACAAACAATTGAAGCAATCAACCATGCGAAAGCCGCTGAAGTTCCAATTATTGTTGCAGTCAATAAAATGGATAAACCAACAGCAAATCCTGACCGTGTAATGCAAGAATTAACAGAACATGGATTAGTACCGGAAGCTTGGGGTGGGGAAACTATCTTTGTTCCACTTTCCGCGTTAACTGGAGAAGGTATTGATTCATTACTTGAAATGATCCTTCTAGTAAGTGAAGTAGAAGAATATAAAGCAAATCCAAAACGTAACGCTGTAGGTACTGTTATTGAAGCACAGCTAGATAAAGGAAAAGGTTCTGTGGCAACATTGCTTGTTCAAAACGGAACGCTAAACATTGGTGACCCTATTGTAGTTGGTAATACATTTGGTCGTGTTCGTGCGATGGTAAATGATTTAGGTAGACGTGTGAAAACAGCTGGACCATCTACTCCAGTAGAAATTACAGGATTAAATGAAGTTCCTCAAGCTGGTGATCGATTTGTTGTTTTCAATGATGAGAAAACAGCAAGACAAATCGGGGAAGCTCGTTCTACTCAAGCCATTCAAGCTCAAAGATCAGAAAAAACAAGAATCAGCTTAGACAACCTGTTTGAACACATGAAACAAGGGGAAATGAAAGATATTAACATCGTTCTTAAAGCCGATGTTCAAGGTTCAGCAGAAGCGTTAGCTGCCGCTCTATATAAAATAGAAGTAGAAGGTGTTAACGTTAAAATCATTCATACTGGTGTAGGGGCAATTAATGAGTCAGATATTACACTTGCAGCAGCATCAAATGCAATTGTAATCGGATTTAACGTGCGTCCAGATGTAAATGCGAAAAGAGCTGCAGACGCTGAAGAAGTAGATGTACGCTTACACCGTATTATTTATAAAGTAATTGAAGAAATTGAAGCAGCGATGAAAGGAATGCTTGATCCTGAGTTCCAAGAAAAAATTATTGGTCAGGCTGAAATTCGTCAAACATTCAAAGTTTCTAAAATTGGTACAATTGCAGGTTCATACGTAACGGACGGGAAAATTACAAGAGATAGCGGAATTCGCTTAATCCGTGACGGTGTTGTTATTTTCGAAGGGGAAATCGATGCCTTAAAACGTTTCAAAGACGATGCAAAAGAAGTAGCTCAAGGTTACGAATGTGGTATTACAATCAAAAACTTTAATGATGTTAAAGAAGGCGATGTAATTGAAGCATACGTAATGGAAGAAATTGAGCGTAAATGATTGTTGGTTTAATGACAGTGGAATGCATCATTTATGATGCCCACTCATTAAAAGAAAAGCGGGCGGTTCTGCAAAGAATTATGACCCGCTTAAAACAAAAATTTAATATCTCTATTTCAGAAGTCGAGTATCAAGATACTTGGCAAAGAACAAAGCTTGCAATTGTTACTGTTGCTTCCGTCCGTGTTTCTGCAGAAGGCGTGTTGCAACAAACACAGCAGTTTATCGATTCTTTTCCGGAAATAGAGAGAACCATTACAGATATAGAATGGCTTTAAAAAAATGAGGTGAATTGCGCGATGAGTCTAAGACCAAATCGTGTTGGTGAACAAATGAAGAAGGAACTAGGCGAGATTATTAGTCGTAAGATAAAAGATCCTCGCATTGGTTTCGTAACAGTTACAGATGTGAATGTTACTGGTGATCTTCAACAAGCAACTGTGTATATTTCCGTACTTGGCGATCAAGAACAACGTGAGAACACATTAAAAGGGCTAGCAAAAGCGAAAGGCTTTATTCGTTCTGAAATAGGACAACGAATTCGTTTACGCAAAACCCCAGAAATTACGTTTGAATTTGATGAGTCGATAGATTACGGAAATAGAATTGATACATTATTGCATCAAATCGCAAAAGAAAATCCGTCTAGTAACGACGAAAAATAAGATGATGTAAAAATATGCTCCTATCGGACTTTTTCCATGGTTATGGATATGGACGATAGGAGTTTTTTATAGAAGCTTTAAATAAAGTTAACTTTAGAACAAAGCCCGTTGATTTCCGATCCAGGAACTTGCTTTCCGCGGGGAGGGATGAGAGCCTCCTTGGGGTCTCTCATTTCCCTCATCTCCCGCAGGAGTCAAGTTCCCTCCACTACAATCAACTCAGAATTTTAAATGACATTACAAGTAAAGAGCAAGATCTATTTTCGCATAAATTATTTAATTTATAAATGAATAAAGGATGAGATATATGGAAGGAATTTTACCGTTATGGAAGCCTAAGGGGCTTACTTCTCATGATTGCGTTTTTCGGTTACGAAAGATTTTACATATGAAAAGAATTGGCCATACTGGAACACTGGATCCTGATGTAACGGGTGTATTGCCAATCTGTTTAGGTAGGGGAACGAAAGTAGCGGAATACATAACAGATGCAGGCAAAGAATACGTTGGGGAGGTAACAATTGGTTACTCCACTACAACCGAAGATCGTTCTGGAGAAAAAGTAGAGGAAAAGAAAGTAACAGAAACAGTCACTAGAGATAGAATAGAAGCAATCTTAAATGATTTAACGGGAACTATTACGCAAACACCACCGATGTATTCTGCTGTTAAGGTAAATGGAAGAAGGCTTTATGAATACGCAAGACAAGGGCTAGTGATTGAACGTCCCTCCAGACAAGTAAACATTTACTCGTTAGAATTAATAGAGGAATGGAAAGAATTAAAGGGGGATACTGTATCATTCCGTTTTAAAGTTAGCTGTAGTAAGGGGACATATATTAGAACCCTTGCTGTGATGATCGGAGAAAAATTAGGATATCCTGCTCATATGTCAGATTTGTGTCGAACACGTTCAGCGGCATTTACGGAGAAAGAGTGTGTGACCTTCGATGAACTAGAGGAATATATAGAAAAAGGAGTTCTCGACAAGCATATTTATCCTATAGAAGAGGCGCTTTTACATTTGCCGAAATATGAAATAAATGATACATTAGCTTTGAAGGTACGAAATGGATCGGTATTAGAAGCTCCTGCTCATTTATTGGATGAACAGGAGCCAATTGTCATTCAAACAACATTAGGGCAAGCGTTAGCCATATACATTCAGCATCCAACAAAAAAAGGATTAATTAAACCGTCCAAAATATTAAAAATCTTGGAGTAAGAATTGATGCTTCGTACACCTTGAAAAGAAAGTTTGGCAAAGCAAATAAAGAAATTTGAGCTAGAAAAGGTGAGTAGCATAATGAAGATAGTAAGAATAAATCATTCAGAAAGAAATAAAGAGCATGATTATCCACCAATTTCCATCGCGTTAGGTTCCTTTGATGGAGTACATCTTGGCCACCAAAAAGTAATAGGCGAAGCAAAAAAAGTAGCTGATCAAAATGGATGGAGCAGTGCAGTTATGACATTTGATCCTCATCCATCCATCGTACTTGGTGGAAAAACAAAAAAAGTAGACTACTTAACTTCTTTTGAATCTAAGGTAGAACAATTAGCGAAATTAGGTATTGATTATTTATTTATTGTTGATTTTACAATTGAATTTGCTAGTTTACCACCACAAGAATTTGTTGATTTGTACTTAATTGACTTAAATGTAAAGCATGTAATAGCAGGGTTTGATTACACTTATGGGCAGAAAGCGCAAGGAACAGCGGAAACACTTTCTGAGCATTCTCGTGGTAAATACGAAACAACCATTATTGGCAAAGAAACATTTGGAGGAGAAAAAGTAAGTTCGACCTTAATTCGTTCGCTTATTAATAATGGTGATATGGAAAAAGTTCCTGCTCTATTAGGCAGATATTATACGATTAATGGTACTGTCATTCATGGCGATAAGCGTGGAAGAACAATTGGTTTTCCAACCGCAAACGTGAAGCCAGCAAGTGATGTTATTTTACCGACCCTTGGTGTATATGCAGTAAAGTTACTTGTAAATAATCAATGGTATGAAGGAGTATGCAATTTAGGGACAAAACCAACTTTTCATCCAGAAAAGAAGAATGCCAGTATCGAAGTTCATATTTTTGACTTCCATCAAGATATTTACGGTCATTCTGTTACGGTCGAATGGCATAAAAGAATTAGAAGCGAACAGAAATTTAACGGAATCGACGAACTAGTAGCCCAAATCGAAAAAGATAAGCAAACCGCCTTACACTATTTTTACGATAAAGCACAATAGACATAAGAAAATACTAGTTATAATTCAGAAGAAAATTGGCAATACTATGAAATATATCCCAACGTAGAAATTTGAAAGATTCGTGATGGTATTACTTTATTTTGAAAAATAATAGCTTTTATCTTGATTTTTCACACGAAAACAGGTATTCTTAAAGACGTACTAAAAACAACCTTTGCTTGGCAAATCGAATCACCAACGTTTTGCTCGGTAAATGGGGATTAGTGTAATAGAATTAGGAGGTGAAACAGGATGGCAATCACTCAAGAACGTAAAAACGAACTTATCAATGAGTACAAAACGCATGAGAACGATACTGGATCTCCAGAAGTTCAAATCGCTGTCCTTACTGAGTCAATCAATAACTTGAATGAACATTTACGTACGCATAAAAAGGATCATCACTCACGTCGTGGTCTTTTGAAAATGGTAGGTAGACGTCGTAATCTTTTAACTTACCTACGTAATAAAGACGTTCAACGTTACCGTGTTTTAATTAACAAACTTGGTCTACGTAGATAGTTAAAAAAAGCGGGATATTTTTCCCGCTTTTTTATTGTAAATAAATGCGAATCTAACATATGGTTTCTATAGATTACATAAATTAATTTCGTTTTTTAGTTACATAAAATGTGTATACTAGTAGAAGAGAAATTTAGGTAAAGTATTCTTTATTTTATAGGCTGTTTTCTAATGGATTATTGTTTTTGCAATAAAAAAAGAATTAGTTGGAAAATTGGAGCAGCCGGAATGCACGTAGACTCCTGTGGAATTAGTGAGACAGTCTGAGACCCCGGAGGCGAAGCAGAGGAGGCTTAAGCTTCGCCCCACGGAAAGCGAAGTGTATTCCGGCTGCGGGTAATCGCAACAAACTTTACGAAAACAGCCATTTTATGAAATAACGTAGGTTTTAGGTAGTACTTTTTAGCCGGAAACCTCCATGAAGTGAATGAGTAGAGAGGGGTTTATGAATGGGACAAGATAAGCATGTCTATTCCATTGACTGGGCTGGAAGAAAGCTTACAGTCGAAATTGGACAATTAGCAAAACAAGCAAATGGTGCAGTGCTCGTACGATATGGTGATACTGCTGTATTAAGCACAGCTACTGCTTCAAAAGAACCGAAAAACTTAGACTTCTTTCCATTAACAGTAAACTATGAAGAACGCCTATATGCAGTTGGTAAGATCCCAGGCGGTTTCATTAAAAGAGAAGGACGTCCAAGTGAAAGAGCCATTCTTGCAAGTCGTTTAATCGATAGACCAATTCGACCATTATTTGCTGATGGCTTCCGTAATGAAGTTCAAGTAGTCAGCTTAGTAATGAGTGTGGATCAAGATTGTACATCTGAAATGGCAGCAATGTTTGGATCATCTCTAGCATTATCTGTTTCCGATATTCCATTTGGTGGACCAATCGCTGGAGTATATGTAGGAAGAATCGATGGCGAATTTGTTATCAATCCAACAGTAGAGCAAGCAGAAAAAAGTGATATTAACCTTGCTGTTGCAGGAACAAAGGATGCAATCAACATGGTTGAAGCTGGTGCAGATGAAGTACCAGAGGAAGTAATGCTTGAAGCAATTGTGTTTGGTCATGATGAGATTAAACGCTTAATCGCATTCCAAGAAAAAATTGCTGAAGAGATTGGCAAAGAGAAAATGGAAGTTGTACTATACGAATTGGATAAAGACATCGAAGCAGATGTGCGCGCACTATGTGAAAACGAAATGCTAAATGCGATTCGTGTACAAGAAAAGCATGCTCGTGAAGCAGCTATTAAAGAAGTAAAAAATTCTGTTATTGCGAAGTATGAAGCAGAAGAAACAGAAGATGAAGAATTAAAGCAAGTGAAAGCAATTTTAGATAAATTAGTGAAAAATGAAGTTCGTCGTTTAATTACAGAAGATAAAGTTCGCCCAGACGGACGTGGATTAGAAGAAATTCGCCCACTATCTTCTGAAGTTCATTTATTACCAAGAACACATGGTTCTGGTCTGTTCACTCGTGGACAAACGCAAGCTTTGAGTATTTGTACATTAGGCGCTTTAGGGGATGTACAAATATTGGACGGTCTTGGTGTAGAAGAAGAAAAACGTTTCATGCATCACTATAATTTCCCTAACTTCAGTGTTGGTGAAACAGGACCAATGCGTGGACCTGGACGAAGAGAAATCGGTCATGGTGCATTAGGGGAAAGAGCATTAGAACCGATCATTCCTTCTGAAAAAGACTTCCCATATACAATTCGTCTTGTATCAGAAGTATTAGAATCCAATGGTTCTACATCACAGGCGAGTATTTGTGCAAGTACACTTGCAATGATGGATGCTGGGGTGCCAATTAAAGCACCAGTTGCTGGTATTGCAATGGGTCTGATTAAATCTGGTGAACATTACAGTATTTTAACAGACATTCAAGGAATGGAAGATCATTTAGGAGATATGGACTTTAAAGTAGCTGGTACTTCTAAAGGGGTAACAGCACTTCAAATGGACATTAAAATTGATGGATTATCTCGTGAAATTTTAGAAGAGGCACTACAACAAGCAAAAATTGGTCGTATGCAAATTTTAGATTCCATGATGGCAACAATTAATACACCTAGAGAATCTTTATCTTCTTATGCACCAAAAATCTTAATGATGTCTATTAACCCAGACAAAATTCGTGATGTTATTGGACCAAGCGGAAAACAAATCAATAAAATCATTGAAGAAACTGGCGTGAAAATTGATATTGAGCAAGATGGTACAGTGTTCATTTCTTCCGTTGATGATGAAATGAATAACAAAGCAAAACAAATTATTGAAGATATTGTTCGTGAAGTAGTTGTCGGACAAATGTACCTTGGTAAAGTAAAACGAATCGAGAAATTCGGTGCATTCGTTGAAATCTTCAACGGAAAAGATGGACTTGTTCATATTTCTGAACTTGCTGAAGAAAGAATTGGCAAAGTAGAAGACGTTGTAGCCATCGGTGATGAAATCTTTGTGAAAGTAACAGAAATCGATAAACAAGGAAGAGTTAACCTATCACGCAAAGCGGTTTTAAAAGAACAAAAAGAGCAAGCAGAGAATGCTAAAAACTAATTGAAATACAAAATAAAAGTGCCTGATAAAAAAACTGCTATTGTTTTTTTATCAGGCACTTTTTTTTGTGGAATGAAAAGGAACATCTTGAACAAAATAATAGAGAATAAGGATAAGCTAAAGTCCATAGTTCAACGTTCTACCTTGTCCTTTATTATCATATTGTAGTAACTAGGAGGGGAAAAGGTGATGAAGAAATTAGTTCCATTAGTAGGGATTCTTGTTATCTCTTGGTTTTTAGTTAATAATCCTTTAGCTGATTCATATGTTAGTACTTTACAAGAAAATTCGGTTGCGGTCACAACAAATAATTCCTTATACACAACGATTAGTGAAAAAGCGAAAGACTATGAGAAGAAACCGATTGATGCAAAATTAGATCCTGTATGGAAAGCAATTCCTGGCTTAAATGGGCTAAAAGTCGATGTGGATGCCTCTTACAAGAATATGAAAAAAGAGGGGAAATTCGATGAACAAAAATTAGTCTTTAAGCAAGTGAAACCAGATATTACATTAAATGATTTACCACCTGCTCCTGTATATAAAGGAAATCCAGATAAAGAAATGGTAAGCTTTATTATAAATGTAGCATGGGGGAACGAATTTTTACCTGATATATTAGCAACTTTGAAAAAGCATCATGTCAAAGCCAGCTTTTTCTTAGAGGGCAGATGGGTCCAGAAAAACCCAGACCTTGCAAAAATGATCGCAGAAGCAGGGCATGAGCTCGGAAATCATTCCTATACGCATCCGGATATGAGTAAAATTAGTAGCAGTAAGATTCACGAGGAAATAGTAAAGACAAATGATGTCATTGAAGCAACAACTGGAGAGCAAGTCACATTATTAGCGCCACCAAGTGGGTATTTTAATAATGAGGTAGTAAAAATTGCCGATCAGCAGAACCTTAAAACAGTAATATGGTCTGTAGATACGATTGATTGGCAAAAACCGAGTCCAGATACTTTACTCCAAAGAGTACTAGGAAAAATCCATAATGGAGCGCTCATTCTTATGCATCCAACAGAGGTTACCACTAACAGTCTTGAACGACTAATTATTGAAATTGATAAAAAGGGGTATAAAATCGATACCGTCAGTGACATGCTTAGTGAAGAAAGAGAAAGCTTTAATACAAAAAAATAGTAGTTCGGCCCATCTTATAGTATTCTATAAGAAGAAAACGTTTTTGTAAGGGGATTGCCCCTAATAGAAAAACAAAAAAACATTGAAAATATTGATATCATTGCGTTTAATAGGGGAATATGCGCTATTTCATATTTAAAACTGTTATATGTTATTATTATATTCAAACAATGTTTTGTAAAAAACAAGAGGAATAAGATATACTAGCAGTCGCAACTATTTTTTACAACATGGTAGAAGAACAGGAGGAACATAATTGATCAAAAGATATACTTGCCAAAATGGAGTAAGAATCGTATTGGAGAACATTCCGACCGTTCGCTCTGTTGCTATTGGCGTATGGATTGGTACAGGGTCTCGGAAAGAAGATGAACAAAATAATGGTGTATCCCATTTTTTAGAGCATATGTTTTTTAAAGGAACAAAAACACGCAGCGCTAGAGAAATAGCAGAATCATTTGATAGTATTGGTGGTCAAGTAAATGCTTTTACTTCAAAGGAATATACTTGCTATTATGCAAAAGTGCTAGATACTCATGCGGATATGGCTTTAGAAGTACTAGCAGATATGTATTTTAATTCTACTTTTGACGAAGAAGAGTTAAAGAAAGAAAAAAATGTTGTTTGTGAAGAAATTAAAATGTATGATGATACGCCCGATGATATTGTCCATGATTTATTAAGTCAGGCAATTTATGATAAACATCCTCTCGGGTTTCCGATTTTAGGTACAGAGGATACATTAGCTACCTTTAATGGTGACACGTTAAGAGAGTATATGTTTAATCACTATACCCCGGAAAACACCGTTATTTCGATTGCGGGTAACATAACCGAAACATTTATTGCTGAGGTAGAAAAGTATTTTGGAACATATGAAGCAGGTAAATCGGAATTAGAGCTAGTAAAGCCTTCCTTCCATGCTAATAATTTATCAAGAAAAAAAGAAACAGAGCAAGCGCATCTTTGTCTAGGCTTTAATGGATTACAAGTTGGTCATGATAAAATGTATACACTTGTTTCTTTAAATAATATTCTTGGTGGCAGTATGAGCAGCAGACTATTTCAAGATGTCCGTGAACAGAAAGGCTTGGCTTATTCTGTATTCTCTTATCATTCCGCATACCAAGATAGTGGAATCGTGACTATTTACGGTGGTACAGGGGCAAAACAGCTTGATGAATTATTCGATACGATTCAAAATACGCTTACTACCTTGAAAAAAGAAGGAATTACAGAAAAAGAGCTTTTAAATAGTAAAGAGCAGTTAAAAGGAAGCTTAATGCTAAGCTTGGAGAGCACAAATAGTCGAATGAGCAGAAATGGCAAAAACGAACTGTTGCTAGGTAAGCATCGTTCCTTAGATGATATCATTGCCGATATTGACCGTGTCACAAAAGAGGATGTCGATCAAATGGCAAATGATATATTCACCGACACATTCTCCGTCTCATTAATTAGTCCAGACGGACAACTACCAAAAGCACTATAAAAACAACAGCTACATAAATTAAATGAGGACTAGGAAACAGAAATTACTTCTGTTTCCTAGTTTTTTTTGTGGAGAAAAATTCCTCTGTGCATTAGTAGGTTGCTTTTTCGTTCAAGGATGCTCACTTTCGGAGGGCTCATATTTTCCGCCAATCCCCTCAGGAGACTCGCACCTTCCCTACAGTCAACTAGCTTAAAAATGATATTTAGCTATACTAATTACTTCTAAAATGGATTATTTTCACTCATTCTGTTCTATATAAGGAAGAAAGCCTTCTTTTTGTGGAATTAATTTAAACAACTCACCTAATAATGAGTAATCACATAAGATGTTGAAGTAGCGAGCTATGAAAAATAGGATCTTTAAAAAAAGAAGGTGAAATATTCATGCTGAAAGGGATGAAAATCGCGGTTATCGGCGGTGATGCAAGGCAGCTTGAGATTGTTCGAAAACTAACGGAACAACAAGCAATTCTTTCATTAATCGGCTTCGAGCAATTAGACCATGCATTCACTGGGGCTACAAAAGAAAAAATCGATAACGTAGATTTTTCAGAAATAGATGCTATTATCTTACCCGTTAGAGGAACAGATCTAAATGGGCAAGTCGATACTATCTTTTCGAACGAAAAAGTTATTTTAACAAAAGAAATATTAGAAAAAACCCCAGAGCATTGCACCGTATATTCAGGGATAACGAATCAATATTTAAGTTTGCTAATGAAAGAAACAAAACGTAAACTCGTTCAATTATTTGATCGAGATGATGTAGCAATATTAAATTCCATTCCAACCGTAGAAGGTACGATTATGATGGCAATCCAACATACAGATACAACGATTCATGGCTCAAAGGTAATTGTACTTGGGCTAGGACGTGTAGGGATGAGTGTTGCAAGGACTTTCCACGCATTAGGGGCAAAAGTGAAGGTTGCAGCAAGTCAAAGTGAACATATTGCTCGCATTATAGAAATGGGATTAACTCCTGTACATTTAGATAATTTAAAGATTGCGGTCGAAGATATTGACATTTGTATCAATACGATTCCACATCTTGTCGTAACTTCTGATGTCATTGAAAAAATGCCTTTACACACGCTGGTAATTGATTTGGCATCTAAACCAGGCGGAACGGATTTTCAATATGCTGAAAAAAGAGGGGTTAAGGCATTACTTGCACCAAGTTTACCAGGTATCGTAGCGCCAAAAACAGCCGGGAATATTTTGGCAGATGTCCTATCTCAATTACTAGAAGATCAGCTGCGATAATGAGAGGAGAATAGAAGAATGAGTCTACAAGGAAAAAGAATTGGGTTTGGAATTTCTGGGTCTCACTGTACGTATGAAGAAGTGGTACCGCAAGTAGAAAAGTTAGTATCACTTGGGGCGGAAGTAGTACCAGTTGTAACGGGCAATGTAAAAAATACAGACACACGTTTCGGTAAAGGGAAAGATTGGGTTAGTAAGATAGAAGAAATAACGGGGCAGAACATAATTGACAGTATTGTCGCTGCAGAGCCACTTGGACCGAAAGCACCGCTTGACTGTATGATCATTGCACCTTTAACAGGAAATAGCATGAGTAAATTTGCGAATGCGATGACAGATAATGCAGTGCTAATGGCAGCTAAAGCAACATTACGCAACCAAAAACCTGTTGTCTTAGGGATTTCTACCAATGATGCGTTAGGATTAAACGGCATTAATCTAATGCGTTTAATGGCAACAAAAAATATTTTCTTTATTCCATTTGGTCAGGATGATCCAATAAAAAAACCAAATTCCATGGTAGCAAGAATGTCTATGCTTGCAGAAACAATTGAGGCAGCATTAGAATATAAACAGATTCAACCAGTAATTGTGGAAAAGTATTTAGATTAATCCGAGTATTTTTTGAAAACTCACCGATAAAACATGGCGCTTGTCGGTATCCAATTGGGAATCCATAGCGCCAATCGGTGTTTTTTGAAAGAATCTGATAAAAGTTTCTTTTATTGCTGCTTGAATATGTTAAAATAGATAATATTATTTAAGGCGGCGCTTTACGCTTGCCTATGATTATTAGAGAAAGCCTTTGGAAGGAGAACCTTAAATGGAGCAATTAAAAGGATATAACGTAGCAGTAGTTGGAGCAACAGGGGCTGTTGGTCAACAAATGATTAAAACATTAGAAAGCAGAGATTTTCCGATTTCAACCTTAACTCTTTTGTCATCAAAACGTTCAGCAGGGACAAAAGTTCTTTATAAAGAGAAGGAATTTGTGGTACAAGAAGCGACTCCAGATAGTTTTAAAGGAATTGATATCGCGTTATTTAGCGCAGGCGGTGGGGTATCGAAGGACCTTGCTCCACATGCAGTTAGACATGGAGCGATTGTTGTTGATAATACAAGCGCATTCCGTATGGATAAAGATGTGCCATTAGTAGTACCAGAAGTAAATGAAGAAGACCTTCATAAACATAATGGTATTATTGCTAATCCAAACTGTTCTACTATCCAAATGGTTGTAGCTTTACAACCATTAAAAGAAAAATATGGGCTATCTAAAGTATTAGTATCTACTTATCAAGCTGTTTCTGGATCAGGCGCAGCTGCAGTAGAGGAATTAAATAGTCAAACGCAAGCTATTCTAAATAACGAAGCGTTTGAGGCGAAAATTCTTCCAGTGAAAAGTGATAAAAAACATTACCAAATAGCTTTCAATGCAGTTCCGCAAATCGATGTGTTTACAGAAAATGGATTCACTTATGAAGAAATGAAAATGATTAATGAAACAAAAAAAATCATGCATGCAGATGACTTAAAAGTTGCGGCAACATGTGTACGTATTCCAGTTGCTACAGGTCACTCTGAATCTGTTTATTTTGAATTAGATAATGATCAAGTAACGGTTGCTGAAATAAAAGAATTACTGGGTGATGCACCTGGTATTGTGCTTCAAGATGATCCAAATAATCAAATCTATCCAATGCCTGCAGACTGTGTTGGAAGCAACGATGTATTTGTTGGACGCATTCGTCAAGATTTAGATGTGAAAAATGGATTCCATATGTGGGTAGTTTCAGATAATTTATTAAAAGGTGCCGCATGGAACTCTGTTCAAATAGCAGAAAGTCTAATTAAATTAGAGCTTGTTTAAGCAACTTAGAAAGGCAAGACTGTAAGAATGGAATGCAGGAATGTGCCTGTAAGTAGATTCGATTATTTCTACATACAGGAAGTACAAGTTTGGACACCGCAATGGCTGGCGTGCCAAATTCTTGTCTTTCATATCAGGAAGTATCTATCTGAAAGAGATTCTCTTTTTTAGGAATACTTTTCGTAAAATCAACGGACTCAAGGGTAAAGTAACTAAGTCCAAATCAACAAGGGATCCTCCTAGTAAAATGATGAATGAGGCTAATCTCTATCTTTAGTTTTTATTGATAGAGAGACCTCAAATTTGTTCTAGAAAAAGGCACCCTTATATTACACTCTTTTAGAAAGTGTTCAGAGGTGTTTATTGTGAAGATAATGGTTCAAAAATTTGGTGGAACATCGGTAAGAGATGAAAAAAGCCGAATTCAAGCAAAAGATCATATTAAAGATGCATTAAGTGAAGGGTATAAAGTAGTTGTAGTTGTTTCCGCAATGGGACGTAAAGGGGAGCCATACGCAACCGATACATTATTATCCTTAGTCGGTGGATCCGAATCGAGTATTAGCAGAAGGGAAAATGATTTGTTAATGTCGTGTGGCGAAATTATTTCTAGTGTAGTATTTACGCAGCTATTATTAGAAAATCAGATTTCTGCAACTTCACTAACAGGTGCGCAAGCTGGCTTTAAGACAAATAATGATTTTACCAACGCAAGAATTATGGAAATGGATTGCAGCCGAATTCTGCAAGAGTTAGAGCATCATGATGTCGTAGTAGTAGCTGGTTTCCAAGGAGCAGCACCAAATGGCGATATAACAACATTAGGTAGAGGCGGAAGTGATACTTCAGCAGCTGCTTTAGGATCTGCACTTAATGCTGAATATATTGATATTTTTACAGACGTAGAAGGGATTATGACAGCTGATCCAAGAATTGCAGAAAATGCTCGTCCATTATCGGTTGTCACTTATTCAGAAGTATGTAATATGGCATACCAAGGGGCGAAAGTTATCCATCCACGAGCAGTAGAAATTGCTATGCAGGCAAAGGTGCCGATTCGAATTCGTTCTACGTATTCTAAAGGTACTGGTACACTTGTTACATCAAGCAATCCAGAAAGCAGAGGCAGTGATATTAAAGAGAGACCTGTTACTGGCATAGCTCATGTAGCGAATGTAACACAAATTAAGGTATTTGCGAAAAAAGACCAATATGATTTGCAAGCACAAGTATTTAAAGCGATGGCTAATGAAGAAATTAGTGTAGACTTTATCAACATTTCACCAAACAGTGTCGTCTATACAGTTACAAATGAAATGACAAACAAAGCGATAGCTGTTCTTGAGAATATGGGTTATGAACCTGTTATTGAAAGAGAATGTGCAAAGGTATCCGTTGTTGGTGCTGGAATGGCCGGTGTACCTGGTGTCACATTTAAAATCGTTACAGCACTATCAAATAAAGGAATTAGAATTCTCCAATCAGCTGATAGCCATGCGACGATATGGGTACTTGTGAAACAGGATGATTTAGTAAGTGCTGTTAATGTATTGCATGATGCATTTGAACTAGAGAAAGAATAGAAAAGATACGATATAGATACGACGAGATCGAGATGAGAATAGGAGTGGAACGATGGGTTTATTTGGTAGGGTGTCAACGGCCATGATTACACCATTTGATGCCAAGGGACATATAGATTTTCCAAAAACAACACAGTTAATTAATCATTTACTTGAAAACGGAACAGATTCTTTAGTGGTAGCTGGTACAACTGGAGAATCGCCAACATTATCCAAACAAGAGAAGATTGCTTTATTTAAACATGTGGTAAAGGTAGTGGAAAAGAGAGTTCCTATCATTGCAGGAACTGGCAGTTATAACACATATGAGTCCATCGAATTAACGAAACAAGCTGAACTTGCAGGCGTGGACGCGGTTATGGTAGTTGGACCATACTATAACAAACCGAATCAAGAAGGCTTGTATCAACATATTAAAGCAGTTGCAGAATCTACAAAACTTCCCGTTATGATATATAATATTCCAGGTCGTTCTGTTGTTAATATTGAACCAGAAACTATTATTCGCTTGTCCGAAATTCAAAACATAGTAGCAGTAAAAGAAGCTAGCGGAAATTTGAATAAAATCACGAAAATTATTGCATCTACACCAGATGATTTTTATGTATACAGTGGAGATGATAGTTTGACATTGCCGTTGTTATCTGTAGGTGGAACTGGGGTAATCTCGGTTGCTTCTCATGTAATCGGTAAGGAAATGCAAGAAATGGTAAGTACTTTTTTAGATGGAAAAATAGACGCTGCTTCTAAAATGCATCAAAAATTACTTCCTCTTATGTTAGCTTTATTTAAAGCACCTAACCCTGTTCCTGTCAAAACTGCACTGCAATTAAAAGGATTTGATGTTGGTTCAGTTCGTTTACCTTTAGTACCATTAACAGAGGAAGAACGAACAGAACTTGCAAGATTTTTATAAGTTATGTTAGCTTACGCTTATCCAAAATAATTTATAAAAATACGAAAATAATTTTGTGAATTTCCTTCATACCGATAAATAAGCTTTATTTAATGTATATGTGTCAGAAGAATTTAGCTCTCTCTTTTATTACGGGTAAGCCTGCAGCATACCATAAATTATGGTATTGCCATTGGTTATTCCTTCAGAGAATGCTAGCTCTTCTGACTTTTTTGTTGGATAGCATCACAAGAAAAGCTTGTTTCTAAACTTGTAATTGATTATGATTGGATACATAGTGAATGTGCGAATGTAGAAGAAAATTTTAAAAGTAATGAGTGAAGTACGGAGGAGAAGACATGGCAAAAAATCAGTTACAGAAAAATCTGTTGCCAAGACATATTAGTCTAATGGCAATGGGAGGAGCAATTGGAACAGGGATATTTAAAGGAAGCGGCGAAACAGTGTCTATTGCCGGCCCAGGCGTTATCTTTACATATATATTTGCTGGACTATTATTGCTTGTCGTAATGGGAAGTATTGCAGAAATGGCTATTATTTATCCGAATACTAATATGAAAGGTTTTATCGGGAAAGCTTTTGGTGATCGAATGGCGTTCATTATTGGCTGGATGTATTGCATTCTATGGCTTGCTGTATGCGTGATTGAAGTTGTTGTTGCTGGAAGCTTTTTGCAATATTGGCTGCCAGATATCCCGTTATGGATTTTAAGTATTATTTGTTCTGTTGTATTAATCGCAGTAAATACAATGAATGTTAAAAATTATGGTGAATTTGAATTTTGGTTTGCAGGTATTAAAATTGGAATGATTATTCTCTTTATTATATTAGGAGCAGCGGTATTATTTGGAATCATTCCATCAGGAGAAACGAATTATTTGCAAAATTACACAGAGAATGGTGGATTTTTCCCAAATGGCTGGATGTCTGTTTTTTCAGCATTATTAATTGTTATGTTCTCCTATGGTGGCTCTGAACTGATTGGAGTAACGGTAACAGAGGTAAAAGATGCAGACAAAATACTACCTAAAGTAATTAAAAGCTTTATTTTACGAATTATTTTATTTTATACACTACCAATTCTAATTATTTGTGGACTAATTCCTTGGAACGAGCTAACAGAAGCTTCTAGTCCTTTCGTACAAGTACTTTCTATTTCCGGATTGTCTGGCGCAGCACATATTATGAACTTTGTTTTAATTATTGCCGTGTTATCTGCAGCAAATTCGGGTATATATGGATGTACAAGAATGATGTATTCCCTTGCTATAGAAGGACAAGGTCCAAAGGCATTTAGTAAGGTAAATAAAAGTGGAGTACCTCTTTATAGTTTAATGGTTACAGCTGTTATTTTAATTGCAGGCTCTATGATTGCATTAGTGAAGCAAGATCAAGTATTCTCTTTATTAATGGCATTTCCAGGTTTTGTTGTATCGATTGTCTGGATAACGATATGTTTAGCGCAACTAAAGTTACGAAGATCTTATCCATTTCAGCCAAGCTTTAAAATTTGGGGTTATCCGTTTATTCCCATTTTTACGGTTATATGCTTAGCAATTATTAGTATTAGTTTCTTGTTCGATGAGGCAAACCGAATTAGTATTATGGCATGTTTAGCTTGTTTTGCAGTCGTAATATTTATTTCTATTTTTAAATTTCAGTCGAATAAGCGGTGAAAAATAAATAGTAATTTTCTATGGAAAAAGCCTATGAAATCAAGGTGGATACCAAAAGTAAACATCCCGATTTTTGGCAGAAAAAGCTCTTTCAAAAGGAAGATTTCATAAAATTGGTTGTAAACATTTTTAAACATCAAGTATAATAATCATAACTGATCAATGGTCGGCTTAACTCAACATAGGAGGAAACAAAAAGTGATGAAAAATGAAAAAATAAAGCTGGTCGCACTCGGTGGAGTGGGCGAGAACGGAAAAAATATGTTTGTAGTCGAAGTGGATGAAGACATATTTATAATTGATGCTGGCTTAATGTATCCACAAAATGAAATGTTGGGAATTGATATTGTTATTCCAGATATCACGTATTTAAAGCAAAACAAAGACAGAGTAAAAGGGATTTTCCTAACACATGCACATGAAGACCATATTGGAGGCTTATCTTATATTTTAAGAGATTTGGATGTTCCAGTTTACACGACGCTTTTAACAGCTGAACTGACAAAGGAAAAGATGAAAGAGCAGGACTTCAAAGGACAAGCACAATTTGAAATTGTTACCTCTAAATCCGTTCTAACATTTGCTTCCTCAAAGGTGTCCTTCTTTAAGACGAATCATAGTATCCCTGATAGTATTGGGATCGTTATCCATACATCAGAAGGCGCAATTGTACATACTGGGGATTTCAAATTCGACCAGACGGCAAGTGATTTATATAAGCCAGAATATGGTGAGATGGCAAAGATAGGCGAAGAGGGAGTATTAGCTTTACTTTCTGATAGTACGAATGCAGATAAACCAGGTTATTCTACAACTGACTTTATTGTAACACAAAGCTTAATTGAAGCATTTTTACACACAAAGGGTCGTATCATTGCTGCATGTTTTGCTACTGACTTAAATCGAATCCAGCATATAATTGATGCTGCAGAAAAAACAAATCGTAAAGTCGCAATTATTGGCAAGAATTTGCAAAGAGTATTACAAATTGCCTTAAAGCATAACTATTTGTTAGTGAACGAAGAAACAATCGTTTCCTATAATGAGCTTCAAACATATTCACAAGACCAAATGGTAATCATTACAACTGGCACAAAAGGGGAACCTATTGAAGCACTGCAAAAGATGGTAAAGAAAAATCAGAAACAAGCAAGCATTATGGAAGGAGATACTGTTTTATTTGCAGCGTCTTCCTTCTTAGGAAGCGAAGTATTTGTTGGAAAAACAATCGATAAACTATATCGAGCAGGTGCAACACTACTTGCAGGCTATAAAACATTCAATAGCTCCAATCATGGCAGCCAAGAAGAGTTAAAATTCATGATTAATATGATGAAGCCTAAATTCTTTTTGCCAATCCATGGAGAGTACCGTGTATTAAAAGCGCATGAGAAAATTGCGATTGAATGCGGAATAGCTCCGCAAAATATTTATCTTCCTGAACAAGGAGAGGTTCTTGAATATAAGGAAGATACGCTCCGTGTTGGCGGCAAGATTCCAGCAGGAAATGTTTTAATTGACGGCAGCGGTGTTGGAGATGTTGGAAATATTGTCTTAAGAGATCGTAAGCTACTATCTCAGGATGGTATTTTAACGGTTGTCATAACGTTAAATAAGGCGGAAAGAAAGATTTCTGCTGGTCCAGAAATTATTACACGAGGCTTTGTATATGTTCGTGAATCAGAAAAGTTATTAGAAGAAGCTTCTGACCGAGTAAGAGATATTGTGGAAAAAAGTATCAGCAAGGATAGCTTTGATTGGACTGGAATCAAGCAAGATATACGAGATACATTAAACCAGTTCCTTTATGAAAAAACAAAACGCAGACCGATGATCTTGCCAATTATTATGGAAGTAAAACCGGCTAGAAAATAATACACACAACCGTCTTTATCGATTGAATACATTGGTAAGACGGTTGTTTTTTATGCATTCAGACAGTTGATTAACATTTTATTACTCGGATGTGAATGCAAAAATTAAAAGCAACACCGTAAAATAATATTCTTTCATTTCGATAGTAAATGTGGTGAATTGTCTTTTCGATTTCAGCCGCATGAAATAGTGATTCTCGCTTCATACTAAGACTATTATGGTTTTTAGGAAGGGAGAACTTTATGGTTTCAGTAAATAATAATAACGCTCAACCTGAGGAACAGCCGAAAGAGGATAAACCATCTAGCTTAATGGAAAAAATCCAACAGTTGGGACAAACAAATGTACCGCAGCTATCTCAGGATTCCAAAATACATTGTTTAACGATTGTTGGTCAAATTGAAGGACATTTACAATTACCACCGCAAAATAAAACAACGAAATATGAGCATCTAATTCCCCAAATTGTAGCAATCGAGCAAAACCCGAAAATTGAAGGGGTACTTGTTATTTTAAATACTGTTGGGGGCGATGTAGAAGCTGGATTAGCTATTTCTGAAATGCTTGCTTCTCTTTCTAAACCAACTGTTTCCTTAGTATTAGGAGGAGGGCATTCAATCGGTGTTCCAATTGCTGTGTCCTGTGATCATTCTTATATTGCAGAAACAGCAACAATGACGATTCATCCAATCCGCTTGACAGGTCTCGTTATCGGGGTCCCACAAACATTCGAATACTTAGATAAAATGCAAGAGAGAGTCGTTAACTTTGTAACAAAACATTCCAAAATTAGTGAAGAAAATTTTAAAGACTTAATGTTTGCTAAAGGAAATCTAACAAGAGATATCGGGACAAATGTAATTGGAAGTGATGCTGTTACTTCTGGACTTATTGACTCTGTTGGCGGCGTAGGAGATGCTATGAAAAAGCTAAATGAATTGATTGATGCCAATAAAGAACAGAATGAAGGGATTATTCAATGATTATGTATACAATGATGCCTGAAGAATTAATTTTCCCAATGAGTCAAGACATCTATGAAAGACAACAAGTTATTCAGTATAACGGTATACCTTTATTAGTGGCTAGAAATGAGTCAAATGAATTTGAAGTCATTAGAGTACTTAGCACCGATCCAAATCATTATCTGCATACAGAAATGCAACCAGGAGCAAAAATTCCAACAATTTAATGGCTTTTTATCTGAAAAAGTCGATTAGAGGGAATGATAAGGAGAGAAACTTACTTTGAAATTTGATTTATTAGCAAATTTGGGAAGATATCAGCCAAAACAGGCAGCAAGTCAGCCAACCGAACGAGATATCAGCCAAAGCAGGCAGCAAATCAGCCAAACGAGCGAGATATCAGCCAAAGCAGACAGCAAATCAGCCAACCGAACGAGATATCAGCCAAAGCAGACAGCAAATCAGCCAAACCAAAAAACGCAACAGCAAACATCCGCCTTCTATCAACAGCAAAGGATAAAAAAACCTACTGATAGAAGTTTCGCTTTATAAACTATGATATAATATAGTAATCAATAAAGAAGCAGCCTTAGGCTGCTTCTTTATTACAAATGAGGAAGATAATTTTAAATATTAGGTGATCAAGATGGCTAAAAGAAAAAAAAGAAAAACAAGAAAAAAACAACATCTTAAATTAACGATACAATATGAACTAACAGCTCTCGTCATAATGGCATTAAGTTTTATCTCTATTCTTAAACTAGGTGCCGTAGGAGCAACAATGGTTTCTTTTTTCCGTTTCTTTTTCGGAGAGTGGTATATGCTTTGCCTAATTGGGCTAATCGTATACGGTGGTTATTTAATGTGGAAGCGAGAAAAGCCTTATATGTTCCATACAAAATTAAATGGCATTTATTTGATTGTTAGTGCCGTTTTGTTACTCAGTCATGTGACACTATTTAAGTTGCTTGCAAGTCAAGGCAATTTTACGAATCCAAGTGTGATTTATAATACTTGGGAATTATTTTGGATGGAAGTAGAAAAGCAGGCAACGAATATTGATTTAGGCGGTGGAATGATCGGTGCCGTTTTGTTTGCCCTCTTCCACTATTTATTCGATACGGTAGGTACACAGATTATAAGTTTTATTGTGATTATGATTGGTTTTATCTTGCTTACAGGTAAAACTTTAAGTGGTGCCTTTAAAAAAGTATTATCAAGTATTTGGAATTTTACTCAAGATCAATGGGCTGCTTTTGTGCAAGATATGAAAGATTGGAAAGAATCTATCCAAAAAAATAAAGAAAAACGCAAAGCAGACAAACAGGCAAGGAGAGAGAATAATCAGCGTGAGCAAAATACAACTCCAGCCATCATCGTGAATCCTTCATCTCAAGAGGAAGAAGCCTACATACAAGAGCCAATCATTAATACTTTTGCGGAAAGAGCATACCAAGATGAGCCCATTCCGGAAGATTCTGTTGTAGAACCAATGGACGAGCCGTTAGATGAGGGGGATGTTGTCCCAATTACTTTTACGGAAGTGGAGAATAAAGATTATGAGCTTCCTCCTTTAAAACTATTAAAGCTGCCAAGAAAGGCAGATCAAAGTGGTGAATATGAGCAAATTCATGCAAATGCTGCTAAATTAGAAAGAACATTCCATAGTTTTGGAGTAAAAGCGAGAGTAACAGAGGTACATTTAGGACCAGCAGTTACAAAGTATGAAGTTCATCCAAGCGAAGGGGTAAAAGTAAGTAAAATAGTCAATTTAAGTGATGATTTAGCATTAGCGCTAGCAGCGAAAGATATTAGGATCGAGGCACCAATCCCAGGGAAATCTGCTATTGGGATTGAAGTGCCAAACTCAGAAGTCGCAGTAGTTTCGCTAAGAGAAGTTTTAGAATCAAGTAAAAATGATAAACCTGATTCTAAGTTGATGATCGCGTTTGGACGGGACATTACAGGAGAAGCAGTATGTGCTGAATTAAATAAGATGCCCCATTTACTTGTTGCTGGAGCAACAGGAAGCGGGAAAAGTGTCTGCATTAATGGGATCATTACAAGTATTTTAATGAGAGCAAAGCCACATGAAGTGAAACTAATGATGATTGACCCGAAAATGGTTGAATTAAATGTCTATAATGGTATTCCTCATTTACTTGCACCAGTTGTAACCAATCCGAAAAAAGCATCGCAAGCATTGATGAAGGTCGTCAGTGAAATGGAGCGGAGATACGATTTATTCTCTCATACAGGGACAAGAAATATTGAAGGATACAACGAATATATCAAACGCTATAATGCAGAAGAACAGGAAAAGCAGCCCCTTCTGCCATTTATTGTTGTGATTGTGGACGAGCTTGCTGACTTAATGATGGTAGCCTCATCTGATGTAGAAGATGCCATTACAAGGCTTGCCCAGATGGCGCGTGCCGCTGGAATCCATTTAATCATTGCAACTCAGCGTCCATCTGTTGATGTTATTACAGGAGTTATAAAAGCTAATATTCCATCCAGAATTGCTTTTGCCGTTTCCTCTCAGACCGATTCTCGTACTATTTTAGATATGGGAGGAGCAGAGAAGCTACTAGGAAGAGGAGATATGCTATTCTTCCCTTATGGTGCAAGTAAACCGGTTAGGGTACAAGGTGCATTCTTATCTGATGAAGAAGTAGAAGAAGTAGTCGATTTCGTTATTGGACAGCAGAAGGCACAATACCAGGAAGAAATGATCCCAGATGAAATTGTCGAAGTCACAGGAGCAGTCGAAGATGAGCTGTATAACGACGCAGTTGAATTAATAGTCGAAATGCAAACAGCGTCTGTTAGCATGTTACAAAGAAGATTTCGTATTGGCTATACGAGAGCAGCAAGATTAATTGACGAAATGGAAGCCCGCGGGGTAGTTGGACCATATGAGGGTAGTAAACCTAGAACCGTCCTCATTTCAAAAGGGCCAGAAGAAATGAATATACAATAAAATATAAATATGAATTAGTATGCATGAATAGAAATGATCCATATTTAAATATAAAGAACTCTATTGAAATGTATAGTAAATAATCATATTTAACAAAGGGAACCTGAAATAGTATAACCTATTTCAGGTTCCTTTTTTATCGTATATTCAGAACAATCCTTCGAGTAACGGAGGAAAAAGAGGGGGGATTAACCGTTATTTTTACAAGAATATACAATTGAAAACGATTGATTTCCGAACAATCTCTCATTTCAGTATTTTTTCGACGAAATTCTTAAAAGTCTATTTATTTATTAGTCAAAAAGTGTTATAGTATTTTCGATTAGTAGGAATGATTGAACATCAGAGGTCTGATGTCTTAGAAATGTTTGGAGGAACATCATATGCTAATTAAATCGGATACGAGACATTTATATTTGCAAGTCGTTGATCGTCTGAAAAGAGACATTAAGATGGGAGTATATAAAGAAAAAGAAAAATTCCCTTCTGAATTCGAGCTTGCAAAAACTTTAGGTGTAAGTCGTGCGACGTTAAGAGAAGCACTTCGTACATTGGAAGAAGAAAATGTGGTTGTCAGAAGACATGGTGTTGGCACATTTGTTAACAGCAAGCCATTGTTTAATTCTGGCATAGAACAATTAAATAGTGTCACGAATATGATTATGCAGGCAGGAATGAATCCAGGCACCATATTTCTAAGCTCAAACACGATGTTTGCCACTGAAGAAGATGCGACACGCTTCTCCGCTATGCAAGAGGAAGAACTGCTCGTTATCGAAAGAGTTCGAACAGCTAATGGCGAACCGGTTGTTTATTGTATTGATAAATTGCCGCAGAAAATCTTGCCTGACCGATTTTCATACGATCAAGAATCGATTTTTCAGTTCTTGGAATCGGATAGTCAAAGACATATTACATACGCTGTGGCACAAATCGAACCGATTGGATATCATGAGAAAGTATCTCCCATTCTGCAATGCGAACCAGAAACTGCTCTGCTTGTTTTAAAACAGATGCATTATGATGAGAAGGATGAGCCGATTCTTTATTCAGTAAATTATTTTCGATCCGATAAGTTTAGCTTTCAAGTATTAAGAAAACGCATTTATTCTTAAAAGCTGGACAAACTAATCGTAAATTTTCTTACTAAATAACAAAATCTAGGGGGTACAAGCTTTGAAGAAGCGTAAATTTGGCTTAGCACTGTCTTTAGTACTAGCTGCTGGGACTGTATTAAGTGCTTGTGGAAGTAATGACAAAGGTAACGACAATGCAGCAGAAGGTGATAAGGATAAAGACTCATTTAAAGTTGCAATGGTAACAGATGTAGGTGGTGTTGATGATAAATCATTTAACCAATCAGCTTGGGAAGGTTTACAAGCATTTGGTGAAGATAATGGCCTATCAAAAGGTAATGGTATTGATTACCTACAATCACAATCAGATTCAGATTATGCTACTAACTTAAACAGCTTAATTCGTCAAGGAAATGATCTAGTATTTGGTATTGGATTTATGATGGAAGGCGCAATCTCAGAAATCGCTCAACAACAAAAAGATGCTCATTTTGGTATCGTTGACGCTGTAGTAGATCAACCAAACGTAGCAAGTATTACTTTCAAAGAGCAAGAAGCTTCTTTCTTAGCTGGTGTAGCAGCTGCTCATGCTACTAAATCTGAAAAAATCGGCTTTATCGGCGGTGTAGAAGGAGAAGTTATCGGGCGTTTTGAAGCTGGATTCGTTGATGGCGTTAAAGCGGTAAACCCTGATATTAAAGTAGATGTACAATATGCTGGTGCTTTTGATAAACCTGAAATTGGTAAAACAATTGCAAGTAAAATGTACTCTTCTGGTGCTGACGTAGTATTCCATGCTTCTGGTGGAACTGGTGCTGGATTATTCTCTGAAGCACGTGATTTAAAAGAAAAAGACCCTGAAAAATACATTTGGGCAATCGGTGTTGACTCTGACCAAGCAGCAGAAGGCGCTGTAGGAGATCATAATATTGTGTTAACTTCTGCATTAAAAGGTGTTTCTACTGCAGTACAAGATATCTCAACTAAAGCCAAAGAAGGTAATTTCCCTGGTGGCGAAACTACTGTTTACGGCTTAAAAGAAGATGGTGTTGGTCTAGCAGCAATTAATGAAGAAGTAGAAAACAAAGCAGAAATCGATGCAGCTGTTGAAGAATGGACTGCAAAAATTAAAAACGGTGAGTACACTGTTCCTGATACTGTTAAGTAAATAGCATATGCTAATTTTCCAGGAATAAGTGGTTTGCAATGCAAACACTTATTCCTTTTTTACGACAAAAAATAGAATTTTAACTAAAGAGTAGAAGTGTTATTCTATTCTTTATTCAAAATTTTATAAGCTGGAATTATCGTAACATAAAAATTACATAATTTCCTTTGTGGATTGTTTTAGAAAAATAAATTCTTTGACATCATACTGTTTTTTAAAGCTTAATCATTTATCTGTGAGGTAAAGAAGGAGTGGATTAGATGGAATATGTAATCGAGATGTTAAATATTCGAAAAGAATTCCCTGGTATTGTTGCAAACAACAATATTACCCTTCAAGTAAAAAAAGGTGAGATTCATGCACTTTTAGGGGAAAATGGTGCAGGAAAGTCAACGCTTATGAATGTTCTTTTTGGGTTGTATCAGCCAGAAAAAGGGGAAATCCGTGCACGTGGGGAAGTAGTTAACATTTCAAATCCTAATATCGC
This sequence comes from Niallia alba, assembly GCF_012933555.1. Taxonomy (GTDB): domain Bacteria; phylum Bacillota; class Bacilli; order Bacillales; family Cytobacillaceae; genus Niallia; species Niallia alba. The sequence continues at coordinate 2,192,067 of NZ_JABBPK010000001.1, forward strand.
AAATGATTTAGGAATTGGAATGGTTCATCAGCATTTTATGTTGATTGATACATTTACTGTTACGGAAAATATTATTTTAGGAAAAGAAACAGTAAGCAAAGGGAAAATTGATCTGAAAAGAGCTGAAAAAGAAGTAAGAGAAATTTCTGAACGATATGGTCTTGCGGTTGATCCGAAAGCGAAAGTTGCTGATATTTCTGTTGGAATGCAGCAAAGGGTAGAAATTTTAAAAACATTATATCGCGGAGCAGAAATTTTAATTTTTGATGAACCAACTGCTGTTTTAACGCCGCAAGAGATTACAGAATTAATTGGCATTTTCCGTAAGCTAATTCAAGAAGGAAAATCGATTATTTTAATTACCCATAAATTAAAAGAAATTATGGAAGTGTGTGATCGTGTGACGGTCATTCGAAAAGGCGAAGGTATCGGAACCTATAATGTAAAAGATACAAACCCAAATGAACTTGCAAACTTAATGGTTGGCCGTGAAGTGTCCTTTAAAACAGAGAAGAAAGCTCCAAATCCGAAAGAAACAGTATTAAACATTACAGATTTAACGGTGAAAGACAGTCGCGGTGTTCATGTAGTGAACTCTCTTAACCTAGATGTTAAAGCAGGTGAAATTGTCGGGATTGCCGGTGTAGATGGCAATGGTCAATCAGAGCTCATTGAGGCAATCACTGGATTAATGAAGAAAAATAGTGGTAGCATTACCCTCAATGGCAAAGAAATTAGTGTCTTGACGCCACGGAAAATCACGGAAAGTGGAATTGGTCATATTCCACAGGATAGACATAAACATGGCTTAGTCCTTGATTTTTCAATTGGACAAAACATGGCATTGCAAACGTATTATAAAAGACCATTTTCTAATTATGGATTCTTAAATCAAACAGAAATAGAGAAAAAGGCAAGCGAATTAATCGAAGAATTTGATGTGAGAACACCAAGTATTCACACTCCTGCAAGAGCACTTTCTGGTGGAAACCAGCAAAAAGCAATTATTGGTAGAGAAGTAGACCGTGATCCTGATTTGCTTATTGCAGCTCAGCCTACGAGAGGTCTGGATGTCGGCGCGATTGAATTTATTCATAAACGTTTAATCGAACAACGAGATAAAGGAAAAGCAGTATTATTAATTTCCTTTGAGCTAGAAGAAATCTTAAATGTGAGTGACCGAATTGCCGTTATTTTCGACGGGGAAATTATTGCTACTGTTGATCCAAAGACTACAACAGAACAAGAGTTAGGATTATTAATGGCAGGATCGAATGCTAAAAAAGTGGGTGTGGAGAATAATGTCTAATACAATAAAGAAAATTAGTATTCCAATTATTTCCGTATTATTAGGGGTTATTGTTGGTACAATCATAATGTTTGCAACAGGATACAATCCTGGAGATGCCTATACGGCACTTTGGAATGGTGCGTTTGGTGAAATCTATTTCACTGGAGAAGTAGTTCGCCAAATTACTCCATTGATTCTTGCAGGTCTGGCAGTTGCCTTTGCTTTTCGTACAGGACTATTTAATATCGGGGTAGAAGGACAATTAATTGTTGGTTGGCTTGCTGCTGTTTGGGTTGGTATTGCGTTTGATCTACCAAAAATCATTCATTTACCACTAGCAGTATTAGCTGCTGCAGCAGCTGGAGCACTATGGGCATTTGTGCCAGGATTTTTAAAAGCAAGATTTAGAGTACATGAAGTTATCGTAAGTATCATGATGAACTATATTGCCCTACATGTATCTAATTATTTGATTCGAAATGTTCTTACAGACAAGGCAGACCGTACAGAAACAATTCCGCCATCTGCTAGTTTACGCTCAGAGTTTTTAGCTAGTATTACCGATTATTCTCGTCTTCATTGGGGGATTTTAATCGCAGTAGGCTGCGCTATTCTTATGTGGGTGATTTTAGAAAAGACAGTAAAAGGTTATGAATTAAAAGCGGTTGGTTTTAACCAAAAGGCTTCTCAATATGCTGGGATGAATGTTAACCGTAATATTATTTTATCTATGGTTATCTCTGGTGCTTTTGCAGGCCTTGCAGGAGCAATGGAAGGCTTAGGAACTTTCGAATATGTAAGTAATAAAGGTGGATTTACTGGTGTTGGATTTGATGGAATTGCGGTAGCGTTACTTGGGGCAAATGGACCACTAGGAATTGTACTTGCAGCATGCTTGTTTGGTTTCTTAAAAGTAGGTTCCTTAAATATGCCACTTGAAGCAGGTGTACCAAATGAGATGGTTGATATCATTATTGCTTTAATCGTATTCTTTGTTGCATCAAGTTACATGATCCGCTTATTCTTGGATAGATTAAGTAAAAATAAAAGTAAAAAGGGGGAGAAGTAAATGGGATTAATGGATGTATTATTAATTGTCATACCCTCTTCGCTATTGTTTGCTGCTCCGCTAATCTTTACTGCTCTTGGCGGTAACTTTTCCGAAAGAGCTGGAGTTGTTAATATTGGATTAGAAGGTCTAATGGTGATGGGAGCTTTCTCCTCCATTGTTTTTAACTTAACATTTGCAGATAGTCTCGGTGCTTGGACACCTTGGATTTCGTTGCTTGTTGCGATGGTTGTTGGGGCGATATTTTCAATCCTACACGCGGTGGCAAGTATCACATTCCGTGCCGATCAAACCGTTTCCGGTGTGGCAATTAACTTGCTTGCTGCAGGTCTTGCTATGTTTTTAGTGAAATTAATCTATGATGGAAAAGGGCAAACAGGTACCATTCGCTATAGCTTTAAGAAAATTGATATTCCCGTGTTAAAAGATATACCGGTGATTGGTGATTTATTTTTCTCCAATACGTATTGGACTTCTTACTTAGCAATTATTATCGCTATCATAGCTTGGTATGTGATGTATAAAACGCCGTTTGGCCTGCGTCTTCGTTCGGTAGGGGAACACCCAATGGCTGCAGATACGATGGGAATTAACGTAACAAAAATGCGCTATATTGCTGTTATTCTTTCTGGGGCATTTGGCGGAATCGGCGGTGGTGTATTTGCCCAGTCGATTACAAATGATTTTACACATGCTACTATTAGTGGACAAGGGTTCATGGCACTTGCTGCCCTTATTTTCGGAAAATGGAATCCGCTTGGGGCTATGGGAGCTGCGATTTTCTTCGGCTTTGCTCAAAGTTTGAGTATTGTTGGTAGCAGTTTACCGTTTTTAGAAAACATTCCAAATGTGTATCTGTTAATTGCACCATATGTATTAACGATTATTGCATTAACAGGCTTTATTGGTCGTGCAGATGCGCCAAAAGCATCTGGTGTTCCTTATATTAAAGGAAGTAGATAAATAAAATTTCCTAGTTATTTTTATAAAATGAAAAAAGTGACCGACTTTTTTAAAGTGGGCGCTTTTTTCATATTCGAAGCAACAATAGGTACAAATCACCTAATATATACGTAATAAATAGGATCAATTTATTTATTCCTCATGGGTATTAATCGCCTTGCTCTTTACTTCTTTATCCAGTAACTCAATCGGAATATGTTTTGGAATGACATTCGCAGGTACTTCGCCCTTCATATCTAAATAATAATGACGAATTGGCTTAAGTGTGTTGTCATCTAATTCATATACTAGAGGAATGCTCGTAGGAATGTTCAAGGATGCAATCCCATCCGGTGAAATGTTGTCTAAATACTGTATGATAGCTCGAAGTGTGTTACCATGTGCTGTGATGATAACTTTTTTGTTTTCTTTTAACACTGGTGCTATTTCTTCATTCCAGAATGTTAACACTCTTTTTTCCGTATCTGCAAGGCTTTCTGCTAAAGGGAATTCCCCGTCTTTAAGCTCTCGATACCTTGGGTCGTTAATCGTATATCGAGGATCATCTTTGCTTAATGCAGGCGGCTTGATATCCATTGATCTTCTCCACTTTTGTACTTGATCCAGTCCATATTGCTCAGCTGTTTCTGCTTTGTTAAGTCCTTGCAGTGCACCATAATGGCGTTCATTTAACTTCCATGTTTTATACACTGGAATCCACATGCTATCCATTTCAGCAAGGATGATCCATAATGTGTGGATAGCCCTTTTTAAATAGGATGTATAAGCAATATCAAAAGTGTAACCATTACTATTTAAAATAATGCCAGCTTCTCTAGCCTCTGTTAATCCTGTTTCAGACAGGTCAACATCAGTCCAGCCAGTAAAACGATTTTCTACATTCCAAAGACTTTCTCCATGACGGATTAAAACAAGTTTCGGCATAGCATATTTCTCCTTTTTATCTTTTTAATGATTCCTTTATTTCACTCTTAACGGACAGTAAGACTTCCACCTCAAGCACATGTAAAGGTCCGATTGGTTCAACTAACCATAAGTGGGGGATGAAGGAAAACCCCCACTTATGGAAGTTTCGCTTTATTTTGTTCTTATTTCTCTTTAAATAATCTTTTAAACAGTTAATAGGGATAAAACGCAATTTTTTGCATATTAAATGGAATAACTTTCATAGATGTGGATGTGAAAAATAAGAAAACCTTTTGTTCCGTGTTTAGCTAGACCATAAAGAAGGAAAAGATATAGGCCAAGTAGAATCCATAAGATGATGGGAAAAATTATCCTAATCTAGACTTTGTAAGAATAACCTTATGAATAGAGTTAATACTAACAAATAGTGTATGATTAGTGAAGGATACGTAGGAGGTATGTTATGAGTGTAGCAACAGAAAAGATTACGAAATATAGCGGCTTTCAATTACATACAGTAAAGACAGGAAAATTTAAAACGAATACGATTGTGGTGAAATGGCGAACTCCCATTACAAAAGAAAATGCGACACACAGGGCGCTTCTTCCTTATGTGATGCAAAATAGCACGAAGAAATATCCATCCACAGCAAAGCTTCGTTCCTATGTGGAAGAACTTTACGGAGCTACTTTTTTTATTGATCTTGCGAAAAAAGGTGAGTACCATATTGTTTCTTTTTCATTAGAAATAGCAAACGAAAAGTTTTTATCAGATCCAACTCCTTTATTGAAAAAGGGACTGGAGTTTTTAGCAGAGGTTATTTTTCAGCCAAATGTCTCCGAGAATGGTTTCGATCAAAACGTAATTGAAAATGAAAAACGGGCTTTAAAGCAAAGAATTCAATCCATTTATGATGATAAAATGCGTTATTCTAACCAACGTGTGATTGATGTAATGTGTGAAGATGAACCATATGCATTAAGCGTATATGGAGAAAAAGACGAAGTTGATAGCATTACACCACAATCCCTGTATTCTTATTACAAAAAAGCAGTAACAGAGGATCAAATTGATCTGTATATGGTCGGTGATATTCAGGAAGAAGAGGTAGACGCATATCTAGAGGAATTATTTCCGTTTAAAGAAAGAACGGTAAAGTCTATTGATCGCAGAACGCCTCACGAAGCTAGAGAAGTAAAAGAGGTTCGTGAAGTTCAGGATATAAAACAAGGGAAATTAAATATGGGATTCCGTACAAATGTTGTTTATGGAGACCCAGAGTATTTTGCCCTTCAAGTGCTAAACGGCATTTATGGAGGCTTCTCGCATTCCAAGTTATTTATTAATGTTAGGGAAAAAGAAAGTCTTGCTTATTATGCAGCAAGTCGTCTTGAAAGTCATAAAGGGTTGCTGCTCGTAATGTCGGGGATTGATAATCAAAATTACGATAAAGCAGTAAAGATTATTAAGGAACAGATGGAGCTAATGAAAAAAGGCGAGTTTTCTGATCAAGAAATAATGCAAACAAAAGCAGTGATTCATAATCAAATGCTTGAAACGTTAGACACCTCCCGCGGCATGATCGAACTATTCTATCATAACAGCGTAAGTGACAAATATGTCGAAATGGGCGAGTGGCTCCACATTATGAGTAAAGTTTCGAGAGAAGAAATTATCGAAGCTGCCAAGAAGATTGAATTAGACACTATTTATTTCTTAACCGGATCGGAGGGGAATGCATAATGGAAAAAATAGAATTTGCACAGTTGCAAGAAGAATTATATTATGAAAAATTAGCGAATGGACTAAAAGTATATATTTTGCCGAAAAAAGGTTTTAATAAAACATTTTGTACGTTTACAACTAATTATGGTTCGGTAGATAACACGTTTATTCCCCTTGACGGTTCTGAATTTACCCAAGTTCCTGATGGGATTGCCCATTTCTTGGAGCATAAATTATTTGAAAAAGAAGACGGAGACGTTTTTCAAGAGTTCAGTAAACAAGGAGCAAGTGCTAATGCATTTACATCCTTTACGAGAACAGCTTACTTATTTTCGAGTACATCCAATGTAGCTAATAATCTAGAAACGCTCATAAACTTTGTGCAAGAGCCTTATTTCACGGAAAAAACCGTGGAAAAAGAAAAGGGAATTATCGGTCAAGAAATTACGATGTATGATGATAATCCAGATTGGCGCTTATATTTTGGCTTAATTGACAATATGTATGTAAATCATCCGGTGAAAATTGATATTGCTGGCACGATTGAATCAATCTCACACATTACGAAAGATATGTTATATGAGTGCTACAATACGTTCTATCATCCAAGTAATATGCTACTTTTTATTGTGGGACCAGTTGATCCAGAAGAATACATGGCCCATATAAAAGAAAATCAGGAGAAAAAAGATTATACCAATCATAGTAAAATCCAGCGCAAATTTGCTAGTGAACCAGAGCATGTAAATAAAGAAAAGCAAGTATTGAAAATGAATGTGCATACGTCAAAATGCTTGATTGGAATTAAAGGAATTGATGTAGAGCAATCAGGAAAAGAAATGATGAAACAAGAGTGGAGCATTAATTTATTATTAGATTTTCTATTCAGCGAAAGCTCTGAAAACTATCAAAACCTTTTTCAAGAAGGCTTAATTGATGATACTTTTTCTTATGATTACACACAGGAGCATGGTTTTGGATTTGCGATGATCGGTGGCGATACGAGTGATCCTGATCGATTGGAAAGTGCAATCAAAGATATCTTAATGAAAGCAAAAACTACGGATTTCGCAAATGAAACACTAGATAGAACAAAGAAAAAGAAAATTGGTGCATTTTTGCGCGCGATTAATTCACCAGAATACATCGCTAACCAATTTACGCGCTATGCATTTAATGAGATGAATTTATTTGATGTAGTACCAGCAGTTGAAGAAATTACGGTTGAAGATATAAAGAATGCAGCGAATAAATTATTAGCAGAAGAAAGAATAACCACTTGTCAAGTGGTGCCTAAATAAGCATTTGTAGACACAAAGAAATAGTTTTCTTTGTGTCTGTTGCTGTTTATGTGTAACTAAAAGTCAATGGAGTGGAGTAATAATGGGGAAATGGATTTTAATTACTGGTGCCTCTGGGGGAATCGGCCAAGCAATTGCGAAACAGTTAGCTAAAGAAGGTTATTCCCTTTATTTGCATTATCATCAAAATGAAACGGCAATAAAGCAGCTTTTAGAATCACTATCTGCGTATGATGGAGAATATTTACCGATTCAAGCAGATTTACAACAAGAAAACGACTATAAAAAAATAGTGGAAAATATTTTTACAATAGATGGAATCATTCATGCGAGTGGTATCAGTACATACGGATTATTTACCGATCTCAAAGAGGAAGAAATGAAAGCTTTATGGAATATCCATGTTCATTCATTAATGTGTATAACAAAAGCAATATTACCCAAAATGCTATCTAGACAAAGTGGTAATATTATTGTTATTACAAGTATTTGGGGACAGGTAGGTGCGGCGATGGAAGTAGCGTATTCTGCCGTTAAAGGGGCACAAATAAGCTTTGTAAAGGCATTAAGCAAGGAATTAGCCTACAACGGGATTCGTGTCAATGCTGTAGCGCCTGGTGCCATTAAAACGAATATGCTTCATACATTTTCGCCAGAAGAAATGCAGCTGATTACAGAAGAAATACCAATGGGAAGATTGGGGAGCCCAAGAGAAGTGGCAGAAAGCGTGGCCTTTTTATTATCAGAAAAATCTTCTTATATGACTGGCCAAATCCTTTCTCTAAATGGTGGCTGGTATGTATAGATAGCTTTTCCAATTGCTTTCCATGCATATTATTACTTGGAACTAACCAAAATAATGATGTAATTCATTTAAGCAATGGAAGGAGAATTTCAGTATGTCTATATTAGAAAATTGGGATCAATGGAAAGACTTTTTAGCAGATCGTCTTCATCATGCGGAAAATGAGGGCATGAGCCAAGCGGTAATCGGAGACCTTGCTTTCCAAATTGGAGATTACTTATCTAACCAAGTTCAACCTAAAAACGAACAAGAAAAGATTCTTTCTGATCTATGGTCAGTTGCAGATGAAAAAGAACAACATGCAATTGCCAATATGATGGTAAAATTAGTGCACAATAACGGAACAAAATAATTTTAGGAAAAGAAGCTCGATAAATAGACGAAGGAATAAGTCTATTTATCGAGCTTCTTCCGTTGTCGGAAAGTTGGATCAGTGACTGAATTGACTTTGGAAAAAAAGGGAAAGGGAACAGAGAGAGCTTGTCAGTGAGCGAGCGCAAGAAAAAACAAAGCAAAAGGTAACAGAGGAAGTGCATTATCAAATATCGCCACTCATCCTCAAATAAATACAGAAATTTACGGTCTTCCTTTAAAAAATAAAGCATGATTCTTCTAGAAAACAGACTTTCGAGTAAAGGTCTATCTTTTTTTCTATTTTTACCCCTTTTTTCTTGATTATTTATACCATTCCTATATGATAGAAATTAAAAGACTAGAAAATTTCACTTGATAATTGTAGGAGGATTTTTTTGGAACAGAAGGAATGGTATTTAGAATACGAAATTCAAAAAAACCGACCTGGCCTATTAGGGGATATTTCCTCTTTACTAGGGATGCTTTCTATTAATATTATCACCATTAATGGGGTGGACGATGGACGTCGCGGCTTATTAATGTTAGCAAAAAATAAGGAACAAATAAAAAGGTTAGAATCTATTCTCTATACAATGGACACAATAAAAGTAATCAAGCTTAGAGAACCATCTTTAAGAGATAAACTTGCGGTGAGACATGGTCGTTATATTCAAAGAGATGCTGATGATAAAAAAACATTTCGTTTTGTTCGTTATGAGCTGGGACTGTTGGTCGATTTTATGGCTGAATTATTTAAGACAGAAGGCCATAAATTAATAGGCATAAGAGGGATGCCGCGTGTAGGTAAAACCGAGTCTATTGTTGCTGCTAGTGTTTGTGCCAATAAGAGATGGCTTTTATTAAGTTCCACTTTGTTAAAGCAAACAATTCGCCAGTCCTTAATGCAAGGAGAATATAATGAAAACAATTTATTTATTATGGATGGAATTGTATCTTCCAAGCAAATTAATGAGCGACATTGGGCAGTAATTAGAGAAGTGATGCGCCTGCCATGCATCAAAGTGGTAGAACATCCCGACGCCTTTGTACATAATACAGAATACACTTTAGATGATTTTGATTATATTATTGAGTTAAGACATGAGCCAGGCGAGGAGATTCTTTATGATGTTCATAAAAAGAATACTTTTGCCTTAGAAAGTGAATTCGAGGGTTTTGATTTTTAGTAAGTTGGAAGGTGTTATCTTGAGTGAATTAGGAAATCGATTAAAGGAAGCTAGGGAAGCCAAAGGACTAACGTTAGAAGAATTACAAGAAATTACAAAAATTCAAGTCCGCTATTTAGTTGGCATTGAAGAAGGTAATTACAGTATGATGCCAGGTAAATTCTATACGCGGGCATTTATCAAACAATACGCGGAAGCCGTAGATTTAGTACCAGAAGAATTATTTGAAGAGTATAAAGATGAGGTACCGACGACGGTAAACGATGAGTTGCCGCAAAATTTATCAAGAGTAAACTCGAGAAGATCATTAGATGGAGGCAGTTCGAAAGTATTTGATATTCTGCCTACTATCCTTATTGCTATCCTTGTGTTAGCAGTTGTTTTCTTGGTTTGGTATTTTGTGTTTGCAAAAGATTCTAATCCAGAAAAACAATCCAATAATACAGGTGAACAAAATTCAGTTTATATGAGATCTGATGCGTTAGAGGAGAAGGAAAAAGAGAAAGCTAACGAAGATGCTAATAAAGATGAAGAAAAAGTAATAGAAGAAGAGGAAAAAGTAGAAGAAGAGACACCGAAACAAGAGATTACGAAACAAGATACAGTTGGAAGAACAACTACTTATGAAGTTAAAAATGCAGAAAAGTTTGTTGTTAAGCTTGTGGCAACAGGAAAAGTTTGGGTAGATATTCAAAATGGCAAAAACTATTCTTTTTTCCAAGGTATTATTGAAAAAGGTGGATCTGAATCCAAGGAAGTAGATTTATCAAAAGAAACAGAAGCTCATATCATAATCGGAAATAGTCAGGTAGATGTTTTTGTTAATGATGAGAAATTAGAGCTTGGTGATTCTTCTTCTAGACAGGATCTTGTCATTAAATATTTAAAAGAAGAATAGTCATCCATTCGATGGCTATTTTTCGCTATTCTAACGTATTTAGGTTATAATACTAATGTTTTTAATTATTTTTATGGAAGTGGCGATTATCGTCATGGTAATGGAGGATGTAAGATGAATTTACCAAATAGGATTACCGTAGCAAGAATTTTATTAATCCCCGTCTTTCTAGTAATCATGCTAATAGATTTTCCATGGGGAGAGCTGACGCTTTTAGGTGTCACATTGCCGATGACACATTTTATCGGTGCCTTGATTTTTATTATTGCTTCAACCACAGATTGGATTGATGGACACTTTGCGCGAAAATATAATTTAGTAACGGATTTAGGGAAATTTTTAGATCCTTTAGCAGATAAATTACTCGTTTCTTCTGCATTAATTGTATTAGTTGGATTAGATATGGCCCCTGCGTGGATTACTATTGTTATTATAAGCAGAGAATTTGCTGTAACTGGCTTGCGTTTAGTGCTTGCTGGTGGTGGAGAAGTGGTCGCTGCAAACATGCTCGGGAAAATAAAAACTTGGGCACAAATTGTTGCCATCTCGGCACTTTTATTACATAATATGATTTTTGAACTTATATCTCTTCCGCTTGACTTGATTGCGTTATGGGTTGCATTGTTCTTTACAGTTTGGTCTGGTTGGGATTATTTTGCAAAAAACAAACAAGCTTTTGTTTCATCCAAATAAAATAGAGGAATAAAAAAAGAGGACATCTACTATTACAAGCGAATATTGCTTTATAAAGAGATGTCTTTTTTTATGAGGCTGTTTTCGTAAATTTTGTTGTTTGTAACCCGCAGTCTCTGAATACACTTCAATTTTTTTGGAGCGAGCGGGGACCTCCTCGGCACCAGCCTTTGGGAGTTTTCCCTGTTTCACTAATTCCTGCAAGAGTCTACGTGTATTCTTAAAAAGCTAAAACAACAATCTTTTAGAAAACATCCTTTAAGAAGACAAAGGGGGAGCAATAGATGAATGCAGAGATTATCGCTGTTGGCTCAGAGTTATTACTAGGGCAAATAGCTAATACAAATGCACAATTTATCTCTAAACATTTAGCAGACTTAGGAGTAAATGTTTATTATCATACTGTTGTTGGAGATAATGCTGGTCGTTTAAAGGAAGCAATTAAAATTGCAGAAACACGGGCGCAATTACTTATTTTCTCAGGAGGACTTGGACCAACAAAGGATGATTTAACGAAGGAGACGATTGCTAATCATATAGGAAAAGAGCTTGTCTTTGATGAAACAGCACTACAATCGATTGAAGATTATTTTGTGCGGACAAAGCGCACAATGACAGAAAATAATAAAAAACAAGCATTAGTTTTAGAAGAATGTGATGTTCTTCCAAATGACCATGGGATGGCTCCGGGAATGTTTCTAAAAAAAGACGATCATTTTTATATGCTTTTACCAGGACCACCTAAAGAAATTCAGCCGATGTTTGTAAAATACGGATTTCCAGCGCTTCAGAAACAGATGACAAGTAAAGATGTAATTGTTTCTCGCGTGCTGCGCTTTTTCGGAATTGGTGAATCGTTATTAGAAACAAAAATTGAAGATTTAATTGATGCACAGACAAACCCTACCATTGCACCGCTTGCGGGAGATGGCGAGGTAACACTACGTATAACATGTAAGCATGATTCGGTAACAGAAGCAGATAAATTAATTGCAAAGACAGAAGAGGAAATATTTGCGCGCGTAGGCGAATTTTTCTATGGCTATGATGATACAACTTTAATGAATGAACTTTCTCATGTGTTATTAAAGAAAAAATTGACCTTAGCAGCGGCAGAAAGTCTAACAGGCGGATTATTCCAGCAGGAAATTACAAGCATACCTGGCGCTGGGAACATCTTTCAAGGTGGTGTTGTCTGTTATACGAATGAAGTAAAGCACCAAATTCTTCATGTAAAAGAGTCAACGATACAAGAGCATGGTGTTGTAAGCGAGCAATGCGCAAAAGAGTTGGCTGAAAATGTTGCCCAATTACTAAATGCGGATATTGGAATAAGCTTTACAGGGGTTGCAGGTCCAGATGAATTAGAAGGTAACCCGGTTGGTACGGTCTATATTGGGATTGCCAAAAAAGGCGAGCCGACAAAAGTAGAGGCGTTAGCTTTAAGTGGAACAAGAGCCGGCAATCGAGTTAGAAGTGTGAAATACGGTCAATACTTTCTATTAAAACTGTTGGGAAATAGATAATGACTAGTAGTGGCTTACGTTCTACTAAAGTTAGAGCTCCTTTCCGTGAAAAAATAAAAAAACGAATGAATGTTCGATTTTTTACTGTACAAATGAATAGAAAAAAGGTATATTAAGTATATAATCTTTTAAACAACGAATGAATCATGATAGTGAGATTCATTTTTTATATAAGGAGGAGAACGTATTTGAGTGATCGTCAAGCTGCATTAGAAATGGCGTTAAAACAAATAGAAAAGCAATTCGGTAAAGGTAGTATCATGAAGCTGGGAGAGCAAGCTGATAAAGTCATTTCTACTAGTCCAAGTGGATCGTTAGCTTTAGATGCAGCCCTAGGTGTTGGTGGATATCCAAGAGGTCGTATCGTTGAAATATATGGTCCTGAAAGTTCAGGTAAAACAACAGTAGCACTACATGCTATTGCTGAGGTTCAGGCTAATGGCGGACAAGCAGCATTTATTGATGCAGAGCATGCATTAGACCCAGTTTATGCACAAAAGCTTGGCGTTAATATTGATGAGTTATTACTTTCCCAACCAGATACAGGGGAACAAGCATTAGAAATTGCAGAAGCTTTAGTTCGAAGTGGAGCAGTTGATATTCTAGTAATTGACTCTGTAGCAGCACTTGTACCAAAAGCGGAGATTGAAGGAGAAATGGGAGATTCTCACGTTGGACTTCAAGCACGTTTAATGTCGCAGGCTCTTCGTAAATTATCTGGAGCAATTAATAAATCAAAAACGATTGCTATTTTTATCAACCAAATTCGTGAAAAAGTTGGAGTAATGTTCGGAAATCCTGAAACAACTCCTGGTGGTCGTGCGTTGAAATTCTATTCATCTGTTCGTTTAGAAGTGCGTCGTGCAGAAACGCTAAAACAAGGGACAGATATGGTAGGGAACAAGACAAAAATTAAAGTTGTAAAAAATAAAGTTGCACCACCTTTCAAAGTGGCAGAAGTTGATATCATGTATGGAGAAGGTATCTCTAAAGAAGGCGAGATAATTGACCTTGGTTCAGAACTTGATATTGTTCAAAAGAGCGGAGCTTGGTATTCCTATAATGACGAAAGATTAGGACAAGGCCGTGAAAATGCGAAGCTTTTCTTAAAAGAAAATGTAGAAATGCGCCTAGAAATTCAAAAGAAAATTCGCGACCATTACGGGCTAGATAAAGAAGTACCATTGAAACCTGAAAATGACGACCAAGAACAATTTGAATTAATCGATTAATGCTAAAAAAGATGGTAAACGGCGTTTCTAGCTTACCATCTTTTTTGTGTTTTTTAGAAAAACTCTCATGGCGGCGTTACCCGCCGCCACCGTCTATCATGAAAACTTGCTCCTATCCCATGATAGAAAGTCTAAACCACTTAACACCTGACCATAATTAATAGTACAATACGACCAGTCCGAAGACTGTTTGGTGGATCAATACAAGTTGATACCCCGTTAGAAAAACTGGTTGTGACAGTTTAAAAGAACCGTCTAATGTGTTTATAAACACGAATACAAAAATTTTGTATGATGACTTCTGTCGCTTGTATTGTATTAAAAATCTTTGAGGTGATTATATGGAAGCTATGATTGAACGGTGTGCAGGCCTAGATGTACACCAAGAAACAGTAGTTGCTTGTGTTTTATTTGGTTCATTAGATAAAAAACCAAATAAAGAGATTCAAACCTTTCCAACAACCACAAGTGGCCTTTTGGCACTTAGCGACTGGCTATCCTCACACAAAATAACGGATGCTGTAATGGAAAGTACCGGTGTATATTGGAAGCCCGTTTGGAATGTTATAGAATGTGACTTCCAATTAATCCTCGCCAATGCCCAACATGTTAAAAATGTTCCCGGAAGGAAAACAGACGTAAAAGATGCGGAGTGGTTAGCTAAACTTTTGCGTTCTGGACTAATTGAAAAAAATTTTGTACCGCCCAAAGAAATTCGTGATTTGCGAGATTTAACCCGGTATCGTAAAAAACTCATCCATACACGAACTTCTGAGCGCAATCGAATCCACAAAATTCTACAGGATGCAAATATTAAACTAACTTCTGTTTTATCTGACATTTTTGGTGTCACTGGTTGTCGCATTATTGAAGCCCTAATAAACGGCGAAAAAATAGGTGTGTTTGAACTTCAACAAATGGTTGATTCAAGAGTTAAGGCGAGCACAACAGATATTGCAGAAGCCCTTAACGGTGGAATACGTAAACATCATATTGATATGTTACGTTTCCATTGGGACCATATCAATCACATCGATGAAACAATCGAAAAAGTAGTTGAACGCATAGACCAAGCGCTTATTCCTTATCAAGAGGAGTGCGAACTACTAGATACCATACCGGGTGTGGATAAAAATGCATCCGCAATCTTTATAGCTGAAATGGGTGTAGACATGTCAGTATTTAAAAGTTCTAAACATCTAGCCTCATGGGCTGGAGTGAGTCCAGGAAATTATGAGAGTGCCGGTAAAAAAAAAACAGGTAAAACTCAGTACGGAAACAAATCATTAAGAACCACCGCTGTTGAATGTTCCATGGCTACAGATAGACAGTATAATCGCATATCTGCACATAGAAAAAGAATTATGAAACGACAAGGAAAATCGAAAGCACGGATCGCTTCCGCTCATTTAATCCTAACAATTGCTTACAATATTTTAAAAACAAGGCAACCATATCAGGAACTAGGCCCTGATTATGTTGATCTCGAACAAAGTAAAGAACAAAAAATGATTCAATACTTAAAAAGGAAAGGGTATCGTATTGAACCCACTAATGAACAAATTGCTTAATGAATAACAAAAGCACTATATTTAATCATTCCTAGCCTTTTAAAAAAGTTCAAATTTAGAAGGTTCAGCTTAGTGTTGCCTTTTACCTAAAGAGTTTTCATACAAAACGACAAGGAAAATCGAAAGCACGGATCGCTTCCGCTCATTTAATCCTAACAATTGCTTACAATATTTTAAAAACAAGGCAACCATATCAGGAACTAGGCCCTGATTATGTTGATCTCGAACAAAGTAAAGAACAAAAAATGATTCAATACTTAAAAAGGAAAGGGTATCGTATTGAACCCACTAATGAACAAATTGCTTAATGAATAACAAAAGCACTATATTTAATCATTCCTAGCCTTTTAAAAAAGTTCAAATTTAGAAGGTTCAGCTTAGTGTTGCCTTTTACCTAAAGAGTTTTCATACAAAACATACTTGTTTTTCATAGATATATTAATGCAAAATATAATTGTTAGTGCACCAATCAATAATGCATTTGAAAAAAACGGACAGAATAAAAGACTCAATCAGGTTTAACAAGCTTTTTTTCTGACCATAATACGGATGATAGGTTAGGTTTGGATAATCTATTACAGCTTTAATAAAGTGACATTTCATACATATAGGAAGAATAGAGCAATTGTTAGAGAAAAATAATAGTTAGATAGCCAATGAGAATTAGGTGAAACCTACTAGTTCAAAGTCTTGACAATAAATTGGTACAACTATACAATTGAATTGTATATTTTACATTTTTATAAGTATGAAAACCTAGAAAACAAATTATATGACTAGGGAAATTCGATTGAAAAAAGGAACATTAAGCCAATACTTTTAAAATCGTAACAAACACAATTTGATAGCAAGAGGAGGTGAAAATGATGGATCTAATAACACTCATCTCCATTTTGCTTATTCTAATCGTTATTGCCGTTGTTGGCTTTGTCGTATATTTTATTCGAAAGTCCAATGCTAATGCAAAAATTAGCAATGCAACCATGACTGCTGAACAAATTATTGAAAATGCAAAGCGTGAAGCAGACGCATTGAAAAAAGAAGCTTTGTTAGAAGCAAAGGATGAGATTCACAAGCTTCGTAGTGAAGCAGAACTAGAAGTTCGTGATCGAAGAAATGAACTACAAAAACAAGAAAATCGTTTATTGCAAAAAGAGGAGAATCTTGATCGCAAGGGAGAAGCGTTAGATAAACGTGAATCGGTTTTAGAAAAGAGGGACGATTCTCTTAATAAAAGACAACAGCATATGGAAGAGATGGAAAGCAAAGTGGACGAGATGGTTCGCAAGCAGCAAACAGAACTAGAGCGCATTTCTGGCTTGACTCGAGAAGAGGCTAAGTCCATCATTTTAGAGCGTACAGAGCAAGAAGTTGCTCATGATATTGCGATAATGATTAAAGAAAGTGATACTAGAGCAAAAGAAGAAGCAGATAAAAAGGCTAAAGAAATTTTGTCACTTGCAATCCAACGATGTGCAGCTGATCATGTTGCAGAAACTACAGTTTCCGTTGTTAACCTTCCAAATGATGAAATGAAGGGTCGAATTATTGGTCGAGAAGGACGTAATATTCGCACACTTGAAACATTAACAGGAATTGACTTAATTATTGATGATACACCAGAAGCAGTTATTCTATCTGGTTTTGATCCAATAAGACGCGAAACTGCAAGACTTGCGTTAGATAAGCTCGTTCAGGATGGTCGTATTCATCCAGCTCGTATTGAAGAAATGGTTGATAAAGCACGTCGAGAAGTGGATGAACATATTCGTGAAATCGGGGAACAAACTACGTTTGAGGTCGGTGTTCATGGGTTACATCCAGATTTAATCAAAATCCTTGGACGTCTAAAATTCCGTACAAGCTATGGACAAAATGTATTAAAGCACAGTATGGAAGTGGCACAATTATCAGGAATCTTAGCTGCTGAACTAGGGGAAGATCAAACCCTTGCCCGCAGAGCCGGCTTACTACATGACATTGGTAAAGCAATTGACCATGAAGTAGAGGGAAGCCATGTGGAAATTGGGGTTGAGCTTGCTACTAAGTATAAAGAACATCCTGTTGTAATCAATAGTATCGCATCCCATCATGGTGATACGGAACCAACTTCAATCATCGCTGTACTAGTAGCTGCTGCTGACGCACTTTCAGCTGCAAGACCAGGGGCGCGAAGAGAAACATTAGAAAACTATATTCGCCGTCTGGAAAAACTAGAAGAAATTTCAGAATCTTATGATGGAGTAGAGAAATCATTCGCTATTCAAGCAGGTCGTGAGATTCGAATCATGGTGAAACCAGATCTTGTAGATGATTTAGAGTCTCATCGATTAGCTCGCGATATTCGTAAGAAAATCGAAGAAGAACTTGATTATCCAGGTCATATAAAAGTAACCGTTATTCGGGAAACAAGAGCGGTTGAATATGCAAAATAAAAAACGGTGCGATTGCACCGTTTTTTTGTATGAAAAAGCAAATAATTTCCGGAAGTTTAATTAGAGTCAAATGGGATTGTGAACGAAAGGGAATTGTATGTTACACTGTTACATAGTGAAGAGTAGAAAGTAGGATAAAAGACATGCATATTTTATTTATTGGTGATGTTGTAGGTTCTATGGGCCGTGACATGATTAAAGAGTACGTACCAAAGCTAAAGGAAAAATATCGTCCACAGTTAACGATTATCAATGGGGAGAATGCTGCCGGTGGAAAAGGAATTACTGAGAAAATTTACCGAAGCTTTTTAGAAATTGGTGCTCAAGCGGTAACAATGGGAAACCATACATGGGATAATCGCGAAATATTTGAATTTATCGATAAAGCGAAATATTTAGTAAGACCGGCAAATTTTCCTGAAAATAATCCAGGTAAAGGGATGGTCTTTGTTAAAATTAACGATATAGAAGTAGCAGTTATAAATTTACAAGGGCGGACTTTTATGAATCCGAGTGACGATCCATTTATCGTCATCGATCGTTTAGTTAATGAAGCGAAAAAACGTACCGATCTTATTTTTGTTGACTTTCACGGAGAGGCAACAAGTGAAAAGCAAGCAATGGGATGGTATTTAGATGGAAAAGTTACAGCTGTTGTTGGAACACATACACATGTGCAAACAGCTGATAATCGCATTTTACCAAATGGAACAGCCTTTATGGCAGATGTCGGCATGACAGGTCCATATGATGCAATACTTGGTATGCAAAAGGAATTAGTACTAAATCGCTTTTTAACAAATTTGCCAACACGATTTGAGCCGCCAAAAAGCGGGAGAGCTCAGTTAAGCGGCTGTCTAATTGAAGTGGATAACAAGACTGGCAAAGCGAAAAAAATCGAACGAATCTTAATTAATGACGATCATCCTTTTTATTCCTAATCGAATCCTCTCGTAAAGGCTTGATAAGTGCAACTAATCATCAGTGGGATGAGGAAAAATCCCAACTGATGGAAATTTTCTTTATGGAAAATTAGCTCTTCCTTGAAAAATCAAATAA
Source organism: Niallia alba (assembly GCF_012933555.1). Lineage (GTDB taxonomy): Bacteria > Bacillota > Bacilli > Bacillales > Cytobacillaceae > Niallia > Niallia alba. The sequence continues at coordinate 2,211,083 of NZ_JABBPK010000001.1, forward strand.
TTTTCTAAGTTTTTATGTCCAAGCTGGAATATGTGTAATTAACTTGGAATATAGTAACATTGGAATGATATATATCCTGATATGTTCATTAATCTTAATGTACATGCGGGGGGGTTAAACAAGGAGGAGCTAGAAATGGAGATATTAAAGGTTTCAGCAAAGTCTAGTCCCAATTCTGTAGCTGGTGCGCTTGCAGGTGTTCTACGAGAAAGAGGTGGAGCAGAAATCCAGGCAATTGGTGCAGGTGCATTAAATCAAGCGGTTAAAGCAGTTGCTATCGCAAGAGGATTTGTAGCACCTAGCGGAGTGGATTTAATTTGTATCCCTGCCTTCACTGATATCGTTATTGACGGTGAGGAAAGAACAGCCATCAAGCTCATTGTGGAGCCTAGATAAAGAGAAAATAAGATTAGATGAAAAATAAGAAAGTATGATTTTGATTACTTTCCCAATTTATCCCTTCTTATGAGTGGTATGCTCGGCCAAAAGAATCCTCTTGAGGGAGATTCTGTTTAGAAAAATAGAGCAAACCTCCGAAAAGGAGGGGGGTGTCTCATCAATAAGGTTTAGTCCCACAGCAAGAATGAAAAGTTGGAAAACGAACTTTCGCCAACTAGACTCTTGACTCTGTGCGTAAGCAAACCGAATGAATGAGACGCCCTTTCTTTTTATTTATCTCACTCTTAACGGTCAATAAGAACTCCACTGATGGAAGTTTTCTTTATATAAGGATAGGATTAAATTGTTTGTAATTAATGATGTCTTGATGGAAAGCCGCCAAGATTTACATAGAAAAAGATAGAACATATTCGTATAGGAGTGAAGTTTTTTTGAAATACTTTGATGGGCATTGTGATGTATTATATAAAATGTTTATGGATAAAACAATCAATTTTCAGAATAGTGATAAGCTTCATGTAACGAAGGAGGGGTTGCAAAAAGGGGGAACAAAGATTCAGTGTTTTGCCCTCTATGTTCCAGAGTCCGTTCATCCCGATATGCGTTTTGAAGCAGCACTATCGATGGCGACAATTTTTTACGAAAAAATCTTACAGCCGAATCCAGATTTTAAATTTATTCGTACGAAAAAAGATATCGAGGATTTGAAAGATGGGGAAACCGGTGCGCTTCTAACACTTGAAGGTTGTGATGCAATTGGTGGAGACTTATTGAAATTAAAAACATTGCTTCGATTAGGTGTGTCGGCAGTCGGTCTAACTTGGAATTATGCGAATGCTGTTGCTGATGGTGCTTTAGAACCTCGAGGTGCAGGTTTATCTTTATTTGGTAAAGAAACAGTAAAGCTCTTAAATAAGCAAGATATATGGGTGGATGTTTCCCATTTATCAGAAAATGCCTTTTGGGATGTAATGGAGCAAGCAGATCATCCCTATGCATCCCATTCCAATACGTATAATCTTTGCCCCCATCCTCGTAATCTACGAGATGAGCAAATCAAAGCAATGATAGAAGCGGATAGTGTAATCGGAATTACATTTGTCCCACAGTTTTTAAGTGGGACAAATACAGCAACTATTACGGACATATTGCGGCATTTAGATTATATTTGCTCACTCGGAGGAGAAGATCATGTCGGCTTTGGTTCCGATTTTGATGGAATCTCTCAAACGGTAAAAGGTCTAGCTTCCATTGCTGATTATCCTAATCTAATAAACGAACTAACAAAATATTATACTAGTACGCAAGTAGAGAAGTTTTTATATACGAATATGGTAAAAAGATTCCCTAAATAAAGGGTATTCCAATCTAGCTATACAGGCAGTTTAATTTCTTCCTTGTGAGGGAGGGTTTGAACTGCCTGTTGTTGTGAATTATAAGTTATACATAAAGAAAACAGTAGAAATTTTTCTTTGTAACCTAGCTATTGTTTTCAAATGGTGAAAGGCTTATACTAGAATAATGAAAATATGTCTATAAAGAATAGTACATATAAAAGCAACTGCTATTATATAGATTTTTGCTTATAAAATCTAGGAAGTTTTTAAGTTTACTTTCTGTAGATAAAAGGGATGCTCAACTTCCCTTGCGAAAAAATTCCTGAGGAAAACAACCAACTTCCTAACATAAGCAAAATAACAATCTATAAGAACTAATCTAAAACATGTATATTAACAAACTTATGGATGAAACCAAATCATCGATAAGAGAGGAGTAGTTGAAATGAACGAAAAACAACGTTTAGAAGGACAAAAAATTGAAAGCAATAATTCTTCGGACAAAAAATCCGAAAAGGATTATAGCAAATATTTCGAGACAGTATATAAAGCACCTTCTCTAAAAGATGCAAAAAGACGTGGAAAAGAAGAAGTTCGATATGAAAAAGATTTCTCTATTCCCGAACAATTCCGTGGAATGGGAGAAGGACGTAAATTCTATATTCGCACATTCGGCTGTCAAATGAATGAGCATGACACAGAAGTAATGGCAGGGATCTTTTTAGCATTAGGCTATGAAGCAACAGATTCAGTGGATGATGCAAATGTTATCCTTCTTAATACATGTGCAATCCGTGAGAATGCAGAAAATAAGGTATTTGGCGAGTTAGGCCATTTAAAACATTTAAAAACAGAAAAACCAGACCTTTTATTAGGTGTTTGTGGATGTATGTCCCAAGAAGAATCAGTAGTAAATAAGATTTTAAAAACATACACACAAGTAGACATGATCTTTGGTACCCATAATATTCACCGTTTACCAAACATTCTTCATGAAGCATATATGTCGAAAGAAATGGTAGTCGAAGTTTGGTCTAAAGAAGGAGACGTAATCGAGAACCTTCCGAAAGTACGTAACGGAAAAATTAAAGCATGGGTAAATATTATGTACGGCTGTGATAAATTCTGTACCTATTGTATCGTTCCTTATACTCGCGGGAAAGAACGTAGTCGCCGTCCAGAGGATATTATTCAAGAGGTGCGCCATTTAGCTGCACAAGGCTATAAAGAAATTACGCTACTTGGTCAAAACGTAAACGCATATGGAAAAGACTTCACAGATATTGAATTTCGTTTTGGAGATTTAATGGAAGAAATGCGTAAAATTGATATTCCACGTGTTCGTTTTACAACAAGTCATCCACGAGATTTTGATGACCATTTAATTGAGGTACTAGCTAAAGGCGGAAACTTAGTGGAGCATATCCATTTACCAGTTCAGTCTGGTTCCTCTGATGTGTTAAAAATTATGGCACGTAAATATACAAGAGAGCAGTATTTAGAATTAGTACGCAAAATGAAAGCAGCTATTCCTAATTTAACCTTAACAACGGATATTATCGTTGGATATCCAAATGAAACAGATGAGCAATTTGAAGAAACATTATCTCTTTATAAAGAAGTTGGCTTTGAAGCTGCTTATACATTCATTTATTCTCCACGTGAAGGCACACCAGCTGCAAGAATGAAAGATAATGTTCCAATGGAAGTGAAAAAGGCACGCTTACAGCGCCTAAACGCATTAGTTAATGAGTATTCTGCTAATTCCATGAAGGGCTACCAAGACAAAATCGTGGAGGTTCTTGTGGAAGGGGAAAGTAAGAATAATCCGGATGTACTTGCTGGTTATACTCGCAAAAACAAGCTAGTGAATTTTATTGGACCAAAGTCAGCAATCGGCAAACTTGTTTCTGTTAAAATTACAGATGCGAAAACATGGTCATTAAATGGAGAAATGATTGAGGTATTAGAAGCAGAAGCTGTTGAGGCAAATTAATGGCTAAGTACACACGTGAAGAAATCATCGAGCGAACAGAACAACTAGCCAAAATGATTCGTGATACAGAAGAAGTTGAGTTTTATCAGCGTGCAGAAAAGCAAATCAATCAAAACCAAAAAGTGAATGATCGAATTGCCCAAATCAAAAAATTGCAAAAGCAAGCAGTTAATCTCCAACATTATGGGAAAATTGCTGCTCTAAAAGAAACAGAAGCAAAAATTGATGCACTGCAAAAGGAAATCGACGAACTACCAATTGTCAGTGAATTTAAAGAATCACAGGGAATTGTCAATGACATGCTACAAATGGTAACAAAAACAATCTCAGAAACAGTCGAAACCGAAATTCTTTCCTCCATTGAGAAAAAGAAAGAAGAGTAAAAAATGGCTTTTTGTAAGATTGGATTGTTTCTCGTTAAATAACGTTAGCATTCTGTGTTGTTTAGGGTGAAGCACACTTGACTCCTGGAGGAGATGAGGGGGAATGTTAGTCCCCACAGACGAATCTTGTGTCTGAAGCGGAAAGCAACGAGCTCCATTTATTTACGAATACAATTAAACCAAGCATAATTTTGCTTGGTTTTTACTTATTCTGATTATTTAAAATGTTAATCGCGCGTAAGAAAGCCTTGCGATATTCCTGCTGTTCCTTCATAGCCGTTTGTAAGGTCGATAGCAATGCTTTATTAAGCTGCTTCGTTTCTTTATCTTTTGCGTTTCCATCATTAACTGTTTGCAAAAGAAACGTATAGACAAGAAATAGAACAGAATAATTATCCACATAAGTAAGACTGACAGCACTTCCGCCATTTCCGCCCTCTGCATGTGTATTAACAGAAGGCCCTCCTGTTTCAAGAATTGTATCAATTAACTCCTCTGGTACACCAAGCTCTTTTAATTTTTCAGCAGTCAATCCAGAATTTTTATCCTTCGCCATTCTTTTCCCCTCCTCCTATTAGGTATGTAAAAAAAGAAAAGGGCAAACATCAAGTAGATGTTGCCCTTTATTATATGCTTATCTCTTGTAGGAGTGATTATTCAATAAAGGTGATTAACCTTCGTTCACCATTTCAGGTCTGTTTTCATTGTAAGATACAGCTGTAGCATCACCTGCAACATTAGCATTAACTAAAATACCACCAACAAAGAAGTTTAATAAGTTAACACCTACAGCAGCACCACCAGCAGCACCAGAAGCAGTAAATTGGTTAGCAAGGTTACCATTTCCTTGAGTAGCGTTAGTGAATCCGCGAAGTTCTGCCCCTTTATTTCCAATGCTTTTACCTTTAGCAGTAACATCAGTACCAGCAAGTCTTGAACCGTTACCTTTGTGACAATCAGATGTGTAGTTAGACAACATATGATTTCACCTCCTTTCAAAAGTGAGATTTAATCGTTATTTTTTGATGAAATCTGAAATATCTAGTGAAAAAATAGGCTTGCCATTAACGTTTAATTTAAGATTCCCATCATCATTTGAAGCATCAATGACAGGTAATTTCTCTTGGAGTTTACTTAGTGTATCTTGATTTAGTAAACTCTTAAGCGTTTCTGGATTAAGATTAGGCAATACTTTTTCCTTAATAGAATCCAAATCAACATTTGTTGCAACCTTATCTTTTAGCGATTCAATCGTACTTCCCGCTACATTTTCAGAAACACCTTTTGTTAATTTTTGTACTAAGCCACCCATTTCTGTTGATAGCTTCTCGATTAATTCTTGTGCGTATTTAGCTCCGTCCTCTCCAGTAACCTCTTTACCATTCACATTGAATTTAAAATCAAACTGATCGTTTTTATTAAATAACCCTGCCAACTTCCTCACCCCCTTACCGTATACTACAGTATATAAAGATTCGAACAAGCTGTATCCGCGAATGTATTAATACATTCGCATATTTTTTTCATGGTTAAGATAGTTTTGATGGAAAGCTGGTTTTTACCTAAGAAGAGAATTCCGTATATGTGGGTCAACAAAGCAGCGTGGAAAGGGGATAAAGGAGAGGTTATTCGTCTAGAAAAATGGTTAATATCGGCACACTTACCCAAGTTTTACATACAATGAAGTAGATTTAAGCATTATTTATAGTCTTTAAAAATTGTCGCACACTAGACTCCTATCCCGCATAGGATGAAATGAAAATGAATGAGGAGGTTTCGCTCGAACATGGGAGAATATAGAGAGATTATTACAAAGGCAGTCGTAGCGAAAGGACGTAAATTCACAAAATCCAATCATACGATCTGCCCAGACAACAGCCCTTCAAGCATCTTGGGCTGCTGGATTATCAACCATACGTATGAAGCGGAAAAGGTTGGTAAAACAGTAGAAATTTGCGGATACTATGACATTAACGTTTGGTATTCCTATAATGACAACACACAAACAGAAGTTGTTACAGAGCGTGTAAAATATACAGATGTCATTAAACTAAAATATCGTGACCCTGATTGCCTAGAAGATCACGATGTGATTGCACGCGTATTACAACAACCAAACTGTATCGAAGCAGTTATTTCTCCAAATGGCAATAAAATTATTGTTCATGTAGAAAGAGAATTTATCGTAGAAGTTATTGGAGAAACAAAAATCTGTGTAGAAGTTTGCACAGACGAATGCGGCAAAGAAGATGATGATGCATGGTTTAAAGATGAAGTAGAAGACGAAGAATTTGAAGAATTAAATCCAGACTTTCTCGTAGGCGGAGAAGAGGAGTAAAGGCTAGGGGCTTTTCCTAGTCTTTTTTTCTTATAATGGGGGTTCTGGTTAGTATTGCTTAACCTTATAAAGAATAAAAACGCCTTTCTCCTATATGTATAGGAGAAAGGCGTTCCTATCATCTTTCACAAGCTATTCCGTCTTTATCACGGTCGCTTTTTTTGTTTGCTTCATATAAATCTTTCGAAACATAAGGTTTGTACTTCGTTTTTCCACCTTTATTTTTTGTGGATTTAGATTTAGCAACGCCACCCTTATAATCCTTATTAAGGGCAGTACAATTTTTGTACGTTTTAACCTTTGTCTTTGCATCAGCACTTGAAAACGGCATAAAACTAAACATGAGAACTATAGCTAAAAGAATCGATAAATAACGTTTCAAGATAATTGCTCCTTTACCTAATATTAACTTTTGTAGCAAGCTAAATTATAGAAGATTTGCTTGCGAATTACTAGTATTATTTTTAAAAAGATAGTGGAATGTCTCGAGCGCAATGGAATGAACTAGTTATCACATCTTACTTCATGAAAACAGCTAATTTTTTATAAGGATAAATTTGATGTCTTTTCCCAAAACCCCCCACTGAAATATTCTATTTCTTTATGTTATAATGGGAGAATAATAGATTTGGACTTGGATTTTGGAGGAAGTTATGACGACATATACGCCAATGATACAACAATACTTACAAGTAAAGGCAGATTATCAGGATGCCTTTTTATTTTTTCGTTTAGGGGATTTTTATGAAATGTTCTTTGATGATGCAATCAAAGCATCACAAGAGCTCGAAATTACGTTAACGAGTAGAGAAGGTGGGGGAGCGGAGCGAATTCCGATGTGTGGAGTTCCTCATCATTCTGCTCCTAACTATATTGAACAGCTTGTCGAGCGCGGCTACAAAGTAGCAATCTGTGAACAAACAGAAGACCCAAAGCAAGCAAAAGGAGTCGTGAAAAGAGAAGTCGTTCAGCTCATCACGCCTGGTACGATGATGGAAGGAAAAAATCTTTCCGATAAAGAAAACAACTATATTGCCACTATTTCATTATTTGCAGACGAAAAATTTGGCTTTGCCTATAGCGATTTATCGACTGGGGAAAGTAAAGCAACCATTTTAACTGGCATCGATTCGTTATTAAATGAACTATCTTTGTCAGGAGCGAAAGAAGTTGTTATTTCAGATGACTTTTCCAAAGAGTATCAGAAGCGATTGCAGGAGCGAGGAACTTTAACGCTTTCAATCGAAAATGATACCGATGAAAAAGATATGCATGCTCCTTTATTGCAAGGAGTAGAAAAGCAACAGCTGAAAAACACCGTTGCACGCTTGTTTAATTATTTATATCGAACACAAAAACGAAGCTTGGATCACTTACAGCCTGTTTCGATTTATGTAATCGATCAGTTTATGAAAATAGATTATTATTCCAAGCGAAATTTAGAATTAACAGAAACGATTCGTTCAAAAGGGAAAAAAGGATCGCTCCTCTGGTTATTGGACGAAACGAAAACAGCGATGGGCGGAAGACTTTTAAAACAGTGGATTGACCGCCCACTCTTAAATAAAGAGGAGATTGAATATCGTCAAAATTTAGTAGCGACGATGATCGGTCATTACTTTGAACGCCAAGATTTACGGGAAAAGCTAAAGGAAGTGTACGATTTAGAACGTCTAGCAGGCCGAGTGGCATTTGGTAATGTAAATGCAAGAGATCTTGTACAGCTAAAAAAATCACTACAACAAGTGCCAATCATTCAGCAAATCGTTGCATCGTTCGGATCAGAAGAAGCAACCAGACTTGCTGATGAACTAGATCCATGTGAAGATATAACCGATTTATTAGAACGGGCAATTGTTGAAAATCCACCACTTTCCATTAAAGAAGGAAATATCATCTTAGATGGCTATCATTCTGAATTAGACAGCTACCGTGATGCAAGTCGAAACGGTAAAACGTGGATCGCCCAGCTGGAAAGAGAAGAACGCGAAAAAACAGGCATTAAATCATTAAAAATCGGCTATAATCGTATATTCGGTTATTACATTGAAGTAACAAGAGCAAATGTTCATCTTTTACAAGAAGGACAGTATGAGCGCAAACAAACACTTGCCAATGCAGAGCGTTATATCACACCAGAATTAAAGGAAAAAGAAAGCTTAATCTTGCAAGCAGAAGAAAAAATGGTTGAACTAGAATATGAGATTTTCACAACAATCAGAGAAACGATCAAAGAATATATCCCGCGCTTGCAAAATTTAGCAAAAACAGTCAGTACGCTAGATGTATTACAATGCTTTGCAACTGTTAGTGAAGATCGTCGCTATGTGAAGCCAGAGTTTTCAAGTGATCGAACTCTTTCTATTAAAAATGGCCGTCATCCAGTAGTGGAAAAGGTGATGAACGCGCAGAACTATGTCGCTAATGATTGCACGATGCATAAAGAGAGAGAGTTGCTGTTAATTACAGGACCAAATATGTCTGGTAAAAGTACGTATATGCGCCAAATTGCCTTAACAAGCATTTTAGCGCAAATCGGTTGTTTCGTACCAGCAGACGAAGCAGTATTGCCATTATTTGACCAAGTCTTTACGAGAATTGGTGCAGCAGATGATCTTATTTCTGGTCAAAGCACATTTATGGTTGAGATGCTAGAAGCAAGAAATGCACTTTTACATGCAACCAATAACAGCTTAATTCTCTTTGATGAAATTGGACGCGGTACAAGCACCTATGATGGAATGGCGCTTGCCCAAGCGATTATTGAATATATCCATCATGAAGTCGGCGCTAAAACGTTATTCTCGACCCACTATCATGAACTAACTGTACTTGCGGAAGAGCTTCAGTCATTAAGCAATGTTCATGTTAGCGCAATGGAGCAAAATGGAAAAGTAGTCTTCCTTCATAAAATTAAAGAAGGAGCAGCAGATAAAAGCTACGGAATTCACGTTGCCCAGCTTGCTGAATTACCAGAAGCACTAATTGAACGCGCACAAGAACTATTAACAAGTCTAGAGCAAAAAGATCAATTTGCTGGAGAAGCAGCAGTCACGCAAATCGAACAACCTGTTGTAAAAGCAGAAAAAATCGAGGAAGAAGCACAATTATCCTTCTTTGATACAGAAGTGAAAAAGCCTCAAAAAGCTCTTTCTACAAAGGAAAAGCAAATTGTAAACAAACTTAAAGACTTGGATATTTTAGAAATGACACCAATGCAGGCATTAAATACACTGTATGAACTTCATAAAAAAGTTCGAAACGACGGATAAAGTGAGTCAATATGATGTTCATAAGTGAGATGAAAGCTACGAAATAGAGAATCGTTAGAAAAAGTGGTTTTCATAAGCAGGATGAACGCTGAAAAACAGAGGAATGTTGGGAAAAGTGGTGTTCATAAGCGAGATGAACGCTGAAAAATAGAGGAATGTTGGAAAAAGTGGTTTTCATGAGCAGGATGAACGCTGAAAGCAGAGGAATGTTGGGAAAAGTGGTTTTCATAAGCAGGATGAATGCTGAAAAACAGAGGAATGTTGGGAAAAGTGGTTTTCATGAGCAGGATGAACGCTGAAAAATAGAGAAACGTCTGAAAAAGTGGCGTTCATAAGCAAGATGAAAGCCGAAAAATAGATAAACGCCTGAAAAAATGGTGTTCATAAGCAAGATGAAAGCCAAAAACAGAGAAACACCGAAAATAATGGTCTTCATGTACAAGTTGAACGCCGAAATTAGTACTACAGTTCAATCTTATGCATGTGCCGATTAATCTGATTAAAAGTAGGAAAGAAAAGAGGAGAAACAATGGCAAAGATTATTCAACTGGATGATGCACTTTCGAATAAAATTGCTGCAGGTGAAGTTGTTGAGCGGCCAGCCTCTGTTGTAAAAGAATTAGTGGAAAATAGCATAGATGCCAAAAGTACGTCGATTGAAATATTTATCGAGGAAGCTGGTTTACAAAGCATTCGCATTCTCGATAATGGACAAGGGATTGAGGAAGAGGATGTCTTAACAGCTTTTTCTAGACATGCGACAAGTAAAATCAAGGATGAAAATGACTTATTCCGTATTCGCACTCTTGGATTTAGAGGAGAGGCACTACCGAGTATTGCCTCAGTCTCCCATGTCACTTTAACGACTTCGACAGGAGAACAAGGAACAACAGTTGAGCTGAAAGGTGGCCATTTAGTAAAACAAGAGGGCGCACCCGGAAGAAAAGGAACAGAGATAATCGTCAGCGATTTATTCTTTAATACACCGGCAAGACTGAAATATATGAAGTCGATTCATACAGAGCTTGGCAATATTACCGATATCGTTAACCGACTGGCACTTGCACATCCTAATGTAAGTTTCCGTTTAGTCCATAATGACCGCAAGTTACTTCATACAAATGGTAATGGGGATGTAAGACAGGTTCTTGCGAGCATTTATGGCTTAAATATAGCGAAAAAAATGATTCCTATTTCCGCAAGCACCCTTGATTTTAAATTAAGTGGTTATATGGCACTGCCGGAAATCACTCGTGCGTCACGTAACTACATTTCCACGATGATTAATGGACGGTTTATTAAAAACTATTCCCTTGTTCGCAGCATTCAAGAAGGGTATCACACGTTATTGCCGATTGGCAGATATCCAATTGTTCTTTTAAATGTAGAAATGGATCCAATTTTAGTAGATGTTAATGTCCATCCATCGAAAATGGAAGTTCGCTTCAGTAAAGAACAAGAATTATATGAACTCGTAAGTAATACGATTAAAGCTGCCTTCAAGAAAAAAGAACTTATTCCAGCAGGGCTTATCCGGGAGAAAAAGCCAGCTCCGAAGGAAGAACAAGCAGCTTTTAGCTTTGACACGATAAGAGAACCGGCGATACCATCTATTCCAAAGACCGAACCAACTTTTTCGATTCCAAAAGTAGAGGTAGAAGAAAAATCGACATGGAATCAGCCTGTTGAAGATGCACCAAGTAGTTGGCCGGCTGAGGAAGTAGAGAACAATCCAATGGACAGTGCACCATTCTTTTTAGGCGGAGAGTCGAATACTATCCTTCCACCATTACCAGCCGAGGTAGAAGAGGAAACATGGGAAGAGAAAGAAATAGCCGATGTAGTCGAAGGATCAAGAGTACCGCCACTTTATCCAATTGGTCAAATGCATGGAACGTATATTTTTGCCCAAAATGAAAGAGGGCTGTACATTATCGATCAACACGCTGCCCAAGAACGAATCAAATACGAATTTTTCCGTGAAAAAGTCGGAGAAGTTCATAATGAATTACAAGAAATGCTCATTCCATTAACTTTAGATTATTCGCTAGATGAGTGGATGAAAATAGAAGAAAATAAAGTCGAATTAGAAAAAGTAGGCGTATTTCTCGAACCATTTGGCCAGCAAAGCTACCTAGTTCGCTCTCATCCACAATGGTTCCCAAAAGGCGAAGAAAAAGAAACAATCGAAGAAATGATCGAACAAGTTCTCTCCATGAAAAAAGTAGACATCAAACTATTAAGAGAAGAAGCAGCCATCATGATGAGTTGCAAAGGCTCAATCAAAGCAAACCGTCATTTGCGAAACGACGAAATTCAGAGCCTACTCGACGAACTTCGGACTACATCGGATCCATTTACTTGTCCGCATGGGAGACCGATTATTGTGCATTATTCTACTTATGAGATGGAGAAGATGTTTAAGCGCGTGATGTAGCGGGATTTACAGGGGTTATGAGGGGGTGAAAATGTTCGTTGCCCCCAATTTCCCCCCCAATTTTTTATTCCTCATCTTCTTCATCTCCTTCTAGATACTTTTCTAATCGGTTAACACTTTCCAACTCGTGCTTTTTGGTTATATATAAATATACATCAGAGGTCACGTTAAGTGCTGGGTGTCCAAGTCTCTCACTAACAACCTTAATATCATTACCACTCTCGAGCATCATAATAGCATGTGTATGACGTAAGCCGTGTGGACTAATTTTAGGAAGATCTGTTTTATCAATAATGCTTTTGAGTACTTTGTTGATACCATATGGACCTAGTGGTCTTCCACTCCACGTTGTAATGACATAATCCTGATCAATGTATTTCTCCCCGTATCTCTCTTTATTCTGTTTTTGCCAATCTTTATACGCTGATAAATCTTTAATAAGCTTATCACCTATAGGAATTGTTCGGAAGCTAGAAGACGTCTTAGATTTTATGACTTTTTTATCATTTCTAGACTTCGAAATGACAATAAGTTTTTTTCAAAATTAATGTCCTGCCTTTTTAATGCTAATAGTTCACCTTTTCGAAGACCTGTTCTTAATAAGAAGGATACAATCAAGTAGTGATGAGGCTTGCCTTTTTTGCTGTTCTAATAAAAGTACTGACCTCATCCCTAGTTAAATAATTTCTCTTTTCTATTTCATTATCTTTTTGAACTTTCAGATTTAGAAAATTATTATGTTGCAATAACTCAAGTTCAACAGCTTTATTTATGGCAGTACAGAAAATGGAATGGATGGTTTGTACGGTTGTTTTAGCATATTTTTCACTTAATCGGTTTAAATGTTTTTGATACTCAATCCTGGTTAGCTTGTTCAACTTGTAATTCCCAATGCTAGGTATGATTTGGTTAGCTATATAGATATAGTAGCAGAGCCTAGTACAAATAGATTGAATGTTAATATTGCATACACGAATGTTGTTTCAGATGAGAATGTGAAAAATTTTGTTGCAAGTTTTTATCGTTAAATTTAATGGTATTTTTGGATTCTTCCACTAGGAGGAGTCTTTTTTATGTCCTTTTGAGGAGGTGAAACCATTTTGGAATTAGAACTAACTAAATACTTTCTTACTCAGGGGCCATTTGCGTTATTATTCGTATGGCTCCTTATTTATGTTATGAAGAATAACAAGGAGAGGGAAAATCGTTTGTAGGATCTGCTTGATAAGTTTAGTGATAAGTATGATTTAGTCATTACGAAATTGGATGATATCAAGCAAAAATTAAAGTAAGGGAGAGGTTGGAAGTGGGAGAATTAACAGTTGAAGTATTTATTGCATTAGTGGAGTTGTTTAAGAAAAGTTTAGGATTACCAGTTAGGTATGCTCCTTTAGTTTCTGTTCTTTTGGGGGTACCGGTAGGGATTTTATATTTGGATGTGGACCTGAAAACAGGGATTGTATATGGACTAATCATTGGTTTGTCAGCTTGTGGATTATACAGTGGAGCTAAATCTATAACAAAGTAAGGGATGGCTATGACGGCTATCCTTTTTCTTTTATAAATTTCTTTTATAAAAAATTAAATGGAGTGTGAATGGATAATGGTAAAAGGATTTGATTGTGCAACTAAATTAAATAGTATAACAGCAGCTGGTTTGAGAAAAGAGGGCTTTGAATATGTGGCTCGTTATCTCGGGAATAGTTGGAAGTCTTTTGATAAAGCGGAGACAAAGGCAATTCAAGATGCTGGTTTAAAGCTGATTAGTATTTTTCAGAAAAGTAATAATGGAATTCAATTTTTTAGCAAGGAGCAGGGAATTTCTCATGCGAAAGAAGCTGAGGGTTTTGCAAAAGCAGTTGAACAGCCAGAAGGGACAGCTATTTACTTTGCTGTAGATTTCAATGCTCAGTCTAGTCATATGAGCAAAATTTTAGAGTTTGTGGAAGGTATTAAATCATAATTGAAGGATTATAAGGTTGGGATATATGGTTCCTACAATGTAATGCAAGCGGTGAAAGGAAAAGTTGATTACTATTGGAAAACATATGCATGGAGTCGCGGTCATGTTGCTGATTTTATTCACATGCATCAGTTTGAGAATGATGTCAAAGTTGCAGGAGTAGCGATTGACCGAAATGATATTAAAAAAGAACCTGGTCATTGGGGAGATGTGAAAGTTGTTGTTCCAGAAGAAACTAAAGTAGGTAGTGAAATCGTTACAAAACCATCAGCTCCGAGCAAATGTAAGAAGAATTCTGATGGCATATATACGGTTGTAAGTGGTGATACTCTTTCAGAGATTGCGAATGATTTTAACGTGACTATCAAAGATCTAGCCAGTTGGAACAATATTGAAAATGCAAATTTAATTAAAGCTGGCCAAAAGTTAAAGTTTTCTGTAGATAAAAAAGAAACTGCTGCCAAACCAGCCGCAAGCACAACTAAGAAAGTTACTAAGACATATAAGGTGAAAAGTGGAGATGCATTAAGTAAACTAGCATCTAAATGGGGTACTACAGTTAAACGTCTGCAAGAATTAAACGGCCGAATAAAATTTATGTAGGACAAACATTAAAGTACACACTAAGAAATATCATACAGTTGTAAGTGGAGACAATGTAACTAAGATTGCTAAGAAATATAGTACAACCGTTACAGCAATCAAAAAGTTAAATCCAAGTATTAAAAATATTGATAAAATCTATCCAAAGCAAAAAATCCGCATAAAGTAATGTGGATGGATATAAAATAGTTGTACAGCTTAGGCTCCACACAAAAGCCCTTCTCTTAGGTGAGAGGGGCTTATCCTTTAATTGGGTAAATATTCCGAATTTTATAAAATATAAAGACGGATATTTTCTATCTTATTATTTGTTTACCAGCTACCCCAAATAGATTTGCCGCCGGTATGGCCAGTTTTATCATGTAAATTTTTATGAACTAATTGGAAATTTCCTGATTTCTCATGGTGATGTAATCTAAAGTCATCAGGGAATTTTCCATTTTTTATTTGATTAATCTGCTTTTGATTAAATAATTTAGAATAATTGAAATCAGAAGTCACAGCTTTTTTTACATCACCTTTTATTTGATTCCAAACCGTTGATTTAGACGACTTCCAATATTTAGATGAAACTGTAAAAGATTTACCAGGGAATACGGGGAAAGAATTTTTATTATAGAAAGTTTTAGTCACTGGGTGATATTTATTAGCCATATGACCATTTTTAACCGTTTCATATACCTTCTTACCATTTCCTTTAAAAACTTGAACTTCTACTGTTTTAGTTTTACCATTTGTTTTTATTCTTGTAGTAGGATAGATATTTATAGCTCCACCATAGGGAGGATTATTATTTTTTTCAGCTTCTTCTATTGCAGGCGCTTTATCAGGTGATTCTGAATCAGAATCAAAATCGATAATTGGTTCATCATCAAAATCATCAATATTTTCAGGTTCATCTTCTAAGGTTTCAACTGGTACTGTTTCTAGTTCGTCTATATTGATATCTTCATAAGTCTTTAAATCTGGCTCAAGGTATTCATATTGTTCTTCTGTAACAGGATCGCTTGGATCTTTTGGGTATATATTTATATTTGGTGCAGCGTTAATATTTGCTTCGCTTAATGTACTAAAAATTAATAGAATTGGTAATAATACTGTTGCTATTTTTAAAATATATTTTTTCACAACTCTTCTCCTTTTTAATAAATTGGTATATTATTGTAACAAGTCAGAATATTTACCTAAATTACATAATATATTATTTTTTTACAAAAAATAAACATTTATATGAAAGGAATTTTAAAATTATGAATATTTGGAAATCTGAAGAGAGTAGTTATACTCTAAATAATTTAACAAGTGAAGATATAGATAAAGCAGAAAAGCATTTTCGTGTAAAATTGCCAAAGGCATATATTGATACTTTAAGGGAAAAGAACGGAGGGAATCTATTATATAACGCATTACCAATATCTCTAAATCGTTGGGAAGGTGATAATTATTTATTAATTGAGCACCTATTAGGGATAAAAGAAAATGAGGGTATCATGATGACAGATTATTATGTGAAAGAATGGCAGATAAAACGAAAAAATATTATTTTGTTAAGTGGTGATGGCCATGAATGGCTTGCATTAGATTACAATCATTCAGTGAATCCTAAAGTTATCTATATCGATACAGAGGAAGACAAGATTATAGAATTATATTCATCGTTTGATGAAATGGTAGATAATCTTTTTATTCAAGAAGAAAATGAAAATGATCAAGTTGGCGAAGGTGCAATTATAATTACACTTGAAGAAGCAAGAAAATTAGTAAGAAGTAATGATATTTCTGAAATTAAAAATGGACTTGATGCATTCGAACATTATATATATGAGGACAACATTTTAGCCGAACACCAAGATGATATCATTAGATTGTTAAAACATGATGAGGAGGATGTGGTCGAATACGCTGCACAAAAGGCTTGGAGTGCCATTACAATGGGCTATAATGTGAAAAGAGAATTTATAAATTATGTCATTTCAGATTTTGAAAAAAGACAAGATCAAATATTTAAAACGTTTCTCTATCTTATATCTGAGTATTTAAATGATAATGAAAGATAAAGAAATAGTAAGAATATAAATTTGGTTAATGTAGTTTAAAAGAAGCCCTTCTCAAATGAGTTGGGCTGTTTTTATTTCAAATAATCATCCTCCTCAAATTCGTAAAAGTCATCCACTTTACAATTCAATATTTTCCCCCACTAGTGTTGCATAAATATTGTCGCAATTTTCAGTCTGATTATCCTCCTTGTTTAGAGCCAAAAAGGTAAATACCTATTCAAAGGTGGCTCCATCCATTTGGGTTTTTTTTTACAATTAGACTTGTGCGACAACAACAATTTGCTTATTAAGGGATGGCTTTCCCTTCAATCTTTCGAAGCCAGATATGGGCTGGTTTCCACAATGCAGCCCTTAAATAACGGCTAATTTGTAAGGTTTTTCGCTTACTTCTTGTTTCAAGTTGTACGAGAACATGTAGGCAAAAAACAATCAGTGCGATAAACACTTGGTTTTGAATCGCCCATTCACTTTGACCGTAGAACTTTTTGATGCTGAGATGCTGTTTGATCCATTTAAAGAACAACTCAATTGCCCACCGTGATTTGTACATCTCTGAAATTTCTTCGGCACTCAAATCAAAACGATTGGTAATTAAATGCAGTTCATTTCCTTTTGAATCCATCACTTTTAGAAGACGAAAGTAATTTTCAGCACGGTTTTGAGTCGTACCAATCAACACCATTTGATCTGACAAAACAGCTGAATTCTCGGGTAGTTTAAAATTATAAACTTCCCGTATGACTGCGTTTTTCCGTAGCCTTGAAAGAAAAAAGTAACCATCATCTGTCATTCGGTCAAAGCGCTCGTAATCTAGGTAGCCACGGTCAAACACATACATGCATTCTTTATCATCAACCATGATTTCAAGCTGACCACGATCATGTTCTTTTGCCGTTGTTAAAACAGCCTTTTCAGGATAGGAACTCCCTTTTTCCATAAACACAAGTCTCAAATGCAACTTGACACCCGCTTTTGTTTTGCGGAACTTTGCCCATTTATGATTGGTCAAATTAAGTGGCAATGTGCTTGAATCAATGATTTTTAACGGCATAATAAGCTTTGTATAATGTGTTTTTGCATGAATTTGTGCGACTAAATCAAGGAAAAGCCTTTGAAATAAATCTGGATTTATACCGTTTAATCGGCGTGAGAGCTGAGAAATACTGATTGAATCAAGATCAATGCCTTTTTGTAGTTGGTCGTCGAAAAGACAATCGCTTAGCTCATGCAAACTTTCGACTTCTTGTAGCTGTGCAAAAAGGAGTAATTTTAGAAATGAGTCTGTTTTTAGTTTTTTCGTATAGTAATCTAATTTCAACGTTTTCACGGTTTCTTCAAAAAGTTGAAGATTTATTGGTGAAAACCATTGTCCAAATGAAGTTTTTCGTGTAATCTTGTCCATGTGTTGGTCCTTTTTTAGTGGATTTGGACGGGTTACCACCTGACTTATCCATTATAAAGGACTTTTTCTTTGCACAAAATAATAAAATTGAACATTTTGAGTATTTTTAATAATGAAAATAAATTAATGCAACACTAGTGATTTTCCCCAACAAAAATAATTTAGGCGTTCTTAAGAAAGATCTACCAGCTAGGACATTCGATAGTTGAGTAGATGAAATGTCCAACTTCTTCGCAATAAAGCCTTTCCGTAATCCACTTTCTTCAATGTACTTATCAATATGTACTTTCATCTATAAACACCTCAGTATCAATATTCTGTACAATCTTGTAAAATCCTTTTTAATTTTTATTTAGATATTTTTTAACTTTTATTTTGATAGACAGGCATTAATAGAGATAACTGCCATATAGTATATTAACTACTTAATATTTTGCAAGAAGGTGAGACTCATGGAAATAGTAGGCATTGATCCTGGAAATGAGGAGGTTAAATATGCAAGTAGATTTGGAATAGTTAAGTTTAAAAGTGCTATTGGAGAATACCGTAATAGGCACATAGAAAGTAGTCACGGAAAGGATGATATGATATTCGAATTTAACGGTAGAAAAGGTTTTGCAGGTACTCTGGCGCTTGCTGAATCGGAGTTTGGCGGCTCACTTATGGTAGATAGCAAAGCCCATGAGGATACAAAAATAAGAGTCTTATTAGCATTACATCATCTACCTGGAACAACATATCAGATTGTTGTTGGTCAGCCAATTAAAAAGCATATTCCATAGAAAAAGAACGGATCAAGAACATGTTACTAGGCTCTCACGATCTAACTTTAAACGGAGTGAAAAAGACAATCAAAATAAATCGTGTAGAAGTAGCAGCAGAAGGAGGAGCGGCGTTTTGGAGTAATCCACAAACAGTACTAGTGAGAATAATAGATGCAGGAAGTGCGACAATAAATTGTGCTAGTCTTGTGGACGGAAAGTATATCGATAAAGATTCTTTTACCATTAATTTCGGATGCAATACAACTAAGTCCAATGATTTGTATGCTATGGTTCGCGGGATAGTTGCTCAAACATCTAAAAAATGGAGTCCTAGCGATACGGTGTTAGTAATGGGAGGAGCTGCAGAAAGATAACTAATGTGTAATAAAAAGAGCTTCGATTGCACGAAGCCACAGATCAATTTTTATATGCTAAAAGAATAATCTCTTTCCACTTTACTAATGCGAGTTATGTATTTGGAATACCAATCACTTTTACCTTTTTCTTGAGCTTTTTGGTGAGGCATGTTTTCTTTCCAAGATTTTATAGATTCTAGATTTTCCCAATATGAAACAGTAATGCCGACGCCATCTTGATCTCTAGAACTTTCTACACCTAAGAAGCCTGGTTGTTTAGAAGCAAGTTCAACCATTAAATTAGCAACTTGACCATAACCTTTATCATCTTCTTCTGTTCTTTTAGAAGTGAAAATCACAGCGTAATAGGGTGGTTTTGGTGTGTTTGCAAATGACATAATATCGCCCCCGAATTTTTTATATTAAGAATACTAACATCACTAGTGTTGCATAAATGTTGTTAGAATATTCAGTTTAAATATGTCCCCTGTTAAGAGCCAAAAAAGTAAATACCCAACTAAAGGTGGATCCATCCATTTGGAAATTTTTTTACAATTAGACTTAAGAGACGACGACAATTTGTTTATTAAGGAATGGTTTTTCCTTCAATCTTTCGAAGCCAAATATGTGCTGGTTTCCACAAAGCTGCCCGTAAATATCGGCTAATTTGTAGGGTTTTTCGTTTACTTTTTGTCTCGATTTGTGCGAGAACATGCAGGCAAAAAACAATAAGTGCGATAAACACTTGATTCTGAATTGCCCATTCGCTTTGGCCGTAAAACTTTTTGATATGGAGATGTTGTTTAATCCATTTGAAAAATAACTCAATCGCCCAGCGTGATTTATACATCTTTGAGATTTCTTCAGCACTTAAATCAAAACGATTTGTGATTAAATGAAGCTCATTTCCTTTTGAATCAATCACTTTTAGAAGACGAAAGTAATTTTCGGCACGGTTTTGCGTCGTACCAATCAACACCATTTGATCCGACAAAACAGATGTATTCTCGGGTAGTTTAAAATCGTAAACCTCCCGTATGACTGCGTTTTTTCGCAGCCTAGAAAGGAAAAAGTAGCCGTCATCTGTCATCCGATCAAAGCGTTCGTAGTCTAAGTAACCACGGTCAAACACATACATACATTCCTTGTCATCAACCATTACTTCAAGCTGACCGCGGTCATGTTCTTTGGCCGTTGTCATAATGGCCTTTTCGGGATAGGATATACCTTTTTCCATAAACACAAGGCGTAAGTGCAATTTAACACCCGCTTTTGTTTTGCGGAATTTTGCCCATTTATGATTAGTCAAATTGAGAGGCAATGTGCTTGAATCAATGATTTTTAATGGCATCACAAGTTTCGTGTTGTGCGTTTTGGCATGAATTTGTGAAACTAAATCAAGGAAAAGCTTTTGGAATAAGTCTGGATTCATGCCATTTAAACGGCGTGAGAGTTGGGAAATACTGATAGAATCAAGATCAATGCCCTTTTGCAGTTGATCATCGAAAAGACAATCGCTCAGCGCATGCAGACTTTCGACTTCTTCTAGCTGCGCAAAAAGTAATAATTTTAGAAATGACTCTGTCGTTAGTTTTTTCGTATAGAAATCTAATTTCAACGTTTTCACGTTTTCTTCAAATAATTGAAGATTTATTGGTGAAAACCATTGTCCAAATGAAGTTTTTCGTGTAATCTTGTCCATGCGATAGTCCTTTTTAGTGGATTTGGACGGGTTACCACCTAACTTATCCATTATAAAGGACTTTTTCTTTGCATAAAATGATAAAATTGAACATTTCAAGTATTTTTAATAGTTAAATTAAATTAACGCAACACTAGTGTACTAACATAAATAATTAAATTTAGTAAATGTTTATTTTGTTGTGCAGCTTGAAACTATTGTTCAGTATTTGCTACCGACATTTGTGTCGGAACCAAGAATTGGATTAATATCTTAATATTGCTCTCCTTCCTTTGGGAGGAAGAGCAATATAAGATATTAAAACACTCTTCTAATACTGAACGGAACATTAGGTCCTAAATAGGGAGAAGAAATCTGTGTTCCTGGTGGTCTTGGAGCAATTTGGTAATATTGATTTCCAATCATATAATGATAGGGTGAATATCCTAACAATTGTTGGTTCCATGCTCCATAAGTGGGATTCGGAAAGTTTTGGTATATAGCACCACCATTAAGACCGGTAATTATTGTTCGTTGCATTAACCTATACCTCCATTAATTTTTTGTTTTATTTTATGTTGAATAAATTAAAGAGATGGTTGTCTAGTGATAATTGGGTTATTGCTAAATTGATAACTTATGTGGGATAAGAACATGAAGGGTTATGTAATAGTGGGGATTTTTGGAGCAGTGTTCGGTTTATTCTTATGCGTATTTCTATCTATGATAACACACTTAGCAATTAATATTTAACGATTCAATAACTATTGTGAGGAAGGTTTACTGTGAACTGGGTTGGAGCTAGAAAATCAATGTTAGAAGGTAAAAAAAGGTCTTATTCTTAAATAGAAATCAATTAGTTTCAGTTACACAAGATACTTCATTCAAAGACTTTACATGGGAATATTTAGGGTATATCAGGCTTGCATGCAACGATTTTATTTCTGGGAAAGGCGATAGTGTTATAGGTTCATAAAGTTTTGTTGGTTTAATGAATGCAGATGAAGTAGACGGTACTCTTATAAAATGAATGATTACTTTTTCTCCTAAATAAAAACAAATAATTACTGCTTCTTATGATGTCAAATTAGAAGTGACCCGTTCAAGTAAAACAACAGTTGGTGTCTGATTATCTGATTAGGTCAAGAGACCAAAACCACTTAGTTGTTGCTTATAACCAGGAGCAAGCATATCGTTTAATAATGGAATGTGATGGTTTTGGCCTAATTTACATATTTGGTAATTTAGCTGAATCGGAACATGATGAAAAAGGAGAGCATCTCCTAATCTATACACCGAACGGACAAAAAAGAGTCTATTACAAAGGTAGAGGAAAAGCAGACAGTAAGTAAGAAAGGCATTACTGGTAGTTAATGAACTTTGGAAGGATACCTCCAACAAGTCTTGTACAAAGTTTGAAAAATCATCGGATATAGCTTCTTTGATTACTGCCAGTTTCGCTGCTAATTGTCATAATAAGATCCAATGCGCTTTGCCAATCTTTTAATAAAATGGAGTCAGAATTATGTATTACTATAATTTGTCGTTAGTTTCTATCTTCAACTTAGACACTCTATTCTAATGGAATAATTTGCATTTCTATAATAAACAGAAACAATCTATTTTAAAGAAAAAAGATGTCGCAGTTCGAACCTTTGGTTGAATAGCATTGTTCAATTAATTGCTGAATACCAAATCCAACAAAAGTAAAAGTAAGTAAAATACTAATTAATATTATATATAAAAGTTTATCCTTCACAGTACGTAACCTCCTATATAATAAAAGCCCTCATAAGCCCCAAAATGAACTTGGACAATAAGAGTAATATTTATTATACTGCTTAATGTACCAAGGAGGCTGACATCATGAAACGAATAAAACATTCTAAAGAATTTAAATTACAAGTCATCAAGGAAGCCCAAGACACAGGGAAGAATACCCTTGTAGCTCGCCGGTATGATCTGAATCCCAATATGGTTAGTCGCTGGGTTCGTGAATACAAAGATGGTAAATTTGGTGAAGTAGATGTGGCTGTGCTGCCAGATATAGACTCCAAAGAATTATCCAAAGAAAATGAAAAACTTAAAATGTTATTAGGTGAAAAAGACCTTGAAATAGCGATCCTGAGGGATCTTATAAAAAAGAAAAACCCTCACTTGCTGAAAAGCATGAAGTAGCTAACAAATGGATTCAAAAAGGCTACTCGATTTCAAAGGTGCTTAAAATCATAGGTATTCCTCGATCCACATACTATTATCAAAAGAATTATCGTGTTGAGGAGAAAAAAGTAAGTGAGGGACGTCCAGCACCAGGTTATTCGATCCAAGAGGACGGTCAAAAGATATCAGACGAACAGATTAAAGAATTTCTACTAGAAGAGATTGCCGGTGATTGCTATAACTATGGTTATCGCAAACTCACTAAGGTCTTAAGGCGAAAATACAAACTTAAAATTAACAAGAAAAAAGTATACCGGATTTGTAAAGAATTGGGCATCTTACGCCCACAGCGCCAAAAGAAAGTCTCATACCCTAGGAAACTAGCAAGAAATCGCATTATTACAAGATCTAATCAGCTATGGGAAGCTGACATTAAATATGGCTTTATCGAAGGTGAGGATCGCTTTTTCTTTGTCATGTCCATCATCGATGTTTATGACAGGGGCATCATTACCTATCATATGGGATTAAGCTGCACTGGAGATGATGTCAAACAGACACTGAAAAGGGCATTATTAAAACGCCAACAATATGATGAATTGGAAAAACCTGTAATCCGAACAGACAATGGACCGCAGTTTATTTCCCATACTTTTGAAAAGTTTTGTGAAGATTCCAAAATTGAGCACGAAAGAATTCCACCAAGAACACCAAATATGAATGCTCATATTGAGTCTTTCCATCGCATTTTTGAGGACGATTGCCTATCCAGATGGCAGTTTGAAACCTACACAGAAGCATATCAAGAAGTCATGAATTTTATGGAGTTCTACAACGAGAGACGTATGCATTCTAGTATACTAGATTTGTCACCAAAGGAATTCTATCAAAAACAAGATTCATTGGTGATCAAGGAGGTTCGAGTGTAATGGATGTATTCATTCAAAGCATCAGCTTGATTTGGAGTGGCGGGCATGATAGCCTCGTTCGGCGATGCCAATGTTGTAAAACAGCTGGCTTCTTGGCAGGAGAATCATGCCCGCAGAGGCTCCATGTCAAGCAACATGGCCTTTTTGAAGAATAATGAAAGAAATCTATAAAATAAAAAACTGAGGAAATGAAAGAATAAGAGAGTTATTGTCCAAAATTCGGGGGTTAATCCGAGCCTAACATTCTTGGAGGTTACAGTAAATGGTGATTTATGTCTAAATTTGTAACTTATAAACGGAAAGAAAGGGTGAAAAGAGAAGCTCTTTAAGACTCCTTCCTTTTTCGTTTTTTATATTTTATGATGTCGTCTATGGAAACCCACAATATAAAAAGGCTTAGAAAGATCAAATGTAATCGATCATTAAAGAAACCATTAACTAAAACAATCATATGAATAATAAAATAAAAAACTAGCTTAGAAATTAAGTTTGCTAAATCAGATTTAAACATAATTATCATCGCCTTTAGGATCATTTACTAGTTATACGGTTGGTAATTGAAAAAGTTGCAATTTTTGTGAAGAAAGGAAGGTTAAAAGGAAAATTTATACAACTATTTAAATATTTAATAGTTGTATAGTCTTGTTATTAATTGAGATTTTTTGTTATTAAACCTACTTGTATAATATAATAAAAAATGGAAATAATAACGTTTTTTGGAGAAAGGGGAATTTAGGTATGGATATCTGGAAAGAAGACGAGAGTAGTTATACTTTAAGTCGTTTAACGAACGAAGATATTAATCTAGCAGAAAAGCATTTTAATGTGAAGCTTCCTAAAGCATATATAAATCTTTTAAAGCAAAAAAACGGTGGAGAATTACATTATAATGCATTACCAATATCCCTGGATCGATGGGAAAATGATAACCATATTATAATAGACCACTTATTAGGAATAAAAGAAAATAACGGAATTATGGAAACAGATTATTATGTGAAAGAATGGGAAATCAAAAGGAGAAATATCATTTTATTAAGTGGGGATGGGCATGAATGGCTTGCGTTAGATTACGATAAAACAGAAGAGCCTAAAGTGATATTCATACAAACAGATAATGAGAGGATAATAGAAATATATTCTTCATTTGATAAGATGCTAGAAAATCTCTATCTTCACGAAGAAATAGAGGAAGAAATGCAAGAAGATGATGAGGGAGAAGAAGTGATATCCTATACCTTGGAAGAAGCGAGAAAGTTAGTATTAAGTCAAGAAAAAATAGATGTTCTAACAGGGATAGAGGCATTCAATAACATGCTTTATGATGAAGAAATCTTAGCAGAACAACTTGATAATATCTTAAGATTATTAAAACATTCTGATCAAGAGATAGTTGATGAAGCTGGAATAGCAGCATGGAAGATGATAATTTCTAGTTATGACATTAATAAAGAATATCTAGACAAACTTATAAGCGAATTTGAAAAAAGTGATAATCAATTGTTTAAAACATTTTTAGAACTAATGGGTGATTACATAAAAGAAAATGGGAAGTAAGTTTTCCACAACGTATTAATTTTTTATATAAGAGCGTAATTCATATAAGATAGGCTTCTTTTTTGCCGATAATTGTTTTGTTTTTAGTATTTTACAATAACACTTGTTCAAGAAATTTTCCAATATATAATCTTTCATTCATTAGAAATACCCATCTTACAAAAAATCCATATAGTGTAAAAATTGTATAATAACATCACTTATTGAATCTCTTCTCTATTCTAAACCGTATATTAAAGAAAACTGTCTGGAGCTGTTATTATATGAAAAAGATATTTTTTTCTTTATTAATGTTGTTCGTATTGGTAGGGTGTTTGGATGAAGGGAAAGAGTATGATGGGAAAAAATCAACAGATACTGGATCACTTGAAGAACAAATCATGAATGTAATGGCAGAAAACAAATTAAAGAATCAAGAAATAATTGATTATGACCTAAAAGATGATTTCATTTATGTTATTTTTAAAAATAAACATGAAAGTGGCAACACGCATAATCCTGACTTAGTAATTTTAGAGAATAAAGAAGGAAAGTTAAAATGGGTAGCGGGTCCAGAGGATCGTATGGGTTCTAGTGATACATCTATGATATTTGAAAGAGAGGATATTTCTGTTACCATTACCTTGCCATTTAGAGATAAAACTATTAAAGAAGTAAAAGTGCTGGGAGAATCAGCAAAGGCAGTAACCTATATAGAACATTTTACAGCTAATTTTTCAAGAGAATATAAATATTGGATTACCTACACAAAGGAAAAACCTACGTATGAGGATATTGAAGTGATTACGGAATAGGGAATGATGAACAATATTTATGTAAGAGAGGTGGCAAATGAAAAAAATTTTAATAGGAATTCTGCTTGTTATTTTATATTGTTTTCCTTTTGTTTATTTTTCCATGTATCAGGATTTTGCAAATGGTTCCA
The DNA here is from genome assembly GCF_012933555.1 of Niallia alba. Classification (GTDB taxonomy): domain Bacteria; phylum Bacillota; class Bacilli; order Bacillales; family Cytobacillaceae; genus Niallia; species Niallia alba. Next base: position 2,237,642 of record NZ_JABBPK010000001.1, read on the forward strand.
TGCGTGGCTATGTAGTAATGATTGTGGTGACTGTGTTTCTTGCTTACTTCGGGAAAGCATACAGCCATACACTTTTTCTTATAATTGGTAATCTATTATCTGTCATCATTTCTTTTTATTTTATCAGCGAGATGGCAGGGAACGAAAGATGGGAGGGCTATTTTAAGCCAATATCTCCATATCAATTATTAATTTTGGTTAGTCTGTTGAATTTGATTCCGCAGTTCTTCGCTATTAAGGCAACAAAGAATCACAAAAATAAAGAGATAGACTCCTTAGATTGAGCAGAAGATAATAATTGATTTTGATAGGTAAGGGAGATCCCTGTATTGTAGCCTATTTTTCTAGTAAACTATGGCTCTGATCTGGAGCATGAAAAAATAGATGCTTTAGTGAAAGAATTGTTAATGCCGTATAGAAAACTTTGGAATGATAAAGTCAAAAATATCCCCAGCAGTCCTGATGTAAAGTTAATTATTGACACGTTTGATATAAACAAAGATAAGCATATTGAGAACAAATACTATTTGGAAGAATTTTATCTGTTATCAAAACAGTTCGAAATGTTTAAGAAAGCTTCACAAAGTTGAAGGGGCATCATATTAGTTGCAAGCCGAATCACAGAAGCCATTACTATGTTTATATAAATCAGATAGAATATACAGCTCGTTCATTTGTCACAATTGATAATAAGAAAGTAATACTTATAGATGATGAATCGATAGAAACAAAGAATTAAGGAGAAAAGTGTATAATCTCCCAGAGAAGTATCAGACGATGGAAATATTGCCTGATGAGATAAGTAATTATGAAGAAGGAGAGAAAATGGTTGGAAATTGGATAACTACGATTATACAAGATTCAGAAAACGGTGGATAGGTCTCTGATGGTAATGGTACGTGATTAAACTTTATTAGATTCACCCTCACCTAATGTTAATAAAGTATAGAAGCTTTATTGTACAAGTAAATGGAAGAAGAATGAAAAAAGTTTATAAATCTAGAGGTGGAAATTTTGAATATAATCTCGTTTGGCGAAATAGAAGAAGGCAAAGAATAGATAAAGAGGTCTGCGGCTTATTGTATAATATTTAATAATCAGAAAGATAAAATTGCCATCATGCAAACTAGTGATGGCAAATACTTTCTCCCTGGTGGAGGAATAGAAAACAAGGAGACACACCAAGAGTGTTAAATAAGAGAAGCCTTGGAAGAAATGGGAATGGAAATAGAAATAGGTCCATTCATAGGGAATGCTCGAAGATATTTTTATTCTACAAATGAATATAAATATTATCTTAGTGAAGGATATTTCTATTTATGCAATATGGTAAAACAAATAGGTGAACCAACAGAAGAAGGTCATTTTCTTAAATGGATGGAACCAATTCAAGCAGTAGAAAGTTTATTTCATGATCATCAAAGCTGGGCAATTAATGAAGTATTAGAAATACTTTAAAAATCCATTAACGGGAGCTTGAGTGAAACAGGCGTTCATAAGCAGAATGAACGCCGATATTCTGTGGAGTAAGAGGAAAAGTGGTTTTCATAAGTAAAATGAACGCCAATATTCTGTGGAGTAAGAGGAAAAGTGGGTTTTCATAAGTAAAATGAACGCCAATATTCTGTGGAGTAAGAGGAAAAGTGGGTTTTCATCAGATGAATGAACACCACTATTTCGTAGAGTAAGAGGAAAAGTGGTTTTCATAAGTAAAATGAACGCCAATATTCTGTGGAGTAAGAGGAAAAGTGGTTTTCATCAGATGAATGAACGCCACTATTTCGTAGAGTAAGAGGAAAAGTGGTTTTCATCAGATGAATGAACGTCACTATTTTGTAGAGTAAGAGGAAAAGTGGTTTTCACCAGATGAATGAACGCCACTATTTTGTAGAGTAAGAGGGAAAGTGGTTTTCATCAATAGAATGAACGCCGATATTCTGTGGAGTAAGAGGAAAAGTGGTTTTCATAAGTAAAATGAACGCCAATATTCTGTGGAGTAAGAGGAAAAGTGGTTTTCATCAGATGAATGAACACCACTATTTCGTAGAGTAAGAGGAAAAGTGGTTTTCATCAATAGAATGAACGCCACTATTTCGTAGAGTAAGAGGGAAAGTGGTTTTCATCAGATGAATGAACGCCACTATTTCGTAGAGAAAGAGGAAAAGTGGTTTTCATAAGTAAAATGAACACCACTATTTCGTGGAGTAAGAAGAAAAGTGGTTTTCATCAGATGAATGAACACCACTATTTCGTAGAGTAAGAGGAAAAGTGGTTTTCATCAGATGAATGAACGTCACTATTTTGTAGAGTAAGAGGAAAAGTGGTTTTCACCAGATGAATGAACGCCACTATTTTGTAGAGTAAGAGGGAAAGTGGTTTTCATCAGATGAATGAACGCCACTATCTCATGGAGTAAGAAGAAAGTGGTAGTTGGAGTTGAGAGTCTTTATCCTTGTTCTATTGAATAAATATTTACCACTTATTGCTGATGAAATGAATTCTTTACTTAAGCAAAGCGGATTAACCCCCGAATTTTGGACAATAACTCTCTTATTCTTTCATTTCCTCAGTTTTTTATTTTATAGATTTCTTTCATTATTCTTCAAAAAGGCCATGTTGCTTGACATGGAGCCTCTGCGGGCATGATTCTCCTGCCAAGAAGCCAGCTGTTTTACAACATTGGCATCGCCGAACGAGGCTATCATGCCCGCCACTCCAAATCAAGCTGATGCTTTGAATGAATACATCCATTACACCCGAACCTCCTTGATCACCAATGAATCTTGTTTTTGATAGAATTCCTTTGGTGACAAATCTAGTATACTAGAATGCATACGTCTCTCGTTGTAGAACTCCATAAAATTCATGACTTCTTGATATGCTTCTGTGTAGGTTTCAAACTGCCATCTGGATAGGCAATCGTCCTCAAAAATGCGATGGAAAGACTCAATATGAGCATTCATATTTGGTGTTCTTGGTGGAATTCTTTCGTGCTCAATTTTGGAATCTTCACAAAACTTTTCAAAAGTATGGGAAATAAACTGCGGTCCATTGTCTGTTCGGATTACAGGTTTTTCCAATTCATCATATTGTTGGCGTTTTAATAATGCCCTTTTCAGTGTCTGTTTGACATCATCTCCAGTGCAGCTTAATCCCATATGATAGGTAATGATGCCCCTGTCATAAACATCGATGATGGACATGACAAAGAAAAAGCGATCCTCACCTTCGATAAAGCCATATTTAATGTCAGCTTCCCATAGCTGATTAGATCTTGTAATAATGCGATTTCTTGCTAGTTTCCTAGGGTATGAGACTTTCTTTTGGCGCTGTGGGCGTAAGATGCCCAATTCTTTACAAATCCGGTATACTTTTTTCTTGTTAATTTTAAGTTTGTATTTTCGCCTTAAGACCTTAGTGAGTTTGCGATAACCATAGTTATAGCAATCACCGGCAATCTCTTCTAGTAGAAATTCTTTAATCTGTTCGTCTGATATCTTTTGACCGTCCTCTTGGATCGAATAACCTGGTGCTGGACGTCCCTCACTTACTTTTTTCTCCTCAACACGATAATTCTTTTGATAATAGTATGTGGATCGAGGAATACCTATGATTTTAAGCACCTTTGAAATCGAGTAGCCTTTTTGAATCCATTTGTTAGCTACTTCATGCTTTTCAGCAAGTGAGGGTTTTTCTTTTTTATAAGATCCCTCAGGATCGCTATTTCAAGGTCTTTTTCACCTAATAACATTTTAAGTTTTTCATTTTCTTTGGATAATTCTTTGGAGTCTATATCTGGCAGCACAGCCACATCTACTTCACCAAATTTACCATCTTTGTATTCACGAACCCAGCGACTAACCATATTGGGATTCAGATCATACCGGCGAGCTACAAGGGTATTCTTCCCTGTGTCTTGGGCTTCCTTGATGACTTGTAATTTAAATTCTTTAGAATGTTTTATTCGTTTCATGATGTCAGCCTCCTTGGTACATTAAGCAGTATAATAAATATTACTCTTATTGTCCAAGTTCATTTTGGGGCTTATGAGAAAGAACATCAGGTTAGTTTAAGAGTAATCCATTATTGCACATTCTCCATATAAAATTTCTTTCTATATTGGGTTGGGGAGTAACGTTTATGTTCTTTAAATTTACGAATAAAATAGCTGAAATTTTCAAAACCAACTATAAAGGAAATATCCAAGACTTTTAGGTCACTGCTTTTTAATAACTCAGCAGCTCTTTCACATCGATATTCATTAATATAGGGGATGGGTGTTTTTCCAATGGCTGTATGAAAATATTTAGAGAAATAGTTTTTGTTCATATTTAAAAGAGAAGCTAAGTCTTCCAGTAATATTTTTTTATCGTAATTATCCTGGATATAGGTAATTACTTTTTTTATGTTTTCTTGCTTCTCTTTAATGTTCGTTTGTAATTTTCCAAAAAGTTGGTTCTCATAAAGCCCTAAAATAATTTCTAGCAATGTGATCTTAATTCTTAAGGCAGCTAAGTCAGATTCAGCATTGTTTAATGCAATGATTGTTTTAAGCTTATCGACTATATATTTCTTTACGTCCTCCTTAATTTCAGCAGTAGATGGAAAACGCAGAAATCCTTTACTGATAGGATTAATAATAGAACTTTGACTTATATCAGGATAGTCAAAATTTAATATTTGCGGATGAAATACTATGGCATGGTGAATGGAGGGGCCTTTTGAGGTAACTTTATGTAAGTCACCAGAATTGATAAAAAGAAACTGCCCCTTTGCAACTTGTAATGTTTCTGCATTTATAGTTATCTCCATTACTCCGTTTTCAACAAAAATAAACTCTAGTTCCTCATGCCAATGGAAGTCTACATGGTATTCTCTTTCTCTAACCTTGCTGTATATGTGCAACGGAAATAATGGAGTACCATGTGTGGACTGTTCTTTTAAAGTTTTCTTATTCATAAATTTTCTCCTAAAGTGAAAATAGTGCTATTTTTTTATAAAAGTGCAAGAAGTAATAATAGCAATTAATTATACTGAATTAATGAGTCTAATACAAAAAGGGGGATCCAAATGGAAAAATTTCAGCAAAAATGGTGGCATAAAAGTGTAATATACCAAATATATCCTCGTAGCTTTAATGACAGTAACGGTGATGGAATTGGTGATATAAAAGGTATGATACAAAAATTAGATTACTTGAAAAAACTAGGGATTGATGTTATTTGGTTAAGCCCTGTTTATGAATCTCCTAATGTTGATAATGGCTATGATATAAGTGACTATCATTCTATTTTGGCTGAATATGGAACAATGGATGATATGAATAAACTGTTATTGGAGAGTCATGAGCGAGGCATAAAAATTATTATGGATTTAGTTGTAAACCACACTTCAGATCAGCATCCATGGTTCATTGAAGCTAAGAAATCAAAAGATAACCCCTTTAGAGATTATTATATTTGGCGTGATTCGGTAAATGGTCAGGAGCCAAATGAACTTAATTCTAATTTTGGTGGATCAGCTTGGGAATATGATGAAAGTACAGGTCAATATTATTTACACTTTTATAGCAAACAGCAACCTGATTTAAATTGGGAAAATGAAGAGATGAAACAGAGCATTTGGGACATGATGAATTTCTGGATTGATAAAGGTATAAGTGGTTTTCGCATGGATGTCATTGATTTAATAGGGAAGGAACCAGATAACCTTATTAAGGAAAATGGTCCCAAGTTACACGGTTATTTGCAAGAAATGTATCATAATACTTTCGGAAAACACGATTTACTAACTGTTGGGGAAACATGGGGAGCAACAACAGGGAATGCAAAATTATATTCTGATCCTAACCGAAAAGAATTAAATATGGTGTTTCAATTTGAACATATGCAATTAGATAAGGTACCAGGTAAGCAAAGATGGGATTTAAAGAAATTAGAATTAGTCGAGTTAAAACAGGTATTAAGTAAATGGCAATACGCTCTTGATCAAGAAGGGTGGAATAGCCTATTTTGGAACAATCATGACTTACCAAGGATTGTATCTAGATGGGGCAATGATCGTGAATATCGGGTCGAATCAGCAAAGATGTTGGCAACCTTATTACATGGAATGAAGGGTACACCCTATGTTTATCAGGGAGAAGAAATTGGTATGACGAATGCTGCTTTTGACTCAATTGATGACTACATCGACATTGAAACTCAAAATATCTATAAAGAACGGATAAAAGCTGGTTTTAGTGAAGAAGAAATTATGAGATCGTTTTATTTGAAAGCAAGAGACAATGCGAGAACGCCGATGCAATGGTCTGATGAAAAAAATGCTGGTTTTTCTACAGGGAAACCATGGATGAAACTAAATCCCAATTACACTTTTATCAATGTCGAAAATACTCTCAATGATAAAAATTCTATTTTCTATCACTATCAAAAATTAATCAATATGAGGAAGAATAATACTACTCTTATTTATGGTACTTATCATCTTCTCAATCCTGAGGATGACAGTATTTACGCCTATGAACGTATTTTAGAGAATAAGAAAATTTTAATTGTTTGTAACTTTTACGAGCATGAGAAAGAGTTTTCTTATGAAATGTCTAATAACTCAAAAGCAGAGATATTAATTAGTAATTACAATAACTCAAGTTTAGATCTAAAAAAGATAAAATTGCGGTCTTACGAAGCTATTATGTATGAAGTTAAAGAAGGAAAGGTTTGATATAATGAGTAATAGCATAGATAAGAAGTTTAGTAGAATTTAGATAGTGTGGGAGGATGGGGGAAACATTTTGAAAAACTTTAAGATTGAAGCGAATATGCCAACATTGGAAGAATACAAATATTTGTGTGACTCTGTGGGATGGACTGATTATATGAATTTTGAAGTGGCGGAAACATCCTTAAGTAATTCTATTTACTGCCTCACAGTCAAAGATAATGAACAAATTATAGGGATGGGCAGAATTGTTGGCGATGGGGCTATTTATTTCTATATTCAAGATATAGTAGTTTATCCTGATTATCAGAAAAAGGGTATAGGAAATGAAATAATGAATCGTTTGGTTGAATACTTACATGAAAATGCCCCAGACAAGGCATTTGTTGGTTTGTTTGCCTCGCAAGGTAAAGAACCGTTCTATGAGAAATATAAGATGAAAGACTACTCACCGAATATGACAGGGATGTTCACTGTCATTTCAAAATAGACATGTGCTTAAGTGCAGAAATATCAGTAAAAAGTACGACATTGCTTTGATTAAAGCTGATTTTGGATTAATCATTGATGCAGCAATAAAGAGGCATCAAACAAGAGGACCTTTCTTTCAACAAGTCCTCTTGTATATATTTGTTTATTTTTTTAATCCTGCTGCAAAAAATGGTCCATTCATTGTAATGGTTGATAGGATTTGAGCCATCTCTTCGGGAGTCTCTTTTCTTCCACCATTCAACCATTGCTGAATTACACCTAAATGAGCAGATGTTATATAAGATACTAAATAGTCCACGGGAACAAGTAAGTTTTCCTTTTTTATAAGGGGATAGGGGCTGTTTTCGAGTAATAAGTTCCAAATAAACTCTTTCAATTTTATTTGGAACGATAAATCTCCTTTTGGACTTAACGCTGCTTTCACAAATCCGCTATTTTCATTTAAGTATGCAAAAATAAGAACGGCAGGAGTAAAAGATACTAACGAGGATGAGTCTGTTTTAAGGTTAGCAATCATTTTTGGGAAGTTTTGTTTCACTATGTTTGACATTTCCTGCATCATTTCTTCCTGACATTTTGTCATTAAATCGTATTTATCCTGATAGTGTGCATAAAAGGTTCCTCTGTTAATTTTAGCTTTAACTGTAATATCTTTAACAGTAATTGCTTCAAATCCTTTTTCCTCCATTAATTCTACCAATGAATTGCGTATTAATTCTTTTGTTCGTAATACCCTTAAATCTGTAGTGCGATGCTTCAATATATTTCCTCCTAATTATATCCTACACATTCTAAAAAAGTGTTTATTAACCGACAGATTATTCAATTTTGATTATTGAATAAGGGATAATCAAAACCTATAATTCAATTGTATAAGCAACACGTTGTTTATTATTATAACTTGAATTATAGGAGGATAAAACAATATGTTCAAAAATAAACTGGTACTTATAACGCCAATTATTGCATTCGCAGTTATCTTTATTTTTTCACTAACCTTATTTCCTTTGGTACAGCCTCAACCAAAAAATTTGCCAATAGCAATTGTGAATGAAGATGAAGGGATGGAAATGCCCAATCAGTCTAAGGTAAATATGGGCGAAAAAATCGTAAAAAGTATCCAAGAAAGTTCAGCATCAACAACGGATGAAGATCCTGCAGTAAAGTGGGTAGAAGTAAAAAACACAGAGGAAGTACAAAAAGGATTGGATAATCAAGCGTATTATGCAGCATTGATTATTCCGAAAGAATTTAGTGCAAAGCAGGCATCCTTGCAAACTACAACACCTTCATCACCAGAAGTTGAAATATTAATAAATCAAGGAATGAATACCGCAGCTTCAACCGCAGCAGCACAAATATTGACCGGGATAGTTGATAATTTGAACAATAATGTTCGCAATCAACTACTAGAAGGTTTTGAGAATCTAGGTGTTACTTTAACAACAGAACAGGTTTCTAGTTTGGTAATACCAATTACAATAGAAGCTACAAATGTTAATGAAATAGGCGAAAATAGTGCAAATGGCAATTCACCCGTTTCCTTGTTTCAACCATTATGGATGGCAAGTATTGCTAGTGCTGCCATAATATTTATGGCGGTTAGAAAAATGCCAATCAATACTCGAAAAGAAAACTTCATGATAAAGATCGGGCAAATCTTAATAGGTGCTATTATAGCAATAGTAATTGGATTTGGTTTTACATGGATAGCAGAAGGAATGGTAGGATTAACTATACCTAATTACATGGATACAGCCTTGTTTCTAACCATTGCCTCTTTGAGTTTCTTCTTAATGGTATCAGCAGTACTTTCATTGGTAGGATTTAAGGGAATTAGTATCTTTGTATTATTATTATTTTTCGGAGCACCTTTATTATCACTGGCACCTGAAATGATGTCGCCGTTTTATCAAGATTGGATATACGCTTGGATGCCAATGCGTTTTATGGTCGATGGACTTAGAGAATTATTTTTCTTTGGAAAAGGTTTATCATGGAATACTCCAGTTTCCGTCCTTGTATGGATTGCAGTGGGGGGAATCTTTGTTATATTAGGCTCGGCATTACGAGGAGGAATGCTGGTAGTGGAAAAAGTCGATATGTCTAAGTAAAATTGCTATAGTTGATTAACCTTATCGAAGTTATTAGCTGTTATTTATTATATTGTGAAGTTAAATCTAAATTGTGAAAAGATACACTTGAATTAGCGCAATTAATTATTTCTAAATTATAAACGACTGAAACCTGAACTTTTTGAATGAAGAGCACCCTTTTTCAACAGAGGATCACATTGAAGAGATAACTATTCAAAAGGATAAAACTAAATTAGGAAGTCTTGAAGATATTAGGTTAGAACCATGGCTGGCCTTTGGTGTAAAAGTAAAGTAAACTAACTGTGTGAATGTAATAATAGAATGCTAAAAAGTGTATGGAAAAGATGTGAATACTTTATAAAAATTTTTTAAATCCCACTTTAAAAAGGGGGGATTTTATGAAAAAACGCTTGCAGTAAAGCGCTTTTATTGTTACAGTATCAGTATATTGTTTTAGTTAAATTAACTAAAAAAGGTGATAGTATGGTAACAATAAAAGACATAGCAAGACTTTCTAAAGTTTCTACGGCAACGGTTTCAAGAATTCTGAACAATGATCCAACGCTATCGGTTACAGAGGACACAAGAAATAGGGTTATAGAAATAGTCAACGAATTGAATTATAAACCATTACGAAAGAAAAGTTCAAAAGTAGGCAACAAGCAAATGGATGTCTACCAAATTGGGCTCATTATGTTAAATGACGAAACCATTGACCCATATTTTCAGTCCATTCGTCATGGAATAGAAAATACCTGCCACCAATATTCTTTTACAATCACTTCCACTATGATGGTTGGGAAAAGCAATATTACAGCAGAAAGTTTAAGTGATTTGGATGGTCTAATTGTGATTGGTGACATTGATATCAATGATTTAACAAAGATTTACAATAAAAATGATCATATTGTTGCAGTGGATTATCTTCCTCAAGGTACAAATATTGATGTGGTCATTTCAGATTTTGAAGGCGCTACCCAACAAGTAGTAGACCACTTGTTTACACTGGGTCATACAGATATTGCTTATTTAGGAGGTAAAGGCAATGTTTATGAATTAGTAGAAAACAAGACAATTAAAAAAGAAGATACAAGGAAATGTACTTTTGAAAAAATAATGAAAGACAAAGGTTTGTATAATCCTGCTAAAGTGTTAGAAGGTGATTGGGGATCTACTAGCGGCTACATGTTGACAAAACAGCTAATGGAAAGTGAAATGCTGGGAAGTGCTATTGTAGTGGGGAGTGATCCTATGGCAATCGGAGTGCTTCGTGCACTGCATGAAGCTGGTATTAAGGTACCAGATGATGTTTCTGTATTCGGTTTTGATGATATTGAGGCTGCTGCATTTATTAATCCTCCTCTTTCTACCGTAAGAGTGCATGGTAACGAAATGGGGAAAACAGCCGTAAAGTTGCTTTACGATCGTCTGAAAGGGAGAGAGATACCTATAAAAGCTGTTCTTCCAGCACAATTAATCTTGCGTGACAGTGTTGGTGAAAGGAAGAAATAATAGAGCCATCTATTTTGGACAATAACATTTCATTCCATTTCTTTTTGAGCTATTCCTTAATAATACATCTGAAGGAATAATATGCTTACCTTTGACTTCAAATTAGAGATACTTAAATATTCTTATCTTAATTGTGAAACTGGTGCCTATTTGGCAGTAAGAGCGATTCAACTTTTTTCACCAAGTATTCCTTAAGTATATTTTGTTGGTCTATTGGCAGGAGAAATAATCTTAAACGAATAGTTGAAACGGGAAGGTTGTGAAATTAATCGCCATAACTATAGTGATGAGGAATTTAAACCGTTTTTTGAAAAAAGATCCAATGTATTCTTAGGGGTATGGATTAATCTTAAAGTAATAAAATGAATCTTGAATATAGAGATTAAGAGGGGAAAGAGTTCAATATTTAATTTAATAGTTTCTATGGGCATTTAGAAGGTCAGATAACTGGCATTTTGGTTGCCCTTTTTTTGTGTGTATAGAAACTCTAGAATTTAATAGTATGGAGAAAAAAGTTAGTTATTTATGAATAGGTTTGGTTTAAGTTAGGCCGTTCATAACTTAATATAAAATAAGTAAAGAGTGCTATTTTACTAAAATAAGAGAAAATTAGAGGTTATATCCAAAGTATCAGAAAAATAATTAGTGATTTTAAAAATAAATATTGAAAGAAAGCGCTATTTTTGGTAAAGTAATTTTATATTAATTTAGTTAATTTAACTAGATTGATTGATTGAGATAAATGGTATTTTTTATTAGTTAGGTAAACTTTAGTAAACTTTCGATCGGAAAGAACTCATCTTTCATTACTTAAAGATATAATTACCTAAAGAGATTTTACGCACAAATGAAATCGTTCCCAACAATAAAGAATGTCATCTATTTGTTTATCATTTCTTTTTAATAATATCTTGGAGGGATTTTGATGAAGAAGACAATTTCGTTACTTGCAACAAGTGTATTATCTATTTCGTTACTTGCAGGATGTGGTGGCGATAATGCAGAGGGACAAAACGGAAAGGTGAAAATTGAATTTTTCCATTATAAGCGTGAAGGGATGGATACATTTGATAAATTAATTGAGAAGTTTGAAGGGGAGAATCCTAATATTGATGTCGAGCAAACAAGTCCACCTGAAGCTACTACTGTATTGCGTACGAGAGTATCCAAATCGGATATTCCTGATGTGATGGGAATTGGAGGAGATATAACATATAAAGATTTGGCAGAAACAGGTGTATTCACAGATGTTTCCAATGATACAAACCTAAAATCGATTCAGTCGGCATATGTTCAAATGCTAAAAGATGTATCTAACCAAGACAAAACATACGCTATTCCTTACGTAGCCAATGCAGTAGGGGTTATCTACAATAAAGCGATTTTTAAAGACTTGGGTTTAGAAATACCGAAAACATGGGATGGGTTTATGGATGTAGCACAAAAGGTTAAAGATGCTGGACAGGTTCCGTTCTATAACACGTATAAAGATTCTTGGACTCTTCTCTCAGCTTTTAATGTTCTTGCAGCTAATACGCAAGGCGAAGATTTTTATACTCAGTTAAATGATGGAAAGATTCTTGCTGGAGAAAGATATGAAGATGCGGCAGAAAAAATGGTAGCATTATCTGACTACGGTCATAATAATCAACAGGGTGTGGGTTATAATGACGGCAATACCGCTTTTGCAAATGGTAAATCTGCTATGTATCTTCAAGGAATATGGGCAATTCCTGAAATTAAGAAAGCTAACCCTGATATTGATTTAGGTGTTTTTCCTTTACCTGTAACAAATAATCCAGAGGAAACGAAAGTAGTGTCTGGTGTTGATTTACTGTTAGCGACTGCAGCCTCATCCAAGCACCCTGAGGAAGCGCAAAAATTTGTTGATTTTCTTCTTCGAGAAGAAAATGCAAAACAATATATTGACGAACAGAATGCTTTCTCTGCACTTGAAGGAATTACTCAAGATGATCCAAGTGTTGCTGAACTAAAAGAAAGCTTTGAAAAAGGAGCACTTGCTGACTTTCCTGATCACTATATTCCAAATGGTGTAGTACCAGATAAAACATTGCAAACATTAGTAATGGATAAGGATGTAGATGCTTTCCTTGAAAAGATTCAAAAGGACTGGGAAAAAGTCCAAAGTCGTCAATAATATATGTAATAGGAATTTGTCCCAAAGACAAGGTTAGGCATAATCGTGTTATAATGCTGAAATTTTTCAAGGGACAATTCCCACCTTTTGTAAGGGAGTGTAACTTTAATGAAAAATAACGAATCCATTATCAATAAATTGCCAACTTCTACTCCAGAATCTACTCCTGTGATTAAGCGCAGAAAGAAAGTAAATCCAAGGATGATTGCCTTTTATTTGATGGTTATCCCTGCAGCATTACTTTTCTTTGCTTTTCATACGCTTCCTGCCTTACAGGGGGTTTACTATTCATTCACTAATTGGAACGGTATTGCTCTGGATTACGAATTTGTAGGGTTTAAAAATTATTTCAATTTATTCAAAGATCAAACAATCCTTGATTCCTATGGGTTTACCTTTAAATTTGCTATTATCGGGGCAATTCTAATCAATATTATTAGTCTTTTTGTAGCAGTTGGACTAAATGCAAGAATTAAGGGAAGGAACTTTTTTAGAGCTGTATACTTTTTACCTAATATTTTAAGTGTGCTCATTGTTGGCTTTATTTTTAACTTCTTTTTCACCAACATTATTCCAGAGCTAGGCGAGAAATACGATATTGGTTTTCTGACCCAAAATATACTTGGAAATGCTGACCTTGCATGGATTGGAATCATGATTGTTTTCATATGGCAGTCATGCGCTTTTAATATCATTTTATATCTTTCTGGTCTGCAAACTGTTCCAACTGAATTATATGAAGCATCAAGTCTTGATGGGGCAAATCGTTGGCAACAATTCTGGAAAGTGACATTCCCTGTTATTGCACCATTCTTTACGATTAATATGGTTTTATCTATGAAAAACTCATTGATGGTTTTTGATCAGATTGTCGCAATGACAAATGGAGGACCTGGTTATGCAACAACTTCTATTGCTCTATTAATCTATAACGGAGGATTTAGCGGTGGTGAATTTGCATTCCAGTCTGCAAATGCTGTGGTTTATTTCATAGTTATCATGGTGATCTCAGTTTTCCAACTTAAAGTTTTACAAAAAAGGGAGATGAATATGTAATGAAACAACGTGTGAATTGGCCAGTAACTTTTCTAATTGCTTTAGGATCGTTATTAATACTTTTCCCTTTGTATATTACCATTTCAATTGCTTTGAAAAATCCCCAGGAATTGGCAGAGTCAGCATTATCGTTCCCATTTAATTTTCACTGGGATAACTTTATCAGAGCGATTGAAGCAACCAACTTTTTTAATGCCTTCAAAAACAGTGCCCTCATAACTGTTTTTACATTAGTGTTAACTATTCTATCGAATTCATTAGTAGCATATGCGATAGCGAGAAATATGCACCGAAAGCTATTTAGAAGTTTATATTATTACTTTGTTAGTGCTTTATTTATTCCGTTTCCGATTATCATGCTCCCAATTGTAAAACAAACTTCTGCTCTTGGCTTAAACAATCCAGTGGGGTTAACGATTCTATATGTGGTTTATGGGATGGCTATGAATATTTTCATCTATGTAGGCTACATCCGGTCCATTCCGTTAGAGTTAGAGGAAGCAGCAATTATGGATGGTTGCAGTACATGGGGAGTGTTCTGGAAAGTTATTTTCCCTCTCCTAACACCGATTAACGCGACAGTTGGTATTCTGACTTGTTTATGGGCATGGAATGACTTCTTGCTTCCGTTAGTTATCTTAAGTGATTCAGCAGATTACACTCTGCCACTTGTACAATACGTGTTCCAAACTGAATTTGGCACAGATTACAACTTAGCCTTTGCATCCTATTTATTATCCATGGCTCCTATGGTAATTGTCTATTTATTTGCGCAAAGATGGATTATTGGTGGAGTTGTAAAAGGAGCAATTAAATAAAGAATTCAAACATCTACAGGTTCATTTTAAATCTGCAGAGGATTAGAACTGGTAAAAAAAGTATTGGAGTTGTGAATATTTATGGCAATTTTTTATCAATCGACAGACAAGACATTTCATTTAAAGGCAAAAGATACTAGTTATGTGATGGGGATTGTACGTGATGGTTACTTAGTACATTACTATTGGGGAAAAGGGATTAGAGAATATAACCACTCCAACTATCTTCAATATCAAGATAGAGGGTTCTCTGGAAACCCGTATGAGTATAGAAATGACAGATTTTTCTCTTTAGATACATTACCGCAAGAATATCCGCAATATGGCAATACAGACTTTCGAAAGCCAGCTTACCAAGTTCAGTTGGAAAATGGGTCAACGATAACCGATCTAAAGTATATCTCCCATCATATTGCTAAAGGGAAGCCTGCATTAGACGGACTGCCTTCCACATACGTGGAAAATGATGAGGAAGCAGAAACACTTGAAATTACGATGGAAGACTCCGTTTTGGGGTTGAAAGTAATTTTAAGCTATACCGCGTTTGAGCAATTAAATGTAATAACAAGATCTGTACGCTTTATAAATAGGGGAGAAGAGAATCTTACATTGCTAAGTGCTCTTAGCTTGTGTGTGGATTTTCGAGAAGCAGACTTTGACTTCTTGCATCTGCACGGTGCCCATGTAAAGGAAAGACATATGGAACGCAATCCATTGCGTCATGGTATTCAGTCTGTTGAAAGCACAAGAGGTGCAAGCAGCCACCAGCATAATCCATTTATTGCACTTCTTAGTAAAGATACTAATGAAGATAGGGGAGAAGTATTTGCATTTAACTTTGTTTACAGTGGAAATTTTCTTGCACAAGCGGAAGTGGATCAATTTAGCAATACGCGAGTTACAATGGGAATAAACCCATTTGATTTTAGCTGGAAATTGGAATCAGGAGAAAGTTTCCAGACACCGGAAGCTGTTATGGTCTATTCGTCGGAGGGTCTAGGAGAAATGTCTCGAACTTTTCATGAGTTATATCGTACCCGTCTAGTGAAGGGGGTACACCGGGATAAAGAGCGTCCAATATTATTAAACAACTGGGAAGCAACTTATTTTGATTTTAATGCCGAAAAAATCACTCGAATTGCCGAAGCAGGTAATGAATTAGGAATTGAATTGTTTGTATTGGATGATGGCTGGTTTGGGAAGCGAGATAATGATACTTCTTCTTTAGGCGATTGGTTCGTAGACCAAAACAAACTGCCAGCAGGTTTAAATCAACTCGCGCAGAGCGTTAAAGATATGGGAATGCAATTTGGTCTGTGGTTTGAACCAGAAATGATTTCTGTTGATAGTGACTTGTATCGAGAGCATCCAGATTGGTGTCTTCACGTTCCAAAGCGAAATCGGTCTGAAAGTCGCAACCAGCTTATATTGGATCTTTCGAGAGAAGATGTATGCGAGGAAATAACAAAGCGGGTTTGCGATATATTAGCCAGCGCACCAATCTCCTATGTTAAATGGGATATGAACCGCCATATGACAGAAATCGGTTCAGCACAACTCCCTCACGATAGACAGAGAGAAACAGCACACCGTTATATGTTGGGACTATATAAGATAATGGAGCAAATTACTTCTTCCTTCCCGGATGTTCTGTTTGAAAGTTGTTCCGGCGGTGGTGGAAGATTTGACCCTGGTATGTTGTACTACATGCCGCAGACGTGGACTAGTGACAACACTGATGCCGTTTCACGCTTAAAGATTCAGTATGGAACAAGTCTTGTTTATCCGATTGTTTCAATGGGCTCTCATGTATCAGCAGTTCCAAACCATCAGGTCCATCGCCATACTACCTTAGAGATGCGTGGAGATGTAGCTATGTCAGGTAATTTAGGTTATGAACTTGACTTATCTAAACTTTCTGACGAAGAAAAAGAAATAGTCAAGGAACAAATTTCAGGCTATAAGAGAATTCGCCAATTAATCCAGTTTGGTGATTTTTACCGCTTGCTAAGTCCGTTTGATAGTAATGAAACGGCCTGGCTGTTTACTACAAATGATAAAACAGAAGCAATAGTATTTTATTTCCGAGTACTAGCTGAGCCAGCTGCTCCTTTTACTAAACTAAAGCTCAAAGGAATCGATCCAGTCAAACAGTATCAAGTTTTGGGAACAGAGCGAGTATACGGCGGAGATGAGCTTTCATACGCTGGGATTAGTATTCCAGGTGAAATAAAGGGAGATTTTCAAAGTTGTTTCTGGCACTTAAAGGCCATTAAGTCATAATTCATGGGGAAGCGTAGTAGATTTCTATGCTTCCTTTTAAAAGGTTTTGCATCGAAGTAAT
Organism: Niallia alba; assembly: GCF_012933555.1. Lineage (GTDB taxonomy): Bacteria > Bacillota > Bacilli > Bacillales > Cytobacillaceae > Niallia > Niallia alba. The sequence continues at coordinate 2,254,838 of NZ_JABBPK010000001.1, forward strand.
CAACTAATAGTTTCCTTTGGAAATATAGAAATTTCTGCCAGATAAGATTTATAGTACTATACTGTTGTAGCTTCTTCTGTCTTTTAATAAAAGCGTGAGAAGCTTTTTTAATTTGTGAACTATAAGGGGGTATTAGGTTATTTGATACTTCATGTTTAAAATAAGGTTAAGAAGGAGTTAAATTTATGTATTGCATTAAAGTATACTTTAACATTTATAATATGTTTAAAGAGTGACATTTAATAGGATACTGAAAATAAAAAATATGACTGAGGAAATATAAAAATTTCATAATAATAGTCGATGTTTTGTTAGTGAAATAGTGATTTGTTTATAATGTAATTACAGATTTAGCTCAAGTAATTAAGATATAATATGTTCATATTATTGAGTAAACCTTTATAGGTTTCGTTTAAAATATAAGGAGAGATAGTGGGTTAGATCGTAGAAGATTATTTGATGTTTGAAAAGTTATGTTAAGGTGAGTGTAGACTATCATATTTAAAATTATAATGGAGGTTATATATAATGAAATATCTTATAAAAGATGCTGCTGCAAAAGTGGGTTTACCTACACATACAATTCGATATTATGAACAAGAAGGGCTTCTTCCTTTTGTAAAAAGAGACGAGAATGGAAATCGTATTTTTGATGAGGAGGATGTAAAGTGGCTCGAGTTCATAGTATGTTTACGTAATACTGATATCGCTCTATCTGATTTACGTAAAATTGTTGAATTAACGCAAGAGGGTGAGGAGACATTACCACAACGTAAACAGATATTTGAAAAACATAAAGAAAAAATGATGAAGAAACAAAAAGACTTTGACATTGCTTTTAGAAAAATTGATTCAAAGATAGGGTATTATAATAATTTAGAAATGAAGTATGAGGAAGAAAAAGAAAGTGCGAATAAGTAATTATCTCACTTAGTCTTATAGCTAGGTAAATTAACTGTGTATAAATCAGTAATATAATAATATTTTGATGATATACTACGGGTAATGGTATTTCCGTATAGAAACCTTTGTATAAAACTATGATATGAATATAAAAAAGTCGTTTTCCTATCAATGCGAAAACCGGATTAACCCCCGAATTTTGGACAATAACTCTCTTATTCTTTCATTTCCTCAGTTTTTTATTTTATAGATTTCTTTCATTATTCTTCAAAAAGGCCATGTTGCTTGACATGGAGCCTCTGCGGGCATGATTCTCCTGCCAAGAAGCCAGCTGTTTTACAACATTGGCATCGCCGAACGAGGCTATCATGCCCGCCACTCCAAATCAAGCTGATGCTTTGAATGAATACATCCATTACACCCGAACCTCCTTGATCACCAATGAATCTTGTTTTTGATAGAATTCCTTTGGTGACAAATCTAGTATACTAGAATGCATACGTCTCTCGTTGTAGAACTCCATAAAATTCATGACTTCTTGATATGCTTCTGTGTAGGTTTCAAACTGCCATCTGGATAGGCAATCGTCCTCAAAAATGCGATGGAAAGACTCAATATGAGCATTCATATTTGGTGTTCTTGGTGGAATTCTTTCGTGCTCAATTTTGGAATCTTCACAAAACTTTTCAAAAGTATGGGAAATAAACTGCGGTCCATTGTCTGTTCGGATTACAGGTTTTTCCAATTCATCATATTGTTGGCGTTTTAATAATGCCCTTTTCAGTGTCTGTTTGACATCATCTCCAGTGCAGCTTAATCCCATATGATAGGTAATGATGCCCCTGTCATAAACATCGATGATGGACATGACAAAGAAAAAGCGATCCTCACCTTCGATAAAGCCATATTTAATGTCAGCTTCCCATAGCTGATTAGATCTTGTAATAATGCGATTTCTTGCTAGTTTCCTAGGGTATGAGACTTTCTTTTGGCGCTGTGGGCGTAAGATGCCCAATTCTTTACAAATCCGGTATACTTTTTTCTTGTTAATTTTAAGTTTGTATTTTCGCCTTAAGACCTTAGTGAGTTTGCGATAACCATAGTTATAGCAATCACCGGCAATCTCTTCTAGTAGAAATTCTTTAATCTGTTCGTCTGATATCTTTTGACCGTCCTCTTGGATCGAATAACCTGGTGCTGGACGTCCCTCACTTACTTTTTTCTCCTCAACACGATAATTCTTTTGATAATAGTATGTGGATCGAGGAATACCTATGATTTTAAGCACCTTTGAAATCGAGTAGCCTTTTTGAATCCATTTGTTAGCTACTTCATGCTTTTCAGCAAGTGAGGGTTTTTCTTTTTTATAAGATCCCTCAGGATCGCTATTTCAAGGTCTTTTTCACCTAATAACATTTTAAGTTTTTCATTTTCTTTGGATAATTCTTTGGAGTCTATATCTGGCAGCACAGCCACATCTACTTCACCAAATTTACCATCTTTGTATTCACGAACCCAGCGACTAACCATATTGGGATTCAGATCATACCGGCGAGCTACAAGGGTATTCTTCCCTGTGTCTTGGGCTTCCTTGATGACTTGTAATTTAAATTCTTTAGAATGTTTTATTCGTTTCATGATGTCAGCCTCCTTGGTACATTAAGCAGTATAATAAATATTACTCTTATTGTCCAAGTTCATTTTGGGGCTTATGAGAAACGACTTTTTTATGTACGTATCATTTTTTTACTGAGAAAGGAAATCGTTATAAAAAACAAGTTTAAATATAAACTATTTATTCCACTCTTAACAGACAGTAAGACTTAACCAACTGTAAGCGCAAGCTGCGAAAAATCGAGGAAGCGAGGTTGGAACTTTCCCATATAGGTTCGATAAGGGTAATTAACCATTGGTGGGAATATGGAAGAGCCCCACTTAGGGAAGTCTTCTTTATAACTATCTTGAAGGTTATTTTTATTATTAGCAAAGGCATTATCGTCCCAACGTGAAAAAATTTTTTTATATTAAGGGTTGCATTAATGCAAACTTTAAAGTTTATAATCATGTTTGAACAATAGGGATTGTTCATAATAAGAAGGAAGGTGGGGAAAAAGCAACCAATACCTTGAGGAAGATATGACTAAACTTATTTGAATGATAGGTTCTCTGTCGTAAGAATGGGGAGATAACGATTTAAGCTACTAGTATTCATTTCAGCTCTCTGTTTCATGTTTATGGAAAGGAGTAATATAGTTGTTTGCTAGATAGGGATTTTATATTAAGGGAAAAAACATTATATAAAAGAAAATAAAAGACAAGTATTATTGGAATATTGAGTTGTAAGGAAAGGAGAAGGGAAAAGGGTGGAGGATACAAGAGCAATTTATATAAAGGAAGCTGCTGAAAGGGTAGGTCTAGCTGCACATACACTGCGTTTTTATGAACATGAAGGGCTTCTCCCTTTTATAAAAAGAGATAGTAATGGAAATCGGATGTTTTACGAAAAAGATTTATCATGGATAGATCTTATTGTATGTTTACGAAAAACGGACATCAGCCTTTCTGAATTGCGTGAGTTTGTCGAATTAACGAATGAAGAGGAATGTACAGAATTGAAAAGTAAACTGATACTCGGAAAATACAAACAGAAAATGATTGAGAAACAAAGAGACTTAGATAAAGCTGTTGTAAAAATTAAAGAGAGAATGCAGTCTTTCGATGAATTAGAAACGAAATAAGAGAAGATGATAGATCATATTCGTGTAGACATAGTTATAACAGTGATGCAAAGAGAAAGAAGAATTTATTAATTGGATAAACAACATATTTATTGAAAAAGATAGTATTTAATAGCTTGCAAAGATGTTAAAAGTGTAGGAATAAAATGAACGATTTTTTAAAATGTTTAGGGCGAAAAATTTTCTATTCCACTTGACTTGAAGTCAACTTTAAGGAGTAGTGTATGGTTGTAATACTCATTAAGGAGGAACTTATTATGAAAAATATTGAAGAAAAAGTTGTTATTATTATGGGTGCGTCAAGTGGAATTGGTGAAGCAACTACCAAGAAACTTGCGCACGAAGGTGCTAAACTAGTGATCGCAGCTCGTCGAGAAGAGCGCTTGAAATCCCTTGTTGAATCCTTACCAAATGCTGAAATTTCATACACAGTTGCCGACGTATCGAATAAAGAGGAGGTACAAAAAGTTATAGATTTGGCAGTTGAAAAATATGGTCGAGTTGATGTACTCTACAACAATGCTGGAGTCATGCCAACTGCACCACTTTCAGAAACTCGCTTTGATGAATGGCGTCAAATGTTAGATATTAATATCATGGGTGTATTAAATGGAATCGCTGCTGTTTTGCCTATTATGAAGCAACAACAGTCCGGTCACATTATTTCAACTGATTCTGTAGCTGGACATGTTGTTTATCCAGGTTCTGCTGTATACTGTGGAACTAAGTTTGCAGTTAGAGCGATTATGGAAGGATTGCGTCAGGAAGAAAGAGAAAATAATATTCGATCAACTATTATTTCACCAGGTGCTGTAAGTACTGAACTTTATACAACAATTAATACTCCTGAAGATCGAGAATGGACAAAGAATCTTATGGATTCAGGAGAAGGTTTTTCTTTGAAATCAAGCGATATCGCAGATGCAGTAGCTTATGCTATTAGCACACCTGAGACTGTTGCGGTAAGTGAAATTTTAATTCGTCCAACAAAACAAGTTGTCTAATCTTTTGTAATTGAAAAGAAAAAAGGCAAATAGAATGCTCATACCAATCAATTATTGTATGGTGGGGAATAAGAGTCGAGATTTTACAATTAATAATTTTATTTTACAGAAAGAGTAAATCATTAAGGAAAGAATCTAGCAATACTTTCCTTAATGATTTACTGAATGATTGAATATTTCATATGAATAAATAATGAGAAGAGGAAATATGAGAAGACAAAGAATATTTTATATATTTTTATTCACTAGTGTTGCATTAATTTAATTTCACTATTAAAAATACTCGAAATGTTCACTTTTATTATTTTATGCATAGAAAAAGTCCTTTATAATGGATAAGTCAGGTGGTAACCCGTCCAAATCCACTAAAAAAGGACCAATCTCATGGACAAGATTACACGAAAAACTTCATTTGGACAATGGTTTTCGCCAATTAATCTTCAATTATTTGAAGAACAGGTGAAAACATTGAAATTAGATTGCTATACGAAAAAGTTAACGACAGAATCATTCCTAAAACTATTACTTTTTGCACAATTAGAAGAAGTTGAAAGTCTTCATGCGTTAAGTGATTGCCTTTTTGATGATCATCTTCAAAAGGAAATCGACCTTGATTCTATAAGCATTTCTCAGCTCTCGCGCCGTTTAAATGGTCTAAATCCAGATTTGTTTCAAAGACTTTTCCTTGATTTAGTCGGACAAATTCACGCCAAAACACACTACACAAAACTTGTCATGCCGTTAAAAATTATTGATTCAAGTACTTTGCCACTAAATTTGACCAATCATAAATGGGCGAAGTTCCGCAAAACTAAGGCAGGCGTAAAGTTACACTTACGCCTTGTATTTATGGAAAAGGGAGAATCCTATCCCGAAAAAGCCGTGATGACAACGGCAAGCGAACACGATCGTGGTCAACTTGAGATTATGGTTGACGATAAAGAATGCATGTATGTGTTTGACCGAGGTTATCTAGACTACGAGCGTTTTGATCGCATGACCGATGAAGGCTACTTTTTTCTTTCTAGGCTACGAAAAAACGCAGTCGTACGGGAGGTTTATGATTTTAAACTACCCAAGGATTCATCTGTTTTGTCGGATCAAATGGTGTTGATTGGTACAACTCAAAACCGAGCTGAAAACTATTTTCGACTTCTAAAAATAATAGATTCAAAAGGTAATGAACTTCATTTAATCACAAATCGTTTTGACTTAAGCGCCGAAGAAATATCGGAAATGTATAAATCACGATGGGCAATTGAGCTGTTTTTTAAATGGATTAAACAACATCTCAATATCAAGAAATTCTACGGTCAAAGTGAATGGGCGATTCAAAATCAAGTGTTTATCGCACTTATTGTTTTTTGTCTTCATGTTCTGGTACAACTCGAAACAAAAAGTAAGCGGAAAACCTTGCAAATTAGCCGTTATTTAAGGGCAGCATTGTGGAAACCAGCACATGTCTGGCTTCGCAAAATTGAAGGAAAAGCCATCCCTTAATCAACAAATTGTTGTCGTTGCACAGGTCTAATTGTAAATAAATTTCCAAATGGACAGGAGCCGCCTTTAGAAAGGTAATTACTTTTTTGGCTCTAAGTAGAGTAAACAATTAAACTGAAAATTATGACACTATTTACGCAACACTAGTGAGATATATTATATAAAAGAAAGATTAGAAAGCGCTATCGTAATCCTATCAATAAATTGCCTATTCTTAGCACAATATCTTTATTTTAAGAATATGTGGCTGTATCCATTGATTTTTCGCCAGATTTGATAATGGGAAGTTTTTAAGTATATGCATAATTAGAGATCGGGTAAGTAAGAAAATTGTTTTAAGTCCTTCGTTAGATATAAGGTTGATTGAAAGGTGATTGTGATATTGCAAATTACTTATTTATTATATAAGAGAAATAAAGAGTTTTAGGCAAAAATTCAAGAGAATTTTGATAACGCTTATCAAAAATATTATTGGATAATGAAAGAAACTAAGTTCCTTTATATTAGTTTACATTTTATTTAATGTTTTTTTCTTAGAAATTAAAGAGGGGGAAACGAAATGAAAAAGACGTTATTTTTGATGAGACATGGACAGACATTGTTTAATAAAAGAAGAAAAGTTCAAGGTTGGTGCGATTCTCCGCTTACAGAGTTAGGAATCAAACAAGCAGAGACTACTGCTAAGTATTTTAAAGAAAATAATATTGTTTTTGACTATGCTTATTGTTCCACCTCTGAAAGAGCAAGTGATACGTTAGAAATTGTAACGGATATTTCATATAAAAGACTAAAAGGATTAAAGGAATGGAACTTCGGAACTTTTGAAGGAGAAAGTGAAGATCTAAACCCACCACTGCCTTATAATGATTTTTTTGTTAAGTATGGCGGGGAAGACCAAAAAGAAGTACAACTGAGAATGGCTACTACTTGTCAAAAAATGATGGAAGAAGATAATGAAGTTGTTCTAGCTGTATCTCATGGAGCATCTTGTAGAAATTTTATGAGATACTGGGAACATACTAGTTCTATAACGCAACAAGCAAAAATAGGAAACTGTTGTATTTTAAAATTTGAGTATGAGAAAAAAGAATTTAAGCTAGTTGAGATTGTTAATCATAATTTTAGTGGATTAAGAGATGGACTTTCAGTAATTTCTTGATCTTGACGATTATGATATATAGTTCCTGAGAAGTAAAGTATTAATCTGAAAATGGATTAAAAGGCTCTACCTCTCTTTTTAAGTGAAACCTCCATTGTTAGAGAAATACTAACAATGGAGGTTTTTTTGATGGTTTCGAAAACCCCTGGCTATGCCGGGGGTTCCGGAGAGCTTATAGCGAGGTAACAAAAAAACCTCCTTTCATGGTAGGATAAAGTTGGTTTCCCGACCACTTTATCTCACGCAAGAAGGAGGTATGCCCTTATGAAGGACATGAACAGTTTAGCACATACAACATGGAATTGTAAGTATCACATAGTCTTTGCCCCAAAATACAGAAGGCAAATTATTTATGGCAAATACAAAAAGAGTATAGGACAAATCATAAGAGAGCTATGTGAAAGAAAAGGTGTCATTATACATGAAGCAAATGCCTGTCCGGATCATATCCATATGTTGGTTAGTATTCCACCAAAATTAAGTGTATCGCAGTTCATGGGTTACCTAAAAGGAAAAAGTAGCCTGATGATATTTGATCGACATGCGAATTTGAAATATCGCTATGGGAATCGTAAATTTTGGTGTCGTGGTTTCTACGTTGATACCGTGGGGAGAAATAAGAAACAAATACAAGAATATATAAGAAATCAGCTGAAAGAAGATTATATGGCTGATCAGCTAACGTTGTTCGAAGAATTCGATCCGTTCACGGGTGAGAAAAATCGGAAGTAAATAAAGAAATTCTTTAGAATTGGTGAGTGAATGTGGTGCAGAAGGGAAACCTTTTCAGTGGGCCTTTAAGGCCGAGGCCGGTAAGAGAGGCTTTTAGCCGCAGAGCAAACCACCAGTTCACACTGGTGGTTTTGATTTATCATCTGTGTGAATATATGTCATTTTAATATTAAACCCGATAAAAATTATTATTAGTTTCAATTTATTTCATTATGCTTCTTTTTGTTAACGATTTGTTGCTGTCTTTAGCCGTTTTATATCTTCTATTGGAGGAAAACCAAACATTCGAGAATATTCGCGGCTAAACTGGGATGGACTTTCATATCCAACTTGAAATGCTACATTTGATGCATCCGTTGACCCAGATAATAACAAGCGACGAGCTTCTTGTAATCTCAACTTCTTTTGAAACTGTATTGGGCTCATGGCAGTAACGTCCTTAAAATGTCTATGAAGGGAAGATACACTCATATTTGCAATTTCTGCAAGATCTTCTACTCGAAAAGGGCTATCGTAGTTCTTTATAATTTGATCAATAACTTTTCGGATATGACTTGTGCTGCTTCCATCAATTGCAGCTTGCTCAAGCGTCATCCCAAACGGCCCTTTTAGTAAACGATAAAGAATCTCTTTTTTTATCAGTGGGGCAAGTACTGGGATATCGTTTGGAGTTTCTAATAGTTGTACAAGTCTAAGTACTGCATCTAGTAAGGCGGACTCCATTTTATTGACAGACATAGCCCTTTTAGCATTGTTCCTAGCAACAGGTTGGATACCAGCATTAGTTAAAACCTCCAATATTTGATTTGGTGTAAATTCGAGTTTGAGCGCCAAATATGGGACAGTATCAGATGCTATTAAGACTTGACCAGTGATGGGGACATTTATAGATGTTATTAGATAGTCGGATGGACCATATAAATAACGCTCTCGTGAAAGAAATACCTCCTTTAAACCCTGAACCACTATACATAAGGAAGGGGTGTGTACTCCATGGGATGGTCCAATTTCTCTAGTTTGTCGAGAAAAAAATAAAGAAGGAATGGGTGTTAGATGTGTTCCACTCGTAGATGAATATCCTTTAATAATACCGATGAGCTCTTCATGCTCACTATAACCATTGTTAGACATGTAAATCATCCTTTTTATTTTGGAATAGTTAATAGTTTGATTATACAGCATGAACTATTCGTCGGTAAGTGATCGTAAGAGGAATAGGCAAACATTTGAAAGGAATAGGATAACAGACATCTGTAAAACAGGGCATAATATAAATAGGCATACTAATAATAATAAATTTAGGGGGAGAAAATGATGAGCCGATTACAGAGACAATTCATGCTTTTTGCTATAACTATATTTGCTCGTCCAGCTTCTTCGGTAGTCGGTATTGCTTCAGACTTCAAATCCCAAAATTCCCTTGAATTTCGAGGGAAGAAAGTTAATGTGAAAAATTCTTTTTTTCCATAATGGATGTAATGGTCATAGAAAACAGGCCTGTAGATATTTTTAGTAAAAGGTACCCGAAGATTGGAGCTTCTCGAAGAAAATCTATGTCAGTCGATGTTAGCTTGAATCAAAGGGGATTGAATGATATCCAAAATGCATTATCAAAAATCGAGTAGGAAAATAGTGAATTTTATTTTCTTTAACTTTTTTTCTTTATATTTAGCTAATTTAAACTTGATATCTGTAAATGTAGATTACTATAAAAGCCAATTTTTCCATATTGGCTTTTAAGTGTTTTTCAGAATTAATTGTCTTATAATGAGTGATTTTTTTAAAATCTTATATTATATAGAACAGTTGATTTCTCTTATCATAACCAGTCAGGGGATGTAATGGCTCTCAAAGATTACTTTGGCTGTGTAATTAAGTTGCGATCAAGTGGTAACCGATTGACACATAATCCTTAATCGAAGAGATTTAGACTGTTACTTTGTAACTTACAATGCAGAACTGCTAGATATTTTAGTTCCTGCACTAGAAAAATCCCTTGATGACTAGCAAGGTAACAAGTCAATCATCGGTATTCATTTATTAATTAAGGAATGATTATATTCTTGAAATCTTTAAATAACAGGAGGAATATCTTATGCAAAAAGTAATTTTAAATAACGGTGTAGAGATGCCAATACTTGGTTTTGGTGTTTTTCAAATGAATGATTTAAAAGAATGTGAACAAGCTGTTTATGATGCTTTAAGAGTAGGCTATCGTCTTATTGATACAGCAGCCTCATATCAAAACGAAGAAGCAGTAGGAAAAGCGATTAAGCGAAGTGGCATACAAAGAGAGGAATTATTTATTACGACAAAACTCTGGGTGCAAGATACAGGTTATGAAAACACAAAGAAAGCATTTGAAAAATCGCTAAACAATCTGCAATTAAACTATTTAGATTTGTATTTAATTCATCAACCAATGGGTGACGTATATGGTTCGTGGCGAGCTATGGAGGAATTGTATCACAAGGGGAAAATTCGTGCAATTGGAGTAAGTAACTTCCATATGGATCGTCTGGCAGACTTAATGGTTCACAATAAATTGATTCCGGCAGTAAACCAGATTGAAACACATCCATTCAACCAGCAAATCGAAAGTGCTAACTATATGAAAGAGAACAATGTTCAAATACAATCTTGGGGTCCTTTTGCGGAAGGGAAAAATAACATCTTCAAGAATGAGGTTCTAACTTCTATTGCGGAACAACATAACAAATCAGTTGCTCAAGTGATTCTACGTTGGTTAACTCAAAGAGGAATTGTAGCCATACCAAAGTCTGTTCGTAAAGAAAGGATGATTGAAAACTTTAGTATATTTGATTTCGAGTTGACGCAAGGAGACATGAATAAAATTTCTGCTTTAGATACAAAAGAAAGTTTATTCTTCTCTCATAGAGATCCCGAAATGGTGAAAATGCTTGGTACTTTTAAAATTCATGACTAATTTTAAAAGCAAGGTTCTTGTTTAATATGACTAATATTCAAGAACAAGTTGTTATTATTACAAATTCATCCGGTGAGCAAGAGGGTTGTTTATAAAGAAATTGATTTTCAAGAAAGTAAATTAATGAAATGGAATCTACGGTGGTTGTATTAAATAAATTGAAAATGACAGATGATACAGTCGTTCTTTTAGCAAGTGATTTTTTAAGCTTATTAGTATAAAGCATATCAAAAGAAGAAAGTTGAAAAATATTTGAACTAAAAAAACTAAACACCTAAATGATACTTAGAAAATTTTGCTATTAAGGTCAATCGTGTTACAGCCAACAAACAGGCAATTGAGGTATCAGAAAATATTGCTTGGATAGAAAGAGGTAATGATAATATGTCAACTTCAAAAGTTATCGTAATAACTGGTGCTTCAAGTGGTATTGGAGAAGCAACTGCAAAAATTCTAGCTAATGATGGCGCAAAACTAGTATTAGGTGCTCGTCGTGAGAGTCGTTTGCAAGATCTAGTAAAAGAAATACAAGCATTAGGTGGTGAAGCAGTGTACGCTGTTACGGATGTAACTAAAGTAGGTGAAGTGGAAGCACTAGCAAAACTTGCTGTTGATACATTTGGCCGCATTGATGTTTGGATGAATAATGCAGGTATCATGCCACAGTCATTATTAAAGCAAAAGAAAATTGATGATTGGGACAGTATGATTGATATCAATATTAAAGGAACTTTATATGGTATTGGTGCTGCTCTTCCATATATGGAAGAACAGAAAGCAGGACATATTATAAATATTTCTTCCATAGCAGGCCATATAGCACATGCAGGTAGTTCTGTATATTCAGCTACTAAATGGGCGGTGCGTGCAATTAGTGAATCATTACGTGAAGAGATGGCTACGGATCAAACAAATGTACGTGTTACCATTGTTTCTCCAGGAGCAATTAATACTGAATTACTAGAGTCTGTAACAGATACCGGGTTCAAAAATAACTTTGAAGATTTTTATGATAATTTTGGGATTTCTTCAGAGCGTGTAGCATTTACAATCAAACAAGCAATTGATTTACCAGATGATGCAGCATGGAATGAAGTTATTATTCGACCAACAAAACAAGTAATGTAAAAAAATTGGTGAGTATTTATGATGAAAAGAGAGCTGCTATTACTTCCTTTTTGCTTAATTAGGTATAACTAGTGAAGAACAATTTTTCACTACTCGAGAATAAGGGGATTGGAAGTGCAAAAATTAATCGTTGGAGCAGAACTGATAGATCAAATAAACTAACTATTTCTATAAAAAGAAATTACATTTGAAAAGAACAGATATTATATGACAAATGTTTACATCTCTAGATGGAAAAATCATTTGCTTATTTATAACATTTCAAAAACATTATGAACACTTTCGATAGTTTTGTTTATAAATAAACAAATTCTTCTTATTTAACAATTGAAAGAAGCAAGTCTATTTTTTATATTATTAATCACTAGTGTTGCATTAATTTAAATTCACTATTAAAAATACTCAAAATGTTCAATATTATTATTTTGCGCAAAGAAAAAGTCCTTTATAATGGATTAGTCAGGTGGTAACCCGTCCAAATCCACTAAAAAAGGACCATCACATGGACAAGATTACACGAAAAACTTCATTTGGACAATGGTTTTCACCTATAAATCTTCAATTATTTGAAGAAAACGTGAAAACGATGAAATTAGATTACTATACGAAAAAATTAACGACAGAGTCATTTCTAAAATTACTACTTTTTGCGCAGCTACAAGAAATTGAAAGTCTGCATGCGCTGGGTGATTGTCTTTTCGATGACCAGCTTCAAAAAGGGATAGACCTTGATTCTATTAGTATTTCTCAGTTGTCACGGCGGTTAAACGGCATAAACCCTGATCTATTTCAAAGGCTTTTCCTTGATTTAGTGTCACAAATTCATGCCAAAACGCATTACACGAAACTCGTGATGCCGTTAAAAATCATTGATTCAAGCACATTGCCACTTAATTTGACCAATCATAAATGGGCTAAATTCCGCAAAACAAAAGCAGGTGTAAAGTTACATTTGCGCCTTGTGTTTATGGAAAAGGGTATATCCTATCCTGAAAAGGCCGTTATGACAACGGCAAAAGAACATGACCGTGGTCAGCTTGAAATCATGGTGGATGACAAGGAATGCATGTATGTGTTTGACCGTGGTTATCTAGACTACGAGCGCTTTGATCGCATGACTGATGATGGCTACTTCTTTCTTTCACGGCTACGCAAAAATGCAGTCATACGGAACGTTTACGATTTTAAGCTACCCAAGGATACAGCTGTTTTATCAGACCAAATGGTGTTGATAGGTACGACTCAAAACCGTGCTGAAAATTACTTTCGGCTTCTAAAAGTGATGGACTCAAAAGGAAATGAACTTCATTTAATTACAAATCGTTTTGATTTAAGCGCCGAAGAAATTTCAGAAATGTATAAATCACGGTGGGCAATTGAGCTGTTTTTTAAATGGATCAAACAACATCTCAGCATCAAAAAGTTCTACGGTCAAAGCGAATGGGCGATTCAAAATCAAGTATTTATCGCACTAATTGTTTTTTGCCTACATGTTCTCGTGCAAATCGAGACCAGAAGCAAGCGAAAAACCTTACAGATTAGCCGTTATCTAAGGGCTGCATTGTGGAAACCAGCGAATGTTTGGCTTCGAAAGATTGAAGGAAAAGCCATCCCTTAAATATGCAAATTGTCGTCGTTGCAAAAGTCTAATTGTAAATAAATTTCCAAATGGATGGGGCCACCTTTGATTGGGTATTTACTTTTTTGCCTCTAAACAGGGAAGGTGAGTAAACTGAAAATTATGACACTATTTATGCAACACTAGTGATTATTAATTAAAGGTTATAAAGATTTGGAAAGGGAGGATTTGTATATGGAATATACCAAACTTGGTAACACGGGATTAGATGTATCTAGACTATGTCTTGGTTGTATGGGCTTTGGAGTAAAGGAACGATGGATGCATCCTTGGGTAATTGATGAAGAGAAAAGTCGTACAGTTATTAGAAAGGCACTTGATTTAGGAATTAATTTTTTTGATACTGCGAACGTTTACTCAGACGGAACAAGTGAAGAATTTCTAGGGCGTGCACTTAAAGATTTTTCAAATCGAGATGAAATTGTCATTGCAACAAAGGTTTATTTTCCATTGGGAAAAGATTTAAACAGCAAAGGTCCTAACAGCAAAGGATTATCCCGAAAACATATTATGAGTGAGATTGATATGAGTCTTAAACGTCTAGGAACTGATTATGTGGATCTATACCAAATTCATCGCTGGGATTACAATACACCAATTGAAGAGACGATGGAAGCACTCCATGATTTAGTGAAATCTGGTAAGGTAAGATATATAGGAGCATCGGCTATGTATGCATGGCAATTCTTAAAAGCGTTAAATGTGGCTGAGAAAAACGGATGGACTAAATTTGTATCTATGCAAAATCACCTTAATCTTATTTACCGTGAGGAAGAAAGGGAGATGTTACCCTTATGTAAAGAAGAGGGAATTGGCGTAATTCCTTACAGCCCTCTAGCATCAGGCAGATTAACCCGTGATTGGTCAGAAGACACTCTCCGATCTGAAACTGATAAAACCCAGAAGTCTAAGTACGGTTCTACTGAACAAAACGACCGTTTGGTTGTGGAACGAGTAGCAGAATTAGCTGAAAATCATGGTGTACTAAAATCTCAAATTGCACTTGCGTGGCTACTTCAGAAAGAAACTGTAACAGCTCCTATTATTGGTGCTACGAAAAACTCCCATCTTGAAGATTCTGTCGGGGCTTTAACGGTTAAGTTAACCACTGAAGAAGTTGGATATTTGGAAGAGCCTTATGTTCCACATCCTGTGGTTGGTGCTTTAAATTCTAAGTGACTATTATACAAAACATTGTATTTAAATTTTATCTTGTTCCTCAAGATTGGGACAGAAAGAAACCAATCAGTGAGCCATCGTTCTGTTATGGAACATACTTTTAATTAAGAATACACCAGAGGCAAATTTTACTGCCATTGGTGTATTTTATTAATAACAAAAAAACAATCGTAAAGTATATTCGAGAGCAAGAAGCAGAAGACTGTTTGCGAGATAATATGAGTAAGCGAGAATACGTCGATCCATTTAAAGATAAGTAGGGAGAGTAAACGGTTGTGTGTATTGAGTCAAGTTAGCGGAAAAAATTTAGAAAGTATTTATTAAAATAAATGATTATGGGAATTTATGTTAATATATAAGAAAAGACTATGTTCAATTAAAGGGGGCCGTTTACTTTAAGAGGTGATTTTAAGAACAAGCATCAAGGGGGTAGTAAACTAGATATGCACATGAGAGAAGCCATAAAGAGTGATTATGAAGTAGTTCATCAAATACAAAAACAAGTTCATGAGATTCATACAAAGGAAAGACCAGACCATTATAAGATGGCTGATACCACGTTAGACAGGGAGTATTTCAACAGCTTGATCGATGGAGAAAACACGAAGGTATTCTTAATGGAAGAAGACCAACCAATCGCTTATACCATAATTACCATAAAAAATACAAAGGAAAGACCCATTCTAGTTCCAAAAAAGGTTGTCTATATGGACGACTTTGGTGTCGAGAGTAAGTACAGAGGAAAAGGCTTGGGGAAAATGTTTTTCGAAAAAATATTGGAGTTCGCAAAGAATATGGAAGCAGACTCATTAGAATTAGGCGTGTGGGAATTTAATGAGAATGCTATAAAATTTTATGAATCAATGAATTTAAAGGCCAAAATGAGACGGATGGAAATAGATTTATAATGACTTCTTATGAAGGGAAACCCGCACTAATGGAAGTTTCACTTTATGAAATAAGACGATAAAAATATTCAAAAAAAACAGTTTCGTCATAGCGGAACTGTTTTTTACGTATAAAGTTTTCATTGGTTTACAAGAAGTGTATTTAGATTCTATTGGTCGTGAGATTTTCTGCAATACTCTAAAAGAAGCGAAGTAATTCTTTTTAAAATGTTTCATAAATAATTTCGCCCGTTATAGAGGTATCATAATCTCCCAAAGAATCAATTTCTTTCCGAAATTGGCTGGAGGATAGAATATTCTTCACTGTGTTAATCAGCAGTTCCGTACTATCATTTTTAATCATTACAAGATCATAGCGTTCTGTAATTAATGGTATAAAATCAATTCCAACAATTTTGGCGGCTTTTTCAATGCCCACTCCTATATCTGCCATTCCAGTAGAGATAGCGGAAGCGACGCTTAGATGGTTAGTTTCTTCCTGATCGTATCCTATGATCTCACCTGAAGGAATTTCGTTAATTCTTAGCTGCTCATCAAGTAATATCCGAGCTCCCGAACCTTTTTCTCTATTAATAATTCTTATATCTTTTCTCCTTAAATCAGTCCATGAAGTAAGGTTTAAGGGATTTCCCTTTTTTACATAAAAACCTGCTCTTCTAGATAAAAGATTGAGTAGAATATATGGGCGGCTTACTAAAATTTTCTTGACATAAGGGACATTGTATTCTCCTGTATATCCATCAAACATATGTAAACTAACAATATCCATTTTCCCATTATACATGGATATAAGACTATTTAAACTTCCTGTATAGGAACGCAATGCATGATAGGGGGAATTTCTTTCAATATATCTTCCAAGTATGTCAAGAACCATATCTTGTCCACTAATTACTATGCTAAAAGGATCTTTTGTTTCCCTTTTCGGTTCGAATGGTTGAGCCATAGTGCTTTGGTTGTTCTTTTGTCTGTTAATATACGTATTCAAATCATTAGCATCTATTCTCATTTGTCTTCCCACTCGGAATACAGGAAGTTCTCCTTTTTTTACAAGGTCGTAAAGGGTTAATTTGGATACTTTTAAAAGTTGAGACACTTCTTCAATGGTATAGGAAAATTCTTTTGACATTTACATCCCTCCATTTTGTATTTTAACTTAATAATTCTCCCAAAGTACATTTATATAGAGAAAAATATAAGAATTTTTTCATTTTCGATATAATAAGTAATTATAATTAGTTATAATCAATTATAACTAATTATAAAAAAGGGGGATTTGAAATGAAAAAAATTTATCAAGCGTTATCTTGTATGCTAATACTATTGCTTTTTATTTCTGGATGTTCAACTAATGAACAAACAGAGACAGCGGATAACAATCAAGACACGAGTAAAGAGAAGGTGGAGTTGACCGTTTCTGCTGCTGCTAGTTTGCAAGATGCGTTGTCGGATATTAAAACAGAGTTTGAAAAGGAAAATCCAACTATAAAACTTAATTATAATTTTGGGGCATCAGGTGCACTCCAACAACAAATTTCTCAAGGGGCTCCTGTAGATATCTTCTTCTCAGCAGCCGAGGATAAATTTCAGAATTTAGTGGATGAGGGACTTATTGAAGAGAGTAATGGGATTGATTTAGTCGGAAATGACTTAGTATTGGTAATACCGAAAGATTCAACTAAGGGGATCGAAAGTTTTGAAGATTTACCAAAAGCAACTAAAATAGCACTTGGAACACCAGAATCCGTACCAGCAGGACAATATGGTAAGGACACATTAGAAAATTTAGGCCTCTGGAGTACACTAGAGGAAAAAGTTGTTTATGCAAAGGATGTTCGCCAAGTTCTTACATATGTGGAGACGACTAATGTTGACGCCGGTATTGTTTATAAAACAGATGCTTTAACTTCTGAAAAAGTGCAAATTATTGCTACAGCAGAAGATGATTCACATGATCCGATTATCTATCCAGTTGGGATCATAAAAAATAGTTCCCATCTTGGAGAAGCCGAACTATTCTATAATTATCTACAAAGCGATAAAGCAATAAAGGTTTTAGAAGAGTACGGATTTAAGGATCTTAAGTAATAAAAAATGGCAAGTAACTTTTGGTCACCTGTTAAATTATCCATTGAGATTGCATCTATCTCCACTATATTAGTAATTGTTTTGGGGTTGTTTTTTGGTAAAGTTATGGCTAATAGAAAATTTAAAGGGAAGGTTCTCGTTGATACAATATTTTTATTACCATTAGTGTTACCTCCCACAGTTGTCGGATTTTTGCTGCTTATGATTTTTGGTCGGAACAGTCCAGTTGGCCATTTAATGGAATGGATTTTTAACCAACCTGTTTTATTCACTTGGTGGGCTGCACTGATCGCCTCAACAATTGTTGCTTTTCCACTTATGTATCAATCTGCTCGGACCGGTTTTGAGGCTGTAGATAGTGATATTGAAAATGCTGCACGTGTAGATGGAGCAAATGCATTTAGAGTATTATGGTACATCACTTTGCCTCTTGCACTTAAATCGATTGTTTCAGGAGCAATGTTGAGTTTTGCCAGAGCATTAGGCGAATTTGGGGCAACTTTAATGTTTGCAGGAAATATTCCTGGCAAAACGCAAACCATTCCAACAGCTATTTATGTTGCGATCGATTCAGGCAATATGGATATGGCTTGGTTATGGGTTGCAAGCATTATCGTAATTTCATTCTTTATGTTGGTATGCGTATATTTTATTAGGTCTTGAAGGAATGAATAAGTAATTATTATAGTTACTGGAAGATAATTTTAAAAATTACATAGTGATCTCCTTTAAAATGTTTTCGGACCAATTCAAATGATGAATTGGTCCTTTTCGTTATGTTGTAAAAACAAATGGAAGAAAAATCCTTCTCAAAATGTACACATTTTAATGATTGTCTTCTGTGTTAACATCATAATAATAGTGTTAATGTTTATTTAGTGTTTGTATAGTTAGTAAAGTACATAAGTGTAGATTAATTTGGGTATTCTAAAAGAGAATCATGAATATAAATGGAGTTAGAATTTAATAAATTCCAGAAAGTTTATATAGATGATGATACAGCTTTATTATGCTCATTATTTCACTTACTAAAAGAGGAAAATTAATTGTTTAATCTATGAGCAACCTGAACTCATCTAGACTCCTATGGTATTAGCAAGACAGGTGAGATCGCTCGCTTCATGGAAAGCGAAATGTTTTCAGACTGCGGGTTAATACCCACAAACTTTATGAAAACATCCTAATAAAAACTAAAGAGGAGGGAAAACATGGATTTTGATACGGTTACGATTAGTAGATTAATCACCGCAATGACCCTAATTTTTCACATAGTCTTTGCAACATTAGGGGTCGGAGTACCATTGTTTATTTCATTAGCTGAATTTATCGGCATTAGAAAAAAAGACAAACACTATGAATTATTAGCGAAAAGATGGTCTAGGGGGTTTGTTATTACTGTTGCAATTGGAGTAGTAACTGGGACAGCAATTGCCCTGCAGCTATCTTTAGTATGGCCAAACTTTATGCAACTGGCAGGTAATGTGATTGCCTTACCATTATTTATGGAAGTTTTTGCGTTTTTCTTTGAGGCTATTTTCTTAGGCATTTATTTATATACATGGGATCGTTTCAAAAGTAAATATACGCACTGGTTATTGACATTGCCAGTTGTGATTGGGGCGGGTATGTCAGCAGTCTTTATTACTACTGTAAACTCGTTTATGAATTCACCAAATGGTTTTAAGATGGTCGGTGGAGAATTTGTAGCGGTCAATCCGTTAGAAGCAATGTTAAATCCATCATCACCAACGAGAATTTTTCATGTGTTAGGTGGTTCCTATTTAACAGTTGCTGCTATTTTAGCAACGATTGCTGCGATTGCGCTATTAAGAAACAAAGGGGCTCGTGAATATCATCAGAAAGCACTAAAGATGACGGTTATCGCTATGTTTATATTCTCAGTGATAACTGCATTAGCAGGTGATGTCTCGGCAAAATATTTAGCAAAACATCAGACAGAAAAGTTAGCTGCGGCAGAATGGCTTTTTGAATCAGAAGAGAATGCTGATCTCCTTCTTTTTGGATGGTTGAATGAAGAGAATGAAGTCGTTGGAGCGATTAGAGTACCTGGATTTTTAAGCTTTTTAGCACACGGTGACTTTACGAGTGAGGTAACTGGTTTGGAAGCCACACCAGAAGAGGAAAGACCACCATTAATCATCCACTATTTATTTGATTCTATGGTATCCATTGGTTTCTTCCTATTAGGTATTTCCTTTTTGTATATTGTGTTAAACAGGTTTAAACGCTGGAACGAACACAGTAGATTTATGCTTTGGCTAATCGCCATTAGTGGTCCCCTTGCAATGTTAGCTGTGGAACTTGGATGGGTTTTTGCAGAATTAGGAAGACAGCCTTGGATCGTAAGAGGTTACATGACTGTTGATGAGGCAGCAACTACCTCACCATATATTTTGCATATGTTTTTCTTATTTTTAGCACTGTATATTGTACTCGGGACATTATTTACGATAACTTTACGAAAATTATTTAAAGATAATCCAGCAGAACTTGAGTTGGAGAAACATTACCCTGAATGGAAAGAGGGGGTTAAAAAATGAGTTATGAAGTAATCGGAATTACGGTGTTATGGTTGTTTTTATACGGATATCTAATTGTCGCATCTATTGATTTTGGTGCAGGATTTTTTGCTTACTATGCAAAGATTACAAAGCAAGACCATATCATTAATCAAATTATTTCGCGCTATTTATCGCCTGTTTGGGAAGTAACGAATGTATTTTTAGTCTTCTTTTTTGTGGGAATCGTCGGTTTTTTTCCGTCTTCAGCCTATTATTATGGATCAGCATTACTTGTACCTGCAAGTTTTGCCATTATCTTGTTAGCAATTCGAGGGTCCTTTTACGCTTTTGAAAATTATGGTTCAAAACAAAGTAATATCTATATGTTTCTATATGGAGCCACAGGGCTATTCATTCCTGCATCGTTATCGGTCGCCTTAACGATTTCAGAAGGGGGCTTTATTTCTGAACAAAATGGTCATGTTTCTTTAAAGTTTTTTGAGTTATTTACTAGTCCATTAGCATGGAGTATTGTTGCGTTAGCTATTGTTTCTGTTTTATTTATTAGTGCAAGTTTCATTACCTATTATGCATCAAGAGCAAAAGATATTGCAGCACTACAGTTGGTACGAAAATGGGCATTATT
This sequence comes from Niallia alba, assembly GCF_012933555.1. Lineage (GTDB taxonomy): Bacteria > Bacillota > Bacilli > Bacillales > Cytobacillaceae > Niallia > Niallia alba. The sequence continues at coordinate 2,275,931 of NZ_JABBPK010000001.1, forward strand.
CTGGGCAACGCCAACCATTATTATGGCGTTAACAACTATGATTGCTTTAAGTGAGAGAAATCGGGTTAACTACGAAAATATGTTGGATTTATGGTGGATATTTGGTCTATCGATGGGGTTTTTCTTAATTGGTATTAGTCTATTATATATTGGCAGAAATTATGGTACGGCCTTTATTGCAATTATGCTGCAATTCTTTTTTGCCTTTTTCGGATACGGAATGGCTAAGTACCCCTATTTGCTCTATCCATACATCAATATAGAAGATAGTGTTACAAATCCATCCATGGCGCTGGCGCTTATAATTGCTTTTATTGGGGGACTTTTATTATTAGTTCCTTCCCTAATCTTATTGATGCGCTTATTTTTATTTGATGCAGATTATGCCAAAGGAAAAAAATGATGAATACGCTAAATTCTAAATTAGAGGGCGGAATCGTTCATGCAAAATTTAAAGAAAACGGTTTGGATGCATAAGAAAAAGATTTATTATTTACTTGGATTAACCTTGATACTGGGTATCGCAATTGTTGCACAGGCTTATGTGATGACAAGCATTGTCGATGGTGTGTTTCTAAAAAACCAGACGTTTTCAGCAGTTATCCCGTGGCTGCTAATGTTACTTGCGATTTTATTTGTAAGGTCCAGTACGGATTATGTAAGTAAGCGGATTGGTGTTACGATTGCGAGCGATGTAAAGTCTGATACACGTAAGACTTTATTAAAAAAATATGTTGCTAATTCTGTCCAATTAGCTGAAAAAGGTCAGACGGGGAAAAAAGTAAGTATGCTGCTTGATGGTGTAGATGAAATGGACAGTTTTTATAGTCAGTTTATCCCACAGGTTATGCAGAGTACATTTGTGCCAATTTTAATGCTTATCGTTATCCTTACACAGCATGTGAATTCAGGCATTATTTTAATGGTCTCTGCTCCATTTATTCCAATTTATATGATAGTGATTGGTATTAAAACACAAAAAAAATCAGAGGAGAAGTTGGAGAAACTAGCTTCTTTTTCTGGTAAGTTTTTAGAAACCTTACAAGGGCTTGTAACATTAAAGCTATTTGCACAAACAAATCGGCAAAAAGAAGCATTAGAAAAAAGTAGTTTAAGCTTTCGCGATACTACGCTAGAAATATTGAAAATAGCCTTTACACAATCTTTTGCACTTGAACTTATATCAATGTTAAGTATTGGAATTGTAGCTTTAGAACTTGCTATTCAATTAATTATATATGAAAGTATTTCTTTTTTTACTGCATTTCTGATTTTAATATTGGTTCCGGAATTTTATACTTCATTAAAAGAACTTGGAGTAACGTTTCATAATGGTAGAAGCAGCATGGGAGCAGCGAAAAAAGTATTGGAAGTGTTTGATGAAGAAGATGAACCTACTTTATGGGGAAAACAAACTTTTCCAGAGTGGAAAGAGCCACCAACTATTCAGCTTGATCAAGTGAATTTTACTTATTCAAATACAAATTTTCGATTGCAAACTGTGACAGCGACTTTCTTACCTAAGCAACAAATTGCTATTGTAGGCGCTAGTGGTGCAGGAAAGACAACCTTACTTCATTTAATAGCAGGTATGATTACTCCTGACAAGGGCTCGGTTTACATTAATCAAGAAGATCTCATCAAATATACAGAATCTGCTTGGTTGGGACAAATTTCTTATATATCACAAAACCCTTATATTTTTTCTGGAACGATAGGTGAAAATATTGCGATGGGTACTACAGAAGAGGTTGGCTTAGAAGCAATTAAGGGAGCAGCGAAATTAGCGGGACTTGCATCACTGATTGAAACATTAGAACAAGGCTTTGATACTAGAATTGGCGAAGCAGGAAGAGGACTTTCCAGTGGAGAGAAGCAAAGAGTATCTATTGCACGTGCTTTTCTAAAAAAACCACATATTGTATTGTTGGATGAACCAACGCGTGGACTTGATTTAGCTACTGAAAAAATCTTACAGCAATCGATTCAGAAATTAAATGAAACAGCAACGGTGATTACTGTAGCACATCGTTTACATACGATAAAAAATGCTGATCAAATTCTTTTTTTAGAAAATGGACAGCTACAAGCTGTTGGAACACACGAGTCATTATTAGAAAATTCACCGGCATATAAGGAGTTAGTAATGATCCAAAAAGGGAGGGGAAAATAGTGAGTGCACTGCAGAAAATAATAAAATTGATGTTAATGGAGAAAAAAGATATTAACATTGCTGTCATATGCGGTTTTATTGCTGGTATTAGCAGTGTCGGTTTATTTGCTGCGAGCGGTTATCTAATATCTAAGTCTGCATTAATTCCTCCCTTTTATACATTAATTATATTGACTTCAACAGTTAAGTTACTTGGTCTTGTTAAAGCAGGAGCAAAGTATGGAGAGCGACTTTATTCCCATCGCGCAACATTTACAATTCTAAGTAATTTACGAATAGCTTTCTATGAAAAATTAACGCCACTTGTTCCCCAAATTTTTCATAAGTATAGAAGTGGGGATTTATTGGCTCGTGTTGTTGGAGACGTAGAAAGCCTGCAAAATTTCTTCTTAAGGGTGTTTTATCCTCCGTTAGTTCTTTTGCTTGTTTTTGTCAGTACCATCTTTTTTGTTTGCTTTTATTCACTCGCAATTGCTGTGATTCTCTTACTTGGATTTTTTTTAACCACTATTATCATTCCGGCCTTATTTTCCTTAAAGCAAGTTAAGATTAAGGGGAAAGTTAGGCAGGAGCGTGGTAATCTATCAACACATATTACAGAGGTAATGTATGGATTTCGTGAATTAAAGCTGTTTCATCAATTACCAAGTAAACAACAACAGCTTCTAAGTCATTCTGAATCGTATATTAACCAACAAAAAGTAGAAAATTTAAATAAAGTATCTAGTCAATCGTTTAATGGTTTTATGACTTTTGTAACAAGTTGGCTTGTCATAGGAGTTGGAGCCTATTTCGTTGCAAATGGGATGCTTGAGGGGATATTCTTGGCGATGCTTGTCATGATTTCTTTAACTGTCTTTGAGTCTGCTGCACCGATGGCTGTTTTTCCTATTTATATGCAAGAAAGCAGAGATGCATCAACACGGTTATATGAAGTAGTTGAAGACTCGAGTTTCGTTAAAGATAGTAGGGAGATTCCTATAAATAAATTACCTAGCCTTGCACCGTCATTACAGTTTACAGATGTTCAATTCACTTATATGGGGGATTGGCGTAAAACGATTCCAAAATTATCATTCGTGATACCAGCCGGGTCAAAGACAGCGATTGTCGGTGCTAGTGGCTCCGGAAAATCCACCTTGCTTCAGCTAATCTTAAAGTTACAATATGTAGATGATGGAAAGATTTATTGGGGAGATTTTGACACGTCGACTGTATCTAGTGAGGCAATCTGGGAACAAACGCGAGTTGTTTTACAGGAAAATTATTATTTTTACGGCACTATTCGTGAAAATCTTCAATTAGCTGAATCACAACTTAGTGACACGCAAATGGAAGCAGCATTAGCAAAAGTGAAGCTAGAACATTTTTCACTAGATCATCGCGTGTTAGAAAAAGGAGAAAATCTTTCAGGCGGTGAAAAACAACGTTTGGCTATTGCAAGAGCATTTTTGAAAAAAGGGCATCTATGGTTATTAGATGAGCCAACCTCATCGCTCGATGCACAGACAGAACAAAGTGTTTATCAGGAAATCTTTAAATACGCTGAACAGGATACATTTATTTTAGTTAGTCATCGCTTAAATGGTTTAGAGCATATGGATCAAATTATTGTAATGGACCATGGAGAAATTGTTGAGTGTGGTTCTTATAACGATTTAATGAATAAACAAGAATATTTTTATAAAATGAAGGTTTTAGAAGAAAGTTTGCTTTAAGAACGAATTCAAAAAATCCTTAGTTGCTTCCTATTCTGGTTAAATTAACAAGCAGCTTTCATTAGGAATAAAATACAATCAGCTATCCGGTATGTCGATATTAAAGAAAATATTCTCTCTTTTAATAGACGCTGTATGCTTTACAAACCCTAGCCATTTGCCTAGGGTTTTATTTTAAACACATGATTTGATTCGTCTCGATTTTCTTTCTCAATATTGCACCGAGTCCAATAATAATATAGTATTGGATTCGGTAATACGGTTCGTCAACTTAAACCATTAAACCGAATTTGGAGGTATTAAATGAATGAATAAGCAGGATCAACTAGCTATTATCAAAGAAGATTTTGTTAATTGTCAGCAAGTACTATTGGCGATTGGGGATGAAACACGGCAATCTATCTTGTTAGTTTTAATGGGAACGGATTGTCAAACAGGCTTACGTGTCGGTGAAATTACGGAGCAAACACATCTTTCTCGTCCTGCTGTGTCACATCATCTTAAAATTTTGCGAGATGCTGGTATTATTTTAATGCGTAAAGAAGGAACAAAAAACTTTTATTATATTAATGTACGGACGAAATTAAGTTTATTAAAAACGCTTGTGTTGGATATTGAAAAGTTAATGAAGGACTTTTATTGAAATTATAAATAGAAATATACATTATTTGGAGGTATAGATTATGAAAGCAATGGTTATAGATCGGTATGGGAAAGTCCCAATGCAATTGACAGAAATGCCCACACCTGAAATGGGTGAATATGAGGTACTCGCAGAAATTCATGCTGCTAGTTTTAATCCTATTGATTTTAAAATACGGGATGGGAAAGTGAAATTGTTAGTTAAGTATAAAATGCCGCTTATCCTAGGTAATGACTTTTCTGGTATTGTAGCAAAGGTTGGCTCAAAAGTGACGCGTTTTAAAGTTGGTGACGCAATATATGGACGTCCACGTAAGAGTAAGATCGGTACTTTCGCAGAATATATTGCTATTCATGAAAATGATATAGCTTTAAAACCTAAAAATTTGAGTTTTGAAGAAGCTGCATCAATTCCTCTGGTTGGCTTAACATCTTATCAAGCGTTACACGACATCATGCAATTAAAAAAAGGACAAAAGATTTTGATTCAAGCTGGAGCTGGTGGAGTTGGAACCTTTGCCATTCAACTGGCAAAATTAATGGGTGCCACTGTTGCAACAACTGCTAGTGAAGCTGGTACGAATTTAGTAAAATCTCTTGGTGCAGATGAAATTATTAATTATAAAACAGAAAAATTTGAAGAGATACTGAGAGATTATGATGCCGTATTTGATACACTTGGGGGCAAGATACTCGAAAAATCATTCGATATTATTAAAGACGGAGGAAAAATTGTTTCCGTTTCCGGAGTGCCGAATGCTCGTTTTGGTAAAGAATATGGTTCAGGATTTATTAAAACATTATTGTTTTCAGCAGCAAGTCATAAACTTACGGCACTTGAAAAAAAACATAATGTTTCATATACGTTTTTGTTTATGAAGCCAAGTGGAGAACAATTACAAATCATTGCAGACTTTATAGAGACTGGTAAAATCAAACCTGTAATTGATAGAGTATTCTCTTTTAAAGATGCTCAAAAGGCGATGGAATATGCGGAGTCTGGCAGGGCAAAAGGGAAAATTATTTTAAAAGTCAGATAGTTATCAAACGAAGCGAAAAAAGTTTTAGCTTACCTATTTCTCATGATTTTCTATGACTTATCCCAATTTAAATAGATAATAAATTTTCACCAGAGTTTCTCCTGTTACTCTGGTTTTTTGTTAAATCTCAACAATCATCTTGTGATAGCTTCATTTAAACTATTTTTCTGGAAGGCTTTCGTTGATCTAATACATAAGGACTAGTATTCTTTCTTAATTTAGGAATAACATTTATTTTTTGGGGAATTTACGGGGGTTTCGTTGAATAAAACTATAAAATAAGAACTTTTCAATAAAGACTTTTTCATACTATATTTTAGGGGTGACAAAATGCCAAGAGTAAGTTACAAAAGTTCAGATGTTGACTTAATGGCAAGGATGATGAGAGCAGAAGCCGAAGGTGAAGGACCGCAAGGAATGTTATACGTTGGAAATGTAATTGTTAATCGCCTTAAAGCGGATTGTACAGATTTTGTAGATTTAAGAACCATTTCACAAGTCATTTTTCAAGTACAAGGAGGAAATTATTCTTTTGAAGCGGTTCAAAAAGGGAATGTGTTTTATCAAAGAGCCAGAGCTGCTGAAAAGAAATTAGCAAAACAAAATTTAGATTATTGGCGAGAGCACCCAGGGAAATATGCTCTTTGGTATTTTAATCCATATGCTCCGTGCCCTCCAACATGGTATGACCAACCTTTTGCAGGTCAATATAAAGATCACTGTTTTTATGAACCAAAAGCTGGAACATGTGAAAGTGTTTATATTGGAGGTTAAGCTTCCTTTTCTAATTGTTATTTAAGTTTCTTTTACTATAAAGGTTGGCTAGTGCAAGAAGACCTTCAAAATCCTTCCACACACCATCAAACTAAGTAAGCAATCATTAAACAAAATATTTGGTTCTCTATTCTTATTAAAATTATTGCGTTAGTAATGATATTCCCGGGATGTTAACTCTTTGAATGGCAGTATTAAGCGATACAGGAGCAGCTTTAATCGTTATTTTAAATGGATTACGATTAATTCAAATGAAAGGTTAAAAAAGAGATGTCCATTTAAAACGGCATCTCTTTTATTTATGTTTCTTGTTCTTCTTAATGTAAATATAAAATTAAGTTAATTCTGTTCGGTCATCTGCCTCTGGTAATTGCTCCATCCATCCTTTTTTAATCATTAGTTTACCGAACAACGAAATTGTTTTTAAATCTCTTAAAATGGCTGCGTCGCAATGTCCTAGTATGTCTATTCTCATGCTTGTTATCATGGCAGTTGTATAATACGTTGCTGCTAAATGAAATAGAAAACCTATATGAAAGGTCATTAGTCTTTCTGAGAAAGGTGCAACTACAGAATTTGTTGTTTCTCCATCTAGTAAGTTTGGAGAGTGAAGATTTTCTTTTTCAAATAAAGAAGTGAAAATACTGATGTTCTTATGAATTGTTTGTGAGCACTGCTCCATAAACTTAAGAATTTCTTTATCTTGAATAACTTGTTTAAACCCATTAAGTAGTGTTTTCGTTACAATGCTCTTCTTTAAATTAAAATAAATATTTCCTGCCTCCATAGTATTCAAAGGCCTTTTGTCTCCAAATGAGTCCATTATATAGGTTAGTTGGGTAGGAGACTTTCCAGTTTGTTTTGTAGAAAAATAAGGAGATCGTTGATAGATTCCTTTATCTAATAGAACTTCAATTGATTTATTATAAAGATCCATTGTATCAATATTGCATTGATAAAAATGGTTTCGGACATCTTTTCTGGCGGAATTACTAAAAGAAAGAGTGTATCCGGATAGACCATGTAAGGTCATATCATGTATGTAAATTAACCAAAAGTTATCTGTAAATAGAGCCGGAGCATTTAAATGAACATCATTTTCTGTAAATCCATTTGGAAGGTCTATATTTTCAGACTTAAAAAAGTCTTTAACCATTTCTAAATGTTTATGAGAGAGATTTAAAGTAAATTTAAAAAGAGAAAGAATCTCTGGATCTTTAGCTGTTGCTAAAACATGTTTACTAATGCAAGTCGACATGGTATTTTGAATATATTGCGTCCACAATCCTGTAATTTCTGAAGAAGTTAATCTTTGCTTATTATTCATAGATGGACCTCCAATTTATTAAACTGATGATAGTATGCCCTAAATATCTTTTTGCTATTAATTTTTGTAAGGAGATGAAGGGAGCTTATAGATTGAAATAGAGGAAAGAACGGAGAGAATCTAAAATTTCTTTTTTTGCTAAAAGCAACAAATATTATTCCACGAATGTGGAGTCATGCCACAGCTGTCCTTTACCTCTATAAAAGCTACTTTTTTAGGCAATAAATGTCGTACGAAACGTCTTTCATTTTCTTAAAATAGATAACGAAAGGAGGAAATGTATGGATTGGCTTGATCGAATGAACAATGTTTTAGACTACATAGAAGAGAATTTAGAAGAAGAAATAGACTACAAACAATTAGCGAAGATTGCTTATTGTTCGGAATTTCATTTTTCAAGAATGTTTGCATCTATATCAGGAATTTCTTTATCCGAATATATTAGACGCAGACGCTTAACTCTTGCTGCGTTTGAGTTGCAAAAAAGCGATAAGCGAATTTTAGAGATTGCGAATATGTATGGGTATGAATCAGCTGATGCTTTTTCTCGCGCTTTTAAAAAATTACATGGAATAAAACCTTCGGAATGCCGCCAGCAAGGAACACAACTGAAGGCCTTTCCTAAAATCTCCTTTCAGTTATCCATAAAAGGAGATACGGAAATGGAATATAGAATCGAAAATTTAGACTTTGAATTAAGAATCATTGGGAAGAGTAATTCGGTTAAAACAAGTCGAGCGTTTAAAACAATTCCAACGATTTGGAGTAAGGCGAAAAAAGATGGATTTATGCAGGAATTGATTGATCTGTCATGGGAAAATCCAAAGTGTTCGCTGGAAGGGATCTTGGGTGTGTGTGGGAAAGAAGCGGCCATAATGGATGAAGCATTTAATTATTTTACGGGTGTTCGGTATGATGGCGATGCAAGGGAAGGAATGGAAACATTAATTATTCCACCAGCAACATGGGCTGTTTTTCCAAATATTGTAGAAGCCTGGAAACGATTATATGCCGAGTGGGTTCCTACATCTGGTTATGAACTTGCCAATCTACCATGCATGGAATGTTACTATGGGCCAGGACACAAACCACGGCATGAATTATGGGTGCCAATCATTTCTAAATAAGACTTTTATAAATGTTGGTTTGAATAACAAAAAGCCTTCTTTTTTCATAGAGAGGGCTGTTTGTTAGGAAAGTGTTGGGATATATTGACAATGTTTTTCCGCTACTTTAAAATTTTAAATAAATCTATTAATTCTAATATATTTTGTGAATGAAATCACATGATTTTTTATATCTAATAAATGGCAAAGGAGAAAAAACTTAAAATTAATGGAATAGGAAGAAGTAGATCATGCAAAAAATTATAAATTGTTTTCGAGATCATAGTACAACTAGATTAAAGTGGCTGTTTTTATTTACAATCTTTTTACTAATCATTTCTGCTATCACTGCATTAGTACCAATTAAATTTGTTGAGAAGATTGTTAACAGTCTTTCGGAAGAAGCAACAGCAAGTCAAATTGTCTATTTTGGCTGTCTTTATGTATTATTTCAAGTTATAAATTATTGTTTTCAAGCAATCTCCCGAAGTATGGCAGACTATGTACAATACAATGTTGGAAATAATCTACAGCTAAAACTTTTTCGAAAATTGATGTATGCAGAACTATTGGCATTAGAGAAAAAGAATGTATTTGAAACATCCAATATTTTAATGGAAGATTGTACCTATGTTAATAATCAACTAATGAAGCCTGTTATCCAATCTGTTTTTGCCTTTACTTCTTTTTGTACTGCTTTGATTTACATGCTTACAATTAACATTCAGCTTACGTTTATAATGGTTCCATTAGGTATCATAACAGCTTTTGCTTCTCATGCAATTCAAAAAAGAACAGATCTCAATATTACCAACCAAAGAAAAGGATCGCATCAATTGTGGAAAGTTTTTCTGGAAGGGATTTCTGGTATCAAAACCATTCGAGTTTTTCAATATAAAGAACATTATACAACGAAAGTACAGGAGCGTAATAACAAATTAAAGAAGATTAATATAAAGCAAAGCTACATTGAAAATATTTCAGAAAATCTTATTGGTTTATTGTTCATGCTATCAATTGGAACAATCCTTATCGTATCTGCATTTATGGTACACCAACAACAGGTCTCAATTGGTAGTATGCTTGCGATTTTATTATATAACCATATGCTGACAGACCCTTTTTTAGAAATTGTTGAGATTCGCAATAAAACAACAAAACTTCGCATTTCCCTTGACCGTATATACAGTATTTTTTCCCTTAAAGAAGATAGTCTCCTAAATGCTGTGGCTGAATCAATTGACACAATGGAAGTTTCGGGACTATCTTTTGCTTATGAAAATAAAAATATTATTGATAATCTGAGCTTTACTGTCACGAAACCAGCTAACATATGTATTATGGGACCTAGCGGATGTGGTAAGTCCACCTTAGCGAAGATTTTATCCAAGTTGTATGATACAGGGGAAAATAGCGTGGAATTTTATAAAGGTGGTCAATCAATCGCGAAGCCTCATGTCTCCTATTTAATGCAGGATGCCTATCTATTTGATTTATCAATCGAGGAAAATATCAAATTAGCCAATCCTAACATAACAAGAAAACAATTCAATGAATTGATATCATTAAGTTGTCTTGAAAATGTTTTAGAACGGCATCAGGATATCCCAATTGGTATGAATGGTAGCAGACTTTCTGGAGGAGAAAGAAAGAGAGTTCTTATTGCCCAAACGCTAGCTAAACCAAACTCTGATATCCTTCTTTTTGATGAGTTGTCTAGCTCATTGGATATAAGCACCGCAGAGAAAATCTTTCGGAATTTGGCTGATTTACGAATGAATAAAATATGCATTTTCATTGAGCATTCAGATGCATATTTACATTATATGAACATTATATTTCATTACAAAGACGGTAATTTTCATAAAATTGACAATGGAACTATGTGTTTAGAAAAATCTTAAGAATTATGAAGTCGTTCCTTTTATATAGAAGATAAATTAATAATCTAAACGAACAGTAGCAAGTTTACATTCGCTTTTACGAAGTTTTATACTTAGCGACAAAAGGATATAAGAAAGATAGTAAAATGGAATAAAAGGCAATCAGTTCTCTCCTGATTGCCTAATAGCCGCTTTGCTAATCAAGCCCATTATTAATTTCACCAATAAAAACGTTCCTGCGATTGAAAGAAAACTATGTGCGGATGTCCAAGATTTTTAATATTTAATTAAATTTGTTTTTCTTTCGATCCAGTGTTCAGCAAATGTAGAGGGAACGCTAAACAATAAGGTCTTCATCAATGTCCCTGCAATGCTTGAATTTTTCGTTACTTGATTGTAGTAGATACAAGTTACAGGGAAAAGCAGATAGCTAAATAGTACACTAACATCAAATGTTTTTAACAATTTTACTGGATAGGTTAGATATCCTTTTTTTACTAAAAGATTATCTAAAATAGAGGCTATATAACTTTTCAGTAAGAAAATAATCAGCCAATCTTTTAATGGAGGTTTTCGAAGTAGATGAAAGAAAGAACCAATTCCTATCACACATAAAATTCTTAAGAACATTTTTTCATGTTTTTGTCTCTTCATCGTAATTCTTCATTCTCCTTTGTTTTAATTTTAGTTTAACCAAAGTAGAATTTTTCATCGTGAATTTTTAATGGGGAATAAGTTGAAGTATATGGTAAGACTATGATAGCGATAAACTTTAAATAAACCCTGCTCATAGAACAGGGCTTTGGTTAATCCTTAAAATCTCCCTTAAGAATAGAGTACATATATAAATCATCAAATTTTCCGCATGTATATTCATAATGTCTTAATAAACCTTCACGTAAGAAACCGTGTTTTTCCACTAATTTTTGTGAAGATATATTTAATGGCTCGATTAATGCTTCGATTCTTTCTAAGTTAAGATGCTGGAATCCATAAGCAAGCACAGCTTCTAACGCCTCGCCGGCGATGCCTTGGCCCCAATACTTTCTGCTTAATTCGTAGCCTATTTCGGATTTATAATGCTTTGGCTGCCTATTTAGAAAACCGCAGCTACCGATCACGGTATCCTCATTTTTTAATGTAATGCACCATCTTATTCCAGTGCCTTTTTCCCAGATTGATTTGTACCAATCTATTTCCTCTAAGACATCCTCAACAGACTTGTATGGTTCAAGCCCCATATGTTGAACAACTTCTTGATCAGATAAGTATGTAAACATATCTTTAGCGTCTTCAGAAGTTACGTTTCTTAAGCGTAAACGCTCTGTTTCGATAATTGGGAATGTAGTATGAGTAAAATGTTTGTGGGAGAATAAATATCCTTTTTGTCTAGTTGGGGGACGCGTCCTCCAACTAGACAAAAAGGCCACCAAGCGAGAGCGCGGTAGCTGGAAAAAATTAAGCATTAAAAAAGAGAGCATCCTTTTGTAAAGTAGAATTTGGCGAAAACTACGAAAAGGAGAGGCTCTCATGAATCAATGTAACACAAAAATGCCATCATTAAAAGAATTGGAAAAAACTTTATTTCGAACACTACAAATGACGTTTCAAGAAATCCTTATTCAAACGTTAGAAAATTGGGATCAAGAGATTGCCAAGCAACGAGACAAAAGAAGATTTGCTTTACGTGATAAACGAGAAATACGATTAGATACAGCGTTTGGAGCTGTGGAGCTGAAGCGTAATTATTATTTTGATCGTGTGACTAAAAAATATATTTGTCTATTAGATCACTATTTACAGTTTCAGGGGAATAAGGGATTTAGTCCGCTACTAGAAGAATGGGGGTTAGAACTAGCGACGAATGGCTCCTCCTATCGAAAGGCGGTGGAAACGTTCGAACAATTTTTAGGCTATTCGGCGATGAGCCACGAAGCATTACGGCAACATCTTCTTCAAACAAGCGTACTTCCCGCTAAGGAAAAACGCCCTTTTCAAAAGGTATTGTTTGTAGAAGTAGATGGATTATATGTGAAGAGTCAAGAAAAGAAAAAGCGTGGATGGGAGTTGAAATTCGCCGCTGTACACGAGGGATGGAAAGAAAACGGAAAGCGAATCAGGCTCCGAAATAAAAGGCATTTTCTTTATGAAGGAAAAGAACCCTTTTGGGAAGCTTTTGAAACGTTCTTACAGAATCATTATGCGTATGATCCTACCCAAACCTTGCTTATTATTAATGGTGATGGAGCAGGCTGGATAACGGCATGTCGGGAGTATTTTCGGGAACGCGCCTTTTTCACCATGGACCGTTTTCATGTCGCTCGTTCGATGAAGCAACTAATGAAGAGCCATCCTCGATACCGCTACATGAAAAGAGCGTTAAGAAACTACCAGGTAGAAACATTACTTCTAGAGTTGAATAGCGCAGTAGGAACAATGGATACACCAGAAGAAGAAGAAAAACTAGAGCATTTCCTTGCCTTTTTAACGCATCATCAGGAAACCATAAAAGATTACCGTAGTTGGTTACAGGAAAAAGGTGTGGACACGACAGCGTATCGTCCAATGGGAAGTGCAGAGGCGATGATGAATCAATTAGCCAAACGATTAAAGAATGGAAGAGCATGGAGCAAAAAAGGGGTCATGAGCATGGCGCGCTTGTGGATTGGATTGAAGGATGACCTATCCATCCAAACGATATATGGGAAATGGGAAAAAGCCACGGAAAAATCAAAGAAAGAGCATCGACCGAAAAGAAAAATACCCACAAAATTAGTAACAGAAACCGTGCGTCAGAACATGCCATACTTAAATCAAGCGATTGGAAAACCCGTTCACTTTGCCTTACAGGGATTAAAAGGTTTTTAAAAAATGAGAGAATCAACAGTTGGAAGAACAAAACCAATTGGAAAGCGGATACAAACTTAGAGGTTTTACTTTATAAAAAAGGGAGCTAAAAAAACTCCCACAAAAACTTGACTCAATCGGGAATGTATGCTTCATTGACAATGCTCCTTAATAGTAAATACAATAGACTTTAGTACATACTTCAACAAACGAACGGATAAATCCTTTTTTTTCTATATTTTCATGATAGAAGGAAGCGTCTGTAAGAATAACATGCAAGAATTTTGGAGGAGGAAGGGATACAATGGATTTGGAAACCGTTATGCAAGAACTCGAAGCACTTGGAAAGGAAAGGCTGAAAAAGATGTATATGAACAATGGTGCTAAGGAGCCAGTTTTTGGTGTAGCAACTGGGGCGATGAAGCCGATTGCTAGAAAAATAAAGAAAAATCAGCCTTTAGCTGAAGAGTTATATGCAACGGGTAACTATGATGCCATGTATTTTGCTGGTGTCATTTGTGATCCTCCAATTATGACAGAGGAAGATTTTGAGCGATGGATAGATGCTGCTTATTTTTATATGCTGTCCGATTTCGTGGTGGCAGTATCTTTAGCAGAAACAAATTTTGCCCAAGCTGTTGCTGATAGATGGATTGAGAGCGGGGAAGAACTACGAATGTCAGCTGGGTGGAGTTGTTATTGCTGGCTTTTAGGAAATCGACAGGACGCTGAATTTAGTGAAAGTAAGCTTGCGAGTATGCTCGATCAAGTGAAAAATACAATTCACCAATCTCCAGATACGGTGAAATCGGCGATGAATAACTTTATTGCTACTGTGGCTATTTCCTTTGTGCCCCTTCATGAGAAAGCAGTCGAAACTGCTAAAGATGTAGGATTAGTGGAAATTAAGAAGGGCAAGAAAAAAAGCACTGTTTCTAATGTTTCGGAAAGAATTCAAAAGGAAGTAGATAGAGGCATGCTTGGCTTTAAACGTAAATATGTAAGATGTTAAACCTAATCAAACTTTCCAAGTAGAATAGCGAAACAAAGGCCAAATTCCCCTATAGTCAAAAAGGGAAATTTGGCCTTTTGTTTTATTGTCATTCTTTAAAGCCTTTCCTAAACCAGAAAGCAAACTTTTTAACAAGATATAAAACAATTAGATCAATACTGACAGCAAACCACCAATGCCAGTCAATATCATGCACAAGATCACTGCTTCTCTCTATTAAAAACATATAAAGATGCATACCGTTACTGAAAATTAGGTAATGAATCCATACTCTTATCCAATTCTTCTTTTCCGGATAATAAAGAATGAAAAAAACAGCAAAGGTCGGCAAAACTAAATAATAGAGGGAGAAACTCATTTTTGTTGCCTGCTCAAATTCTCGGTATGGAAAGCTTACTAACTTCATATTTACTTGGATAAGTTGAAATATCCATGCTGTAGCATGAGCAAATAAAAAGATAATTTGAAAATACCGTTTTTTCTCTTTTGGAATAAATTTAATGAGTAAAAACAAACAGACAATCCATGAAAGAAGTAAAATAACTAGTTCCTTATTCATTTATATTTCCGTTCCTTTTAGCTCTTTTTTAAATCAATTATAATAGGTATGGTTAATAAATAATGTGACCATTACGGATATTAGTGTATAAGAGCCGTGCCAACTTTGATAGTCCACGAGTTCTGTATGTCTCTCTATGATAACTTCCAGACAAGTGAAGAATCCAGCAAAGAGGAAGTAATAAAAGAATGTACCGATTTTCCTGAATTTTTTAGGGAAGTATTAACTAAAAATAATCGCTGTTACGGGAAAAAGAAAAAATTCAAACGTAAAACTAGAACGATTAAATTCGTTTGCAAAGGAGAAAAGCTGAATTGGATAGTCAATCATTTTCCATTCAACTGCAAGTAATCCAGCAGGCCAAGTGATAATCTGCAGGGATAAAAATAATACCCACGCTTCTCTAGCTTTTTTTCTCGGAACAAACAAGAAAATAGCAAGAATGCTTATTGCAATAATTCCGACTAAAATCCATCTTTCCATATTCATGGTAACTTCACCTGCTCAAATAGATAGTTAATCATAGTATTACCATTAGGAAAGAAAGTATCCGAAAAGTGAAGTCCTAGTTTATTAAGTTATATTGATTTTTCTATTTTTTGGATAAAACGATAATATGTAATAACTAAATATAATAAAAAAGGATTAAGTAAAGCGGAATACCACCATTTCCACCAACCATAATGGAAGTAGCCCCAAGGTTCTGGGAAAAGGGCAATGAATTCATAGAGTAAGAAAGCAAAATTCCATAGGCAGATGGCAATTATTTTCTTTGTAATAGATTTCTTGAATGGAAAGCAATTGAGAAAGAGTATATTAACTGGAGGTACTAAAAATAAAGCATACAATAAAACATGCCACTCTATTGCTATCGTAAAATACCAATATGCATGAAGCTTAAAATCAATTATTATATCAAATAATAGTTGAAACGCTATGGAAAAAATATAGATATGTAGAATTTGATTTTTGTTTAAATGTTTATTTAATCGGAAAGCACAGTAGTTAAAAACAAATATTGAAATTATTAAGCCAACCACATTGATCATTTCTCCTATCATTGCATAATATTTCCTTTATTTTACTAAATTATACCTGAAATTTAAATAGTAATTTCTTACATTTAGAGTCATTTATAAAGATGCAAAATGATTCTTAAAAAGTATTTTTTTAATGTGTTTATATTTGTAACGATTTTAGTTGTCTATAGAGGAATGGGAAGAGTTAGTTGCTAAACATAAATGCTAGATTGCGATTTTGGGATTCTTATATACAATGGGTTGCCCTTTTAACGAAGAAAGTTGGAGCGGTGGAGATTAGAAGAGGGGATTCGATGATAAAACAGCAAACATATTTACTGCTTGCTGTCTTTATCATAATGTTTCCAAACATAACCATTAAACTTTAGATTTTGTATTTGTTAATAGGGATTAGAAATGAGACTAATTCTAGAAACAATTGTAACATCAAATTATCACCTGCCTGATCATATATATTGAGGTAGAAGTAAGATAATGCACTTATTTCATTAAAATTAAATTTGGTTATCTGTACTATGTAAGTTCTCCAAGAATCAGGAGAAAAAAATGCTGTTTTTCAATAGCCAAATCGAAATGAATGCATATGATAAAGTGGATGGACAACCAATATTTTTGCCAGCTAGGAACAAGCAAAAGCTCTGCTCATTCATCCTGAGTAGAGCGATTTTTTATCCCACTCTTAACGGACAGTAAGACTCCCCCAAGCTTATGAGTATACGAGGAAGAAAGGTGGGAGATTAACTGTCCGTAAAGGTCCGATTAGTTCAACTAACCATCAGTGGGGGAGCAAGGAAAACCCCCACTGATGGTTAGTTGAACTTTATATAACTAATAAGGAAGCTCAATAATCAATGCTTTTTTGATTAATGTGTATGGATATCTTATCTGGGGACGTTTTTTCTTGCTTTGAAGCTGATGGGTGGTTGGATTCGGCTTGAATCAGGCGGACCGATGATAACAGATTCTTTCAGTGCTGAAAATGCATCAGCAACCTTTTTTGAATCTATTCCATAAGCTGCTTCAAATACTTCTGGCGGAGTTAGGCGCAATGTATCAGAACCTTCCGCACTTTCAAATTGGTCATTATTAAAAAAGAGATGTAAATGCAATTTATCTGTGGCTGGTCGAATCCAGTGCCACCACGCCATTGGTATAAATACTACATCACCAGGTTTTGCATGGTAATGATGCAGTTTCCGTGTATCAGGATCAACAATGGAAATCATCGCTTCTCCTGATACAATGACATCCAATTCCCAAGCATTTGGATGCCAATGGGGTTCTCTCATATGTCCTTTTGTTAAAAATAAATCGACAAATGACCCACCAATCATGGCTGGCAACTGAGTAGAGGTTACTTTATAAGCGATATTTTCTGGATTTCTTTCAAAAAGCACATTGTCACGCGTATTATAAATAAGATTGGGAGTTCCGCTTGATTGATGAATATTAGTGTTATCAGGAATATAGCCCGACTTTGACATGAAATTTGCCTCCAATACATAAATTTTGGCACAAAGAAAAGGAATAGTATCTTATTTTTTTATATGCTTTTGAAATCACAATGGTGATAAAGAGGAAATGGCAAGAAAAACAGACTGGGACAAAACAAAATATATAATAGATAAAGACGAACAATCTCTAATTTCGTGGCGAAACCAACTCGTTCCATCATTTTTTTAAAAGAAAATATAATGAGTAGGAAATACAAAGCAGACGGAATACACGCAGCTCCATGGAAAGCGAAGTGCCTTCAGGCTGCAGGTGATCACCGCAAACCGTCTTTCTTAAAATGAATAAAACCCCAAAACAATTATACGAACTTTTCTTATCATGTACGTATAATCGTTCGGGGTTATTTGGTTGAAAATACTTATGTTTCAGCTTCTTTTTTATATAAAATTAATTATTTAAATCAGAAAGACCAGGTGCATGTTCATTTGGCATATCTGGTAGCTCTGGAACTGGATAACCTTGAGGTGGTGGAACAACATTCAAGTCGCCGTTATTTCGGCTAGGGGTTGTTCCTTGGAAAATCTCACCGATTCTTGTATTATCGAGCCTGAAATTAAATTGTGCATTATGGAAGCCCATGTCCACATATTTTCGACATTCTGGATATTTATTAATATCATAGTTAGGAACAGGAAGAATTTTTCCCCAATCTACGCCTAATGTTTCTAATGCTTTAGCGAAGGCATTTTGATGCGCGTTATCGCGGACGATTAAAAAGGCAATTGTTTCTCTTAATGTTTTGTTGTTGCTCATTTCATAAATTCGTGATTTTTGCAGCACTCCTGTTGACTCTAGAACAACATTATTTAAGAGATTTGCGATTAGATTCCCATGATCATATACCCAAGATGCATTCCAGGGATTCCCCCCTGCATCAACAGGAAGAGAGGATTTAGCGCCCATAATATAATGATGGGGGTTAGCGCCGCCTTTGATTACATCATCTAAAGGTGCACCGTCACTGGCTAAATTACCTGGCATATTTTCACCTGAGTCGTTCAGCAATTGATTAATCGTGGATTGAACAAGTTCTACATGGCTAAGTTCTTCCAAAAACACCCCGCGGATAAGATCACGATATTGCTTTGCTTTTCCGCGGAAGTTGGCACTTTGAAAAGAGAACTGCATCATTGTTCTCATTTCTCCAAATTGCCCACCTAATGCTTCTTGCAACACTTTTGCGGCATTGGGATCTGGCTTGTCGGGGACAATCATATTGATTAAATCTTCTCTATAAAAATACATGCGTACATCTATCTCCTTTTTCATAATCTGCACATCCCTTTTATCATTCCAAAAGAGGATAAGGCTATACAGGAAGCTTCAAAAATGGAAATTTTTTGATAGGAAAAGGTGTTTGCTTTTGTTAGAGTAAATGTAGTAATTATTTGATGGAGGGAAAAATATGAATAGGTTAGTCATCATGACGGTTGGCATGACGCACAGTGGAAAGTCAACATTTGCCCAGATGCTAGAAAGCAGGCTTAGAAATGCGCTTGTTATTGATCAAGATAATCATGCTGAATTTTTACAGACATATTATGAAAAACTTTTGCCAAAGGATGGAGCTAATCATATTAAACATGCCCTGACAAAAACAATCGTGGATTATGCTGTTAATCATTCTAACTGTCATCTTATTTTAAGTAATGCTAATCGTAATCGCGAAAGTCGGATGGAATTGCTTCGATATTATAAAACAAATGGTTTTATGACGGTCCTTGTACATTTTAATCTTCCGATAGACCTACTAAAGGTGCGAATTGCCAAAAGTGAGCGGGATATATTACGTTTAAGAACGGCGTCTACTTACGAAGAGATTCTTAATCGTCAGCATGAGCAAACAGGGGGCATGGCACTAGATCCAGCAGAAGGGGAAGCCGATTATCTATTCACAGTGAAGCAGGAAGAAGATGTACCTATTATTAGGGATTTGATTGTTAATCTTACAAAAGGTTAGAGCATTAATTATAAACATGCTGCTAAAAAATATGGTTCCTGAGTGAAGAGTGCAGTTTCCTCGGCTCCATTCCACTCAGGATTTTTAATCTTTTTTATCTAATAAGGCAAAAAAATCTTAAAAAACATCATTTTCCTTAAATAAATAGTAAGATAATAACTTCTCTGTATTTGCTTTTAATTCTGTATTAGCAAATCGATGGACTTCGTGATAGTTTGCTACATAGTAATGGTATTCGGTAAAGTTCTTATCCAAATTGCCCTTTATTAGTTTTATTTTCTTTTGACGCATTTTTTCCTTGAATCCTTTTAAGTCATCTTGGACTTTTTTCATCGTATGTTCAATTAAATTTAGATAAACTTGATTAAGTTTAAAGGGAGTTGTTTTTGCTTGCTGGTAATCTCTTTCTAAAACAGTTAGTAAGAGGGGCAAATAAATGAGATGTTCCAGTATTTTTGTGTCTTCCTTTGATAGTCTATTCATGGTGATTTCCTCTAAATTACAAGCGTTCCACATCGATCAGCAGATGAAATGGAATATAGTGAATGGTATTGGTTTCTTCCTCAATTCGAAGTTCTCTTTTTATGTAGTCAATAAAAACGGTTCTTCCAATGAGTATTTCGATAAACCCATTTTTAAATAATGAAAATTGCAGGAACAAATGGTATTCCATTCCTTCGTGAATCAGTAAATCGATATCATTTAACTTTTCTTGATCTAATTTTGGTTTTTTCACTTTCTTCTCATTTAATAGCTCTTCCTTCACAGAAGCAACATGTTCTGGCAGCATTAGCGCTACCCATTTTTTTGTTCCACGGTCTTTAATCATGAAAACACACTCCTTCTATCTATTATAATAACTAGAACGCTTGTTCCTTTCAATATATTTTTAAGAACGTTTGTTCGTTTTTAGTGTATGCTAAATGAACAAATATATGTAAATGAAAAAATGCGCAGAGTATGAACACAATGGAAGATGAATCACGTCCGATACTTTTTTGTGAATAGAAACAAATCTATAGGGAGTTGATTTTCGAAAAGGAACAAAAAGAAGGAGAGGGCTGAGCCTCACCTTTGGATAGAAAG
This sequence comes from Niallia alba, assembly GCF_012933555.1. Lineage (GTDB taxonomy): Bacteria > Bacillota > Bacilli > Bacillales > Cytobacillaceae > Niallia > Niallia alba. Next base: position 2,296,613 of record NZ_JABBPK010000001.1, read on the forward strand.
AGAACAAAAGTCTCTTATTTAGTAGGCCTTTCCAGCGTTAATAGCTCGTCTTCAAGAGAGCTTGCTCTTTCTTCGACTATTTTTCTGGCATCCTTAACCCCAGCATTGTAAAAATGAGGAGCAAGGGATTCCTTCACAAAGTCTAGTACTCTTTCTGCGGCAAATTCAGAAATCTCTTCCTCTCTTTCTTGTGAGAAGAAGTATTGAATATCTGCAATCATGGCATTTTGCTGTTCTTTTGTAAGCTTATAAAACATCGTAACTCCACCTTTTTTTATTTTGGGCTCTTTTCCCATTCTTCGCGCAGCAAACCATAGATAACATGGTCTACATAATGGTCATAAAGCCATTCCGCTTGTCTGATTATTCCTTCTTCTGTAAACCCTAGTCTTTCTGGAAGTGCTCTGCTTTTTTTGTTTTCGGTTGCTGCAGCAATTTCGATACGGTTAAGATTTAATTCAGTGAATCCATATGAAATAAAAGCTTGGCATGCTTTTGTCATAATTCCATTTCCTTGATATTCTTCACCTAACCAGTAGCCAATTTTCCCAATCTTACTCGTACGGTTAATCTCATTGTAGCCGATTGTTCCAGTTATACTTCCTTTATACAGGATGGCAACAGATTTTGGGTAGCCTCCTGTTTCAAGAATTCCTTGAAGCCTTTGGCGAATATTCTCTTTTGTGTCATCTACTGTTTGCGTGTAATCGAGCCAGCCGAGCCATTCTTTTAAATAAGTTTTATTTTTCATTGTTAATTGAAAAAATTCTTCCGCATCGTCTAAACGAAACACTCTTAAGGTTAAATCCTCATTGATTGTATACTGAAACATCTATGTGTCCCTCCAGTTAAATTATGTATGTTCTTTCATTGTAAGGGAAATCGATTGGAAGTTCATTACTTTTTTTCTTCGTGAACACAATAGTTGTAATTCGAGACATCTCCTGTTTTAATAGGAGAAGAAGTGATCATTTTGCTTTACGATTATTGTGTTTTCTTAAGGAGGATATATAGATAGTGGAAATAGGAATAAGTACATTTGTGGAAACTACACCAGACCCACATTCAGGGAAGGTAGTTAGCCATGCAGAAAGAATTCGCCAAGTAGTAGAGGAAATTATTTTAGCAGATAAAGTGGGGTTAGATGTCTTTGGTGTAGGGGAACATCATCGAAAAGATTACGCAGCCTCAGCACCTGCGATGATTTTAGCAGCAGCTGCCACACAAACAAGTCATATCCGTTTAACAAGCGCAGTTACCGTTCTTTCTTCCGATGATCCAGTCCGCGTGTTTCAAGACTTTGCAACTTTGGACGGATTATCTAATGGACGTGCCGAAATTATGGCTGGCCGCGGTTCCTTTATTGAATCATTTCCGCTCTTTGGCTATGATTTAAATGACTATAATGAATTATTTGATGAAAAATTAGACTTGCTTTTAAAATTGCAAGCATCAGAGAAAGTAACATGGAGTGGAAAGCATCGTGCAGCCATTAATAATCTAGGCGTCTATCCTCGTCCAGTGCAAGATCCATTGCCAATATGGATTGGAAGCGGAGGAAATAGTGAGTCTGTAGTACGTGCCGGGATTCTTGGTTTACCGCTAGTTCTAGCAATTATTGGAGGAAATCCAGCGCAATTTGCACCTCTTGTAGATCTCTATTACCGTGCAGTTGAGCATGCTGGCCATGATCCGAAAAAGTTAACGGTTGCTTCTCATTCTCATGGGTTCGTTGGAGAGGATACACTACTCGCAGCAGATGCTTTCTTCCCGTCTACCCAATATGCAATGAATGTACTTGGAAAAGAAAGAGGATGGGGACCTTATACAAGAGAAACCTTTGATGCAGCCCGGAGTGAAAACGGAGCACTGTATGTAGGAGATCCACGCACAGTAGCAGATAAAATTATTGCTTTGCGCAAAAACGTTGGTATTACTCGTTTTATGCTCCATGTTCCTGTTGGCAGCATGCCCCATGATCAAGTGATGCGAGCAATTGAATTGCTTGGTACAGAAGTAGCTCCACTTGTCCGCAAAGAAATCGCAGCATGGGAAAGTGAAAGCTAAAAAATATCGGGAATGCTTCTTAGCGAGCATTCCCAATATTTTTATCTGATACGATAAATTTTTGAAACCAGTAATTAAGAAAAGACAGGCCATATGAAGTCAAGAATAAATGAATAGATGTGAATTTTTTCAATTTATAGAAGCCTACTTTTTGAAAAAATGCATTTAACGGATAAGCAAAAATAAGATCCATGATTAAATTTACTAATGTATATACAAGAAACCTTTTATGTGTTAAATGAAATATCCAAATATTAATGACTACAAAAGGGCCGAATATAAATCCCAATGCATCTGCGACTAGTGAGTTTAATCCACCTTTTACTTTCCACCATTTAAAGATAAGGGATAAAAGTGTTTCAACTAAAAGAATAGAAGCAGAGAAAAAAGTGACGGGAATAAATTTTTTGATAATTGATTTTGGAAGAAACAACAGGCTTCCCCAACTTATTAAAACCATGCATATTCGCAAAAAAACAATCGACATAGGTCGCCATCTCCATTTTAAAAGTTTTTAATGGTGAAAAATGAAACCGTTTTTAGTTTTCGTCAATTTTTCGATACTATCCTAAAAATGATAATTTGAATCGAAAAATATACAGTAGCGAAAGTTGATCTGTGTCTGTGAGCGTAAGCCGTACAAAATAAAAAATCCATCATTAATTAATGATGGATTGACAGTAAGGACAAGTGATATCAGTTACCTGCTTAAATTCAATTCGTTTAAAGTCAGATCTTTTAAAGGTGGAATACGATTTATACTTCGATCCACACATACAATAATTTTTGTCCTTTACAACATGTCTAACACACGGTTTTTCATCAGTTACTACAGTTGGGTAAAACATAACCATAACATTCCTCTTTTCTAATTTTATAAGGCAAATTAGACAGGAAGATTTTATTAACAAGATATACGATATAATCTTGGCAACCCGGCTGCCATAGCAGTTGCTTTAGGCCCGTGGCTTTGCGTCTTTTACTTTCGTAAAATTTGCCCAAATTTAATTTTACCATGTTATTCCGTTAATTCAAGGTATATAGTCATGATTTTTTTATATTTTTGTAAAAAAAGTGAGTTTATAGTCCTATTTATTGTCTAGTAAGCAGAAATGGAAAGGATAAATAATGATTTTAATCCGCATGTTTGGGGATATCAGCCAAAAATTCGATATATCAGCCAAACGCAAAAGGAAATCAGCCAAAAATTCAATATATCAGCCAAACGCAAGAAGAAATCAGCCAAAAATTCAATATATCAGCCAAACGCAAGAAGAAATCAGCCAAAAATTCAATATATCAGCCAAACGCAAGAAGAAATCAGCCAAAAATTCGATATATCAGCCAAACCAAACAATCATAAGAAAAAACTAAAAACTAAGGCGTACTCACTCCAGGAATTACGCCGAAAGGGATTTCTTCTCCAGCTTAGATATTAGCTTATAATATTTTATTAAAATAAATAATAAGATCGGGTTAATGAGAAACGAGTAGGAGAGTCGCCACCAGCCATAATGAAAATAACCCCATGGAGATGGGAGTAAAGTGAGCCACTCATATCCTACAATGATAAAATTCCATATGAAAATAAATAAAACTTTATGTAGAACACTCTTTTTCATCGGATAAAGATTTAGGAAAATAATATTGACAGGTGGTACTAAAAATAAAATGTGAATAATGGATTCCCAATCCACTTCTGATTTACTGAAGTACCAGTAGGCATGGTATCCTACATCTACATATAAATCAAAAAGTTGCTGGAAAGAGATAGTGAATAGCCATATATGTAAAATTTGGTTCCATGTTAATTTCTTATTTGTTTTATAAGCAATAAAGTTAAATAAAAAGACAGAGAGCAATAATCCAATCATAGCAATCCCCTTAAGCAATCAGATAGTTATACTATTTACTTTTTTGATTAGATTATCCTGTTTTTTAAATTTTTACATATCCTCTTCCTCGAATATATCCTTTAACATTTTCTCACGATATTGTAAAAAGTATTTAGTGATTTGATAGTGCTCCGTATTTTCGTACTCTGTTTCCTCTATTTGGTCTCCATCAAAGCTCAGTATCGTTGCATTAGGATACCCTAATAGAATAGGAGAATGGGTGGCAATAATAAATTGGCAGTCTTCTGTTTCCGCTAAATCATGGAGGATGCGGAGAAAGCTTAGTTGCCGTTGCGGTGATAATGCTGCTTCAGGCTCATCCAGTAAATAAATTGCTTCTCCTTTAAAGCGATGAAGAAAGAGAGAGAGAAAGGATTCACCATGCGATTGCTCTAATAATGATTTACCACCATAGCTTCCATATTTTTTTTTCAGATCGAGCTCATCCAGTTGATCAATATGTGTAGCAAATTGATAAAAAGATTCTGCCCGTAGAAAAAATCCATTCGTTAGCTTAGTAGGGGACCAGGATAGCTGCAAATATTCTCCTAAATCGGACTGGGAAGAATGAACGTCATAACTGTTATTTCTGCCGCCGCCTGCTGTGTTGAATTGGCATTGATAGCTAATAGCTTCAAGTAAGGTAGACTTTCCAGATCCATTTTCCCCAACGAAAAACGTCACCTTACTTTTGAAATCAAGAGAGCCTAAATTGCTAAGGGCAGGGATAGTAAAAGGATATTGACTTTTTGACAGGATATTTTCCTCTTTTAATCGGATTCTCTTTAGCATTGATACACCTCATTTTTTATTTTGGCTGTTTTCGTAAAGTTTGTTGCGATTACCCGCAGCCGGAATACACTTCGCTTTCCGTGGGGCTAAGCTTAAGCCTCCTCATTCGCTTCTGGGGTCTCAGACTGTCTCGCTAATCCCCGTGGCGTCTCGTGTATTCCAGCTGCTCCAATTTTCCAACTAATTGTTTTTTTCTATTGAAAAAAACAACAATTCTTTAGAAAACAGCCTTTATTTTTTATGCCCGCCAAGAAGCTGAGCTCGTTGTAAGGCAGTACCGCCAGAAGTGTAGGAAACAGCACGGAGGAGAGCGGTCGATCCATAGCGATTTCGAATAGTATCAACAACATATCCAAGCTTTCTTTTTTTCCAGCCACCTGTATCAAATAAATCTAATTGCATGTCATAATCATTCTCTAATTTTGTAATAGAAACAGAAATTTGTCTAACAGTTTGTCCCCGGTAGTTTTCCTGAAACAATTCCAGACAAACTTGATAAATAATCATGGTTATATTAGTTGGATTTTCGATTGTTCGAGAGCGCAGAAAACCGCCGCTGAATTCATCTTTGCTGTATGAAATACCTAATGTGACCGTCCGCCCTGCATGATGGTTGCTTCGTGCTCTTTTGGCTACATCTTCACACATTTCAAGGAGAACAGATTTAATTTCCTGGAGTTTCTTATAGTCCCGTAATAAAATTTGGCTTTTACCATAGCTGATTTGTCCCTGCATAATGGGGGCGCCGATTTCAGATAAATCAATTCCCCAGGCATGATGGTAAAGCTGGTTACCCATAATGCCAAATTTTTTCTCCAGCAACGCTAAATCATAACGCGCTAATTGGCCAACAGAGAAAATCCCCATATTATTTAATGTTTTTTCCGTTCGTTTTCCAATCCCCCACATATCGCGTAAAGGGGAAATAGGCCATAACTTATGAGGAATGTCTTCATAAGACCAGCTGCTGATTCCGTTATCTGCTTTTTTTGCTTCTAAATCAAGGCAAAGCTTTGCCATAAGCATATTTGGGCCGATTCCAATAGTGGAAGGCAAACCAAACTCCCGCATAATATCCGCTTTTAGTTTCTGTGCTATTTCCAATGGGGAGCCTAAGCTTTTTTCCATTCCGCCTACATCAAGAAAGCTTTCATCGACAGAGTAGGTATGAACAGCAGAAGGAGGGACGTATCGAAAAAACAATTTCGTTATTTCGGTCGATACCCGAACGAATAGTCCCATTTGTGGATTACTTACGATAATTCTAGAATCATCTGGTATTTCAAAAAGTCTAGAGCCTGTTTTTATGCGAAAGTCTTTCTTCATGGCAGGAGATGCCGCTAGAACAACGCTACCTTTTTGTTCGGTATTTCCGACCACAACAAGATGGCAAGCGAGGGGATCTAATCCTTTTGTGACAGCGGTAATGCTCGCATAGAAGCTTTTTATATCAATACACAGAATCGCTCTATTGGGAAATTGCGTATAATCAAACACGGTAATGCTCCTTTTTTAATCGTTTTGTATGTTTACTAAGCTGTGAAAAGGAATAGAGTGCGTATGATTATTCGTATCTAGAATACGAAGCTCACGTTTTAAATGATCAATATAGGTTGTTTGGCCGGTTAAACGATAAATCGTCCCATTTTTAAAAATATCATAGTGAAGCAAAAGATTATATTCGATTCCTTCGAGTAAAAGTAGTTCCATTTCTTGTATTTTATCTTCTTCTAAAATAGGCATTTTTATTTTTTTTGCTTCCTCTAGAGCGTCTTTTATACTTTGAACATGCTCTGGCAACATCATCGCTGTCCATTTAATTGTGCCTCGATCACGTAGCATTTTAAATCATCTCCTCAGTGGCTCTATTATAACAGAACAAATGTTCGTAATCAAGAAGAGATAAAAGAAAAATAACTTGTAAAATGAGGAAAAAGATTATAACGTTTAAAATTTTGCGCATCCAAAATTATCAAAAGAATTCTTAATAATCAATAAAACAAGAATTGACAACAAGAATTTATCGTGCTAATATTTTGTTAATTCGAAAAAGTGAATAAAAACTCTTATGTAGAGAGGTGGAGGGACTGGCCCATTGAAACCTCAGCAACCATTCTTTTTAAAGAAAAGGTGCTAATTCCAGCAAAGCCATTCATGGCTTTGAAAAATAAGAGGGGGATAAAGATACAAGACGGAGCCTCTCTTATTTTATAAATAAGGGAGGTTTTTATTTTTCTCGTAATGAACGAAAAAACTGAATAACCGCAAATAGGTGCTGTGAATTCCACTTCATAGCTTAAAAGGGAAGACCGGTTAGAGTCCGGCACGGTCCCGCCACTGTGAGGAGGAGCAAATTCTCATATCCACTGTCTTTTTTAGATGGGAAGGGGAGAAGGAGTGATGATTCTAAGTCAGGAGACCTGCCTATTTTGTAAGCAAGCTACTCTACGTGGATATAGAGGAGGGAGAATATGTGTTGGGATAAAGATTGTCTCAATTCTAGTTAGTGCTGAACTTAAATGAGCGTATCTCATAAAAGTCTGACTCCACTATTTATCTAAGAAGCAAGAAGGTAGAGAGCTTCTATATAGATACAATGTGGACGTCAGACTTTTTTTACTAACTTTTGCCTGAGATAAAAAAATAGGAAATGGGGAAGCAGAATGTACAAAAGTTCTAATTTAGGCTATCCGAGAATTGGAGAAAAAAGAGAATGGAAAAGAGCATTGGAGCGTTACTGGAAGGGTGACTGTTCGGAAGAAGAGCTTTTGCAAGAAACGAAGAACCTTCGATTGAAAAACTTACAGAAGCAAAAGTTGCAAGGAATTGATTTAATTCCTGTCGGTGATTTTAGTTTCTATGACCATGTATTAGATACGGCTACTATGTTCGGGCAAGTGCCATCAAGATTTGCTTATAATGGGGGCAAGGTTCCTTTACAAACTTATTTTCAGATTGCGCGTGGAAATACAACTGCAGTAGCAGCAGCAATGAAAAAGTGGTTCAATACAAACTATCACTATATAGTACCTGAGCTCGGGGAAAGAAAGCCAACATTAACAGAAAATCGTCCGTTGTTCTTTTATCGGGAAGCAAAAGAAGCATTAGGAATCGAAGGAAAACCAGTATTGTTAGGACCACTGACCTTTATAAAATTAGCAAAAGGCTATGAAGAAGATAAACTGGAAGAAACAGTGGCATCTTATCTTCCTTTATATGCGCAGATTTTAAAGGAGCTAGAAGCAGAAGGAGTGAAATGGATTCAAATAGACGAACCATATTTAGTCACAGATGTTACACCAAGAGAATGGCAAATAACGCAGCAAATATATCATACCTTGCAAGAGGCGGCACCAAAATTAAAGGTGATTCTTCAAACCTATTTTGACGCCGTGACAGATTATGAAACTATCATTTCTTTACCTGTAGCAGGAATCGGCTTAGATTTTGTTCATGATGACGGACAACATTTAGCATCTATTCAGCAATACGGATTTCCTGAAGATAAAATCCTTGCAGCAGGCATTATTGATGGCAGAAATGTGTGGAGAACTAATTTAGAAGAAAAATGGGGCTTGCTTGCGAAGATCCAGAAGGCTGTAGGAAGTGAAAATATCATTATCCAGCCATCATCAAGCTTACTTCATGTACCAGTAACGGTGAAGGAAGAGCAAATAGATCCAATTGTAAAAGTAGCACTTTCTTTTGCTGATGAAAAATTGCAAGAAATAAGTACGTTAACAGAGGGAGTCAGAAAAGGAAAAGCAGCCATTCAAGCACAAATCGACCAAAGTGTAGAAGCAATTAGCAAATTAAACGCTTCCTCAGCAAGAAATAATCAAATCCTTCATGAAGAATTAAATAGAGCTTCTGATAAGCCAGAAAGAAGTGAAAATGTAACGATAAGACAGCAAGCACAACAAGGAGCTTTTTCGCTCCCAATTCTTCCGACAACCACGATTGGAAGTTTTCCGCAGACCAAGGAAGTACGAAAGGAGCGGTTAAGATGGCGAAAAGGAGAAATAACCAATGAAGAATATGAAACTTTCATTCAAGCAGAAATAAAAAAATGGATTGAGATTCAAGAAGACTTAGGATTAGATGTATTTGTACATGGAGAATTCGAACGGACAGACATGGTTGAATATTTTGGTGAAAAACTAGCTGGTTTTCAGTTTACAACATACGGTTGGGTTCAATCCTATGGTTCCCGCTGTGTGAAACCACCTATTATTTATGGAGATGTAGCGTATGTGAAGCCAATGACGGTGAAAGAAACCGTCTATGCTCAAAGTCTGACAACTAAGCCTGTAAAAGGAATGCTGACAGGACCGATTACGATTTTAAACTGGTCCTTTGTAAGAGATGATATTTCAAGAGCAGAAGTAGCGAAACAAATAGCTTTCAGCCTTAAGAAAGAAGTGGAGGAGCTCGAGAGAAACGATATTCGCATGATTCAAGTAGATGAGCCGGCCATTCGTGAAGGGTTGCCATTAAAAAAGGAGAGATGGAAACCATATTTAGACACAGCAGTTTACTCTTTTAAACTTGCAACAACTTCTGTGGAAAAAGAAACGCAAATTCATACACATATGTGTTATTCAAATTTTGAAGACATTATTGATGCCATCGATGCTCTGGATGTGGATGTAATTTCGATCGAAACTTCCAGAAGTCACGGCGAATTTATTCAAACATTTGCGAAGAAAACCTATGATAAAGGAATCGGGCTTGGCGTATATGATATACATAGTCCTAGGGTGCCAACAAAAGAAGAAATTACCCAAAACATTGAACATGCTTTAGGCGTTCTTGATCCACACTTGTTCTGGATTAATCCGGATTGCGGATTGAAAACAAGAAATGAAGAAGAAACAATCGGTGCATTAGAGGTAATGGTAGAGGCAGCAAAAGAAACAAGAGAAAAACTAGTAGTGAAGAATTTGTGAAAGATCCCAAAAAACTTGTGACATTAGTCGCGAGTTTTTTTTAGGGGGGTAGTTAAATGGAACTACAAGAGATTCAGCGCCTATTTCCAAGTGAAGATGGAAACAAAGAGCAGCAACAGTATTTACTAGATTTAAGGAATAGATTAATTAAAGAGGTAGATTCCTATAAGAATCCGAATAAATCTATTCTTGGGGAAACAAAGAACAGAGATGATGATTTTTATCGGCAGCTAGTGGAGCAATCAATCGTTCTACAAAGTGGAAAAATATGTAAGCAGTAGTTGAAGATTTACTAGAATTAGTAAAAGGACATCCATACCATACACATAAATTTGTAACCAATGTATTACCGATGGCAAGTATTCCAGGGATTATTGGAATGCTGACAACCATTCTTGTAAATGGAAATAATTTATGGGATGTATATGGACCAGCTGGAGCTGAAGCTGAGGTGAAGGTTGTTTCCATGATGTCTAAGTTAGTAGGATACGATCATACGAAAAGCTTTGGATATACAACATGGGGCGGACAAGGGGCTGTATTTACAGGTTTACGCTTAGCTATTGCGAAAAAATATCCCAAAGCAAAAGAAGAAGGGATTCCTTCTAATTTATATTGCTTTGCATCAGAAGGCGCTCATTATAGCTTACTAAAATCGGTCGAAGCAACAGGAATCGGAAGCAACCATTTAATCCGTGTGAAAACAACAGAAGATCATTCGATGGACATTGGTGATTTAAAAGAGAAATTAGTAAATGTAATCGAAGCGGGCGGCATACCTATATATATTGTAGCAACAACTGGTACAACTGACTCGTTTGGAATTGACAATGTAAAAGAGGTAAAAGATGTAATTGCATCCTTAATGGATACATACGGAATAGAGGATATTCATGTCCATGCGGACTCCGCATTAGGTGGCTTTTATAGTCTTTTTACCTCTTATGATTTTGAAAAAAAACCATTGCAATTTGAAGAAAATGTGTTAGAAGGATTAGCTAGTATTAAAGAACGCATGCAGTATGTATCTTTAGCAGATAGTTTGTGCTTTGATTTCCAAAAGCTTGGACAGACACCTTATTTAACAAGCTTATTTTTAGCAAAAGACGGAGGCTCTCTAGGTTTACTAGATTTAGAAGAATTTGAGACTCCATATGTTGGTAATCATGGTTATGGCAGCTATCATACTGGTTATACACTAGAATGCTCACGAGTGGCAAGTTCGATTGCGATTTATGCCGCATTACAAGCTTTTGGAGTCGAGGGCTATCAACAAATACTAGCAAACTATGTTCGTGTTAATCTAGCATTCCGTGAAAAATTAGAAAAGCAGTTTCCAACTGTTTCCGTTATTAATCCTACGATTGGGCCTGTTAGCGTATTCCGTTTATACGCAGAGAAAGCAGAATGGAAGGAAGAAATGGCTGGTAAATCATCAAGCACAGCAATCGAACAAATGAATCAGCTAAATCAGAAGTTATTCGAACTACTCGGAAGAGATAGAGAAGAATACTTTTTTGGGGATACGAAAAAGGTGTGTATGATTGCAGCAAACGATTCAGAAGAACGTTATCCAGTATATGCTTCCAAATTTTTCTCTATCTCTCCTTTTACAGAAGAAAAGCATATGGATGAAATCATTGAATTTTTGAAACCAAGAATAGCAGAAGTCCTAAAAAACGCTGAATTAGTGACAGAACAGGAGGAAAAAGAACTTGAGCTTAGCTACTAAGAAAAAACAAAGTTCTATCTTTAAGAAAAATTTACAAGGATATTTACTCCCGCTAATTATTAGTAGTTTAATCTTTACTGCTGTTACGATAGTATTTACGCGAGGAATCGTTGAAAATCAAGTATTAAAAGGGTTTGAACAAACAATAGAAGCCAATCTTCAAGTAGCTGCTAATGAAATTGAACGAGAATATATAGAAGAAGCAGAAAAAGGAAATCAAGAAGCATATCAAAAGCTGCTTAGTCCATTAAATGACTTAAAAGCACAAACAAACGTAGAAAATGTCTACGTCTTAGGGAAAGCTGGGGATGATGGACATATCATTGCCTTAAGTGAGACAGATGAGAACGGAAGCGAATATCGATTTACGGATGAGATGAATCGTGCATTAGCAGGAGAAAAATTATTCAGTGAAATTTATGAAGATGAATTTGGTACCCACAAATCTATATTTGTACATGTGGATGGGACACAAGCAATACTTGGGATAGATATGGATGCTTCTTTTATAAAAGAATTATACGCACAAATTATCTATGTATTGGTAGGCCTTATTTTAATCGTATTACTACTTGGTAGTCTTATTGCATACTGGATGAGCAAACGTATTTCTAAACCAATTGTAGCATTAGCAAAATATGTAGAACCTCTGGCAGAAGGAGATTTCACTAGTGAGACATTAAAGGTGACATCTAATGATGAAATAGGCGCTTTAACAGCTAATGTTAACAAAATGGTAACACAACTAAAAGATTTAATTGGTGAGGTATCCATCAACTCGGAGCAAGTAGCAGCAACTTCTCAGCAACTATATTCTAGCACCGAGCAAACAAGCTCTTCTATTAGATGATTAATGACTCGATACAAGAAGTAGCATCTGGAACAAATGAACAAACAAATGCAATTGAAGAAATTAGTGGGGCAGTAGAAAAAATTGCGCATCATTTAGAAGATATGACTGGGAAAATTAAAGAGGTTACGAATGCTGCAACAGGAACAGCCGAAATTTCAGAAGAGGGCTCGAATGTTGTAGGCAAAGCGATTAAGCAAATGCAAATTATTAATACGAATGTTAGCGAATCGGCTGATGTCATTAAGTATTTACATGAAAGTTCTAATCAAATTAATGAGATAGTTACTTTGATTACAAATATTGCTGGGCAAACAAATTTACTAGCGCTAAATGCATCGATCGAAGCAGCACGTGCTGGAGAGCATGGAAAAGGATTTTCGGTAGTAGCAGAAGAAGTTCGAAAGCTTGCAGAAGAATCAGCTAGCGCGGCAAATCAAATTAGTGAAAAAATCGTCTTCATCCAAGATCAGCCGATTAAAACTGTTGAGACGATGTCAAAAGGATATGAAGCCGTTCGAACAGGCATTATGACTGTGGACGAAGCAGGCTCTTCATTTGAAAATATTCGCAAGTCTGTTCATATTGTCGCAAATCAAATTTCAGCTATGGAAGAAAAAGTGGTTGAAATGAACGAAAGTGGCAGCAAAATCGCCACATCACTGGATAACCTATCTGAGAGCTCTAGCGAATTTTCAGGACATGCCCAAAATGTGTCCGCCGCATCGGAAGAGCAAACAGCTGTGATGGAAGAAATGGTGTCAGCAACAAACACTTTATCTCAAATGGCAGAATCACTACAAACAATCGTAAATAAATTTAAACTTTAATACTACTAAAAAGGGGGAGCTTCCTAAATTATTGATTGTATCATTCAAGATGCTGTCTAATTTATGGGTCGCTCCTTTTTATATGGTGAGATCTGTCAAAGATTCGCCATAAAGTTTTGAGCAAAAAGCTGAATAAAATCAACATTTCATGTATAATATTAGTGGCTTTAAGAAACGGCAGTTAGATAAATGCCGAAACATAACAAATAAAAGTTGAAGAAGTACCATGTTTTTATCTATAATAAATAAGTTGAATGTATAAGCAGAAAGAGAGTGTTCATAATGGGTCGTAAATGGAACAATATTAAAGACAAAAAAGCTTCAAAAGACGCAAATACTAGTCGTGTTTATGCAAAATTCGGACGTGAAATCTTTGTAGCGGCTAAACAAGGGGAACCAGATCCAGAATCTAACCAAGCGCTAAAAGTTGTGCTAGAGCGCGCAAAAACATATAGTGTACCAAAACATATTATTGACCGTGCAATTGAAAAAGCAAAAGGCGGTTCAGAAGAAACATATGACGAGCTTCGCTATGAAGGCTTTGGTCCTAACGGTTCGATGGTAATCGTCGATGCTTTAACAAATAACGTAAATAGAACAGCTTCAGATGTTCGTGCCGCATTTGGTAAAAATGGCGGAAACATGGGAGTAAGTGGTTCCGTTTCTTATATGTTTGATGCAACAGCAGTTATCGGCGTAGAAGGAAAAACAGAAGAAGAAGCATTAGAGCTTCTAATGGAAGCAGATGTAGATGTACGCGATATCATGGAAGAAGAAGATTCTGTTATTGTATATGCAGAACCAGATCAATTCCATGCCGTACAAGAAGCATTCAAACAAGCAGGCGTAACAGAATTCACTGTAGCTGAACTAACAATGCTTGCACAAAACGACGTAACATTAGATCCAGAAGCACAAGCACAATTCGAGAAAATGATCGATGCAATCGAAGATCTAGACGATGTGCAGCAAGTGTATCATAATGTGGATTTAGGCGAGTAATATAGAGAATTGAGCCCCACTCTTGTATGACAGAAATCATACAAGAGTGGGGCTTTTCTTTATTGGTAGCAGATGGTGATTAAGAGTTTTTATATGATTAGAAAATCAAAAATGTTTCGCCGAGCTCAGTTACAGCATTTGCTTTTCTAAACAACTTGACATTAACATGACTCGTAACATTACCACTTCATAATTTATTTCCCCATTTTCATAAAAGCTCCCTGATTCTCTTGTTGTGTATTTCTAGGATGGATTTTCATAAATTAGGAAATACTAGAAGAAAAAATTAAGGATGGGATCTTATGAAGAAAAGATACTGGCTGCTTTTACTACTTTGCTTTGCCTTAATGATTTCTATTGTAACTAATCCTTCAGATAAAGATGAATATGCAGAATGGGTTGGGGATCAAATTAAACAAGAAGAGGGACCATTACTAGGATTACTTGGTGGATCTTTGATTAAAATGGGTACAACGAAAAAAGATTTTGTCTTGTTTACGCTCTATGAAACAAAATATAGTAATAATACTGATAAAGCTTTGTTAGCAATAGGGATATTCAATAACTTTATATGGTTAAAGGAAGGAGAGTAGCATTTTAAGCTACTCTTTTTTGCTGGGATAAGAGCTTCGATTAACCAAACTCTGTTTTTTACAAAAGAAAGAGAAAGGATATCTTTTCCTTTTGTCGAATGAAGTTAGTATTCTTACTTTATCAAAAAAGGGCTAATCAAGATGAATACAATAATCCACAGACTATCAAAAAATATATGCACTTTAATAGCTGCATTTGGGGGTCTAATTGGTAGTAGCATAACCTGAACTATAATTGATAAGGTATCAGGAAAAAACATTTTAATAATTTCTGATATTATATGTTCTATAACAGTGTTTTTTTGTTATGGTCTAATTTGCTTGAAAGCTCCCCATTAATTGCATTAATAATCATTGGTTTGGAGGCAGTTGCATCGGGATTTACGAATTTTACATCGATTCCTGAATCTCTTTTGTGAAATTATGAAACTTAGTAAGGAAATCAGCCGAAATAAGAATATATCAGCCAAAGTAACAAGGAAATCAGCCAAAAAAAGAATATATCAGCCAAAGTAACAAGGAAATCAGCCAAAAAATAAATATATCAGCCAAAGTAGCGAGGAAATCAGCCAAAAAATAAATATATCAGCCAAACCACGCTATATATAAACAAAATACAAAGAAAAGGATATATTTTCCTTATCGCTGAATATAAGAAGAAATTGTACCCTATTCAAAAGGAGAATAATAATGAATACACTAATCCACAGAGTGGGAACGATTTATCTCCCTGTTGTAAATCCAGAGGTAGCTTCAAACTGGTATCAAGAAAAATTAGGAGCAATAGAAAATTTCAGAAATGAAGATAAAGCCATTCTGGACTTTGCAAATCAAAGCTTCTTTCTTGTTAAAGCAAAAGAAGGAGTAAAGGCTATTTTTCAAGATCATAGAGGCAATGAGCATTTTTTCATGACATTTGAAGTAGACGGAATTGACCAATTAAGGAAACTTCATTCCTTGCTAAAGGAAAAAGGAGTTACGGTTGGTAATATCGAGGATAGAGGGCATCCAGGTAATAATTTTGTCTTTTACGATTTGGATGGAAATAAATTTGATGTATGGAGTGAGTTAAGTCCAAGCTTTAAAGAGAAATATCTAATTAATCAACAAAAATAAATAATACATAACTCTATCATCCCCAGAGCACACTATGTTTTTGGAGGTGGCATTATGGATGAAAAAGACTATCAAAAAATATATGACGAATACTTACAACAAGCAAAAGGCCAAGCGCAAATGGAAGCCGCTGAGGAAATTGATTCAGGTGTAGAGCAAATTGTTGCAGTTCGTAAAAATGATGATGATGATATTATTGCTTTTAAAACAAGTAGTGGAAGAGAATTAGATTATATTACCGCCCTTGAAGAAGCAAAAGCAGGGAAGCTTGCGCATGTTGATGTTTTTCATAAGTATGGCAGAGATATTATACGTAGTGAACCAGATGGGATTAAAGAAAATAACTTAGATAATTTGCCTTCTTTTTAAAAGGAAAAAGGAAGAAGAGAATGTTCATTTGGATATTCTCTTCTATGCGATCCACTTATATTTGCTGTAAGGTCCATTGGGGTGAGAGAGTGATAAGTATAAACACATATATATTTGATTTGAAAAGAGATAAAGTCAATATTACAGATGAGAAAGCAATAAGCATATCAAGTGATTACCAAATGCGAAACAACAGTTTGCTAGAGGGGTTCATACATATAACATATTATGATCAAAGCGTTATTTCAGAGGAACATTGCGATGATGTTGAATTAATGTGGATTGGGTTTCTTCGAATGACTCTACAATACTTGGAAAATGGATATGGAGAAACAAGTTATTTCATTCACAATCAAATCTGGAAAATGGAAAGGATTCATACAAGGAAAGAAAAGCAGGTGTTATTCCGTATTATAAATAATAAAATGGAAAAATTCCTTTTTGACGAACGGATATTTATGAAAGAATTAATAAAAAGCGCTGAAGAATTTACAAGCTTTGTAAGTATGCTAGCACATCCAAACAGCATAACTGTATTAGCCCCATTATTAAAAAAAATGATCAATATTTCTATTGACTAAAATTTTTATATAAGTTAATATTTCTAAAATAAATACGGAATATTCGGCTAAGAAGAGAAGAGTAATTTTGATTCATTATTTAAAGAGAGCTCCGGTTGGTGAAAAGGAGTAATAAGGATCTTAATGAAAAAAGGCTTGGAGCTTTCGCACGGATCAAAGATGATGGTTCATTTTTTTGTGATACTGCGACGGGATCTCCCGTTATAGAGATAGGGTATAATCAACTATTTAGCGTTGCCGTACCCGAAGAGGTTGATGTGGCAACATATCAATAAACTGGGGTGGTACCACGAAGTTGTTAATAATAACTCTCGTCCTCAAGATGAATAATCTTGGGGGTGGGAGTTTTTTTATTTTAATAGATAAATTGGTATGTAAAGATTCGATAAACGAACAAAAAGACGGGAGTGCAACAGAATGAGTCAGGAACAAACAACTCGGAGAATAGAGAAATTAGAGACTTTAAGATCAGAAGGGGTTTTGATATATCCAGAAAGATTCCAGACAAACTATGAACTTTATGAAGCGTCATTGCTTGAAGATGGTACATCAGGAGTTCAAGTAGCAGGAAGAATCATGGGGGTTCGTCGGTTTAGTAAATTTAGTTTTATCACCATTTCAGACATACAAGGGAGTCTGCAACTACTTTTGAAAAAAGAGGAGGTTGGGGAGCAGTCTGCTATTGATTTCGGGAACTTTTTTGATGTAGGCGATTTTATTGGCGTGGAAGGGAAGATGTATTCGACAAAAACAAAGGAAAAAACGCTTCGGATTGAAAAATATGTTTTACTTGGAAAAGGATTGCACCCATTGCCAGAAAAATGGCATGGATTAAGCAATATAGATACCCGTTATCGACAACGTTATTTAGATTTAATGATGACAAAAGAAACACAAGATCGGATGTTACTGCGAACAAAGTTAGTGCGTGCCGTTCGTAGATTTCTTGAAGAAAAAGATTTTTTAGAAGTGGAAACACCTGTATTACAGCATACTTCTTCTGGTGCGATAGCTCGTCCATTTAGAACCTATCATCATTCGTTAGATACAGAATTAAATTTACGAATTGCACCAGAGACTTACTTGAAAAGATTAATTGTAGGTGGTTTTACAAAAGTATTTGAGTTTGCAAAATGCTTTAGAAATGAAGGGATCAGTCCTCAACATCTTCAAGAATTTACAATGGTGGAAGGCTATGCAGCTTATTGGAATTATGAAGATACAATGGCTCTCATGCGTGAAATGATTTTATATGTTCTGAACCATGCTTTTGATACAACCGTTATTACTATTCAAGGAAAAACAATTGATTTTTCTTTAGAATGGAATGTTGTTTCATTTAGGGAGTTAATTCTAAAAGATACAGGCATTGATATCGATTTATTTCCCGATGTAAAAGACTTATATGAAGAAACAAAGCGGAGAAATATTTATTTAGAACAAGACAGTATCGAAACTTTAGGTAGGGGGAACTTTATCGATCTTCTATATAAAAAAATGTGTCGTCCACAATTAATAGAACCAACCTTTTTAATCAACCACCCAATTGATTTATCACCATTAGCAAGAGCGAATAATGATAATCCAGCAATTACCGATCGTTTTCAATTAGTAGTTAATGGGGCGGAAATTATCAATGCATATTCAGAATTAGTAGATCCTATCGAACAAAGAAGAAGATTAGAGGCACAAGCAGTTTTGAAAAGTGGCGGTGATTTAGAAGCAATGGAAATGGATGAGGACTACTTATTGGCAATGGAATATGGAATGCCGCCAATTTCTGGTTGGGGATTCGGAATTGAACGTTTATTAATGGTGTTAACAGATAGTGAGACGATTAAAGATTGTATATTGTTTCCATTAACGAAAAAAAATTGAATGAAACTTTCTAGTAATTTCACCTGTATTCCGTCTGCGGGTGACCACCACAAACCTTCTTTCTTAAAATGAATAAAACCCCGAACGATTATACGCACATGCTAAGTGATATGCTCCCCTATAGGTAGACAGATTAAAAAATAAAAATCTGGTTACTTGTAGGGGAGTATTTTTATGCCTAGAAAATCTTATTCTGTAGAAGAGAAATATCAAATAGTGAAAGCTTTTGGGGAAGTAAATTCGTCACTCCGGGTTTCATCGATTTATAAGGTGCACTATTCTACCGTTTTGGAATGGAAATATAAATTTGATACATTCGGTTTAGAAGGACTAAAAGAGAGTTCTTCCTGGAAAAAGTATTCTAAAGAACTAAAATTATCCGCTATTCAAGATTATGCCTCTGGAAATTACTCGATTCGTGAAATTACGAGAATGTATGAAATATCCGATCCATCTGTCCTTAGAGGGTGGATTAAGAAGTATAATAGTCATAGTGAAATAAAAGATACGTCACAAGGAAGGACGAGCTCTATGACTAAGGGAAGAAAAACGACTTGGGAAGAACGAATACAAATTGTGCTAGATTGTTTAGGGAACAAAAAAGACTATCAAGAAGCAGCTAATACTCATCAGGTTTCTTATCAACAAATCTATCAATGGGTTAAGAAGTATGAAGATGGCGGAGTAGATGCATTGAAAGATAGGCGTGGTTCTACGAAAGAGGAATTAGAGCTAACTCCAGAGGAGAAAATGACTCTTCAAATGAAAAAGTTAGAAAGAGAAAATGAGCGATTACGTGCAGAAAACTTATTTTTAAAAAAGTTAGAGGAGATAGAAAGGAGGCAAAAATAAGTCAAATCCAATCGGAGGATAAGTATATCGCTATTCAAGAGATCCATCAGGAAGAGAATATAAGCATTCGTTTACTGAGTGAAATAGCGGGAATTGCACGATCCGCCTATTATAAGTGGCTTCATCGCGTTCCTTCTTCTCAAGAGCTATTGAATGAGAAAATCATGAAAGAGATGAAAATTCTCCATGAAAAAGTGGAGGGCATCTTCGGTTATCGCCAAATGACTCTTCACATGAATAGACAGTTTAAAGAAAGATGGAATCATAAAAGAATTTATCGACTAATGAAAGTGGTTGGCTTACGCTCGATTATTCGTATCAAGAAAAAACGTTATAAACGCTCCGTTCCCCAACAAGTGGCAGAGAATATCTTAAATCGGGAATTTACTGCAACAAAACCAAATGAAAAGTGGGTGACGGATGTGACAGAATTTAAGTATGGTTCATCAAAGAAGGCATATTTAAGTGCCATTCGGGATCTATATGATGGATCCATTGTTAGCTATGTTTTAGGACAATCGAATAATAATGAACTTGTATTCCAAACGCTTGATCAAGCAACCGTACTTTTATTGGAGGAAGAACATCCGATTATCCATAGTGATCGAGGGTATCAGTATACTTCAAAAGGTTTTAAGCTTAAAGTAGACGTAGCAGAGATAACACACAGTATGTCACGAGTTGGAAAGTGTATTGATAATGGTCCAATGGAGTCTTTTTGGGGGACACTGAAATGTGAAAAGTATTATTTACACAAATATAAGACCTTTGAAGAACTTTCTCTTGCGATAGATGACTATATCCAATTTTATAATAACAATAGATATCAAAAACGATTAAACGGCCTTAGCCCTATGGAATATAGAGTTAAAGCCGCTTAGATCTTTTTTATTATTTCCACTGTCTACTTGACAGGGGGCAGTTCAACTGTTTGGGGTTATTTGGTTGAAAATACTTATGTCCCCGCTTCCTAATTTCTATAAATCCAAAAGGAAAATGGCAATTCTGTAACCATAAAAAAGAATAAAACATCAGCCTAATTTCAGATTTATCTCCCGTTAGGAAATCTGAAACTTTTTAATCTGTTTATTTAACTGCACTGCTAAAATATCTAACTCTTTAGCAGCACTTGCAATGATTTCAGTAGAAGCTAATTGTTCTTGTCCTACTGCAGCTATTTCTTCTGTACTTGCAGCTATTTCTTCCACATGTGATGTTAAGTCTTGAATTTGATTAGACACTGTTTGAGAATTTTTATTTACAGTCTTCATAGCGGCGGCTGTTTGTGTAAATCCATCGACAATTCCTTCATGCATTCTTCTAATTTTATCAAAAGCCTCTTTTGTAATATTTAAGGTTTCTTTTTGTTCAGCTACTAATTTATTGGATTGTTCAATATTGGAAACAGCTAAGTCTGTCTTCTCAGAAGTCTTTTCAATAATGGATGTTATTTCACTTGCTGAATTAGATGTTTCTTCTGCTAACTTTCTAATTTCATCTGCTACCACGGAAAATCCTTTTCCAGCCTCGCCAGCTCGAGCAGCTTCTATAGATGCATTTAATGCCAATAAATTTGTTTGTTCTGCAATGGAGGTAATAATACCAACAAAACCAGTAACTTGATTAATCATTCCTTTTAATTCGTTAATGGAATGATTTACTCCATTTGATACATGAAGCGTTTCTTCCATTTTCTTTGTCTGAATATCGACACTGGATTGACCTTCCGTAATAGACTCTAACGAGTGTGCAGCTTGTTCTACATTTTCAGAAGTTTTCGTAGCTATCCCATCGATTAAAGAAACGACACCTGATAAAGTCTTACTAATCTCACTCATTGTCTCGGCTTGTTCAGAGTTACCTGTTGCAAGCTGATCTATCGTTTTCACCATTTGGGTTATGGAGCTTACATTTTCAGCTGTATTTTTACTCAGGTTATTTGAGTGATTAGTGACAGTTGAAGACACTATTTGTAAGTCAGAAGTTAGATTCTTCAGTGTTTTTCTAGTTTCATATAGTGCTCTTGCCATATGGCCAGTTTGGTCTTTTATTTCTATTAATCTTTCTAACTCATCATCTGTATCAACTAAATTTAAATCAGCCGTTTTTTGAGCAAATTCCGTCACTTTCACAATTGGTTTTTCAATCGCTTTTCCTAGAATATAAGATAATATAACGCCAATAATTAAAGAAATAAACAATCCCCACAATACTGGTGTAGGAATCATAAATCCTGTTTGCATTTGTTGTGCCGCTTCTACGTTCGAAGTAGGATCAGCAGTTTCACTACCGCTACTACTCATGATTAATGATGCGCCTACATTAATAATAGCGACTAACACAGAGTTTAATAATGATAAGAGAATAATTTTCGTAGATATTTTTTTCATAAAGTCATGACCGCCGTTTATAATTTAATATTTTTGAATGCTCAATAATAGATAAATTGGCATTCGTTGGATGAAAAAATATACAATAATTAGAAAGAATTATATATTTTTAAGCATAAAACCTAGTAAAATCATTTTCTTTTTCTTCTGGTTTTTAAGTATTCTTCTATGATCCTCCTTATTGTAAATCTTTGAACTGATAATGGATTTTATTATTACGAATTAACCTTAATTTAACCTTAAGAGACGATAGATGAAATGGATGGTGGAGATTAGTTAAACAAGGATTTATAAAAGTTTTGTAGAATTGTAAAGTATAGAGGACAGAGTAAGCCTAACCAGTATTCGAATAGATAAATAAGCTAAACATCTGATTAACAAGGATTCAATTGAAGTGTATTAATCATCTATTAGCTAGGGCTGCTATCTTACAAGGATGAACAAACTTGACAGTACCAAACATAGACAGGAGTGAAGTTATGAAATTTCTGCTTACATCTGGAGGCATCAATAACAAAAGCATACACGACGCACTGGTTGACATGCTAGGAAAGCCGATTGCTGAATCAAACGCCCTGTGCATCCCCACTGAGATGTATGGGCACCCTTGGGTTGGCCCTCGCGTCAAAGCCTGGCAGTTCATCAGTGGGAAGGAAGAGAATCCCATGGTCGGCCTCGGTTGGAAGTCGGTCGGCGTATTGGAGCTCACAGCGCTTCCGAGTATCGATGAAAACCGATGGATACCGCTGGTTCAGGAAACAGATGTATTGCTGGTGTCAGGCGGTGACGCCCTTTATCTGTGCCACTGGATGCATCAATCCGGACTGGCAGACCTTTTACCATCCCTGAACTCAGTTTATGTGGGAATGAGTGCTGGGAGCATGGTGATGACGCCTAAAATAGGAGAATACTTCGTTGGCTGGGATCCACCAGGTGGGGGTGATGAAACACTGAGACTAGTGGATTTTTCAATCTTTCCACACCTGGATCATGAGATGCTGCCGGGAAACACCATGGCTGCTGCAGAGAGATGGGCAGCCGAGATGCAGGGACCTGCATATGCAATTGACGATCAAACTGCAATCAAAGTAGTTGACGGAGCGGTAGAAGTTTTATCTGAAGGGAATTGGAGACTATTTACACCTTGAGCATCCTATACGCCCGTTTCTTGATATACTCTCATGGAATAGTGGGATAGTTCGACAAGTTTCGGAGGCGTCGCTGTGACCTAACCTCTTAACACCATTAGCAAGCGCGAATAATCATAACTCAGCATTACTGCTTGATTTATTTAGTAGTAAATGGCGCTGAAATTATCAATGCTTATTCAGAATGAGTGGATCCTTTAGAGCAAAGAAGAAGATTAGAGGCAAAAACAAAAGAGACCAAAAGGGAAGTAACTATCCTTTTTTGGTCTCTTTTGTTTTTATAGGGATTTAATAGATTAGGAGCATTACTCAAGTTCATTTAAACTGAGCAAGCCTTTATTGAAATTTTAATCTTTCACACTTCAAACAAATATCTACTGAAATAAAGTTAATCTTGGAATATACTATTATCATTGGGCTAATATTGATAAATTATCCTAACATTCCGATATTTTCAAAAGGAATAATATAAAACTACCATGGGAGAGCATAGAATGAAAAAGAAAATGAACTATTTAATCATGATTTTAATGACCATCTTTATGGTTGGTTGTACCAACGTAGAAGATACATCCATTAAAAATGGAGAAACAGATCCACAAGAAGAAACCACAGATAATACAAATAAAAATAGTGAAGAAAAAGAAACTATCACTAAGGTCGATGAACCAGTAGCGGAGGAAACTCCAACCCAATCAAGAAAAGAACTGTTCAAAGGATACAAACTTATTGAAGTTGATGGTGGTGATTTGTCTGGAAATCGTGACCCTAACGTCGTGGTTGACATTGGTTATGGGGACCGTGAATACTGGGCATTTACGAATGAATACGGGCAATTAGTACGTGTTGTTGCTGATGAAATCATTCTACAAGATGACGATAACGAACCTGTATTATCATCTGGTAGATACTACCCTGATGAGGCAAAGGTTCCTGGTGTGGAAAGTGCCGTTTTAGATGAAGGGCATATCATAGCTGATTCTCTCGGAGGGGTATCGAATGCTTATAATATTACCCCCCAAGATAGTACGCTCAACCGACATGGGGATCAAGCTTATATGGAAGAAGTGATCCGCAAGGCAGGTGGAGCCACAAATTTTGAAGCAATTATCACTTATCCGAATACGGAAACGCAAATTCCTTCCAGTTATCAGTATACCTATACAATGAACGGAAATGTCATTACGGATTCATTTGACAATGTGAATCCTGACGAAGTAAACGAATCACTCGGTTTAACAGGTAGTGAGCCTTCCGATTCAAGTAGTTCAAACATAAACGATGATATTTCTAGTATTGATACAAATGGAAATGGTATCGTGACAATCGCAGAAGCAAAAGCAGCCGGTTTCAGTATGCCAATAACAAGTGATCATTGGTTGTACAAATATATGCGCGATAATGATAATGACGGTATGGTAGGGGAGTAAACCTCTAGAACTTTAGGAGAGTGGAAAACTCCTCCGACACTAAACAATTATATTTAATCAATAAAAAGGAGGGGATTTTTTGAATTCATTTATCGAAGTAACGGATAAAAAGTCCAAAGAAAAAATATTGATTAACACTTTGTTAGTAATAGAAGTAAGAGAAAATCGTATAACAGTAGCGAATGGTTTCTCCGTAAACACATATAAAACCGTAGAAACTTACGAGGAAATAAAGGCTAAATTGAATGCCAGATAATATTCTTTTAACTTCAGAAAAATAGGAAACGAATTAAAACGGTAAAAATGTAGCTGATACTATCAGTTGCATTTTTTTTTGCAATTATAGGCATCTCAATAGTCACCTAATTCAATTTATGGTAAGCACTAAGTAAGCTTCACTCGTTCTTTGTGAGCCTCCTTAGCTGCAGTTGGTTTCTAAATGTATGTTTATGAAAGTAAATGGGGAATGAAACAAGATTTTTTAACATTTTTTGTGATAATATACCTATTAATTATAATCTAATGATAGAATTAAAATAAATTAGTTCTTTCAAGGAAGTGTACATAATGGATTTTTTTACGGGAGTAAAATTGGGATTTGAGTTGTTTTGGGGGATTATTACTGCTGAACCAATGCTAACGCTAGTACTTGTCATATTTTTTATAGGATCAGTTGTTTTAGCTTCTATAGTCACCTTTTTTAGACAACAAAAGTTAAAGAAATCAGGGATACTA
The DNA here is from genome assembly GCF_012933555.1 of Niallia alba. GTDB lineage: Bacteria > Bacillota > Bacilli > Bacillales > Cytobacillaceae > Niallia > Niallia alba. Next base: position 2,321,822 of record NZ_JABBPK010000001.1, read on the forward strand.
GAAGTTGATAAAATGAAGGGAAAAGTCTTTGAGGAATATCTACAAGTTTTATTAAGAAATAAAGGATATAAGGCAAATTTAACTTCAGTAACAGGTGACTATGGTGCTGATCTTGTGCTATCAAATAATGATAAAAAAATTGTCGTGCAAGCCAAGCGGTATAAAAAGAAGGTTGGATTGAAAGCTGTTCAAGAGGTTGTATCTGCTAAAAACTATTATAAGGCTGATGAATGTTGGGTTATTACAAACAACTATTTTACTGCACCCGCTGTCAAATTAGCACACTCAAATAATGTATTATTAATCGATAGAGACTTATTGATGAAGTGGATGTTAGAAATAAAAAAGGGAGCATAATTTACATAAAATAGTATAATAAACGGGTTAATCTGATTAGATTAACCCGTTTATTATATCTGGCTTATACAATGGAAATCTTATTATGGAAAGGAGCTACTAATAAAAATGGTTGAAAAAAAGTATTTAAGTATAAAAGAGATGATTTCCTTACCAATATTATCAAATACTAATAGCTGTTAATAAAAAGCGTTTAAAACCTTTTTATATAAGGTTTTAAACGCTTTTTATTTATATTTTAATTCAGTTTAAGAAGTATTAACACGTACTTCTTAAATAATACTGCGCCATAAATAAACCAGATAGAGATTCTAGCTGGAGTTGTTACAAGCTTAATTATTTTGCCATTTCCCAGCATTGCATTAATTGGTGAATGCTTTCCTCGATTTTCTCTAATGGGATGCCTCCAAATCCTAACAGAAATGTTGGATGCTTATATTCTATTGGTTTTAACAGATAATCGCTTAAAGGATAAATGGAGATATGGCTTTTTGCTGCGATGGCTTTTAACTCATTTTCACTTTTTTCCAGCGGAAGGGAAATTAAAATATGCATCCCGGCTTGATCTCCAGTGATGATGACTTCAGGATATTCTGTTTTAAAGATATAGGTCAGTTTATCAAGTTTCTTACGATAAATTTTCCGCATACGGTTTAAGTGCTTTGAAAAGTAACCGTCTCTCATGAAGCTGGCTACTATATGCTGGTCAAATCTTGGGACAGTTGCTGAATAATAACTGAACGTTTCCTTATATTTTTTCAGCAATGTGGAAGGCAAAAGAAAATAGGCCAATCGCAATGAGGGCATTAATGACTTGGTGAACGTACTTAGATAAATCACCTTATCGTTTTGGTCCATCCCGTGTAAGGCGGGAATAGGTTTACCAGTGTAACGAAATTCGCTGTCGTAATCGTCTTCAATGATATAGCGATTTTTACTTTTTGCTGCCCACTGCATTAACTGTGTTCTTCTTGTGGCGGAAAGAATTGCACCTGTCGGAAATTGATGGGAAGGCGTAATATAGACCACATTCGCATTTGTTTTTTCAAGTTGTTCCACAATCAATCCGTCTTCATCAACTGGAATAGGGATCGCTTTATTTTGTAGCTGAATTCTCGGGCTTGCTGAATAGCCAGGATTTTCAAGGGCTAAGTTTGAATCATTTTCAAGCAACCTTAAAATCATGGGAAAGAGTTGTTCTGTTCCTGAACCAATCACAATTTGTTCCGGTTTACATATAATCCCACGCGATTGATATAGGTATTTGGCTATTTCAGTCCGTAAAGTGTATTCCCCTTGGGGTTCTCCAATCTGTAGCAACTCCTTCGACGGGGTATCATATAAAGTTTTTGCATACTTTCTCCACTGTGAGAAGGGAAAGGACTCTGTATCGATTTTTCCAGGATGAAAGTCAAACCGGATCGTTTTTTTCTCTGTATCCTCCATAGGCAACTCAACATGTTCTGTTTCAATATAAGGTAATTCATTTATATCTTCTACAAAAAAACCAATCCGTGGTTTTGATACAATAAAGCCCTCTGCAACCAGTTGAGCATATGCCACTTCAATAGTTGTTTGGCTGATGTTTAAAAAATCGGCCAATTTTTTTTTGGAGGGGAGTTGCGTTCCAACTTCAATTTGTTGGCTCAAAATAGCGGCTTTGATACCCATATAAAGCTGCTCATACAAGGGTTTTGTTGCGTTTTTATTCAATTCAAACATAAGCATATCCATTCGGGAACCCTCCTTTCTGACCATGTTATTTTTATATAAATTGACACTTTTTATATTGTCAGATTTTATTATACTAGTAATCATGGAAAAAGAGGAGATTCTTTTTTATAAACTGAAAAACAAACACTTGAAGGAAGAGGATGATTTGCATGTTTGCGACTGAACAAAACAAAACGAGAATTCTGGTTCTCAATGCACTATTTATTACTTTAACGTTTCTTGCTACAATGTTTATCAACATCAGGCTGCCATTGATGGGAAATGGAGGACTAATCCATTTGGGTAACGTGCCGTTTTTGATTGCTGCGTTTATTTTTGGCAAGAAATCAGGTGCGATTGTAGGCGCTTTTGGAATGGCTTTATTCGATATTATGTCAGGATGGACATTGTGGGCTCCGTTCACATTTGTTATCGTTGGTACTATGGGATATATAGCTGGACTTATTGTGGAAAAGATGCCTGGCAAAAAATCTTTTGTCTATCTACTAGCAGTTGCTGTTGCCATGATCATCAAAGTTGTCGGCTACTATTTTACAGAAGTGATCCTTTATGGAAACTGGATCCTGCCATTCGGCTCCGTCCCAGGTAATATCATGCAACTTGTCATCGCCGGTATCATCGTCGTGCCACTAACAAAAGGGTTTAAGCAAAGAATTGTGCGTACTCAATAAGAGTGCCTCAATAAGGGTGCCAGGCACCATAAAAAGACAAAAGGTATTTAAATGTCCTTGCTGAGAGGACATTTAAATACCTTTATTTATTTTATAGAAAAGAAAACCCTGGGCTATGCCTAGGGTTCCAAAAAGCTTACAGCGTGGTATTAAAAAAACTTCCTCAAGGTGCTAAAATATTTTTTGGTTCGCCAACCGAAAATAAATAGCCAGGAGGAAGTTCTTATGTCAAAAGACAATAATAGTTTAGCACACACAACTTGGAATTGTAAGTATCACATAGTATTTGCACCAAAATATAGAAGACAAATAATTTACGGGAAAATTAAGAAAGATATTGGACAAATCTTACGTACCTTGTGTGAGAGGAAAGGCGTGGAGATAATAGAAGCAACAGCGTGTAAGGATCACGTACATATGTTAGTGAGTATTCCGCCAAAATTAAGTGTATCAGCATTCGTAGGATATCTAAAAGGAAAAAGTAGCTTGATGATATTTGATCGACATGCACAACTGAAATATAAGTATGGAAATCGAAAATTTTGGTGTACAGGATATTATGTAGATACGGTAGGAAGAAACAAGAAGGTAATAGAAGAATATATACGTAATCAAATACAAGATGATATAGTCGCAGAACAATTAACGATGATGGAATATATCGATTCATTCACAGGGGAAGAAGTAAAGAAAAAGAAACGAAAAAATTAAGGGGAGAAGGCCTTTGGGGTCTGGCCAGTAAAAGTAGTACAATTGGCGAACCTTTCAGTAGCCCTTTAGGATTTGATCAGTAACAAAGGCTTTCAGCCGCAGAGAAAACCACCCGTTCTCACGGGTGGTCCTTATTTTATTGAAAAAAGGATAAATTATGCTTCGAAATGTATAAATTTAGTTTTAGCCGAATCTTTTAAAAATATAAGTAACCCCGTTCAAACAAATTAATATTAGTAACTCTACAAAAGCAAAAACAAATATAGTTAAAAATAAATCAAAGTAGAATTCGCCTCCAGATATAAAATCTGTCTTATCCGTTGTCCATGATTTAAATAGAATGAATAGGAAAATGGAGAATAGTAGTCCTATATAAATACATGTCCAGTGATGATAAAAATCTATTTTAAATTTACTGCGCCAAATCCATACATTCAAAGGCAAAAAAGAGATAAGAAAATATAAATGCAGCAATAGGAAATTGGGATTATGAACAGAAAAGAATAAATACTGATTTAGACAAAAGATGGCGATATTTAATAAGATTATTAGAAATGATTGCTTTTGCAAATAAATACCCCCAATCAAAATTCATTTATTCAATAGAGAGAATCAAGGTTCATTCCAAAAAAATGAACTAATGAGAGGTATTACTACCGTTAATGTGAGAATAAGGAAATTGCCTATAAGACCGCTAATTTTAAAGAATCCTCTTTTTCCTAAGAACCCACAGATAATCCCAATGAGTGGAAAAAGCCAAAGGAGTAATATAGAGAAAGTATTGGGAAAAGCAATGTTCATAAAAAACGGAAGGATATAAGCCACAAGAGCTATTACAAAAATAACAAAAGAAGCTTTGCTAAAAAAATTATGTTTCATAGTATCCTCTTTTCCTTTTTTTGTTTAATATTACCATAATAGTGATTTTTCTAAAATAGCGAAATGGAAGAATAGGAGCTCGATAGATGTCTGTATACTTCACCAACCAAGCAGTGGAAGTGGTCAATAACTTAAATAAAAACGGCTTTTTAACTGGGAACGGGGAGTTTGTGGATAAAGATTTCCTCCCTTCCTATAAGTGGATGATTGAACAAATGGATAAGAGAATAAATAATAATGGTTTGATGCCTATTTGGCTATGGGCGACAAAACCGAATTTAAGAGAGGAAGGTCATTTTAACAAAGGAACAAAAGCTGTATGTTTAACAGTCGAAATACCAGAAAATAAAGTTCTTCTTTCTGATTTTGATGCTTGGCACTGTGTGTTAAATGACGGCTTTTGTATGATTTCAGAGGAAGAAGATAGGTTGTTTGAACAGGGAAAATTAACGATTACAAAGAAACAAAGCTGGGAAAGAATATTTCACTTAGCAAAATTACGCAACTCAGAAATGTGGAATAATGGGGACCAAATTGTTCAGGGAGTTACATCCGTGATTCAGAAAGAACAGATTTTGAACATAGAATATTTTATTGCTAATTAAGATCGTTTCATGGACATAATATAATGGATAAAAAAGGAGGAAATATCTTTTCCATATGGAATGTAATACGCATGTCATAGTTTAGGAGTGAAATAGATGAAAAAAATTTTAGTACTTGGTGGAACACGTTTTTTCGGAAGAAAGCTTGTGGAAGTGCTGTTGGAAGAGGGGCATCAGGTTACGATAATGACCCGTGGGACAACAAGTCATCCATTTGACGATCAAGTGGAGCATATCATCGGTGATCGCTCTATGAAGGAACAACTTAAAAATCATTTTGAAGGACGAAAATTTGATATTGTTTATGACAATATTTGCTATACATCGAATGAAGCAAGGGATTTCTGTGAAGTTTTTAACGGGAATATTGGCAAACTTGTGTTTACATCTTCCTTGTCGACGTATTCTGCAGATGGAAAAGAAAAAAGAGAAGAAGACTTTGATCCTTATGATTATCCGATAGCATGGGGAGATAAAGAAGCTTTTACATATAATGAAGGAAAGCGACAAGCGGAAGCTGTTTTCTTTCAGTATGCAACATTTCCAGTTGTGGCAGTTAGGTTTCCCATCGTGTTAGGGGAAGATGATTACACACGCCGTTTGCATTTTCATGTGGAGCGGATTCAGCAAGGAAAAACGATTGGTTTTGTTAATATGGATGCAGAAATGTCCTTTATTCTTGCCTCAGAAGCTGCTGCATTCCTAAAATGGACAGGTTTGTCAGACGTGGAAGGTCCATTTAATGCAACGGCAAATGGAAAAATTTCAATGAGAGAATTAATCTGTATAATCGAAAAGATTACAGGGCATGCTGCGAAAATAACGTTAGAAGGGGACGAGGAAAATACATCCCCATTTGCGATTCCTGCCACATGGTATATGAATACGGAAAAGGCAGAAAAAGCAGGTTTTGTGTTCACTAATCTAGATGAATGGTTAAGACCTTTGATTGAGGGGATTGCAAGTAATATTAAGTAAAATTTTACATCATTAATTCCTCTAATTTCTTCATTATAAGGATATCCTTTTTCCTGCACTGGAAAGAATAGTGATTTTTTCGAACGGAAATACTAGAAAAAACAGGAATAAAGGTAGGAGGAAAACGATGCCTCGCAAAGATGAAGGGATTAGCAAAGAAGTAGTAAAGGAACCTACTAATACGAAAAAGAAAGAAGGGGAAGTGGATAAACTAAACCGCATGTTAGCGGCAGTGTTGGAGTATATTTCTGATGATGAGGTAGAAGAAATCGACATTGAATACATATTGGATCAAACAGAAGGACTTCGGGCCTGGTGGAATCAATATCGAGAGAAAAACCGCAAGCTTATGGAAGAGGAAATTAAAGAATCTTTAGGAGAATTATCACTCGAACAACTGGAGAAAATCCGGGAACAAATTAAAGCTAAGCAATAGCAAAAATGGTTTTCATCGTGGAGGATGAAAACCATTTTTTTAACTGTTTGAAGGTAATGAACTTTTTTCTTTCCACCTAGATAAAGCAATCATCATAATGCAACAAAGAATCATCATCATGACAAATACTTGCTTATCATAAGAGATATAGTCCCTTATTAATCCAGCTATAATGGGAATAATCCCACCAATCATGTACCCAATTCCTTGCATCATCGAAGTCCAGGCACTTGCTTCTTGGGAAGAGTTTGTGGCGTTTAATGGCAAAGCCAAGGCAAGGGGAAATAACCCTCCAAGTCCTACAGCAATTAGTCCGGTAGCAATCCAAGGAGTAACTAGGGGATAAAGGAACAGCAATAAACCAATAAACACAAATCCAATACTACCTAATAACCAAGCTTTTTCGTTTTTATATAGATCAGCTAGAGAAGGAATTAGGAAGCTAAAAATCATTTGAATAATGGTAAAAAAGGTAATGAGTGTCCCAGATTGAGTGCCGTTAAAGCCCAGTGATTGAGCAATTGGTGCAAGCCAAGTACTAATCGTGTAAAAAATTCCCGATTGTAAGCCAAATAAGAGCGTAAACATCCACGCTTTTTTATTTTTCCATGGTAGCTGAGTTGGTATCTTGGAGGTAAGAGCAATCTCTCTATCTTTGACCATTTGCGGATACCAAAAAAGTAAACCGATTACGGCAAAAATGCTCCAGCTTGCAAGAGCTAGTTGCCAAGAATTATTTAAGTACTTTTGCAAAGGTAACATCAATCCAGCGCTAAAGGATGCTCCTAATCCCATCCCTACAGAATAGATGCCAATCATCATCCCGATTTGATGGGGGAATTGTTGCTTGATATAACCAGAAACAAGTGGTCCGGCGATCGCTATGCCAATCCCGATAAAAAAGGCGGTAAGGAGCAAGGTGAAAGCAGAATGACTGAAAGCGCGTAAAGCAGTAGCAACTCCAATAAGAACTAAGCAAGCAGCAATTGTTCTTTCTAAACCGAATCGTGCACTTATTTTCACTGCAAAAAATGCAAAAAAACCCATGCAAATAACCGGAATTGCGGTCAATAAACTAACAATCCCATTGGATAAATGTAAATCAGCTCGAACGCTTTCTAAAACTGGGGAGATTGCCGCAATACTTGTTCTTAGATTAAATGATACGAAAAAAAGTGCAATAATCATCAAAACTATTTGTTTCTTCATTTTCAGTCCATCCTTTTATTTTTTTAATAAATACATCATATCATCAGACGTTTAAAGTTGAAAATAAGGAGCTGTTATAGCTCCAAGTTATTAAGTACATATTGAATAGCTTTTTTCTCATCCTGAGCTAAAATCGCCTCAAATAGTTGTTGATGAATTTCGGAATTATCTCTGTAATTGCTTTGATGCAAAAGAAAATTACTTAAAATCCTTGTTAACACAGGGGTGAAAGCTTGATAGAGGTCAAATAAAACTTTATTATGACTTGCCTTTGCAATAGCAAGATGAAATTCAATATCGGCTTCTACATAGGTGGCATAATTTCCATTTTGCAAGGCGTGGTACCGTTTATCTAACCATGATTTTATATGTAATAAATCTTCTTGCGTTCTTCGTTTGACAGCCAATTTGACGATCTCTTGATCTAACATTGTCCTTGCTTCATAAATATCGTTTGTATCCGCCTGCTTAAGCTGTTGATCAAAGGATGTTTCATTTGCCCAATCCAGTGAGATGATTCGTGTCCCTCTTCCTTGCTTCACTTCAAGAATACCAGCATGCACGAGCACCTTTATAGCCTCACGAAGGGTTGAACGACCAACCGAAAATTCTTCCATTAACTGGGGCTCAGGAGGAAGGCGATCCCCAACTTTAAAGGTACCAGAAAATATTTTATTTTTAAGTTGTTCAATGATTTCATCTGTCAATTTTCTTCCTGTTACTTTAGAAAATGAGGATGAATGATTCGTCATGCTTTTCACTCTCCTTAACGATAGCACATATTCTTCTCCGTATAATTTAATTGTTCTAAATATACCATAGTTTAAAAAGAAACATAAATAGTGGATGTGAACACCATCTTCCTTTGATAGAATAAGAGGATGGAATATCTTAGTAGAATGTTAAGAAATTCTTAAGAATTTTACTTATGGAAATTTAAGATTTTTTTCATATGATAGAGACATCCAAGAGAGAGAGCAGGTGCGTAGAGTTGGGGAACTACAATGTGTTAGTAGTAGATGATGAAAAAGAAATTAGAGATGCAATTGAAATTTATCTTAAAAACGAAGGAATAACGGTTTTAAAAGCAAGTGATGGTGTAGAAGCTTTAGATCTATTAATGGAAAAAACGATCCATTTAATTCTAATGGATATAATGATGCCGAATTTAGACGGTATTTCTGCTACTTATAAAATTAGAGAGCAAAAAAATATCCCCATTATTATGCTAAGTGCAAAAAGTGAGGATACCGACAAAATATTAGGATTACAAATTGGAGCAGATGATTACATAACTAAACCCTTTAATCCCATGGAACTAGTCGCAAGAGTGAAATCACAACTGAGAAGATATGTGACACTTGGAACTTTTGATGGAGTAAAGAAAAAAATAGATTTAAATGGTTTAACCTTAGACCAAGAGGCAAAGGAAGTCGCGGTGAATGGAGAATGCGTAAAGCTAACACCTATTGAATACAAAATAGTAGATCTATTGATGAAAAATGCAGGCAGAGTATTCTCTATTACGGAAATTTATGAAAGTGTATGGAAAGAACCTGGATACAATGCCGAAAATACGGTAGCAGTACATATTCGAAAAATACGTGAGAAAATCGAAGTAGATCCAAAGAATCCTCGATTTTTAAAGGTGGTGTGGGGCATTGGCTACAAAATCGAGAGGTAAAGTTCTTTTTTTAGTTTGGACATTACTTATTACAATCGGACTTAGTGGAATTACATCTTTAGACATATGGTTTAATAGATATTTGCAAACAGATTATTATAAAACCGCTATCTTTCAAAATAGGATGAATTACTTTATTGGTCTTCTTAGTGATTATGAATTATATTCTGTTCCGCTAGAAGAAGCAAAGAAGAACATCACAGTGACGCAAGAAGAAATCAATGATTACCGTTATTATTATGGAGATCTTAATGAACAAATCCAAAATATAAAAAGTCAGTATGAGGAGCAAATTCAAACAGCTAAAGAGACGGGAAGCAATGAAGCAGAACAGCTATACATAGAAGAAAGAGATAAGAAAATCTCTGATATAACGAAAAATTTTCAAAGTGATGAATATGTAGAAGCAAAGATAGAAAAAGAAAAATTACGACAATTAGACGAATACTATCAAGAACTACAGTACGGGGAATACGATTATAAAGACTGGGCAGATTCTTTCCAGTATTACTTTAAAAATAAGAAAACAGGAGAAATAGTAACAAATCTAAATCCTTCCACTGGCGAAACCGTGGAAAGTATGTTGAATCAGAAAAATACAAAATTTCTTCAGGATATTCATGTTGATCCAAAAGATGAGTGGGAGCATCAATACATTTCATTAGATTCTCCTTGGTATGAGTTTGGTTCGTCAGATACAGTTGCGACTGAAGTTTCGATTTTAAATGGCATAAAGAAGAATATAGGCAGCTTTGAGGGACAAATTGCTGTTCCTGACAACTTAAATGCAGATAGTATGTTAAATAAAGACGAGGAAAACTATAAAATACAGCAAAAACAAGTAATTTGGTTTAGTGTTATTAGTATCATCAGTTTAGCTGTAAGCTGCTTTTTCCTCTTAACGAGAAGAAGCATCTTAAAACAATGGGAATGGTCGTTTTATAAAAAAGTTCCGATTGATATTGGGGTTATCTTACTGTTAATTAGTATAATAGTTGCGATAATTGGTCTTTGGGGAGTATATGATCAATTTGAGATCCAACTGTATAATGAAGGGGAATCTTGGAAAGATGTTATTCTATTTGGATGCTTAGCATGGCTTTTTATATCCTTATCATTTGTCCAAATATCTCTTTTATATAAAGATAAATTAAAAGGTCAAAAATTAACTTGGGCAAATACATTTATAAATACATGTTTTAAAGCGATGAAAAGACCTTTCATTCTATTATTTTCGAGTAGAACACCGCTGACTAAATTGATTCTCTGTTTGGTTATTGTTTTCGGATTAGGCATTGGATTACTACTGACGATTATGATTCCAATTATCGCTCCACTCTATCTTGTAGTATTGATTATTATTGGAATCCCAGCCATCAATTATTTAGTGAAAACTACCAACTCACTAAATGAGCTTGTTGTATATACAAATGATATAATGAGTGGTCAAAAAGTGAGTGATTTAGCTATTAAAAATTCTAGTGAACTTGCAACATTGGCAGATAATATCAATACATTAAAAAATGGTGTAATTATCTCTCAAAATGCACAAGCAAAAAGCGAACGACTAAAAACAGAATTAATTACGAACGTCAGTCATGATTTACGGACTCCTTTAACATCGATTATCAATTACACAGAATTATTGAAAAATAAAAATCTATCAGAAGAAGAAAAAGAAGGATATGTAGCTATTATTGACCGGAAATCACAACGGTTAAAAGTATTGATTGATGACTTATTTGAGGTCTCTAAAATGGTAAGCGGCAATGTGGAACTAAAAAAGGAAAAGGTAGATTTAGTCCAGCTTTTACAGCAAGCATTAGGGGAATATGATGAAAATATAAGAGCTTCTACTCTTGATTTTCGCGTTACCAAACAAGAACCATCGATTTATGCAGTTGTTGATGGGCAGAAGCTTTGGAGAGTATTTGATAATTTAATAGGTAACATTTTGAAATATTCTTTAGAGCATTCACGAGTCTATATTTCTATTAAATTAGAAAAAGAGCAAGCTATTCTTCAATTTAAAAATATATCAAAGTATGAGCTTGATGATAATTTGGATGAATTATATGAGCGTTTTAAACGAGGCGATACATCGAGACATACAGATGGATCAGGCCTTGGGCTTGCAATTGCCAAATCGATCATCGACCTTCATGAGGGAATGATCACAATTGATACAGATGGGGATTTATTTAAAGTTACGCTAGCGCTGAATGTAAATGACATGCAGCAAAACTAAACATGAATAAAAAACAAGCAACCCATCTGTATGCATTAGTATATCCGATTATTAGGAATAAAAAGACCGCAAAAAAAATAGTAATTGATATGCTTCGGATCGATCAAAAATTAGGAGAGAAAGAGCTTGCTCGCAAAGCGATTAATAGAGCGATTGAAACAGTAAAAAGATAAGATAGGATAAAAAATACTTTCTTTAATTATAAAAAGGAAGTATTTTTTTTAACTAGAAATTTATGTTAAAATAGTGGAAAGATTGCGAATAATCACGGAAGGAAGGAAACAGAAGGTGGCTATCAAAAAAATCGGTATAGTTGGGCTTGGAGCGATAGGGGCAGTTTACGGAAAAATGCTTCAAAACATCGAAGAATTAGAAGTGAAAATCATTGTCGATGAACACCGGAAAACAAAATATGAAAAAGAAAAGTTTTACATAAATGGAGAAGAAACATCCTATCATTATATCAATCCAGAAACACAATCAGACTCATTTGATTTGCTTCTCCTCGCAGTAAAATATGGACAACTCCAAGAAGCAATCTCCCTTATTCGTCCATTTGTAGGAGAACAAACAGTTATCCTATCCTTATTAAATGGAATTACGAGCGAAGAAGAAATTGCAAAAAGCTATGGAGAAGAAAAGGTTCTCTATTCAATTTGTAATGGGATTGACTCAACAAGAGAAGACAACCGAATTTATTATAGCAATGCTGGAATCATTACTTTTGGGGAGAAAGAAAATTTAGAGCTGACGGATCGTGTGAAAGAAGTAAAGCATTGCTTAGAACGTGCAAATATATCAGTGGATGTACCGGCAGATATGGAAAGGGCATTATGGAATAAGTTCATGATAAATGTAGGCATGAATCAAGCTTCAGCTGTGACCCGAGCTCCCTACGCTTTCTTTCAAAAAGAAGGTCCAGCAAGAGAACTAGCCAAAAGTGCCATGAAGGAAGTAATTAAGCTAGCTCAGGCAAAGCGAATTGACCTAACAGAACAAGATATGGATTATTTTTTTGCCAATGTCTTAAGCAAAGTTGGTGGAACAGGAAAGACATCGATGCTACAGGATATTGAAGCGGGAAGAAAAACGGAAGTAGCTCTGTTCGCTGAAAAAGTAATCGATTATGGACAGAAGCTTGGTATCGAAACGCCTATTAATCAAGCATTCTATCGAATTATTAAAACAGTGGAGGAAATGCAAGAAGAGAATAGCTTGATACATTGATGGTGTTAAAAAAAGTTCTCTTCTACCGATAAAGGGGAGAGAAAATGGGATGTACGGTATAGTAGGGGGAATTTTCTATCTTGGAGGTGTAAATGAAATTTTATTTAATAAGACATGGACAGACAGAATGGAATGTAGACGGAAAAATACAAGGTAGTACAGATATAGAGCTAAATACTGAAGGACTTATTCAGGCAGCACAATTAAGTGAAAAAATCCAAAATTTAAATTATCCTTTTTCAAAAATATATTCAAGTCCACAACAGAGAGCCGTTCAAACAGCTGAAATATTGAGTAGGGAAACTGCCATTGATTATGAAGTAAAGGATGGTCTAGAAGAGATTAATTTGGGAGAGTGGGAAGGTCTTTCGTGGAGGGAAGTCCAAGACACATACCCTCAAGAATTTGATCAGTGGTTAAAAAATCGAAAATATACAAAGCCTCCCAAAGGAGAATCTTACCAAGAAATGATAGATCGCGTGTTATCAGCATTAAACAAAATATTAAGGGAAACAAATGAAGATGCTGTAATTGTTACACATAGTGCGGTGATTATGTGTTTACAATGCTATCTAACAAATACACCATTTGAAGAAATGACGAAATTTAAGACAGAAAATAGTTCTATTACAGAGATAGATGCAGAGTTGCTTCGTGTATAGCGCTTGATTAAATTTAGAGAACGGGGGAAATCAATTGGTTCAAAACACACACCAGCAAAATTCGCTGCCTAAACATATCGTTTCAGCGGCAACGGTTGTAATTAACGAAAAAAAGGAACTTCTTTTAATTAAAGGACCTAAAAGAGGCTGGGAAATGCCAGGTGGACAAGTGGAAGAGGGAGAGTCGTTAAAAGACGCTGCAGTAAGGGAAACGAAAGAGGAATCGGGTATTGATATTGAAGTAGTGAAATTTTGTGGGATATTCCAAAATGTAGACTGTTCCATATGCAACACGTTGTTCTCAGCCAAACCAATTGGAGGGAAATTAACTACATCATCTGAAAGCTTAGAAGTGGGATTTTTTCCTATCGAAGAAGCTCTAAAAATGGTAACATATAAGAATTTCAGGAAAAGAATCGAGCAATGCTTGGATGAAAACAGCCAACCTTTTTGTGTAGAGTTTTAAAGGAGCGGCAGAAAAATCACAAAAAAACAAAACAAGTGGGGAATACAAAATGTTTTTACGATATCCAGGAAAAAGGGTATTAATCGTTAGCCATGGTACTTTCATTGGACTGACCCTTAACAAATTCTTTCAACAGTTTTTCAAGACACTTATATAGATAATACTTCCCTTACTATTTTAAATCATTTTGGCGGAAACTGGGAATGTACTCTATATAATTGTACAAAGCATATTATATGATGTCGTTATTTTAGAACTAGGATATTAAATAATAGGAAAAGGGCGGTGAAATTATTTGAGCAGCTACAAAGCAATGCTATTTGATTTAGATGATACCTTGCTTGATAGAGATAATGCGGTAGATAAACTATTTTTCATTATGTTAGAAAAATGTTATGAGGATATTGATGATTCCATAAAAAGGGGAATGCTGCAAAAATTCAAAGAATATGACAAGAGAAGCTATGGTCAAAAGGATAAAACAAAGGTTTTGGCATCTTTTTTTGATGCGTATCCACCGAAATACAGAATACCACACAATGACATCTTAGCTTTTTGGAATAATCATTTTCCGTATTGTTTTGCAGTAAATCAAGATAGGATTAACATAGTAAATAAGATAAAGAGCCAAGTGAAAGTTGCAATTATCACAAATGGCACCGTCCATAGACAAAAAGCAAAAATAAGGAGCACCAATTTACATCATTATTTTGATACAATCATCATTTCTGATGAAGTGGGGATTAGTAAACCGGACAAACGCATTTTTGTACTAGCTTTAAATAAGCTTAATGTGCAGCCAGAAGATACATTATTCGTTGGCGATGACTTAGAAATAGATATTGGTGGTTGTCAAAATACCAATATAAAAGGGGTATGGTTTAATCCACTTAGAATCAAGAATGATACCGAGATTAAACCATTTGCTGAGATTGATTCTTTTGATCGACTATTAAGCTATTTTACATAAGTCAATAAGAGGAGTGCTCCATGAAGGTATCTTTAATTGTAGCGATGGACGAGAACAGAGTAATTGGGAAAGAAAATGATATTCCTTGGAGGATTCCGAGAGATTGGGAGTATGTGAAAAAAATAACTTTAGGGCATCCCATTATTTTTTTGGGGGAAAAACTTCCAATCCATTGGAAAAACATTAAGAAACAGAAGGAATATCGTCTTATCTAGAGATAGAGAGTTAGTATTGGACGGCTGTGAAATGGCACATTCATTAGATGAAGTATTTACATTATGTGAAAAGGAAGAAGAAATATTTATTTTTGGTGGCGAAGAAATATATATAATGTTTCTTCCATATGTAGAATCAATGTACATAACCAAGATTCATGCAGAATTTGAAGGGGACACGTTCTGCCCAAATGTTGATTTAAATGAATGGAAGGAGACATCTGTTACCAAAGGAATAACAGATGAAAAAAATCCTTATTCTTACTATTTTCATGTTTATGAACGCTTGGCTTTTTAAACATTATGTGTGTTGGGTTAAAAACGAAGTGAAATGGAGCGGAGGACGCTCGACTCCTTCCTCCCTGGAGAATCGAGCGTCTGTAGCGCAACGGAACGTCCTAGTTATTACACTTGACTATATTTAAAAACATAGATAACCATCATGAGAAAGTAGCTTTATTTAAGAGCTAAATTAGAGATTGTTCATCTTTACATATTAGTTATTTAGTTTTGGCCCAGCCTCATAAAATATACCTAGTATCTTTTCGCTATCCAACTAACGCCTTTACTTGAATAACTTATACCAGTACAAAGTGGTCTCAATATTTGGATTATATGACTGTTTTAGTGTGTCGACCCCACCTAGTATGAATCCTTGTTTTACATAAAATCTACATGCATCAAGATTATCGTCTTGTGCTTCCAAGGACATTCCGATAAGTTTTCTTTGTTTTGCCCACTCTTCCGCTTTATTTAAGAGCAACTTTCCGATTCCATTTCCTCTATAATCTTTTTTAGTAGCAATGTTTTCAATATAACAAAAACGATTCCAATCCTTCATTATTCTAATTTGTCCTATGCAAGTATTATTCATATAAGCTAAAAACAAAGCTTTGTCCTCTCGATTTATATATTGGCTCCAATCAAGTTTATCATCTGGAAAACGTGTTTCTCTAGTTTCATCAAAAAGAATCTCTTTATATGACCATTTGCCTGATTGTAAACTAGGGACAACTTTACCATACAACTTAAAATAATCATTTGTCTTATTAATATCCTCTATTAACTCATTGTTTAATGGAGAAATAATGATTTTATTTTCATTATCCAAAAATACTCACTTCCTTTTAGAGAAATATTTCTTTAAGAAAAATTAACTCCATTTTATTCAACAATGCTGCATCTTTAGATAAAATTACTATGTCTTAATGTATTGGGACAAAAAGCTAAAGCATAACCCTTATATAACAATAAAAAATGTCTATCAACCTTAACCAACAATTTGGTAGACATTTTTTATGTACGATGGGGATGGGAACCGGTTAAAATTCTTGTGCCCTCCATGATAAAACTATTATCCGTTTACTTAAAAAACAAACCCAAAATAAGCTTCTTCCTGCTCCAAATCCTCAAAATATTTGATTCCCATATACTGAAAGCCGATTTTGCCAAGTATGTTTAAAGAAGCCTTGCTTTCGATACTAGCAGAAGCAATTACTTTTTGAACACTTCCTTGCTCCTCAGCAAACTTCATACATGCAATGGCTGCTTCTGTTGCATAGCCTTTGTTCCAATTGTCTTTTGTAAAATGGAAAATAAGCTCTACTTCGTCCAAAGAATCCTCTATATTAAAGCCAGCTGCCCCAATCACCTGATTAGTAGCTAAATCAACCACTCCGTAAACAGAAAGGGCGAAATCAGCTTGACATTGCTGGTAAAAGTCAATAACTTGAGGAAGTAAGGCAGAGTCAGTACTCCCGCCACAATAGGTCATGACTTCTTCCCTTCCCCAAAACTGTTCACATGCTTCTACATCCTCTAATGTTAATAATCGATAACCTAATCGCTCACTCGTAAAAAGAAACTCCAAGAAAAAAACTCCTTTAATCATTCTATTATTCATTTAACCATTTTAGCGTATGGGAATCATTTTATGCAATTAAATTGAGAGTGGGGAAGTGGAAGAGAGAAGATTAACAAATGGAAAAGGCACAATAGATTACTGTGATCATCCATTGTGCCTTTAAGTATGACGTTATATAAATGAAAGGTCAGAGACTTTCTTCTAATGAATTTTCATACTTCCCAATAGATGCTGTGATGCATTCTGCTAGTTCGGAACAATTTCCCTCAAACATATGAAATGTTAAGGAATGAAGTAAATGATCAAATTGATCATGGGTAGAATCTGATTTGCTCAGCTCTGTAGACCAATTAATTTTAGGGATAGAAATAACAAAAGAATCAGTTGTTTTCATGATATATAATTTCGTATCTTTTAGTCCTAATGGAGCAATATCTTCTAGTAAGGTAATCATTACAACAACCTCCCCCTTTTTTTATTTCCATTATACTCCTTTTTTTCGACGTTTTTTTCCAAAAATAGAAGATTTAAATAAAATGTCAAATGAATGATATGTTTGCAATATAAAAGTGTTTTTTGTATAAAAAAATGAAATGGGCAGTTTGACAAAAAAGAACAACTATTGTATAGTTGATTACATAACTAATCAACCGTTCAACTGTTCAACGTGTGAAGGAAGGAGAAATCCGTGAAAGCTGTTTTTGATGACTCAAAGCCTATTTTTCAGCAAATTTCAGATATGATAGCAAATGAAATTGTGGAAGGGGAGCTTGTAGAAGGTGATCAAATCCCTTCTACGACTGAAATTTCTAAGTTTTACCAAATTAATCGAGCAACTGCGCAAAAAGGGCTTGCAGCATTGGTTGAGGCTGGATACGTATATAAGCAACGTGGTGTTGGCATGTTTGTTGCAGAGGGTGCCAAACAAAAGCTGCTGGAAAAGCGTAAAGAA
The DNA here is from genome assembly GCF_012933555.1 of Niallia alba. Taxonomy (GTDB): domain Bacteria; phylum Bacillota; class Bacilli; order Bacillales; family Cytobacillaceae; genus Niallia; species Niallia alba. Next base: position 2,339,690 of record NZ_JABBPK010000001.1, read on the forward strand.
GACTTTTACAACGAATATGTAAAACCAATGATGGAAGAAGCAAAGCGTATTGAAATAAAAAAAGTAGAATTACTTCAAGTAATTAAGGAGGATTATACAGATGATTAAACTCGAAGATGTGTCGTTTTCCTATGGGAATGTGCCAGCTCTAAAAAATGTAAATATTTCAGAAACAGAACCGATCATTATGGGGCTATGGGGGCGAAATGGATCTGGAAAGACGACGTTTATGAAGCTTTTATCTGGTCTGGAAAATATCGATGCCGGTTCTATTAATGTGAATGGTATAACACCGTATAACAATAAAGAAGCAATGAACAACATAACGTATATTCAAGAAAATCACCCTTTTTCGATTCTTTGGAATGTCGAGGATGCGCTTCGTTTTGGTGCCCTATTTAATAAAAACTGGGATGGAGAGCTAGCTGAACATCTAGTTACTTTATTTGAATTACCAAGAAAAAAGAAAATCAAAAATTTCTCTAAAGGGATGCAAACAATGCTACAAATTGTCTTGGGACTCGCTAGTAAAGCTCCTGTAACCATTATGGATGAACCAACAAATGGCCTTGATGCCTATATGAGAAAGCAATTTTACGATGCACTTCTAGATACGTATGAGGAAGATCCTCGTTTTATTATTTTATCGACCCATCATATTGATGAGATTGAAGCAATGTGTGAAAAGATTGCGATTATCAATGAGCAGACAATTGTACGCTATGAAGAAACGGAAGAGTTGAAAATGCATGGTATTCTATTATCTGGATCAGCGGAAGCGATAGAGCCTTTAATAGAAGGGCAGAGCCTTATAGAAAAAAGAAAACTTGGCAAGCAAATCAATGTGATGATTGATGATGTATTTACGGAGGAGTGGAAAGCAAGGGCTAACAAAGCTGGCGTTACAGTGGAAAAAGCGAAATTGCAGGATTATCTAGTTAACTATACAACGAAAAAAGAGGTGCACAAAGTATGAATACTTTTACTGGACCATTCAAATTAATGATGAGAGAAATGAGCTTAACATTTTATATAAATGCAGCTATTACTTTTGTGCTCTTTGCTTTCTACAATATTTTAGGATTTATTGGTGTTGCAGACGCTGGATCCTTTATCTTATTCGGTCCTCTATTTATTGTCTTTCTCATCTATCCGTTTGCTAATTTTAGTGGATACAAATATATTCTTTCTCTAGGCGGTACTAGAAAACAATTTGTTTTTGCTTTGTATCTTACAGCATTCATTTATGGTGTTATTAGTGTCGTAGTCCTTAATCTATTTTATCTAATTACCAACCATATAAACGGGTCGATTAATCTTTTGCATTTAGCAGAACTCACAAATAGCTCTAATTGGCTTGTATATGTATGGGTAGATTTTTGTTGGCTATTCTTTTTATTCAGTTTAGGGATGATTATCAAAACGATTTGGTTTAATTATGGGACGATTTTATCCCTTTCAGCAGCGACCTTCCTTGTAGTTATCGGTACGATTGTGGTTGTTTTTGGAGATATGGGCTGGTTAACAGAATTGATTTTTACGAAACATCTCCAATTTGTTGCGATTTTGCTTGGAATAGCCATTGTCTTTCTGCTTTCAGCCTATTTATTAATGAAAAATGCCCCTTTAGAAAAAAGCAATCGTATGTTTATTAGACAAAAGAAAGCATTTTAAGCCAAACAATTAGCCAAACAATTTTGTTTGGCTCTTTTCCATTTGGAATAGGGATTTTGGGAGTATGTAGAAACGTTTTCAAGCAAATGAAAGGGAAATGAGAGTCCTATGGCTAAAGTTTTACTTCTCCATTTATCACCGTTAAAAATCTATTATTCCAAATGGACTCATGATGATTAATAATATCATCTGCTTGTAAAACGGAGCCATTAATGGTGCTTTGGGTGTTTGGGAAAAGTAGATTATTTTGAAATCCTAAGCTATAGGCTGCTCTTATAGTAGTATCAAGACAAAATTCCGTTTGTACGCCAGCAAAAATAAGCTGTTCGATTTTCTTGCTTTTTAAATAATCCAAAAGTTCTGTTTGGTAGAACGCATCCCATTTTGACTTTCTGATTATCTTATCGTCAGAGGAAAACAATAGATTTTGATGCAGTTTCCAATCGTCTTTTCCCTCAAAAAGCTCGTCCTGCTCATTGGGATCTGTATGCTGGATAAAGATAACCGGAATGTTTTTTTCGTGTGCTTGCTTGATTAATATATTGATGTTTTGTACTAACTGATTCCTATTAAATAAATAGTTTTGGGGATGGTTAAAGAAAATTTCTTGCATATCGATGATAATAAGTGCTTGTCTCATTAAATAACACTTCCTGTTCGTTTCTTTTAAAGTATAGCAGATGGAAAAGGAGGTCAACAAGGACATTTAATAGATTGGAAGTTAATCTCTACTTGCATAAAAAGTCAGAATTAACGAATATTTGTATGGAACTTTTGATAGAATAGTCTATAATTGAAAATAAGAACATATATTCGTTTTTGGAGGAGGGTTATGGATGAATACATATACTGCTAGTGCATTAAATCAAATAGAAATAGCTTTAAAAACCATAATCGAAATGATAGAGACATTAAAAGAGGCTGACTTACAGCAGAGGCCGGCAAGCAATAAACGATCGATAGGCGAGCTATTAGAACATATTGCCGTAATTTGTAGGGCTGATTTATTGATATCAAACGGTGCGACTCAAAAAGAGATGGCGGAATACTATTCTAGTGTTTCATTAAAAAGCGTCAAGGATGTAAAAGATGCTATTGCCTATAATTATGAAATATTAAAAGATAGCTATAGAAATATCACCGAATCGGAATTGCAAGAAAGGACTACATCTTATTGGGGTGCAACCTATACAAGGTATGAGTGGCTATTAGAAATAGTCGCACATATCTATCATCATAGAGCTCAATTACATACACTGCTTGTTTACTGTTATGGAAAAGACTTGAATATTTTATTATTTGAATAGGCTAGAATCACCAGACATATAGTTGTTAGAAAAAATGAAAGATGAGATAATTAATAAATAAAACACTATTCATCTTGGAAAGTTATTACCAATGAATAGTGTTTTTTGTTTTATTAAAGATAATGCAATGGCTGTAAATAACAGGTATTGGTAATCTAGATTCAAAAAAAAGAAAAAAGGGTAGAAAACTGATAATTATAAAAAAAAGGAAAAGCATAAATTTGTAGTAAAATGAATCATCTAAAGTGTACCACTCTTTAGTATGTGACATATAATTTATGAAAAAGGTGATTTATTATAAAACATTTTTGGAAGCCATTCACATTTTTTGTGACGATCAGCCTCTTTATTTTATTTTTCCGTTATACAGATATTTTGCAGGCGATTCGTCAAGGGGAAATTGATTCTGTCACATCTGTATTTAAAGATAATATTACTTATGCACTTATAGTAAGTTTATTTATAATGATTATTCAAAATAGCTTTACCGTTATCCCGTTAATATTAGTTATTACCCTAAATTTTTACTCGTTTGGCTTCTTTTATGGCTTTTTGTGGAGTTGGTTGTCAAGTGTGATAGCAGCAATGATTATCTTTCTTGCTATACGCTTTTGGTTTCAAGATTTCGTTCATAGCAAAGTCAAAAATCACCAAGATATGCTTGATAAAATCGAACATAAAGGAATGAGATATGTAATCTATGGTAGGGTTTTTCCTTTCTTCCCGACTAGTATTTTAAATATCATTGCAGGAGTAAGCAATATTTCTTTGCGTCCTTTTACCATTGGAACAGCGATAGGAAATTTCTTTTACTTTTTTGTCCTTGCATTAATTCCCTACGGTGTATTCTCCACGAATATTAATCCACTTGCACTAATTATTATCGTTTTGCTGATTACAGGGATTTTCTATTATTTTAATAGAAGAAAGCCGTCCTTTATGGAAAAAGTAAAGGAAATAAAGAAAAGAGCATAATCAAATTTTCCGAAAGGTAGGATTTCTGCTTTTCGGTTTTTTAATTGTAAAAATTATGAAACCATTTCAGAGGAAGGTTCGTATACAAACTATAAGCATAAAGAGGGAGGAATTGAACGATGTTAGGAATTATTATTTTTGTATTTATAGCAATCTTATTGGTAAATATATTTAGTGCTCCTTCAAAAGGAGAGTCGAACGACATAAGTCATTATCATAACATCTATCATTCTCCACCATTTTCAGAAATACCAACAGATGGTCCAAATGCATCTTTCTTCAATGGAGGGAATGATTGTGGAGGTTTTTCCTTTGATAGTGGAGGAGATTGTGGTGGCAGTGGCGGTGGCGAATAAAAAATATCTCCAAAATTTTCTATTTATAAAGAAAAATCGAAACTTTTCTGCAATATCAATCGTCCAATAGTTAAAGAGGAATGAAAGGGGATAAAAACGTTCACATGTTTATGGTGGTAACAATAATTGCATTTATATTTGTTTGTATTTGGGTATTAATGGATACGATATACTTTTCCAAACCACCAAAACCTGAGGTATTATGGAAGAATAACAAAATTCCAACTACAATTGGCTCAAATTGCTGGCAAGGCTCCTTGAAGGGCTCCTGTGTCGATTATGTTTATGCATCTCCTTGGGATATGGGATTGAAAAATGGTTCTGTTCGAGTGGAACCGAATGCAACGATTACGATTGATTTTAATAAAAAACCTTTAGACGGATCATTACAGGTTGCAGAAGTGTTTGAAGATGGGGAAGAGGAATTTATAGAGGTTAATAGAAACAAGATGACTGTTCCTGATAGAAAAGGTATATATGTATATAACATCACTAGTGTTGCATTAATTTATTTTCACTATTAAAAATACTTAAAATGTTCAATTTTATTATTTTATGCAAAGAAAAAGTCCTTTATAATGGATAAGTCAGGTGGTAACCCGTCCAAATCCACTAAAAAAGGACCAACTCATGGACAAGATTACACGAAAAACTTCATTTGGACAATGGTTTTCACCAATAAATCTTCAACTTTTTGAAGAAACCGTGAAAACGTTGAAATTAGATTACTATACGAAAAAACTAAAAACAGACTCATTTCTAAAATTACTCCTTTTTGCACAGCTACAAGAAGTCGAAAGTTTGCATGAGCTAAGCGATTGTCTTTTCGACGACCAACTACAAAAAGGCATTGATCTTGATTCAATCAGTATTTCTCAGCTCTCACGCCGATTAAACGGTATAAATCCAGATTTATTTCAAAGGCTTTTCCTTGATTTAGTCGCACAAATTCATGCAAAAACACATTATACAAAGCTTATTATGCCGTTAAAAATCATTGATTCAAGCACATTGCCACTTAATTTGACCAATCATAAATGGGCAAAGTTCCGCAAAACAAAAGCGGGTGTCAAGTTGCATTTGAGACTTGTGTTTATGGAAAAAGGGAGTTCCTATCCTGAAAAGGCTGTTTTAACAACGGCAAAAGAACATGATCGTGGTCAGCTTGAAATCATGGTTGATGATAAAGAATGCATGTATGTGTTTGACCGTGGCTACCTAGATTACGAGCGCTTTGACCGAATGACAGATGATGGTTACTTTTTTCTTTCAAGGCTACGGAAAAACGCAGTCATACGGGAAGTTTATAATTTTAAACTACCCGAGAATTCAGCTGTTTTGTCAGATCAAATGGTGTTGATTGGTACGACTCAAAACCGTGCTGAAAATTACTTTCGTCTTCTAAAAGTGATGGATTCAAAAGGAAATGAACTGCATTTAATTACCAATCGTTTTGATTTGAGTGCCGAAGAAATTTCAGAGATGTACAAATCACGGTGGGCAATTGAGTTGTTCTTTAAATGGATCAAACAGCATCTCAGCATCAAAAAGTTCTACGGTCAAAGTGAATGGGCGATTCAAAACCAAGTGTTTATCGCACTGATTGTTTTTTGCCTACATGTTCTCGTACAACTTGAAACAAGAAGTAAGCGAAAAACCTTACAAATTAGCCGTTATTTAAGGGCTGCATTGTGGAAACCAGCCCATATCTGGCTTCGAAAGATTGAAGGGAAAGCCATCCCTTAATAAGCAAATTGTTGTTGTCGCACAAGTCTAATTGTAAAAAAAACCCAAATGGATGGAGCCACCTTTGAATAGGTATTTACCTTTTTGGCTCTAAACAAGGAGGATAATCAGACTGAAAATTGCGACAATATTTATGCAACACTAGTGATATAACATCTATGCCAAATGGGATCAAGGAAATCCTAATTATACGTTCTCTATTAAGGTAGAATAGGTTGTCTAACCCCAAGCTGTTAGCGGGATAGACAGCCTATTTTACCGTAAGAAATACATACATAATATTAAATGAAGAAGCAGGGAAGGGAAAGGAATGAAAAATTATCCGATTTTTAATTTAATGATTGCGCTAGTTTTCCTATTATTATTAATTGCGAGTAAGGTATGAGTAAAATGTTTGTGGGAGAATAAATATCCTTTTTGTCTAGTTGGGGGACGAGTCCCCCAACTAGACAAAAAGGCCACCAAGCGAAAGCGCGGTAGCTGGAAAAAATTAAGTATTAAAAAAGAGAGCTTCCTTTTGTAAAGTAGAGTTTGACTAGAACACTACGAAAAGGAGAGGCTCTCATGAATCAATGTAACACAAAAATGCCATCATTAAAAGAATTGGAAAAAACTTTATTTCGAACACTACAAATGACCTTTCAAGAAATCCTTGTTCAAACATTAGAAAATTGGGATCTAGAGATTGCTCAGCAACGAGACAAAAGAAGATTTGCTTTACGAGATAAACGAGAAATACGAGTAGATACAGCGTTTGGAGCAGTGGAGCTGAAGCGTAATTATTATTTCGATCGTGTAACCAAAAAATATATTTGTCTGTTAGATCATTATTTACAGTTTCAAGGGAATAAAGGGTTTAGTCCACTATTAGAAGAATGGGGGCTAGAATTAGCGACAAATGGTTCCTCCTATCGAAAGGCGGTGGAAACGTTCGAACAATTTTTAGGCTATTCGGCGATGAGCCACGAAGCATTACGGCAACATCTTCTTCATACAAGCGTACTTCCCGCTAAGGAAAAACGTCCTTTTCAAAAGGTGTTGTTTGTCGAAGTAGATGGATTATATGTGAAGAGTCAAGAAAAGAAAAAGCGTGGATGGGAGTTGAAATTCGCCGCTGTACATGAGGGATGGAAAGAAAACGGAAAGCGAGTCAGGCTCCGAAATAAAAGGCATTTTCTCTATGAAGAAAAAGAACCCTTTTGGGAAGCTTTTGAAACATTCTTACAGAATCATTATGCGTATGATCCAACCCAAACCTTGCTTATTATTAATGGCGATGGAGCAGGCTGGATAACGGCATGTCGGGAGTATTTTCGGGAACGCGCCTTTTTCACCATGGACCGTTTTCATGTCGCTCGTTCGATGAAGCAACTAATGAAGAGCCATCCTCGATACCGCTACATGAAAAGAGCGTTAAGAAACTACCAGGTAGAAACATTACTTCTAGAGTTGAATAGCGCAGTAGGAACAATGGATACACCAGAAAAAGAAGAAAAACTAGAGCATTTCCTTGCCTTTTTAACGCATCATCAGGAAACCATAAAAGATTACCGTAGTTGGTTACAGGAAAAAGGTGTGGACACGACAGCGTATCGTCCAATGGGAAGTGCAGAGGCGATGATGAATCAATTAGCCAAACGATTAAAGAATGGAAGAGCATGGAGCAAAAAAGGAGTCATGAGCATGGCGCGCTTGTGGATTGGATTGAAGGATGACCTATCCATCCAAACGATATATGGAAAATGGGAAAAAGCCACGGAAAAATCAAAGAAAGAGCATCGACCGAAAAGAAAAATACCCACAAAATTAGTAACAGAAACCGTGCGTCAGAACATGCCATACTTAAATCAAGCGATTGGAAAACCCGTTCACTTTGCCTTACAGGGATTAAAAGGTTTTTAAAAAATGAGAGAATCAACAGTTGGAAGAACAAAACCAATTGGAAAGCGGATACAAACTTAGAGGTTTTACTTTATAAAAAAGGGAGCTAAAAAAACTCCCACAAAAACTTGACTCAATCGCGAGTAAGAAGATATTTGACAATTATTTAGCCGCAGTTATCATTTTTGGCACTTTTTTCTGTATTTATTTAGGACGGTCTATTCTCTATTTAATTCGACATTTTGACACGCAAAAAACAAATCGCATATCTGTCAAAAGGAAGCAGAAATGAACCGGAAAACGATAAATAATCCCTATATAATAGTGGTAAGGATGTGGGATAAGTGACATGGTTGGAAGGACTACAAAAAGCATTGAATTATATCGAGAAAAACTTAGAAGAAAAGCTCGAAATCGAAGAGATTGCACGTGTTGCGAATGTATCTGCTTTTCACTTTCAACGCACATTCGCCATCCTTACGGAAATACCAGTAGGGGAATATATTAGAAGAAGACGACTGTCGATAGCTGGGCAAAGCTTGCTTCAATCAAAGGAAAAGATTATTGATATTGCTTTTAAATATGGATATGAAACACCTGAGGCTTTTACAAAAGCATATCGCAGGCAGCATGGTATTACGCCGAGTGAAACGAGAAGAGGCATTGGCAGTCTGAAAATATATAACCCACTCGTCATTCAAGTACAGCTGAAAGGGGCAGAACCAATGAAGGTAAAAGTAGTAGACAAAGAGGAATTTACAATTGTCGGTATGAAAAAGTCTTATTCCTTTCAAGAAGATGAAAATCTTCGCGAAATCCCTAAGCTCTGGGAAGAGGTAAATAAGAATGGAACAGTGAACGAGCTTTTGATGTTATCAGTAGGTGAAGTGCCAGGCGTACTTGGTGTTTGTGTAGACCAATCGGAAGCTAGCGGGAAAAATATGGATTACTGGATAGCGGTTGCTACTGAAGAAAAGTCAGCAAAATACGACCAGCTTATCATTCCAGCATCCAAATGGGCAGTTTTTGAAGTACATGGACCAATGCCACATAGTATGCAAAACGTTTGGAAACAGATTTATTCGGAATGGATGCCGACCAGTACTTATCAACAAGCAGGCTATATCTCCTTTGAACGATACACAGACGATGATCCATCAAGTGACAATTGCTATTCGGAAATTTGGATTCCAGTAAAATAATAAAAAACCGATGGAATGACAATGCTAGTAGGCATAAAGTCAGATTCCATCGGTTTTTTTATTGGATGAACGGATTTTTTGGTGGGAGGGAAGAGGCGATTGGCGTTTAGATGGGGGATGAAAACTATTTTTCAGAGAAGGGAAAAGTGGCGTTCATAAACAAAATGAACCACCTTTGCAAGTGAAACTAAGTGAACAAAATCATTCATAAGAGGCGCGACTCTCACTTTTTAGAAAAAAACAACGTCCATAACTAAAACCAATCCCCATTCTTCAGAGAATAATAGAATAATCTTCTCACGCTCTCAATCTAAAAAAAATTTAAGAAAAAATTAAGCCAACTCTAGCATAATAAAGCTACATTACAGATAGGAGAGATGAAAGTGAAGAAAATTCAACATTGGATAGGTATAATTGCGATGTTATTCTTATTGGTTCAATCAACAATTGGGGTTGAAGCATATGTAAATAGGGAAGAGCCTTCTGAGAGAATGGGCATGTTGGGACAACCTCCGACGGATGCAACTGCCTCAGCAAATACAAACATAAATTCAAATACGAATACCAGTTCCACAGAAAATAATGGTTTTTCCATGGATAATCAAAATGGCATGGCGCCGTTTAATGGAATGGAAGGAAGAGGCGATGCTCCGATGGGGAACAATGGAAGTACTGCAAGTTTAGTAGGTTACATTACTGGGATAATCCTTTCACTTGGCGGATTAGTAGTAACTTTCCTAAGCAGGCGAAAAAACAAACAAATCATTACAGAATAATAGCAGCAAGTAGAAAAAGCAGCAACTAGATTCTATTCTAGTTGTTGCCTTTTTTTTCAATCAATAAAAGGGGTAATTTCCGTAAGTAGAATAAGCTGGATTATAGCCATATGGTTGAGCGTAAGAAGGGAAAGTTTGACCATAATTCCAATGCTGTTGATGAGTAGTAGGAACATGATGGAAAGGAGTGATAATTAGTGGATTACCCGCAGTAAAGCCACCTGCTGGCGTAACTGCACCAAGAGGAATAGCTCCAACTCCTACTGCTCCATGACCTACGCCTCCAAAACCACCAACTCCAACTGGTCCAACAGCACCTATATGTCCACCGAAAGCTCTATTTTGAGAATTCATTATTATTTCACCTCCCTCAATACTATATGTAAATGGAAAAGAAAGGCGCTTGCCCCTTTTTAAAAATAAAAAAAGTATTGGATTCTTCCGAAAAGTGTGTGTATAATAAGAAAAAATATTGAAATTCGTTGAAAAAGAGAGTAGCTAATTGGAAAGCAATAGCGAATTAGGGATGGTGGAAGCCTAATGTGGAACAATTAGTGAAACGCACTTTGGAGATATCATTCTGAATGAAAGTAGGAATGATCGGTTACAGGCCGTTAACTGATTTAAGTGGTTATGCAAGTAACAATTAGAGTGGTACCGCGGGATTTTGAGCTCTCGCCTCTTCGTTTGGAAGAGGTGGGGGCTTTTTATATTTCATAAAAGGAGAATATTGATGAACATCCAATCTGAAATAGCAAATGTATTAGAAGCATACTTGGATTTACCAAAAGAAACGATTGAACAGCTGTTAGAGAAACCGAAATTTGCGCATTTAGGAGATATGGCTTTTCCATGTTTTACCCTAGCGAAATCAATGCGGAAAGCACCACAGCTTATTGCTGAGGAGATTGCTGAAAAAATAGAGTCCCCACTTATTGATCATGTGGAAGTAGTAAGTGGCTATGTCAATATTTTCTTCCATCAGCCAATAGTGGCCGCTAAAGTAATGGAGGAAATTCTTGATCAAAAGGAGCATTATGGCGATTTCCCGAAAGATAAAGGAGTAATGACAATTGATTTGTCTTCTCCTAATATTGCAAAGCCTTTTTCAATGGGCCATTTACGTTCGACGGTTATCGGGAATGCACTTGGACTAATCGCGGAGAAAAATGGCTATACCCCCATTCGCATTAATCATCTTGGGGATTGGGGGACACAGTTTGGTAAATTAATTGTTGCCTATAAACGGTGGGGAAAAGAAGAAGAAGTAAGAAAAAATCCCATTAAAGAATTATTAAAGCTATATGTCCTTTTCCACGAAAAAGCAGAAGAAGATCCTATCTTAAATGAGGAAGGGAGAAAATGGTTTAACTATTTGGAACAGGGCAATGAAGAAGCTACTAAACTTTGGAAATGGTTTCGGAAAGAATCTTTAGAAGAGTTTAATAAAATTTACCAGCTCTTAGGAATTTCATTTGATTCAAATGATGGCGAAGCGTTTTTCAATGACAAGATGGACGCGGTTGTCGACATATTAAAGGAGAAACAGCTTTTAGTAGAATCAGAAGGAGCACAGGTGGTGGAGCTTGAAGAGTTCCCTCCATGCTTAATCAAAAAAAGCGACGGAGCAACCCTGTATGCTACACGGGATTTGGCCGCTGCGATCTATCGTCAGGAAAACTACCAATTTGTTAAAAGCTTATATGTGGTAGGCAATGAGCAAACACTCCATTTTAAACAGCTCTTTCAAGTATTGGAAAAAATGGGCTATGATTGGGCAAAAGGGATGGTTCATATTCCATTTGGCATGATGCTGAAAGACGGCAAGAAGATGTCTACAAGAAAAGGAAAAGTTGTTTTATTAGAAGAGGTACTTCAAGCAGCAATCGAGTTGGCAGAGAAAAATATTGACGAAAAAAATCCCTCTCTTGAAAAGAAAGAAGAAGTAGCGAAGCAAGTTGGAACAGGAGCAATCATTTTTCATGATTTAAAGCACTATCGTTTAACAGATATAGAATTTTCCTTACAGGATATGCTTAAGTTTGAAGGAGAAACAGGTCCCTATATCCAATATACACATGCAAGAGCATGTTCCTTATTACGGAAAGGACAATTTTCCCATCCAGCTAGCATAACTTCCTTACAGTGGGATCATGTTAGCTTTCCGATTGTGAAAATCTTAATGGATTTTCCAACAAGTGTAGAAAAAGCCATCGAGCATTATGATCCTTCTGAAATCGCCAAGTATGTTATCGACTTAGCGAAAGCATTTAATAAATATTACGCCCATGTTCAAATATTAGAAGAGAATGAGGAGAAACAAGGGAGACTTTCATTGGTATATGCTGTTACACTTGTTTTAAAAGAAGGTTTAAGATTGTTAGGCATTTCCGCTCCTGAAGCAATGTAGCTGATTAAAGAGGAATCAGTTTGGCTAAAATAGGGTATAGCTCGATAAAAATGCATTTGTCATAAAACGTTCACAGAATAGACACAATAAAAGCTGTTTTTTCTTTGAATGGAGTTCCCCTATTTGTTATGATGAAGGAGGTTAACACATAAGTGATAGTGTTAACCTCTCTTTATGAAATCAGAAAAAAGTAAAGGAGACTTAAAAATGATACATAATAAGAAATTATTATCTGTACTAGTTGCATTTGCAGCTGTCTTTTTCATTGCATTACCAGTTAGTGCCCATGTGACAGTGAATCCAACTCAATCGACTACAGAGGCTTGGGAAACATATGAAGTAAGAATTCCTGTTGAAAAAGATATTGCTACAACAAAGGTAACAATTAAAATTCCAGAAAATGTGGAATACAAAATGTATGAGCCCGTTGCTGGTTGGAAGACAACTACAACAACGGACGATAATGATAAAGTTGCTACAGTAACCTGGGAAGCAGACTCAGAAGAAACGGCAATTAAGCCTGGAGAATACCGAGTTTTTACATTTAGAGCCCAAAATCCTAAAGAGCCTGGCGATATTGCCTGGGATGCATTCCAATACTATGCAGATGGCAGTATTGTAGAATGGACAGGAGACAGTGACGCGGAACTACCTCATTCCATTACAAGCATTGCTCAATCCAATGCAACGGTTGATAGTCATGGACATAGCCACGGAACGGATGAAGCAACAGATGACACTGCAGATGACCATCATGCTACAGACGAAGATACCGAGCATTCACATGAAGGTACCAACACAAATACTATTCTTTCAATTATCGCGATTGTTTTATCAGTTGTTGCAATTGTATTGACTTTTATTAGAAAAAAATAAGATCATAAAAAGGTTCATTTCCTTAGGGTAAGATAAGCTTCTCGGGAATGGCCTTTTTTTATTTGAGGCATAAAAATCTATCTGCATTATAGCAGATGGATTTTGAACTTTTGGAAGGCATAGTAGAGATGGATGAAATCTATTTCTCTATTAGTAATCGGCAGATTATAAAAAAGAGTTTGGATCAAGCAATAGGTTCCAAGCTATCCATTCAAAATGCTCTATGTACAGATATTAGGCGGAGTTAAGAACAGGTTAATTCAATAATCGGAAGGAAAAAGGGATATAGAAAGGGAATATTTGATATATCGGATTAAATAAAGGAGAGAAGGCTATGAGTAAATCATTTATTGAACAAGTACATTATATTAGAATTCCTGTTAAGGATTTAGAACTGTCTACAAAATGGTATAGAGATGTATTAGGGTTCCAGTTACTAAACAATACAGAGGAACTGGCAATTTTAAAAGTAAATGAAGGACCTTTTTTACTTATCTTAGTACCTACAGAAGATGAAACATTTGCACATTTTACAATTGATAATGAACAAGAATTTAGCATTGGCTTTACAAGTCCAGAATTATCTGAATTTCATCAACACTTAATGGAAAATCAAGTTAAGGTCGAGGATATAAAAGAAGATAATGGTCACGCCTTTTTCCACTTCTATGACCCAAATGGTAATAAGCTTCAAGTACACTGGTAAGATTATAATAAGAAATTACTTTCTTTCATTAACAGTTGTTTTATCGGAATAAGAACGGGAACGTCCAAATCAGACGTTCCCATATTTTTTGCATATAAAACAACAATACTATTTAACAAAGCCTTTTTTTTAATAGGAGATAAAAATTTTAAATAAGATAATATATTGCGCATGTTAAGCAGAACTACAATAAAAAAAGGAATTACTATGCAAAATAGATTACGGTATATTTCCATTGTTTATCTAGTTCTATTATCTGTAGGTCTTTTCGCTCATGTTGAAATAATTCCAGGAGTTTTAAAAGAGACGCGTGGATTAGTGTCCTACTAGCATTCTTTGTTCTGCCACTTTGGGTATTGTTGCTTTATAAAATTATTACAATTGTACATACGGACTCTTTCATTAAAATAGTAAAACAGTATAGTAACTCGGCTCAAAATTAATATGGATGAACGGTGTTAAGTTCTAATTTTAGGTCAGACTCTAATGAAATGATAAAGCAAATGAAGAAACAACTTATCGAGGAGATTTATAGCTCTTTTGAAAAAAAGTAAGGAAATTGGCGGGGATATATATCAATTTGAGAATTACCTTTATCGATATCACTGGGACATATGGAAATCCAATAAAGAAGAACAGTTTCCGCCTTTAAGCATCGATGCTATTCATATCAAAGTGAGAAATTTTAAAAGTGTACCTAAATTCAACTCGAAATATCAATAAATAGTCTCCAAGAAATTTGATGAGAAAAAGGAAGAATGGATAAGACAAGCTGCAAATTTGTAGCTTGTTTTTTGTGGAAAATGATGAATGGACTGGTACAATTATTTTCCGAATCTTTAAAAATTGATTGCTCCGATATCAAACGAGAATGTATGATTATACAAACAGCCTGAAAATAGAATGGCTTAAGTTATCCATTACTTTGTAATTATTGAGGAGACATTGTATGCGTTTATTTCGTGTTTTAATTGTTTTGCTTTTTTGTACACTTTTGATAACATTCGATCAAAAAACGGAAGAAGAAACGTTGATTTATTCCTTCCATCATCCTGAAACGAATCAAGTATTTCATATAGTGCATGTTTATAAGCTATATGAAAACTATGAAAAAAGGATAGAAAAGGATTCTACTATACCAATAGAGCAAATATTTGAAGAAGAAGTAATTGAACCTGTTTTCGAAGCATGCTACCAAGATGGGGAATACTTTGAAAGAAGCGGGAAAACATATTCAGTCGAGCCTCCGGAAGACATGGAACTAGTTAACGCGATTATAAACACAATCGATGAGGAAAAAACAAATAAGGCTATTAAAGAAGCATTAATAGAATCTGCAAATTATATTCCATCAAACAAAGCGACGAATGTATGTATATATCCAACTCGATATGATCCTGATTTACCGCAAATGGTAACCGAAGGCACAGGGAAAATAAGTGTTCTTTACACGCTATTTTTCGATGAAGAATTTTTGAAGGTTGGAATCGCACATGAATACCATCATAGTGTGTGGACGGAAAAGTATTTTAATAGAGAAAGCGCGGATACAATATTGGATATTTTAATTTTAGAAGGAAAAGCAGTTATGTTTGAAAACATTGTTTACCCTGGTAATTCATATGAGAATCCAGACTATCCTTTTCTTACAGAATATTGGGGACTAGTGGAGCCAGAATTAAATTTATATGATGCATACCGTGCCTATGAAATAATCTATGGCGGGGACGACCTTCCAGATGATTATGGGTATAGCGCGGGATATCATTTAGTGAAAGCTTATTTGGACACACACTCAGAGCTCACTCCTGAAGAATGGACAGAGCTATCTGGAGAAGAGATATATGAGGATGGAAAGTATATGGAGCTCTATTAGTAAAAAAGGAAAGCACTATAACTGTTTATAGAAAGAAAAGTAAGTTATAATGAAAACCAATATATAGTAGAAAGCGGTCCTAAATGGATGCAATATTAGGTAAAGAAGTGTGGATACAATGGAGTGGAAACCTGATCGACAAATAAAAAAAGCAATCTATAAGCAATTAGCGGAGTTTATTGAAAATGGTATTGCAGATGGTTCCTTTCCTTTAGACAAGCCGCTGCCATCGGAAAGAAATTTAGCAAAATTGCTAGAGTTAAATAGAAGTACAGTAGTTGCAGCCTATGATGAGTTAGAGTCAAATGGATTAATTGAAAGAAAACGCGGCAGTGGAACAACAATCAGCAAGGATATATGGGGAATAACAAAAAAGCGTGTGCCTAGCTGGAATCGCTATATTGAAGCAGGATCCTTCCTGCCTAATGTACCTGTCATGCAACGGATACGAAAAGAGATGGTGGATCATCATTTGATCAATTTAGCTAGTGGGGAGCTTTCAGAGGATCTTTTTCCTTTAAAATCGCTACGGGAAATTACTTCTGATCGCTCCTATATTGGATCATTAGGCTATGATCATCCACAAGGTAGCGAGGTGCTAAGAAAGACCATTGCCCATCATATGGAGGAATATCGTGGTTTGCATACGAACCCGTCTTCTATATTGATTACATCAGGAGCCCAACAAGCTTTACATTTAATTATTCAATGTTTGCTTAAACCCGGGGATGCGGTAGCGATTGAGGATCCCTCTTATCATTATAGTCTGCCATTATTTGAATCAGCAGGAGTTAAAGCCTATTTTTTGACAGCAGATAAAAACGGCATAAAACCTGATGATTTAATCTCGTTACATAGAAAACACAGGATTAGAATGATATTTCTAAATCCAGCCTTCCAAAATCCAACTGGTGTTTCCCTCAGTCAAAAAAGGAGGAAGGAGATTTTAGAAATTTCTTCCCAATATGGCATACCAGTTGTAGAGGATGATCCATATAGTTTAACCTCTTTTTCCGGAAAACCGATATTTCCGCTGAAGTCGATGGATCAAAATGGCAATGTATTATATATTAGCTCACTCTCCAAAATTGTCGCATCAGGTCTTCGAATTGGCTGGATTATTGGTCCAAAGCCAGTGATAGAAAGATTATCCGACGCTAAGCAACAGATTGATTTTGGACATTCAAGTTACTCCCAATGGGTAGCAAACGATTTTCTAGAATCGCCTTCCTTTGCATCCCATTTAAATCATTTAATTAAACAACTTGAGAGCAGAAGAAATCAAATCATCGAAAGCTTAGATACCTATTTAAAAGGGGAAGTGGAATTTTTGATTCCGACTGGCGGAATTCATTTGTGGTGCAAGATAAAGCAAGAAGTCAACGAAAACCGCCTATTGGAGGAGTCTTTAAAAAAAGGAGTTATTTATGCTCCTGGCTCGACTATGGGTTCAAACCATCATTATATTCGATTTACTTATGCGAAAGAAATTGAAAGTAATATTGATGAGGGGATAAGAAGATTTGCAGAGGCACTAAAGTCTAGTAGAGAATAGTGGTGGAAAGATGCAGGGAGTAAAGACTTGCATCTTATTTTTATTTTTTGAAAGTGGATGGTTAATTTATATGTCAATTGGATGGTCAATATCGAGAAGAAATTTAGTACTATTAATAATGTAGAAAACATTAATTGAATACGTAATGGAGTGAATTTAGATGACTTGGATTTCTATCATAGCATTAGTGTTATTTTGTATAATAAAAATTTTAATGACATGCTTACCAACTGGAGTGGTAGATTGGCTATTGGATAAGTATAGGCTCCATTTGAGACTTAATAACCTAGAAACAGAAATAATCTACAACGAAATGAAGGTAGATGGGGAAAATAAAGAGAAGATAATAAAAGTATTTAATGAAGCGGTAGTCAGAGAAAAATATAGTCTATATCCAGGAAGTGAAGAAACATACCTCCATTCAAATAACGCTGAGTATTCCCTCATTATTCATACGAAAAAAGGAAATAAGAATATAAAATTATTTTTAAATAGTTATAAGGATCATGTGGATATTGTGAAAAAATACAAAAATAAAATAGTCGCGTATAGCACCTATCCTCTTCATTTAGATATTTTAAATAAAAAATAGAATTTGATTGATACAAGATTATAACTACCGGTTTGGTAGTTTCAGACTGTAGACAAACTCCCATATTTTAGAGACAGAGGTTTATATATATATTTTTTTATTAATCTCTTCGAATAAGGTGTTGCTTTCCGCTACAGGGGTTCGCTTTCCGTGGGGCTCGCGCTGAGCCGCTTCGGCCTTGCAGTGCACCCCACTTATTGGACACAATAAGTGGGGTGTTTTTTGTATGAAGAAAAAGGAAAAATGGACAGCAGAAGGAAAGTTGTTTGTTGTTCAACTATATGAGAGTGGAAAATATTCTTTTGCTGAAGTAGCGAAACAGATGGGGATTGATCGAAAATCTGTTTCGAAGTGGGTAAAATTATACCGGACGTACGGAATAGAAGCTTTAATCCCTAGGAATAGTTGCGCTTTTTATGAGCCCTCGTTTAAACTAGAGGTACTAAAATATCGTGAAGAAACAGGGGCATCTTATCTTACGACAGCTATTCGCTTTAATCTTTCTTCTCCCTATACAATCCAGCGTTGGGAGGAGCAGTATAACCTGGTGGGAGTAAAAGCCTTTGTTTCCAAGAAAGAAGGAACATCTGCCATGCCAAAAAAAGGACCAGTTGAATCAGATAAAATGAAAGAACTTCAAGCAGAAATAGAACAATTACGTATGGAGAATGCCTATTTAAAAAAGTTGAAAGCCTTAGTTCAGGACAAGGAAAAATCACCAAAGAAGATAAAGTAATGGCGATCTATGAGTTAAGGCATAAGTTTCCGGTGATTAAACTACTAATGATAGCTAAATTATCTCGTAGTACGTATTATTACTTGGTAAAGAAAAAAAATCTTCCAGACAGAGATGCCAAACTAAGAAAAGAAATTACCTCTATTTTTAATGAACATTATGGTCGTTATGGCTATCGTCGGGTAACACAGGCACTTCATAATAGAGGCCTTTTAGTCAATCACAAAAAAGTGCAGCGTATCATGAAAGAATTAAGACTAAAATGTATGATTCGCATGAAGAAATATAAGTCTTACAAAGGGGGAGTTGGAAAGACCGCGCCTCATATTCTTAAGCGTAACTTTCAGGCTACTCAACCCAATAAAAAATGGGTAACGGATATAACGGAGTTTAAATTATTTGGAGAAAAACTTTATTTATCTCCTATATTAGATCTATACAATCAAGAAATCATCACCTATACAATCGGCTCTAGACCGACCTATTCCTTAGTATCACAAATGATTGAACAGGCATTTGAACACTTGCCAAAGAATCACGAAGGGTTAATCATGCATTCGGATCAAGGGTGGCATTATCAAATGGAGCCCTATCAAACTGCCTTAAAAAAACAAAATATTATTCAGAGTATGTCTAGAAAAGGGAATTGTTATGACAACGCAGTGATGGAGAATTTTTTTGGAATCATGAAATCGGAATTCTTCTATCAAACAGAGTTTGAAAATAAAAAGCATTTCTTAGAAGAGTTAGAGGCTTACATGTATTATTACAATACGAAGCGAATTAAAATGAAATTAAATGGTCTGAGTCCAATTGACTATCGAACTCAGACCATGTCAGTCTAAAATAAAATATGTGTCTAATTTTTGGGGGTCACTACACCTTTGGCCTGCAGGGTCTCAGCTGTCTCGCTAATCCCACAGGAGTCTCACCCCTTTCGCTCCAAGTAACGCATAAAAATAAGTTTAACTTATTAAAATTCGCTACCAGTTTGGTAGTTTTTTTTATGTGATTTTTTGAAAGTTGGTTTAAGAGAAAAAATGAACAAGGGAATTGGCAAAAAATGTCGAATTGTATAACTATCAATTATTTTGGAGTGTTGCAAATAATGGAATTTATTGTTGATAGTGAATGCTTAAATAGAGCAATAGCAGATGTGAATAAAGCAGTATCCCAGAAAACACCTTTTCCTATTCTTTCAGGTATAAAAATTATCGCTAATAAAGAATCTGTAATTGTTATTGGAAGTAATGCAGATATTATTATCGAAAAGGTGATTCCATTAGAGATGGATGGAATCAATGTGTTAGAAGTAAAAGAGATTGGCAGTGTCGTATT
The DNA here is from genome assembly GCF_012933555.1 of Niallia alba. Classification (GTDB taxonomy): domain Bacteria; phylum Bacillota; class Bacilli; order Bacillales; family Cytobacillaceae; genus Niallia; species Niallia alba. The sequence continues at coordinate 2,359,696 of NZ_JABBPK010000001.1, forward strand.
ATCTGCTAAATATTTAAGTGAACTAGTGAGAAAGTTACCGGATAAAATCCATCTAACAGTTAACGAAAAGCAAATAGCTACCCTGAAAGTGGAGGAGGTTATTACCACAATTAACGGTTTCCAGTCAGAAGAATATCCTAGGCTTCCACAAATAGATGAAATGAAGCATATTAAAATGCACAGCACAGATTTAATAGAAATGATTAAACAGACAGCTTTTGCTGTATCAAAAAGTGAAGCGAGACCAGTTTTATCTGGTGTTAATATGTTATTTAAAGATAGTAAACTTACATGCATTGCTACAAATTCACATCGCTTAGCATGGAAAGAGCTTACCATCGATTCTCATGTAAGTGGTTCTTTTATCGTTCCAAGTAAGAGCCTCATGGAGCTTAGTAAGTTAATTCAGAATGTATCTGGATTTATCGATCTATTTGTTACTGATAGCTATATTGTATTTAAAACCAATTTAACTTCTCTTTATTCCCGATTAATCGAAGGGAACTATCCAAATGTCTCAGGATTATTCCCTAAAAATGCAAGGACTATAATTACGGTCAATACAAAGCAATTTTTAAAAGGCGTGGATCGAGCTTGTCTTTTTGCAAGTGAATGGAAGAATAACAATGTCTATTTGGAAATAAAAAAGGATACGAAATTAAAAATCACCTCAAATTCATCTGAAATAGGGAAAATAGAGGAAACACAAACTATAAATAAACTGGATGGAGAGACAGATTTAAGTATCTCTTTAGATGGAAGCTTTTTGCTGGAAGCTTTAAAAGTAATAAAAGAAGAAGAAATAAGAATAAGTTTTGGAGGTTCAATGAGACCGGTCTTAATGGAACCAGTTGGGAATAATACGTCTCTTCATCTAATATCCCCAGTGCGTTCGTATTAATGACTGTACTTGGCTCCTATTCATTTGATTTTAAATTTTCTGAAACCTTTTTAGGGTTACGTCCGTAATAAATCAAAAAGGGGTAGGAGAATGTTATGCAAAAACCTGGAGTGCTTGTTATTCTACTATTTTTCCTTCTATTAATCTCTTGTGAACAGAAAGAGACAATAAAAGAAGAGAAGGAATCAGATGATATCTATTATTCTTTTAAGCATCCTGAGACGGGACAGGAATATCAGATTGTGCATGCTTATAAACTTTATGAAAATTATGAAAATAGAATTCGAGAAGATTCATCTAAGCCAAACTTTTGGCAGTTTGATGAAGAGGTGATAGAACCAATTGTGGATGCATGTTATCAAGATGCAGTATTTTTTGCAGGTAATTTTGACCTTACTGTGAAAGCACCAGAAAATATGGAAGAAATTAACGAAATCATTAAAATAATGGATGAGAAGAAGCTTAATAAGACGATTCAAGAGGCACTCCTTAAATCATCAGATTACATATCTTCAGAAAATAAGACGAATATATGTATTTTTCCTGTAGAAGAAGACCAAATTACCCATGGAATGGATGCGTGGGGTGCTGGGAAGATAAGTGTTTACTATAATAAGTATTATTCGGAAGAGTTTATCAAGACGACAATTGCACATGAATACAATCATAGTGTTTGGTTTGAGAAATACTATAAGGAAGATGAGGAAGAAACTGTTTTGGATCGATTAATTTTGGAAGGAAAAGCAGTTATGTTTCAAAAATTGGTTTATCCAGATATTGAAGTAGAAAATTTATATTACAACTTTAAAAAGGATTTTTGGAAGCAAATAGAACCAGATTTGCAGACATATGATTTAAAAAGGGCTTCTGAAATATTAAATGGAGGAGACAAATTGCCACCTAATTATGGCTATAGTGAGGGCTATAATATGGTAAGAACATATTTGAATAAACATCCAGACCTGACACCAGAAGAATGGACGGGACTTACTAGCCAAGAAATATTTGAAGAGGGAAATTATATAGAGCATTATCAGTAAGTGATTTGTAAAAAAATAAGTTTATCAAATAAAGAAAATAGGGAGAATTAGATGATACTAGAAGCCGTGATGTTACAAGTTAAGGAAGGCATGGAGTCGAAATATGAAGAAGCATTTCGCGAGGCATCCAATATTATTTCTTCTATGAATGGGTATATCTCTCATGAATTACAGCGCTGTATGGAAGTGAAAGGGAAATATTTGCTGCTTGTTCAATGGGAAACATTAGAAGACCATACAGTTGGCTTTAGGAATTCAAATGAGTACCAAGAATGGAAAAAACAGCTACATCATTTTTACGATCCATTTCCAATAGTGGAGCATTTTAGTAGAGTCATGCTTTAATCGGGTTTAGCTATCTCTTTAAATATTAAAATAATATAGTTGCATAATAAAAAGAGAAGTGGTGTATATATGATATTTATCATAACGATTGGAATAGTTATATTAGCCATTACTTGTTTATCAATAGAAGTGAAACTAAGAAAAGTGACAGAACAAAACAAGGAAATTATAGAATTATTGAAAAGCGAAAGAGATAAATAGTCTATTTAACATGTAAGACTATGTAGCTAGTCCGTTTATATTAAACAGCAAAGAAAATTAATGTACTAGAAAAAAATGGAGCAGATAATTGAAAAGTGGTAAATGTTTTCTGATGATGCCATTTTTGTCTTATACAGAGGGAGGAAACATGAAAGAATTTTCTGCCTATCATCTTGTAACAAACAAAAAAATGTCGCTTGGACAGGTCATTAACTTTGATGAACATCAAAAAAATACTTTATACCATTTCTTTTTTGAAAAAGAACAGTTAAATGATCAAAACAAGGACTTTATGCAAATTTTAAATAATCATTATACAAACGAAGGCTTACACCTTGATAAAGAGAATGCCGAAGTTGTTGTTCAGTATGCTGGGCACACAATGAGAGCGATAAGAGAAGTAATAACTGAAATGGTGAGACTGCAGGATTACCCCAATTATCCTTCCAGGTTGTCTTGTTTATATGCTGCGAAAAGCTATGATGAGGTTCTAAAATGGAAAGCATTATTTGATTCCTTTAATCGCAATGTCTTACAAATTGTTAAGCTTCGCGTGAATGGGAATTATTTTGAAGGGGATGGAGAGCTATTGCCAACAATTGAGGCTGCACCTTTCCATAGAAAAATAGAACAAGCTCGGGAGTATTGGAAGGGCAATGGGAAAAATGAACTTCCTGAGCTTTTGATAAATGGAAAAATTGAAGTGATGGAAATTATTCGTGATTTTACAAAAGAGGAATTTAAGTAAAAGTAACAAATGGAATTTTGATAGAAAAACTTTAGAGAAACCTTCTTGTGCAATGAACGTATTATTTATTAAATGGAAAAAATAGCAAAATTATCTTTCCCTATACATCAAACGATGAAGAATAATCTCCAAAAGGAATGGTGTTAAATGTTTAAATCTGAAATGGTAAACAGAATTTTTTCATTGGTTGGTTTTTGGATTATCGTCCTTATTGTCTTATCTAGTGATAATTCGATTGGTAGCAGTTTGATTTTTTGGGGAATAGTGGTTGTGTTTACTGCTTTTGATTTGTATAGGGTTGTGATTGCTGGAAAGAAAAACAATAGGGAAGTCTAAAGGAACGAGTGCATTAATCTACGAAAGATTAATGCTTCTTTACTATTTATTAATGGATAAGCAACCTAAATGATTGTTAGCTTATTTTATAGGGGGTTAGAAAATGGAAAAAGAGAAAGATACTCCGGAAATAAGAAGAGAAAAAATGCGACAAGAGGAATTGAAACATCCATCTAGTAGTATTCATGGCAGCAATCTCCCTGACTTAGTTGGCGGGTTAGGCTGGAAGGGTACTGGAATATTGATTCTTGTCCTCATAGTAGGGTTTATTCTTTATGCAGCTTTCTTTCAATAAGGATAGCATTTTTTGGAAAATGGCTTTTGTTTGTACTGTCAGAGTAGGTTAGTGGAAGAAAAAACAGTTTTTAATCGTATACAAAAATTATTAATTGTTTCAAACATTAACTCCTTGTTATATACTTATAGTTCATTATGTATGTTTTTGGCCATAATAAAAGGATAAGACTAACTAATGATAGATACGTAAATGGACAAGAAAATCGGAGTTGATTGTATGAGTAAAGCAAAAGGTAAGGGCGGAACAGGCAGAGGAACAGGGAAAAAGGGCTGGAATCGCTGGCAAGCTAGTGCAAATAAAAAAAAGAGTAACAAGCCTTACACGAGTAAGGGTGTTAAAAATCGCAATAATACAGAGAAAACGATGGATGGAGAAACTTCCCAAAAATAGTTTCTGTTTCTATATAACTTAATGGAGCGATTCTTCCATGTTGAAGGATTGCTTTTTTCTTATTCAAATTATTATTCATCCTCTACGGAAAAGCAGGAATCGATTATTAAAACTAGAATTAAAAGTGTAAGGGGATGATAAGCAATGATTAAAATAGCTTTAATGAATGCGGAAGAATATCAAACATATCTTACTTCAGCGATTAAATACTATGCAAAAGAAAAAGTTTTGTCTGGAAATTGGAAACAGGAAGAAGCCATAAGCAAGGCGGAAGCGGAATATACAAAACTTTTGCCTCAAGGAGAGAAGACGGAACGAAATTTCTTATATACCATTCGAAAGGATGACGAGGCAGTTGGCGTTATATGGCTTGCGCAAAAGTCTGAAAAACTAGGATTTATCTATGATATACATATAAGTGAACAATACCAAGGGAATGGCTATGCCAAAGAAGCACTAAAGCAAATAGAGATTGTTGGGCAGGAGCTCGGATTGAAAAAAATAGGTCTCCATGTTTTTGGTCATAATCTAGTAGCCCGAGGATTATATGAGAAAGTAGGATATAAGACTACGAATGTGTTGATGGAAAAAGACATATAATTCTGCTGTTTATGAAAATCGTTATTATTGAAGGAGAACTTTATGAGTGAAAAACGAAAATTAGTATTATTTATTGCCACTAGCTTAGATGGATATATTGCCACGAAAGACGACTCTCTTGAATGGCTATTCAATGTAGAAGGGGAAGGGGATAACGGAATTAGCGAGTTTTATGACACGGTGGATACCATATTACTTGGTAAAAGGACTTATGATTGGATTATGGACCAAGAAAAAGGGGATTTTCCGTATAAAAACAAAAACTGTTATGTCTTTACAAAGTCTTCTATTGAGGATACAGAGTATGTAAAATTTGTTAATGAAGATGTCACTAAATTTGCTGATAAGCTAAAAAGGGAAGAGGGGAAATCCATTTGGATTGTTGGTGGAGGAGAACTATTATATTCTTTCATGAAAGAAAAACTGGTTGATGAAATCATTGTAACGATAGCTCCAACTATTCTAGGCAATGGCATTCCGTTATTTAAAGAGGGGGATTATCAATTAGATCTTTCATTAAAGGGAATGCGAACCTTCAATCAGTTTGCAGAGCTCCATTATGTAGTGAAAAAATAATTAATAAAATGGCTAATTAAAGCGTTGCTACAGTATGTGGTAATGCTTTTTTGCCTATAGTTTGACAAAAAAAGAGAACTCCCATAACTTTGGAAGTTCTGTGTAAAGCGGATTTTATGATTGCAGATTTTGAAAAAGGGAGATGGTCAGAATAATGGTTGATAAAGTACCTGCAGACATTAAAGTGATTACTTTACGTCTGTTTTTCTGTTTGTTCTTCACTTCTGAAGATTTTACAAGATCTCGAGATAACGTACTCCATATAACGATCGATACGATTGCTATTAGTAAAAGGAACATAATATCACCCCCAAGTTTAGAATTCCATTAATTGAATAATTTGAATTCGGATAATTTTAGTGTAACATAGGTGTCTGTATTTTGCATTTTCCTATAAAAAAAGTGCTTACTCGCTTTCTCCGTTATTCTTTCACACCAATCACTCGAAGCCTTTTATAGTCTGCCATCCATTTTCCTTTTATATATAATATATCTTTTACATTTTCTTCAACCTTTGAAATGATGTCGTTCTTATCATCTAGAGGAATATCATGAAACAGCTGATCTCCAAACATTGCTATCCAATTTCTCAAGCCGTTGTCTCCATCTAAAGGGGTCGGCCGAACGAAGTGTTGCGCAAAGGTAACCCTAAATCCGACTTTTTCCATTAAATGTGAATACTCCCCGATACTTGGATAAAACCAAGGGAATTGTTCTTCGCTAAACGGAAATCCTGCTTGTTTTATTTGACGGATAATTTCATTTGTTATTGTTTGAACATTGCCTTTTCCGCCAAATTCGGCAATAAATTTTCCTCCTTTTTTTAAACTTTGATAGATACCTTCTAAAGCTTGGATAGGAGGGTGTACCCAGTGTAGAGTCGCATTAGAGAATACTGCATCAAATTCGCTAGGAAAATGTAGGCTTGTTGCATCTTGAACCATGAATTTTAAATGAGGGTATTTGTTGTGTGCTTGCTTCACCATATTTTCCGATTTATCGATACCTAAAGTCTCAGCACCAAAACTATGAATGGTGTTCGTCAAATCACCCGTTCCACACCCAAGATCAAGGATTTTTTCTCCTTGTGTTGGATTCAATAATTCGATTAAATTATTCCCGAATTTCGAAACAAACGAATGTTTATCATCATATAAATCTGCATTCCAATTGTCTTTTGCATTTTGAGAAGATTCCATTTCTACACTCTCCCTATGTATATATTTGTAAGTTGAATTATAATGGAAAATATTGATAAAGGGAATTAGTATAATGATAGATGTGGGATTTATTTTAAATAGGAAGCTTTCCTAGAGTTTTTAATTGTGAGTTATTTCCACACTTATAATTTTCTTAACAAGGTAGCTTTTCAATTTCTATGCAATTTGTTTATTAAAATGGAGTTGTTCATATGAAAAACATTCACAGTTCCGTCATAACTCATCGACCTGAAATTTTTGCTACACGCTATAATTAATCTGGAAAACATAATCTTTCTGGAGATGATTCTATGATTGCCAAACAACGGAAGTCTATTGCTTGTTACTTGTTAATCTTTTTACACGTTTTTCTAGGAATAGGTGCTCTTTTTGGTGGAGGTTTATTGATTATTTATCCTGATGGGTCACTTCTGTCAATGTCAACGGATATTTTGCAAACTAGCCCCTTTGATGATTTTCTGATTCCAGGTCTTATATTATTTTTTGCGTTGGGAATTCTTCCAATCATTACTGCCATTTTTCTTATCTCTGTAAAGTCGTTAAAAATTGCCGAAAAGCTCAGCCTGTATAAAGAATTACATTGGTCATGGAATAGTTCGTTGTACATTGGTTTTATCTTAATTATTTGGATAACTGTCGAAGTTTATATGATTCAAGGAGTTGCTTTAATTCATGTGTTCTATATCTTCCTAGGAATCTCCATTGAGTATATTACTCTACTTCCGTCTGTTAAAAAGCATTACACAAACAATTGTATAAAAAGTCAGTAGCTTAATTTATTTCTAGGCTTTGTTCTAACTGATTGTTGATTTTACTGTGTTTGAAAAATAAACGAAATAATTCCGGTTAAATTAGAAATTACACGCATTTCTGTAAAAATAAAGGAAGTTTTTCCGTTTAACGTAGCCAAATCTTTAGATTTTGTGTTATTTTCAAAGTTAATCGGAATTTCTCCGCTTATATCTGCTATTTAGGCTCTGTCTCTATACATTAGCCGGAAATTCTCCGCTTATTCGTTCTCGCGCTACAGAAATCAACATTGAAAAATAACAGAGCCTATTTCTAAAAGAAGCTAACAATCAATCCTCCATTTATTTCATTTCTTTTCCATTAAAATAACATAGAAATTTGAAAAGAAAGTATTGCTAAAAACAAATGCCAGTGCTTTTATTGTTAAAAAGTCAGCTATTAACTAATAAATTCGGATTGTTGATTCCGCTTGTTTTCTCTTTGGAGTGAAACTTAATTTCGTTCTAAAACGTATATATAGATAATAAATAGAAAGATAGGAGCATGTTAATGGTGTTTTTCTATTAATTATGGCAGCCTTTTTTACAAAATATATGCCAAAAGGTAAAAATGGAACCGGAGTATTTAAAAGATAATGATCTAATAAGAAGGTGAATTACTTATGAAAAACAAAATTTTAAACTTCGTTGTTCTTGCACTGATATTATCAGCAATGGTGATTAATAATTTAGAAGGACTTCATCCTTTCAAAATGATAGTTAATAATGTTGCGATGGGGATTTTAATTTTGATTGGTAGTGACCATCTTTATAGGCATTTGAAGCGAAGTAAAACGCAATAAAAAAATAAGGTTTTTTCATAAAAGCTTACATATCTAACCCTAAAATCTAAACAACTAATTAGAGGTGTTTATGATGATCAATCTATTAGAAACAATCAATCAATTATCGTTGGTATTGCTATTACTATGCACGTTTTTCTATTATTGGCATTTAAAAAAGAATAAAAAGAAAAGAAAACTAACAACTTTTGAGTTTTGGATGTTTTTCACTATTAAACTAGCAATTTTTGTTGCCGCAGGTAGTTATGTTCTTCTTTTCTTAGATCGAAATTATGGATAGAAATTCAACAAATGAATAGAGTGTGAAAGAACATTCTTAAATAGGGGGAGCGTTATGGAAAAGAGCTATAATGTATGGTCATTTTATTTAATCCTAGTTTGTTTAGTCTTGGGAGCATACTCCTTGTATTCAAATATTAACAACACTTGGTTGATTGCACCTCCCAATTATATTTTGCTTATCTTTAGTCTAGCTGCTTTTATTTTCGGCATTATTGGTTTTAAAGATAAAAGAAATAGGCACACAAAAACAAGAAGCTGGGTAACGGTCATTTTATCTTCTATCTTGTCGATCGCATTTCTACTTGCAACACTGTTTGTAATATTTGCCTCAGGATTTGGAGCAAATAAACATCTGGAAACCGTACAATCTCCTGATGGAACGAACACCATTGATTTTTATCAATATGATGCCGGGGCAATGGGGTCATTTGGAGTTAGGGGAGAATTAAACGGTCCACTATGGTTTAAAAAGAGAATTTATTATCAAGATAATATCGAACATGTAGAGGTTAAGTGGGAAAATGAACATACCGTTTCGATTAACAATCATCTGTTAGATTTGAAAAAAGGAGAAGGATACGGATATTAAATCAATGAGCAATATGTTATTCTTGTACCTTTATCTGAAAGCAGAAATTTTGCAACCATTTACGAAATCCATTAAGCTGAAAGTAAGATTATCTACATTCTTATATTGGAATAGTATATAGGAAAGTAAAAATAAGTAGGAGATGGCAAGATGAAGGTAACAATCACAGATGCGGCTGTTGAAAAATTTCGTAGCTATAAAGTTCCTGAAGGTGCAGTTTATAGGTTAAACACAATCTTTAGTGGTGGCTGCAGCTATGTTTATAATTTTGATTTAGCGGTTGATTTTCCACAAGAAGATGATACAGCCTTTGAAGATAATGGTTTAACGATTTATTTAGATCCATTAACGATTAAGCATATTAATGAGGATTTGAAATTTGATTATGTACAGGGAAAAGGATTTCGCTTAATTGGCGCAAGTGAAATTTATTCTTTCCATTTGGAAGTAAAACAAAAAGCGAATTAATAAAGGGAAGAATCAGGTACTCTAATAGGTGCCTGTTTTTTATATTTTAAGCGGATATATGATTTGATTTATCCTATTGTTTTTAAAAAGCTGTAAAAATAAATTAATTGAAACATTTCCTCCGTTCACTCGTATACTCAATGAAAGAGAGGGATTATTAGAAAATGGTTATGTATTTCATAATGCTCTTACTTGGAGCTTTATTCGTTTTTTGGTCATTATATTACATAGTTGCTATGTACTTCGATAAAGAGTTTCCCTTAATGAAAGCAGCAAAAACTATAGGTGTCTTGTTATTAGGTATTTTGCTGTTAACTTTCACTTTGCCAAGCCTAAAATATATGCTGTTTAAAGAATACGATGTGGTGAAAGGAGAGTGTGTTATCGACATAGATTCATCAGGTCGCTCTGCTGAAGCAATCTTCAAAATGCTAGATACAGACGAAATATTTACATTTGCTGATATTCCTAAACTGGATGCATATGGTAAGAAAGTGCCTTATTCTTGTACAATGACAGTCACGAAAGATCATAAATGGGAAATAGGCTATAAAATATACGATATCGATACAAAAAAGCTCATTTTAACTAGTGAATAACTCACTATTCTCCTGTTAAATGGAATGAAGAAATAATAGTGCCTTCCTAAAAAAACGGGAAGTAAATCGAAAAAGGATTATTGAATGTAATTGTCGAACTATTACAGACTTAGCTGTTCTAAAACTCTCCATAAAGTGGGAGATGTCTATTTATAGAAAAAAACAAATAAGGAAGTGAAGCATCTTGATTAAATACAAATCGTTCCATCATGTAAGTCTTACAGTCACGGATTTGGAAAAAGCCAAATATTTTTATGAGAAAATTCTTTGTTTAAAAGAATTAAAACGTCCTGATTTTGATTTTCCAGGTGCATGGTATCAAATAGAGAATCAGCAACTTCACTTAATTGTATATCCTGAGTCGCAAACCATTCGAACAAATAAAACGCTAAATAGCAAAGAAGGGCACTTTGCGCTTCGCGTAGAAAACTACTATGATACGCTGAATTGGTTAAAGCAGAATAATGTAGAAATCGTTGAAAAACCATATGGTGTAAGTGGATTTGCTCAGATTTTCTGTGCGGACCCCGATGGTAATTTAATCGAATTAAATGTCGATCAGAAGGATTTATAAGATAGAGGGGATATATTCTCATTTCCTTTCAAAGGTATGTTTACAACAATTTCGATATTTTTTTGATAGCAGTAGTAATGAAAAATATCAATATTAACGTTTTCTTTTACCTTTACAAACAGGAAATACCTTGTTATCATAGGAATAATTTAAATCCAAAAAATAGCAAAAGCGATGAAGAGAAGAGTAAATAACCTAATTCTTTAAAGAGAGCTCCAGCTGCTGAAAAGGAGTAAGAATTACTTATTGAACCAAGACTCTGAGCATTCACATTGGAACTTATGTTGAAGGGATAGTGTGACAGGTGCTCCTGTTATAGAGCTAGGGTATAAGTAGATAACTACCGTACCTGAAGAGTTTAATATGGTGACATATTAATAAACTGAGGTGGCACCACGGATATAAAATCTCGTCCTCAAGACTAATTGTCTTGGGGGTGGGATTTTTTTTATTGGATAAAAATGATTCTTTTCAAAAAATGGAGGAATTAAAATGAAGGAAGAGAAAGTAGAAATAGATAATAATTTGGAAAAAATAGTGGCAGAGGATTTACAAAATGGAGCATTTAATCGAACTATTTGCACAAGGTTTCCTCCCGAGCCAAATGGTTATCTGCATATCGGGAGTGCCTATGCAATCCATATGAATTTCATGATTGCTCAAAAATTCAACGGGAATTTTAACCTGCGTTTTGATGATACCAATCCTTTAAAAGAAGAAAGCGAATATGTGGATTCAATTATGGAAGATATTAAGTGGTTGGGATATTCTCCTCAGGATCGTATTTTTTATGGATCCGACTATTCCAATGAAATATTTAATGCAGCGATAAATTTAATAAAGAAAGGGAAGGCATATGTGTGTGAATTGTCCCCTGAGAAAATAAAGGAATATCGAGGAACGCTCACAGAATCTGGAAAAAATAGCCCTTATCGAAACAGATCAGTAGAGGAGAATCTCAATTTGTTTTTGAGGATGAAAAGTGGTGAATTTCCAACAGGTTCGCATGTTTTACGAGCAAAAATCGATATGGCATCACCAAATATGAATTTAAGAGACCCAATTCTTTACAGGATTATTCACGCCAGTCATTATAGAACGGGTAATGAGTGGTGTATCTACCCGATGTACGATTTTGCTCATCCACTCCAAGACATGATCGAAGGTGTTACCCATTCCTTATGCTCCATCGAATTTAAAGACCACAGACCTTTATATGAGTGGGTATTGACAGAGCTAGAAATAAAGGATGCCCCAAAACAAAGGGAATTTGGAAGAGTGAATATAACTGGCGTAGTTACGAGTAAACGGTATTTAAGAGAATTAGTGTTAGGGAAGTTGGTAGATGGCTGGGATGATCCAAGATTACCAACAATCCGTGGACTTAGAAGAAGAGGATTTACTTCAGAAAGTATTCGTACCTTTATTCAAGAACTTGGATTTGTAAGGCATCAAAGTACAGCCGACATAGCAATGCTGGAAAGTACACTTAGAAGCGAATTGAAAGAAAAGGTACCTACTGTGATGGCAGTCTTGAATCCATTAAAGGTGACAATCACCAATTATCCTGAGGATAAGACAGAACTTCTAGAAATGAAAAATAACCCAGAAAACCCTAAATTAGGAAATAGAGATGTCATATTCTCAAAAGAGATTTATATTGAAAAAGATGACTTTATGGAAGTACCAATAAAAGGGTTTAAAAGGTTAGCTTTACATGCAGAAGTTCGACTAAAAGGAGCCTATTTTATACAGTGTAATGAAGTGATTAAAGAGGAAGACACAGGAGAAATTATCGAGCTTAGATGTACTTATGATCCAAAGACCAAAAGTGGAACAGGTTTTTCCGAGAGAAAAGTAAAAGGGACAATCCATTGGGTGTCTGCTCTAAATAGTGAAATAGTGGAAGTAAATCTTTTCGATAAATTATTCGAAGACGAAACGATTGTGAAAGATACGGAAAAAACGTGGGAGGAAAAAATGAATCCTAATTCTAAAGTTAGAATGAAAAATTGCCGAATAGAATCTTGGATTAAGGAGGCAAAAATCGAAGATAAGTTTCAATTTTTGCGACACGGATATTTTTGCGTGGATAAACACTCAACAGAAAATAAGTTGATTTTTAATAGAATTGTGTCATTGAAGGATTCTTGGAAGGGAAAACAAAAATAAAGTGGAAATCGAGTGCAAAAGTTTTGCACTCGATTTTTCATAACTAGCAATGATATAGACTAGGGATTCTAATTTTTAATGAAGCAATAGGAGGGAATAGATAATGGGTTCAAGGATAATACACTCAATTATTGGTAATAAAATTGCAAAGGCTTTATCGATTGAATACAAAACAGTATTTTTGCTTGGTTGCATTGCTCCTGACGCTGTTTTTCATACGAAGAAAAAAACGTATCGCATTTCTTAATAGGTAAAGTAAGAGATTATACAAGAAGTGTTGGTTTTTTTGATAGGATAACTTTTCAGCAAAAAGAAAATGAATAAGCACCCTATTTAGGAAAGTATCGAATGCGATTTGAAATAATAATTCAATCTGTTTAACAATAAATAAAGAATAAAAATGAATAAAAATTTATTGTAAAACGATAAATAATGTGGTAAATTTCTATAAGATAATAAATAGAGAGGTGCTTTTTTATGAAAAAAGGAACAACACTTTTTTTAAAGCTAGCCGTGATTCTTATTGGAATTCCAGTGCTTGCTTTAGGTATATGGGGTGTGTTTGACTTAATTAAAAATCCAGTAAATCCAGAATATGCCCATATACTATATCCAATTGTAATAGGGATCTACGTATCAGCAATACCGTTTTACATGGCATTGTATCAAGCTTTAAGAATATTGGGCTATATTGATAAGAATGAAGCTTTCTCGGAAGTGTCAATAAAGGCATTAAGCCGTATAAAGAAAGATGCAATCGTAATTAGTATCGTATATGTATTAATGGTCCCTTTCATTTTTCTTTTAGCTCAAATAGAGGATGCACCAGGTCTCATTCTATTTGGAATGGTTCCAATTTTTGCTTCCATCGTAATCGCAGTCTTTGCCGCTGTACTTCAAAGACTGTTACAACAAGCGATTGATATAAAATCGGAAAATGATTTAACGGTCTGAGGTGAATGGAATGGGAATTATTATTAATATTGATGTGATGTTAGCGAAAAGGAAGATGAGCGTGACCGAACTTTCAGAGAGAGTTGGAATCACGATGGCGAATCTTTCTATTTTGAAAAATGGAAAAGCAAAGGCAATTCGATTATCTACATTAGAGGGAATTTGCAAAGCTTTAGACTGTCAACCCGGAGATATCTTAGAATATCGTAGGAATGAATTGGGTGAATAAACGGTATTTCAAGGGATTCGTTTCATGTATACCCGAGAGTACTGTAACGTATTGGAGAACTTTGAAATATCGAAAAACATTTCGAGAGGAGGAGAAATTAATGAAAATACCTTTTTTGTCTAAAAAACAATCAGAAGTACCTGTCCCTTATCTGAATGATATTGTACCGGAACATATTGCTATCATTATGGACGGAAACGGACGCTGGGCGAAGACGCGAGGCATGCCCAGAGTTGCTGGCCATAAAGAAGGAGTATCTACGATCGTAAAAATTGTTAAGAAAGCAGTCAAATGCAAAGTGAAAGTTCTGACACTTTATACGTTTTCTACAGAAAACTGGAAACGTCCAAAGCCTGAGATAGAGTTTATATTGAAACTTCCCAAGGAGTTTCTATCTATTTATCTACCAGATCTTATAGCGAATAATGTCCGTATAGAGGCAGTTGGTGATATGGAAAGACTTCCAGCTCATACGCGTAAAGCTATAGAATATGCAATGGAACGTACTCAGAATAATGACGGTCTTTTGCTAAACTTTGCCCTAAACTATGGAAGTCGGCATGAGATTTTAAATGCGATGAAAGAGATGTTTTTGGATATAAATAATGGAAAATTTTTACTGGAAGAATTGGATGAACAGAAGTTTTCAGGATATCTTTATACAGCTGGTATGAAAGAACCTGACCTTCTTATTCGTACAGGAGGGGAAATACGCCTGAGTAATTTCCTGCTTTGGCAGCTGGCATACACAGAGTTCTGGTTTACTGATATACTGTGGCCAGATTTCTCCGAGAAGGAATTTCTTCAAGCATTGGAAGTATACCGAAATCGAAAAAGAAGGTATGGAGGACTATAAGAGCGATATTTTTTGAGGTGAAATGGGGTTTATTTCCATTTGTTTTATAGAATTATTTAACTATCCTTAATAGTAACAAAATTAAGTGCCGATTAAAGCACCAATCGTATTTAGTATAAAATCATCAATAACAAGCTGCTTAAGTTTAGAAGGATAAAGGTCATCAGCTATCGAACTAAAAAATATAGGTACAGTGAAGGATGATGACAATGGAATTAATAAGACCATCAGCAAAATATAGTGAGCAATTAATGGAATACCGGGCAGCATTTTTACATGTTGGGGAACAACCATATGGTGGTACCTCTTTACAAAATTATGCTGACTTTAATGAATGGCTAGCCAAAGTGATTAATCAGGAAAATGGAGATAAATTGCCTTCAAATCGGGTTCCTGCTACTCAATTTTTGACGGTGATAGATGGGAAGTTAGTTGGACTGATTAATATACGCCATCGTTTAACACCAGAATTGTTAATGGAGAGCGGGCATATTGGTTATAGTATACACCCCGAAGAACGTCAGAAGGGATATGCAACAGAGCAGCTTCGTCTTAGTTTACAGGAAGCAAAAAAAATAGGATTAAAGAAAGTATTGGTAACTTGTGATAAAACAAATATTGCCTCAGCTAAAACGATTCAAAAAGTAGGAGGAATTTTAGAGAATGAACTAATAACCTCTGACGGTAAGGAAATTGTTCAGCGCTATTGGATAGAATTATAATGAATGGAACTGTAAAAATAGCTGGCATTATTGGCAGCTATTTTCCTATTTCACAAGTGGGAAAGTCGTGTTAAAAGTTTCCTGTAAGATTCTTACTGTCCGTAAAGGCCCGATTGGTTCAACTAACCATCAGTAGGGGAGGATGGAAAAACCCACTGATGGAAGTTTCACTTTATGATATGATTAATATATTTCACAAAAAGGTGGTAACGTAATGACAATTAGATGGGAAGAGATAACCTATGACAACTTAACTAACATAGAGAAGGTCTTTGAAATTTATGACGAAGCATTTCCTATTGAAGTAAGAGAGCCACAGGACATTTTCTATCAAAGTTTAGATTATGCAAAAACTAGGTTACCGAATGGATTTCGGTTCTTGGTCGGTTATGAAGGAGAACAGCTTGTTTCTTTTGCAACCGGGCACTATTTTGCGGAGGCGAATATAGGGTTTATTGTTTATATCGCTACTAATCCTCTAATACGAAGCAAGGGGTTAGGGACAAAAACATTAGTGAAAATAGAAGAATTATTAAATGAAGATGCCATTTCAGCAGGGAATGTTTCACTGCGTGCAACGATTTTGGAAACAGAGAAACAAGAAATCGTGCATAACGAAGCAGAAAAAGAAGACTGCATCAAAAGAAATCGTTTCTTCGAAAGAAATGGCTATAAAAAAATAGATGAAATTCAATACATACAGCCACCTTTAAATAACGGTGATAGCAATGTACCATTAAATCTTTTCATTAATAAGAATGATGTATCTAAAGAAGAAATCATTAAATATATTCAAATTATCTATAAAGAAAAATACTGCTTCGTAAATAGAATTGATAAACAGGTTCTTAAGAGTTGTTTAGAAATGATGGGGATTGAAAATGTCCACTTACCGAGCTAAAGAATAGTTTGTCTTAAACTCATGCATTTGGGTATAGTTATAGTTATATAACCACCGAATGAACTTGCAATAATTAACCCACTATATTTCTTAGAGGAGAAGCGCATGGAGAATAATGTTTTTGAACAGATGGCCAAAAGATACGATACAGAGGATAGAATGGAATTAGCGAAAGTCATTGTGAAGGAAGTAAGAGCAGAACTACATGATTGTAAATCAAAATCTTTAATAGATTATGGCAGTGGTACTGGTCTAGTTAGTTTAGAATTAGCGGATTTAGTAGATTCTATTTTGTTGGTAGACTCATCAGAACAAATGCTGGAGGTTGTGAAAGCTAAAATCATTCACAAGGAAATTATAAACTCACAAGTACTTTATTCCGATTTTACGCAAGAAACTCCTGAACTTAAGGTAGACATCATTTTAATGTCTCTAGTCCTTCTCCATATACCGGATACTAACAAGATTTTACAACAATTGTTTAATATTTTAAATAAGGACGGCCAGCTTATCATTATTGATTTTGACAAAAATGATAAAATAAATCATCCGAAAGTGCATAATGGTTTTTCTCATAAAGAACTGAAAAAAAAATTAGTTGATGCTGGATTTACATCAACTAAAATAAATACATTCTACTATGGAGAACGTATTTTTATGAATCAAGATGCTTCGATGTTCATTTCTAATAGTATAAAGTAAGATTGAAAAATGCAGATTCATCCATAGCTAAGGAGCAAGCGGAACCCCTTCCATGCTAATAGAAGGGGTCCCGTTTGTTTATTTTTTCTCCATCACAATAAATAAAACACCAATAACAATAAGAATCGAGCCAATCCAAAAGGTTACACCGATACTTTCTCCTAGAATAAGCCATCCAAGTAATGTTCCGACAACTGGTTGAAAGAAGAAAAAGATTCCACCACTCGAGGCGTTCAGCATTTGTAACCCACGGTTCCAAAGGAGAAATCCACCGGCAGTTGAAACAATCCCCAAATATAAGAGACCGCCCCAAATGGTTGGGTGTGTCCATCCAGACGTATCTATTACTTGTAACCTTGGCAACACAAAAGGTGTTAACACAACTAGAGCTACAGAAATGGAATAAGTCGTTACAACAATTTGTGAATAGTCACTTGGTAAAAGCTTTACAAGTACTGACATTAAAGCCCATGTTAAAGCTGCAATTAGAAGTGCTATTCCGCCTAATTTACTCGTTAAATCAATTTCCCCAATTCCAACAATAAAAAAAACTCCAGTTGTAGCGAGACATACGGAAAGCAGCTTTTTTATCGTCAATCGTTCTTTGAGCAATAAGCGTGCAAAAATAACCATAAAAGCAGGAGTGGAAGAAGTTATAATCGCGCCCATTTGTGCTGTGGACAGCATAGTACCCGTTTCTTGAGCAACAATTGAAATAGTATTTCCAATAATCCCGATGGCTATGATAATAAAAAAATAACGTTTTGCCATTCGCCATTTTTGGCGGGTGGCAAAACCAATGATAAGCAATGCCAAGATAGCGACTAAATAGCGTATCCATACAAGCTCAAGTGGGGGAATGACTGCTACTACCACTTTAACAACAACGTACATCCCACCCCAAATGCTGGCTGCTAATGTTAAATAGATTGATCCTAATATTGTGTTTTTCATTTTATTCTCCTCCGTTTATTAATAGGTACAAAAGCCCTCAACGGAGAAGTGTAGTCACTCTTCTCTCATTAAGAGCAGAAGTGTGCTACTGGTACATCATTTTCAAATAACGGATTCCAATACATGTTTATTTCACCTCTAACATTTTTCAATTTTGAATTTATTATAACAGAATTTGTTAATTTTAAGTTTGCTATTTTGTAATATATTAGATGGATTGTAATTTTCATGGAGAACGTCCTTCTTATACTCATTGAAACAGCAAGGAATCATAATGAAACTAATTGGATTAATAAACGTAAGTAGAATAAGAATCAATTCAAAAACCAATTGGAGGGGAAATGAAGAAAATTGTATTCTTGATATTATCAGGTTTTTTTCTATTTATGCCAGGAATGTGACAAATTCAAAAACTAAACAAGTTCCTAAGAAACAAGAATAACCTAATAATGGAGGGTGATAAAATGAAAAAAGTTGTTTGGGCTATCATTACTTTCGGTGTAATTATTTTTGTTAACTGGGGCTTGGCTAGCATTTTTCATAATAGTTTTATTGATTGGTCTTTGTTATCAGGATTGGCTGCTGCAATTATCATCGCCTTTTTTAACTCTTCTGGTGGGTTTACGTCTGATTTGGCTGATGCAAGGCTTCAAAGTGGCAATAATGATGAACATTGGGCTGCAAAAGAAGTACGAACAAAAAT
Source organism: Niallia alba (assembly GCF_012933555.1). Taxonomy (GTDB): domain Bacteria; phylum Bacillota; class Bacilli; order Bacillales; family Cytobacillaceae; genus Niallia; species Niallia alba. Next base: position 2,378,647 of record NZ_JABBPK010000001.1, read on the forward strand.
AACTAGGCAAAAACGTAGTTTCCAACCTACCATTTCATTTTACGTTTCTTTAGGGTATACCATTATCGCGGGAATATTTTCTTTCTTTTATTTTTAAAAACATTAATTTCAATTGGAAACAAAGTTTTGCTAAAGGAAGGTAATGATTGAGCAAGATTAAATGTAGTGAAAAGTAGCGTACATCTATATAGTTCATTCAAAGTGATCAATGGATGATCACTTTTTTGATGTGAAAATTCAACAGTTGGAATATTATGTTATTATTAGTATAGAAAAATATCACTAGTGTTGCATAAATGTTGTTAGAATATTCAGTTTAAATATGTCCCCTGTTAAGAGCCAAAAAAGTAAATACCCAACTAAAGGTGGATCCATCCATTTGGAAATTTTTTTACAATTAGACTTAAGAGACGACGACAATTTGTTTATTAAGGAATGGTTTTTCCTTCAATCTTTCGAAGCCAAATATGTGCTGGTTTCCACAAAGCTGCCCGTAAATATCGGCTAATTTGTAGGGTTTTTCGTTTACTTTTTGTCTCGATTTGTGCGAGAACATGCAGGCAAAAAACAATAAGTGCGATAAACACTTGATTCTGAATTGCCCATTCGCTTTGGCCGTAAAACTTTTTGATATGGAGATGTTGTTTAATCCATTTGAAAAATAACTCAATCGCCCAGCGTGATTTATACATCTTTGAGATTTCTTCAGCACTTAAATCAAAACGATTTGTGATTAAATGAAGCTCATTTCCTTTTGAATCAATCACTTTTAGAAGACGAAAGTAATTTTCGGCACGGTTTTGCGTCGTACCAATCAACACCATTTGATCCGACAAAACAGATGTATTCTCGGGTAGTTTAAAATCGTAAACCTCCCGTATGACTGCGTTTTTTCGCAGCCTAGAAAGGAAAAAGTAGCCGTCATCTGTCATCCGATCAAAGCGTTCGTAGTCTAAGTAACCACGGTCAAACACATACATACATTCCTTGTCATCAACCATTACTTCAAGCTGACCGCGGTCATGTTCTTTGGCCGTTGTCATAATGGCCTTTTCGGGATAGGATATACCTTTTTCCATAAACACAAGGCGTAAGTGCAATTTAACACCCGCTTTTGTTTTGCGGAATTTTGCCCATTTATGATTAGTCAAATTGAGAGGCAATGTGCTTGAATCAATGATTTTTAATGGCATCACAAGTTTCGTGTTGTGCGTTTTGGCATGAATTTGTGAAACTAAATCAAGGAAAAGCTTTTGGAATAAGTCTGGATTCATGCCATTTAAACGGCGTGAGAGTTGGGAAATACTGATAGAATCAAGATCAATGCCCTTTTGCAGTTGATCATCGAAAAGACAATCGCTCAGCGCATGCAGACTTTCGACTTCTTCTAGCTGCGCAAAAAGTAATAATTTTAGAAATGACTCTGTCGTTAGTTTTTTCGTATAGAAATCTAATTTCAACGTTTTCACGTTTTCTTCAAATAATTGAAGATTTATTGGTGAAAACCATTGTCCAAATGAAGTTTTTCGTGTAATCTTGTCCATGCGATAGTCCTTTTTAGTGGATTTGGACGGGTTACCACCTAACTTATCCATTATAAAGGACTTTTTCTTTGCATAAAATGATAAAATTGAACATTTCAAGTATTTTTAATAGTTAAATTAAATTAACGCAACACTAGTGGAAAAATATAACAGGTTTATTTTTTTTATAAAAAAATAAGGAGATAGCTATTTTAGAAGAGTTATCATTTGTTATCAAAATGGAAGAAGTTATAGTCAACAGGGAAAATTAAAATATCTCTCTAAACACAAAATCGATAGGAGTGTTATATAAATGGGAGAACCAAAAAATACTAAAAAGAAACGCAGCAAATGGATGAAATATTCAATAGGGCTAGTTGTTTTATTAGTAGTTGTTAGTGGTTCAATTGGTTTTTATATGCATTATATGGTAAAAGGAAGTAATGACGCCTTTGTTGCCGAAACGAAAGAGGGAGAGGTTCTCGACGAAATGGTTGGAGATAGTATAGATTATTCCTATTGGAATAAGGATAAGGTTATCACTACTATGCATAAAATGACTCACCAAAAGGTATACGCTACTGATAAATGGGGAGCGGTACAAATGACGGAAGATAGAGTGGAAAAGCTTTATGAAGTTGTAAAAAACAGCAGTTTTTCCAATAAAGATATCCTTATAAGCATATTAGATAAATGGAAAGCGGGAGATTTTAATTCTGTGGATGAGGATCATAATTATTTTTGGCAATATCAAGATGGAACAGTAGGGAAAGCAACCGGCATCATGAGTGAAGAGGACGAACAAAGTTTCATAGAAAGTACATTCGAATTATATAAAAAAGATGCAAAGGAATGAATTTCCCGTTTTCTTTATGAATGTTTTTCCGATAATTTTTCAATCGGTCCACTATGTAATATAGAAGAGAAAAAGGGACTTTCTCTTAGGCATAAATGGTTTATAAACCATATTAATATGGATGAAGAGTACTTGTATAAGGATCAGCATAGTTTCAACAATACTATTCTGGAATTGAAAGACATGAGTGATCAAACTCGTATAATGATTTGGGCATGCGAGAATTCTGATGAACAAACAGCGCAACGTTTTGTTCTTTCTTTACGGTGTTTGTCAAGATAGTTGTCGCATTTAACTTGTTTACTAGTGTAAGAACGTAAGGGTAACTACCGCGCTTTGCTTGGTGGCCTTCTCATCAAAGAACAGAATTCATTCTGTTCTTTGATGAGAAGGGAATGGGTAGTTCAAGCTCAGTCGCAGTGGGGCTATTTTGTTCCATCCTTTTCTATCTTGTCCTTTATTGGGTTTAAAGCCACTGAATCATGTGCACTCCAGTCTCTAGTTGAGCGCGTCCAACGTTCTGGATGCTTTTGTTTCGCTAGTTCATAAACTTCTTTGCGCTTTTTCAGTATCCCAATATGCGCACCTGTGTGGCATTGTTCTGGCGTCACAAAATTTATACCACTGTGTAAATGTATACAGTTATACCAATTCACAAATCTTAATGCCCATTCACGTGCAGCCTCAAGTGTTTCAAAGCCTCTGTACGGGAATTCAGGTCGATATTTCAGAGTCCGAAACATTGCTTCAGAATAGGGATTGTCATTACTTACTCTTGGTCTTGAATAAGAGCTTTGGATCCCTAATTTTTCAAGTAATACCTGAAATGTTGCGGCTTTCATGGGACTGCCATTATCGGAATGTAAAACGAGTGGTTTACCTTGGATTTTTTCACTAATAATCGTCTTCTTCATTAAATCTTCAGCGTGTTTTGCCTCCTCTGACTCCCAAATCTCCCAACCTACGATTTTTCTACTAAAAATATCGATAATTAAGTAGAGTCGATAAAACAAGCCTTTCACCGGCCCTTTTAACCACGTTATATCCCATGTCCATACCTGGTTTGGGGCTACTGCTAAATGACTTTCTGGTAATCTACCCTCGGGCTTTTTGCTTCTTCCCCGATGATTTTGCATTTTATGCTCACGAAGAACTCTATAAAAGCTAGATTCGGAGGCGATATAAATGCATTGATCTGCTAATTTTGGCACGATTTGAGTAGGCGGTAGGTCTACAAATTCCTCTTTTTTAACAACCTCCAGTATCTCTTGTTTTTCCTCTATCGTTAATTTATTTTTTGGCTCTGGACGTAACGCAATAGGGCGTTGATCCTCCTTGATTCCACCTTCTGAAATCCAGCGTTCATAGGTGCGAACGCTAATGTTCAATTCTTTACACGCCGGGGCTAATCGCGCACCATTTTGGTTTGCTTCTTGGATGAGTTCTACTGCTAGTGCGCGATCTGACGGGCTGATCATTCGTCCTCTTGGTCCCCCCAGATCGCTTGGGCCTTTTTTCTTAATAGTAATAAGGCTGCAGCTTCTGCCAATGCTTTTTCTTTTTTACGCAAATCTTTCTCTAATGCCTTTCCTCGCTTTTTCTCCTCTTTTAATTCTTGATTTAACTGCTTTGTTTGACTAGATTCTCGCCCATTTGCATTAAGGCATGAATCTCGCCATGCGTCAATCTGTTCTTTATAAAGTCCCTTTTTTCGACAATACTCCGCTAGCTCCGCACCATTCATTGAGTATGTTTCCATAACTATGAGAAACTTATCTTCACTGCTCCAGTGTTCAGAACTTTGTCCATCTCCGGGTGTGGGGTTTCCAGATGATCTAGCCTCTTTTCTCCACTTGTAAAGCGTGGGTTCAGTAATGCCCAACTCTTCACTTAATTGGCCAACCGATTCATTAGTGGGGGGCATCATTCTCTTAATAATTGATGCTTTCTCTTCCTTTGTATAACGTTTACCATTATTACTTTTCATGTCGATCAACCTCCGTGTATGATTTAAACTATACACTAAAGTTCCCTACGACATCTATCCTAACAGAGGGGGTTTATTAAAAAATAAAAAGAATGATATTTTAATTGGGGAGATTATTGGGCATCTCAATCAGAGAATCGGTGATGAGTATTTTGAATACAGATTAATCTAATTGGTATTAAATGGGGTATTTGAAATAGAAGGAGTACCAAAAGTGATGAGGTTTTATAGTGTGAAGCTTCATGAGAAATATAGGAGTTAAAAAGTGGTCATTCTTTGATCACTTTTTTCTTGATATTTATTAGTACATTCAAATAAAAAAGTAGGAATTAATCTTAAGGTGAAAAAAAATTTCGGCCAAAAGTTAAATAGAACCGTCTTATTATTATAAGTAAGAAAGTAGGTGAGGGACATAAGTACCGAGAATACAGAAGAAAATGAAAAAGAAGTAACTTTTATAAGGCTTTTTCAGCAATACGAGCATGACATATACCGGATGGCTTATGTTTATGTCAAAAATAAAGAGGATGCATTAGATATTGTACAAGAAACCGCTTATCGTTCTTTTCTAAAGCTTAGCAGTTTAAAGGATTTATCGTTGTTTAAGTCATGGTTATTAAAAATTGCGATAAACTGTTCCATTGATTTGTTAAGAAAAAATAAGAAATTAGTTTATTTTCAAGTGGAAAGTACATTAGAATCTTCAAGTCCTATTAAAGAGGATATTCCACTTTCAATATCTTTACAAGATCTATTGGTTATATTAAACGAAGAGGAAAAGACGGTAGTATTGCTAAAGTATTATCAGAGTTATACGTTTAATGAGATATCAGACTTGTTAAATATGCCACTAAGTACAGTCAAATCTGTGTTATATCGTGCGCTTGAGAAACTTCGGAAAAAAGTAAGGAGGGTGGATATGTATGGATAATAAAATCAGACAAGAATTAGATAAAATCGAGATACCGGATGAGTTACATAATCGAGTCATATTAGGGGTGCAAAAAGCAAAAGAAGATAATCAAATCCCTGTAATAAATAGCTCTGCAAGTATTAAAAAGCAAAAGTCGAAGCGAAAGAAAGTAATCGTAACTTGGATTACGGCAGCTATTTTAATGATTATACTGTACACCAGCTCTGGGCTTGTTTCGCCTACAATGGCAAAAATGATTTCATCTATCCCATATTTGGGTTCTGTTTTTCAATCGAAATCCATTATGACAGTAATTTATGAGGAACTAGAAGACAAAGGTTATGAAATAGAAAGTATGGGATCAACCTATGACTCTCAAAAAAAGATTACTATTAGTATTAAAGGTTCGGATTATTATAAAGAAGTAAGAGATGAAGTGAAAAAAATTGCTATAAGTATACTGAACGAAAAGGGGTATGATGCTTATTCTGTTGAGGTGGATGAATTTAAAGAGAGAACAGATTATGTCCTTAATGAAGAGGAAAAGGCAGAAAAAAAACTACTCGAGCAAAAAGTGGAAGAAAAAATGAAGCAGTTGGATTACAAATATGATATGGTTCAAGTCGATCCCACTGAGAATGCTATTTTTATCAATATTGTCGGGGACAAAAAATATTTCCGCTCTATAGAGAAAGAGGTGGAGAAGGCTGGGCTAGAGGTGACAAATGAAAATAAATTTAAAGGTTATCGGATTCTTCCAACCAATACAACGGTGGAAGTAAGAGTTGCTGATAATATAGCACCAATCGAATCAGCAATTGTTGAAGGTTTATTATCTAAAAAAGAATACAAGGTAACAGGTGTAAGCTATAAAAGGGTACCATTGACATTTATTATTAGTACCTCCGAATTAAGTACCAACCCTACTGCAAAACAACTAGGAGCTGAAATTGAAGGAGAAATTGTGGAGTTTTTGAAGTCTGATGAAATAGTGGAAATACTAGCCAATGAAGAGTATAGTATTATTGTAAACAGTAAAGACAATAAGAAAATAAACTAAAAGAAATATGGGAAGTCACATCGACTTCCCATATTTCTTTTAATCTGTCATATTTTTGTTGATTTATATAAAGATTTATATAATGCGGCATATTCAAAAGTGCCTCCATTATATTTTAGTCTTTCTTCCTCTGTTTTATCCCCTTTTTGTGCCATCCAATTAAGCTGTTTAGTATTTAAATCCCGCTTTCTGTATATAATCAGGTTCTGTGGCATCATCATAAAAATTGCTTCATGAGACATCCACATTAGTAAAATTACAAGCAATGCACCGATTAAGCTTGATAAAGCTGCATAAAAGTCTCATTAATCATTTAGTCGAATAGGAAATTATGGTAAATTAATCATCTGAAATTTTAACATACATAGTTAATTAAACATTTTATACAAATATTTAAGTCCGTTTGAATAGTTTCTTGACGAAGGACCCATTTTGTGACACAATAACTACCGAACGGTCGGTAGTTAATTGAAGGGGAGGTTATTAATTTGAATAAGTATTGGCTCATGGTTTTTAGTGCAGGGATTGTAGAGGTTGCATGGGTTTCTGGTCTAAAACATGCATCCACTTTTTTAGAATGGAGTGGAACGATTCTCGCAATTGTCATCAGTTTTTATTTATTAATATATACGACAAAGTATTTACCAATTGGAACGGTTTATGCGGTATTTACAGGGTTAGGGACAGCTGGAACAGTGATTGCAGAAATAATTTTATTTAATGAACCAATTAATTTAGTGAAGATACTATTAATTTTAGTTTTATTAATTGGCGTGATTGGCTTAAAAATGGTAACGGATGAAGGAACGAATCAAGAGGAGGCTTGAGTACATGGCATGGTTAGCTTTAATTGCAGCCGGGGGTTGTGAAATAATAGGTGTTTTAAATATTAAACGTTTTACGATGAAAAAATGGGATGCGCTCCTGTATTTAATTATTGGTTTTATGTGTAGCTTCGCATTGTTATCATATGCGATGAAAACTATCTCCATGGGAACAGCATATGGTGTTTGGACAGGAATTGGAACAGTTGGCTCTGCGCTATTAGGGATGTTTGTATATGGAGAACCCAAGGACGGTAAAAGAATCTTATTTATTTCGATGATTCTTGTTGCAGCAGTTGGTTTAAAACTAATCGCATAAAGGAGTGAGCGATATGAAAAAAGAAGAAATTAAAAAAGCGGCAATTAAGTATTTTTTACAAAAAGGATTTGAAGGAGCTTCCCTGTCAGAAATTGCAGAGGAAGCTGGAATAAAGAAAGCATCAATTTATTCTCATTTTAAAGGAAAAGATGACTTGTTTCTCGAAGTATTAAGGGAAGCAAAAGCAGAAGAAATAAAGCGCAAAGAGCATTTTTTCAAAAAAGAGAAAAGTAGCAATCCAGAGACTTTTCTTTACGATTATTTACTTTACACAAAAAAGATGTTCCAAGAAAATGAAATAATGAAGTTCTGGCTAAGAATGGGATTTTTTCCACCCATGCATTTATATGATGTCATCCAAAAAGAGGTTATAGAAGCAGAGCATTTTCAAGAACACTTAATTGGTCAAAAAAGTAGCAAGTGGATCGAACAAAAACAAATAGTCGTAAAAGATGCAAACACATTTAACTTAGCTTTTACAGGTATAATCATGGCAATCATGGTAGAAATCGTTTATTTTAATTCGGAAAGAAGAGTCGATGATAAATTAGAAGCATTGTGGGATGTTTTTTGGAAGGGTGTTTCGAAGTAAATAGATTAGCAAATAAAGACGAAGAAAATAAACATGAATCTCATTAGTATCCATTTTTCAATTGAAAGCGAATAGGAGAATTCAAATGGCTCAAAAAAGACTTTTATTATATGGAATAATGTCTATTTTGTTTTTAATAAGTATATTTATTTATCAAAAAGTGACGGATGATACATATAAGGGAATGACAATTATCCCTGAACAGCAGAAGGATATTCCATTATATGAAGGACTTGAACCTACTGAATATTATTACAAAATAGATGGTGACCATTGGTCCAAAGTTTATGAATACTATTTAGAAGAGCTTCCTAAACAGGGATGGACCGTGGAATACAAAGGTACTGCACTTGATGACAATGATTCGGAAAATGATTGGTCTGGATTTTATTCTAGATGGAGAAAACCAGGGTTTGATGGGGAATTATCACTTTCAGCACATTATAATCATTCAGAAGATCAAACGGAAGTAATGTTTGATAACCAACAAAGGTAGAGAGTACAGCATGGATAAACGAATTACTAATGCTTATTTTAATGGCATGTTTGCAGTGACTTGTTTTCAAGGAAGTCATGATATATTAACACCAATCAAAATAAAGGAGCTGCTTCTAGGTTATATTCCTCATGTTAGATTGATGAAAATGGAAAATTATGGCACTGGACTGTTTAAGAGAAACCATCTGAACTTAATAGAATTGCAAAAGATAGTATCTAGATATATGTGAAGGGGAATATAAATGACTGAAATAAAAACACTTTCAATTCCAGACCCAATAACTGCTCTGCTAGATAACTATGAGATGACTATTGAAAGGTTATATATATTTCATCGGTTACTACCAGAAAGGGATATAAAAGAGAATTCTTTGTATCGACTAGCTGAAGAGTACTATAAAGTTTTAAAGCTTGTTTCTAAAGAGATGTATAAGGATTATTCAGAGGAGTTGTTACCTGTACGAGAGTTCTTAGAAGAAATGTCCGAGAGACTAGATGATAATGAAATTCAGAATTTAAATAAACCATTCTTAGAATAAATCTTGGAAACCAAGCCCTATAAAGTGTTTGCCTCTGCATTTCTTCTCGAGTATTGTTTTAACATTTATTTAAAAGAATCTAATGATAAAATTCTTTGTAACTATTGTGTTGCATGCCTGTAATAAATGAGAGACTTCTTATGTCGCAAACGGGGTATGTTAGTAAAACAGGGATATGGATTTAATTTTATAAAATATAGAAGAAGTTTTAGGTGAAGAATTAGCAAAACTATTCTTTGGAGGAGACGATGAAAAAAATTTCCAGAACCCAATTACATAACATATCAGATAACTGGTTGGACGGAAGAATCGAATTTAGCATCAAAAGTAACAAGACAATTTTATCATCTCCAATCAAGCAGTCAGGTTGATGAATGGGAAATAGAGACAGATAATCACCACTTTAAATTATTTTTGTCTCCATTAGACAACTTACCACAGATAGTTTCTCCTCAAAATGAGTGGGTTGATTACTTATTAAATGAGATCGACAATTTGTAATGGAATACGCTTATTAAAGCAATTGGTGCTTTCCTTAAAATAAAAGGGATGCACTTATAGCATTAAAGATAAAGACCAGGTTAGTAAAAAAGGATATTTACATAATAATAACGAATTGTTGTTGAACAGAGTATAGAAGGATAGTGGTAATAATGAAATCAGACCGTGTATAGACATTCAATAGTGACAAATTATATTTGCAGGGTGATAAGTCGATGATAGGAATAAGTATAGCAACGAATTGGGAATATAAAGCGACATTGGAATATTTCAGCATAAAAGATAGTGAACGTTTCGCTTATCCTTATGGTGAATATTTCATAAGAACAATTAATGATACCAAACTTGTTTTTTATAGTACCGGTGTAAGAAAAGTAAATGGTGTAGGTGGTAATCAGTATATGATTTCTAAATTTAATTTAACTAAAGTAATCGTTGCTGGAACATGTGCAGGAATAGATGATAAGTTCAATAATTTGGATATTTTTGTACCCGATAAAGCCGTTCAATATGATTGCACAGTAAAAGAAATCGAGCCTTTTATTAAACAATCCTTCATAGTCGATATTGATCTATCGAAATATGGAAATGATTTTTATACCGGAACAATTGGTACTGCTGATAAAGCAGTAGTTATGTGGAAGGACTATTTAGAACTTAAAGAAAATGAAATAACAATAGCGGATACAGAAGCGGGGGCAATTGCTTATATCTGTGAGAAAAATGATGTTGAATGTATTATTATTAAAGGAATATCAGATTTTCCAACAGATGAAAGAAACGCTGATAAATTCGAATCAAACATGGAACAAATTAATGTTTATTTAGAAAACACGCCCAAAGTTATGAACAAAATATTTGGCGAATATTTAAAAAAATTTATATAAATCTTTTCACTAGCGTCGCATAAACATTGACGGAATTTTCCGTTATTAATTATCCTTACTTTTGAGTAAAAAGAAAGATGATTAAACATAGGTAGTAAACATCCATTTTTTTACTATACCTTGTGGCGAGTGTGATAGAGACAGTGATTGGCTTATGGGACAGTGTTTCCCCCTATTTTTCTCAACCAAATGTGTTCCGGTTTCCATAAAGCTGCTTTCAAATAACGACTAATTTGTAAGTACGATCGCTTACTTTTCGTGTTCCGTTGAGCCAGTACATTCAAGCAATAGACGATCATCGCTATATACACTTGGTTGTGCACAGCTTGTTCACTCTGTCCAAAGAATTTTTTGATATTCAAATGCTGTTTCATCCATTTGAAAAACAGTTCAATGGCCCACCGTGATTTGTAAAGTTCAGCGATTTCATCCGCACTTAAATCAAAACGATTCGTTAACAAGTGTAGCTCATTTCCTTTTGTATCCCATACTTTGATCAAACGGAAAACATTCTCCGATCGATTTTGTGTGGTTCCAATGACGACCATCTCATCCGATAACACAGAAGAATCTTCTGGTAACGAGAGTGTTTCAAGGCTACGTACAACCGCATTTTTACGCAGTCGAGAGACGAAGAAATAGCCTTCATCTGTCATGCGATCGAATCGTTCATAGTCCAAGTATCCACGATCAAACACATACATGCATTCTTTGTCATCGACCAGGATCTCAAGCTGGCCTCGGTCATGTTCGTTGGCATTTGTAAGCACGGATTGATCTGGATAGGAATGACCTTTTTCCATAAATACGAGGCGTAGATGGAGCTTCACACCAGATTTGGTTTTTCGAAATTTTGCCCACTTATGGTTGTTCAAGTTTAATGGTAATGTACTGGAATCAATAATTTTAAGAGGTGTTGTCGTTTTTCGTCTCGCTTGAAAATCAGTCTTCCGATGAATTTGCTTGACTAAATCAAGAAAAATAGTTTGGAAAAACTCCGTTGGAACCAGATTTAATCGCCTACCCAGTTGAGAGAAACTAATGGAATCAAGTTGAGTGGCGTTTTGTAATTCTTCTGAAAACACGCAATCACTTAATGCACGCAAACTCTCCGTTTCATGGAGTTGTGCATATAGTAGTAATTTCAAAAAGGAAGTCATATGCAGCTTCTTCGTATAGTAATTTAATTGATAGTTTTTCACTTGTTCCTCTAACAAATTGTTGGAAATAGGTGAAAGCCATTGTTCAAATGATGTTTTTCGTGTAAACTTATCCATGCGTTAGTCCTTTATTTTGGATTTGGATAGGTTACTACCACCAACCCATTATAAAGGCTTTTTTTATAGAAAAGTTTATTTGCGGAAAATTTAATTTATTTAGCTATGTTGAATTATTTTAATGCGACACTAGTGAAATCTTTTTAAAGTTAGACCATTTGAGATATTTATAAATTGATGAGTTGGAACTTTCTCCTCGTAATATGTGGGTTATTTTACAAGTTGCATAATTCTATTTGATGACGAGAAGCTTCGTATAGACGCTAATCAAAACAAAAAGAATTTTTTGAAGGAAGGAGTTGGGTAAAGGGATGAATCAACACAAAGAAGAAAAATTAGAAAAACAAAAAATAGTTCAAGAACTTTATAGAGAAAGAGTACAACAAAATAGAGAAGCTAAAAATGATAACCGAGTTGGTAAAGCGTTTGTAAACCTTTGCATTGTTATGTTTTTGGTTTTTACAGTAATGGGGATCTTGTTTGACTGGGGAGTTAAAGTGCCGCGGATTTTTGGGATTTAGACATAAAAATACAGCAATACTTACTTGGTGCTTTAAATAATGATATAAGAGAAATAAAGGAAACGCGAGGAGTTAGATGAACCACATCGGATTGGATTTTGATGATACACTTGTTGATATGAGAAAATCGATTGTACAGCTTTTAAATAAAATACATAACCAAGATTTAAATTACGAGGAAATGGTAGAGTATGCAGTTTCGGATTTATATGGGTATTCCTTTGAAGCATTTTTAGATTTTTTTACAAAAACCAAAAGGTACTGCATTTAGCTAAACCGTATCCATTTATAATCGATGTTCTTAGTGAACTAAGCAAAACTTCAAAACTATCAATAATGACGGGAAGACCGAAAGCTTGGATGAATTCAGCGGAACTCTGGATTGTTAAACATAAGCTGCCATAGATGATATAATATGTGCTTCAGAATATAAAAATGGTAAACCTGAATGTGCTTTAATTCATAATGTCACTCTATTTATTGAAGACAATCCTTCCCATGCATTAGCTGTTACGAATAGTGGAATGGATGTATGGCTACTTGATAAGCCATATAACCGAATATCTAATCATGAACGAATAACGAGAGTAAAAGACTGGAAAGAGATAGACACTTTGTTATTAAGGTAAAGGTTTTATAACAAACTAATGGAAAATAAATTCTATAAGTTAATTAATAAACACTCATCCTTAATCCAGCAACTACCTCTTCATGATGGATCATACACTCTTTTATAGATAACACTGCAAAATAAGACAATGGAGGTAGATCTTCTACTATAGAATCATTTTACAATCATCCTTATTATTATTCTGGTTGAGAAAGATATTTTGGAAAATAAAATAAAAAAAGTTTAATGAATAAGCTGTGTCTGTTATTAATTGTAATGAATTCTTCATCGTGATCCTCCTAATTCCAAAAATGTATTCAATGTTTATTCATCATTTTTTGAAGTAAAATTGAATCAACGATCCAAAAAAGGAATGCGCACATAATAAATAGGAAATAAAATTCTGAGGAGTGAAAAGGATTTTTTATACCGAAAATCATTGCCACAATGCCTGTTATCACCCCCGAAAAAACATTATAGATAGCAAGGTAGAGAATACTAAATTTCTTAGGCCGTTGATTTAAGAAAATCTGCAGAGGTGACGCGATAACTAGATAAAAGCAAAAGAAAATGCAAGTGAAGATTAGTATTCCAAAAAAACTAAAATAGGGTGAACCAATAAGTTGAAGCATACTAACGAAAATAGCGGAAATAAGGGAAGTAAGTAACGAGCGAGCAATCATATCAATATCTACACTTTTTAATTTCATACACTGTCTCCCATAAAAGCTTCTATTTCATCTTTAAATCGTATAGCTTCTTCTAGAAAGGGATAATGATTGCTTTGATTAAACACCAATAATTTGGAATGAGGGATGCACTCATTCATTTCGACCGAATAGGGAAGAGGGCACTGTACATCAAATTTTCCACAAATGATTAATGTTGGAGTTGTAATCAGTTTGAGTTTCCTAGTAACATCAAATAGTTGCACTTCCCGGCTAAAATAGTTCAGTCTAATGGAGGATATTTTCTTCTGGATAGGCAGGAAAAAATAATCATCATACCTTTCAGAAACATATAAGGATAACTTTGTCGGTTCTTTTATTAATGCCATTTTTTCCTCCACTGTTAAATCAGAACGTTTTAGGTTTTCTATCAAATCTTGCATTTTTTTATAGGATGGATGTTCTTCATTGTATATACAATCAGGAGAAAATGTCATATATTCTCTTGCAGCAGCCCCTACTAATATGAGTTTTCTCAAGCTGTTAGAGCAATATATTCCATATATAACTCCTAACATGCCCTCAGTGGAATGATCTGCAAAGCTCCATTTTTTATATCCTACTGCTTCACGTATTGCTTCTAAGTCAAAGATAGACTCTAATAATCCTAGTTCATACGGTTGAGTAGCTTCATCTGAGCTACCTGCCTTCCGTAGATTAACAAGAAATACTTTATGCGTACGGACAAAGGAGTCTGCAAAATAATCTCCTGTCTCATTAAATTCTGAATAATGATGGGTAACACAAAGAGGTTCACCTTGCCCTTTTATGAAAATTTCAAATTTCCCCCGAGAGGTATGTAATAGCTTTCTAGTCCATTTCTTCATAAATACTCCTTTATGGTATACACCAGTATGAAAATGTTGAAAGTTAGTTCATTTAATCTGCTAATCTCACAAACTCAGCATCATGCCGGATATCTAAATATGGGATTATTGAATAAACATTTTATCTATTAATTCTACTATTTTTTCATTATCCCCTGTACCCACCTTAACTAGCTTCGTATCATTAATAAAAAAATCAATATAGAATTGTTCACCAGCTGGGTATTTTCCATCCCATCTATGTGGCACTTTATATACATTAATCGTGCCATCCCCATTGCCACTATATGTAATGGAACCTTCTGCTAAACGTGAGCCTGATAAATGAATAACATCTTCTGGATAATTAGCACTTGTTTCGTCATTTGGATTGAGCGGTTCCCCTTCATGAAATGTTTGAACAGATAATGCATCTATATCCTGAGTTGGCCCAAGCTGCAACCAAATTCTCGCGTATTCGATTTCTTGAGCAGAATATTTAGACAATGAAATCTCTTTTTTCTTTTCGGATGTACTATTTCCATTGGTGTTGTCTAATTCTGTAATAACTTTCTCCGATTCAGGTTCTTTATTTGTTTCAGTACCATTCAGATTTTTTTCATCTGAACTGGTGGAAGGCTTCAGTGTTGAAGATTCATCATTTTCAAGTTCTACTATCTCTGTACTAGATTTAGGAAGAGGGGGGCTGTTCTCAGAAGAGTATTTCGACGAATCATGTGAACAACCAACTAGTAATAGAACAAATAGTAAAATTGCATTTATAGATAAAAGTTTATTTCGGATACTCATTCCATCATTCCTTTCTTTCAAAAATACAGGTATAGTATATCATATATATTGGAAAATGTTGTATATGATATTTTGGGCATGATAAAGTTTAAGTGTCTTGGAGTAGATAATTAAAGACAATTGAATTATAGGTTAAAAGATTTAGCTCGTTTGAATCGTCTATAAGAAAATAAAATAAAGGAGAGGCTTAAAGTAAAACGTTTTTCCTTTACACTTGCAATATCTTTTGTTGCGATTGATTTTATGGTGGATATGTATTTAAGTAAACAGGAAACTTTGATAATCACCGGTATCAAGTGGCGCAAGTTGACGATAAAGTAAAAGAAAATGGAGAAACTACTAGTACAAGCAAAAAAATAAATTGAAAAGAGAACAGAATTATGGTATCAGTTAGACGGTATAGTTGATATTTTGTTAGAGAGCATCCAGTTGGTCCGACCTATTAATTTTGATGAAGCTTTGGCTTTGAATTTGAATTGAAACTAATTGATAGGTTAACCGTCATATTATATAAGGAGGTGTTAGAGTGAAAAGAATTGTTTTATTTATTCTTTCCTCAGCATTTGTGTTAGGACTTTTTGCTTGTTCTAACGAGAGTGTACAATCAAGAAATAATAACGGTAAAGTTGTTAAGAGTAGCAAAGAACAAGTTGAAAAGGTTGTGAAAAAAGGTGATATTCGAGAAAAAATTTGGAACCAATTGTCATCAGAACAACAAGAATGGATCAATGGTACTTGGGAAGATGGAAAGATTTCTAAAATTACTCTGACTGAGAATATGATGTCTCAAGTTGATGATAAAACATATGAAGGAAAAGTAGTATATTTGCTTGATTTTCCTACGAAAAGTAAATCCAGTCCAAACAATATGATTGCTTATGCAGACATAAATACATTTGATTATATAGGTAATGGTCTTGTTGATTAGGATAGCTGAAAGCGAGAAGGGGGCATTGCAATCTTCCATTTTCCTTAAGGGCATGTACTTTATGAATTTCGTACGATTCATAATTGTACAAAAAGTTGAATTACAATGGTAAATCCCATTATTGTTTAGAAAAAATAATAACAGAGTAAATAAATTTTGTGAACTTTTATACATAAAATGATGAGTGGGTGAAGAGAAGATTATGATAGAAATTAAAAAGGCAGAACCTAAACATGTAGAAGGAATTGCAAAGGTTTGTAGTAATGGCTATTGGGCAACATACTCCGAGCTGCGTTCTAAAGAATATATTACTAGAATTATTTCAGCGTTTTATAACATTGAAAGAATACATAATGAAGTAATGGAAACTAGCAGAGAATGGGGAGGCTATTTTGTTGCCACTGAAAATAAGGAAGTAATTGGAGCAATTGGAGGCGGGATGATTAATGATACTGCTGGAGAGGTTTTTGTCTTATATCTTAATCCTAATAGACGTAATGAAGGTATCGGTACAATGTTATTAGATGGGCTTACAAAACAGCAGAAGGAAGAGTTCGGTGCGAATGAACAATGGGTGTCTGTTGCAAAAGGAAATCAAAAGGGAATCCCTTTCTACGAAGCAAAAGGATTTATTTTGAAGAATGAACAAGATGGATACGGGAATGTAGAGGAAGAAAAGTACACTTCATTGAGATATTGTCGTGTGATTTGTAAGAAACATTTGGTGAAAAGGTTAGTCAAACGAGAAATAAGAAAAGCAGGGCAGAATAGTTTAATAAAACAAGTATAGCAATTCCCTTTATAGTTACTGCTGCATATACTTTATCAGCGATTCTCTGTGATTAATACTGGAGGTGTTTGTTTATGATTAATACTGAAAGCATCTACATGTCAGCAAAAAAATTCAGATTTTCTTTCACTCATTTATTTTTGACGCTTTTACTTTTTTCCACGTCGTTTACTTCTTTTGAAAATGCATTTTCAAAAACATTCGCGTTCCTATTAATCGTCAATGTTACTTCTTTTACAAACGAATATTTAGTTATTCAATACTTTGAAAAAAACAGCGAAAAGAAGAGCAATAAAAAATATGCAAATTTCGTTGCTGTTCAAGTACTTCTCACTGTAATCATGTTCGTAGTTTACAAATTTATGATTCTTGCTTAATCTAGGTTCTCGAAAAATACTGCCTAAACCTTTCTCGGGGAAAGTAATCGGTTAAAATAAAATCCGTTATTACTTGGAAATCAACTACAATTACTTTTGAACAAATCTAAACTTAATAAGTTTTCAATGCTAGTTACTTTTAGTAAACCAGTGATCGACTTTTAATTCCCCAAATGTAGCAATAAAAACAAAAGAATATCTCCTAAATTCGCTGCGTATAGTCAGGCTAGCAAGTTCTCAACCGAAAACATGCTAGCCTGTTCAATCTAGTTATTCAACCACACTTAAAGTTCCAGTTTATCATACATGAATTCCAGCTTCGACTAATTTCCAGACAGCTTCAAATTCTCTTTTAAAGTCAATTTGTGACCAATTTTCTGCAAAGGAAGGAGATGAAAAGTAAGCAAATGCCATGAACAGAGCTTTTAGTATACTCTCATCCTCAATTCTACTTGCTTCTTTTAAGCTACTAAGTAAAGCTGTCATGTGACGAGTTAAAACTGATAGATTTCCATCAATATATGTTGTATATAATTTAAACATTTCTGGTTCACGATGATACGATTGATATTTTGATTCACTTAAAATCCAAAACCAATCATGAATGATTTCCTTTGTAGAAGAATAATTTTTAGTGTCAAAAGGAAATAGTTTTGTTAGTTCATTATCAAGCCATGAAAGGGCGAGTGCTGTCCATAATTCTTCCTTTCCTGTGAAATACTTGTATATCGCTGCATGACTTGTTCCTAGTTCTTGGCCAACCTTTGAAAGATTGACTTTTTCCATTCCTTGTTTCACTACCATACGGTGAGCAGTTGCTAATATGAGTTCTTTACTTAAATTTTTCATGTATTAATTATACAACATTATTGGTTGAGGTAAAATTGAATGTCTAGTTACAAAAGTTGACTTTTGTAACTAGTTAAGATAAAGTTGGATTTGCAGTTACAAAAAAATAAATATGTAACCAATAGAGGAGAATCTTATGAACATTTCAAATAATACCATTATTATCACCGGCGGCACTTCAGGAATAGGTCTTGCTTTCGCTAAAGAGTTGTTAAAACGTGGGAATAAAGTCATTGTAATTGGTCGTAATCAAAAAGCAATTGATAAGGTATTGAAAGATCACAAAGGACTAATCGGTTTACAGGGGGACGTTTCTAGTGTTGATTCAGTTCGCAAAATGGCAATATTCATTCAGGAAAACTATCCCGAAGCTAATGTTTTATTCCATTCAGCCGGCATTATGCGTGCTTTTCCATTACTAGATGAAAAAATGGAGTTAGAGCAGGTCACAGCTGAAATTACAACAAATCTTAATGGAACAATATGGATGACCCAAGCTTTACTACCACAACTTTGTGAGCAAAAGGAAGCGATGATCGTTACTGTTAGTTCTGGCCTATCTTATGTAACTTCACCTGTTCATCCAGTGTATTCTGCAACGAAAGCTGGGATTCACATGTATACAGATGCCCTTCGTATTCAATTAAATAAGTCAGATAAAAATATTCATGTGATGGAGTTGGTACCGCCGCTTGTTGCGGAAACAAATCTAGAACCGAGCGTAAAAGAAGGAGACAAATTTCCAAATATGACTTTAGATACATTAGTTAAACATGGTATCAAAGGTATGGAAAAGAACAAAAAACGAGTAGTTCCAGGTCTTTCAAAAGTCTTGCGCTTTGGCGGGAAATTCTTTCCTGACACACTGGCTAGCTCAATGGTGAAAAATGAGAAATAAGATTCATACCACAGTAGGGTATTTAGCTCAAAATAATATTAGATGACACAGCACTATGACTAAACTCATAATAAAAGATGTTATATATGGATTATTAAATGTTTAAACAGTAGCTCGTGTTAGCATTTTTATAATAAATGAATGTGAAAATTAAATAAATTCTAGTTGGAAACGTCTATAACCTAGATATTTAGGAGATTAGACGTTTTTTAGTTTGCAAATTATTCTAAAGGTTTAACGCTCAATCTCTGAATTAATCCTCGTTATATTTATAATATTGGGTCTTTGCTATATATCAATCGGAATAGATTAATGGAAGAAGCATTCTATATGAAATAATTCCAAGAAAAGAAGTTATTAAGATTGAAAAAGTAGCATGCAGATAGAATTAAGGATTTGGCAGATGTGAACGAACTTACTCTATTGAAGAACGTCAGCCAGAACTAGAAATATAGCGTCAAAAACAGTTTTAGAATAAGCTGGACTACAAAAAGAAGGAATTTTAAGGTAAAATAGACTTTTACATAGTGAGTAGCTCAACTACCTGGGTACGTTTTTTCATTAAGATGATGGACAACTCATAATAAAAGGCTGTTTTCTAAAGAATTGTTGTTTTTCAATCGAAAAAAAGAATTAGTTGGAAAAATGAAGCAGCCGGAATACACGTAGACTCCTGTGGGATTAGCGAGACAGTCTGAGACCCCGGAGGCGAAGCTGAGGAGGCTTAAGCTTCGCCCCACGGAAAGCGAAGTGTATTCCAGCTGCGGGTAATCGCAACAAACTTTACGAAAACAGCCTAATAAAAACTTAAAGAGCTTGGTCCAGAAGGCAAAGAGGAAAAGATTACAAGGTGAGTACCTTTTAAGATATCGCTTTTCTACGTATCCAAATAAACATTTTTTCTATAATATAATAAGATACAATAGTATTGTGAGGACTTTTCAAATGATAGACAATGAATTTTTACCAAGTATTAAGCTGTATCGTCTTATTATTAGCTTGTTAATTATATTAATGAGTGCAGGGTTAGTATTAATTTACGAAGAAGATGGACGAATTATTTCTCTTTCTTTAGTTTTTCAATTTTTATTTGTAGCATGTATTGCATTTCTATTAATAATTTTTCCGAATAAAGATTCAATAAATGTTAGAGCTGCGATTACTTTTTTCATGTCTGCATACTTTTTCTTTATGTTTTTACGATTTCCTGACAGATTTGCATCGTTATTACTTATTAGTTTTATCCCAGTAATCCCTATATTGTTTCTACATACTAGATTGTTCTATGTAACATTGCTGAGTAATATTACGATAACTGTTAGCATTATTATCTACTTGATGATGTATGACACACGTAGTATACATACTTACACCTATTTGGATTACTATGGAGTAGCCATTAACTTCCTTGGGACACAGCTTATGCTACTTTTCCTCTTCCTTCTCTTCCAAAAAAAGATGAAGGATCAAGAGTTATATTACGTTCAAGTTAAGGAAGATGAAAAGCTAAGGACAACTGGACAGCTTGCGGCAGCTGTTGCCCATGAAATTCGCAACCCTATTACGGTAGTAAAAGGATTTATCCAACTGCATGAAAATGATCATTCGATACCAGAGCATATCAAAAAGCATTACAAGCTGATGTTGGATGAGTTACAAGCCGCTGAAACAGTTATTTCTGATTTTTTATCACTCGCAAAGCCTGTGGAAACCAAGACAGAGATTGTATCAGTCAACCCTTCACTTCATACTGTGATGGACTTATTAAACACCTATGCGTCGGTTGATACTATTCATATTGAGTTAGAAATTGAAAATGAATACAAAATCCAATGTAATATCTTGGAGTTTAAGCAGTTATTTGTGAATTTATTAAAAAATGCGATTGAAGCTTCACATCATGGAGATACAATTCGAGTAAAAGTAACAAGTGAAAAGGATATAGTGAAAATTGTGATAGTCGATAGCGGTTCAGGAATGAACCGAGAACAACTAGAGAGGATAGGAACCCCTTTCTACTCATTAAAAGCCAAAGGAACAGGACTAGGCTTAATGATCTGTTATAACATTGTCCAAAAATATAATGGAACGATTAACTTTTGGAGCGAGGAAGGAATAGGGACAGAGGTTACAGTGACCTTTCCCATTGTAAAAACGGATGGTTAGGAAATTATTATATACAAACTAAATGAAGTTGAAGTCAGTATATTTCAAAAGACTGTCCACAGCAACTGTCTTCAACAGCAGAGTGGATGGCAAATCTAGCTACGGATTGGGATAGAAAGTTAGAATGGATTAAGCGCATAGCAGAAGATTAATAATGGAAGTTAAATAGACGATTATAGACTAGTTTTGATCGAGCTGTGTAATAAAATATTTGAATTAACACACTAGTGTTGCATTAATTTAAATTCACTATTAAAAATACTCAAAATGTTCAATATTATTATTTTGCGCAAAGAAAAAGTCCTTTATAATGGATTAGTCAGGTGGTAACCCGTCCAAATCCACTAAAAAAGGACCATCACATGGACAAGATTACACGAAAAACTTCATTTGGACAATGGTTTTCACCTATAAATCTTCAATTATTTGAAGAAAACGTGAAAACGATGAAATTAGATTACTATACGAAAAAATTAACGACAGAGTCATTTCTAAAATTACTACTTTTTGCGCAGCTACAAGAAATTGAAAGTCTGCATGCGCTGGGTGATTGTCTTTTCGATGACCAGCTTCAAAAAGGGATAGACCTTGATTCTATTAGTATTTCTCAGTTGTCACGGCGGTTAAACGGCATAAACCCTGATCTATTTCAAAGGCTTTTCCTTGATTTAGTGTCACAAATTCATGCCAAAACGCATTACACGAAACTCGTGATGCCGTTAAAAATCATTGATTCAAGCACATTGCCACTTAATTTGACCAATCATAAATGGGCTAAATTCCGCAAAACAAAAGCAGGTGTAAAGTTACATTTGCGCCTTGTGTTTATGGAAAAGGGTATATCCTATCCTGAAAAGGCCGTTATGACAACGGCAAAAGAACATGACCGTGGTCAGCTTGAAATCATGGTGGATGACAAGGAATGCATGTATGTGTTTGACCGTGGTTATCTAGACTACGAGCGCTTTGATCGCATGACTGATGATGGCTACTTCTTTCTTTCACGGCTACGCAAAAATGCAGTCATACGGAACGTTTACGATTTTAAGCTACCCAAGGATACAGCTGTTTTATCAGACCAAATGGTGTTGATAGGTACGACTCAAAACCGTGCTGAAAATTACTTTCGGCTTCTAAAAGTGATGGACTCAAAAGGAAATGAACTTCATTTAATTACAAATCGTTTTGATTTAAGCGCCGAAGAAATTTCAGAAATGTATAAATCACGGTGGGCAATTGAGCTGTTTTTTAAATGGATCAAACAACATCTCAGCATCAAAAAGTTCTACGGTCAAAGCGAATGGGCGATTCAAAATCAAGTATTTATCGCACTAATTGTTTTTTGCCTACATGTTCTCGTGCAAATCGAGACCAGAAGCAAGCGAAAAACCTTACAGATTAGCCGTTATCTAAGGGCTGCATTGTGGAAACCAGCGAATGTTTGGCTTCGAAAGATTGAAGGAAAAGCCATCCCTTAAATATGCAAATTGTCGTCGTTGCAAAAGTCTAATTGTAAATAAATTTCCAAATGGATGGGGCCACCTTTGATTGGGTATTTACTTTTTTGCCTCTAAACAGGGAAGGTGAGTAAACTGAAAATTATGACACTATTTATGCAACACTAGTGGAATTAACATTAAATAAGCTTAATGTATTGCCGAAAGACACATTATTCGTAGGAGATGACTTAGAAAAAGATATTGGCGGATGTCAAAGGGCAAATATAAAGGGGATATGGTTCAATCCTTATAGAACGGAGAATCATACGAAAATAAAACCATATGCTGAAATTCATACATTTGATCGTTTATTAAGTTATATTACATGATTATAATAATTTATTTGGTGCTTTCTAACTGTTGTAATAAGGAAACTTTTCACCAATATTCATAACCTCCATAAAGTATAATGGGGGTTATGAATATGAAAAATATTGAGTATCATCAAAAATACTTTCGTCCATCTCGATTACCAGCATTAAATCTTGGACTATTAACGTCCGAGTTTTTTAATCCTTTTTATGGTAAAATATATAATGAAATACAGTTACCTGCTGAATTAACTAAAACACCTGAAGACACTATTCTAAATTATTTTCGTATATTACTGGAAGCAGGAAATCTGTTAGGTAGAAGCTGTGGTTCGGTTGGTCAAGGACATATGCCATTTCCAATTGCTTATAATTTCTTATCAAAAGAATATCAAGAGAAAGTAAGTTATAAGGAGTACGTACAAACATTTGCTGGAGTTGGACATACGAGTTTAATCAAGCTTTCCAAAATAGCTACTGAAAAACAGGCAATACGTTTTTTTTATGAAATTGAAACTATTGTAGGTTCCATAGATGTCACGGCTGAATATTTTGGGTATTCGTATGGATTTATGGAGATTATATATGAACATTCGGGCTACCGAATTAATACAAACCAACAAATTCGCGAAGATTTTCTATGTGCACCCTACCATCTTTGGGAGCATGATGCAGAAGCAGCTATTGATATAAAATATGGAGAATGGTGCAAGCTGATTAAGAAAAGATATCCTACAATAAAAAAAGACTATGTGAAGTATATTTACTTTCAAGGCACCGATGAAGCTGACTATTGTATTATTTTCTTTACTTTAACGAATGGCACGGATATAGAAATTATTCAGTATCGTAAGGAAAGCAATGAAGATTGGAAACAGGTAAAACTCGTTCCTGAAAAAGATTGTTTGCAAGAACCTTGAAAACAAAGAGAATATATTATTAATAAAAAATTCAACCATTAGAGTACACTATTGGTGTACTAGACTTTATGACGGCTTTATTTCAAAAGAAGAGAGATAAATTAGAGGGAATATTTTAATTTATACCACTAGTGTTGCATAAATATTGTCGCAATTTTCAGTCTGATTATCCTCCTTGTTTAGAGCCAAAAAGGTAAATACCTATTCAAAGGTGGCTCCATCCATTTGGGTTTTTTTTACAATTAGACTTGTGCGACAACAACAATTTGCTTATTAAGGGATGGCTTTCCCTTCAATCTTTCGAAGCCAGATATGGGCTGGTTTCCACAATGCAGCCCTTAAATAACGGCTAATTTGTAAGGTTTTTCGCTTACTTCTTGTTTCAAGTTGTACGAGAACATGTAGGCAAAAAACAATCAGTGCGATAAACACTTGGTTTTGAATCGCCCATTCACTTTGACCGTAGAACTTTTTGATGCTGAGATGCTGTTTGATCCATTTAAAGAACAACTCAATTGCCCATCGTGATTTATACATTTCCGATATTTCTTCGGCGCTTAAGTCAAAACGATTTGTGATTAAATGAAGTTCATTACCTTTTGAATCTATTATTTTTAGAAGTCGAAAATAGTTTTCAGCTCGGTTTTGAGTTGTACCAATCAACACCATTTGATCCGACAAAACAGATGAATCCTTGGGTAGTTTAAAATCATAAACCTCCCGTACGACTGCGTTTTTTCGTAGCCTAGAAAGAAAAAAGTAGCCTTCATCGGTCATGCGATCAAAACGCTCGTAGTCTAGATAACCTCGGTCAAACACATACATGCATTCTTTATCGTCAACCATAATCTCAAGTTGACCACGATCGTGTTCGCTTGCCGTTGTCATCACGGCTTTTTCGGGATAGGATTCTCCCTTTTCCATAAATACAAGGCGTAAGTGTAACTTTACGCCTGCCTTAGTTTTGCGGAACTTCGCCCATTTATGATTGGTCAAATTTAGTGGCAAAGTACTTGAATCAATAATTTTTAACGGCATGACAAGTTTTGTGTAGTGTGTTTTGGCGTGAATTTGTCCGACTAAATCAAGGAAAAGTCTTTGAAACAAATCTGGATTTAGACCATTTAAACGGCGCGAGAGCTGAGAAATGCTTATAGAATCAAGGTCGATTTCCTTTTGAAGATGATCATCAAAAAGGCAATCACTTAACG
The DNA here is from genome assembly GCF_012933555.1 of Niallia alba. Lineage (GTDB taxonomy): Bacteria > Bacillota > Bacilli > Bacillales > Cytobacillaceae > Niallia > Niallia alba. The sequence continues at coordinate 2,403,847 of NZ_JABBPK010000001.1, forward strand.
CATGAAGACTTTCAACTTCTTCTAATTGTGCAAAAAGTAATAGTTTTAGGAATGATTCTGTCGTTAACTTTTTCGTATAGCAATCTAATTTCAATGTTTTCACCTGTTCTTCAAATAATTGAAGATTAATTGGCGAAAACCATTGTCCAAATGAAGTTTTTCGTGTAATCTTGTCCATGAGATTGGTCCTTTTTTAGTGGATTTGGACGGGTTACCACCTGACTTATCCATTATAAAGGACTTTTTCTATGCATAAAATAATAAAAGTGAACATTTCGAGTATTTTTAATAGTGAAATTAAATTAATGCAACACTAGTGAATTTATACATTTAAAATATTTATGCAATGCAAAGTAAACGTGATACTTAAGGTATTGCGTTTTTTTGTGTAGTTTCACATTAACTGGTAATGGTGGTTTCTTCATACATCCATCTTAAATTTTAAAATAAAACTATAGATTGACGATTCTAAGCTGTTCTTTTGAATTATTTGGAAGAACGCTAGTCTATTTTATAGTAATACATCATATGTTTTTGAAGAGAAAGGGGGAAAAGTATGAATAATTCCAAAAGTCGATCATTAATTAGGTATTTACATATAACTATTCTAGGTATTATCTTAGTTTTTATTTTAATAGCTTTAATTACTACATCTTTTTTTTCTTTTAAATTGACTTCCAATAATGTTGCTAATCTACTAAATGATATAAATTCTACAGAATTGTATTTGGAATTCATTCATAGTGAGAATCATTTATTTCCCCCATCAGAAGCAAGAGAGTTTTCTCTTTCTAATTTTTTTCTACCATTATCATCAAATATCCATTTTGATGATATAAGAACATTATTGGGGAGAGAGCTACCAGCTTTAGCATTCTTTCATACAGAAATAGTCGTCGCTGAGGAAGGGACAACTATTGCAGATTTACCATTTGAATCCATTCCATCTAAGGAAATGTTAGAAAATCCAGTTGAGGTAGATGAAGAAAAGGCTGAGCAAGAGCAAAAAGAAGAACAGCCGACTAAAGAGGATCGTAATAGGGCTATAACAAAACCAAAAAATAAAACTGTATTTATTTACAATTCGCATAATTTTGAAGCTTATCTCCCATTGCTAAAAAACACAAAAAATAATGATAATGTAGTCAGTGCAGATGAACGAGCAAATGTAGTAGGAGTAAGTAGCAAGCTTTCAGAATTGCTTCAACAAGAAGGGTTAGGCGTTGAGTTAGATAAGACAAATATCAATCAGGTTATCCTTGACCGAAAATGGGACTATACTTATTCTTATACAGTTTCAAAAGAAGTAGTTGAAACGGCAATTAATAATAATGGTAATTTAAAATACTTAATTGATATACATCGTGATTCAGCTAGAAAAAAACAAACAACAGCAAATATTAACGGAAAAAACTACGCTAAACTCTTATTTATTATAGGAAAAGAAAATAAAAATTACGAGCAGAACGAGCAATTTGCAACAAAATTGCATAATGCGCTAAAGAAAAAATATCCTGGAATTTCAAAAGGTGTTTATGCAAAAGGATATGAACTAGGCAATGGGGTTTATAATCAGAATTTTTCTGATCGTGCTATTCTTTTAGAAGTCGGTGGAGTAGATAATACAAATGCAGAATTGACGCGAAGCATAGAAGCTTTTGCGGACGTCTACAGTAAATTATATTGGGAAGAAAATCAGGCTACACAACAGTAAAATAAAATGCTTAGGTGAACATAATTTTCTTCTAGGTATCTTTTCTTTGACAGAGTAATGCTTGTTACCTTAATTTTAAAATAGCACTGTTTTCTGCTGAAATTTGTATGTAGACATTGTATAGGATAGGCGAAACAGGGGGAGAAACATGAACGTTGAATTAACAAGGTTTAAAGTTAAAAAAGGTAAATCGGAGAAAGTAGAGTTGCTGCTTAATGTGTTTTTATCTTTAATGGAAGGAAACTTTATAGGAGAGAGTCCAATAGTTTAACACAAACATTTTAAATGGTAGATCAAAAAGGACACTTAGTTAGCAAGTGTCCTTTTTGATTTTAATCGATTAATACTTTATATACATGTCTTTTTCACTTATCGTTATTTAACTAATAAGAACTATTTTTCAGATGTATTACCATTATTAGCGTTCTCAGTATTTTTGCGATTTTTAACACCTTTACTTTTGTAGGGTTTATTACTCTTGGCTTTGTTTGCACTAGCTTGCCAACGATTCCATCCCTTCTTACCAGTTCCCCTGCCTGTTCCACCTTTACCTTTAGCCATTCTATCATCTCCGATTTTCTTGTGCGATTACATATCTATCAATAGTTAGTTTTATCTTTTTAGTTTGATAAAAATCATACATAATGAACTATAAGTATATAACAGAAAGATCATGATTTAAACAATAAACATATTTAAAGTTATTTGGAGATATTTTCCTTAGAGCGAACCAGTTCCTTATTAACTTTTTTTCAGGAAGGAATAAGGATCTTTGCTACAGAACTTATAAATGAATACAATATCTGATGCAAAATCGATTAAAAATAAATTATTTATAAAATGAAAGTTCATAATGAACCTACCAATACGTTTCCGAGAAGGAAAAATTGATTTTGTAGGTATTGTAAGCCAATTAATTCATGGAGGGATATCTTTGAAAATAGCACATATAACATGTAAAGGAGTAAGTGAGTTAAACGAAGATTCGTTAATAATTAATAACGATGCTCAAGTGTTTGGGGTTGCTGACGGTGTTTCTTCATTAGTACCAACAAAAGATAAAAATAATCGTACTGGTGGCTACATAGCTTCTAATGAAGTAAAAAGTTATTTTGAAACAATTAAAAATAGTAAGTCTCTTCTATCTGATGTGAAAATGATAAATGATACACTAAAAAAGAAAATGTTAAATAATAATATTAATATATTGGAGAAAGAACAGTTATGGGGAACAGCTTTAGCAGTTATAAAAGTATCGGAGAATAGCATAGAATATGTTCAGACTGGTGACTGTATGATTCTAGCGGTTTATGTAGATAACAATGAGATTAGACCATTAACACGTCTCCAAGTAAGCCATTTAGAGAAAGGTGCAATCGTAAAGTGGAAGGAGTATATAAATAAAGGAATAACGAAAAGGGATGATTTATTAACAAAAGTTAAAGATATTCTCCTTTCAAACAGGCAAAAAAGTAATTCTAAAGATGGATATGGTGTTTTAAATGGCGAACCAGAAGCCATTAACTACATAGAGTACGGGAAGATAAACCGGAATAGATTAAAGCATTTAATACTAGTAACAGACGGATTATTATTGCCAAGAGAAATAGTTCCCACTCAAATAAATTATTGGGAGTATATCACTAATTTAATTCTTGAAAAAAGTATGGAACAATATGCTTTGGAATTAATTAAGTTAGAAGATTCTGATCCAGAGTGTTTAAAATATCCAAGATTTAAAAAATCTGATGATAAAACAGGAATTGTTATTAGTTTTTAATATTCCATATGCTGATATTTAAATGTAAGTAATGATAGGCTGTTCTACTTAGTTAGATAAATGGGGGATATTATGTATAGAATTGCTATAATAACTGATATTCATGGAAATATTTACGCTTTAAATTCTGTATTAAAAGATATTAAAAAAAAATCAGTTGATTACATATATTGCCTCGGTGATATGATTGGAATAGGGCCTTTTTCAAATGAGGTTTTAAATTCTTTATTTGAATTGAATAATATTGAGATGATTACAGGTAATCACGACGAAGCTGTTTTATCACTGTTAAACAATGAACCATATCCAGAAAGTAGAATCAATGTGATACTGCATCACAAATGGATTGCGAATAAATTGAATAAAGAATATATTCCTAAATTGAAAAAACTACCTCGCATATTGAATCCTACTATTTGTGAACAAAACTTACATTTAATTCATTATCCGATGAAGCAATCATTATATGGAGTTCATATAAGTAAAGATCCATTTGATTTTACTGGTGTTCCTTCTCCAGAACATTTCTATGAATTAGATGGTTTAGATAATATATCTTTGGTCTGTTTTGGACATGACCACAATAGTCATCAATTTGTTTCTAAAGGTAAATTGTTTTATAATACTGGCTCTTTAGGTTGTTTCAATGAAGCTTTTGCCAGATATGGAATTATAGATATTAATAAGAGGGGAATTAACATTATGCAACAGTACGTTCCCTATGAATTTCATACGTATGTTGATGAGATTAGAAAAACAAATATTCCTAGGAAAGAGATAATAATTGCCTTATATGAGTGAAAATTCAAGTTTGAACAAGCCTCCGTAATCTTTCTTATGATGAGGGGAAAATTAAGAATTAGTAATGGTTTTGAAGAACGATACTCTTTAAGGGCAAAATAGGAAGCGGTACTTGTTTGTATGCTGCTGTATTAAATACAATGCCTAAGCATTTAATAGAAATAGGTACTACATTGCCAGATAATGATCTAAGATAAAAGATATAAGGGGTTAATGTATGAAGAGAGAAAAGTGTACACATGTCATAGCCATTGCGTCGGTATCAGGAGGAGGGAAAACAACAATATCTACACAGCTAACCGAAAGTTTACAATCTTCAAAAATACTATATTTTGATAATTACGATTTTGAAGGACCAGTTGACATAATAGATTGGGTAGATAGAGGAGCTAATTATGATGAATGGAATTTGACTCCCCTAATTAAAGATTTAGAAGGACTACTTAATGAATCTTTGGATTATATTGTTCTAGATTATCCGTTTGCCTATAAACATACGAAAATGAGCAAGTATATTGATAGTGCATTCTTTATCGACACTCCTTTGGATGTTGCAATGGCACGAAGAGTTACAAGAGATTTTAAGCATTCTACTGGTGAAGATATAATTTTGGAAATGAAAAATTATATCTCTTATGGTAGACGAGGTTATCTAGAAATGTTAAAAACGATAAAAGCAAATTCAGATTTCATTGTCGATGGGGCTTTACCAATATTAGATATTGTTAATGTAATCTCTAAAAAGTTAGGTGAATTGAATAGCAAGTGAAAACTTGGGAAGTAGCTTCTTCTAGAAAGGGATAATGATTGCTACTACTAAATATAATTAGTTTTGAATTCGGTATTAACTCATTCATTTCGACTGAATAGGTAAGTGGGTATTGTAAATCGACTTTTCGCAGTATCGCTTCTAAGTCAACGATAGTTTCTAATAGAGGTGTCTAACCGGATTAACCCCCGAATTTTGGACAATAACTCTCTTATTCTTTCATTTCCTCAGTTTTTTATTTTATAGATTTCTTTCATTATTCTTCAAAAAGGCCATGTTGCTTGACATGGAGCCTCTGCGGGCATGATTCTCCTGCCAAGAAGCCAGCTGTTTTACAACATTGGCATCGCCGAACGAGGCTATCATGCCCGCCACTCCAAATCAAGCTGATGCTTTGAATGAATACATCCATTACACCCGAACCTCCTTGATCACCAATGAATCTTGTTTTTGATAGAATTCCTTTGGTGACAAATCTAGTATACTAGAATGCATACGTCTCTCGTTGTAGAACTCCATAAAATTCATGACTTCTTGATATGCTTCTGTGTAGGTTTCAAACTGCCATCTGGATAGGCAATCGTCCTCAAAAATGCGATGGAAAGACTCAATATGAGCATTCATATTTGGTGTTCTTGGTGGAATTCTTTCGTGCTCAATTTTGGAATCTTCACAAAACTTTTCAAAAGTATGGGAAATAAACTGCGGTCCATTGTCTGTTCGGATTACAGGTTTTTCCAATTCATCATATTGTTGGCGTTTTAATAATGCCCTTTTCAGTGTCTGTTTGACATCATCTCCAGTGCAGCTTAATCCCATATGATAGGTAATGATGCCCCTGTCATAAACATCGATGATGGACATGACAAAGAAAAAGCGATCCTCACCTTCGATAAAGCCATATTTAATGTCAGCTTCCCATAGCTGATTAGATCTTGTAATAATGCGATTTCTTGCTAGTTTCCTAGGGTATGAGACTTTCTTTTGGCGCTGTGGGCGTAAGATGCCCAATTCTTTACAAATCCGGTATACTTTTTTCTTGTTAATTTTAAGTTTGTATTTTCGCCTTAAGACCTTAGTGAGTTTGCGATAACCATAGTTATAGCAATCACCGGCAATCTCTTCTAGTAGAAATTCTTTAATCTGTTCGTCTGATATCTTTTGACCGTCCTCTTGGATCGAATAACCTGGTGCTGGACGTCCCTCACTTACTTTTTTCTCCTCAACACGATAATTCTTTTGATAATAGTATGTGGATCGAGGAATACCTATGATTTTAAGCACCTTTGAAATCGAGTAGCCTTTTTGAATCCATTTGTTAGCTACTTCATGCTTTTCAGCAAGTGAGGGTTTTTCTTTTTTATAAGATCCCTCAGGATCGCTATTTCAAGGTCTTTTTCACCTAATAACATTTTAAGTTTTTCATTTTCTTTGGATAATTCTTTGGAGTCTATATCTGGCAGCACAGCCACATCTACTTCACCAAATTTACCATCTTTGTATTCACGAACCCAGCGACTAACCATATTGGGATTCAGATCATACCGGCGAGCTACAAGGGTATTCTTCCCTGTGTCTTGGGCTTCCTTGATGACTTGTAATTTAAATTCTTTAGAATGTTTTATTCGTTTCATGATGTCAGCCTCCTTGGTACATTAAGCAGTATAATAAATATTACTCTTATTGTCCAAGTTCATTTTGGGGCTTATGAGTAACAAGTTCCTAGTCCATTTATTCATAAATTACTCCTTACTTTTTCATTTAATAGTTCATACAAGCACTAAAGATTTGTCCATGAGTGGTTTAAATTAATCCTCGCTTTCATATAATCGATAGAAGACGAATGGAGGAGATAGTGATGAGTCTTTTTGGAGTATTTCTCATTATTGTGTTAACTGTACTTGTTGACTACTTTTTATTAGACGTGAATAAAAAAAGATGGGGATGGATGAAAAATTGGACTAACCTGAGCAAAGGTTTATTTTTTACAGGTTTTATCATAGCTTTAGTGTTGATATACATTAGATTAAGTAATAAATATTTTTAGATTTTGAACTATAAAAAGAGGAACTTGTTTTGTTATTTATGCGAAGGAGAAAGGCGTGTAAAATGAATTAGGAATGGGACGAGATTATTAAAAATGGCTGGATCTATCCATAAGAGGAACGTAGAAAAAGAAACCCAAAAGAGCCTGTTTGCTTTTGGGTTTCAATAAAGGGGCCTTACAGATTGCCAGCATTTATTCTTATTTTATTTGTTGGTATCCATATCCTTCCATTAATTTCTTAACAGATTCTAATGAATAGGTTTTATCGTATGTATCGAAGTATTCATTGATTTCCGTTACATTCGCTTGATTATTTTCATCAAGAATGATGTCCGTATAGCCGAATACAGCGGTGAAAGTATCATTTAATGCACCATCCATATCATATTCTTTAATTGTATAGATATTTACTAACGTACCATTGCTTGGTGCGCTGCTAGACCAATTAGAAGAATCATTATCTCTCACGTATTGTCTATAGTATGTATTTTCTTTTTTTATTTCATATTTATAGTATCCAAAAGAGGAATCTGCATATTGTCGATTAATACCTTCGCTAATTAAGCGCTCTATATCTTCTAAATTAGCGATGTCTTCTGGCTTTTCGGCAACTTCTGCTAATCCCGTAGCTTCAAATTTTGCGCTACCTTTGCCTGTTAAAATATAGCCTAAAGAAGCCAATGAATTTTTAGAGTCTTCATCTAAAGCAACTTCCACCATATCCCCATTTTTTATTTCACCATCTTGCTTAGATTCAAATCCCAAGCTACTTAAATCTCCATCAAAGGTTGTATCAATTTGAATTTCTCCTCGTCCACTAACACCAGAGAAATTAACAACCACATTTTTATCAATTTCTTCATCACTCAATTTACCTGGTTCTTCAAGTCCTGACACTTTAACTTTCATTTCATCTTTAGATTTAATCTTTTCTGCTTTGTCTTTATCTAATTTTATATGAACAACAATTTCATCCCCATTAGATAAGTCACTTTCTTTATCTAGTGTAATAGTAAAGGAAGAAAGCATTTTATCAATCTCTGCGAGTGTTTCCATATTAAGGTTTAAATAATCATCCGATATTTCAAACACATCATTAATTAGCTTATCCTCATTTACAGAGTACGAAGCGTTTCCCATTGTATCATAACCATCAAAATTTACTTCAATGTAGTCAGTTAACTCTGCCTTTGATCCACATCCAGTAAGGATAAATATAATTCCTAAGCATAAAGCTAATAAATACAAATTCTTCTTTTTCATTTCCTAACTCCTTTTTATTCCTTTGTGTCTAGATATTTCTTTGAAAGAACAACAAGAATAGCCTAACTAGAACTTTTTAACTATCAACTTTTAGAATCTGTAGGGTCCCAATATCTATTATTTCGGCAAATTTATACAATTTATTAGCAAAAAATACTAATTAATTGTTATATTGATGCTTAAACGTTTAATTTTATTTTCAGCTCGGACATGTTTAGTTCAAATATAATAAAAAGATTGTATAAAGTATGTTACTATCAATTTAAATATTGTAATATTTTTCCTGATTGCAATTAAAATTTTTCAAATCGAAATGAAAGTATTGAATATAGACGAATATATAAATCTCTCTTTTTTATAATCACTATTTACTAAAAAATTATAATTTGATGCAAAATCCTAATATAAATTTTATTAGTGGATTTTGCAATTGATGAGAAATACTACTTATCTAAAATCATCCCGATTATTAATAATGGTAAAAAAATTTAAAAATAGAACTTTTTCAAAATAGAAATCGTCTAAATTATAAAAAATTGATTGTGAGGAGCTTTATGATTGAAAGGGTAGATGACTCTCATTCTGAATTATTAACAGATATGAATCGGGAGGAAAAATTAAAATGGTTAATGAAAACCTATGGAAATGATGTTGTAAGAATTGCTTTTTCTTATTTAAAACAAAAACAGCTTGCGGAAGATGTGGCACAAGAAGTGTTTATCAAATGCTATGAGAAAATGGATACCTTTCGAAACGACTCTTCCTATAAAACGTGGCTTATAAGAATTACAGTGAATCGGTGTAAAGATGTTAGGAAGAGTAGGTATTTTAAAAATTTATTTATGATGGACTATTCTATATCCAATTATGCCAATTCCTCGCTGCAATTACATGATGTAGAGAAGGAGGATAGTGGAATTTCTCAAAGTATCGTTAAGTTACCAATTAAATTAAGAGAGGTAATTATCTTATTTTATTATCAAGATTTAACGATAGATGAAATATCTTCTTTATTAAAGGTTAAGCCCAATACAGTAAAAACTAGATTGCATCGTGCCCGTATAAAACTAAAAGAATCCTTTGAAGGAGGGGAGTAATTAATGAAAAATAACTTCGATAATTTAAAGAAGGAATTGGATAATACACTCTTTCATGATGTGTATTTTGATGATAATCAATATAAAAAAGTTTTAAATTCGATAGCAAGTAGTAAAAAGAATAGGGAATTTTACCCGTTTAAAAAACGGTTGAATGTCATTTTTTCAAGTTCAGTAATCTGTTTGTTATTTACTGGAATTATGTATTTTATAGGAATTGAACTAAATTTATTTAATGGAATACATAATAAACAGGCGAATTATATAGTGAAAAGTAAGAATGAGTTGCCGAATGAGGACTCTAAATATATTCCAGCAAAGCAAGAAGAAAACGATAAGGATATGACGAAAGAAGAAATTCTTACTAAAATGCTAAATACAGTAGACAATTTTGAAACTGCTCGTGGAGAATATATCATACATTATGCTAATATCCCAAGTAATGCAACGATAGAATATACAGTTAGTTTAAAAAATCACAGAGGTGGATTTGGTATAAGAACCGATATAGTAAATGGAGAAAAGACTGTTTCATCTGAATATTTTACTAAGGATGCATTATGGTTGGTATCTGAACAAACGAAGACTTATAGGGAATTGGGATATGTAGAAAATGATAATACAGGTAAGGAACTAAAACTGGAAGATGCATTTTCAAAAGATAGCAACGGGGTTAATGTTACCAATTATCGGGAGAGTATTCCATTTGGATTAGCAAATGAAACATTATTTCCATATGAAATAGCATCTAACTATACAAGAGACTTAGATACATGGGAAATTGAAAAGCAAAATGAAGAACTACTAGGACATAATACTCTAGTCATTAAGGGAGAAATAAGCAGAGCAGATTTTCAGTCATTCCGTTTTTGGGTGGATAAAGATACAGGCATCTTAGTTAAATATGAAACTTACAATGAAAAAGAAGAAGTAGTGGATTATTTGCATCCTAAAAAACTAGAGGTAAATGTTCCTATTGATAGTGAGAAATTTACCCCAAATTTAGTTGGATATGTAAATGAAGATGAATCTAAACAAAATCTTCCAAGAATGAAAACAGGCAATATTGATGAACTGGTTCCTGCACAATTAAAACAACAATGGGAGGAAGCAAAAAATTCATCAAATGAAACAACAATACTTCCTTTTGGTGATTCGGTATATATTTATCCTAAAAAAGGATATCTAGTGAATTATATAGAGGTTAATGGGAATAATGGAACACTATACTTGGCTAAGACTTCGAATCTAAAGTCAAGCGGAACTTTTCCGGCCTTGGCTGAAGGATATAAAGTGAAAAATCTTAAAATAGTTTATGAAGATGAATAAGCAATATGTTTAAATTATTTGGCAATATCGAGTATATATGATAGTTGAGTACAACTGTTGTAATAAAAGATAACAAAAGTTACTGTTTTCAAAAAAAACTTGGAGATTGGTCCGCACATATATCGGCAAATAATTTCAGTTTCTATAAAAAGTATGGTTTGAAGTAAGAGATATTAAAAAAATGACATAAGTATGTATTAATATATCCAAGCACGGAAAGGTCGGCATAGGTGAGTAGCTAATATAATTAAATTAAATGATTGGGGGGAATAGGGTGAATATAGAGAAAATAATAAAAGAGCTTCAACAGAATAATATTCTTTCTACCAAACAAATAAACTATGAACAATTGAATGGTGGTACTGTTAGTGAGTTGTATCTTTTACATAATAATGGAAAGAAATATGTCGTTAAATCAAATGATTCGCAAGTAATTAAATCTGAGGCGAATTTTCTTGATACTTACAAGGATTTAAACTTCTTGCCTCAACTTCTCTTTGTTGAAGAATCATTTAACTATTTCGTTTATTCATTTATAAATGGTTCTACTAACTATAGTAAAAAAAATAAAAAAGACATGCTCTGTGTGCTTGTTAATGAACTTATTAATAATTATAGGCCTATTAGTCAGTATATAGGATGGGGATGGGCAGACGAACCAACCGCTTCTTGGAGGAGTTTTCTGATGACAGAAATCTTAGAGGCGAATAAAATAATAGGTTCTCAATTAAGTAGGAATGATTTTAACTTAATCCAAAACTTAGTTAAAAAGAATGGCAATGACCATATCCCATTTTTACTACACGGTGATTGTGGGGTTCATAATTTTATTTTTAACAATGGAAGGTTGACTGGTGTGATTGATCCCACTCCTGTTATTGGAGACCCTATTTATGATCTAATCTATGCCTTTTGCTCATCACCAGATGATTTAACAAAAGCAACACTCGATACAGCGGCAAGCCAATTAGTTGTTATTAATAGAAATATTTCTAATCTATATGAACAATTGCTTATTGGTTTATTTCTTAGAATTGGATCATGTGTTAAGCATCACCCTGATGATATCGGTGCATATTTAAAAGCATGGGAATATTGGAAGCGTATCGTAATAAGATAGTTTTGCATATATAGGGAATTAGGCGATAATATTTTATTATTAGTGGCTACCCTGCCAGAAGAGTTTAATATGATAAATAATAAATTATTGGAAGATGTGATGATTAATTTAAAAATTAATATTAAAAAAATGAAGATACCTCTCATATGTTACATTGGGATAATAGAGAGACAGTTGTTAATGAAATAAAAAGGTTTTTTACTAAAACCTTATAAAGCTGTGGTAATGGAAAGCGTAAAAACCATCTTAAATTGCGATAAAGGCGTCTTACAAGTACATATCATTCGATTCGAAAAGGATGCTCATTGGGTATCCTTTTTCCTTTCAATTTATAAAGTAGTATTTAAAACATCCAACAAAGGAAAAATAAATTTTAGAAAAATTTTCTAGTTAATTCCAAAAAAAGAGTTATAATGTACCTAGAATAAAAATATAAGGAGTTAATATGGAATTTATAACGACGAAGGTAGTAATCATATCTATTTTATTATTGATCATTACAATGGTAGAAACATTGGCTTATTCTACTAGAATATCTGGTACAAGAGTGAGGCTAATTGCTACTGCAATTTCTTTGTTCAGTACAATGGTTATTGTTTCACGGTTTTCTACTATGTTTCAACAGCCATTAACAGCAAAACTTATAGCAGAAGTTCCGAAAGGGGTAGATAAATTTGCTTTTATAGCTGGGCAATATAGGATTTTACTTGGAGTAACATCTATTGGAGTACTGCTTGGAATCTTGCTGTTCCCTACGTTTATTAATATTTTTTCACGAGCAATTGTTCAACTGGCAAACGAGCGAGGGTCTATGCTAGCTCTTTTTTCAAAGTTATTCAAACAAAATGGTTTTATAAAGCTTATAAGCTGTATAAAAATGCCGAGAATATCCTATCTTAAGGGGATTACGCTAGAGACTATTCCCAAACGACTATTTATTATGAATATCCTTATTTCTGCTATTTTTACAACAGGCGTTATTTCTTCAATGTATGCTTCCATTTTAGTTCCAGATGATATGCGGCAAGCTGCATCGATGTCATCAGGTGTTATTAATGGGATTGCGACAATCATCTTGACCTTATTTATTGATCCGAAAGCATCCGTTTTAGCTGATCGAGTGATGAAAAAACAAACAGATTACATTTATTTGAAGAGCTATTCTTTAACAATGGTTAGCTCCAAATTTATTGGTACGATAGTAGCTCAACTTCTGTTTTTACCTGCAGCATATTATGTAGCCTGGTTTGCAGAGTGGATTTAACTTTTTGAGTGAAAATAGGAAGGGGAGTAGGATGAAGAATCATTTAATTGCTATGTCGATTTTTAGGCTTTAGCCGAGAACCCTCGTGACTCAGTCATGAGATGAATCGGCTTCGGACAAGGGTTAGCTTCTGCTAACTCAATTGTCCGACATTCTCTTTTTTGGCTAAAATCACATATGATGTTTGAAAAAAGAATGAAATGTGCAACAAATTACATTCACGCCATACATCACCCATCAAGGTGGATGGCGAGCTACGATTGAAGGGGTTAGAACTGCTTCATCTGTTCGGGGAAAAGGAGTAGGTACTAAAATGATCTATTGGGCAATCGAGCGTGCCAAAGAACGAGGGTGTCATTTAATTCAGCTTACGACTGACAAACAAAGAGCAGATGCCTTGCGTTTTTATGAACGATTAGGCTTTCAAGCAACACATGAAGGAATGAAGATGAAACTGTAGCATGAAAATTTGGAGGAAACAGAACGGGGTTAAGCAAAGTCCAGTATATGTTTTAACTAATACTTTTCTTTTTTCATAAGCTCCACATTACTTCTTACTAACTAATTTATCTCAATCATGAGCTAAGATGGTTGCTTCAACCAACCATCTTCTACATTACTCACCGTTTTTAATGTTGCAAATGCAACAAAAATAAGTTATATTCAACGTAAGTAATTTTTGTTGTAAATGCGATAATAAAAAGGAGCAAATCATGAAAGAAATTCTTCGCGAAATTGGAATGATCGCACGGGCCTTAGATTCTATTAGTAATATTGAATTTAAAGAATTTGATCTTACAAAGGGGCAGTACTTGTATGTTGTGAGAATATGTGAAAACCCAGGGATTATCCAAGAAAAATTAGCAGAAATGATAAAAGTAGATCGAACAACCGCTGCACGCGCGATAAGCAAACTGGAGATTAATGGTTTCATTGAGAAGAAAAATGATCAACACAATAAAAAAATTAAAAAACTCTTTCCAACAGAGAGAGGCAAAAAAGTTTATCCTTTTATAAAAAGAGAAAACGAGTATTCAAATAATGTTGCATTAGAGGGTTTTTCTGAATCAGAGATAGAAGTGATATTTACTTTACTTCAAAGAGTAAGAAAAAATGTCGAAAAAGATTGGGATACAGTAAAGAAAGGAAACAAGAGGAATTATTGATTAAATATATAGTAGGGAGCTATTTCAATGACGATAAAGATAAAAAAGTGTAGACTTGCGGATATCGATAAACTTCAAGAAATAAGTTATCAAACATTTAATGAAACTTTTAAACATCAGAATTCATCGGAAAATTTGAAGGCTTATTTGGAAAAAGCATTCAATTTCGAACAAGTAGAAAAGGAATTATCCAATGTTTCTTCAGAATTCTATTTTGCCTGTTTTGACAATGAATTAGCTGGATATTTAAAAATTAATATAGATGATGCGCAATCTGAAAAAATCGATGATGATTCCCTTGAAATAGAAAGGATTTATGTGAAAAGTAAATTTCAAAAACATGGACTGGGAAAAATATTGCTAAATAAAGCTCTGGAAATGGCAAACAAGGAAAATAAAAAAATGGTTTGGCTTGGTGTCTGGGAAAAGAACGAAAATGCAATTAATTTTTATAAAAAAATGGGGTTCATCCAAACAGGGGCTCACTCCTTTTTTATGGGAGATGAAGAACAAACTGATCTGATCATGACGAAAATAGTGGAATAATAGTTATAAAGATGGTCAGCCATTATCTACTGACTGACCATTCTAGAATCTTAACGATACTTTGCATATTCTTTCGCTAATTCGTTTATTAACTTAGCTAAATCCATTATATCTTCTTTCGAGTTATCTTTTCCCAATGATATCCGAATAAATTCCTTTGCTTCACCATCTGCTAATCCAAGCGCCTTCATGGTTTTAGAAGGAGTATGTTTTCCAACCTGACAAGCACTTCCTGTTGATATAGCAAAGCCTCGCCGATTGCACTCAAGCATGAGCCATTGACCCTCCAATCCCTTTACTCGTAATCCAATAATTCCAGGATAATGTTCTATACATTCAAACAGTTTAATAGATTCAGCTTTAACGGTTTCTTTAAATAATGCACGAAGTTGGGAAAGTTCCTGTAAATTATCTGCTATCTTCAAGCATGTTTTTTGAGCAGCAACTGTCATACTGGCAATCCCTGCTGTATTTACGGTACCGGATCGAAAGCCTTTTTCATGACTGCCATTTGGCAAAAAGGGAATCCAAGCTGTTTGAGGATTAATATAGGCAATGCCGACTCCTTTAGGACCATAAAATTTATGTCCCGATATCGATAACCCATCAACAAATTTCGTCACTTCTGAAACGTCTATTTTTCCAAAACTTTGTACCATGTCACTATGAAAAAGAACATTGTATTTTCTACAAATAGTCCCAATTTCTTTAATAGGCTGAATGGCACCAATTTCAGAATTAACGTGCTGAATGGAAACTAGAATGGTATCTGGTCGAATAGATTGCTCTAAAAGTTGTGTATCGATTATTCCATTATCCAATAATGGGATATAAGTAATTTCATAGTCATTTACTGCTAATAATTGCATCGTACTATGAATGGAAGCATGCTCTGCAACAGATGTAATAATATGTTTTCCTTGTTTTTTTGTAGCGAGTACCAAATTTTGTATGATAAGAAAATTACTCTCCGTGCCGCCACTTGTAAAATAAACCCCATTTTTATCTGCGTTTAATAGTCTTCCCCATTCCTCGCGACAATTCTCCAAAATTTTTCCAGCTTTATCGCCCATATCATGAAGACTATTCGAATTAGCAAAGTATTTACAAGCAACGTCCACATAAACATTTGCTGCATCATTATCCAAAGGAGTAGTTGCAGCATAATCAAAATATTTCATATAAATTTCCTCCCATTATTATTTTTATAAAGTAGAAGAATCATAGTAAAGTTTATTTTTAAATGGAAAACATCTTTTAACAAATTTGAGCTATTTATAGTGAAAGGTATTTGATTCCTATGGGTAGAAGGGAAGTAAGATTTCACACAGGCTTTCTTTCTTCCCAGGGATTCTTGTGTCTAGAAAGGAAATCGACTTACTTTAATTAACGAAAATGAAAAAAACACTTGTCATTAGTTTAAAACTATGTAAATATAAGTGTCAAGACACCTGTAAAATAGGAGGGTGAAAAATGGATACAGATGTACTGATAATCGGCAGTGGTATCGCTAGTTTACAACTAGCCAAAAAACTTTCAACTGAATTTAATGTGATTATTCTCACAAAGTCTAAAGCTGAATTAAGTAATTCCTACCTAGCACAAGGAGGAATTGCTGCAAGTCTCGGAGATTCAGATGATTATAGAAAACATGCATTAGATACACTTGAAGCCGGACGCTTTCATAATAATCCAGAGGTAGTGGCAGAAATTACAAAGACAGCACCTCGTTTAATTGAAGAATTATGGCAAGATGGATGTACATTTGATAAGGATTCAACAGGGAAACTTTCATTGGGCATGGAAGGTGCTCATTCGGAAAAAAGAATTGTCCACAGTGGCGGCGATACTACTGGAAAAAAGGTAATGGAGTTTCTTACAGAAAATAAGAATAACAATATAGAATTAATCGAAAATGTTTTTGTCTATGAATTAATGGTAAATACTAATAGTAATCAATGTTTTGGAGCAAAGGGTATTACCGCAGATGGCACTCGAATAGAGTTTTATAGCGCGCATACTGTCATTGCAACTGGGGGATGTGGAACGCTTTATACTTATACAAGTAGTGCTTCCACCATTACAGGGGATGGTATTGCACTTGCATATTTAGCTGGTGCATCTATTATCGATATGGAATTTGTCCAATTTCATCCGACCTTACTATATGTAAATGGAGAAACGGTCGGTCTTATTTCAGAAGCGGTAAGAGGAGATGGAGCACGACTAGTAACTGCATCTGGAAAGTACATTATGGAAAATGTACATTCATATGAAGATTTAGCGCCACGCCATATTGTATCGCAAACAATCTATCAGTACTTATCAAATGGGGAAACGGTCTATTTAGATATATCAATGATTACAAATTTTCAAACAAGATTCCCTTCAATAACAAAAATGTGCATAGAGCATGGCATTGATTTGCAAAAAGGGTTGCTTCCCGTTGCTCCAGGCAGCCATTTCTTAATGGGAGGCATTGATACAGACCTTTTTGGAAGAACATCTGTTAATAACCTTTATGCCATCGGAGAAGCAGCTTGTACTGGATTTCACGGAGCGAATCGCCTAGCTAGCAATTCCCTTTTAGAAGGATTATATATGGGGAATAACTTGGCAAACCTCCTTCGGGAAATACCAAAGTCAAAAGTGAAAGGTTTCATATTAGAAAGGGAAGAATCGGATAATACATTGCATCCAATTTTTCCAGAAAAAGAAGAGTTACAACATCGCATGATGGCGAATGTGGGAATTGTTCGGAATGAAATAAACTTACAAAATCAGCTGCAATGGCTTGAGCGTTTTGGAATATCAGATTGCTTTAACCTTCCTCTAGAAAATAGATCGATTGAAGAGGTTGAGAAATATTTTATGCTTGTAACCTCTTGGCTTATTACAAGATCTGCTTTAGAAAGAAAAGAAAGCAGAGGTGGTCATTTCCGCTCTGATTATCCAGAGGAAAACGATGAATGGGTAAAGAAAAAGGTTAGCTTTAAACGAGAACTAACAAAGGAGAAGCCAAATGAATCAATTGAAATTGCACAAACAATTGGAAGCGTTCTTTATTGAAGATATTGGTGAACGAGATGTTACAACAGATGCCATTTTCCCAAAGGAGCAGCAAGGAGAGATTGTGTTTCTAGCAAAGGACAATGGGATTTTTTGCGGAGAAGAGGTTATTCAAGCAGGATTCCATGTGTTAAATCCAGCAATTGAGATAACGATGCTCGTCCGGGATGGAGATCGAATAGAAAGTAGCCAGCAAATAGCGACGGCAAAAGGGAATATTAGAGAGCTATTAAAAGGGGAACGAGTGATTTTAAACCTTGTTCAAAGAATGAGTGGGATAGCCACGAGAACCCGTGAAGCGGTCGATGTGTTAAACAGTGGCTATACGAAAATTTGTGATACACGAAAAACAACACCAGGATTACGAATGCTTGAAAAGTATGCAGTAACTGTTGGTGGCGGACATAATCATCGCTTTGGGCTGTATGATGCGGTCATGATTAAGGATAACCACATTGCTTTTGCTGGTTCGATTGCTAATGCGGTAAAGGCAGTTAAACAGTCGATTGGCCACATGGTCAAGGTTGAAGTGGAAACAGAGACGAAGGAACAAATGCTTGAAGCATTAGCAGCGGGTGCAGATGTCATTATGTTTGATAATCGAAAGCCAGAGGAAATTGTGGAGTGGATTCCCCATGTTCCAGAAACAGTTACAACAGAAGCTTCAGGTGGAATTACTTTAGAAAATCTTGCTTCGTACCGAGAGTGTGGAGTGGACTATATTTCATTAGGATTCTTAACGCATTCTGTTAAAGCATTAGATATTAGTGTAAAAGTAAGTATTCATTAAAAAGGGATTGAGGGGAAGAGGAAATGAATATATTAGAGGGGTTACAAGCATCCAATACAATACCAGAAAAGTACTTAGCAATGACAACTGCTGAATTAGAAGAAAGAGTAGCAAGTGTAAAGCAGAGATTAGGCAAAAAACTATTTATTCCAGGTCATCATTATCAAAAGGATGAAGTTATTCAATTTTCTGATGCTACAGGAGATAGCTTGAAGCTTGCACAAGTAGCTGCAGAAAACACAGAAGCAGAATACATTGTTTTTTGCGGTGTTCATTTTATGGCAGAAACTGCCGACATTTTAACGACAAAGCAGCAAAAAGTCTATTTGCCAGACATGCGTGCAGGTTGTTCTATGGCAGATATGGCCGATATTTATCAGACAAATCGCGCTTGGACGAAACTGCAAGAATTATTTGGCGATACCATTATTCCTTTAACCTATGTCAATTCAACAGCAGCTATTAAGGCCTTTGTGGGTGAAAATGGAGGAGCAACCGTAACGTCCTCTAATGCAGAGAAAATGGTTTCTTGGGCATTTACGCAAAAGGAAAGATTGTTATTTCTACCAGATCAGCACTTAGGAAGAAATACAGCCTACAATTTAGGAGTACCTTTAGACAGAATGGCCATTTGGGATCCAATCAAAAATGAACTTGTTCATGAGTGTCCGCTAGAAGAAATTAAAGTTATTCTTTGGAAAGGACATTGTTCTGTACATGAGAATTTTACTGTGCAAAATGTGGAACAAGTTAGAAAGCAATATCCTCATATGAAAATCATTGTCCATCCAGAATGCAGTAGAGAAGTAGTGGCAGCATCTGACTTAGCTGGTTCGACGAACTATATTATCGATATTATTGAAAATGCGAAGTCAGGTAGTGCCTTTGCGATTGGGACGGAAATGAACTTAGTGAACCGGATTATTAAAGATCATCCCGATAAACAGATTATCTCTCTTAATCCGTATATGTGCGCTTGTCTCACCATGAATCGAATCGATTTGCCTCATTTTGTCTGGTGCTTAGAATCAATTGAACAGGACTTTGAAAGTAATCGTATTATCGTAGAAGAGCCAATTGCCTCGAATGCGAAATTGGCATTGGATAGAATGTTGGCTTTATCTTAAATATTGTTTGGAAATTGCTTCTAAGATTTTTTGAATGCTCCATTAAGTGTTAGATACGTCTCGTCTAACGCTAATGGGGCATTTTGTAATTCGTTTAAACAGAATATTGCATGAAGAAGGAATTTTCAAACAGATGATACTGACAACTTTTCTTCCATCATGTAAAATAAAGGTAATATAAAGGGCTTTCCAGAAAGGCGGAATGTGTTTGAAAATACGCCGTAAACATTTGTCAAAGCGAAATAATTTAAATGCAGATATAGAAGAATGGTATTTATTGGGATTTTTATTAACTGGAGACAAAGTATTGACCGACCGATTAATTACTAGAACAGTTAATCAAGTAAAGGACAAGTTTATCTCAATAAGACTCGATCATTTTGTCTTAAAACCATTAATCAAGGAATATAAGAAATATTATCGTAATCATGACATTATCTATCAACCTATCGATGCTAGCCCCCTATTAAATCGCCTTGGATTACTTAACGAACAAGCCCGTATTGCTTTTCTACTAAAGTATTATTACGATTATTCCTATAAAAAAATCGCCAACCATTTAGGGATTTCAGAAAGAAAAGCGAAGACAGTTATTTATGATGGCCTTACTATATGGACAAATAATGGTAAATTCGTATCAGTTAATAATATAGATGGGGTTTTAAAAAAAGAGATATTACTAATAAAAAGTAAATGGATAGAAAATGTAACGCCAGACAATAGAAATCAAGTCCTAGTTATGGGAACAAAAGGTAGGCATAAGCTACCAGGTTTATTATTAATATTATTAATTTTAGTTGCTGGCGGATCTATTAATCAAGAGACACTTAGCAAGACGAGAGTTAGTTTAGGACCTGATATTTATAAATATTTTAAAGAAGGAGGAGTGTTACAGATAAATCAAGACATTAAAGACAAAGGATTTGGGGACATTTATACCATACCTGATTCAGAGACAAAAACGATTGAAGTATATTTTCCCACACCAGAAAGATTAGGTGAAAAGGAGGAAGTAGCAGCTTTAATAGAGTCCTATTTAGAAAATAGAGATCTTGAGTCACTAGTGTTGCATAAATGTTGTTAGAATATTCAGTTTAAATATGTCCCCTGTTAAGAGCCAAAAAAGTAAATACCCAACTAAAGGTGGATCCATCCATTTGGAAATTTTTTTACAATTAGACTTAAGAGACGACGACAATTTGTTTATTAAGGAATGGTTTTTCCTTCAATCTTTCGAAGCCAAATATGTGCTGGTTTCCACAAAGCTGCCCGTAAATATCGGCTAATTTGTAGGGTTTTTCGTTTACTTTTTGTCTCGATTTGTGCGAGAACATGCAGGCAAAAAACAATAAGTGCGATAAACACTTGATTCTGAATTGCCCATTCGCTTTGGCCGTAAAACTTTTTGATATGGAGATGTTGTTTAATCCATTTGAAAAATAACTCAATCGCCCAGCGTGATTTATACATCTTTGAGATTTCTTCAGCACTTAAATCAAAACGATTTGTGATTAAATGAAGCTCATTTCCTTTTGAATCAATCACTTTTAGAAGACGAAAGTAATTTTCGGCACGGTTTTGCGTCGTACCAATCAACACCATTTGATCCGACAAAACAGATGTATTCTCGGGTAGTTTAAAATCGTAAACCTCCCGTATGACTGCGTTTTTTCGCAGCCTAGAAAGGAAAAAGTAGCCGTCATCTGTCATCCGATCAAAGCGTTCGTAGTCTAAGTAACCACGGTCAAACACATACATACATTCCTTGTCATCAACCATTACTTCAAGCTGACCGCGGTCATGTTCTTTGGCCGTTGTCATAATGGCCTTTTCGGGATAGGATATACCTTTTTCCATAAACACAAGGCGTAAGTGCAATTTAACACCCGCTTTTGTTTTGCGGAATTTTGCCCATTTATGATTAGTCAAATTGAGAGGCAATGTGCTTGAATCAATGATTTTTAATGGCATCACAAGTTTCGTGTTGTGCGTTTTGGCATGAATTTGTGAAACTAAATCAAGGAAAAGCTTTTGGAATAAGTCTGGATTCATGCCATTTAAACGGCGTGAGAGTTGGGAAATACTGATAGAATCAAGATCAATGCCCTTTTGCAGTTGATCATCGAAAAGACAATCGCTCAGCGCATGCAGACTTTCGACTTCTTCTAGCTGCGCAAAAAGTAATAATTTTAGAAATGACTCTGTCGTTAGTTTTTTCGTATAGAAATCTAATTTCAACGTTTTCACGTTTTCTTCAAATAATTGAAGATTTATTGGTGAAAACCATTGTCCAAATGAAGTTTTTCGTGTAATCTTGTCCATGCGATAGTCCTTTTTAGTGGATTTGGACGGGTTACCACCTAACTTATCCATTATAAAGGACTTTTTCTTTGCATAAAATGATAAAATTGAACATTTCAAGTATTTTTAATAGTTAAATTAAATTAACGCAACACTAGTGATCTTGAGTATCAACTTGAATTTCAAGTACTAGACCAATTGGAAGTAGAACTAACTGATGAACAAAAAGATGCGAATAAAGTAATGGAAATGGAACAAGAGATATTCGAATTAGTCTCTGAAAACCCGTATTATTATATGCAAAGAGGTACCAGCGAACAATCTGGAGAATCAACAGAAATTCTTTTATCTGAAGAAATTTCAGTAGAAGAAGAAGAGATTTTAAAAGAGGAAATCGAAAATATTATACATAAACACAATTTGGAATGGAATTTTTCTTTTGGAAAGGTTTCGGCAGATGTAGTAGATATGGAAAGAGCAAAGTGGGATATTTATCTTGCTATAATAGAGGCATTTTTCTTTGGAGAAAATAAATACAAACTATATGATGTGTATTCAGAATATATAAATGGTGTTATGGAATTTAATGTATATACAGAACTTTCCCTTACAACAGAAAAAGATGCAGATGAAACAGAAGAGATTATAAAAGAGCTGAGAAGATCTTTACAATTTTTTCTCGAGCATGAAGATATTCAAGATCTAATGAATAATGTCCCTTATGTAATAAAGATACATGGAGAAAATAGAGAGGAAATATAAATAAAGAAGGGTAGGGGCTTTATTGGACGGGTCAACCTTTGTTCATAGCAAACAAGTAAATGATTGGTTGTTATTTACGCAGTTCTTTATCGGAGACAAGGAAAAGTCACAGGAAATCGTCAAAGCTTGGTTAATAAAACCTTCCACGAAATTTCAAAGAAATCATGTAATGGAAAGAGGATTCCGATATATTCTAAAACAAATGAAAGGGGAAAATAGGAGGAGAGTTTCAAAAGTTTTACTTTCGGAATATTCCTTCAAGTCAATAAAGGAAATTGATCAAGCTATTATTCTCTTACACTATTATTTTCAACTAGAGATAAAGAAGATTGCAAGAATCGTAAGGAAATCAAAAAGAGAGATTAGAAAAAGACTCTTTTCTTTTTTACAGGTGTTATCGACAAAGGGGATTACAGTGCATACATTTAATAACATACTACATGCGGAAATAATGACGATATCGTTGCCTTTAACGCCAGTAGTTACTAAGGGGATAAAAATTAATAGGAAAAAGACTGCTTTATATTCGCTCCTAATTTTACATTTTCTTATTGTTGGTGGCGCCATGAATAGTGGTATTGTGGAAAAGACACAAGCAAAACAAGGGCCAGATTTATTAACAATATACCGGGATGGAACTTTTGAGCAACAATTAAAGAAGGATTTAGAGGAAACCTTTCAAAAAGAGTCATTTGCGATAAAAATCAATTTTGAAGAAAGTGAAGTTTCTATTGGTATATTTGACGAAGTACTTTATCGTCAGAAAGCGGAAATCATTACTTTTGTAAACCAGTTTTTGAAAGAGAAAGACATACCATACATTGTCCAATTAGATTATATGGAAGAGACAATTGGAGATGATGAAATAGCATATCAAGTGATTATAGAAGCCAATGCGAAAGGAATCAAACTTTGGCCAGGAGATTATTCAGAGCAAGAAAAAGTGATGGAATGGGTTTTAGCACTTCCAGATGCTATTGAACTGGTAACCGAGCATGCTGAAGTAACAAGGGCTCAAGGAATTTTAAAAAAATATAACCATAAAGCACCTCTGATTGTATCCCATTATGATAAAGACAGAGTTGACCGACAAGAAAGATGGTTAGAATTAACTCCTTATTTTGAGGAAGGATTCTTATTAGGAAAAGAATATAATATTGAAAGTATAAGTATTAATGCCTATACGAAAGAAGTTTCTATTGATGTATATACATATTTTTTAATGAAAGATACTAACAAGGAAGAGATTGCTCGGGCTGTTAAACGTTCTATAGATCAATTTCTACAAAGTGAGGAAGTAAAACAAATCGTCCAAAATGATGCTTATACCATTAATATCTATTCGGCGGGAAAGAAAAAAATAAAGATCCATTATTAAATTTTGTATATTTCATGTAGTTTGGGTAATAATGCTTACAGGTTAAACTGCGCGGAGGAATGTGATAAAATAATAATTATAGCTTAAAATCATTAGCTAAATGTTAGTAAAAGGCAGTTGAATCAGTTGACAATAAAGGAAAAAGTGGTTGTGTTAATCGGACCTACTGCTGTAGGTAAGACAAATCTTAGTATTGAGTTGGCGAAAAAATTCGACGGGGAAATTATTAGTGGAGATTCCATGCAGATTTATAAAGGAATGGATATTGCCACAGCAAAAATATCTAAGGAAGAAATGCAAGGAGTTCCCCATCATTTAATTGATATTGTAGATCCTGATGATAGTTTTTCAGTTGCACAATTTCAGGAACTTGTCCGCAAGAAAATAACGGAAATAACGTCAAGAGGCAAATTACCGTTTATTGTTGGTGGAACAGGTTTGTACATTCAATCGGTCTTATTTGATTATCAGTTTCAAGAAACTGCTTCTGATCCCGAATTCCGTACAAAATTGGAAGAAATCGCACAAATAGAAGGAAGCTTAGCCATTCATGACAGACTTCAAGAAGTGGATCCAGAATCTGCAGCAGCTATCCATCATCATAATATTCGCCGTGTTATTAGAGCGTTAGAGGTCTTTCATGTAACTGGTAGAAAAATGTCAGACATTCAAAAAGAGCAGAGACAAGAGTCACTCTATGATGCTGCATTAATTGGCTTAACAATGGATAGAGAAGTTCTTTATGAGCGAATTAACAAAAGAGTGAATCAAATGCTTGAAATCGGATTGTTAGAAGAAGTCCAGCGTTTTTATGATGAAGGTATAAGAGATTGCCAATCGATACAAGCGATTGGTTATAAAGAAATCTATAAGTATTTCGATGGTGTGCAAAGCTTGGATGAGTCTATTGAAGAATTAAAGCAGAATTCTAGGAGATATGCGAAAAGACAATTGACTTGGTTTCGTAATAAAATGAATGTACAGTGGTTTGATATGACAGAAAGTGTAAAAACACATGACATAACAAAAAAAATACAGGAAATTTCATCTTATTTAGAAGGAATGCTAAAAATTAAATCGAATACATAATAGTATAGAGAAAAGAGGAGGATTTTCATGAAGCAATCAGTTAACATTCAAGATCAATTTTTAAATCAATTACGTAAAGACGGCACAAACGTAACGGTATTCTTATTAAACGGATTCCAAATACGTGGATTTATAAAAGGCTTCGATAATTTCACTGTATTATTTGAATCAGAAGGAAAGCAGCAATTAGTTTATAAGCATGCCATTTCTACGTTTTCTCCGCAAAAGAATGTACAGATTGATTTAGAAGGTACGCAGGCTTAATAAGAAAAAGACGTTGAGCATTGCTTCTAGCATAATTCCTAGCTCTGTTTTTGAGATGAGGAATAGTATTTTATGTTATAAGGTATTATTGCATACAAAAAAACTTGAGGATATTCTCCTCAAGTTTTTTTGTGTCCTATAATTCCCTAAAATGTTTTATCTATTTACAAGAATGTATTGGTTGTCCTGTAATCTAACAATAGAAACATGTTTATTGCTTTCAAATTCTCTTATACGATGCTCAATGCTTTGTCCAGAGTTGTCTTGAAAAACATCTTCTCTATCGTAATGCGGAAATATAGCCTTATCAGTTATGTTTAATGCAGTGAAATCATTCATTCCTATTTTGTTCATCTCTGGAGTAAAATGATTTACCACTTCGATATGAGGTCCTAAAATTAGCGCACCTGCACTTGTCCCCATAATGATAGCATTCTGTTTGGACAACTTACTTATGACAGTATCAGCTCCACCTTTTTTTATGTAATAAAGTAAGTGAAATGGATTGCCTCCGTTAATATAAATGATATTATACTGTTTAAGTTTCTTTGCTTCTTCCACTTCTACATCAAGAAAATCTACTTGTTTAAGCCCTATTTGTAACAAGTCATTTTTCGTTTTGCTGGCATATTTATTCTTTTCTTTTTGTGGAGACGCAGTGGTTATGATCACTGCTTTCGGGTTTGTCAATTGTTTTAGAGCTGTTATAAATTCATGTTTAATAATCTCTGTAGAGAGGCCATTTGATGTTAAAAATATTTTAGCCATTTCCCTATCTCCCTTTATATTTTTTTGTTTTTGCATGAGGAAACTACATCATAATCAAAAAGATTAATTATATTTTACTATAAATTTCTAATTAATTTTGGTTTGTCTTGAATAAACATAACAATTCAATGAATGAAATAGTTACATTCTCTTCTATAATATCTTGATAACAGAATTAAAAAATAATCTGAAAATAGTTTAATGAATAGAAGAGGTTCTGAATATACATTAACAATGGGGAATAGTAGCAAACAGTATGAAATCATTTAAATACTGTCAACATCAATAAATGGAACTTTTGATGAGCAAGATTTTGAGCGTTTTGTTTTTAGAGGAGGTGTGGCTTTTGGAGCATCCAATCCGGATGAAGAATAATGGACAGATAAGCGTAGTAATCAACTCACAGAAGAAGAAGGTTCTTCCAAAGGAAAAGCCAGAAGCTGAGTCAATCCCCAGAACTGTTCCGAGTGAACATGAAGCACTTAGGGAAATTGAAGCAGAATTAGGAAGCCTTGTTGGTATGGACGAAATGAAAAAAATGATAAAAGAGATATACGCATGGATTTATGTAAATAAAAAGCGAGAAGAAAATGGCTTGAAAACAGGTAAACAAGCATTGCATATGATGTTTAAAGGTAATCCAGGAACAGGGAAGACAACTGTTGCCAGGTTAATTGGCAAGCTTTTTCAAAAGATGAATGTTTTATCGAAAGGTCATTTAATTGAAGCAGAGCGTGCCGATTTAGTTGGTGAATATATTGGTCATACGGCACAGAAAACGAGAGATCTTGTCAAAAAAGCGATGGGAGGGATTCTCTTCATTGATGAAGCTTATTCATTAGGAAGAGGAGGAGAAAAGGATTTCGGAAAAGAAGCAATTGATACATTAGTAAAGCATATGGAAGATAAACAGCATGATTTCATTTTAATATTAGCAGGCTATTCTAGGGAGATGGATTTTTTTCTATCCTTAAATCCAGGTCTACATTCCAGGTTTCCCCTTGTCATTGATTTTCCTGATTATACGACCGATCAGTTAATGGAGATAGCAGATCGGATGTTAAAAGAAAGGGAGTATGCGCTCAGTCATGAGGCGGAAAAAAAGCTAAAAGAACATCTTTCCTATGTACGAAATGTGCAACATCCCAAAAGTTTTTCTAACGGACGATATATCCGCAATATTATTGAAAAATCAATAAGAGCTCAAGCAATGCGATTACTTATGCAAAGCAATTATGATAAATACGAACTAATGACATTAAGAAGCAACGATATAGTGTTAGACTCTAAAGAAAAATAAAGGATAAGAATGCTATTCTAAAAGAGTGAATTTCTTTTGGAATAGCTTTTTTAATATGCTTTTTTACAAACCATTTTTACTACGTTAAAATTTGGGTAACCTTATAAGGAGCAAATAGATGAAATGGTATTTGTTTGCTATAATAGATGAAGTTCAGCATGGAAAGAAGGTTTACATAGTTGAAGGAAACCAAAGTAGAGAAAGAAAAAGTAATCCTGGTTGGTTGCGAAACACAGAATGATGCTGCCAGATTTGAATATTCAATGGAAGAACTTGCAAATTTAACGAAAACAGCGAATGGACAAGTAGTTGCCACCTTAACGCAAATGAGAGAAAGAATTCATCCCTCCACCTATATCGGCAAAGGGAAGGTTGAAGAATTAGAAAGTCTTGCAGAGGAATTAGAAGCAGACTTAATTATTTTTAATGATGAATTATCACCAAGTCAGGTTCGGAATGTGTCAAAGAATTTGGATGCAAGAATCATTGACCGAACACAGCTTATTCTAGATATATTTGCCTCAAGAGCAAGATCGAAAGAAGGAAAGCTTCAAGTAGAGCTAGCCCAATTACAATACTTATTGCCACGGTTAGGTGGACAAGGTCTCCAATTATCAAGACTTGGTGCAGGTATTGGGACGAGAGGGCCTGGTGAAACAAAGCTTGAATCAGACAGAAGGCATATTAGACGAAGAATTGATGATATTAAAAGCCAATTAAACGTTATTGTCGAACATCGAGATCGCTACCGAGAAAGACGAAAGAAAAATAGAGCCTTCCAAATCGCATTAGTTGGTTATACGAATGCGGGGAAATCGACTTTGTTCAATCGTCTCTCTGAAGCAGATTCATTTGAAGAGGATATCCTGTTTGCAACATTAGATCCAATGACGAGAAAAATAATTTTGCCAAGTGGCTTTTCGGCCCTTATTACAGATACTGTAGGGTTTATTCAAGATTTGCCAACAACGTTAGTTGCCGCATTTCGCTCAACGTTAGAAGAGGTGCGAGAAGCAGACTTATTGCTCCATGTGGTTGATAGCTCAAATGAGGAATATTTTCAGCATGAAGAAACAGTACATAAATTACTAGAAGATTTGGAAATACCTGCAATCCCTCAATTAACTGTCTATAATAAAAAAGATTTAGTGCATGCGAAATTTGTGCCCACATCGAAAACGGAAAGCATTTTAATTAGCGCTTTTGATAACGAAGATAGGGAACAGCTTAAGCAAACGATTGAACAAATCATGATTGAAAACATGGAATATTATGAGACAACGGTTGAAAGTAATAACGGAAAATTATTGTCTCAGCTAAAAAATGAGACAGTTTTGCGTAGCTTAATTTTTGATGAAGAAACGCAAAATTATTTATGTAAAGGGTATGCTCTAAAAGAACATGCTATATTAAAATATAAAAAGCCTATAGAAGTAGAGGAATGGGAGAAATAAATGTATAAGCAGTTAACATATGGAACACAGCTAGAAGCGTTAGTAAATGAAGTGGAAGAACAAATTAAAGAAGTACAACAAGCAATTGATAAAAGAATTGATACCAATCAATTTCGTGTTTTATCAAGCTTTCAAAATCATCGAGTGAGTGAATCACACTTTATCCCATCAACTGGGTATGGATATGATGATAATGGCCGTGATACGTTAGAAAGTATTTATGCTGAAGTATTCGGTGGGGAAGCTGGTTTAGTGAGACCACAAATCATTTCTGGAACACATGCCATTAGCACGGCGTTGTTTGGGATCCTTCGACCAGGGGATGAACTTCTGTATATTACAGGTAAACCATATGATACGTTAGAAGAAATTGTTGGAATTAGAGGCGAAGGAATTGGCTCACTCCGAGAGTTTAATATTGGCTATAACAGTGTAGATTTGCTTCCAGATGGACAGCCAGATTATGAAAAAATTGCTGCATCCATTCATGCAAATACAAAAATGATTGGCATCCAGCGTTCAAAAGGGTATGCAACAAGACCCTCTTTTACAATTGCAGAAATGGAAAAGATGATTGCATTTGTAAAAGAGATTAAAAAAGACGTCGTTGTTTTTGTAGATAATTGTTATGGCGAATTTGTGGAAGAAAAGGAACCTTGTCATGTTGGTGCAGATTTAATGGCAGGTTCTTTAATCAAAAATCCAGGTGGAGGAATTGCGAAAACAGGTGGATACATTATCGGGAAAGAAGAGCTTGTTAAAGCATGTTCCTATCGAATGACATCTCCTGGAATTGGGGCAGAAGCAGGAGCTTCCCTCTACAGTTTACAAGAGATGTATCAAGGCTTTTTCCTTGCTCCACATGTAGTTGGTCAAAGCTTGAAAGGGGCCATTTTTACAGCAGCGGTGTTAGAGAAACTAGGAATGAATTCCTCGCCTAGCTGGAATACGAAAAGAACCGATTTAATTCAGTCTGTTCAGTTTGATGATAAAGACAAAATGATTGCTTTTTGCCAAGCCATTCAATTTGCTTCGCCAATTAATTCCCATGTAACAGCTTATCCAAATTACATGCCAGGTTATGAAGATGACGTTATTATGGCAGCTGGTACATTTATTCAAGGGGCAAGCATCGAATTAACTGCAGATGGTCCAATTCGTCCACCGTATGTTGCTTACGTACAAGGGGGCTTAACTTATTCTCATGTGAAAATCGCCATTTGTATCGCAATTAATCGATTAGCAGAACAAAAACTGATTACTATTTGAATATAGCAATCAGTTACATGGATTGGGAAGAAAGTGTAACATGAGTTGACATCTTTTTTTCCCAATCATATAATGAAGGTGGATTAAATCATTTTAAAGGAGCCGAATGCTATGTCTGGTAGTCAAATTCGTCGGTCGATGCCTCTTTTTCCAATAAGTATTGTCATGCAATTAACAGAGCTGTCTGCTCGACAAATTCGTTACTATGAAGAACACGAATTAGTGGCTCCAGCAAGATCGGATGGCAATAGAAGACTTTTTTCCTTATCGGATATTGATAAGTTGTTGGAGATTAAAGATCTAATTGATCAAGGAGTAAACCTTGCTGGAATTAAACAAATTTTCTCTGTTCAAGAAAAACAAGTGCTGACAGATGAAGTGAAGAAAGAAGCAGAAAAAGCACGCAGAGAATTATCGGATGAGGATTTACGCAAGTTATTGCGCAAAGAGTTATTAAATGCAGGACGCTTTAATGATACTCATCGTCCCTCTATGAGACAAGGAGACATGTCTCGTTATTTTCAAAAATAGATAAAACAGAAAAGTTGGGAGTGGAGGAATAGTCGTGGCTAAAAATTACACTAAGGAAGATATCAAAAGGTTTGCAAGTGAAAGTAACGTGAAATTTATCCGCTTACAATTTACGGATATCCTAGGAACAATCAAAAACGTGGAAATTCCAATCAGTCAGCTGGATAAGGCATTGGATAACAAAATGATGTTTGATGGTTCTTCTATCGAAGGTTTTGTTCGAATTGAAGAATCTGATATGTATCTATATCCTGATCTAAACACTTGGGTTGTTTTCCCATGGACTGCAGAAAAAGGAAAAGTGGCACGTTTAATCTGTGATATTTATAATCCAGATGGAACACCATTTGAAGGAGATCCTCGAAATAATTTAAAAAGAGTCTTAAAAGAGATGGAAGCCCTAGGATTCACTGATTTCAATCTTGGACCAGAGCCAGAATTTTTCTTATTTAAATTGGATGAAAAAGGCACACCTTCATTAGAATTAAATGATAACGGTGGATACTTCGATTTAGCACCAACAGATTTAGGGGAAAACTGTCGTCGTGATATTGTTTTAGAACTGGAAGAGATGGGCTTTGAAATTGAAGCTTCTCACCATGAAGTAGCACCTGGTCAGCATGAAATTGATTTCAAATATGCAGATGCGATTACTGCATGTGACCAAATCCAAACTTTTAAATTAGTAGTAAAAACAATAGCACGTAAGCATGGTTTACATGCAACATTTATGCCAAAACCATTATTCGGTGTGAATGGATCAGGAATGCACTGCAACCTTTCCTTATTCAAAAATGGCGAAAATGTTTTCTATGATCCAAAAGGTGAATTAGAATTAAGCGAAACAGCATTACAGTTTATTGCTGGTATCGGTAAACATGCAACTAGCTTTACAGCTATTACGAACCCGACTGTAAATTCATACAAACGTCTAGTACCTGGCTATGAAGCACCTTGCTATGTTGCATGGTCAGCTAGAAACCGTTCACCATTGATGCGTATTCCAGCTTCACGTGGATTAAGCACTCGTGTAGAAGTGCGCAGCGTGGATCCAGCAGCTAACCCATACTTAGCAATGGCAGCTTTACTAAAAGCAGGATTAG
The DNA here is from genome assembly GCF_012933555.1 of Niallia alba. GTDB lineage: Bacteria > Bacillota > Bacilli > Bacillales > Cytobacillaceae > Niallia > Niallia alba. Next base: position 2,435,948 of record NZ_JABBPK010000001.1, read on the forward strand.
ACGGAATTGCCAACCAATTAACTCCTCAAGCTCCAGTAGATAGAAATATCTATATCATGAGCAAAGAAGAAAGAATTGCTGAAGGCATTGTTGATTTACCATCCACATTAGCGCAAGCATTAGATGAGTTAAAACAAAACGAAACAATGATCGACGCTCTAGGAGAGCATATCTTTGTTCATTTTGTGGAAGCAAAAGAAATTGAATGGGATATGTTTAGAGTCCAAGTGCACCCATGGGAGCGCGACCAGTATATGGAAATGTATTAAAATGAAAAAGCCTTGGCGCTCTAAGCGTCGAGGCTTTTTTCTTTCAGGGCAAAAGCAGAAGGGAAGGACACTAATTTGTTTTGTACACCTTTTCTGCCCCCCAAATAATTTTTTTTGTGTGATTTTCAAACTTTACGATAGAATCTGACTCAATGTTCTTACTAACATGAGAATAAACATCAGATGGAATTTGCATAGATCTATGCCCTAATGCTTCTTGAATGTGTTTCATTTCCACCTTTGATTCTAAAAGTAATACAGCATGAGCGTATATTTAAATCTCTTGGTAATCCAACCTTTCCTAAGTGGCGAATATTTATGTGGAATTATACCCCTTTATTTAAAAAAATGATGGAAGACTTTATAAGAATTCAAAATGAACCAAAATTAAACGAGCATCAGCTTAGAAGCCTAATAGATTTAGCCTTAGATTTAGGTCCAGAAGAGTGGTTTATAGAATTAACGGACAGGTTGAATGCACGTATGTTAGTGAGAGAGAAAATATTGTGAAGGAGGGAGGATTTTGTAGTTAGATTTATTTAGAGAAATTATAGTTGATAACTTTACTGGTGATGGTGGAGCTAGCACAGGAATATAATTAGCAACTGGATTATCAGTAGATATTGCTATAAATCATGATCCAGCTGCTATTGTCTTGCATAAGGCTAATCATCCAGATACAGAACATAAAAAGCCTACTTTTTATAAAGAAGGCTTTTGGAATAATTAATTAGTTGTCTTTTCTTTATGACTAAATTTGTCTTTAAAGTATAGGTAATCAACTTTGTGTTTTGTAGCCATTAATTGGGAAGCTAATATGGCAGTATATATTGTTGTTAGAAGGACAGCTAATAATCCAATCCTAATACAGAATCATTTTTTGACATAAAGATACACCTCCTCCTAAATTTATCTTTTGTAAATTAGAAATATTTATACAAATAAAAGTTCGTAATTTTGGACTTGGAAAGAAAGGGTGAAGGGAAATGAAAGCTATAACTATTAGACAACCTTGGGCAAATTTGATTACCTTTGGTGAAAAAGAATTTGAGACCTCATCATGGCAAACAAAACATTGTGGAGCATTAGCAATTCATGCGGGAAAGCAAATAGATAAGGCAGCCTTTGACGAGGTTACAATCATAGCATCTCTTTTGAGATACGGAATTAAATCGCATGAAAAATTGCCAACAGGTGCGATTATAGCAACAGTGGATTTAATAGAATGTCACAAAGTTAAGGTGGATTATTAAGAGCTTGTGGATGTTGCTTTTGCCGTTAATGGGAGAATATGATTTACTCTCCTTCCTTTGGGAGGGAGAGAATGGTGAGGATAATTTCTAGTTTATCAGATTAGGTAAAAATGGGTGTTGCGGCTTTGCTAATCTAAAAATGTTAATTCTGATTCATGTATTAGTTTAACTTGAAAGGAATTTAAAGTTCTTATTTCGCAATAGCCTGTTTCATATTTATGGATGACTACATATTCTTTCTCTTGGTATAAGACTCTTGATCCAATCACAAAGTTCACTTCCTTTAAAGTGTGTAATACTAATCAAACTTACTAATTATGGTGATGAAAGTTGAAAATATTCTATCTTTGTGAAGCATTTTCGAAAATAAGTTGATGGAGAGGCTTTTGTAAATCAATGAATGGAAATATTTCTTTTTATTAATTCCTTTTTTAATAATAAAACAAAGTCATTCGATAATTTATATTTAATTGCAGAAATGTAAGCAGTAATTAAATTATCGTTATTTAGTTTTTTTAATGAATCCAACGTGATAAACTGCTTAAATTATTAATTATTTGAAGATTTACCCAAATTAAAGAAAAATGAAACTCGTTAAACTCTTGAAAAAATAAAATAAAAAAAGCTATAAATACTCTTTTAGCATTTCAGAAGACATCCTAATACAAATTATATCATGAGGAGGGACGTCTGTTGAGATATTAAGAGCAGGTCTTATAAGTGGGTGCTTTTTAAGGTAAGCCAATAATTAACTCGAATAATAATCATTGTTTTTACAGACAATACCTCCAATTAGGGGGTGGGAATAATGTGGAATGGTACGAAGAAAATAATTTGGTTACTAATTGGGAGCACGATTTTATCGAGTGTTTTTAGTGCATTTATGCTTTTCTTTTGTCTAAGAGTTTATAATGACACTTCATTTTTAAAAAGAAAATTAAGTAATTCAGGTGATAATGCAATAAAATTTCAAAAGTACAGAAAACCATAATATTTATTAGGATTCTTCCAAAAGGAGGAGTCCTTTTTTAATAGGCTCATAAGCGGTGAGTCCGATTGAATAGCGGGTAAACAGAGAATGAAAATTCAAAAATTAGCAATAATACATCAATAAAAGTGGCTAGATTATTCACTATATACAACTTTTGAATTCTATTGTAAAACATAAATGTATATAACTGTAGCATTTATCGCGAAAACGATTAATAATGTATTTATTAAATTATATGGAAATAGATTAAGAAATGAGAGGCTACTGAGTTGTAATCCTTTAAGACTTTGGGAGAGTTGAACGGTATAAAAAAGAGATAGTAATTAAAAATGATTGGGATATAAGGAATAAGCAGCGGATTACTCCGCTGCTTCATTAGGTAATAAATTTAAAAATCTAGCCAATCCTATAAGTGTATGTTGTCGTTTATGGTACATATCCTCTGTTAATTTACAATAATTTTTAAATGCAAATTCTTCTTTAGTGTTTTTTTGCTTTATAGCGAGATTTTGTAATGTTTCATGGAGTTTCTCTGCCTCTGATCGGTAAGTTTGTTCTTTACTTTCGTATTCTTCCACTTTTGCTTTAATATTTTCTGGAATATAGTTTTCTGGTATTAAAAGGCTAACCATTGCTTTAATTTTAGGGACATCTAATTGATTAGATAGAAAAGTGCGGTGATTTCCGTCAGAAGCTACTGTATATTTTCCGTTAGGAAGTCGGTATAAATGTAAATCGGCTGGACAATCATCTTTCCAACCTTTTTGTTCGACAGAATTCCGGAGCTCTTTGAGTTTATCGCCGTTTCTAACTTTGCTAACTGGTAAAGAAAGTCCTACAATATCACTTGGAGAAACAGGCATAATACCATAATCAACCGTTACATAAGGCTTATATGGTTTCACGACTTGATCAAAGAGCATCCATCGTTTTTTAAATAACTTAATCAATGGAAACACCTCCTAATTAATGCTATTTGAATAAAGGTAGTCTAATTACAATTAATTTTCTTAATCATTTTAAGAAATTAGCTATTATTAAATTAATTAGCATAATCTATATGTATCCTAATTTGTAACAAAACGGAAATAATAGTATCTACACGTATTTTACCATCTGTTCATAGTATAAATAAAAAACAGAATGGAGAGTGAAGGTACATGGCAAAAATTTTTATAGATGCAGGGCATGGTGGTACTGATCCGGGAGCAGTTGGCAACGGCTTGCAAGAAAAAGTATTAACGCTTACAATTGCGAAAAAAATTGAAAGCTTATTAAAAAACTATGAAAATGTTAGTGTGAAAATGAGCAGAACGAGCGATACTACTTTATCTTTGTCACAGCGCACGGATGCTGCTAATGCTTGGGGCTCTGATTTCTTCCTATCTGTCCACATCAATGCAGGTGGAGGAACAGGGTATGAGGATTACCGTTATAACACCTTAACTGCTACTAGTGCGACAGGCAAAGTACAATCTACAATTCATTCTGCGGTTATGGCAGAATTAAAAGCATTCAATGTGATAGATAGAGGAGCAAAGTCGGCTAATTTTCATGTATTACGCGAAACGAATAGTCCAGCACTTTTATCAGAAAACTTATTCATCGACACTAAAGTTGATGCCAATTTATTGAAACGGAATGATGTCTTGGATGCAATTGCAAGAGGGCATGTTGAAGGATTGGCAAAAGCGCTTGGATTAAAGAAGAAAGTAATAGAAGTAGGGAAGGCGCAGAGTGGATCTTATACCGTTGCGCAAGGAGATACGCTATGGAGTATCGCGCAAACGCAAGGAGTTACAGTTGATCAGCTAAAAACATGGAACGCTGGTATTAATCCTAATGCCCTGCAAATCGGCAGTAAATTAAATATAGGTGTTACTATTCAAATATATAATATTCAAAAAGGAGATATATTTTGGGATATTGAAGAAAAATTCAATATAAAGCACGGTACATTGGAAAAATTGAATCCTTCAGTAAATGTGAACACTTTACAAGTCGGACAAACGATACCTATAAGATAAACAAGTTATACAAATAATAACTGCACATCATGATTTAACACAACTTTCCCTGTTCTTTTTTGGAGCAGGGATTTTCAAATTTTTACATATCATATAAAAAACATTTATTCTTTTTTTGAACAGACTTTGAATAAATGATACATTTTAGAATATATATAATTATTGTAAAATTGAAATTAAATAGCAATTTATTCATCCTTTTAAGTGATATAATATAGAAAGAATAATCAGTTAGTATACATAGCAGATTTGTTTATTTGGAAGAAAATAAACAAAATTAAAAGATTAAAGCGTTATTATGGGAGAAGAGGAGGTGTCTTAGTACTAATATGAGTGGCTTAATATTTATACAATTAGTCGTTGGAATATTAGTAGCAGTTATTTTTTCGTTTTTACCTATATTAATCTTTTTTATTGTGGTATTGTTTTCAAAGCTGAAAGGGTTTACTTTGTCAGGATGGTTTTTTAATAGTTATGTACTTATAGGAACGCTTATAGGATTAATTGTCCTTTTTTCATTCAGTATTCCTACAATATTACAATATGTTGACGTGTTATAAAGCAAGTGACAGTTTTAACGTCCTCTAGTGTAATCCCCTAATGGAAAATACCATAGGGGAATTTTTTGTCTGCACTTTTTCTTTTACCAATTATTTACCTCAGAAAATACAAAAACCAAACGGCATGATTTTGTTCATCATGTGCGGCTCTTAGAAATTCTTCTTTTACTTTTTTGTTATCTGTATGGTAAGCAATATCTAAATACAAATCCACGGTTTCTTGCTCATCGTTAAAAGCATAATCAATGCCTTTCTTATAGTCACTGGGGCATTTTTCTGTAATGATAGGTGTATGTTTCTTTCCAGTTAACTGTGTATATAAATTAGAAAAGGTGTTGAAATGCCTGATTTCATCTTTTCTTATTTCATTTATGATTGTTTTTTCATTTTTTGTCGGAGCTAGGTTCTTAAGCTTTTGATAACAGGCTATAGCAGCATATTCTCCGTTAATTGCTTTCATCATTTGAGAAAGTATCTCGTGTTGCCTAACGTGTATTGGTGAATTTGGATCAAGATAATGATAAGCATGTTGGTTTGAGGATATTTGTTTACTAGGGTAGGATGGATAACCAAAATGAACATGATTACTTGCATGAGGACAATGTAATAATGGATTCCAAGGACTATGATAAAGAGATGGAATTACCCCATCCATTACTGTAGTTATAGATGAACGCATAATATAACTCCTTCGTTTTTGAGTTATCCTATGCCATTTTTCCTAAGGATGATGGTTGTCTAGTTAAAATTCAACGCTTTCTTTAAATCAATATTTCTCTGAGTTAGTCCAGGTGAGAATTACAGCATTTTACTCAAAGCAAACATAAAATAATTTTATAAAATTCGATTACTGTATAGTAATAAAATACATTTAGGAACATTTGTTCTATTTTTCTTGATTAAGAACTAATGTTCGTATATAATATTGTCAAAAGGAGGAGCTAAGATGATAAAACAATTACAAAAAGCGTGGAAAGAAAAAAGACCGATAGAAATTATCTATGTTAAAAAAGATAGTACTGTATCCCAGCGATCGATTCTTGTGAATGGTCTCACAGATACATACATCAAGGCCTATTGTTTAAAAAAGAAGCAGCCACGTATTTTTAAAATGGATGCCATCTTAGCCGCTTCCTTTAAGTCAAATCCATATAAAAAGTATGCTTGATAAGGCCTTTCTTTTTCCCGAATAGACATTTCTCTTAGTTCTTCAGCATATTTTGACAAAGAATAGTATAAACGCTCGGACAAGCTCCTTTTCCTTACATAGTATATAACGTAAGGAAATTTAAAAAAGGAAAGGAGCAAAAGAAATGGGTCGCTATAATAATGATGATGTTTTAGGTACAGGTAATAATAATTGTGGGAGAAAATGTGGAAATCGTGTTTCCCCTGTCCAAGATATTGTTCATCCAACTGAAACAGTCGTGAGAACTACAACAAACAAACGCAGAATTCGTAATATTCATCCAACTGAAATAATCAATGTGAATAGAACTGTTATTCGGAACGAGAACTATTATCCAGTAACGGAAAGACAAGTAAACGAAACAGTAGTAGAAGATTTCGATTGTGGTTCCAATGTAAATAACCCAAATAATTGCAGACCAAGAAGATTCTTTTAATTGCAGCATAGGAGAAATGGTACCCTTATGGAACAGGGTACCATTTCTGTTTTGTAAAGGTTGGAAAGAAGAATAAGTAAATTAGGATAAAAAAAAGAAAGCACAAAAGTGCCTTCTTTTTTAGCAAATTAATAACCGCCCCAATAGGAAGCGCCAATGATAATTAACAAGATGAACAACACAACTAATAAAGCGAAGTTACTATTGTAACCGCCACCGCCATAACAATCTGACATGTATGCCACCTCCTTCTCCAAGCTACATCATATCTTATGTAGGAATAATTTAAAGTGAGTGGACAAGAATCTATTATGGGGAATAAAAGGCTTTTTGATTAGAGGCTAGTTGTTCTAGTCTATTGAGGTTAGGGAGTGTGTATTTATAATTTGAAGGAAAAACAAAAAGAGGGAAATTATAGGTAGACCTATGATTTCCCTCTTTTGAAACACGATTAGTTCCTAACGATAGAAGTATTACTATTAACTTACATAAGATGCACCGATAATAACTAATAAAATAAATAATACTACGATTAATGCAAAGTTACTTCCAAATCCGCCTCCATATCCAGACATACTAGTCACCTCCACCTTTAGATTTACTATATTGTATGAAGGTAGCCGAATATGGTGTGGACAAGTTCATTAAATTTTTTTCGGAAAATGGTCTAAATTCAGAAATAGGTATGTAAAATGGTACAATTAGCTTAAGCAAGCTATGATAACCATTAGAAATTAAGCGATAGAAGAACGCTTACAATCATTTTGAAAATAAATTGTCATGATCCATGACAAAAAAAGAAAAATATCCTAATTAGTGCAGACGTCTTCTATCATTGTGAGTTGAGAATTATGTACGAGTTCTACCTTAAACACATTATAAATATCCCTAATTTCACAATAACCTGTATCATAGCAAAATAAAATTTTAAACACTCTGCCTTTATATAATACATTCCCTTTTGTCATTTTAACCTCCTTGATATTAGGTGTACTTATATTGTTTTAACTATCTCATACCCAGTTTCCAAACTTCTTAAACATATTTTTAAAAAATTATTTCATTTCAAAGGGAGATTGGAAAAATGTTCCTTCTTTTCGTTCCTTATTCGAGTTAAAATAGAAGGAGGAGAAAATTTTTCCAATCAAGATCTAATTTCGTAAACGAAGCAAATTAGTAAAGTACTAAATTGAAAGTATGAAATGTTCTCTTAACTTTGTAAAATGGAGGGATCAATAATGAAAAGAATTGCTGTATTCTGTGGGTCGAGTGCAGGAGCTTCTCCCGTTTATACGGAGGAAGCAGTCGCATTAGGGAAAGAATTGACTAGACGTGAAATGGAGCTTGTATATGGTGGTTCTTGTATTGGTTTAATGGGTGCAATTGCTGATAGCATGGTGGAATCAGGAGGAAAGGTAATAGGTGTGCTGCCTGATTTTCTGCAAGAAAAAGAAATAGCCCATCCTGCTTTAAGTGAATTAATTGTTGTAAAATCTATGCATGAAAGAAAAGCAAAAATGACCGAGCTAGCTGATGGATTTATTACGCTTCCAGGTGGTGCTGGAACGATGGAGGAGTTTTTTGAGATCTTTACTTGGGCACAACTTGGTCTGCATAAAAAACCACTTGGGATTCTTAACATCAACCATTATTACGACCCCCTTGTTGGATTAATTAATCATATGGCTGATGCAGAATTTTTACAAGACCAATATCGAACCATAACAATTGTTGATTCTGATCCAAAACAGTTGCTTGATAAATTTGCAACTTATACTCCCCCTGGGATAAAATCATTTATTCAAGTCAGTCAGACTTAATCTCTTTTCATACTATGTAAATACTTGACGATAGGAGTAGGACAGCGATGTTTCTTGTGCAAAAATTTTATGATGTTGAAGATTTCAAGCGAGTTATGATTCCATATTTAGAAAAGGAAGAAGCAGTTAATGGCTTACCTCTAGGAATCTTAATGAATATAGACGAGAAGATTAAGCCTACGGTAATGGCTGGAGTATATAAAGATGAACAACCTATTCTTATGTTGTTACAGACACATCCTAAACAAATAATCGTTTCTGTTTTTCAGAAAATTATTCCTTTGGAACTCTCTTTGATCAGTAAACTAATTCATGAAAGTATTACTGAAATCCCTGGTTTTATTGGCGAAAAGACGATTGTAAGAGAAATGGCCCAACATATTGCATCGTTACGTCAATTAAAAGTTATTCTTGGAATGGATCAACGAATCTATCAATTGAACGAAGTCAAAAAGAAACCATCTAATCTAGGGAATTTTAGGTGGATAACCAAAAATGATCAATCTACCATTCAACAATGGGTTTATGATTTCGCTGCATCAATAAACCAACCATTAGAAATGGAACAGGCAAGTAAGAGAGTCGAGGAGCTCATTCAAGGAGGCAAACTTGCGGGTTGGGAAGTAGATCATCAGCTAGTTAGTATGGCAAATGCAAGTAGACCGACGAAAAACAATATAACGATTAATTTTGTGTACACACCGAAAGAGTTTAGAAACAAAGGTTATGCAACAAATTGTGTTGCGGAACTCTCAGAGAGGCTTTTGGAGAGCGATTTTTCTTCTACTAGTCTTTATACAGATATTACTAACCCAACCTCGAATAAAATATATATGGAAATTGGTTATCAACCAATGATAGATTCTATTTTGTTATTTTTAGAGAAATAGAAGCTAGATTCTTAATTTTAAAAAACTGTGATAAATAATGGGGGAATATAGAGTGGATGAAAGGTATCCTATTGGAGTATTCGCGCATGAAGGAGAAATCTCGGAAGAAGTTCTGCATAGCTGGATCAGCGAAATAGAGCGATATCCAGAAAAACTAGCGAAAACAGTTGCTTCATTAAGAGAAGAACAGTTAGATACGCCCTATAGGGAAGGCGGATGGACGGTTCGACAGGTTGTGCATCATGTTGCAGATAGTCATATGAATGCATATATACGGACAAAGCTTGCTTTAACGGAAAAAACGCCAACTATTAAACCATATGAAGAAGCATTATGGGCAGAGCTTGCAGATTACTCATTGCCTGTTAATGTGTCGCTCCAAATGCTTACTACCATTCATACAAGATGGGTACATTTAATAAAATCCCTAATTCTAACAGATGAATTAGAAAAAGAACTGCATCATCCAGTTAGCGGAACGCAAACGGTTCGTTTATTAGTCGGAAACTATGCTTGGCATGGACGTCACCACCTGGCACATATTACGAATCTGTGTGAGAAAAAGGGCTGGCTGGTGAAATGATACTTGCTTTTTCAAGATAAAGTATGGGAGGGAATGAGAGAGAGTTATCTTATTTCCTCCTTTTTTTCTGCACAAAAATCCACGTGATTGTACTCGAATAACCCATTGTTTGATATTTCTCCGTAAATTTATTAGTCTCTTTCCATATATTTCAGGTGAATTACTCATATATATATAAAGATTTGCAGGAAAACTTACGCAAGTTTTTCGAATAGAAAGTACGTAACCATTCTTTTTCCAGTAACTTTTATTACTTAGAGAAAACTTCTATCCAATGAAAAAGAGGAGGGAAAGTGTGACATATATCGGCAAAAGTGTTTTTCGAAAGGAATCCTTGGAAAAAGTTTCGGGCACCGCAAGGTATACAGGTGATTACTTGGCGACAGATGCCTTGCATGTAGAAATGGTCAAAAGTTCGTACGCCCATGCATATATTTCTTCGATTGATATAGAAGAGGCAGAAAAGTTGGAAGGCGTAAGAGCAATTATTCTTGGAGATAATTTACCTTTAATCGGAGAAGAGGTAATTGATCGCCCACCTCTTGCTGTTAAAAAAGTACGTTATTACGGAGAAGTAATTGCATTAGTTGTTGCTGAAACAATCCCTGTTGCGAGAAGAGCTGCTCAGCTCATTAACATCGAATATGAACCGCTTCCAGTGGTGAATTCTGCCTTACAAGCACTTGAAAGCGATGCGCCGCTTCTCCATGATAATTTGCTCGATTACACAAAGGATGAAGGCATTTATCCTGTGGAAGGTACAAATATGATTAATCACACAAAGATTAGAAAAGGCGATATTAACCTTGGAATGGAGGAAGGGAAAGTATCGATTGAGTCACATTTTTCGATTCCGATTTCTGATCATGCCGCTATCGAGACAAGAGCTGCTCTTTGTGAGATTAGGGAAAGTGGAATTGTTCGTATTGTAACAAGCTCGCAGGCACCTTATATGGTAAAAAAAATCATCAGTAGAGATTTTAAAGTGGAAACAGGCAAAGTAGTCGTCGAAACACCATTTGTAGGTGGTGGTTATGGTGGAAAGGCATCGGTCCATTTAGAAATTTTTGCATTTATCGCATCTAGAGCAGTCGGTGGACGGAAGGTACGAGTTTTTAATACGAGAGAAGAAGATTTAACCGTTTCCCCAGTTCATATTGGTTTAGAGGCAACTGTTCAGCTCTCTTGTACCCAAGAAGGTAAACTGACTGCCGCAAAATTAAAGTATGTATTTGATGGTGGAGCTTATGCGGATAAGTCTCCACATTTAAGTACAGCTGGAGCAGTTGATTGTACTGGACCATATAAAATTGACAATGTTTGGTGTGATGCTTTATGTGTATATACTAATCATCCATATGCAGCACCCTTTAGAGGATTCAGCCACGGAGAGGTCCATTTTGCTTTTGAAAGAGCCATTGATATGCTTGCAAAAAAAGCAAAAATAGATCCGCTTCATTTTAGAAAAATTAATGCCATTCATCCAGGTGATACAACACCTACACAAGTGGTGTTAACGAGCAGTAAAGTAGGAAATGTTGAAAAATGTATTAATCGTTTAAGGGAAATAATGGAATGGGATAAGGGGCAAATCCATGCTATCGCCTCGAATAAAGTACGAGTAAAAGGGATCTCCTGTAGTTGGAAGAATTCAACTATTGGTCCTGCGGTTAGCTCTGGAGTCGTTCTCACCTTTAATTCAGATGGCAGCATAAATCTAATGTCTGGAATAGTCGAGATTGGTACCGGAACGAAAACAGTACTAGCGCAAATCTTAGCAGAAAAAATGAAAATGAATGTGGATCGAATTCATGTGAGAATGGCCGTTGATACACAAACAGAGCCAGAGCATTGGAAGACAGTTGCAAGTAGAGGGACATTAATGGCAGGGAGAGCAGTCATGGCTGCAGCAGATGATGCAATTCGAAAACTGAAGAAAATGGGTGCAATCGTGTTAAGAGTGCCTGAAGATGATTTAGAAGTAGCAAATGAGATGATCTTTTTAAGAGATAATCCAAAGAATTCGATTCCATTTGAAGACATTGTCTATGGGTATACGTATCCCAATGGAAATTCTATTGGCGGTCAAATCATAGCCAATGGTAGTTATTCACTTACTGGCTTAACGAATTTAGACCCAGAAACAGGTGCTGGTAACCCAGGTCCAGAATGGGCAGTAGCCGCCCAAGGAGTAGAAATAGAAATGGATATGAAAACATGGAGGTACAAGATTTTAAAAGCAATAACGGTGGTGGATTTAGGAGAAGTGCTTAATCATAAAGCAGCGCTTGGTCAAATCAAAGGGGCAATGAGTATGGGGATTGCTTGGGCATGCAGGGAAGCCTTTTATTTTGATGAAAACGGAAGAGTACTAAATCCACAATTACGCACATATCGACCATTAAGGTTTGGAGAACATCCAGAATATGAAGTTGACATTATTAAAACACCACATATAGAAGCTCCATTTGGGGCAAGGGGAGCGGGAGAGCATGGATTAGTAGGTATTCCAGCCGCATTAGGAAATGCACTTTCCTTGGCGATAAACACCGAGTTAAAAAGTCTACCACTTACGCCAGAAGCAATTTGGAGACACGTGAAGGAGGCACATAATGGCATTTGAATATATAGTTGCTTCCACAATAGAACAAGCAACAAAAAAATATGCTGAAGTTGAAGGACAAAACAGATATCCGGCGTATTATGCTGGCGGGACGGAGATTATTACATTAAGGAGAATTGATCAATTAAATGTAGATGTCTCTATTGATGTAAAACAAATAGCCGCATGTAATATTCATCAGGTTGATAAAGAGTATTTCGTGATCGGTTCCTGTATTACATTGACGGATATAGAAGAGCTTAATTATTTTCCGTTATTAACAGATGTCTGTAAAGAAATTGCTGATCGAACAGCAAGAAATAAGATAACAATTGGCGGGAATATTTGTGGCAATATCTTTTATCGAGAAGCGGTATTACCCTTCCTACTTACAGATAGTGTGTTAGTTCTCGCTAGTGAAAATGGAATTCGAACAGAATATATTCACGATGTGTTTGAAGAACAATTATTGCTTGAAAACGGAGAATTATTGGTGCAAGCATTTATCGATAAAAAATACTTATCTAAAGAATATATAGCAATAAAGGTGAGACAGCAGTGGGAAACTGGCTACCCACTAATTACGATTGCTGGATTAAAGTTCGACGGACAAATAAGAGTAGCAATCAGTGGTTTATGCCCCTTTCCATTTCGATCACTTGAACTCGAAAATCTTATTAATAATAAAACATTGCGAAGAGAAGAGCGCATTGCAGAAGTAATAAACCATCTACCTTCTCCAATCTTAAATGATGTAGAAGGATCGGATGAATATCGCTTGTTTGTGCTGTCCGACCTTTTAGAAAAAGTTTTGGATCGATTGGAGGGAATATAATTGCCGGAAAGTGGACCAAATTTAGTAATAGTAAAACTGCGTGTAAATGGTGAAAATCACTTTGTAACCATTCCTCCATCAAAAACATTGCTGGCCACATTGCGTGAAAATCTATTTTTGACAGGCGCGAAGCCAGGGTGCTTTAATGGTGACTGTGGCGCTTGCACGATTATCATTGATCAAGTGGCGATGAAATCATGTTTAATGCTTGCCGTAGAAGCGCAAGGAAAGGAAATCATTACAATAGAAGGACTAAAAGATAGCCCACTCCAACAAGCTTTTATCGAAGAATTTGCCTTTCAGTGCGGTTACTGTACACCTGGGTTCATTATGAATGGGCATGCTCTCCTCCTTAATGAGCACAATCCTAGTAGAGAAAAGATAAAAGAGTGGTTGGAATCCAATATATGTCGTTGTACGAGTTATGAGGAAATAGAAGCAGCGGTGTTGAAAGCAATTGTGCATAAAAAAGAATGAGCTCTTATCATTACTCCTGCAAGAAGTATGCAGGAGTAATTTTTCGTTTTAATACTTTTGCTGATTATTTGTTTTGTTTATGGCATTCTCTTCCTTTGTTTCTGCCATACCATATAAGCCGTTCATTTCTTGTTCATCCGTATCTAAGCCTAAATTGTTTTGTTTGTTTATTTCATTCTTCTTTTGATCTTTCATGTTTTTTGCTCCTTTCATGGTCTATTCTTTAATAGTCTGTCGAAAAATAAAAATTATATGTGAGAAAGAGAACATGCTTAGCTAGGAAGATGCTTCTTAATTTTTTCAAAAAGAGCCTTTAACATAATACCTAAGATAATAAAACCAACAAAAGATTTCGTATGGGACCAATGTTCTCCTAATATAAACATTTTTCTTAGCATAAATAATGGTTCGATAATATATGAAAATAATATAGACCAACCTAAAGTAGCTACTAAAAATTTGTGCCAATTGCTAAAGTATTGATAGACAAGCATTGCTGTTATAGGAATAATGACCAAATTAGCAGGAATTAACGGAGTGATGATGGGGATAAGTTTATCCGGATAGCTCCATAGCATTAATTCTGTGCCAATAATGTCTAGGAGCATAGATATAGTGGCACATACCATGCCATAAGAGAATATTTCAAAAAAACGATTTTTATCTACTAACCTCCACCAAATAAAATAGGGAATTATCGTTGCTAAGAAAAGAATCCACCAATTTGGCGAAAATAAATCATGCTGAAACCAATGATCGATGGACAGATGGTATAATTTCTCCTTTGCTTTATTAATTTCCATGTTAGTAGGAAGATGCAATATTAAGCTATACATATAGGTCACCACTTTTATTTTTCAACAATAAAAAAGAATTTTATGGTATTAGTATGAATGAAGATTGGATTTTTTATTAGATATTTTTAGTATACATAAATTTACCAATGATGGGAGAGAATAAAAGTTATTAAAGGTGGGATATGTAATGAAAAAAAAGTGGAAAAAATATAAAGTCTATATTGTTGGTTTGTTCTATATTATTTTTATTAATGGACTCATTGCTGCAAGCTATATTATAGGTTTTAAGGAATTTAAAAAACTTATTAACTTTTAAAAAAATAGTCTATGTATGATTACTTAAAATACTTTCAGTGTATTTTTCCTTTAAGGAATAGGATAAGGTATGGAGAAATAGGATGAAAGTGTAGGAGGTGATACATTGGCAGTAGTACGAACAACAGATGCGGATATTGATTTATTAGCAAGACTTCTCCGTGCTGAAGCAGAGGGAGAAGGGGAATTAGGGATGTTATTAGTTGGGAACGTTGGAATTAATCGGATCAGAGCAGATTGTTCTGATTTCAGGGGACTACGTACTGTTTCCGATATGGTTTATCAAGCCCATGCGTTTGAAGCAACAACGAAAGGTTATTTTTATCAAAGACCAAGAGAAAGTGAACGACGGTTGGCGAGAAGGGTAGTGAATGGTGAATCCTTTTGGCCAGCAAAATATAGCTTATGGTATTTTCGTCCCCCAGGCGATTGTCCTCCTACTTGGTATAATCAGCCACATGTAGGGAGATTTAAGCTGCATTGTTTTTATGAACCAACTGCAGAAGAATGCGAAAATGTTTATAACACATTCTAATTTTGAAGATTTTTTCTATTACTTATTAAAAAGGTGTCTGTATTTTGGAGGACATCTTTTTTGTGTAGAAATTTTGGAGAATTTTAAGAAATAAGCATTTGAGGTCTTGGTTAATTAGTGGTATATTTTAAAATATTATGAAAACTTAGGGAGTGTCTTACGTTGTCTTTAGAAAATGTACAAACATATTTAAGTAAATGGAATAGAGAGAAAGATATTCAAATTTTTGAAACCTCTAGTGCCACCGTTTTAGAAGCTGCAAACACATTAGGAGTAGAGCCGAAAAGAATCGCTAAAACGTTATCTTTTCGAAAGGAAGATGATGCAATCTTAATCGTAGCAGCGGGTGATGCCAAAATTGACAATAAAAAATTCAAGCAAACCTTTACAGAAAAACCAAGGATGCTATCCCCAGAAGAAGTATTGGAGAAAACGGGTCACGCAGTTGGCGGCGTTTGTCCTTTTGGTTTGACGGAAGATTTACCTGTCTATATGGATGAATCCTTGAAGCGATTCACCACCGTTTTTCCAGCTTGCGGAAGTAGTAATTCAGCCATAGAATTGACCAATGAAGAGCTATACATATACGGTAATGTAGTCGAATGGGTAAATGTATGTAAAGGTTGGGAGTAAAACAATAACACTATAAATACATTCGTGGGAGTTGGAGTTAGTGCAAAAATACATTGTAATCTTTTTAAGCATGACTATTACTTCTATAGTTATTAATGTGATTACTTCGATTACCAGTTTTGAATATAATTGGTAAGCATGATTTCATCTCAAAAAAATTATCTACCTATATTTTAAAACCCGAGCGGTTAAAATTCTAGACTAACTTGATGAAACCATGTTGATTGGAGCGGAAGGGGTGAGACTCCTATGGGAGATGCGAGAAAGTCCGAGACCCTGCAGGAGCGTAGCGACGAAGCGGCTCGGCGCTCGCCCCATGGAAAGCGAACCCCTGTAGCGGAAATTAACATCCCTATTAGAAGGGGCCACAAAAAAAGACCATAGGCAAAACCTCAAATTTCAAGGAGTTTGTCTACAGTCTAAAGGCTTGTCTATAATGACAAGCCTTTTTCAATTAGAAAAGTACTTATTGAATTTGACGGTATACACCAATTACTTTACCAAGAATGCTCACATTATGAAGAATGATCGGCTCCATTGTGCTATTCTCTGGTTGAAGGCGAATAAAGTCGCGTTCTTTAAAGAATCGTTTAACTGTTGCTTCATCTTCCTCGGTCATTGCGACAACAATATCCCCGTTATTAGCTGAATGCTGTTGTCTGACGATTACATAGTCACCATCTAATATACCAGCTTCAATCATACTTTCTCCCATTATCTCAAGCATGAAAATTTGTTCATCGCTCGGTGCAAGCCTTTCGGGTAATGGAAAATATTCTTCTACATTTTCAATAGCAGTGATAGGCATACCGGCTGTAACTTTTCCGACTACAGGAACATTAATAATATTATATTTTGGTATATTGCTTTCTTCTAAATCCAATATTTCAATAGCTCTTGGTTTAGTTGGATCTCGACGGATTAGTCCTTTACTTTCTAATCTTGCTAAATGACCGTGAACTGTTGAACTTGATGCAAGACCAACTGCTTCTGCAATTTCACGAACAGAAGGTGGATATCCTTTTAGCTTTACTTCTTCTTTTATGTATTCTAGTATGTCTAATTGCCTCTTTGAAAGCTTCTGCATTATACGCACCTCGTTATATTATTCTTGTACTAATTATAACACGATAAATAAAAGGATACAAACATAAGTTCTATTTTGTTGTTGACAGGAAACGTTTGTTCGTATTAAACTAGATTTATAAACGAACATACATTCTAAAAAAGGTGGAATTATAGATGGCAAAACTGTGGGAAAAATATTCATATACTATTATTCTTTTAATTTGTGGGTTAGCAGCGTGTATAATGATTGTAGTTAATACTGGAGAATCAGATTCAAGCGATTATATGTCGGTTACGGTGAAGAATGGAGAAACGGTATGGGAACTATCAAATGAATATGCAGGTTCCTATAATATGACGAAAAAGCAATTTATCAAATGGGTAGAAGAAAATAATAATATTTCTGCTAGTAATATTACAGTTGGAAAAGAATTGCTTATCCCAGTGCGTGAAGAGGATCATCAACTAATGTTAGCTTCTGAATAAGAGAAAAGGAAACGAGATAGTAATGAAGATTGAAAAGAATGCAATAATTTATTGTCGTGTAAGTACAGATAAAGAAGAACAGACTACATCCTTAGCAAGACAGGAAGAGGAATTATTAGAATTGGCAAGTAAAATGGACTTTCAAGTAAAACAAATAATCTCGGAAAGAGCAAGTGGCTACGATTTAGATAGAGAAGGACTGCTCGAGCTATTAACGCTGATAAAAGAGGAAGAAATATCGTCGATCTTAATACAAGATGAAACGAGATTGGGAAGAGGAAATGCTAGAATTGCCATATTACATTGCATTTTAAAGGAAAATATAAAGGTTTATAGCATATCGTCATCTGGAGAGCTTACTCTTTCAGAGGCAGATGAAATGGTATTGAAAATTGTCAGCATAGTAGAAGAATATCAGCGGAAGATACATAATTTAAAGATAAAAAGAGGAATGAAACGAGCAGTAGAGAATGGTTATCGTCCTGATAAAAATTTAAAAAACTTAGGAGATCATTCTGGAAGACAGAAGCTGGAAGTTCCAATTGAAGAAGTAGTAAAATTAAAGCAAAATGGGTTAACCTTTGCAGAAATAACGTCTACTTTAAAGGGACTAGGCTATGCTTTTTCAAAAGCTACTATTCATCGAAGATACCAAGAATATATGGAACAATTAAACGAAACTTAAGCTAATCGTAAAAATAGGAAAGTGTACTTATTTATGCTATAATTAATTTTCAACAAGCCAGTTGCATTGTAAACTGGGCTTTTTTATGTTTTGTGTAGCCTACCTAATAGCCCTTCCATAATAGGACCAAAAGTTAAAGGCGTATAGGCAGGAATAATCTATATTTAAAGTAAACTTTAATAGAAGGAGAATAAAATGTTCCCTAAAAATAAACTTAATCGTATAAATGAACTTGCAAAAAAGAAAAAGGAAATTGGTTTAACACCAGAAGAAGCAAAAGAACAAACGAAATTACGCGCTGAATATTTAAAAAATTTCCGTTCTACGATGGTAAATACAATCGAAAATGTAAAGATTATTGATCCAGAAGGAAACGATGTTACCCCGCAAAAAGTTAAAGATATTCAAAACAAAAAGAAGATGCATTAATTCTATCAAAGATTTTTTTTACAAATAAAGAAGTCTACAAGAATATACCAAGCAAGATAGGATCAACTCTTTTAGTAGAAAAAAACCTTAGCATGAAAAAATGTTAAGGTTTTTTTATGTTTTCTTAAGGAATTAATGGGTAAAATACCAAATAAATGTCGAAATTATATAGTGGTGCTTCTTTCTAAATTACATAAATAGAAAAGAATCATATAGGAAACATAAATATGGAAAAGAGAGGATGTTGAAAGTTGAATACAAAATTAGATCATTTATCGATTGCTTCAATTAGAACACTATCCATTGATACAATTGAAAAAGCAAAATCAGGTCACCCCGGAATGCCAATGGGGGCTGCACCAATGGCGTATACATTGTGGACATCTTATATGAATCATAATCCCAAAAATCCAGATTGGTTTAATCGTGATCGCTTTGTTTTATCTGCAGGACATGGCTCTGCATTACTATATAGCTTATTGCATTTATCCGGCTATGACTTATCACTTGATGATCTAAAGCAATTTCGACAATGGGGAAGCAAGACACCAGGTCACCCTGAATATGGACATACTGTAGGAGTTGATGCAACCACAGGTCCTCTTGGCCAAGGGATTGCGATGGCTGTCGGAATGGCTCTTGCAGAAAAGCATTTAGCAGGTGTTTATAATAAAAATAACTATCCAATCGTTGATCATTTTACATACAGCATTTGTGGTGACGGTGATTTAATGGAAGGGGTATCGGCTGAGGCTGCTTCCCTTGCAGGACATTTGCAGTTAGGAAAATTAGTAGTGATGTATGATTCTAATGATATTTCTTTAGATGGTGATCTAGATAAATCCTTTTCCGAAAGTGTGGAGCAACGTTTTAAGGCTTATGGCTGGCAATATATCCGAGTAGAAGACGGAAATGACACAGATCAAATAGCTAAGGCTTTAGAAGAAGCAAAAAAGGATCAATCTAAACCAACATTAATTGAAGTAAAAACAATTATAGGATTTGGTGCACCAAATAAAGCTGGGAAATCACTTGTTCATGGAGCTCCCCTTGGTGCTGATGAGTTGAAGTTAACAAAAGAAGCATATAAATGGACTTTTGAGGAAGATTTCTATGTACCAGATGAAGTGTATAATCATTTTAAAGAAAAGGTTGCAATCCATGGGGATAAAAAGGAAAAAGAATGGAATGATCTTTTTTCAAATTACGAAAAAGAATTTCCAGAACTAGCTGATCAGTTAAAGTCTGCTTTATCTGATACATTACCGCAAGGCTGGGATAATGACTTACCAGTTTATGAAGAAGGTAGCAGCTTAGCAAGCCGTGCCTCATCAGGTGAAGTTATCAATAGTATTTCAAACAATCTACCATTTTTAATTGGTGGTTCTGCCGATTTAGCGGGAAGTAATAATACAATGATAAAAGGAGGAGACGATTTTACTCCAGAAACACCTGAAGGAAGAAATATTTGGTTTGGAGTTAGAGAATTTGCGATGGGAGCAGCACTTAATGGAATTGTCCTCCATGGTGGATTGAAAATTTTTGGCGGTACCTTCTTCGTTTTTTCAGATTATTTAAGACCGGCTATTCGTCTTGCTGCATTGATGGGACTGCCGGTAACATATGTATTCACCCATGATAGTATTGCAGTAGGTGAAGATGGTCCAACCCATGAGCCTGTAGAGCAATTAGCTTCCTTAAGAGCAATGCCAAATCTTTCTGTCATTCGTCCAGCCGACGGAAATGAGACAGCAGCGGCATGGAAAATTGCGTTAGAATCTACGGATAAGCCAACAGCATTAGTTTTAACTAGACAAAACTTGCCAACCATTAAAGGAACAAAGGATAATGCATATGATGGTGTATCTAAAGGTGGATATGTTATTTCTCCTACAGAAGCAGGAACACCAGATGCATTGTTAATCGCAGCAGGATCCGAAGTTGGTCTAGCAGTAGAAGCGCAGCAAGAATTAGAAAAAGACGGAATTAATATCTCTGTTGTAAGCTTACCTGCATGGGATCGGTTTGAACAGCAATCAAACGAGTATAAAGAGACAGTTCTTCCTAAATCAGTAAAGAAAAGATTAGCAATAGAAATGGGGAGCTCTCTTGGTTGGCATAAATATGTAGGGGATGAAGGAGATGTTCTTTCAATTGATACATTTGGAGCATCTGCACCTGGAAATAAAATATTAGAGGAATATGGATTTACCGTGCCCAATGTTGTAAAACGCTTAAAAGCATTGCTAGAAAGTTAAACTAGTAAGAATGACTGGGATGTGATTTTCAAGAATGACGGAAAATCACTTCTTTGTTCATTCTACTTTCTTTGATTCGACAAAATAAGTCTGTTTTTTTTACACCTTGAGACACATCTTGAAACAAACCTTCTTTATAATAGAAGGAAAAGAAGTGGACAGGTTGGTGAAGAGCAGTATGAGAAGATATCAATTGTATTTAATTAAAGAAAAAATCGCCATTCATTATAACGGTAGAGAACGCTTGTTTTACAATTTATTTTCGGACCATACTAAAACAGACGATGGACAACCATTAAAGGAAATTCTTCAAAAACAGGTTGATTTTATTACACTGCCTATTTCCAAATGGATGATCGAGAATCAATTATATGCCGCTTTGCAGAGAAATAAGAGCTTCCAATATAAAGATGGTGTGTTTTATATTGAAAATGGAAATTTAAGCAGCGCATCATTAATGATGAAGGACGATTATTTATATATAGAAGCAGATGGTTATTATGACGCGGAATCCATTTTCTTTGAAATTATTCGAAAGCACGAGCCTTCCTTTTTAGCAATAGATATAGAAAATGATCGATTTGGCTGGTTAAAACCGATAAAAGAAAGAAATTTTGTGTAAAATGGAGAAATTCTGTAACAGATATTGTATAATATTATCTGGTCTAGTACACTAAAGTATAGACAACATGAAGGAGGAAAAAAGATATGCCTTGGTACGCTTGGTTGAGTATTGTCGTAGCATTGATCGCCGGTATTGTTATCGGATTTTTTATTGCGCGTAAATACATGATGAACTACTTAAAGAAAAACCCACCAATTAACGAGCAAATGTTAAAAATGATGATGATGCAAATGGGAATGAAACCTTCTCAAAAGAAAATCAATCAAATGATGACAGCGATGAACAAACAACAAGGAAAATAATAGGACAAGCTAGTAGCAAAGCCTATTTTTCTGATTTGATAGGAGAGTATTCAGTCATTATTTATAAATAAATGGTAATCTCATCAAAACTTCTTAAACCATATTTTTCTGTGAATACACAGCAGGAAAATATGGTTTTTATTTGTTTTTACAGAATTTTATATACTAACAGAAGTGAAGGATGAAAGGAAATAAAAGAAAAGGAGATTTAGTATGTTAACATACCAGATTAGACTAGAAAGCCTATACACTAAAATGGCATACATCCTTTATAAATCGAGGCAAGTAGGACGAAGTAATCTAGATGACGAAGTGGAGTCATACACTGATCTAAAATTAGTCCCAGTGATGCAATATGGAAATGAAATGTTAAAAGAAGGATTGATAGAAGAAGATTTGGAATATATTTTCTCATTAAGAAAAATAGAATACAGTAAAAACCCAATTTACAGTGGGGATGATTTGAAATTAATAAGTATATGTTTTAAGTACTTCATTCTCATCGCACAAGGTGATTATATGGAATTTAGCGATTTTAGTCGTTTAATTCTTCGTTATGAGAATGTTGAGAATAAACATTCATCTTTGGTTCAGTCAATAAATAGTTTAGAAGATGCGGAAGAAAAGAAAGTTCCTATTAGTTATGAAGAATATCTTAATCAAGTGGAGGAGAGAAAAAACAGCAAAAAACTCCTTTTATCTAAAGAAGACGTAGATCGATTGTTGTATCGTATGAATGAAGAAAAGTGATTGATGTATGAGTAAAATGTTTGTGGGAGAATAAATATCCTTTTTGTCTAGTTGGGGGACGAGTCCCCCAACTAGACAAAAAGGCCACCAAGCGAAAGCGCGGTAGCTGGAAAAAATTAAGTATTAAAAAAGAGAGCTTCCTTTTGTAAAGTAGAGTTTGACTAGAAAACTACGAAAAGGAGAGGCTCTCATGAATCAATGTAACATAAAAATGCCATCATTAAAAGAATTGGAAAAAACTTTATTTCGAACACTACAAATGACGTTTCAAGAAATCCTTATTCAAACGTTAGAAAATTGGGATCAAGAGATTGCCAAGCAACGAGACAAAAGAAGATTTGCTTTACGTGATAAACGAGAAATACGATTAGATACAGCGTTTGGAGCTGTGGAGCTGAAGCGTAATTATTATTTTGATCGTGTGACTAAAAAATATATTTGTCTATTAGATCACTATTTACAGTTTCAGGGGAATAAGGGATTTAGTCCGCTACTAGAAGAATGGGGGTTAGAACTAGCGACGAATGGCTCCTCCTATCGAAAGGCGGTGGAAACGTTCGAACAATTTTTAGGCTATTCGGCGATGAGCCACGAAGCATTACGGCAACATCTTCTTCAAACAAGCGTACTTCCCGCTAAGGAAAAACGCCCTTTTCAAAAGGTATTGTTTGTCGAAGTAGATGGATTATATGTGAAGAGTCAAGAAAAGAAAAAGCGTGGATGGGAGTTGAAATTCGCCGCTGTACACGAGGGATGGAAAGAAAACGGAAAGCGAATCAGGCTCCGAAATAAAAGGCATTTTCTTTATGAAGGAAAAGAACCCTTTTGGGAAGCCTTTGAAACGTTCTTACAGAATCATTATGCGTATGATCCTACCCAAACCTTGCTTATTATTAATGGTGATGGAGCAGGCTGGATAACGGCATGTCGGGAGTATTTTCGGGAACGCGCCTTTTTCACCATGGATCGTTTTCATGTCGCTCGTTCGATGAAGCAACTAATGAAGAGCCATCCTCGATACCGCTACATGAAAAGAGCGTTAAGAAACTACCAGGTAGAAACATTACTTCTAGAGTTGAATAGCGCAGTAGGAACAATGGATACACCAGAAAAAGAAGAAAAACTAGAGCATTTCCTTGCCTTTTTAACGCATCATCAGGAAACCATAAAAGATTACCGTAGTTGGTTACAGGAAAAAGGTGTGGACACGACAGCGTATCGTCCAATGGGAAGTGCAGAGGCGATGATGAATCAATTAGCCAAACGATTAAAGAATGGAAGAGCATGGAGCAAAAAAGGAGTCATGAGCATGGCGCGCTTGTGGATTGGATTGAAGGATGACCTATCCATCCAAACGATATATGGGAAATGGGAAAAAGCCACGGAAAAATCAAAGAAAGAGCATCGAGCGAAAAGAAAAATACCCACAAAATTAGTAACAGAAACCGTGCGTCAGAACATGCCATACTTAAATCAAGCGATTGGAAAACCCGTTCACTTTGCCTTACAGGGATTAAAAGGTTTTTAAAAAATGAGAGAATCAACAGTTGGAAGAACAAAACCAATTGGAAAGCGGATACAAACTTAGAGGTTTTACTTTATAAAAAAGGGAGCTAAAAAAACTCCCCTCTTATTTAGTTATATTTCCCACCTAAATGAAAGCGTTATCTAAACAATTTAGTTTTGTTTTTGTTCATTTCCTTCATTTTTTAAAAACCTCGTAAGGCTTGTAAAGCATGGTATATCGGCTTTCCTTTTTGCCGATTTAAATATGATAAATTATTTCTTGTTAGCTCTCCGACTGAACTCTTTAACTTTTCCACATAATATTTTGGCTGAGAAACAGAAGCGGTTTGATCGTTAGGGTTAATTCGTCCTAAAATCGTCTTGATTTCTAATTCATCCTTCATACCAACCATAAAGTCAATAAATGCTTGTATTCCTTTATCGCACCAGCTGCGGCCGTTTTTAAGCCGTTTAGCGAATACACTCATCGTTCCTTCCGCACTTCCCATTGGACGATAGTGGCTTGTGTCTATGTCTTTTTCCTTCAACCATTCGCGATAATCTCCAAGGGCCTGAGGATATTTTGACAGCTGTTGTATGAACTCTTCTAACCGTTCTTCTTTCTTTTCGTTTTCAAGAGTACCAACTGCACTATTAAGTTCCACTAGGAATCCTTTCGCATCATATTGAGCCAGTTTCTTACGAATGACTCTATATCTCTTATGGCCTTTGAAAAGCGTTTTAACCTCACGAGCTACATGGAATCGGTCGATGACAAAGAATGCATTCTTATAGTGATCCTGACAAGCCGTAATCCACTGGGCTCCATCCCCATTAATTACGAGGTGATGTTCACTCGGATTGTAGTTGTAATTATCTATTAAGAACTGCTCAAATCCTTCCCAGAACGCTTCTTTACCTTTGTGGACATAGTGACGTTTTGCGATTAAGGATGTTCGTTTCCCGTTGACTATCCAGCCCTCATGTACGGAAGCAATCTTTTCTTCCCGCCCACGTCGTTTTCCACGTTGCCTTTTCACATATAGTCCGTCTACTTCTACAAAGAGCACTTTCCTCAATTGGTCGGTCGGCTTGACGAAAGTAACTTCTGTTTGTAGAAGGTGTTGACGAATAGTCTCATGGCTGATTACTTTGTAACCTAGAAGTTTCTCAATCATGGAGGAAGCATGACGATAGGATGTACCTTGAACTGCCATTTCCATTGCCATCGTTTCAACTAGGGGACTGAAACCTTTTGACCCCTCAAACTCTAAATAGTGATCAAGGAGATAAACGTATCCACCCTTTTCCCTGTCCCTATAGTAATTCCGATTGATGATAATAGAACCGAATGAAGTATCCATCTCTACGGCTCGCTTATCCTGAAGGTAAAATCTCTTTTTATCTCTATTTTCTGCAATCTGTTGATCCATTTCTTCGAGTTGCTTCGTGAGAACTTCACCAAATGTCTTTTGAAGCATAACAAATAAATCTTTTTCCAGTTCTTTTAATGTGGGTAATTGTATGGTATCTTTTTTCATAGGACTCCTCTTCCTTGTATTTGTGGTTTTCGCAGACTTTACTATACAAGAAGAGAGTCCTTTTTTCATTTGATTTTATTTTCCATCTACCGCACTTCCGTTTGGTGACCTGTTTCTCAATGGATGGATCTACGCCCCATCCATTGAGAAACAGGGTACAACATCTCCCACAAACATTTTACTCATACAGCAAAAACATGATAATAAATTATTCGAACAAAAGTTCTGTTTTTTGTTGACAGGTAACTAAGACAATAATAAACTAGATTTGAACAGAACGTATATTCGGGTACAGGGAGAACTTATCAATAAGAAGGGGGTTAAAGAACATGATAGTGGAGTCAGCAGTTAAGCTTACTTAATAGAGAAAAAATTTTAATGAAAATCAAAAACAAAAAGAAACAATATTTTCACTCCATTAAATATTTTGAAAATATAATAAAATTTCTTTCCAGTTCCTAAATATTTTGCTAAACTAATGAAGGGTATTTTTACATATTTAGTTGCTAACAGATAAGAGGTGTATATGGTTGAAGGTTTTTTTAAATTTAAAATGGTATTTTATGCAGGAGAAGAAAGCATATCTAGGAGGAATTTCCCTATTGATTTTAGTTGCTGTACTGCAGCTAATTCCCCCAAGAATTGTTGGTATTGTTGTTGATCATATTCAGGGAAGAACACTGAATTGGTCCAATTTATTACAGTGGTTAGGAGTTTTAGTTGCTTCCGCATTAGCAATGTATGTGCTTCGCTATTATTGGCGGGTAATGATATTCGGCTCTGCTGTAAAGCTAGGGAAATTAATGAGAAATCAACTATATAGTCACTTTACGAAGATGTCTCAGTCCTTTTATCAACGAAATCGAACAGGAGACTTAATGGCCCATGCAACAAATGATATTCAGGCGATTCAACAAACGGCAGGACAGGGAGTTCTTACTTTAGTAGATTCATTAGCAACTGGCGGATTTGTTATTATTGCAATGGCAACTACAATTAGCTGGAAGCTTACGCTTATTTGTTTATTACCAATGCCGTTAATGGCTATCTTAACTAGTTATTATGGTTCTTTAATACATAAATATTTTCATCAAGCGCAGGCTGCTTTTTCTTCCTTGAATGATAAGACACAGGAAAGTATTTCTGGCATAAAGGTATTAAAAACTTTCGGTCAAGAAAAAGAAGATGTAGAAGACTTTCGTAAATCTTCTCTTGATGTAGTGGATAAAAATATTAAAGTAGCTCGTGTGGATGCACTTTATGATCCTACAATCTCCATTATTGTCAGTATTTCTTTCTTTTTAGCAATCGTTTTTGGTTCACGTTACGTTATTAATGGAGAGCTTAGTTTGGGGCAACTCGTTTCTTTTACCACTTATCTTGGTCTGCTTATCTGGCCGATGCTGGCATTTGGATGGCTCTTTAATATTATGGAGAGAGGGAGAGCTTCGTATGATCGTGTCACGGCTTTGCTAGAAACAAAGGTTGATATTATCAATCAGGCAAGTGCTATCAAAACGCCTCCAGCAGGGGATATTGTCTATGATTTGAAATCTTTCTCCTATAACAATAAAGTAGATGTTCTAAAAAGTATTCACTTTTGTTTGAAACGAGGGCAAACACTTGGGATCGTTGGGAAAACAGGAGCAGGGAAAACAACGCTCTTAAAATTGTTATTTAGAGAATACGATCATTATAATGGAAAGATTATGATTAATGGAACGGAAATAAAAGAAATAGACTTGGATGCATTAAGAGTTTCGATTGGGTATGTGCCACAGGAACATTTTCTTTTTTCCGCTAGTGTTAGAGAAAATATTGCTTTCACTAATCCAAATGTTTCAGAGGAAGAAATCCATCAAGCGGCAGTCTTGGCAAATATTCATGAGGATATCCTCGGGTTTACTGATGGATATGATACGGTAGTAGGTGAAAGAGGAGTTTCGCTATCTGGCGGTCAGAAGCAGCGTATTTCAATTGCACGTGCACTCCTTATGAATCCAGAAATACTAATATTAGATGACTCTTTATCAGCAGTTGATGCAAAAACAGAAGAAAGCATTCTGGAAGCTTTAAGAGCAAATAGAGAAGGGAAAACAACTATTATCACATCGCATCGATTAAGTGCTATTGAACATGCAGACCTTATCATTGTATTAGATGAAGGGCAAATTATTCAAAGTGGGGACCATCAAAAGCTGGTAAAGGAAACTGGATGGTATAAAGAAATGTACCACCGCCAAGCTTTAGAAGTAATGGTCAGCATGGGGGATACAAATGGATAAGACAATTAAACTGACGAGTGAACAGCAAAGAAAAGTATTATTTCGCTTATTGGGTTATATTAAACCACATAAAAAAGCGGTAATGATCGCTTTTGGTCTGTTATTATTATCGACATTAGGAGAATTGGCAGGACCATATTTAATTAAAATCTTTATTGATGATTATTTAACACCAAGAAATTTAGAAGTACAGCCATTAATGGTATTAGGAATAACCTATATTCTAATTCAGATAATGAATGTTGTAATCATGTATTTTCAATTATTTAAGTTTCAAGAAATTGCTTTATATATTATTCAACAGCTTCGAGTCGATGTGTTTACCAAGATTCATACACTTGGACTCCGCTATTTTGACAAAATACCGGCAGGAAGTATCGTCTCCAGAGTAACAAATGATACAGAAGCGATTAAAGATATGTTTGTCAGTGTCCTGGCAACATTTATCCAAAGTGGATTCATGATTTTTGGAATTATTATCGCTATGTTTGTTTTAAATGTTAAGCTAGGTGCTATCTGTTTAATTTTACTTCCAATTCTTGGATTTATCATCTATACGTATCGAAAATACAGTGCGAACTTCTATCAAGATATAAGAGAACGATTAAGCCAATTGAATGCAAAGCTTAGTGAATCTTTACAAGGGATGAACATAATCCAAGTCTTTAGACAAGAAAAGCGATTAAAAACTGAATTTGATGATATCAATACAAAGCACTATAATGCGGGAATGCGTAATATAAAGCTTGAAGGGCTATTGCTTAGACCAGCTATCGATCTTGTTTACGTTCTTGGGCTTATTTTTGTTTTAAGTTATTTTGGTATATCTTCGTTTGCGAATCCTATTGAAATTGGTGTGTTATATGCATTTGTAAGTTATTTGGACCGTTTTTTTGAACCTGTCAATAATATGATGATGCGTTTATCCCTTTATCAGCAAGCTATCGTATCTGCGTTTCGCGTATTTACTGTTTTAGATGAAGAGGACGTAGAACCAAGCCTTGCTCTTAATAGGGAAAATAAAATCAAAAATGGTGTTATTGAATTTAAAAATGTTACTTTTTCATATGATGGTAAACAAGATGTTCTGAAAAACATTTCCTTTACTGCTAGAGAAGGGGAAACGGTTGCTTTAGTAGGGCATACAGGAAGTGGTAAAAGTTCGATTGTAAATTTACTTATGAGGTTTTATGATTTTGGAAAAGGTGACATTCTTATTGATGGAAAATCATTAAAGTCTTTTAACAAGTCTGAATTACGGGAAAGAATGGGCTTGGTTCTTCAAGATCCATTTCTATTCTACGGGACAGTAAAAGATAATATCCGTCTATATAATATGGAAACAACTGATGAAGAGGTAATCGAAGCAGCTAAATTTGTGCAAGCAAATCAATTCATTGAAAAACTAGAAGATCAATATAACCATAAAGTGGTGGAAAGAGGTTCTGCTTTTTCAAGTGGTCAGCGTCAGCTCATCGCATTTGCCAGAACAATATTAACGAATCCGAAAGTCTTAATTTTGGATGAAGCGACAGCGAATATTGATACAGAAACAGAAGAAGCTATTCAATTCGCTCTATCGAAAATGCGCAAAGGCAGAACAACGATAGCGATTGCCCATCGTCTTTCTACTATTCAAGATGCAGACTTAATTCTTGTTCTTCATAAAGGGAATATTGTGGAAAGAGGGAATCATCAACAGTTGCTTCAACAAAGAGGATTATATTATAAAATGTATCTTCTGCAAAATGGTGCAGCAGATTCTATTGAAGAAACAGTGGAGCATAAAGTAGAACTCACTTAAAAAAACAATCAATATAGTAAGTCTCATTTCAGAAAAAGAGGCTGGGACAAAACTAGATAGCCAATCTGTAAAGACGAACAATCTCTAATTTATCACTTAAATAAAGGTTCCTTTTATACAATGGTTATTTATGTTTTTAAATATAGTCAAGTGTAAAAACTAATTCGTTCCATTGCGCTACAGAAACTCGCTTTCCGCGGGGAGCAACCTAAGCCTCCTCGGCTAAAGCCTGTGGGGTCTTAGGTTTTGCTCTACTTCCCGCAGGAGTCGAGTGTCTTCCGCTCCATTCCACTCTGTTTTTAAAGGCAATTCCCTAAAAAATATTGTTTTTTTAGAAAAAATGAATTAGTAGGAAATATGGAGCAGCCTGAATACACGTAGACTCCTATGGGAGCTGCGAGAAAGTCCGAGACCCTGCAGGCCATAGGCCGAAGCGGCTCGGCGCTCGCCCCATGGAAAGCGAAGTGTATTCAGGCTGCGGATATTAACACTAACTGTACTGAAACAGCCTTTTATAAAACTAATAAAACCCGAACAATCATTTAGGATTCTTTGATAGTTGTTCGGGTTTATCTATGACTGGAATACTTATTTCCCAGCCTCTTTTTCCTCTTTTTCCTACTTATTCTTTTAAATATTCCATTGTTCTTTTGATGTTTGAAAGTTAGGATAGTCTTTTTTTAGACTTATTTCATTATATTTATTTAGTAATACATCCAATTCTTGACTGCATATAATGGCTGAAGAAGATGAAAAACCATGTTTCATAGCAATTTCAATAAGCTCTGTGCGCTTTAATTCGATTTGAGTAAGTAATTGCTTTTTTAGCATGGTAATTTTCCTTTCCGTCTATTATTTCTACTTCTAATTGATTACCTGTTCCTAATAAGGATGAAAGGAATATTTAGGTAACGTGATATTTTAGTGTGAAAATTAATTTACTTAATTATATCTATTTTTGGAAGTAAATGCAAAAATATCGTAGAAATACATAAACAGATGGAACAAGCATATAGATATAGGAAATGGGGAAAAGGAGAGATAAAAAGTGGTTGATATAAACTTATTTATTGCTTTGGGTGCCGGTTTTTTAAGCTTTATTTCTCCATGCTGTTTGCCATTATATCCAGCCTATTTATCTTATATTACTGGAATGTCTATAGGGCAGCTAGAAGAGGATAGATTATTTAAAAATAATAGTTTTATACATACGATATTATTCCTGTTAGGATTTTCTATTATTTTTATTGCACTTGGATTTGGTTCTACTTATATTGGAACCTATTTTAAATCTTATCATGAGGAAATTAGAAAGATAGGTTCAATCACGATTGTCTTTTTTGGTCTTATCATTAGTGGTGTTTTAAAACCTAAATGGCTCATGAAAGAATACCGATTTTCATTTAAATCTAGACCTACTGGTTATTTAGGCTCTTTGCTAATTGGCTTAAGCTTTGCAGCAGGATGGACACCATGCAATGGACCAATTCTAGCAACAGTCCTCTCTTTAGCAAGTCTTCACCCAGAAACGAGCTTGCTCTATTTAGGAGGTTACATTCTGGGGTTCGCATTGCCATTTATCCTTCTATCTTTCTTTATCTCTCATCTGAACAAGTTAAAGAAGTATAGTGTTCATTTTATGAAATTTGGGGGCTACTGTATGATTGCCATGGGATTCCTGTTATATATAGATGGGATGAAATGGTTCACACGAGTCATTTCGCCAATTTTTGGTGATTTTCAAGGTTTTTAATCCATTCAGCTTGCTGTATAATAGGAATTAAGAGGGTAAGGAGGATTTTTTGAAATAGAGTGATTTAAGTTACCTACATACCATGATTTGTCAACTTATGTGACAAAATAGATTGAAATTATCAAAAAGATTCGCTATATTGGATAAGTATTATGAAATATATATTACTATTAGAGATTGTTTTTTGGTGTTGAGGAGGAAGTACGATGGCTCGAATATTGATTGTGGATGATGCAAAATTTATGAGAATGACACTCTCAAATATATTAACTAGATCAAATCATGAAGTAGTTGGTGAGGGTGAAAATGGCAAGGAAGCAGTAAGATTGTATCGTGAATTGGATCCGGATTTGGTCACAATGGATATTACAATGCCAGAGATGAGCGGATTAGACGCTGTCAAAGAAATAAAGAAGGAATTCCCGCAGGCGAAAATTATCATGTGTTCTGCAATGGGGCAACAAAAAATGGTAGTCGAAGCAATTGAAGCTGGTGCTAAGGATTTTATTGTGAAGCCTTTTGATGATACAAGAGTTTTAGATGCAATAAATCGGGTGTTAAGATAACTAACGAAATGCAAAAAGGATATGATTCGAGTCGTATCCGTTTTTTTTATCTCTAATCCCTATGTTTAACTAGTTGATAAAGATAGATAAAAAATAGACAGGTTAGTAATCTTGATGGTAAGATTAAATGTATTGTAATGGAATTGATAAAAGGTAAGTAAAGGGGTTTTTCTATGACTTCTGTCATAATTTCAACAGTTATTGCAGTGTTTATGGGTGTCTTTTTTACGGTTATGAGAATGAAAGCGGCTACGAAGCCCGTTTCACCTAAAAAAATTATTCTCCCACCATTTTTTATGAGTACTGGTGCTTTAATGTTTGTCTTTCCTTATTTTCGAATTACCGGACAGGAAATACTAGAAGCGGCTATTGCTGGTATCATATTTTCATTTTTGTTAATTAAAACAACAAAATTTGAAATCAAAGAAAATGATATCTATTTAATTAATTCAAAAGTTTTTATCTATATATTATTTGGACTGTTAGCAATTAGAATTGTTGCTAAATTTATATTAAGCAGTTCAATCGATGTTGGCCCATTAGGTGGCATGTTCTGGATGCTAGCTTTCTGTATGATTGTTCCATGGCGAATTGCCATGTATATCAATTACAAGAAATTAGCAAAGAATTTAAGTCCGACAAATTAATAATATATTTAATCAAACTAGCTGGTTTAGAAAGAAATCTAGCTAGTTTTTGTTTTGAAAGCATAAAATTATTTCCTATATAGTATCCAACATATTGGTAATATTTAAGGAGAGAAAAGATTTTTTACAGAAAATTCACTAGTCATAAAGTCTTATTTACTTGTATAATAGAAGAATCTATAAAATGGATGTAACTTCTATAAGTGTTAAATGGATGGGAGAAGGGAGATTGAAATGAGATTTACGATTACGAAAAAGTTGGGGTTAGGATTTCTTTTAGTTATTATATGTATTTTACTAATTACTACTCTCTCCAATACACAAATTGCTAAGGTCGATAAAAACTATTCAAGTGTCATTGATCAACAGGTAAATAAGGTTATCATCTTGAAAAACATGAAAATAAACATGCTTCTTCAATCAGATGGAATAAATGGTTATTTGCTTACAGGAGAAACTTCTTATCTAACAAATTATGATGGTAGTTCTAAACGACTAGTAAATGATTTTAATACACTAAGTAATATGGATAATGATACTACAAGCAAAGAACTTATTGAGAGTATCCAAAAGCTTCAAGCAGATTTTTTAGTTCTTGGTGATAAGGCAGTGCAGGAAAAGATTTTAGAAAATGAAGAAAATTATCTCGATTTGATTACTCAGTCTAATGACATTCGGACAGAGTTTAGTAATGAAACAGATCAATTAATTAAATACGAAGAAACTAAAATGAGTGAAATAAGAGACAAAGTAGCTAGTGAAACAAAGGTTTATATTAATATTGTGATTGGATTAAGTGCATTCGCTATATTATCGGCGATTCTTATTGCTGTTTGGATTAGTAAAACAATCGCAAGAGGGATGAAGGAATCTTCTTCTATCATAAAAAAAGTAAGTGCAGGTGACTTAACAAAACAAGAAGTAAAAGGGAAAAGAAAAGATGAATTTGGAGAAATGGTAAGTTCACTGGCTAAGATGAATGATGAACTGGCGGATATCATTCAAGAAGTAAGAGAGACAGCCAATACGGTAAGTTTAAGCAGTGAGGAAATGGAAAACAGTGCAAAACAAACAGCTGTAGTTGCGGAACAAGTTTCAAGTATTTCCGAGAAATCGGTTGTACAGGTGGAGAGCCAAATGAACCAATTCCAAGTTGCTGTTCAAAATTATGATCTTATGAATAAAAGCATGGAGGAAATCACAGAGCGCAGTATTGCCATGAAAACAAAAATGTCAGAGGCAATGCGAAAAGCTCAAGATGGCAATCGTTCTATTGATGATGTTGTAGATAAAATGAAGGACATTAGTCATTCTGTTGTGGATTCATCAGAAATTATAAAATTGCTGGAACATAAATCTGCAGAAATTAGGCAAATTGCAGAATTAATAACAACAGTGGCAGAGCAGACAAATCTTTTGGCATTAAATGCGGCAATTGAAGCTGCAAGAGCAGGAGAACATGGAAAAGGATTTTCTGTAGTTGCCGATGAGGTTAGGAAATTGGCGGAAGAGAGCAGTAATTCTGCAAACTTAATTCAAAATGTTACAGATAGCATTCAGAAGGAAATAGGCCTTGCTGTTGATGGTATGAATAAAACAAGTACAATTGTAAATGAAGGCTTAGAAGGAACGGAAAAAACGAATATTGCTTTTACAGAGATTTTGCAGTCTATTTCTAATGTATCGGATAATGTTGAAGAAGTAACGAAGGAAATAGAAGACTTATCAACGAATAGTAAAGAAATGAAAAAAATTATGGAAAGTGTTTATAAAATATCTTCGGAGAGTATTTCTTATACACAAGAAACATCTGCTGCAACCGAAGAACAACTTGCATCGATGACAGAAATGACAGATTCTGCTAAAAAGCTTTCGGATATTGCTTCTAGTTTACAAAAGACAGTATCCCATTTTAAACTATAATTAGACATAACTAAAAGAGTCACCATTCATTTTACGTACAAAATGAATGGTGACTCTTTTTCACCTCGTATTTGCCATAACATACACTTATCCTACTCCTATTATATGGGAAATTATTTCGATTTATCTTTTTGAATAGTTTGTTTTGCAAGTTGGTGTCCAAAGACAGATACACCTGCTGCAATGATTCCATTTGTTATAGCTTCAAATGTGAATCCATAGGCAAAAGTTGCTAATACACTAGAAGCTAGGAGAAGAATCCAAATGATGGACCAATCAGGGATAATTGGCGTTTGTTTCAGCGCATAGCCAATAACCCAGAGAACGGGTACCAATATATAATAATGACCAAGTAAAAAAGATTGTAACCATTCCAAAGCATCTTTCCCTCCTTTAATGCTATATTGCTAGCATATGTGAAAGCAGGAAATATGATTGTTTTTATAACCATTGCCCCCTAAAAATTCCTTGAACCATTATAATAAAAAATCCCCGACTTTCTTTCGACGAAAACTGTCCTTTTTTCTTTGTTTGGCCTATTTAAAAGGTGATAGGAGGTGAGGCAGATGGCACAAGTTCATTGGAATGAATCTAGTTTGAAGCTGATGTTTCTGAATGGTATTAAAGAAAACGGAGATCCAAATCTTGTTACAAAAACGTTTCGAAATGTAAATGAAACGGCAACTCCAGAACAAATCTTAGCTGTAGCTCAGGGACTAGCATCATTAGTAACCTATTCTTTGTATTCTGTTGAAAGAAATGACACATCAGAAATTATCGAAGGTTAATTAGTACCACAGCAAGGGAGATTACTATTGTTTCACTATTAAAATAGAAGAAAGGAGAATTTTGAATGGCAAAAACATTAGAATTAACTTTTGAAACAAATAATGGGAAGTCGTCAAAGCTATCCCTTGAAAGTCCTATAGAACCAGTTAATTCAGAACAAGTATTAACAGTTATGCAAAGTATTATAGCCGCTAATGTTTTTACGTCCAATAATGGAGAATTAGCAGCCGTCAAAGGGATACGTTTGGTTGAAAGAAATGTCACTGATTATGAAATCTAAGAAATAATGGAGGATTATTACTATGGGGCTAATAACAAAGTAATACTATTAGTCCCAAGTAATAGGGTAGAGAGTTTCCATAGGAGGCGTGTAGAATGGAGGAATTAATTTCATTTATCAGCCAAGTTGGTTTTCCTATCGTTATCAGCTTCTACTTGCTGAACCGGATTGAAACTAAATTGGACATAATGATTAGCTCGATTCAAAGTTTACCTGAATTAATCAAAAAATAGAAATCTCTTTTATTAAGACTAGTAATTAAAATTATCAAAAAAATGAAAGGGTTTTCTATTGACAATAATAGTTAAAAATGTTAAATTTACATTAACCGTTATTAACGTATCTAGTATTTTATTTATTCGATTTGTTACTGCAAATGAGAGATTAATAGCCCAATGCTTATGCGTGAAAATGGTAATTTAAAGATGAAGCTAGCAAAGCTTTTTTAGGAGGATTTTTTTACATGAAAAACGGTAAAGTAAAATGGTTTAACGCAGAAAAAGGTTTTGGATTTATTGAAGCTGAAGATGGAAATGATGTATTTGTACACTATTCAGCGATTCAAGTGGAAGGCTTTAAATCTTTAGAAGAAGGCCAAGGCGTTTCATTTGAAGTAGTAGAAGGTGCACGTGGCCCACAAGCTGCTAACGTTACTAAAATATAATAATAACAATTCCTTATATAAAAAAGGTCAGGCCCAAAAAGGGTCTGACCTTTTTCTATTTGATCCACAGATTACCACATTCGTTATCTGAAAATATGCATTTCCTTCCTTGATAGAAATAATTGGCTAACTTCCCCTCCTATTCCTCCTATTTTAAATTGTTTGCTATAATAGTAGAATATATTATTTAATTGGAAAAAATTATTATACGAATATCATTCTTTTTTTTCATAAACATAGAGGTGAAAATAGTGAAATTTATTCATACAGCAGATTGGCATTTAGGAAAATTAGTTCATGGATTATACATGACAGAGGATCAACGATTTATGCTTCAACAATTTATGGAGCTAGTAGAAAAGGAAAAGCCTGATGCTGTCATTATAGCAGGTGACTTATACGATCGCTCCATTCCGCCAACTGATGCAGTTAATTTACTTGATGATGTTTTATATTTTATCAATGTGGAATTAAATACACCGATTCTTGCTATCTCAGGAAATCACGATAGCGCAGAGCGGTTATCTTTTGGTAGCTCATGGTATCAGAAAAATCGCTTTTATTTAAATGGAAAAATCGAAAACAGTTTTACTCCCGTTTCATTGGGTGGAGTGAATTTTTACTTAGTACCGTACTGCGAACCAGTTGTAGTACGAAAATTATTAGCGGATGATACGATACTTAATCATCATGAAGCAATGAAAGCGATAATTGGAAAGATTGAAGATAATTTAAATACAAATGAACCGAATGTGCTGATTGGTCATAGTTTTGTACTTGGTGGTAAAACAACAGATTCCGAGAGAAGTTTATCTGTAGGGGGATCAGGTTGTGTTGGTGCGGAACTATTTGCTCCATTCTCTTATACTGCGCTTGGGCATTTGCATAGTCCAAATGCTATTCATCATGAAACTGTAAAGTATTCTGGCTCGTTAATGAAATATTCTTTTTCGGAAGCAAAACAAAATAAATCTGTATCTATTATAGAAATAGATGAAAAAGGAAGTTTCACGCAAAAGTATCATGCACTTACTCCGCAAAAAGATATGCGAGAGCTAGAGGGACATTTAGAAGAATTATTAGATGTTGCTTATTATCAGCATCAAAAAGTGGATGATTATTTAAAAATTACATTGCTTGATGAAGGGGCGATTTTAGATCCCATTCAAAAATTGCGTCAAGTGTATCCTAATGTTCTGCACTTAGAACGAAAAATAGAAAATAGAGATCGTAAAGAAAAGTCGCTGCTACAGGTACAAAAAGATGCTCAGAAAAATGAACTGGAGTTATTTGCATCATTCTATGAAGAAATGACAACAGCTTCTTTTACGGAGGAGAAAAAAGACTGGATGGAAAGTGTTATTAACAAAGTTCTAAGAGCGGAGGGTGCTAAATGAGACCTTTAAAACTTACGATGCAGGCATTTGGCCCTTATGCTCATAAGGAAGTAATTGATTTTACTGTTTTAGGAAATCGAACGATGTTTGTCATTTCAGGGAAAACTGGTTCCGGGAAAACAACTATTTTTGACGGGATAAGCTATGCCATTTATGGGAAAGCAAGCGGAGAAGACCGAAATGGGCCAGAATTACGCAGTCAGTTTGCTGATGATTCTTTGCTAACAGAAGTTAGTTTTGAATTTAAACTAAAAGAAAAACGATTTTTAATCACACGCTCTCCTCAGCAAGAGAAGAAGAAGGCGAGGGGAGAAGGGTTTACTACAATTGGAGCAAAAGCCGAGCTATTTACGTTTAATGAAGATGGAGAGGAGTTACTAGTTGCCTCTTCCATTCGTGATGTGGACGAAAAAGTAAAAGAAATAATGCAGATTGACAGTAATCAGTTTCGGCAAATACTGATGATTCCACAAGGGGAATTTCGCAAATTACTGACTTCAGATAGCAAAGAAAAAGAAAATATCTTGCAGCGGTTATTTCATACCGAAATGTATAAGCGCATAGAAGATAAATTAAGGGACCAAGCACAGGGGCTAAAAAAAGATGTTGAGCAAAAGGTTTTGCTGCGCAATAATGCCTTATCTAAAATAGATGCTGTTTTCCAAGATGACTTAATAGCTTTGATGGAAGCAGGAAGTGACAACGATGTGGCAATTCTTCCTCTATTAGAACAAGAAATAGGACTAATGGGAGAAGAAGTAAATAAATTACAAACGATGCTTGATCAAAAAAATAAAGAACGAGATGTTATTAGACAGCATTTATATGAAGCTGAATTAATTATAAAACAAATGAAGCTAAAAGAAGAGCTTTCCATACGTTTAAAAGAATTGGATGAACAAAAAAAGGATTATTCCAAAATAGAAAAGAAAATAGAGTTGGCTCAAAAAGCAGCTCTTCTAGCCCAGCAAGAAGAAATTTGCCACCATTTAAAAAAACAAATCGATGGTAAGCAGGTAGAAGAAAAGACCATTCGATCCTCGTTAGAAAATATTCAGGCAAAACTTGTCAAAGCAGAACAGCTATATACCCAGGAATTAGCGAGGGATGAGGAACGCAAACATTTGGCTAATTATCTTGCTGATTTAAAAAATATGGAAAAGGATGTCCTGCAATACGCAGAAGTCGAAGGGCAACTTTTAAAATTAAAAAGAGACATGGAAAACCTTGCTTCTAAACAAGGAATACTCCAAGTACAGCGAAAAGAGAAAGAGTCTACGATTCAAAGATATAAAGAACGGATCAAACAATTAGACAGCATGAAAGAATTGCTGGTTAGTAATAAAGATAAAATTCGCAATCTGCAATCTATATTAGAACGTATTAATGACTATTTAGAAGTGTCCCAGCGTGTAATAAAACGTAAGGCTGATGCAGATTCGAAGGAAAAACAGCTAGAAATTATCGTAAGAAGATTTGAAGATGCAAAAGCATTAGTAGAAGAGCTAGAGAATAAATGGCTTACTAATCAATCATATATTTTAGCAAGGACTTTAAAGGTGGATGAAGCTTGTCCAGTATGTGGGAGCGTACATCACCCTAACCCTGCAACAACTATTACACAGCATCAAGATATCTCTGAAGAAGACCGAAAAAGCGCGAAAAATGATTTGTCAGCAATAGAAAAGGAAAAAATGAAAACTGAAACGGCTTGGGTAGAAGCAAATACCCAATGGAAATTGCTAAATGAAGATGCGCAAATGAAGCTGCAAAAAGTTGTAGATATTTATCCTTCCTTTATAGTGGAGGATGGAGAAATAGTAGCCAATACAATCCAAAACGAGCTCCAGGATATCAGCCTTGAACAAAGGAAATTAGTGGAACAAACAGCGGAAATGGAAAAAATGAAGCAATCTTTATTAGAGGTGGAAGATCAACATCAAGATGTACAAGCACAGCTTGAGAAAATAGCAGGAGAAATCCAAGAAACTACCATTCAATATACAGAGCAAAACACAATGCTAAAAAATATGAAAAATACAATTCCTACCGATTTACGGGAAATATCTCAGTATAAAAAAATGTGTAAGGACACCTCGTTACAATTAGAGAAATTGGAGGCACAATTTGTAAAAGCGCAGGAAAAGGTTCAGCGCACAAAAGAAGACTGGCAAAAAGAGTCGGTTCGATTAGAAAGTATTGAAAAACAGATAATACAGTTATCCGAAAATTTACAGGCGGAAAGAGAGATTTTCTTAAACAGAATGACACAACAAGGTTTTGCAACGTATCGCTCTTATGCGGAAAGTAAAGTACCTGATAAAGAAGTGGAACAGCTGAAAGCAGCGGTACAGTCTTATCGCGAAGAGTGTCGTTCCGTTTCTGATCGATTAAAAGATTTGGAAGAGGCGCTTAAAGATATAACCGTACCAAATATGGATGAGTTACAAAACAAGTTAACCATAATAGTGGAAGAAGTAAATAAATTTCAGCAAGAACATACGAATATGCTAATAAAACAAAAAGACAATAAAGCGATATATAATCAAGTTGTACAAATAAATCAACAGGTAAAAGAACTAGAAAATCAATATAATCTAGTTGGCCATTTATCCGATATAGCAAGAGGTCAAAATGCGCAGCGAATTACATTTGAACGTTATGTATTGGCATCTTTCTTAGATGAAATATTGCTGCAGGCGAACAGTAGACTTAATAAAATGACAAGTGGCCGCTATCAGCTTGTCCGAAAGAGTGATCGCTCAAAAGGAAATGTCCAAAGTGGCTTAGAATTACTTGTATTTGATCAGTACACAGGCCAAGAAAGACATGTTAAAACTTTGTCAGGTGGGGAAAGTTTTAAGGCAGCATTATCGTTGGCTTTAGGACTTTGTGATGTCGTGCAAAATTTTGCCGGGGGAATTTCACTTGAAACAATGTTTATCGATGAAGGATTTGGCACACTAGATCCGGAATCATTGGATCAAGCAATTGAAACACTTATGGATATTCAAAGCTCAGGAAGACTGGTCGGCGTTATTTCCCATGTACCTGAATTGAAAGATAGAATGGAAGTAAGACTAGAGGTGATCGCTGGACAAACAGGAAGTACTACTCGATTTGAATATTTACATTAATAAACAACAACAGAAACCAGGAGCATTATTTTGAGAAAAAAAAGAAAGAAACGTGGAAGAACGATATTTATTATATTGATTTTTTTCTTCATTCTTCTATTATATTGGAAATTAAATCAACCTGACTATAGTAAGGTGCCTATGCCTACAGGCTTAAATCCAGTTGTAGAGGAGAATAAAGATATTCTTGTCAAAAAAGCAGGAGATATTGGAATTCGGGTAGTAATTACCGAGGACTTCAGAAGTGTAGAAGAACAAGACCGTCTATATGAACAAGGTAGAACGAGAGAAGGTTCTGTTGTTACCAATGCAAAGGGTGGGGAATCGTATCATAATTATGGACTTGCTATTGATTTTGCCCTTTTGGATATTAACGGAGCAGTTATTTGGGATATGAAATATGATGGGAATGGAAATGGCAAAACTGATTGGTCTGAAGTAGTAGAAATAGCAAAAGAGCTAGGCTTTCAATGGGGAGGAGACTGGACTAACTTTAAAGATTACCCACACTTTCAAATGGATTTTGGCTTGTCCATTGAAGACTTACAAAGAGGCAAAAGACCTTGAATAACAAAAAAGAGGATGACTCATAATAATCGGTGTCATCCTCTTTAAATTTGTAAAGATTAAACCAATTGACTTAATAAATAATGATAAATTAATTTCCCTGTTGCCTCAATAGAAGTAAAATGAGTGCGTTCATAGGCATGAGAAGAATCAATTCCAGGTCCGATTAACGCATGTTTAATATCATGACCAGACCGGATTGCAGCAGAGGCATCAGATCCATAGTACGGGTAGATATCTAGCTGGTAGGGAACCTCATGCTTATCTGCTAATTGAACAAGGTGTTTTCTTAAAGCATAG
Organism: Niallia alba; assembly: GCF_012933555.1. Lineage (GTDB taxonomy): Bacteria > Bacillota > Bacilli > Bacillales > Cytobacillaceae > Niallia > Niallia alba. The sequence goes on from NZ_JABBPK010000001.1 coordinate 2,477,922, forward strand.
TGATAAGGACCGCTCGAATCCTTTACACAGATGGACACTGTATACTCGTCAGTTGATTGGCCATCTCCCATTGCCCCCATATCTACAGCCAAATACTCCACTGTTTCTACTGGAATATTTGAATTTCCACCATAACCAATCTCCTCATTATTAGAAAAGAGGAAGTTAGTTGTATATGGTAGTTCGACGTTACTTTCTTTTATTGTTTTCATCAATAATAAAAGAATGGCTGCACTTGCTTTATCATCTAAATGCCTGGATTTAATAAATCCAGACGGAGTTATTTCTACCCGTGGGTAAAAAGAAACAAAGTCACCAACTGAAATACCTAAATTTTTCACATCTTCTTTGGTTTTAACGATTTCATCAATTCTGACTTCCATATTGGCTTGATTACGCTCTGCTGTTCTAGCATCTTTATAGACATGTACAGAAGTTTGATGAAGGAGAATGGTTCCGGTATACGTCTTTCCAGAAGTCGTTTCAATGATACAATTTTCTCCTTCAATACTGTTATATGTAAAACCGCCAATTAAATCTAAGCGAAGTCTTCCGTTCGATTTGACTTCTTTGACCATGGCACCAAGTGTATCAACGTGAGCAGTAAGCATACGCTGTTTGTCCGTTGTTTTGCCAGGGATAGTTGCAATCAATCCTCCTTTATTATTTCGATAGGTTGAAATATTGGCTTCCTGTAAATATTTCTCCAATAATTGAATGATTGATTCTGTATTTCCTGATGGACTTGTAACATTTAATAACTGCTCTAATAAAGCGATATACTCTTTTTGATCAATATGTATCAACTGAATTTCCTCCTTTTTAAATCCATTCCATTATACTATTAAAAAAATGAATATTAAATATGCTTGTTCGCAGTTTAGCTTACTTATTTGCAGGGTAGAAAGAGATGGTTGTGAGTATTTACCATTTTCATTTTTAATAAAATCTGCTATTATTCATTCTTGTCGAAAATACGCAAAACATGTTCTTTTCTCCCTTTTTTTCGTATAAATATAGATATTGCTGGAAATATTCATTAATTTAATGTAAGATGTGGTTAATTTGAAATCTCTCTTAATGTAAATTTACATTAACAGGAAGTAAAAGGAATGACCATTTTGAAAATCATGTGTTATAATGGATTACGTCATTTCTTCAACTGCTACTTCTTGATAGGATGAACAAATGGAAGGGCAGTAACATATGTAGATAAGGTAGCACTATTTAAGGGAAAATCAACAGCATATTAAAAATTGTTAATTATTTGAATTGAGGTGAACGGGATTGAAAGGTACAGTGGAATTATTTCGTAAATTTTTAACAAAACATTCTTCTTTCTTTTTAATCGCCATATTTTTATTTTGGATGAAAACGTATATTGGATATAAGGTAGAGTTTAGCATTGGAGTACAAGGACCAATGCAGGAATTTCTATTATTTATTAATCCATTGAGCTCCGCACTGCTCTTTATCGGACTTGCTCTATTTGTTAAAGGAAAATTACAACCTGTTTATATTACGATAAACACAGCGTTGATGTCAGCATTGCTTTATGCAAACATCGTATACTATCGATTCTTTACTGACTTTATAACAGTTCCAGTAATGATGCAGGTAAAAGTAAATGGTGGACAATTGAGTGACAGTATTTTATCACTTCTAAAACCATATGATATTCTTTATTTCCTAGATGTTATTATTTTGATTGTTTTATTAGCTACAAAAGCATATAAACCTACTATACAAAAAAATAGAAGAGCAGCAAAATCTGTTTTTGCATTAGCTATTTTAACATTTGTTATTAATTTAGGATTAGCAGAGGCAGATCGTCCTCAGTTATTAAGTAGATCTTTCGATAGAAATTATTTAGTGAAATATTTAGGTGCTTATAACTTTACTGTATATGATATTGTGCAAAACGCTAGATCTGAAAGTCAGAGAGCGTTGGCAGACAGCAGTGATATTACCGAGGTGCAAAATTTTATTAGTGCCAATTATGCTGAGCCAAATGATAAATACTTTGGCGTTGCAGAAGGCAAGAACGTTATCTATGTATCCCTTGAATCATTGCAAAGCTTCATTATTAATTACAAGTTAGATGGGCAAGAAGTTACACCGTTTTTAAACTCTTTACTTAAAGATGAAAACACATTCTATTTTGATAATTTCTTTCACCAAACAGGACAAGGGAAAACATCTGATGCAGAATTTATGATGGAAAATTCCTTATATGGAATGTCTCAAGGAGCTGTTTTTGTAAATAAAGCACAAAATACATTACAATCAGCACCAGCCATCCTAAAAGGAAAAGGCTATACTTCTGCTGCCTTCCATGGTAATTATAAAACCTTCTGGAATCGTAATGAAATGTATAAAACGATTGGATACGATTATTTCTTTGATGCAGAGTATTATGATATGTCCGAAGAAAATACGAAAAACTATGGAATGAAAGATATTCCTTTCTTTGAGCAAAGCATGCCTTTATTAGAAGGGTTAAAGCAACCATTCTATACAAAATTCATTACTTTATCTAACCACCATCCATTCGAAATGGATGAAGGCGATACAGACTTCCCAGCAGGTGACTTTGGCGATAATGCGGTAAACCACTATTTCCAATCTGCTAATTATTTAGACGAATCAATCCGTTTATTCTTTGAAGAGTTAAAAGAATCTGGATTATATGATAATACAGTGATCGTTATGTATGGGGACCATTATGGTATTTCTGAAAACCATAATAAAGCTATGGCACAAGTACTTGGTGTCGATGAAATAACACCATTTATGAATACACAGCTTCAACGTGTTCCATTGTTTATTCATGTGCCAGGTGTAGAAGGAAATGTAGTAAGCGAATTTGGTGGCGAAGTAGATGTAATGCCAACATTAATGCACCTTCTAGGTATTGATACAAAAGATTATTTACAAGTTGGTTCTGATTTGCTGTCTGAGCAACACCGTGAAACAGTTCCATTTAGAAATGGAGACTTCGTTTCTCCAACACTCACAAAAATTGGTGATAACTATTATAATGCAGATGGTGAGTTAGTCGATGCTGAACAAGGCAAAGAACAAGCAGAAGCAGCTGCTGCGGAATTACAAGCTTCTGATAGTATTGTGATGAAAGATTTACTGAGATTCCATAAACCAAATGGATTCACTCCGATCAATCGCGATGATTATCACTATTTAAAAGGTTCAACAACAACAACTAATACAGAAGAATCAGTAGAAGAATAATAAAAAAATCCCTTTCCATTTGGAAAGGGATTTTTGTGTGTAAACGTTCAAAAATAATTCAATAAATCTTCAACAAAAAGGCTTGCAGGTTTGTAGGGATGAGAGTATGATAACAATGAATATTTCAGAAATTGAAATAATTTTGATTAGAAAAAGGATGATACAGGGATGATGGAGTCAGAACAGACAAATTCAGAAAATGAGAGGCTTAGCATCAAGAATGGAATTTACACAACGCTTATATTAAATATCTCTAATAACTATTTTCCCCTTTTTGCGATAAGTGTTTTAGGGGCAACCAATTATCAAGTAGGATTAATTAGCTCACTTCCACAGTTTATTGGAATGTTCGCAATGATCATTGGTTCTATTATCATTAATCGGCTTCAGGAGAAAAAGATGTTTACCGTGTATTCTTTTTTCGTTGCAAGGCTTTTTTTAGTTGGTATTGCTTTAGTCGTATTTATACCTGATAAATATCAAGCAATCGTTTTTATTGTTTTGGTCGGACTTATGAATTTTCCTTTTTCCTTTGCAAATTTAAGTTGGCAGGCATTCATTGGAGATATTATTCAAGAAGATAGAAGAAGTGGATTTTTTAGCACGAGAAATAAAATGATGACCATAATTGGCATGGTTTCGACTTTCTTTATTGGTATATTTCTGCAATTTTTTGACAAATCTAATCCGACACCTTATGTCGTTTTATACTTATTAGCTTTTGCGTTTGGCTTGTTAGAATTACATTATTTAAAACAGCATGCGGAGCCAAAAAAGAAAGTAGTTATAAAAGAAAAAACATCGTTATTTGGAATAGCTGTTTTTAAAAATAAACCATTTTTATACTTCATCATAAGTGCGCTGTTTTTTAATTTTGCATGGCAAATGTGCTGGATATTGTTTAGTATCTATCAAATAAAATTTGCTGGAGCAACAGGGCTATGGATCAGTTTATTTGCAGTTGCTAATTCGATTGGTCAAATCGTAAGTTTTAAATGGTGGGCAAGAATGTCGGATAAGCATTCAAATGCAAAAATGCTTATTTTAGTGTCTATCGGAATGGCGGTTGCTCCATGGATGACACTGGTTTCCACAAATCTTGTTTTTCTTGTAATTACAAATATATTTGCTGGTTTATTTGTATCTGGAACGGTCTTGTTACTGTTTAATCAGCTGTTGGATGTGACGACAGAAGATAACCGCAGCATCTGTATTTCCAACTATAATATACTACTTGCTTTCATTGCGTTTATCGCACCTCAATTTGGTGTTTATCTCTTAGAAACAACGAATATATATACTGCAATGAATATTTCAGGTTTTTTAAGAGCTTTTAGCGGTGTATTCTTCTTTTTTCTTTATTTATATTTAAAAAGAAGAGAAGGAGTTACGTTCAAGCGAAAAATGGCAAAAATATAAAGGGAAACTTCCGTCAGTGGGAGGCTTTCCTCCTTTCCCGCTGCTGGTTAGTTGAACCAATTGGACCTTAACGGACAGTTGATATCCCACCTATCTTCCTCGTATACTTATAAACTTGAGGGGGAGTCTTACTCTCCGTTAAGAGTGGGGGTAAATACACATAATAAATCCCATATCTGTAAAAGATATGGGATGCTTATTCTTATTAAAGTGGAAATTAAATTGTAAATATGATAAAATAAATGAATCTTTTAGTGATGTCATTTTGATTAAAATATGTATAGTTTTTCTATAATAATGATATCACATAATGATTCTGCTTGTCAAGCTAATTGATTAGGGGTGGGGGCACTATGACTAATAATAGGGAAGCACTAGAAAAAGTCACCGAACAAAAGAGAATTGATTTTGTGCGGAACGAAATGGACGATAAGTTGAAACTAATGGAACAAGACATTCACAATATTGGCGGCGATGTGAGTCAAATTCGTTCTAACTTTTGGGAAGATGTTACAGTTAACTTAGATGAACCAGATGACGTTATCGAAACATTTACAAGTATAAAACAGCAAGCAGAGCTGCTTGGAGAGAGAGAGCGAACATATGGACAGATTCATAGACAGCAGAAGATTCTTCATAAACTGAAAGATACTCCATACTTTGGAAGAATTGATTTTGATGAAGCTGGTGAAGGAACAGAACAAGTCTATATTGGAATTGCTTCTTTTATGGATAAAAAAAATGAAACATTCTATATCTATGATTGGAGAGCACCGATTTCTAGCGTTTACTACGATTATTCGCCAGGACCTGCGTCTTATCAAACACCTAGCGGGAAAATTGACGGTGAATTATTGCTAAAAAGACAATTTATCATCCGGAATGGAAAGTTAATTAGCTTATTTGATACAGGTGTGACGATTGGGGATGAGTTATTGCTTGAAGTTCTTGGCAATAACGCAAATTCGATGATGAAATCGATCGTTGCAACAATTCAAAAGGAACAAAATCAAATAATTCGTAACGAAAAAAGTAGGTATTTGCTAGTACAAGGAGTGGCAGGAAGCGGAAAAACATCTGCAGCATTGCAACGGGTAGCCTACTTATTATACAAGCACCGAGATACATTGAAATCAGATAATATCATGCTTTTTTCTCCTAACCCACTTTTTAATAGCTATGTATCCACCGTACTACCAGAACTTGGGGAAGAAAATATGCGCCAGTCTACTTTTTTTGAGTATTTACAGACACGGATAGGAAAAGCGCACCAAGTGGAAGATTCTTTTTCGCAATTAGAATATTTATTAACGGAAACAAATACACTTCAAAAAGAAAGCAGATTAAAGAGTATTCAATTTAAAAGCAGTGTTGCATTTAAAGACCTAATAGACAATTATTTCCGTGCGTTACATAAAGACGGCATGGCATTTAAGGATATCGTTTTTCGTAACAAAGTGTTTATTTCAAGGGAAGAACTGACGAGAAAATTTTACGAGATGGAAAGTCACATCTCCATTCCAAATCGAATTCAGTTACTAATTGAATGGGCTCAAAAAGAAATGAAAAAGCATGCAAAAGCGGAAAGAAAACAGCAATGGGTCGATGATGAAATAGAACTATTGGATAAAGAGGAGTACTTAGAAGCCTTTCATGCAGCCCAAAAGAAAAATGGCAAAGAAGATGAATTCGACTATTTTGATCAAGAGGAAAGGTTTTTGCGAAAGGTGATTGTGAATAGGCATTTTAAATCGATATATGTCTCTATTAAGAAAAGGAGATTTATTGATATTCCTGCTATGTATCGAGAGATTTTCCAATTAAGTTGTCCAGAATCGCTAACAGAAGAGGTTTGGCGAAAAATAGCAGAGCAAACAATCGCCAATCTTGAACAAAGTTTCCTATCATATGAAGATGGTACGCCTTTTGCCTATTTAAAGGATAAAATAGAGGGAAGAAAATCGACATCCGGTATTCGCCAGGTATTTATCGATGAAGCACAGGATTATTCTGATTTTCAGATGAATTATTTAAAAGAGCTGTTTCCGTATAGCAAGATGACGCTTCTTGGAGATATTAACCAGGCGATTTATGCCCATCAGCATAACGAAATAGTTAGCAAGGAAGACAATGAAGAAGTAGAACGAATTGTGTTAATGAAAAGCTATCGATCAACAAAAGAAATTGTTGAATTTACAAGAGGACTTGCTGTAAATGGAGACTTGATTGAGCCCTTTAATCGTCATGGAGAAAAACCAAAAGTTATACATGCTCAGGATTCGACTAAGAAGATAGACGACCTATTAATTCGAATAAAGGATTGGCAGGAGAACGGGTATAAAACAATTGCAATCATTTGCAAAACAATTAAGGAAAGCAGTGAAGTTTATGAATTGCTAAAAAAGAAAATAGACGTACGCTTCATTCAAAAAGGAACGACATCTTATGAAAAGGGCATTTCCGTCATTCCTGCCTATTTGGCGAAAGGGATTGAGTTTGATGGTGTAGTTCTTTATAATGCTTCCAGTTATCATGGAGACTTGGAAAAAGAATTATTTTATACTGCTTGTACAAGAGCAATGCACGCATTAACAATGTATATGGATGATGGTAAATTAAATCCATATTTCGATCAGATAAACCAAGATACGTATGAGACGATAGAGGTAAACTAACTATGTCTTTAATAAAGGAAATGTGGATTTATCTCACTGTTGCTGGCAGTAAGACCTAACCGCAAGCTGCCAAAAATTAGGATACGAGGATGGAACTCTCTATCGTATTGGTCCGATAAGTGTAACGAACCAACAGTGGGGGATGAAAAACCCTCACTGTTGGTTCGTTTTCTTTATTAAATGGTTTTACTATCTTACTTATTTTTTTACCATACTTCGGCAAGTTCAAACCAGTAATGACAGATGGTTTCTAAACCTTTATCATAGTTTTCAAGGTGAAAATGTTCATTTGGTGCATGGAAATTTTCATCTGGTAAACCGAATCCCATTAATACAATAGGTAAGTTTAAAATTTGGTCAAATGCTGCAACAATTGGAATAGAACCGCCACCTCTTGTATAGGAAGTCGGCACTTTGTACACTTTTTCATAGGCTTTTCCAGCTGCTTGAATCGCTTTATGATCAAAAGGTGTTACAAAAGGAGTGCCTTTATCAAATAACTGTAATGTAACTTCAACACCCTTTGGTTTATGTGTATCTATATGTTTCTGTAATAAAGCTACTATTTCTTCAGGATCCTGAGCGGGGACAAGACGACATGTAATTTTTGCACTTGCTTCTGAAGGAATAACGGTTTTAACCCCTGTTCCTTGAAATCCCCCTTTTATTCCATTAATTTCAAGTGTTGGTCGAACCCATAGTCTTTCTAGTGTGGAATATCCTTCCTCACCGAAGAGAGTAGGAGAGCCCGTTTGTTCAATAAAAGATTCATCTGCAATTTGTAGTGCTTCAAATGTCTCTTTTTCCTCTTTGGTTAAAGGAGTCACCTGATTATAAAACCCATCAACCGTAATAACTCCGTTTTTATCATGGAAGCTAGCTAATAACTCGCTTAATGCTGTAATTGGATTTTGAATGGCACCGCCAAATAAACCAGAATGAAGGTCGCTTTTGGGACCTTTCACATGAATTTCCATTCCGCATAAACCACGTAAGCCATAGCAAATCGTTGGTTTCCCTTCTTCAATCATACCTGTATCTGAAATCACAATTACATCAGCACTTAATTGTTCTTTATTTTCTTCTACAAAGATCGGTAAGGCAGGACTGCCAATTTCCTCTTCTCCCTCCATACAAAATTTAATATTCACGGGAAGAGAACCTGTTGTTTGCAGTATCGCTTCAATTGCTTTGATATGCATAAAAACTTGCCCTTTATCATCACTTGCTCCTCTAGCATACAGCTTCTCGTCCCGTATTTCTGGTGAGAAAGGAGGGGAGTCCCATAATTCTAGGGGATCGACAGGCTGGACATCATAATGCCCATATACTAATACAGTCGGCTTGCCTTCTGCGTGAAGCCAATCTGCATAAACGACGGGATTCCCATTAGTCTGATAGATAGACGCATTTTCTAGACCTGCTTGAGTGAGTGAATGTACTAACCATTCTGCTGTTTTGTTTATATCCTCTTTGTGTTCTGGGAGAGCGCTGATACTTGGCAATGATAAAAAAGAGAATAATTCGTTCAAATGATTTTCCTTTTTTTCTTTCAAATAATTTTGAATAATATTCATCCTATCATCCTCCATTTATTTCGATATTGAAAATAAATTCGCTTATTTCTGGGAATATCCTTTTTTTTAGAAAATAAAATATATTGAAAAATAATTATTGCTAATGTAAAATTACACTATTAGTTGAAAAGGTAAGAAATTGATATGATTAGGGAGAAAGGATGCATAAAATGCAAAAAAATACGATTGCTATTTTTAATCCAATTATAGAGTTATTATATTCGAAGCAATACATATCAGAAGAGAGTTATACAGATATTACTTCTGGCTTTCAACGCTATTTAGAAGAAGAAGAGAAAAAAGAGCTACAGGAAAGAGAAGCACAAGAGAAGGTAGTTGGAAAAAAAGTTATCAAAAAGACGGAGCCAACCAAACAAAAGAAACAATATTCTCCAGAACAATTGCGGGAACGAAATATAGGTGTGATGCTTTACTTAGGAGTATTTCTTTTACTAATAGGTGGATTAGTCGTTGCGACAAGTAATTGGGACTCAATGCCAGGTTGGCTGAAAGCAACATCTATCTTCTTTGTTTCGATTTTATTTTTTGGGTTTGCATTATTATCGAAAAAAATTATTAAAATTGATCATACTGCATTTGCTTTCTTTCTCCTAGGAAGTCTGTTCTTGCCAATTGGATTTGTTTCCGTTAGTTTTTTTCAATTAGCAGGTGATTATCTCTCGATTCATGGTGAAGGTAAATACTTACTTGGAGTAATTGCTGGTTTTGTGCTTTTCCCAATTTATCTTGGATTAGCAATTTATTTGAATTCCCGTTTATACAAAGTACTTACGATTGCAACAATGACTGGAACGGTGGCATTTTTTCTTGCATTTCTGCCGCTATCCAAGGATGGCTTTTTCTTCTTTATGATTGCCTACCAGTTTATTTCAATCTATGTACTGTTAAAGCATCAACAGCTGAAATGGCTTCTTTACTTCCGAAAGGAACTTACGACGATTGTTCAAGTACAGCTAATCTTAACTGCTTTATTTATGACATTTATTTATGAGAATACGATAATGAATGGTTTCTATTACTTGTTAATTAGCAGTCTCTTTATGATGACTATCGCCTTAACGAAAAGAAAACATGATCATTTTTTCATTACGATTGCGATTGCAATGGGTCTTTATCGTATTTTCACATATCCATTAATTGCCGACTTTCTGCCACTTGCCTTTGGTTGCTTTAGTATTATTCTTCTATCTTTTGTTTTCATTTTAAGAGGGAAGATGGAATGGGGAAGAGTTTGGGAAATTACTAGCTTTATTATTGCACTATCTACATTCTTGTTTACAATTGTTTATTATGGAGAACTATTTCTTGAAGGCAGTATATATCTAGTGCTAGCTTACCTCCTATTAGCAATAGAATTTTTTCTTTTATCAAAAAGACTGGACTATAGCTTTATTCGTTATTTACCAGTAGTATTTTTAAGCTTAGCTTTATGGAATATAGCTGCCTTACTTCAGTTAATAAATGATGCAGACAGTATTTTACTCGTACTTTACTGTATTCATATTGGCTTATTATTTCTGCTTGGAATTTTTAATAAGGGGAGCTTTTGGCAAATTATTAGAAAACCTTCCGCTATTTATTCTGTTTCTTGGATGGCGTTTATATCTTTCATTTCAACGGTGATTTTTATCGGTAAATGGTATATCCCTTTTATGATCGGTGGATTGACAATAAGTCTATTTGTCGGAAATAACTTGATAACAAATAAAAAGTATAAGCAAATTCTTTCCTATATTATTCCAATTACTGTTTTTGGTGTTTATTTTACCTCAGCACAAGCGATAAATATTTTACAAGAGCAAGGACTTCCTTTCTCTATGGGAATAGCTAGTATATTCATGATTTTAACAGGAAGTACGTATGAGAAAATAGATAAAGAGATGGGGAGAATTAGCTATTTCGTCGGGCAAATAATGTATGGTTTTGGTTTGCTTTTGGTTTTTGAATATTTCGATATGAATAAATGGATCACAACTGGATTGTATGTATTAGCTATTCTTGTATTTTATGATCTTTATCGTAGATTGAAACATATCCTGATTGCTTGGTTAATCGCTATGGTTAGTTTAATTAGTTATTTTACTTTTGTCAGTTCTGTTTGGAACAGCGATACGCTCGTATTTGAAACGCTAATGAAATACGGATGGATAGGATTGTTTATTTTAGCCTTTACATTAAAAAATACATCTTTTAGGCTGCCGTTTTTAACGATTTCGCATTCGTACTTATTAATAAATATGATTATTGATCAAATATTTGCAGGGAATGATTCCTTTCTTCCTTTTATCTATGCGTATATTGTATACAGAATAAGTATTCATTTGGTTGGAAATAAATATTTGGTTAGGACATTCCGTTATGGAAGCTATCTATCCATTTATTTCTTTTTGGCAAGGATAATTTCGTTTGATTTTGCTGGAGGAAATTCCTATAGTTTCGCGTTTATTGTACTGTCACTTGTTTTATTTAGTATGTATTTCGTAGCAAAGGAAAAGGTAGAGATTCTTTACTTTTTCTTACCATTCAGCATAATCGGGATTATTTTTTGGTTGTTTGCCACACCGTTTACAATGATTACTTATTTTGTAATCCTTGTTTATGTGGCACTTATCTTATTGGTGATTCATCGAGAAAAAATACACCTATTATCACTTAGTGGAGTAGTCTTGTTACTTATTAACAATGAAATACTGATGTATGCGAAAGATTTTTTTCCATTTGATCGCTATCTATTATCGCTTATTTGGGGAATCTTATTTCTGTTCATGAGTACGAGTGTTTATACAGCTATGGTAAGATTGCGGGAAAAAGGAGAGAAGTGGGTTGATTTTTATCTCATAGGAAGCATTCTTTCGATCTTATCTTTATACGTAATTGAAACAACGTTTAACTGGGATATTGTCTTACCTGGAGTGCTTCTCGTAGTCGTAGCATATATCCAAAGAAACAGGGTAGACAAAGAAATGCAGTGGATTCCTAAGCTAATAAGCTTGTTTTTATTGTTATTACCGTATTATTCCTACCTTACGTTAATTTCGATTCCTTCTTATATCACGGCAGAGCTAGTTGTATTACCGTGGTTAGTGATTATGATTGGCACAAAGAAAATCTTAAGGAATGGAAAGCAAATGTTAGCCTATATAGAATGGGGTGTAGTAGGTACGATAGCTCTGATATTGGCAATAGATGGATATCTTTCCCACACCATATACGATGCTATTATTTTGGGAGGGCTTGCAGTTTTATCTATCTTATCAGGTTTTTATTTCCGTTATAAATCCTATTTCTTTGTAGGGATTGGTGTATTAGTACTTAATGTATTGCTACAAACAAGGCCATATTGGGGCAATTTCCCTTGGTGGGTGTATTTACTAATGGCAGGGTCTATCTTAATTACAATTGCTAGTGTTTATGAAATGCAGAAGCAGGGAAAACAGCCGAAAGCTGTTACAAAGCTAACTGATTGGAAAAATAGGTTGATCTTATTTTTAAAAACATGGAAATAAAAATTAGGGTCTGAACGTACGATTGTTCAGACCCTAATTTTTCATAATATCAATTGTTTGGGTTAATTCCGCTGTTACAATGTATCTTTTTGGTGCATTTCCGATAAAGGAAAAAGGATAGCAGGTCGTCAAGGTGAGAACTGGTCTAGGTTTAGGGGTAAGAATGGTTTTGTCTTTGGAAGACACCACAGAAAATTTCGTGATTTTGTATTCATATTCTTTTTCCGTTGTTTCGAGAATCAAGGAATCATTTTTTTCTAGATCTTTAAGAAAGCGAAAGAAGGTATCGCGATGTCCTGATAGGATGACATTATTGTTTTCGCCTGGTAAAGCACTTTTTTGATAATGACCAGCACCTTTTTTTAAAATCTCGGCACTAGTTCCTTCATAGACAGGAATACGCTTATTCTGATTTGGTATAATGATCGCTGCAATTTTTTCGCCTGGTTGTGCCTTATGTAATTTCGATAACACCCTTTGTTTGCCTTGGTGGAAAGACGGCTGCCTTGTGATGCTTTCTACCTTCGTATAACTGGTAGAAACATACAGAATCATCAATACCCCTACCAAAATAAGGAAGAGTCCAAGCTTCGTTCTATTTTTCATAGCTTGCTTTCCTAAATACTAAAAAAGCACCGACCAATGCTAACATATACCCTATACATAAGAAGACAGGGAGTGGGGAAGCTGTATTGGGAAGTTGTGCTGCATATAAATTAGCTAATTCTTGCGTCACTTCGGTTAAAGCCACCATTTTATCGATGGCTTCGACTGAAGAAACCATATCTGGTGTCACGACTGCATCTCCAATTAAAGTATTTTGGTTATCATATAATTCGATGGCAACAGTTGTATCCATTTCCTTAAGAAAGAGGTCAGTTAGTGCAAGTTCCGTTCTTTTTCCATTATCATCAATACCAATTAATACTGGTCTTAAGGATGTTGTGTTAAAAAAGTCTTTCCAAAAAGCACTTAATGCAGGATTCGTTACTTCATTTACCCCGCTTTCTTGATCTGTAACTTGGAAATCATTTAATTGTTCTTTCCATTCCTCAACTTTTGCAGCTAAAAGGGCAGGATTTTGTCTATTTAAATGACCGTAAAATTGTTGTTTTTCCGTATCGTCAAATCCGATATTTTCAAGGAATTTTTCCAACTTAAGCATTTTATCTTCATGATTTTTATAAAAGTCAATGGCAACCTCTAAATCTTCTAAAAACCAAAAATCTTCGACACCTTCATGAAAGCCTGCTAATAATATATCCAGCTCCTCTCGCGTCATTGAATTTTGGACAAGGAGTTGATCAAGATTAGTTGGAGTGATTGGTGTACCAAGTTGCTTTTCTAAAAGTTGAATAGTATCAAAATCACTCGTTTTTAATCCTTTAAAAGTTAAATATTCTTCTAAGTCATTTGTCGTCCAGCCTAGTTTATTAGCTAACATCTCTACTTCTTTTTCACTTGGAGAAGCGAACACAGGTGATACTTGCATACATACACCAAAGAAAAGAAGTAAAGAATAAAGAAATTTTTTCATTAGACAAACCTCCTCCACAGTACTTATTGGTAGTGTTTGTCATTTAATGAAAAAAATACGTGAATAAGCAAAGATATTTTTGGAGAAAGGGGAAGTGAGAGAAGTGAAACTAAAAAGGTCTTTGCTTTATGCAAAACCTAAGTTGAAATTATTCATTTGTTTAACACAAAAAATGAGATAGATCTGCTAAAGTGCTGTGGAAATCAGCAGAAATGGAAGTAAATCAGCCAAAGGAAAGAGGATATCAGCCAAACATGAAATAAATCAGCCTAAGGAAAGAGGATATCAGCCAAACATGAAATAAATCAGCCGAAGGAAAGAGGATATCAGCCAAACATGAAATAAATCAGCCAAAGTAGAGAGGATATCAGCTAAAAATGAAATAAATCAGCCAAAGTAGAGAGGATATCAGCCAAAAACGAAATAAATCAGCCAAAGGAAAGAGGGTATCAGCCAAACATGAAATAAATCAGCCAAAGTAGAGAGAATATCAGCCAAACACCAAATAACTAAAGGATCAAACTAGACTTACGATTATATTTCTATTATTTTCATAGCATACTACAGAAAATCCATTATGTTAAATCGTTTAAAACTTATAGAAATTTATCCCACTCTTCACGGACAGTGAGACTCAACAGTAGCTTAGAATACGAGGAAGATAGGTGGGAGATTAACTATCCGTAAAAGTCCGATTGGTTCAACTAACCATCAGTGAAGGATGAAGTAAAATCCCCACTGATGGAAGAGAAGAAGTTCAAAACAAATAACTAGCATTTCAATAATTAACTTTCTAAATCCTTACATGTCCATCCTAATCGTTCTCCCCGGTGTAAACCTCACATTTTCATCCAACTTATTTTCTTTTGCCGTAATAGCTGTAGGAGTGATTTTATAAATCGCTGTTTTACTCCCTAGAGTAGACACGTATCTTTCTAAATGAGATTTAGCTAGTGGTTTTTCATAGTAACCGGGAACATATTTATGTAACATTGCTTGCATGACATCACGGGATTTATCGATATCTTCTAATAGCGTCACGTTTCCAAATATCATCACACACATATATGCAGTGTCAACTTTAGCGGGAATGGGATTGCTCATGATGCCTAGTTCTTCGCTGACAGTAAAGCATACTTGGTTATTTTTGCTGATGATGCGTGTTTTTCTTCCTTCACTTGCTCCGTGAAAATATAGGTGATTTCCGAACCAAACATAATTAAGTGGAATGACATAAGGTGCATCTGCATCTACTAAGCCGAGATGTCCAATATGCGTATGATGTAAAAATTGATTAATTTTCTCTTTATCGGTAACTTCCATCATTGATTGTCGCATTACACTCATTTTTTTTCTTCCTTTCCTTCCATTTATTGTCCCTTCATTTTAAAATGAAATAAGTGAATTCCATAGGAACAGTTTAAGAAAAGTTTTTAGGTACAAATAGATTTAAACGGAAAAGGAGGAGGAGAAAGTGAATATCGCTATTCATTTGCATACAGACAGTAAGGAGCCTGTATATATGCAATTGTATTACTATTTTAAAACAGAAATTTTAACCGGGAAGATAGAAGCAGGAACAAAGCTGCCATCGATTCGCTATGTAGCAAGCTTTTTGCAAATTAGTAAAAATACAGTCATTGCTGCCTACCAACAGTTGTGGATGGAAGGGTACGTGGAAAGTAAAGAGAAAAGTGGATATGTTGTGGTTGCTTTACCTAGCTATGAATATACAGCGACACAAACACAAGTAGGACATAAACAAAGCCAAAAGGTAGAGGAAAACTATTTGATAGATTTTCAGTATGGAGATATTGATATGACTAATTTTCCAATTAACGCTTGGAAGAAGACAGTAAAAGAGGTAATGGAGGACAAGCAATTTAACTGGATGATGTATGGAAACAAACAAGGTGAAATATTACTTAGAGAAGAGCTGGTTGGCTATTTATACAGATCAAGAGGGATTCAGACGACAGCCAATCAACTTATTATTACCGCAGGGACGGAACACTTAATTCATCTAGTACTCTCGCTATTGGAGAAAAATTCATTATGTATCGGAATGGAAGAACCAGGATACGATGGCGTCCGAAATGTATTTAAGGAGAGAGAACTTCCTATTTATCCTATCCCAGTGCAGGAAGAGGCTGGGCACGACTTTTCTGCGCTAAATAGTTTGTGTAATCTCATTTATGTTACTCCATCACATCAGTTTCCAATCGGCAAGATTATGTCCATTTCAAAAAGGATTGAGTTATTAGAGTGGGCTGAAAAAGTGGACGGGTATATTCTAGAAGATGATTATGACAGTGAGTTCCGGTTTCAAGGTTCACCTATACCGAGTATGAAAGCAATAGATCAGCAAGATCGAGTAATTTACATGGGGACTTTTTCAAAAGCATTTTTACCTTCCTTAAGAATAAGCTATATGATTTTGCCAGATACCTTGCTTGAAAAGTGGAGAAAAAAGAGTATAACAGAGTCGCAATCAAGCTCCCCGCTATTGCAGTTAGCATTGGGTTTATTTATACAAAAGGGAGAATTTGAGCGTCATATTAAACGAATCCGTAAGGTCTATGAAAGAAAATATACTTTTTTAGTTCAATGCATCACAAAGTATATGGGTGATAAGGTCGAAATTATTGGTGAAAAAGCTGGTATGCATTTGTTGATTCGTGTTCCTCCTAAAAAGGAAGATGTATTTATCACAGAAGCAAAAAAGGTAGGAATAAAAGTATATTCTACGAAACCATATTATTCTCAGGAAAGAGAGGATTATCCTCTATTATTAGGTTTTGGGGGATTGAAAGAAAAGGAAGTGGAAGAAGGAATTCAACATTTAGCACAAGTTTGGTTTACATAAGGAGGAATATTTTTGGTATCAGTACGAACATTTTTAATTGGAATAATCGTTGCATTTTCTGCTTTCTTTGTTTTGGATAACTATTTTTCTTATCCCATATTTTTGAATATATTTATTTGTTATATCCTCGTATTTATTACAATGTATATCGCATCCTTGTTTAGCATTCATACAACGAGAAACATGACGAAGTTGGAGAAGTTATTTAGAAAGAACAGAAAGCATCCATATTATAGTTTTGTCCATGCATTAAGTAATAAAGATGATAAAAGGGTAATTACAAGTTATCGAAAACTAATCAAACGGAAAAAATATCAATCACAATTTGCTCTATTCACGATTTTATTTTCTCTTTATTTTGGAAAAACGTTAGGTCTGAGAGAAGAAGCGGAGAAAATAAAACAATTGGAAATAAAGTCCTACTACTTGGCGTTAATAAATATAGAAGAAAGTCAGTTTAAAGAAGCGAAGAAAATAATAACAACCATAACAAAGAAATGGATGAAAGAAGCACTGTTAGCAGAAATCGCTTTAAAAAAGGGGGAAGATGAAGTAGCGAAAAAGCATGCTAAAAGTGCTTTAAAGCATACGAAAGGTATTCAATATTATGTGTTGAAAAAAGGGTATGAAAGAGAATTTGCGTTATAGAAATTGAATTGGAATAGTAGTGGACTGTATCTTGTTTAGCTGTTTTTCTTTCCGAATGAAAATTTCAAGAATTTGATTTGCGTATATGGCGCAAATTGGATTTTGTGTAATCGGGATTGGAAAATCAATCGTTCTTTGTTTTTGTTCCCAACGACCAGAATCTTGGATGTTTGCTTTAATAGTAAGCAAATTCTTTCTTACAGAAAGGTGGATACTGTTTTCTAGACAGTTTGGTAATAATGCTTCAACAATATATTCCTTTTCTGTTTCGTACACGTCAATCCGAAATTCTGTTTCATCTAAAATGGAAGTCAGTGGATCAAGAAAATGATTTTTCAACCATTCATCCATTAAATGAATCCAGTTATCATCATTCATATATAGTCCTCCTTAGTATATTTAGCTTATTCTAAAGAGGGGAAAAGGTGATGATGATTCCAAAAAAAAGGTTGTCTAAAGGTAGGGAAAGTCCTACTTAGACAACCTTTTTTCTTAGTCATTATTTTCTACATATGGTTCATGTTCATAAGCAGGCAAGTCACCGAATGTCGTCATAATACCTTCTTCATCCAAACTTTGTTCATAGCGTTTATGCTGTTCATTAGGATAAATGGTTATATTTTTTCCTTCTATATCTACTCCGACAAAGTTTTCATAGTCTTCAACATAGCCAATATTTTCATTGCTCTCTGTGTATACGTCATTATAATCGTCATACACTAGATTGGCAAAATCAGATGGTGTTTCTGAAGTACCCCAACTGGCAACCTCTTGCCACGAATCTTCGGCATCGAATCCGACTGATTCATCTTTATTATCCATATCAAATTTGCCAAAAGGAGGCGTTAATATTTCCTCTTCTACAGGACGATTATCCGAAATTTTCTGATCAGGAGAATGCTCCTTGCAGTAAAGAGTAGTAGGTATAACTTCCAGCCTCTCAATCGGGATATCTTGAGAACACTCTGTACACTTTCCGTATGTTCCTTCTTCTATTGCTTTTAATGCACGTATTACCCCCATATACTCATGGTGATAATGTTCCGCCAGTGCGATATCTTTTTCTCTTTCAAATAACTCTGTTCCTTCATCTCCTGGATGATTATCATAACTAGATAGTTCCCCAACAGATTCATGGTAATGTCCATGTTTCAAATCCAAGTTGTCATTTTGTTCAAATCTTACTTCTAGATCTCTTTTTTGTTCATCCAATATTTTTTGAAAATGGGACATTTCTTGTTTATTTAGCATAAGAACCTAATCCTTTCGAGAATTCGTTTGCTTTATTAGTATGAGCAAAACGATTAAGAACATTAAAGGAAATATGTACATATCATTTTTTAAAATAAATGACAACGATTTTAATTTTATACCCTTACGCAAAACGTTAAAAATTGCTAGGGGATAG
The DNA here is from genome assembly GCF_012933555.1 of Niallia alba. Classification (GTDB taxonomy): domain Bacteria; phylum Bacillota; class Bacilli; order Bacillales; family Cytobacillaceae; genus Niallia; species Niallia alba. The sequence goes on from NZ_JABBPK010000001.1 coordinate 2,496,828, forward strand.
AGTACTTTATATGGGGAAAATATCAAGGTAATTCATATTAGTATGGAGGATATAGATGCATGGAATCAAAAAAACTAGCACTACATGAATCACTGGACTTACATGAAGTAATTAATTTCAAAACACTATGTCTTGCGAAATCAAAATTAATGCAAGGGCTTGTTTTTGATCAAGATTTGAAAGACTTAATGAAAAAAGATGTAAATCAATCGATTCAAGCCCTTTCTGAACTAAGAGAAATATACAAGCAGGTGCCATTTGAAACAGATGTTCCGCAAAGTCGTCCAACACCAATTATAAATGGAGAGGAAGGTGTTACTCATTGAATCATGATCATTTAGATCCGATTAATGCTTTAAACATGCCAGAGATTGCAGACATGACATTTGCGATGGATTTTCTTGTTCGAGCAAAAGAGAGTGTCAGAAATATCGCGACAGTTTTAACAGAAACTGCATCGCCAGAATTAAGAGTTCTTTTAAGAAAACAGCTTAAACAAGCAATAAGCATGCATCAAGAAATAACCGAATTAATGATCGAGAAAAAATGGTTTCACCCTCATGATTTAAGCGAGCAGTATCAATTAGATCAGCTTTCTGCAAAGAATACGATCATGATTGGCAATATGAATTTATTTCCTGTTGAAACAAATCGAAAAGGCATGTTTGATCGCACGCCGGATCAACATTAGACATGGAGGTTATATGTAGATGAAAGCAGTAACATATCAAGGTATTAAAAATGTGGAAGTAAAGGAAGTAGAGGATCCAAAGATTTTAAAGCCAGATGATATGATTATCAAGGTCACGAGTACAGCCATTTGCGGATCTGATTTGCATTTGATTCACGGAATGATGCCGAATTTACAAGAAAACTATATTATTGGACATGAGCCAATGGGAATTGTTGAAGAAGTTGGCCCAGGAGTAACGAAGCTTAAGAAAGGTGATCGTGTTATAATCCCCTTCAATATTGCTTGTGGTGAGTGTCAATATTGTAAAAGTAATTTGGAAAGCCAATGTGATAACTCAAATGATAATGGAGATATTGGAGCTTATTTTGGCTATTCAGGAAGTGCTGGTGGCTATCCTGGTGGGCAAGCAGAATATTTAAGAGTGCCTTTTGCGAATTTCACTCACTTTAAGATTCCAGAAACATGTGAAGAACCGGATGAAAAACTAACTGTTATTGCTGATGCCATGACGACTGGTTTTTGGAGTGTAGAGAATGCGGGAGTGAAAGAAGGGGATACAGTAATTGTCTTTGGTTGTGGACCAGTTGGACTTTTCTCCCAGAAATTCGCTTGGCTTAAAGGTGCAAAGCGTGTCATTGCAGTAGATTATGTTGATTATCGATTACAGCATGCGAAGCGTACCAATAATGTAGAAATCATTAATTTTGAACATATAGAAAATGTTGGTGCTTATTTAAAAGAAATAACAAAAGGTGGAGCCGATGTTGTTATTGATGCAGTTGGAATGGATGGGAAGATGACTGATTTAGAATTTCTTGCAAGTGGATTGAAGCTACAAGGTGGTACGATAAATGCTCTTGTGATGGCTGCTCAAGCCGTTCGGAAATGTGGAACGATCCAAATCACTGGCGTATATGGTGGAAGATATAATAGTTTTCCATTAGGAGACATCATGCAACGCAATGTCAACATCCGTTCTGGACAAGCTCCGGTTATTCATTATATGCCCCACATGTTTGAATTAGTTTCTTCTGGAAAAATTGATCCAGGCGATGTAGTAAGTCACGTTTTGCCTCTCAGTGAAGCAAAACGAGGATATGAAATTTTTGACACGAAAACAGATAATTGTATAAAAGTTGTATTAAAACCATAAGGAAGGCAGGAGAGCAAAATGGATTATGTATTACATGAAGTATTAGAAGTTCAAGAATTGGCAGCTTTTAAGACGATTTGTTTAACTAAAGCAAAAACAATGCGCGCTCTCGTTACAGACCCTCAGTTAAAAGAGATGATGTTGAGAGATGTGGATATTTCAACTAGGCAGCTACAAGAATTTTCAACTATTTTAGCAAAAGCAACAGAGCTGGAAGGATTAGGAGTGAAGCGTGTATGAATTCCATTATTGAATATTTAACAGGGCTGGATGTATTAACAGATCAAATGATAGCGACAGACCTATTGATTTCGGCAAAAAGCGGAATAAGAAATTATGCAATGGCCATAACTGAAACAGGTCATCCGGAAATTAAAGCAATACTCGCTCGCCATTTGGATGAAGCCCTAGATATGCATGAAATGCTTTCCACATATATGACTGAAAAAGGCTGGTACAATGCGTGGGAACCGAAAGAGCAAATGAATCTTAATTTGCAAAATATAAATACGGCCATAAATTTGCCAACCTTATAAGAAAAAAAGGAACTTGTTCTGAGAAACAGTTCCTTTTTGTTAGGATAGAGGTGTTGAAAACTAACTTAACAGTATAATTTCACTAAAATATTTACCGATAAAAAACAATTTCTCATGTAAATTCCTGTGTTAATAGGTGTTTATAAAATGAAAATCACAAATTTTTTTGAAAAAAATCACTAGTGTTGCATAAATATTGTCGCAATTTTCAGTCTCATTATCCTCCTTGTTTAGAGCCAAAAAGGTAAATACCTATTCAAAGGTGGCTCCATCCATTTGGTTTTTTTTTACAATTAGACTTGTGCGACAACAACAATTTGCTTATTAAGGGATGGCTTTCCCTTCAATCTTTCGAAGCCAGATATGGGCTGGTTTCCACAATGCAGCCCTTAAATAACGGCTAATTTGTAAGGTTTTTCGCTTACTTCTTGTTTCAAGTTGTACGAGAACATGTAGGCAAAAAACAATCAGTGCGATAAACACTTGGTTTTGAATCGCCCATTCACTTTGACCGTAGAACTTTTTGATGCTGAGATGCTGTTTGATCCATTTAAAGAACAACTCAATTGCCCACCGTGATTTGTACATCTCTGAAATTTCTTCGGCACTCAAATCAAAACGATTGGTAATTAAATGCAGTTCATTTCCTTTTGAATCCATCACTTTTAGAAGACGAAAGTAATTTTCAGCACGGTTTTGAGTCGTACCAATCAACACCATTTGATCTGACAAAACAGCTGAATTCTCGGGTAGTTTAAAATTATAAACTTCCCGTATGACTGCGTTTTTCCGTAGCCTTGAAAGAAAAAAGTAACCATCATCTGTCATTCGGTCAAAGCGCTCGTAATCTAGGTAGCCACGGTCAAACACATACATGCATTCTTTATCATCAACCATGATTTCAAGCTGACCACGATCATGTTCTTTTGCCGTTGTTAAAACAGCCTTTTCAGGATAGGAACTCCCTTTTTCCATAAACACAAGTCTCAAATGCAACTTGACACCCGCTTTTGTTTTGCGGAACTTTGCCCATTTATGATTGGTCAAATTAAGTGGCAATGTGCTTGAATCAATGATTTTTAACGGCATAATAAGCTTTGTATAATGTGTTTTTGCATGAATTTGTGCGACTAAATCAAGGAAAAGCCTTTGAAATAAATCTGGATTTATACCGTTTAATCGGCGTGAGAGCTGAGAAATACTGATTGAATCAAGATCAATGCCTTTTTGTAGTTGGTCGTCGAAAAGACAATCGCTTAGCTCATGCAAACTTTCGACTTCTTGTAGCTGTGCAAAAAGGAGTAATTTTAGAAATGAGTCTGTTTTTAGTTTTTTCGTATAGTAATCTAATTTCAACGTTTTCACGGTTTCTTCAAAAAGTTGAAGATTTATTGGTGAAAACCATTGTCCAAATGAAGTTTTTCGTGTAATCTTGTCCATGAGTTGGTCCTTTTTTAGTGGATTTGGACGGGTTACCACCTGACTTATCCATTATAAAGGACTTTTTCTTTGCATAAAATAATAAAATTGAACATTTTGAGTATTTTTAATAGTAAAAATAAATTAATGCAACACTAGTGGAAAAAAATATATTTTTTATCTTGAAAGCCTTTTCAAAAGGTGTTATTATTCGTATATGCCAGGTAATTATATTAGTGATTTTGAAGAAAAGTTTACTGGTTTTAAAAGAAACAAGAAGAGGGTTTTAAAAATGGCAACGATTAAAGAAATTGCGGATAAGTCGAATGTATCAGCATCAACTGTTTCACGAGTGCTAAATAATGATCATACACTTACCGTTCAGGCAAAAACAAGAGAACGTATTCTTCGAGTTGCCAAAGAGCTCGGTTATGAAACGATCTTAGAAAGACGGTTAAAGCAAAAACAGCAGGATACAAAACATGTTGGTATTATGCTAACTCAATCATTGGATGAAGAAATAAGTGATCCTTATTTTCTATCGATTCGTCAAGGGATTGAAATGGAACTAGCCCATAATGGAATCAAAACGGCTACTTTTCGCTTACATGAAACAGAAGGAAATCAAATGATTGAAGAACTTGATGGGTTAATTGTCGTCGGCAGAGTGAAAGAGTCTACCTTAAAAGCAATCAGCAGGGTGGATAATGTGGTTTACATAAATCATTCTCCTAACGAAGACCTCTATGATTCTGTCGTTATCAATTTTGAACGTGCTACAGAAAAAGCATTGCGCCACTTATTAGCTACTGGATACAAACGAATTGGCTACATTGGTGGGAAGGAAATGGAACACTTGAAAAATCAAAAGCTTCTTTCAGAAGATAAACGTCTCACCACTTTTGAACGTTACATGAAAGAAAAAAACTTATATGATCAAGAGTCTATTTTTATTGGTGAGTATACAATGGCACAGGGCTATCAATTGATGAAAAAAGCCATTCAAGCATCAAAGTTACCAGAAGCATTTTTTATTGGCAGTGATCCAATGGCGATTGGAGCTTTAAGAGCTTTACAAGAAGCAAATCTTCATGTACCCGAAGATGTGGCCATTATTAGTTTCGATGATATTGAGGCAGCGAAATTCGCGAGTACACCATTAACAACAATTAGAGTTCATACGAAAGAAATGGGTCAAACAGGGGTAAAACTTTTGCTAGACCGGCTAAATGGCAGGGAACTTCCGTTGACTGTTACGCTCCCAACAGAATTGGTTATTAGGGAAAGCTGCGGAGGGAAATAAAATAACTCTTTTTAAGGGGGTGATGAACGAATTGGCGTAAAAAGTATTCATATGTGTATAGCCCTCCCAGCACCAAATTCTTGGTGCCAGGTTCAAAGTGATGGCAGTCACTTTTTTGCGGGCGGCTAAACTCCACCAACGAAAGGGAGCTTAATTCTATTATATAGATGCTCCTAAAAACCAGCAAGAGAACGAACTCGAAAATTAGGTGAAAGTACCTAGTGTTTTCAAAATACGAAATTTTAGGGGGCGTTTTTTAATGAAAAGGCTTTTAAAAACTATGGCGATTGCTATTGCTTTAACAACGATTGCAACTGGATGTAGTAAATCTTCAGGTGGTAATGAAGCAAATGGTGGTAAGACTGTCGTTACGATGTATTCGACAGTGACAAATGAAGCAGATAAAATTACAATGCAAAATGTTGTTGAAAAATTCGAAAAAGAAAATCCTGATATCGATATTAAAGAAAATTATCCTGCTGACGGTTATGAAGGAATGCTTCGTGTTAAGATGGCTGCGAATGATATGCCAGACTTATTTGATACCCACGGCTGGGCAATCCATCGTTACGGAGAATATGTAGAAGATTTGAAAGACATGAATTGGGTGCAAGATCTTGACCCGGCGCTAAATCAAATTTTAATGGATGATACCGGGAAAGTTTATGCTTATCCTCTTAATCAGGCAAAGGATGGACTTACATATAATGCAACACTTCTTGAAGAATATGGAATAGAACCTCCAAGAACCTTTGCTGAATTTATGACAGCGCTTGAAACAATTAAGAAAAAAGGAAAGGGAGAAGTGACTCCACTATGGTTTGCTGGCTCTGATAAATCAGCATTCGGCCAGTATTTTGATCAATTTTCAACACCGTTATTAATTACTGGTGAGAAAAATTTTAAGAAGGAATTGCTGGATGGAACGTTTGATTGGTCCAATTACACATTTCTAGCAGAAAAATTAAAGGAAATGCAAGATAAGAAGCTCCTTAATGAAGATGTCTTGACCGCTCAAAATCATCAAATGGTAGACTTAATGGCTCAAAGTAAAATTGCGTTTATAGTTGGCGGTGGCATGCTCGGTCCTTCTGTAGAAGAATTAAATCCAGATGTTAAACTTGGCATCACTCCAATGCCTGTAATCAAAGAAGGCGACGAACCCAGCTGGATTGGTGGCGAACGTCATACATTAGCTGTTTGGAAGGACTCTAAAGTTAAAGAAGAGGCGAAGAAATTTCTGGAATTTATCTCACAGCCAGAAATCGTGAAAGAGATAGCGGAAGGTACTTCACTTCCAGCAGGATTAACGAATACAGAATCAAAAAACTATTACTCTGATTATTACGAGAAGTATAAGGATATTAAAGTAGAGCCTTATTTTGACCGTATCTATTTACCGAGCGGCATGTGGGACCCTATGGGGGCTACTGGTCAGGAATTATTATCTGGGACTATGAAGCCAGAAGATGTTTCGAAAAAGATGGCAGAAGAATATAAGAGATTACTAGAACAAAAGAAATAGCTTTACGGTAGGAGGAACGAGTATCAACATTTGTACCTCTCAATCTAAACTAGGGGATGGTTACTTTGCTAAAAATAGCAACAAATAGGCAGCCAAATACCGACTCTTCTATAGAAGTGAAAAGGAACCGTAAAAAAAGGCAGGAATCCTCCCTTTGGTGGATGTATCTTCCAGCTCTTGCTGCTATCTGTTTTTTCATCTTTTATCCTTTTCTAAACGGAATTAAAATATCTTTTACAAACTGGAACGGGTTTTCACAAAGCTATGACTACATTGGGTTCAGCCAGTATGCAAGAATGCTGAAGGACCCAGATACCTGGCTAGTTGTAAAAAATACCCTTCTGTATGGTGTCGGTAGTACAATTTTACAGAATATTATTGGTTTAGGATATGCGCTTTTATTAAACCAAAGCATTCGTTTTAAGAATTTTACTAGGACAATTGTTTACTTGCCGGTCATTATTAGCCCACTAATTATGGGTTATATCTTTTACTTCTTTTTCGCCTTCCAAGGCGGAGCGCTTAATGATCTGCTTGTATTCCTTGGGCTAGATAAAATTAATGCACTAGCAGATCCGAAAGTGAACATTTGGTTAATAGTATTTGTGAATACTTTCCAATTTGTCGGTATTGCGATGATCATATATCTTGCTGGATTACAAAGTATATCAAAAGATTATTATGAAGCAGTACAAATTGATGGTGCATCTAGTTTTCAGCAATTTAAAAATATCACTTTGCCCATGTTAATGCCTTCTATTACGATCAATATGGTTATCAACATTATTGGTGGGTTGAAGTTGTTTGATGTGATCATCTCGCTTACAGGCGGTGGACCAGGCTATGCTTCTCAATCCATGTCGACATTTATGTACGATCTTTATTTTAATCGCCAGGATGCGGGATATGCAGCAACACAAGGTGTGTTTATGGCAGTCATCATATTAATTCTAAGCTTGGCAGCGCTAGTCTACTTCAAACGAAAGGAGATTGAGGCGTAATGGATTATATGAATAGAAAGAATAAATGGCTCCTTTCTGGAGTTGCGCTTTTGATTGCAGCCTTTCATTTAATCCCTTTCTATATTTTGATTACGACAGCATTAAAGGCGAGGGGAGATTTTAGTTCGAAATGGGTTTTCCCCAACATAATGAATTTTGCCAATTTTAAGGAAGCATGGGAAATGGCTAGTCTTGGCAATGCGCTCACCAATACGGCGATTATTACCACAGTCAGTGCCTTTTTATTAATTGTATTTGGCTCTTTGGCAGCATATCCGCTGGCAAGAAGACAAACAAAGCTAAATAAATTTGTGTTCATGTTCTTTATCGCAGTAATGGTTATCCCTCCTTTAACAGCATTGGTTCCGTTATATAAGCTTGTAGTGGACATAGGAATGATGAATACGCTTGAAATTGCCATCTTGAATAATGTTGCGTCCTTTCTGCCATTAACCATTTTCTTGTATTCAGGATTTATTCGTTCGACAATCCCAAGAGAATTAGAAGAAGCGGCAAAAATCGATGGAGCTAGTACATTAGGAATCTTTTTCCGTATTGTATTTCCGTTATTGAAGCCGGTTACTGCATCTATTTTAATCATTGCCTGTGTATTCATTTGGAACGATTATCAATTCGCTATTTTCTTCCTACAAGCAGAGGAAGTAAAAACAATAACGGTTGCTTTGGCAGGTTTCTTTGGAGAAAATGCTAACCGCATGCATCTTGTAGCTGCAGCAGCAATATTGGCTGTATTGCCAATGGTTGTATTGTTCTTATTATTGCAAAAGCACTTTGTTAAAGGATTAGCATCTGGTTCGGTTAAAGGATAAATACAAGAAAAATTGGAGGATTATAAAATGTCTAAAATTACATTTCTTGGAGCTGGTAGTACGGTATTTGCAAAAAATGTTTTGGGGGATTGCATGTTTGTTGACGCATTAGATGGTTTTGAATTTGCGCTATTCGATATTGATGAACAACGCTTGCGTGATTCTGAACAAATGCTCCATAATTTGAAGGAAAGTCTTGGGAAAAACATTCAGATTAAAGCATTTACAGATCGGAAAGAGTCTTTAAGAGAAGCGAAATATGTTATAAATGCGATACAGGTAGGCGGCTATAAGCCTAGTACAGTGATCGATTTCGAAATTCCGAAAAAGTATGGGTTAAGACAGACTATTGCCGATACAGTTGGAATTGGCGGGATTTTCCGTAATTTAAGAACGATTCCAGTTATGCTGGATTTTGCAAAGGATATGGTAGAGGTTTGTCCTGATGCGCTATTTATGAATTATACAAATCCTATGGCCGTTTTGACTGGAGTTATGAATCGCTATACCAACATTAAAACGGTTGGTTTATGCCACAGTGTGCAAGTATGTACAAAAGATTTATTTGATGCACTAGGTATGGATCGCACTGGTTTAAAGGAAAAAATTGCTGGAATTAATCATATGGCTTGGCTGCTTGAAGTGAGTAAGGATGGGGTGGATTTATATCCTGAAATTAAGCGAAGAGCTCGTGAATTGCAAAAAACAAAGCATGGGGATATGGTTCGGTTTGAACTGATGGATAAATTTGGTTACTATGTGACAGAGTCATCTGAACACAATGCTGAGTATCATCCATACTTTATCAAATCTCGTTATCCTGAGTTAATTGAGCGCTTTAACATTCCACTTGATGAATATCCATCTCGTTGTGAAAAGCAAATTAATAATTGGATAGCCATGAGAGAGGATTTGGTTAACAATAAATCTTTGGATCATGTGCGTTCCCATGAATATGGTTCCCGCATTATTGAAGCAATGGAAACGAATGTTCCGTTTAAATTTGGCGGGAATGTCTTAAATACTGGCAGACTAATCAGCAACCTTCCGGAGAAAGCGTGTGTTGAGGTGCCGTGTATTGCGGATCGTAGTGGAATTATCCCAACGTATGTAGGTGATCTCCCAGAGCAGCTCGCTGCATTAAACAGAACGAATATTAACACGCAATTACTGACCATTGAAGCAGCAATCACTTTGAAAAAGGAATATATTTATCAAGCCGCTATGCTTGATCCACATACAGCAGCTGAGTTATCAATGGACGATATTATTTCTCTATGTGATGATTTAATTGAAGCTCATGGAGATTGGCTGCCAAATTTTAAAAGTGAAACTAGCATTGCAGTAACGAAATAACTAAAGTTAATATGTTTACAAAGATAGGGACCGGATTTTTTCTAAAGCCGGTCCCTATCTTTATTTGAAAAACTCGAAAGATACTTATTATTTTTCAGGTCTTAAAATTTTTAAATGCAAAGGTAGGAATACGAGAAATACTAATACAAGAAATACTAATACAAAGACAGGTATAGAGTACCAGGTTTTCCACCCTTTGGTCGTCATATAGCCTGTTAGTACAGCGCCCCATTCTAATAGGAAAGAAAGGACTACCCACATCCATTTATACAGAAGAGATTTAGTGTGAATCAAAAAGTTTAGGTAAATCAAGCCGATCGCTGGTGGAATGATCGTCACAAAAAGATAGTCAATAATGTACGTTTTAGAGGAGGGACCGAGTTGAAAGGCTTTTAAAACATCACCTACAAATACATCTCCAAGCCATGTAGCAAATCCAATTATTCCAACGCTAAAATACATTTCCCTTAATGTAAGTCTTTTCGGCATAAAGGAGACAATAAGCACAAAAACGATAATGAGAGTATAAGGATACACAATTTTTCCCACACTTCCTTTTTTGAGAAAATCATAATAATAGCTATTCATTTCCCTTACATTACCGCTGTTATACTATCACTGAAAAAATTAACAATGAATAAAGTCCCTCTTAAAAAAGGGGGGACTATAAAAAATACACTATTTACTTACTTGAATGAAAACTAAATTAATCTAGTTTTGTTGTTGAAGTTTTGAACAAGGAATATGCTTCATTACTAATGTAGACATTATCTTGTTGTATTTGTGCATTGGAATTAGGATTACTTGTTTCAGATGTTTGATTTTGAAGTGCTTGAATTTGTGCCTCTATTTCTGAGATTTGTTTTTTTAATTGTTCCAACTGTTTCTCTTTTTCTTCTTCTTGAATGGTTTCATTTTGCTCGATTTGCGTTTGTTGTGACTGCAATTGTTGTTTTTGACTTTCTAATGTTTTAATTTGATTGGCAACATCAGAGGAACGACTGGTTATTGTAGTAGAACTTGCAGTTGTACTTGAAATAGAATTAATCATGGTTATTTTTCCCTTCATCATAAATAATGAAGAATTATATTATACATTTCTTTATTTTTCCTTAAGATATATTAAAGTAAGGTGGAGTACTTTCCAACAGGACAATAGTATAAAAAAACAACCTAGGATAGATTATTGAATGATAATTGTGAAATGATAGGAGGTGGAAGGATTATGTCAGTTAAAGAGTATTGGAAAGAGATAAACAAAGCGAGCGATAAGGTATCATCATTAATAAATTCCTATTGGCACGAACACTCTAATTGGAATAACTGGCAGTTTTGGATCATTTTAATTTTCTTGATCGTTCCCCTTATTGTCCTGCTGGTAAAACTGGATAAGAATAAGACCCTTCAAATTCTTTTCTTTGGATATACAGTTCACATGCTTTGGACATATACGGAACTTACCCTTATTAGAATGGGATATATGGATCATCATTATTTTATTCTACCATTTTTACCCCAAGCAATTGGGATAACATCTTCTTTTCTTCCAGTTTCTTTTATGTTGCTATACCAATATTGTGTGAAATACGATAAGAATTTTCTATTATGGACATCTGTTCTATCTGCTATTATAGCCTTTGTACTTGTCTCTATTGAGAAGCAAATAGGATTTCTTGCTCTATTAAAAGGGTTTAATAGCTTTCATATATTTTTGTTAGATGTTGCTATTACTATGTTAGCCTACGGACTAACAAACTTTTTTATAACTTTTTATAAGCAAGATAAAAGTAGGACTAGGGCATAAGTATTTTTAACGAAATCACCCGAAATGATTATACGTATATGCTATGAAATATTCGTATAATCATTTCGGGTTTTATTAATTTTAAGGAAAAAGGTTTGTGATGATCACGCGCAGACGGAATACACTTCGCTTTCCATGGGGCGAGCGCCGAGCCGCTTCGGCTTCGCCTGCAGGGTCTCGGACTTTCTCGCAGCTCCCATAGGAGTCTACGTGTATTCCGTCTGCTTCGTATTTCCTACTCATTATATTTTCTTTTAAAAAAATGATGAAACGAAACAACCTTTAAAAACGAGTTGGTTTCGCTACTAAATGAGAGATTGTTCGTCTTTATCTATTATATATTTTGTTTTGTCCCAGTATGTTTACTATTTTTTGTATTGATAACACTTATATATTTAATTTAGCGAAGGACTAAAATCAAAAGTTGAAAAAAGCCCAACACATGTGAGAAGAGCTTTTTTCTATAAATCCAATAATAGCTTTTTTTCGTATCTTCCAACTCTTCTGAAGTAATTATTCCATCAACATACAACGCTTTAAATTTCCGAATTTATTTCTTGCTAATTTTCAGAAACATGAGCACTTATCATATTCGACAATTAGAGTATTCAACGACAGTAAATTTAACAGCTATATGAAATCTTTTTCTTCATTTATCATATAGCTTAACAGAAAGAAGGGCCAAATGAGTGACCGCTTTTTGACCACACATTTGACCATATACTTGCAATCAATAAAGTTAAGTAACGTGATTGAAATACAATTTAATTAAAGGGCATAAAACTCTTTAAAATAAGCCACATTGTTAACTAGAATGTAATAGAGTAAATTAATGTATTTTCCTCACATATCGTGGTGGCTGTTATGCTTTTGTCTTGAATGGTTGCGGTTTTTCACTTTTTTGCTGCCGCTAAGAGGTTCGGGTTGACCAGATTGATTGCCTTTTGGAGCATTTCGGCGCATATCTTTACTGTCATTTTTATTCATTAGTTAATCTCTCCTTTAATGTTTTTATGAAGAGGTATTACTTCACTTTCCTTTATAGAATGGTTATATACACGCTCATTTATACCGCATATTTTTATGTTACTCTGCACAACTTATTGGTAAGCAACATGAATTTAAATCAGGAGGATTAAAAGATGCCTTATCATAGTAATAAACAGGAAGCTTTTCAAGATGCACAACGTAATTTGTATGAAACGCAAAACCTTTATCAAGATATTGTAAAGGATTCAGCAAATTATGGTCATCAGCTTAAACATTTGAAGCAAGAAATCAATGAAACATATCAACAAATTGAAAATGCATTGGAAGTAGCGTCTGAGCATCAAAGACAGCAATTAGAAAGCTTCCAAAGAGATTTAAAAAGTATTGTTGATGAAGTGAATGAAATATAAAAGATTAGACCATCTGAAAGGCAACTTTTTGATGGTCTTTTTTGGGGATTTATATTTTTTAAAGCGAAAGTGAAGTGTAATGCAACGTAATTGTTCTAACTATTAAGTCAATGAAAAGGAGATAAAAAAAATAACTGATAAGAAAAACTTATCGTATTTGATAACTTTCTTATTATTTACTTATCACAATCCTTGTATTAAAATTATAGATGGTAAATAGATAATAGAGAGATCAAATTGTTCGACTATTTTTCTATTTTTGGTATATGATTACAATGAGGGGGTAATACATATGGCAAAAGATTTTTATAATGCCCGCCAATCGTTTGAAGTTGGTGGAAAGCGTTATCACTACTATCAATTAGCAGCTTTAGAAAAGAAGGGAATCGGTACGATTTCAAAATTGCCGTATTCTATCAAAGTGTTACTAGAATCTGTTTTACGACAAATGGATGATTTTGTTATTAAACAAGAACATGTAGAAAACCTCGCAAAATGGGGAACTGACGAGGTAAAGGAAATTGATGTACCATTTAAACCTTCGAGGGTAATCCTCCAAGACTTTACAGGAGTTCCTGCAGTAGTGGACCTTGCTTCCTTGAGAAAAGCAATGGCTGACTTAGGCGGAGATCCTAGTAAAATTAATCCGGAGAAACCAGTAGATTTAGTTATTGACCATAGTGTTCAGGTTGATAAATATGGAACTCCTGATGCATTAAAAGCAAATATGGAATTAGAGTTTGAAAGAAATGCGGAAAGATATCAATTCCTAAGCTGGGCGCAAAAAGCATTTGATAACTATCGTGCTGTACCACCAGCAACAGGTATCGTTCACCAAGTGAATTTAGAATATTTAGCAAATGTAGTTCATGTAAATGAAACAGCAGACGGCGAATATGAAACATTCCCAGACACACTTGTTGGAACAGATTCTCATACGACAATGATCAACGGAATCGGTGTTCTTGGTTGGGGTGTTGGCGGTATTGAAGCAGAAGCAGGTATGTTAGGACAACCTTCTTATTTTCCAGTACCAGAAGTAGTTGGCGTTAAACTTGTTGGTGAAATGCCAAATGGTTCAACAGCAACTGACCTTGCATTAAAAGTAACGCAAGTGCTTCGGGCAAAAGGGGTAGTAGGAAAGTTTGTTGAGTTCTACGGACCTGGTGTGACTCAATTACCACTTGCAGACCGTGCGACAATTGCCAATATGGCACCAGAATATGGGGCAACATGCGGATTCTTCCCAGTTGATAAAGAATCTTTAGCTTATATGCGCCTAACTGGACGTTCAGAAGAGCAAATTAATGTCGTTGAAGCTTATTGCAAAGAAAATGGATTATTCTTCGATCCAACGTTAGAGCCTGTTTATACAGAAGTTGTTGAAATTAATCTAGCAGAAATTGAGCCAAATCTATCTGGTCCAAAAAGACCACAGGATTTGATTCCACTTTCTAAATTAAAAGAAGTTTTCAATAAATCAGTAACTGCTCCAGAAGGAAACCAAGGTTTTGGATTAAAAGCAGACGAATTTGACAAAGAAGTAGTAGTTGATTTTGCAAATGGAGATTCTACTACGATGAAAACTGGTTCTGTTGCAATTGCTGCAATTACAAGCTGTACGAATACATCTAATCCATACGTATTAGTCGGTGCGGGATTAGTTGCAAAAAAAGCAGTAGAAAAAGGAATGGAAGTACCTAAATTTGTTAAAACATCCTTAGCGCCTGGTTCTAAAGTAGTTACAGGTTATTTAAGAGATTCAGGACTTCTACCATATTTAGAACAAATTGGATTTAACCTAGTAGGATATGGGTGTACAACATGTATCGGTAACTCTGGTCCACTAAGAGAGGAAATCGAGAAAGCTATTTCTGATTCCGATTTACTTGTAACAAGTGTGTTATCAGGTAATCGTAACTTTGAAGGGCGTATCCATCCGCTAGTAAAAGCAAACTATTTAGCATCACCGCCATTAGTTGTTGCTTATGCACTTGCTGGAACAGTGGATATTGATTTGCAAAAAGAGCCAATTGGTAAAGATAAAGATGGCAACGATGTTTTCTTTAAAGATATTTGGCCATCTACTGAGGAAGTAAATGAATTAGTTCATCGTACGGTAACACCTGAGCTATTTAATAAAGAATATGAAAGAGTATTTGATGATAACGAGCGCTGGAATGAGATTCAAACAAGCAGTGATTCTTTATATACCTTTGATGATACTTCTACTTATATTCAAAATCCGCCATTCTTTGAAGGATTAAAACCAGATCCTGAGCAAGTACTGCCATTAAAAGGCTTAAGAGTTGTAGGGAAGTTTGGTGATTCTGTCACAACTGACCATATTTCTCCTGCTGGTGCAATCGGCGTTAATACGCCAGCTGGTAAGTACTTAAAAGATAATGGAGTACAACCACGTGATTTCAACTCATATGGCTCTCGTCGTGGTAACCATGAAGTAATGATGAGAGGAACCTTTGCGAATATCCGTATTCGTAACCAAATTGCTCCAGGTACAGAAGGTGGATTCGCTACTTACTGGCCAACTGGAGAAGTTACCTCCATCTATGATGCTTGTATGAAGTATAAAGAAGAAGGAACTGGCTTAATGGTTATTGCGGGCAAAGATTACGGAATGGGTTCATCTCGTGACTGGGCGGCAAAAGGAACAAATCTTTTAGGTATTAAGACAGTTATTGCAGAAAGCTTTGAAAGAATTCACCGTTCTAATCTCGTGTTAATGGGTGTGCTTCCATTACAGTTTAAAGATGGTGAAAATGCTGAAACTTTAGGTTTAACTGGGAAAGAAACATTTAATGTTTATGTTGACGAAACAGTTAAACCACGTGATTACCTAGAAGTAACAGCAACTACAGAAGATGGTAAGAAAATTATATTTGAAGTGTTAGTACGCTTTGATTCTGAAGTAGAAATTGATTACTATCGTCATGGTGGTATCCTACCAATGGTATTGCGTGATAAGTTAAGAAATTAATAGATTAAGAGAAGCTCTCTCTATTTAAAGTTGATAATTTTTCTTTCTTTTTGGTACATTAATTTGTCTAGAAGTTAGAGGAAGAGCCACTTTAAAAGAGGGAGTTTTTTTCAACTGTTATAGGAATAAAGATTCTAATTGTAACAAACAAACAAGTGGTTTTAAGTGTAATTATCTATCAAAGGAGAAATATTATATTATGAAAATAATCCCCGAGCTTATTAGGGTAAGGAATCTACATTATATAATAAGATGTGCAGAAGAAACGGATGCAGAGCAACTTGTACAAATTAGGCTACAAATTGATAGAGAAACTACCTTTTTGGATCGTGAACCTGGAGAGGGGATGCTAACTCCATCAGATTTTAAGCATTTAATTCGTACAGATTCAGAAGAATCAAATCGTTTGTTTTTACTAGCTGAAACCGAAAATGGTACTATTATTGCTTTCTCACGATGTGAAGGTTCAAATTTGCAACGCCTAAAGCATAAGGTCGAATTTGGAATTTGTGTATTAAAGGATTATTGGGGCTTTAAAATCGGCCCGAAATTATTGGAAACGTCTATTAAATGGGCATCTGCAAATAAACTCACTAAGATGACTCTATCTGTAATAGAAACAAATGAGAAAGCAATCAACATATATAAGCGATATAACTTTGAAATAGAAGGGATATTAAAAAAAGATAAACGGCTTGAAAACGGAGAATACTATTCTACCATTATAATGTCACGATTCTTATCTGATTATAAATAGGCAGCGCGATATATTAGTAAATGTGAATGAACTTTGTTACTATATATATGTTAGAAAATAAAGGAGTGATGAAAATGACATTAACATTTGGGAAATTAGTAGAAGAAGCGAGAAAGAATGTACCTGGTATTTCATCTGTTGAAGCAAAACAAAAAATAGAAGAAAACCCAAACACTTACATAATTGATGTTCAAGATGCAACTGATGCTGGGGCATGTGGCTTAATTCCTAGCTCTGTAAATATTTCTTTAGGTATGCTTCCGATTCGGGCTGATTTGGAATTACCCGAGGAGCTAAGAGATCCAGAATTAGCGGATCGTAATCGTTCAGTTATTGTTACATGTGGACTTGGTGGACAAGCATCACTTGGTGCCTACTTACTAAAACAAATGGGCTTTACAGATGTAGCATTTATCGAAGGCGGAACTACTGCATGGAAAAAAGAGGGCTTTGAAACAGTTTAATTATAATCTTTGTATCAAAAAAATGCCGAAACTATAAAAGTTAACGGCATTTTTTTGATGGGAGAACACGCTAATAACCTAGTTGTTTATCCACGACATTGATTAAATCTTTTCCTTCTTTAAAACGTTGAATGTTTTCTAAAAAAACTTCCATATAACGATCTAATGTGTTCGGTGAGAAAAACGCATTATGTGGAGAAATTATCACATTATCTAGTTCCCATATGGGGTGTTCCCGGGGTAAAGGCTCTACTTCAAATACATCGAGTGCAGCACCGGCAATTTTTTGCTCCTTTAATAGATAAATAAGTTCTTTTTCTACAATCGTATTGCCTCTCCCTATATTAATTAGAAAACTCGTTCGTTTCATTTTTAGTAGTTTTTCTTGATTAATAAGATGATATGTATCAGGAGTTGAAGGCAGAGCCAGTATTAAAAAGTCAGATTCGGCTATTACGTCATCTAATTGATCAAGACCAACTATTTTATCTGCCAGGTCCTCTTTTGATAGAAAAGAGGGTCTTTTTTTACAACCAATTACACGCATATCTAATGCTTTAGCACGTTTAGCAATTTGCTTACCGATTTCACCGTATCCGATAATTCCAACAGTG
The DNA here is from genome assembly GCF_012933555.1 of Niallia alba. GTDB lineage: Bacteria > Bacillota > Bacilli > Bacillales > Cytobacillaceae > Niallia > Niallia alba. The sequence goes on from NZ_JABBPK010000001.1 coordinate 2,514,682, forward strand.
GCACCAGCTAAGTCAGTAATTGGAGTGGGTGCCCAACTGTTATTGAGCTGGTTTCGGACCATAAAAGGGATGCCTCTTGCTAATCCAGCCATCATTGCAATTGTATGTTCTGCGATAGGAATAGAGGTGCATCCCTTTGTATTAGTAATAATGATATCGCTCCTTCTCACTTCCTCTGTCAATAGAGCGTCAAGCCCAACACTTAATGATTGAACCCATTTAATCTGAGACGCTTGTTGTAAAATCGATAAGGAGTCGGTTAAGCCTAAAGTTAACACGATATTACAGTCCTTAATATCTTGCGTTATTGGTGGTTCAGGATCACCATATTGCCAAGGATCCATAATAAATTCTGCGCCTAATGCTGTCATTTTATCTAAATACTTTTGTGGTATACTTCTTCTGATGTAGATTATAGGATTATCCACTTCACTAGGCATTAATTCACTTCCTCGATAACTTGAATACTATTTACGTGGTCATAATAGGTATCAGCCAGTCGCTTGATCGCTTCATGGATAATATCTTCTTTACAGAAAGTAAAACAAAGACGCATGTGATGAAATCCTTCATTTTCTAAAAAGAAATGTTTACCAGCTATATAAGAAACACCAGCAATCATTGCAGCATCTAGGAACTCGCTCGTATCAATATGGGTTGGGAAAGTAAGCCATAGAAAGAAACCTCCATTTGGTTCATGAAAGGAAACTTCTTCACCAAAGTACTGTTTGATTGCTGAAACCATCGCATTCTTCCGAGGAAGATAAATACTATTCAGATAGCTGATTTGTTCGTCCATGTCCATTTGTTTTAGTAAATTTTTAGTGACTTCTTGAACATATACACTGGTTAAACCATCGACTTTTAAAATTTTCATTTTTTCGATAATTTGCGGCAAGCCAATGGCCCACCCTAGTCGCAATCCGGGTGCAATGATTTTTGAAAAAGTGCTTAAGTAAACAACTCTTTCCGGTCCAAACGAATAAATTGCTGGAGAAAATGTCCCATCAAAAGAAAGCTCTACATAGGCATCATCTTCAATGATAAAGAAATTATATTCATATGCCAATTCTGCAAGACGCCTTTTTCTAGCAAGAGATAAATTTACACCACCAGGGTTTTGATAATTTGGTATGACGTACATTAACTTAGGTAATGGAAGACCTTTATTGACTCTTGTGATTAACTCTTGTTCAACTAAATCAACTCTGAGCCCATCTTCATCGATCGGAAAAGACACTAACTTCGTTTCTGCTAAACGAAATGTTTTTAATGCGCCAAAAAAGGTCGGTGCTTCAACCCAAATCTCATCACCAGGATCGGTAAGCGTTCTTGTAATTAAGTCAATAGCTTGAGAGCTTCCAGCAGTAACCATTATTTTTTCTTCGCTTGCAATAATTTCGCGAAGCTTAGATCTTTCTTTTATCCAATTGACGATATTTTTAGGACCAGAACCACCACTATAAGCTAAAGCTTGTCTACCTTGTGTCTTCATTGCTGCTTCAGTAGCCACCGTCATTTTATCCACCGGAAGAGATTCCGGGGCTGGAAAGCCGAAGGATAGAGGGATTAGATTATCGTTATTTCCAGCAAAGGCAGAGCCGATAACCTCGGTTTCAGGGAATCTTTTACTAAATGAAAATGGCTTTAATAAATGCATGTTTATCACCGTCCACGAATTATTTGAAATAAACTTAACTTCTGAACAGAAGTTAGGCGAGTTTGCCTCTTGAATAATCCACTTGCACACCCTTTCTTAAATAAGTAATTTTAATTAATATAAGCTATTTGTTTCGTGTTGGGAAATATTAAATACCTTTAAAAATAGAAGAAAACAAGAGATTAAAAGTAGAAAACAGCTTAAATTAACGAAAATTCGGAATTTTGTTAATATAAACTATATTTTAATTGGTGGATTATTGTTAGAAAAGGTGCTTTATCTTACAATCTTATAATTAGACAAAATTCTACTCGATTAATATAGCAAATGATGTCAAAAAAAGGAATAATTAAGAAAAAAATGATGAAAACGCTACCTAATAAAATTTTTAAAAAATTATAAAAAAACATTGTTTTACGAGAAAATATTCCTTATAATGAAATCAAGTTAGATAATAGAACATGAATTGTGAGGTAAGTTAACATGACTGAAATTACATTAGAGAAAATTGAAAGTATTGTTAAGGAAAAAAGTGTAGAGTTATTACATCTACAATTTGTGGACATTGAGGGGATTTTAAAAAATATTACGATAACTGCACAACAATTAGATGATGCTGTAGAAGGAAAAATCATGATTGATGGTTCATCCATTAAAGGATTTTCTCCAATTAACAAATCAGATTCATATTTATTACCAGATTTGAACACATTTACTGTTTTACCTTGGACAGAAACAGAAGGATATTCAGAAGCTCGTTTCCTTTGCTCTGTAACCAATCCAGATGGATCTTTATTTGAAGGGGATACTCGTAACGTTCTTAAGAAAACAGTTGAACGTGCTGCTGAAAAAGGATATAGCATTTCAGTTGGACCTGAATTAGAATTTTTCTTATTCAATACAGACGAAAATGGATATCCAACATCTGAATTAAGTGATAAAGGTGGCTATTTTGAGCCATCGCCAAAAGATTTAGGCGAAAAAGTACGTATTGAAATTTTCAAAACGCTAAGAGCAATGGGCTTCACAATTGAAGCACTACACCATGAAGTAGCAGAAGGACAGCATGAAATTAATTTCAAGTATGCTGATGCGTTAACAGCTGCTGACTTAGCAACAACATATAAATGGGTTGTTAAAACTATCGCTTCTCAATATGGTTTACATGCAACATTTATGCCGAAGCCAGTATTCGGAATTAACGGTTCTGGAATGCATGTTAATATGTCATTTTTCCAAGATGGAGAAAACAGCTTCTATGATGCAAATGACGATTTAGAACTTTCTGAAACAGCATATTCCTTCATTGCTGGTGTATTAAAAAATGTTAAAAATTTCGTAGCTGTAACCAACCCACTAGTAAACTCATATAAACGTTTAGTACCAGGATACGAAGCACCTTGCTACTTAGCATGGTCTGCCTCTAACCGTTCAGCTTTAATCCGTATTCCAGCAAAACGCGGAATGGCTACTCGTGTGGAACTTCGTTGTCCAGATCCATCATCAAACCCATATCTAACTTTTGCTGTAATCGCTGCTGCAGGATTAGACGGAGTGGAAAAAGGACTGAAAGCACCAGCACCAATTAATGAAGATATCTTCCATATGACAGAGGATCGTCGTGAAGAACTTGGAATTGATAGCTTGCCTGGTGGATTAGATGCTGCAATCGCAGAACTTGAAGCGGGTGAAATCGGTCTAAAAACACTTGGAGAGCACGTATACAGTGAATATGTAGCTGCTAAAAAAGAAGAGTGGGATAACTATCGTACTACTATTCATGCTTGGGAAATCGAAAACTATCAATATAAGTTTTAATATACTAGTTAAATAGAATGGGATCCTTTTGAAACTGCAAATAAACGCCTATAAGGCTTTGTTTGCAGTTTTATTTTATCTTTACAATTAATTATTTTGATGAAATATGTTAGGTATAGTATTTACTTGCCAATAACAATAATTCTTATAGGTAAAACTCATATTAGGGTAGTAAATACCTTCTTTTTTATGTTCTATTCTTTAAATTCTGGTAAGTTATGATAAAATAAAGAAGGATGTATGAATATAACAAATACGTCATCAGATTATCGTTATAAGGAGATTTGCTAAATGGAAAAAGTGTTGATATTTGGTCATAAAAATCCGGATACGGATACTATTTGTTCTGCCATTGCATATGCAGAATTAAAAAAAGCGCTTGGAGTAGAAGCAGAAGCAGTTCGTCTTGGTGACGTTAGCGGAGAAACAAAGTTTGCTTTAGATCATTTTAAAACAGATGCTCCACGTTTTATTGAAAAAGCAGGAACAGAAACAAAATCAGTTATTTTAGTTGACCATAATGAATTCCAACAAAGTGTGGAAGATATTAAAAATGTAACTATCTTGGAAGTAATTGATCACCATCGTATTGCAAATTTTGAAACAAGTGATCCTTTATACTATCGTGCAGAGCCAGTAGGTTGTACAGCTACTATTTTAAATAAAATGTATAAAGAAAATAATGTAGAAATTAAGAAAGAAGTAGCTGGATTAATGCTATCAGCAATTATTTCTGATTCTTTATTATTTAAATCTCCAACTTGCACAGATCAAGATGTACAAGCTGCAAAAGAACTAGCAGAAATTGCTGGTGTAAATGCAGAAGAATACGGTTTAGAAATGCTTAAAGCTGGCGCTGATTTAAGTGATAAAACAGTGGAGCAATTATTAAGTATTGATGCAAAAGAATTTTCTATGGGTACATACAAAGTAGAAATCGCACAAGTTAATGCAGTTGATACAAATGATGTTATTTCTAAGCAAACTGAATTAGAGACGTCTATTCAAGCAATCATCGATAAAAAAGGCTTAGATCTATTCCTTCTTGTAGTAACAGATATTTTAAATAATGATTCTGTTGGTGTAGCGTTAGGTAATAAATCAGAAGCTGTTGCTAAAGCATTTAAAGTTGATTTAGAAAATAACACAGCATTGTTAAAAGGTGTAGTTTCACGTAAAAAACAAATCGTCCCAGTTTTGACAGAAGCTTTCGAAGCACTATAATATTGATAAATTCGTGTTGTTAGAATTACGTTTTTTTTTACAATTCCGATATACAACATATAGTGTTTTAATAATACCTTATATTCCATATGTTGTGGTAAAAATCAATTAAAACATCAAAAACCCCCTTTTTCAAAATCATACTTTTAAAAATAGGGGGTTTTTCTACAATCTGGAGGATGGGACATAACTAAATAGATACTCTGTAAAGACGAACAATTTCTAATATAGCTAGTAAATAGCGGCTGCTTTCGCATACTTTTTACAAGAGGAAATATAATTAGTTGGAAAAACAGAGCAGCCGGAATACACGAAGACTCCTATGGGATTAGCGAGACAGTCTGAGACCCTGCAGGCCACAGGCCGAAGCGGCTCAGCGCGAGCCCCATGGAAAGCGAAGTGTATTCCGGCTGCGGGGAATCGCACCAAACTTCATGGAAACATCCTTTGAAAAACAAATAAAAGCCCGAACAATTATACGGAACATTCATTAGCATCTTCGTATAATTGTTCGGAATTATCCTTGGCTGGAATACTTATGTCCCAGCCTCGTTTTTATTGGAGGATAAAAATAAAAAATGAAATTTGTTTGAACCAAATTAACAAATAATTTTACGCAACCAACATAATAAAATAAAACTAATTGGATAATCTATAAAAAAGATTTTTTAAGAAGGCCGTTTTCTAAAGGTTTGTTGTTTTTCAATAGAAAAAAAAGAATTAGTTGGAAAAAATGGAGCAGCCGGAATACACGAAGTCGCCACGGGGATTAGCGAGACAGTCTGAGACCCCGGAGGCGAAGCTGAGGAGGCTTAAGCTTAGCCCCACGGAAAGCGAAGTGTATTCCGGCTGCGGGTAATCGCAACAAACTTTACGAAAACAACCTTTAAGAAAAAGTAATCTTACAATAAGTGAATGAAAAAAAGATGAACAAAGGAGGATTTTATGAACCAAAAAATTGTTTCTATTGCTTTTGTGCTGCTAGCCATTTTTTTTCTTACCCATACAAAAGTTGTCCAAGCGGCAACTGGATTGAATATAGGGGATACAGCTCCTAATTTTACACTAAAGGATTTAAGTGGTAAAAAGGTCCAGTTATCTGATTTCAAAGGTAAATCTGTCATGATTAATTTTTGGGCAACTTGGTGCCCTCCATGTAAAAAAGAGATGCTTGATATAGAAACATTTTCTAAAGAGTACAAAGATCAATGGGTTGTTCTTGCTGTTAATGTTGATGGGGGAAATGAAGAAGGTGTTAGACAATTTATCCAAGAGAGAAAGCTCACCTTTCCTGTAATAATGGATGAAAAAGATGTGGTGGCTAATCAATATCATATACTTAGTATTCCAACAACGTACTTTCTTAATAAGGATGGTGTCATCATTAATAAGGCGTATACTATGTTAACATTTGAGCAAATGAGAGAATTGGCACAAAGTAAAAAAGAATAAAAAATGAAAAAGAATATGTAAGCGCTTTACAAAAAGATTCTAATGTACTATAATTACAAATGTAGTAATAAGGAGTGCACGCCTTGTTTAATTATCTGAAAACAAAAACTTTTCTAATAGATTAAAAAATTATTTATTTTTATTGTAATAATTATCAAACTTTTTGGGAAATATGTTAGTACAAATTTATCTAAAGGAGAATGACCTATGAGAAAACCTCGCAAACGTTCATTTCAAGAATTAGTTTTAGAAAATAAAATGCAATTATTAAAGGATAGAGAAGCAATCGAAAAAATTGAAGAACGGTTAGAAAGAAAGCATTTGAAAAAAGTACGTTAATAAGTAAAGCTAGAAATTACCATCAATTTTGCTTGTTCTTTTGTACAAACTATAAAAGAAGGAGTTGATTTAGATGAGTAATCCTAAAAAAGACAGTAAACACTTTGTACCTAGCCATATTGGGACAAAATCTAGAAGCTTTGGTGGGAACAAAGGAAAACAAATGCAGGATAAATCAGGACAACATGCACAAGTAATTCAAACAAAAGGCGAATAATTTCTTCTGTTAAATAGGGCAGCAATAGCTTATCTTTTGTCAAGATGAGCTATTTCTGTCTTTTATTTTGTTGGAATAATAAAGCTTAATTAAGATAATTCCTATGAGTAAAGTAATAATCATTAACGAAAATAGAGGAATATGTTAGTATAAAAAAGGAATGCTAAATTAATTAAGAGAAGTGAATATATGAATACTGAAAAAATGAAAATAAATGTAAGACAACATGATATTTTATCCTTCGAAAAGGAATTTGCAGAGAATGGTTTTGTTAAGGACGAAAAACCGCTTTTAAATAAAATACAAGAGCTTAATGAAGCACAAAACCCAATTGAGATTTCTCAGTTATTAACGATTGCTGCTTTATCTCGTATGCACGGGAATCAAAAGGATACGATTGCTGTCGCTTGGTTAAATAAAGCAATTGAGCTAAACTCAGAAAATACAATGGCACTTAAATACCTTTCGCAATATGATTGGAAGAATTTTAGCAGTTTATTGGAACAACTTGTATTTCCTAATATTCGGGAAACCGATAATCGAACAGCAAAAAGAAAAATCGCTGAGCAATATATTAATAATTGCCGTACCTTTTTAGAACAAATCGAAGAGGAAGTAGCACATATTAAAAATCAGAAAAAAAATGCTGCTTTGTATGAGAATAAACCGGCTGTTGCTAAGTATGAAGAAATGGAAGAAACGTTAGGAGAGGTAATCGAGAAAACATCTGCATTACTGAAATCTGCAGAAGAATATGAGGAATCCATAAGTGGTGTTTTTCATACATCCATTTATTATGAAAGTGTAAAAAAATTAATTGAAGAACTTCAAGAACTAAAAAAAGAATGGACAAACCTATTTATTGAGGAAGAACAAGGTGATGCTGCTTCTCTTTCCTCATTAGAAGAACTGGAGCAAATGGTTGGCTTAGATACAGTTAAGAAAAGAGTACGAGATTTTTATCAGTTTTTAAGCTATCAAAAGTCTCGAAAAAAACTTGGCTTTATGATTCAAGACGAGTTAAGCTTAAATATGATCTTTACAGGGAATCCTGGTACTGGAAAAACAACATTAGCTCGGTTGATGGCAAAAATTTATCATGAACTTGGTGTGCTGCCTAGCGCAGAGGTAGTAGAAACCGATCGATCACAATTAATTGGCGGGTATATGGGACAAACAGAAGAAAATGTTCGTTCCGTTGTAAAACAAGCGGTTGGCGGTGTGTTATTTATCGATGAAGCCTATAGTTTAAAAAGAGAGGGTCAATCTGGCAATGATTATGGGCAAACAGCAATAGATACACTAGTTTCGTTAATGACAGGTTCAGAATTTGGCGGGAAATTTGCTGTTATTTTAGCAGGGTACCCTGAAGAAATGCGACAATTTTTAGACGGAAACCATGGTTTAAGAAGTCGCTTTCCTGCATCCAATATGATTCATTTACCAGATTATACTCCTAATGAATTATTAGCAATTGGGGAAAGAATAGTGTCTGCTAACGACTATGTTTTGACAGAGGATGGAAAAAGAGCGCTTTTAAAAAGAGTGGAGAAGGAACAAGTTGATGAAAGCTTCGGGAATGCCCGTGCTGTTCGAAATATTGTCCTTGATGCGATATTTAGTAAAGGTTCTCGTAAATCAAATGATCAGGAAATATTAAAGTATACGTTGTTACAAGAATCAGATTTTGTATGTGAAGAAGAAAACAATTCGATTGATCCAGCGAAAGAGCTTAATAATCTGATTGGTTTAGCAAAAGTAAAAGAAGAAATAAAGAAAATAATTGCTTTTGTAAAAGTTCAGCAGCTCAGACAAACAAAAGCGAAAAAGAATTTACCAATCCAATTACATGCTGTATTTACAGGTAATCCTGGAACAGGAAAAACAACCGTTGCAAAATTATATGCACAGTTTCTTAAAGATTGCGGAATTTTGAAAAGAGGTCACTTAGTAGTAACAAGCAGGGCGGATTTTGTTGCCGGCTATGTCGGGCAATCTGCTATTAAAACGAGAAAGAAAATAAGAGAAGCACTTGGTGGTGTACTATTTATTGATGAAGCTTATTCCTTATTGGGTACTAGCGGTCAGGATTTCGGCAAAGAAGTTATTGATACATTAGTAATGGAAATGACGAACCATAATGAGAACTTAGTTGTGATTCTTGCAGGATATCCAAATGAAACAAGCGCTCTGTTACAAAGTAATCCAGGGCTAACTTCAAGGTTTAAAAAGTTTATCCATTTCGATGATTATTCTCCAGCGGAATTAATTGAAATAATGAAAATGTATGCTGCGAATTATGATTATGCATTATCAGATGAAGCAATTACTATGCTTGAAGATCAACTTCCTACTGTTTCAACAGACGGAAATGGTCGATTTGCCACTAATATAATGGATGAGGCAGTACAATTACAGGCATTGCGACTTTCTGATCAATTGGAACAAGGGATAAATCCGGATGTATCAACAATTTCAGCAGACGATATTAAATATGTTTTAAATGGATATAGACGGAAATTCGAAGGATAGGTTGGTGAATGAATAGATGGATAACTACTTTATCTCAACAAGAGATATTGAATTATATTATGCGGACACAGATATGATGGGGGTCGTATATCATGCTAATTATCTAAAGTTTTTTGAGCGTGGAAGAACGGGGCTAATTGAAGATCTTGGCTATAGTTATTTAGAAATGGAGAATGAAGGATATTTCGCTCCCGTCTATGATGTGTATGCTGTATATAAAAAGCCATTACGATACGGTGATCAAGCAAAGGTTAAAACATGGGTAGAAACAAATGATGGTATAAAAACTGTTTACGGATACCAAATTATTAATCAGGATGAAGAAATTTGTGTGGAGGGAACTACCACTCATATTATAGTGTCGAAAGAAACTTTTAGACCAAAACCCTTTAAGAAGATTTTTCCGGCATGGTTTAATAAATATGAGGAAATTAAAAAGCAACCGACAGACAAGTAAGAAAGCAAAGGGAGGTTGCGAAAATGGCTTTTGGATTGAAGAAAAAAGAGCTGGCAGAGTGGAAAAGACAAATAGATAATGGAGAAATTGCTTTTTTAACTCATTATTGGTTGGATGATCGCTTCCCTGGTTGTAAGACGGTAACAAAAGTTGGTTGTGCCGATCTAGAAAAATTAAAAAACTGGGGAAAGAGGTATGGTTTAAAGGAAGAATGGATTCATTATCGAAAAGATGGCTATTCTCATTTTGATCTATTAGGTGATACGCAAAAGAAGATTTTAGAAGAAGAAGGAATCACACATCCTCTGCAATAGGATGTCAGCTTTAATAAAAAACAGCGGGATTGAAGAATTATGTTCTTCATTCCGCTGTTTTTTGTTTAGTAGAGTAATTCATTATTTTAAAAACTTACTGAGCATGACGATATTCAGGTTCATTTGCTACTTCATTGAAATCCGCAAATAAATCTTGATCGTCAAAATACCATAAATCTTTTTCCTCGATATAGTAATGAATACCGTTCTTTTCTGTCTCGACACCAACGTTTACAGGCTGTTCGTTTGAAATACCTAATGAAAATCCTTGTTGTACTGTACTGCATCCACCGTAGCGAGCAAAGAAACGAACGTAGTCACCATTCTTTAATAACATTTCATCTTTATACCATTCAGCAGCTTTATCGCTAATTACAATTTTCATTTTTAACACCTCTTATAAGTTTTGCTCCGATTTGGCAATGAAGCATGTATTTTTAAATTAAATACTATAGATTAATTATAAAGCAATGTAATCTAATTATCGAATAATTGAATTTTCACTTATTCAGCTTGTCCTTGCTTTAGCATGTGTTCCATTATCTCTGAATATATAGAAGGTCCATATTTATCGATTGCTGCTTGTGAATCAATTAGTGGATGCATTTTATAGTCTCTTTCTGCTTTACTTGAAACGAAGGTAGGATAAAAAGAAGGAGTATCCATAGTAATGCTGGTTGACTTTCCTTTTTTCTTCTTATTCACTGTAACAGTCATCATGCCGCCAAGATCTCGATACTCCTCGTCTTGTCCTGATAAAAAATTCCCTAGTGAATAGACTACTAAACCTTTTTGGCCGTTTTTTCCTTCTAACCATTCGAATGGCTGAAGAACATGTGGATGACTGCCAAAAATAATATGAACACCTTCATCTATTAAAAACTGTGCCAATTCTTTTTGTTCCTGAGAGGGAAAACGCTGATATTCATTACCCCAGTGAACGGCCATCACAATAACATCTGCTTCTTTCTTCGCTCGTTTTATTTCATTACTCATTCTTTTTTTATCGATTACATTTACAATATACTCACTTCCTTTTGGGATGGGAATCCCATTTAAGCCATAAGTATAAGCTAAGTAAGCAACTTTAATTTCGTTTTTTTCTAAAATAACGATTTTATCTTGATCTTCCTTTGTTAAATACGTTCCAACATGGGGAAGACCTATTTGATTTAAGTACTCAATCGATAGCTTTTGGGCATCTACTCCACGATCCAATGCATGATTATTTGCGGTGGTGACAATATCAACACCCGCATTTTTTAAACTATCAGCAATTTCATGAGGACCATTAAAAGTAGGGTATCCAGATAACCCAATCGATTCACCTGCAACTATTGTTTCTTGATTTGCCAACAACAAGTCTGGTTTTTTTAATTCACTCGTAATATTAGATAACATGTTATCAAAATTAAAGTGATCACCCACGCGAGCATCATTATAGACACGATCATGAATTAAAATGTCTCCAATGGCTGCAATTGTAATTTCTTTAGATTCTTCTTTTGATAAATCATAAGTGTCTCTCCCTGAAATAGGGCGAACCTCATTGAATGAAGAGGATGGATCAGATTTTCCAACATTCATAAGCATTAGTCCACTTATTCCAATGAGAACTAGCAAGAGTACTAAGAATAGTAGTAAATTTTTTTTCATAAGTAGCCTCTTTTGTTTCTGTATGTCTTTTTTATCACTTTCCATTAAATAGCATAACAAAAAAATAATAGTTTGTAATGCATTCAGGTGTATTTTTACATAATAGCGGTTTTTTGAAACTTTCGAATTAGTATTAATTAACCTTAACATAAATCGGAAAATGGAAGAAAATTGTAGTACCTTTATTAACTGTACTTTCGACATTCACTGTTCCAGCATATTTCTCAATCAGTTGTTTGCAAACATAAAGTCCCATGCCTGTTCCATTTTTTTTCGTCGTTTGTAAAGGAGTGAATAGATTACTTAACTGCGTTTTTGACATTCCACAACCACTGTCTTTTATCATTATAACTAGGCTTTCCTTACATACTGTTGTAGTAATCCTTACTTCCTTTTGTCTGGAAAGGAGATTAGTTTCTGTTGCTTCAAATGCATTTTTTACAATATTTACAAAAATTTGTGTGAGATGTTGTCTATTTACAGTACATAGCGCTTTATCTGCGCAAAAATCAGCAATTAAGTTTATGTCCTTTAAATTTGCTTCACTTTTAAACACGGGATATAAATTTATAAGCAACTCATTAATAGATAATGGGGTAATTTCATTTGATTGTGATTTGGATAGAGTTAGAAAGTCAGTAATTAGATCGTTTGCACGCGTAAGTTCTCCGAGCGCAATGTCCGTGTATTGATGAATAAGCGCAATATCATTTGTTTGTTTAATCAGTTGTAAAAAACCACTTACAGATGTTAGTGGATTACGTACTTCATGCGTAATACTACTAACCATTTTTGCGATATTTTCGCTGTATGTAGTAGAAAGAGACAAGGATTGTAAGCTATCCATTAGTGTTTTCATGGTTTCTGTTTGCTCCTGAAGTTTTTCTTCTACAAGCTTCCATTTATTTGCAAAGCATATAGTTGCTTGATCGGATATTTTTTTCGTTATATTTGAAGTGGTCAATTGCATTCGCCCCTTTTAGATTATAGTAAAAGGTATGACGAAATAAATCATTTTATGTCATAAAAATACTCTAGGAATACTTGCCAAATAAAAAAAGACCGAAATTGGTCTTTTTTTGCTTTTTATAGCCAGCTTACTTTTGGTTCAGTTTTATTTATGATTCGTTTAATATTTGCACGGTGTCTATAAACGACAAAAATAGTGAGAATGGCAAGAATCAAGATTAATAATTTATCATCCCAAAGTATCAGCGAATAAATTAAACCGGCAATTCCTGCAATCATGGAAGACAATGAAACATATTTGGATAAATAGAGTGTAATAAAGAAGATAGCTATTATGATAAGGAATAAAAGCGGTTCATGTCCGAGTAGGATTCCTGCTGATGTAGCAACTGCTTTCCCGCCCTTAAAGCCAGCGAATACCGGATACATATGACCAATTACAGCAAAAACACCAATTACTAGAGGATTTATGTCTACATCGATATTCCAAATAAGCGCAACAATTAGAGGTAATACCGTAGCGATTGTTCCTTTTAGTATATCGGAAATCGTTACCGCGAAGCCTGCTTTTTTGCCAAGAACTCGGAATGTATTTGTTCCACCTAAATTTCCACTACCATGTTCACGGATATCTATATTATAGAAAGCTTTGCCTATTATTAGTCCAGAAGGAATAGAGCCAATTAAATAAGCTAGTATAATTAATAGTCCAATAATCAATTTCGTATTCTCCTTCACTTATGTATACTATTTGCCTTTATATTGTACCATGTAATTGCTAAATCTCATCATTTTTTCAAAAAATAATCAATATATTATTCCTTTAATCGGTAAAGCTAATGAGATATAGAGATATAATAGCAAATTAATAAATCGGAGAGAAAAGTGAATGGGGGTAAAAGATGAAACGAATAATCCTTATTTTATTTATTCTTTTTATCATTATCTATAGTGGTACGATTTACTATCATTTAAAAAAATCTTTGCCAAATGGAATGTCAATAGAAGGAGATATTCATCAAGTAGAGGATGTAGAGCTTTTGACAGATCTAACGTATAAAAATAAGCAAAATGAAAGAATAGTGGAACATGAAATAGTCGATTCTATGATAAAAGAGGTACAAAATGCGAATGAGTTTATTGTAATCGATATGTTTTTATTTAATAAAGACACAAATAAAGACCAAGAATATCCACGACTAGTTGAAAAGTTTACAGAAGTTTTAATAAAGAAAAAACAAGAAATGCCCTCTATCGATATTGTATTTCTAACAGATAAAATTAATACCGTGTATGGTTCCTATAATTCAGAGGAATTTAATAAGTTAAAGGATGCCGGGGTAAAAGTGATCGAAACAGATGTCAAAGCTTTACGAGATTCTAATCCGCTCTATTCTGGTTTTTGGCGAATGTTTGGACAATGGGTAAAAACAGGCGGTGATGGTCATCTACCAAACTTACTTGCTAACAGTGCTCCAAAGGTTACTACTTTATCGTATTTAGAATTATTAAATGTAAAAGCGAACCATCGAAAACTAGTAATTACCGAGAAATCAGCGATTATATCGAGTGGTAATATTCATAATGCTAGCGGGTATCACTCAAATATTGCATTTAAAGTAAACGGAAATATTATTAACGACTTGCTCCAAAGTGAAGAAAGTACAGCCAGACTGAATGAAACGCTAAATCTGCCTCGGATAAAAATCCAGGAAGAATCAAAGGCTGAGGTGAAAATTCAAATATTAACGGAAGGAAAAATAGGCAAGCATGTGTTAAAAGAAATCAAGAATACAGAGAAAAGCGATTCGATTTGGATCGGGATGCTTTATTTAGCAGATCGAAAAGTAATGAATGAAATAAAAGCAGCAGCTCAAAGAGAGGTAAATATTTATTTAGTATTAGACCCAAATCAAAATTCATTTGGAAATAAAAAAGCTGGATTGCCAAATATTCCTGTTGTGGCAGAACTAAGAAAAGCGCAAGCAGAAAAATACATTCATATAAAATGGTACAACACTGGAAAAGAGCAGTTTCATCCGAAAATAGTGCTAATAGAAAGAAATAGCGAAAATACGATTATCAATGGCTCTGCAAATCTGACTCGAAGAAATCTATATGATTTTAATTTAGAAACAGATATTAAAATCATGGCTAGTAAAAACACGAAGGTAATGAAAGATACAAAAGCGTATTTTCAAAAATTGTGGACAAATGATGGTGCAGAATTTACGAAAGATGTAGATACCAAAAGCAATCTACCTTTATTTCGTTATATTATCTATCGTCTGCAAGGCTTTTTAGGGTTTACGACTTATTAAATACAACTAATATTTTTTTGAGATTTTCAAATAATAGTACTAGCTATTAATAGGAGGGAACATCATGAAACAGAAAGAGATTATAACTTCATCGGAGCTTGCGACACTATGGATGACCTATCAAGAAAAAACAATGTTTCTTCGTATGGTTGAATATTTTCATGCTGTTAATGAAGATAAGAAAGAACAAAATTTTTATGAAAGCCATTTAAATAGATTATCCAAAGAGATAAAGAAAATAGAAGCGATTTTGCAAGCAGAAGGAGCAGTTGTTCCAAACGGGTTTTCTGAACAAGATGTAAATAAACAGGCTCCACCTTTGTTTCAGCCGACATTCGCATTACAAATAATGCGAATATTAGCAGAAATTGGAATGGGGCTACATGCTATCCATTTGGCAAGATCTTATCGGAAAGATATTATCCGTTTATTCCAAGAATTATCTGCTACGACGCAGCATTGTTACGAGGAATGTACAGAACTATTAATTGAAAAAGGGGCATTAAGCTGTCCTCCCCAAGTTTCGATGCCAGAGCAAGTGGATATGGTAGTAAATACTCAATATTTAAAAGGTACCAATATATTTGGCAATAAAAGAGTCTTAAATACAGTGGAAATTTCCTTTCTTTATCAATCGATTGAAAGTAATAGCATCGGTCAACAATTAATTACTGGTTTTGCTCAAGTAACAAAAGATCCTGAGCTGAAAAAATTCTTTACGCAAGGAAAAGAACTTTCGAAAAAAATTATTACGAAGCTTTCCAAGAAATTGATGGATGATGATATTCAAATACCGCTAGCTTGGGTAGGAAGTCCAACTGTTTCAACGATTGCTCCTTTTTCTGATAAATTAATGCTGTATTGTATTAGCCTATTCTGTAGTTTCGGACTTGGTAGTAACGCTATTGGAACAACATTTAGTTTGCGGAAGGACCTGCCATCTACTTTAATTCCACTTATTACGAATATCTATGATTATGGCGTACAAGGAGCAGAACTAATGGCGAAAAAAGGATATACGGAAGAGCCGCCAGGAATGGAAAATCGCAAAAATATCATTAATAAAAAATAAAGATTTTCTTGTATAATGGGTCCATTGCATTTTACTTATCAGTAATTGGAAATAGTGCTATGATATACCTTATAAATGAACTTGTAAGGGAGATGCGCTATAGTGACTGGATTTTTTAGATCGGAAACAAATTTTACGAATAGATTAACAGAATTGTTTGAAATGAGTAAAAAATTTTCGGAAAGAGCGAAGGAAGTGGATGAAAATGCATCTTTTCCTTTTGAAAATATTAAAGAATTACAGGAATCTGGTTACACCAGTTTAACGATACCTAAAAAGTATGGCGGACAAGAACTGTCTTTATATGAATTAGTTAGGCTACAAGAAGTGATTGCTCAAGGGGATGGTTCAACTGCTTTATCGATTGGCTGGCATATGGGAGTTGTTCGAAATATTTATGAGGCAAACTGGGATAAGGATATGCTAAAAGAGGTGTATCAGCCATTGCTAAATGGTGCTTTAATAAATGGAGCTGCAACAGAACCACAAACTGGAAGTCCAACAAGAGGTGGAAAACCACAAACAATAGCAGAAAAGAAAGGCGAAAATTGGGTTATAAATGGACATAAATCTTTTACCACGATGTCACCAGTTTTAGATTATTTTCTCGTTACGGCATCCATTAAGGATACAGAGGATGTTGGGAACTTCCTTATCCCTAAAGAAAGAGATGGGATTCGCATTGAAAACACTTGGGATAGCATTGCTTTAAGAGGGACTGGTAGTAATGATGTATATTTTGAAGAAGTAGAAATTCCCGCTCGTTATTTTGTAGAAAAATTAGAAAAACGAAAAAAAGTCAATCCGTGGCTTTTGCACATTCCAGCATGCTATCTGGGAATTGCAGGTGCAGCACAAAAAGAAGCAGTCGCTTTTGCAAAAAATTATTCTCCTAATAGCATCAAAGGGACCATTAGTGACATTCCAAGCGTACGAACAAAAATTGGTGAAATCGAATTGAAAATGCAAACTGCCAAACACTTTTTATATTCCGTTAGTAAAAAATGGGATGAATCAGACAAGGAACAACAATTTCAATTACTCCCAGAATTAAGTGCTGTAAAATTAGTTGTAACGAATACAGCAATCGAAGTAGTAGATATTGCCATGCGCATCGTCGGCGCACGTAGTTTGTCCGCCAAAAGTCCACTGCAACGATACTATCGAGATGTGCGAGCTGGATTACATAACCCACCAATGGATGATATGACAATCGAACAACTTGCCGTTAAATCTTTAAATCAATTTTAATAAACATAATAAAAAATGATTGTTTTTAAAAGCAATCATGTATAATCGTAGTCAAATCACATGCTATAAAGAAAATGAGGGGTTTACTGCCCTTTTAGAGTTGGATAAATAGAGGCCATTTGACTACGATTTTTAATTTTTTTCGATATTATTATTTAATTAATCATTCATTCATTACTAGTTAATCCAAAATGATGAAAATGGATTAACTAGCCTTTTTCAAATTAGCTTTCATTCTATACTTTCTGTAAAGGCTTAGGAAATAAGTTTCTATTCGAAAAGCACCGTTTATGTATCTTTTTACCCCTAAGACTACTAGCTCTTCTAGTAAAATAAAAAATAGAATTGCATAAATAACAACTGCCATAGTAAATTTCCCTCCTTATCCCTCTCTTCCTTTTTTTCTTGCAATCCAAACAATGTATTATCATAAATAATATGAACATTTGTACTTTTAAGAACATAATTATAAGAAGAAAATAGCAATAAACAAAATAACACGAAACGATTGAAAAATTAACAGAAATAACGCATAATCATATTTTGAATAATTATTTTATTAAAAGGACTCTTCTTATATAATGAAGTGTTTTTACCCGTAGAGAGATATAAAATACCACTATAAAGGGAGATGGAAAATGAAAATAAGAGTTTCTGCCGTACAGTACAAGTTGGAAAACATTAAGTCCTTTGAAGAATTTGCAAAACAATGTGAGCATTACGTTCGAACAGCCCTTGAATTTGGCGCGGAATTTGTTTTATTTCCTGAATTTTTTACGACGCAGCTTTTATCCATAGGCGATGAAAATAACGCTTTAACAATAAATGAATTACCTGGATTTACTGAACAATATCAGGATTTGTTTAGATCATTTGCTGTTCAAACCGGCATGCATATTATCGGTGGAACTCATGTTATTCGCAGAGAAGATAAATTGTATAATGTAGCTCATCTGTTTTATCCAGATGGCAGAATAGAAGAACAGGCAAAGCTTCATATTACGCCTACAGAGGTTTATGAATGGAATATGGAAAAAGGTGATTCTTTCCGCATATTTGATACAGAAAAAGGAAAAGTCGCGATCCTCACATGTTATGACATTGAATTTCCAGAAATTGTTCGCATGGCAAAAGCAAAAGGAGCAGATGTTATTTTTTGTCCTTCTTGTACAGATGACCGCCATGGTTTTCATCGTGTCCGTTATACTTGTCATGCAAGAGCAATTGAAAACCAGGTTTATGTAGTTGTAACAGGAACAGTCGGTACACTAACAAACGTAGACTTTATGCGTGCAAATTTTGGGCAGGCAGCTGTTATTACGCCAAACGATATTCCATTTCCTCCACAAGGAATACTTGTCGAGGGTGAACTTAATAATGATATGGTTGTCACTGCAGACTTAGATCTTTCTTTATTATATGAAGTAAGAGAGAAAGGCTCTGTAACAACTTGGAGAGATAGAAGAACAGATCTATATCCTGATTGGAATTCGACTGTGGAAGGATGAGGAATGTGATCCACAGTGAATTTTTTCTTTATGATGCTGATATTCCAATTTGTTGTACTGTAAGAAATTATCAGGAAAAAGATTTTAAAGAATTAATTGCTATTCAATCAGAATGTTTTCCAGCGCCTTTTCCAGAAGAATTATGGTGGAATGTTGAGCAATTATCCAGTCATCTTGCCCATTTTCCAGAAGGAGCAATTTGTGTGGAAGTTAGTGGAGAACTTGCTGGTTCTTTAACCTGTCTGCGTGTCTCTTATGATTCTAAGACTCCTATTCATACATGGGAGGACATAACAAATAATGGATATATCTCAACACATGATGAACAAGGAAATGCATTATATGTTGTAGATATTAGCATTCGACCTAAATTCCGAAAACTTGGTCTAGGAAAAGTTCTCATGCAAAGCACCTACTATTTAGTCATAGAATTAGGCTTGGATCGATTGCTTGGTGGCGGTAGAATGCCAGGCTATAAAAAATATGCTAAAGACCTTACCGCAGATGCCTATTTGAAAGAGGTTATGTCAGGACATATAAAAGATCCTGTTATTTCTTTTCTGTTACGATGTGGCAGAATGCCAGTTACTGTATTGCCAAATTATTTAGAAGATGAAGATTCATTGAATTATGCTGTTTTAATGGAATGGAATAACCCATTCCAGCAAAATTAAATATCTAGCAAAGATGCCTTACTTAGCTATTTGATATTACTGGAATTATCAATAGCTAAGTAAGGCATATTTTTATTTGGATTTTGCGAATATCGGTATTTTGCCTAGTAACCAATGTTGGAAATAGTTTTCAATCTACTCGAAATAATAAAATTATACAGGAACGAAAAATAATGATTGACATGTAATTAATTTAGTTCTATATTATTAAGTGCTTAATAGTTAACTACTTAAATATTAATTAGTAAAATGTTTAGGAAAGGATGGGGGATAAGTGCGGAATGGCGAAGAGCTTTTTGAAGTTGCAGCAATGTTTGGCACATTTATCAAAAATATCACAAGTGAATTTAACAAAAATAGCAATGATTTAAATATTACTCAATATAAATTACTCTTTCATCTTGATAAAGAAGGAGCTCAAAATGTTTCCGATCTTGCCAAAAGCGTGCACATTACAAATGCTGCGGTAACTAGTATTACAGATCAATTACTTGCCGATGACTATATAACAAAAGTGCGATCTCAATCAGATCGCAGGGTAGTTAATATTACCATTACAGAAAAGGGAAGAAATATAGTAAATAATATGAAAAAAGAGCAGCAGAATAAAATGAAAGAACATTTTCGCAAACTGACAGAAGAAGATATTCAACACTTGAAACGAATCTTTACATTATTAAACGAGAACTTTTAACAATTTCATAAAGAAAAGAGAGAATGCAATGGAACATTTAACACAAAAGAAAAAATTATCAATTATGATTGCCATTATGGCAGCGATGTTTTTTGCAGCGATTAACCAAACAATTGTTAGTACTGCAATGCCAAAAATTATTTCCATTTTAGATGGCATGGACTATTATACATGGACAATAAATATTTACATGCTTACATCTACAATAGCTACTGTCCTAGTTGGAAAGCTGTCTGATATGTATGGACGTAAGCCTTTCTTATTAATCGGAATCTTATTATTTATGGTTGGTGCTTTCTTAACAGGTACTTCCAATGATGTATTCCAATTTATTGCATATCGTGGTATCCAGGGGATTGGTGCTGGTATTATTCAATCTTCTGCCTTTACAGCAGTTGGAGATTTATTTCCGCCACGAGAACGTGGTAAATGGATGGGCTTATTAACAGCCGTATTTGGCTTCTCCAGCGTACTTGGGCCTCTTCTAGGGGGATATTTAGTTGATCATCTAGATTGGCATTGGTTATTCTGGATCTTCTTACCAATCGGTATTATTGCTTTTGGTATGATTACGGTATTATTCCCTAAAGTAGAGGGAACTGGAAAACAAAGTATTGACTATTTAGGATCCTTATTTATGACGGTTGCTATTGTTCCACTATTATTAGCTTTCTCATGGGCAGGAACAGAGTATGCATGGGGTTCTGCACAAATTTTAGGCTTAATTGCTACTAGTATTGTTTTCGCCTTTGTCTTTGTTTTTGTAGAAACGAAAGCGAAGAATCCAATATTACCTTTACATCTTTTTAAAAATAATATCGTGACAGTTTCTAATCTTATTGGTTTTATTATGAACTTTGGAATGATGGGGGCTATGATATATCTATCTTTCTTTGTTCAAGGTGTACTAGGTATTTCACCTACTTACGCTGGTTATGTAACGATGCCAATGTCCATCGTTATGGTTATCTCCAGTACAATTATTGGTCAGTTAATTTCAAAAACTGGGAAATATAAACACTTTGCATTAATTGGAGTACCAACTATGATTGCTGGTATGGCAATTATGATCTTTATGAACAGTGTTCCTATGGCGATTTTAAGTATGATTGTCTTTGGATTAGGTCTTGGTATTGGTATGCCAGTATTTTCAATTGCTACACAAAATGCGGTTTCTCATAAAGAGTTAGGAGTAGTAACGGCTTCTACTCAGTTATTCCGTAACTTAGGTGGTACAATTGGTATCGCCGTGATGGGAACGGTTATGGCTAACAATTTAAAAACAAACTTACAAGACACGATGCAAAATTCGCCTGTGGTGAAGGATTTGGCAACATTGGATCCAAAAGTGACAGAGCAAATCGTTGGTTTTGCCAATCCACAAGCTTTAATGAATAAACCATTACTTGAACAAACAGAAGCAAACCTTCCAGCAGATGTTCAACCGATATTTGCGCAAATGATTCAGGGAATTAGAGATGCGTTAGGTGATACATTATCAACTGTATTCTTAACTGGAACGATCGTATTAGTTGTTGCCTTTTTATTAGTGTTTTTCTTAAAGGAAATTCCACTACGTACATCAAACCAAGCTTCTCCTGAAGGAGAGAAGGAAGAAGATATCGTTCTTGATAGACAAAATTCATAAAGACATACTAAATTGGCTGTTTTCCAAAATTCTGGGAGACAGCCTTCTTATTTTATGTAGAATAATGGGGGAGAAACTATTATTGTGGATATTTTGTTACAATCAGAAGTTTTCTCGCACAACCTTTTTTCTGTTATAATAAAGTATAGTAATTGAATGAAAAAAAGTAGGGATGTTAAATGAAAATTATTTGTTTTGGAGATAGCTTAACAAGAGGTGTCTCATTTGTAAAAGGTAGGGTAAGAATTATCAAAGACAATTATCCCGCTTTTCTTGAAAAATTATTTTCAGTAAATAATCCAGAGGATACAATTGTCTTAAATAAAGGTGTATTTAATGATAATTCTGATTTGTTAATAAAGCGATTGGAAAAGGATGTTCTTTCTGAGAAGCCGAATTATGTCTTGTTAAATGTAGGTGGAAATGATTGCAATTTTAAATGGCAGGAAGTAGCTGAGAATCCTGATAAAAACCATGACCCAATTGTGCCAATTAGTCAATATATCGAAAACATCGGTCAGATGGTAACAAAAATGAAGCAATCAAATATCACGCCGATTTTGTTAACTTTACCACCACTTGATCCTGTTAGATATTATAAATTTATTGCAGATAGATATGGAACCACGATTAGTCATTGGATTAGTTGTTGTGGAGGAATTGAACATTGGCATAGTCTATACAATTTACATTTGAATAAATTAATTGACCAATTAAATCTTCCTAGTATTGATGTTCGCTCAGCGCTTAACAAGGCTGGAGATGTTTCTGATTTTATTAGTGATGATGGAATTCATTTAAATTCAGAAGGCTATAAAAAAATGAGTGCTTTTATTTTTGAGGAAATGCTCCGTTTAACGGGAGGACAAAAAGAACAATTATCTTAATGATCTTTTTGTTATAAAGTACCGGTGCTATTCCTTTCAAAAAAACTAGCTATGGAATATCTTTGGAATATGCTATATCATAAAGGGACAAGCAGTCATCAATACGTCGATTAAGATAGTGGAGGAAATACAGATGAGCACATTATATGAAAAAATAATTGATGTTTTACAACAAAAAGGACCAACAAGCCTTTCCACTATTTATAATGAATTAAATAGTTTTTTAGGAGAGGAAGACACACCTATTTCAATGTCCTCCATAAAGTCTGTCCTTTCTCGGAAAAAAGACTTATTCGAGGTTTATGATGATTTAGTATCAATTCATCCAGATAAAGAAATTACGAAGCTAATTGTGGAATATAAGGTAAATCAAGAGCATTCTTTTAGTATTCATATCGATTTTGATCTTCGAAATTATTTAATTCAAGAATGGAGTCAATTTCCGATTGTCATTCCGCCAGTTTTTAATAAAATGGAGCCAGAAGAATATGATATCTTAAAGATGGACTTATACCGATTGAAAATTTGGAATTGGGAAGATGAGCTACTAGGAATAGATTCTGTTAAATGTACCGCTAGATTGGTTACGGTTAACTCTACCTATACGGTTGATTTAGCAAATTTGCAATCAAAAGAATGGAGACAATTGCAGAAAATTGTAGCGCTATTTACTGATTTAGAATTGTTGCTTAAGTAAGCGAGAAGGCGGAAGCATATCAATGAAAATTGATATGCTTTTTTAGTTTTCATGACGCAGAAAAAATAATTAACGATACATTGTCCATAATCCCATATCCATGAACCCAACATTCTTATAAATTTTACCAGCAGCAGGATTATCATAAAACAAGCAAACATATTGTTTTTCGTCTAATACATCATTAACTAGGGCTGTCATTAGTTTACTTGCTAAACCTTGATTCCGATAATCTTTATGCGTACATACACCGACAATCATAGCTGATTGGGAATTTTCTGCAGTAGTAGAGACCGTTGAAATAATGTCACCTTGATTATTTTCAAGAAAATAAGTTCGACCTGTTTTTGATTCAATTGCTTTTTTTAGCATATTTTTTGTTTCGACTGTTGTGTTAAATTCATCAATAGAATGTTGTAATACAACAATTCTGTCAATATCAGCAATAGTAGCTTTATTAATTGTTTCCGTTATTTGTATTTCTCTTTTTGTTTCGCATTGAGCGAAATAAGTTACTCGTTTCTTCCCTAATGCTAGATTAGGCAGTTTTTCAAATTTCTCAACTAGGTCTGCTTTCCCTGATAACGTTACTGGATTAGTATTTGACTGCATTATCGCTGCAAAAGCCTCTGAATCAAAATGATTTTTGTCTTTGCAGTAAAATATATAGCTTTCAAAATACTTAAGTAGTACAGCTTTTATGTCCCCATCATGAAATTCTCCCCAAAGCTTTTGGAATGGAGAATGATAGCCAAATGCTTCAATATCTCCAATGATAAAAAGGTTAATGGAAGGGTCTTGTAGTAAAAATTTCATCACATTAGCATGATCTTTTTCTGTAAGTTCACGAATCATGTATACAACCTTCTTTCGATTCTTTGAAATAATTAATTGTAAGTTTATCATAATATTGGAAATATAAATAGATTTGAATAAATTTATTGTTGGACACCAATTATAAGTATTTTACTAAGCATCGAGAATGAAAGAGAATATACAGTTTTGCTAAAAGATAAAAGTAGAAACACGAAAACTGGTGTTCATCAAAGGAATGAAAACCACATTTGAAAGTAGAAGCAAGAAAACTGGCGTTCATCAAAGGAATGAAAACCACATTTGAAAGTAGAAGCAAGAAAACTGGCGTT
The DNA here is from genome assembly GCF_012933555.1 of Niallia alba. GTDB lineage: Bacteria > Bacillota > Bacilli > Bacillales > Cytobacillaceae > Niallia > Niallia alba. Next base: position 2,539,217 of record NZ_JABBPK010000001.1, read on the forward strand.
CATCAAAGGAATGAACACCGCATTTGAAAGTAGAAGCAAGAAAACTGGCGTTCATCAAGGGAATGAACACCGCATTTGAAAGTAGAAGCAAGAAAACTGGCGTTCATCAAGGGAATGAAAGCAATATTTAAAAGTCAAAAACATTGAATTTACTTCCCAACCTAATTAAATAAACAATCCAGCTGAATAAAAGCAGCTGGATTGCATTTTAACTATAATAATATGGAACTAAATTTTATTAACTAAGAGAACTAGATAACACATTAAAATAACGTGCATCCGGATGGGCAAATACCATTGCAGAAACAGAGGCTTCTGGTTCCATCATACACTCTTCTGACAAAATTATTCCAATATCTTCAGGTGAAAGTAACCCAAACAGTTTTTTCTGATCTTCTAATTCAGGACAAGCAGGGTACCCAAATGAAAATCTTTGTCCTTGATATTTTGCTGCAAAGCGTTCCTTCATAGTAAAGTTTGTTGGATCAGGGAATCCCCATCTATCTCTAATCTGACGATGAATAAATTCTGCAAGGCCCTCCGCTGTTTCTAATGCAAGTGATTGCAGGGCGTGTGATTCGAGAAATCTTCCATCACGCTTTAATTGTTCTGCTGCTTGTCGGATTCCAGTACCTGCTGTAACTGCAAAAAAAGCAACATAATCCATAACACCACTATCTATAGGTTTTAAATAGTCTGCTAGACAAAGATATGGTTCTCTTTCTTGTCTTGGAAAATCAAAAGTTTCTAGTCGTTTAGAAACATCGTCTGGATCATATATATATATTTTATTGCCATCTGATTGAGCAGGGTAGAAGCGATAAACCGCTTTTGGCAGTATCCAGTTATTTTGTTCTGCTTCTAATAAAAGTTGTTCAATCATATCGTTTAATTGGACCGTTTTTTCATCTTTCTGCTTTAATAAAACGTCAATTTTACCTTTTAACCCCAAATGGTGACCTAATAGCATTTGCTTATTAATATATGGTTTGATATGCCCAATTGTATAATTTGTTACTATATGCTTCTTTGTATCCTGAGGTACAAAGACAGGGGCTTTTGGATCAATTGTTTTTCTTTTAATCCCTGTGATAACGGGTTTTACATAATCTTTTGTCGGCATTGCTAAAAGAGTTTGCTTCTTTTTTTCATGCTCTTGTTTAAGCAAAGAGAATTCTTCTTGATTGGTTAGCTGATTAGCAAGGGATAAACCATTCATGGCATCTTTTGCGTATAATACCAGTCCGTCATATTCTCGTGAGATTTTTGTATCAGTAAATTTTCTCGATAATGCTGCTCCACCAACTAAGATAGGGACGTCGATACCAGCTTGTTTCATATCTGCTGCTGTTAACACCATCTGTTGTGCAGATTTAACAAGGAGGCCTGATAAACCGACAATGTTTGGCTGTTCCTTTTTGATAGCGGAAACTAACTCTGCTGGCGGAACCTTAATTCCTAGATCAATCACTTCATAACCGTTGTTTGAGAGAATGATGTCGACGAGATTTTTGCCAATATCATGAACATCTCCTTTAACGGTTGCTAAGATAACTTTTCCCTTTGTGGATGAAGAAACATTTTTATCCATGTAGCCTTCTAAAAAAGAAACGGCGGTTTTCATTACTTCTGCGCTTTGCAAAACTTCTGCTACGATTAATTGATTATCATTAAATAAACGGCCAACTTCCTTCATTCCATTCATTAACGGACCATTAATAATATCTAGTGGCGCACTGTAAGTGGTGAGCGCGATTGCTAAATCATCAAGTAATCCTTCTTTTGTTCCTTCAACGACATAATAGGCTAATCGTTCATCTAAGGTTAAATTTTCAAGAGAATTTATTTTTTCTTTCTTCTTACCCCGGTAGAAATCCGTAAAAACAGCTAACGTTTCATCTGTTGTTTCAAATAATAGCTTTTCAGCTAATTCAATTTCTTCTTTACTAATAGACGCAAATCTTTCCAGCTTTTCTGTATTAACGATGGCATAGTCTAATCCAGCTTGTGTACAGTGGTAAAGAAAGACACTGTTTAATATTTCACGACCGACAGGAGGGAGACCAAAAGAGACATTACTTATTCCAAGAATGGTCTGAACATCTGGACAAGCTTCCTTAATTTGTTTAATACCTTCCACTGTTGCTAAAGCAGATCCAATGTATTGCTCGTCTCCAGTACCTACAGGGAACACAAGCGGATCAAAAATAATATCTTGACCACTAATCTTATATTTCTTCGTTAATAAATCATAGGATCGTTTTGCGATTTGCAGCTTCTTTTCTGCGGTAACTCCCATACCATCTTCATCAATCGTTCCTACAACAACCGAGGCTCCATATTTGTGGATGAGAGGGGCAATTGCTTGCAACCTTTCTTCGCCATCCTCTAGGTTAATGCTGTTGATGATTGCTTTCCCTTGCGAATAGGAGAGAGCTTTTTCGATTACTTTTTCATCAGTAGAGTCAATGACGAGTGGAACCTTTACTTTTTTCACAACTTCTTTCATAAAATGTTCCATGTCCTGTAGCTCATCTCTGTCAGGATCAGCTAAACATATATCGATAACATGGGCTCCGCCTTTTACTTGGGCTCTTGCAATTTCAGATGCTTCTTCGTATTTTCCTTCTTGTATTAATCGTTTAAATTTCCGAGAACCAATGACATTCGTACGTTCGCCAACCATAATTGGTCTTAATGTAGGATCATCATATATAAAAGGCTCAATTCCTGAAACCATATGATAGGTGGTTTCAGCGACTGTTCGAGGGGCAATTTCCTTCATTTTCTCTGCAATTGCTTGAATATGCTCAGGGGTAGTTCCACAGCAACCACCGACGATATTTAGCCAGCCCTCTTCAGCAAAACCGCTTAATTTATTTGCAAGAGAGGAAGCCGTCTCATGATAATGACCTTCTTCATCAGGTAAGCCAGCGTTTGGATAGCAGCTAACAGCAAACTTAGAGAGGCCTGACAGGGAACGAATATGATCTTGCATAAACTCGGGACCAGTTGCACAGTTTAAACCGATTGCGATAGGATTCATATGTTCAACAGAAATATAAAAGGCTTCAATCGACTGGCCCGCAAGTGTAGTACCCATCGGTTCAATGGTCCCAGAAATCATCAATGGAAGTTCTTTACCTGTCTTTGCAAACGCCTGTTTAATTCCGAGGAAACCCGCCTTTACATTTAACATATCCTGACTAGTTTCGAGAAGAAGGATATCTACACCTCCATCGATTAATCCTATTGCTTGCTCTTCATAAGAAGCAATAAGCTCTTCGAATGTGGCTCCACCAGTGACACTTAATGTTTTCGTTGTCGGACCCATTGCTCCAGCAATGAATCTTGGCCATTCAGGAGTAGAATATTTTCTGACCGCGTCTTTGGCGAGTTTTGCTGCCGTAACATTAAGTTTGTAAGCAAGATGCCCTAGATGGTATTCATCTAGGACAATCTTCGTAGCACCGAATGTATTTGTTTCAATAATATCTGCACCGGCTTTAAGATAGGCTTCATGGATTTTCGTAATAATATCTGGTTTTGTTAGATTAAGATTTTCATTACAACCTTCTAATTCTTCTCCTCCAAAATCGTCTGCTGTTAAATCTTCTCGTTGGAGCATTGTACCCATTGCGCCGTCCATTATTAAGATTTTTTGTTTAAGTTTTTCAGCTAATGAAGTTTGTGGCATTAGTTGTCCTCCTAGTTGCTGCAGTTCGTCTTTTCGTATAGCGCGCCAATTCTACTGAAAGCTCATATCGCAAAAATGGTGTTATTAAGTAGATACCATTGAAGTAGGTGGCTGCAGTATCGATTAGCGACTTTGTAATTTTCAAACCTTCTTGTGTTGCTTGTTCTGGGTTATCTTTTAAATTTGCCATTGTTTGACGAATCGAATCGTCTATCTTTATTCCAGGTACTTCGTTATGGAGAAATTCTGCATTATTGCTGCTTGTTAAAGGCATTAAACCAATATAAATAGGCTTGTCGATATGCTTAGTAGCTTCATATAATTCGATTATTTTTTCTTCTGAATAAATAGGCTGAGTGATAATGTAATCAGCACCACATTCTATTTTTTTCTCTAGTCTTTTAACTGCTTTATCTACTTGCCGAACATTTGGATTAAAGGCTGCAGAGACAGAAAAAGCTGTTTTTTGACCTAGATTTTTTCCAGAAAAGGAGAGTCCTTCATTTAATTGCTTAATCATCGAGATTAAATCAAAAGAAGTCATGTCATAAACAGAAGATGCACCAGGGAAATCTCCAACTCGAGCTGGATCTCCTGTTATTGCTAATACATCTTGGAGTCCCAGTGTGTGCAACCCCATTAAATGAGATTGTAATCCAATCATGTTGCGATCACGACAGGCAATATGAATGAGGGGACGAAGACCGATATTTTGTTTTACTAATGTACCAATAGCTGTATTGGATATACGAGCAGACGCTAAGCTATTGTCTGCAAGTGTAATAGCATCAATGCCTTCTTCTTTTAGTTTTTTTGCGCCTTCAAAGAAGCGTGTTGTGTCTAATTTTCTTGGTGGATCTAATTCTACGATAACAGAAGCTCTTTCTTTAGCAATCTCCTCCAAAGGTGTATATTCCCGAAGGGGAGGAGAGTTAAGAAGAATAGATTCAACTCGTAGTGCATTAGCATTAGATGGAATTGCTTTTTCAGTAATAGGGACAGCATCTTTTAATGCTTCCGCAAAATTTTTAATATGTTCTGGCGTTGTCCCACAGCAACCTCCTAAAAGGCGAACACCTTGCTTTCTAAATTCTTCAGCAGATTTTCGGAAATATTCTGCATTATCTTTATATTCGAATTTTCCGTCAATATAAGTTGGCAAACTAGCATTTGGATAGGCCGATAAATAGGCATGCTTTGGTAATGGTATCTGTTCGAGTGATGCAATCATATGATGGGGACCTAATCTGCAATTTAGGCCAATCACATCTGCTCCCAAATTTTCTAGTCTATCAAACGCAGAAGAAAGGGAGGATTGATTTTGTAAAATGCCTATTTCATGAATCGAAACTTGGGCAATGACTGGAAGATCTGTTTCTTTTTTAGTAATTTGTAGAACCGTTTCTAATTCTTCCAAATCATAAAATGTTTCTAGTAGAATCCCATCGACCCCTTCTAGTAACAAACAGTAAAGCTGTTCACGAAAACTTCTCTTTAGTTCTTCCAAACTAATAGCTTGTGGCTTCATCCCTCTGTTCCCGCCGATTGTTCCTAAAATATTGACCTTATTAGTTGTTGCTGCTTGTTTGGCAATTTTAACGGCAGCACTGTTTATTTCCTTTACGTTATCTTCAAGCCCATATCTTTGTAGTTTTAAATAGTTGGCAGCATATGTATTTGTTTGAATAATATCTGCCCCTGCATGGATATATGCTTGATGAATATGTTGAATTTGTTCATGATGCGAAAGATTTAATGCTTCAAAGCATGTGTCCTTTCCATAGGAGTAGAGGAGGGTACCCATCGCACCGTCGGCTATTAAAATTTCATTTTTTAGTCTATCAAGAAAACTCATCATAATCCTCCATTAAATATAATGTAGCGCTGCCGTCTTTTTTAGGGCTGTATCAAAGTCATTGATTAAATCTTGTGGATTTTCCAATCCAACTGATAGGCGAAGAAGGGAGTCAGTAATCCCTCTTTCTGCTCTTGCAGCAGGGTCCATTGCAGCATGGGACATTTTAGCAGGATACGAAAGGATTGACTCTACAGCACCAAGACTAACTGCAAATACAGGAAGTTTTACATTTTCAACAAATGTGCGCATTGCCTCTTCTGAATGCAATTCAAAGGAAAAAACAGCCCCTGCATTTAACGCTTGTTTTCTTTGAATCGCATATTGAGGATGGTCTTCAAAACCTGGGTAATGAACTTTCTTAATGCATGGATGGTTCTGTAAATGTTCTGCAATGATTTTTGCGCCATCACATGAATGCTTCATGCGTACGTGCAATGTCTTTATTCCTCTTAACAATAACCAACAATCCTGTACGCCAAGAACCGCACCAAAAGAATTTTGTAAATAGCCAATTTGTTTGGCAAGGTCTGCATCTTTAACTACCGCAACTCCAGCAATAACATCACTATGGCCTGATAAGAATTTAGTAGCACTATGTAGGACTACATCTGCACCGAGTGTTAATGGTTTTTGTAAGGCGGGTGTTAAAAAAGTATTGTCTACAAAGGTCCAGGCATTGTATTTTTTGGCGAGTAAGCTTATTGCTTCAATATCGGTTACTTTTAATAATGGGTTAGAAGGGGTTTCAACATAAAATACTTTTGTATTAGGCAAAACAGCCGCTTCTACTTCTGCTAAGTTGGTCATATCTACAAATGTATGGTCAATACCAAAGCGATTTAATACCGTTGTGACCATACGGTACGTTCCTCCATAAACGTCTTCCGAAATAACGACATGGTCTCCTTGTGATAATAATAGGAAAGCAGTAGAGATAGCAGCCATTCCAGAAGAAAAGGCAAAGCCGTGTGTGCCTTCTTCGAGTTCTGCAACGACTTCTTCCACAGCTTCTCTCGTCGGATTTAAGCTTCTGCTATAATCGTATTTTCCAAACGTTTCTATATCCTTTTGATGGAAGGTAGAAGCGTGCTGAATTGGCACGCTAACTGCTCCAGTTTCCGGATCAAATTTATGCTTATTGTGTAGTAATTTTGTTTCAAATGTATATGGTGTGCTCATATTGTTACCTCCTTAGCGATTCCCTTTGCAATGGAAAATGCTTTATCTAAATCTTTAATTAAATCATTTGCATTTTCAATGCCGACAGAAAAACGTAATAAACGGTTATCAACGCCAGTCTCTAATCGAACTTCTAATGGAATGTCGGCATGGGTTTGGGTAGCAGGGTATGTGATAAAACTCTCTACACCACCCAAGCTTTCAGCAAAGGAGATTAACGTTAAATTTTGTAAAAATGGATTTACCCATGATTCATGTTGAATTCTAAAGGAAATCATACCACCGCGACCAGGATAGAGAACATCAACAACAGCATCATGTTCTTTAAGGAAGGAACATAAAATTTTAGCATTTTCCTCATGTTTTTCCATTCTTAATGCTAATGTTTTCATGCCTCTCATTAATAACCAAGAATCGAAGGGACTTAAAACAGCTCCCGCAGAATTATGATGTAAAGCAAGTTCATTACATAATGCTTCTCCTTTAGCAACGATAAGACCGGCAAGAACATCATTATGTCCACCTAAATATTTTGTCGCACTGTGGATAACAATATCAGCCCCTAAGCGAATAGGCTGTTGAATGATTGGAGTATAGAAAGTATTATCTACAATAAGTAGAATACCGTGTTCTTTAGCGATGGAAGCCACTTCTGAAATATCCGTTTGTTCCATTAATGGATTAGTAGGAGTTTCAAGGAAGATTGCTTTTGTATTAGGGGAAATTGCCGCACGTAAAGTATCTGTATCTGAGGTAGTAACGTACGTACATCGAAGACCCCATTTTTTATATCCTTGTTCTAACAAACGATAGGTACCACCATATAAATCCTTTGAAATAATCCATTCATCACCGCTTTGGAAAAGCGAAAGAATTGTTTGGATAGCAGCCATTCCGGAGCTACATGCAAAGCCGCGATCTCCATCTTCTAAATCGGCAATTGCCTTTTCTAAAATTTCTCGAGTGGGATTTCCAGTACGAGTGTAATCATAGCCAGTTGATTCCCCAATTCCAGCATGACGATAAGCAGTTGAGAAATAAACAGGTGGGTTTACTGCTCCAGTTGTTTTTTCACTTCGATTTCCAATTTGTGCTAATTTTGTCTCTAAACTATACATTCTATAACTCTCCTATTCTCATAATGTGAATTTATTTATGTAATCCATACAAATCAAGAAGAGAAGAAAAATGACATGAAAAAAGTCTTCTTCGTTAATAAGAAGAAGACTTTGATTATTTAATGGTCATTCTTCTTATCTTTCAAGCCTTTATGCTTGATGGAATTAGCACCTTTTCAGTATGTAATAGAATACTGAAGGTTGCTGAGGTTTCTTCGGGCCATTCCCTCTACCTCTCTTGATAAGAATTACTTATGTAATTGAATATTAATTTACTATATATTTTACCAGTTGGCAACAATTATTTTGTTATTTCTGAAAAGATTCTATATTCTTCTTATTATAAATAAAAAGAATATACACTTAGATTTCTTCAATAAGTTGATAGACATCGACTTCCAACTCATAATCTGGCTTTGCTTTTGTGTAAATTCTTGCTTTTTTTGTTTTTTCATCTACATTCTGGATAATTATCTTTTCACCTTGATAACTAACATCCACAATATCCGCAGCATTCATAATTTCAATTGCTCTTCCAATATTCAATGTAAGTCCTCCTAAACTAACTAATCCCCATTTTAATCCATTCATTTTAAGTAAATACTCATTCTACTCGATTTTGAATAATAATGAAAAGCAACAATTTAAACAAACCTATCTTAAAAATAATATATTTTTCTTAAACCGAGCTTTTCCATATTAGTCTATAGAGCGAAAGGAGTTCTATCTCTATAATGGGTATATTTCTTAAATTTTATGCCCAATTTTTTCTTCTCATTAAATTTTAATGTTACTTTCATGCTTTTTTAGAATAGGAGGTATACTATTTGTTTTATTCACTTAACCATATTGGAAAACTAATTAAACTTGTTATCTTAACAGGAAAAATAATTGCTTAAAATAGGCTAAGAATTGGGTATTATTAAAAAATATAGTTAATACCACAGCCAAAGTTCAAAATAAAGGAGAGATGAAATATGCATTTTCTTCGCATCGCAATGATTGTATTTAGTTCTATAACTGCTGCATCCTTATTCGGATTTCAATTTGTAGAAATGGCACATGCCATTATGGATTCAATGTTTTCAAAAGAGTAGGAACAAATTTTGTATATCAAGCTTCTAACATGATAAAATAACAATATCTTTAGGCAAGTTAAAGCAGTTTTGTTGAAATTTTTTAAAATTAAATTTCAACATACCGCTTATAACGCTGCCTATGTTTAATAGAGAGCGTGGTATAATGAAAAAAATTTTGATTATTGAAGATGAAAAAAATCTATCGAGATTTATTGAATTAGAATTAACGTATGAAGGATATAAAACAGAAGTTTGTTCAGATGGTAGAAGTGGTTTACAAAAAGCATTAGAGGAAGATTGGGACATCATTTTACTAGATTTAATGCTGCCTGAATTAAATGGAATGGAAGTATGCAGAAGGCTCCGCCAAACAAAAAATACCCCTATATTAATGATAACTGCACGTGATAGTGTTCTAGACAGAGTATCTGGTCTAGATAGTGGAGCTGACGATTATTTAGTTAAGCCTTTTGCAATCGAAGAGCTGCTTGCTAGATTACGTGCTTTATTTCGCCGAATAGATCCACAAATAAATTCTTCCAATCAAACAATGACGAAGCTGACTTATAAGGATATAACACTTGAAGTAGAATCCCATATTGCCAAGAAAGGTGAAGAGATTCTATCTTTAACGAAAAGAGAGTATGATTTACTTTATATGTTTATGACGAATATTAATATTGTCTTATCGAGAGATATCTTATTAGAAAAAATTTGGGGCTATGAATCTGAAGTGGAAACAAATGTGATTGATGTGTATGTCAGGTATCTAAGAAATAAACTTGATCCAACTGGACAAGAAGTATATATCGAAACGGTCAGAGGAATAGGATATGTGATGAGATGAAATTTATAAAAAAAATATCTCTTTTACCTTGGAAGTGGAAGTTAACACTCGGATTATCCTTTTGCATTTTTTTAACTTATTCTATTTTTTCATTTTTTGAATTTCATACGGTTTCTTCTTGGTTATTAAATCAGGAAGAAACCGATGTAAAACAAGCAATGGAGCAGGTAGTCCAGCAATTGAGTGTACAAGATAAAGATTTCACGGATGAAGAGCTTACTGATAATGTTTCTTTATTAGAAAAATTAAATAATAATAATCAGCTTATCCGTGTATTAGATGAGGATGGACATGCCATTCTTTCCGATATGAATGGAGATTTCCCTATTATAGAGCCTAATCAAATGTATAATGATGAGCAATTTCATTATATTTCAATCGGTGACCAGAACTCTTTAGTTTACAGTAAAGAAGTACGAGCTCCAACATTTAACGGAAGAGTCGAGATTATTAGGTCGCTTGAATCTTTGGATAAAGTTCGAGAACATTTACAATTTGCAATGACGATGTTTGCAGTGGCTGCTTTGATAATAAGTGCATTGATTGGTTATTTTATTTCCTATTTATTATTAAAACCTATGAATTCTATGACGAAAACGATGAAAAAAATTAAAAGTAGTGGTTTTAAGGAAAGGATGCCAGTCTATCCGCAAAAAGACGAAATCTCTGATTTAACGATTATTTTTAATGAGATGATGGATGTAATTGAACAATCTTTTCAGCAGCAAAAACAATTTATTGAAGACGCTTCCCATGAGCTGAGAACTCCGGTTTCAGTCCTAGAAGGACATCTATCCATGTTAAATAGATGGGGAAAAAACAACCAAGATATTCTAAATGAGTCATTACAAGCATCTACTGAGGAAGTTGCTAGATTGAAAAAGCTAATTATAAGTTTATTAGATTTATCAAAATTAGAACAAAATAGAGTAGATCCTGACTTAACTCCTGAAAGGGTAAAATGGATTTTGGAACATACTATTCATGATTTTATGATGCTGCATCAGGATTTCAACTTTGAGATGAAGTTAGATTCTTTGCATCTTTATAAAGTGTCTGAACAACATTTACAACAAATTACCACCATTTTACTTGATAATGCAGTTAAATATTCTTTACATGAAAAAAATATTTTTCTTCATACACACGAAACAGACCATCATTTTGTCCTAGAAATAAGTGACCACGGAATCGGAATTCCAAAAGAAGACATCGATAAAGTATTCGATCGTTTTTATCGCGTAGACAAAGCAAGGAGTAGAGAGCAAGGTGGAACAGGTCTTGGCTTAGCAATTGCGAAGAAAATTGTCGGATTATACAAAGGAACGATCGAGATTAATAGTAAGGCTGGACAAGGGACAAAAGTAATTGTTCGTTTTAACCTATAGAAGGAAAAAAGGAAGGTCCACTCTTGAGAAAAACAAGGAGTGAACTTCCTTTTTCCTTTGTCATGTAATGATATTCATTGCATAAGATTAACTAGTAAGATTGTTTTTTTTCTGAAGATAGGGGCGATAAAAAATATTTTTAATTTTTTTACCATAAATATGTGTAAAACTTTTGAAGACGTAATTAAACCATGATAGAATAGAAATGTAAACGTTTTAAAAAGTTTTTTCACTATAAGGTGTATTGTGCAATAACAAAGGGAAGATAAAAATGATATTAAATGTGGTGGAGGGAAATTTTCATGGAGAAGCCATCTGACGGTACAGTCTCATACCAACCAAGGTTCTATGGGCCGAACTTAGGGCTTGTAATGGAGCTTTATGAGCAATATGTTCAAGATCCAAATTCAGTTGATGAAGAAATGAAAAAGCATTTTGATCAATGGGGACCGCCTATTGATAATCAAGAACAAACTAGCACGAATCATTTATCTATACAATCCGAAGTTCAAGTTGAAAAAATTATTGCAGCAGTTACATTAGTGAATAAGATAAGAGCTTATGGGCATTTAGCGGCTGATATCTATCCTTTAAACGATCATAACAGGGAATATGAGTTATTCGAGCTGTCTCGTTTTAACTTAACAAAAGAAGATTTAGAAAAAATACCAGCACCGTTAATTTGTCCAGATGCTCCTAAGCATATAACAAATGGCTTTGAAGCAATCCAGTATTTAAAGGAGATTTATACGAAGACAATCGCATTTGAATATTATCATGTAAATGATATTAAAGAAAAAAATTGGCTACAAGCAAAAGTCGAATCAGGAAGCTTAAAACCAGCTTGCCATAAAGAATTAAAGAAAAAACTCTTAAAAAGAGTGATAGAAGTAGAAGAATTTGAAAGTTTTTTACATAGAACGTATGTAGGGCAAAAGAGATTCTCGATTGAAGGTCTCGATACAATGGTACCGATGATAGATGAAATTATTTCGGAAACGGTCTTAAAAGGTGCCCAAAATATTAATATTGGAATGGCACATAGAGGGAGATTAAATGTTTTAGCACATGTTTTAGAAAAGCCATATGAAATGATATTTGCTGAATTTCAGCACGCTCCTAATAAGCAGTTAGTTCCTTCTGAAGGGTCAATTGGTATTAGCTTTGGATGGACAGGAGACGTGAAGTATCATTTAGGTCTCGATAGACAGCTTAAATCCAATAATGTATCAAATGTACGCTTAACGCTTGCAAATAACCCAAGTCATCTTGAATTCGTTGGTGCAGTAGTAGAAGGCTTTACTCGTGCTTCTCAAGATGATCGAACGAAACCTGGATTTCCAGAAGAGGATTCAAATAAGTCTCTTGCAATTTTGATACATGGGGATGCTGCTTTTCCAGGGCAAGGTATCGTATCCGAGACATTAAACTTAACTGGATTAAAAGGGTATCGAACTGGTGGAACCATTCATATTATTGCTAATAACACAATTGGATTTACAACGGAATCTAGTGATTCTAGATCTACTAGATATGCAAGTGATTTAGCAAAAGGATTTGAAATTCCAATTATTCATGTCAATGCAGATGATCCGGAAGCTTGTATTAAAGCTGCAAAACTAGCATGTGAATACAGAGCAACTTTTAAAAAGGACTTTTTAATCGATTTAATTGGATATAGAAGGTATGGACATAACGAAATGGATGAGCCGATGACGACCAATCCATTAATGTACAAGTTGATCCACAATCACCCAACTATTACAAAGTTATATGGGGATAAACTAGTAACGGAAAATGTAGTAAAAGAAGACGAAGTAAAGGCAATAAAAGAAGAAGTTACTCAGAAGCTGAAAGAAGCACATGATAGAGTACCAAAGAAAAATGAAGATCCAATTATAACAAATCCACCTAATTCTGTGGAAAGACAATTGCCAAAAATAAATACAGCAGTACCAATTGAACAATTGAAACAAATTAATGAAGAGTTGCTTTCCTATCCACCTCAATTTCAAATTTTTGATAAATTAGGAAAAGTTTTAAAGAGAAGAAATGACGCTTTAGAGGGAGAGGGGAAAATTGACTGGTCATTAGCCGAGACACTAGCTTATGCTACTATCTTAGTGGATGGTACCCCAATTCGCCTTTCAGGTCAGGATTCAGAGCGTGGGACGTTTGCCCATCGCAATATTATCCTACATGACTATGTGACAGGAAATCAGTATTCTCCATTGCACACGTTATCTACAGCAAAAGCATCATTCGCTGTTCATAACAGTCCATTGTCAGAAGGTTCAGTATTAGGATTTGAGTACGGTTACAATGTGCATGCACCAGAAACGCTTGTGTTATGGGAAGCACAATTTGGCGATTTTGCTAACGCTGCACAAGTCATGTTTGACCAATTTATTGCAGCTGGGCGAGCAAAATGGGGTCAAAAATCTGGGCTAGTTATGCTCCTTCCACATGGTTACGAAGGTCAGGGGCCAGAGCATTCAAGTGCAAGATTAGAGCGATTCTTAATTTTAGCAGCTGAAAATAACTGGACTGTCGCAAATTTATCATCATCTGCTCAATACTTTCATATTTTAAGAAGACAGGCAGCGATTCTTAATAAAGAAGAAGTACGACCATTAGTGATTATGACACCAAAGAGCTTGCTGCGTAATGCCGATGTTGCATCCAACGGTTTAGAATTCAGCGAAGGTGCTTTCCATTCTATTTTGGAAGTTGATAAAGCGGAGCAAAAACAAGAGAAAGTGACACGTTTAGTTCTTTCAACAGGTAAAATATCGATTGATTTATATCAAGCATACCATAAGCTTGAAAATACTGAGGCAATCCATCTTGCAAGAGTAGAAGAAATTTATCCGTTCCCAGAAGAAAGGCTTATGGAAATTGTTAAACGCTATCCAAATTTAAAAGAAATAGTTTGGGTTCAAGAAGAACCAAAAAATATGGGTGCGTGGAGTTTTATTGAACCTAGAATTAGAAAACTTATTTCAAGTTCTATTTCCTTGCAGTATGTTGGCAGAAGAAGAAGGTCTAGTCCTGCTGAAGGGGATCCAATAGTTCATCGAAAAGATCAAGCAAGAATCGTAAATGAAGCATTGACAATGGAATGAATTGAGGGGGAAGTTTAAAATGGCAGAGATAAAAGTACCAGAATTAGCTGAATCTATCACCGAAGGAACCGTAGCACAATGGTTAAAGAAAACAGGGGAGTATGTGGAAAAAGGCGATTATATCGTTGAACTTGAAACAGATAAAGTAAATGTAGAAATTATTTCAGAAGAAAGTGGGATTATTCAAGAATTAAAAGCAAATGAAGGGGATACAGTCCAAGTTGGTGAAACAATTGCGATTGTCAACGCACAGGGAGTTGCTAAAGAACCTAAGGCTGTCGAAAAAACACCTGAAGCAGAGGTAAAGGCAGAGGCTCCGAAAACCGAACTGCAAACAGAAGCAGATACAACAATTAATAAACAAATTCCGATTGCTTCCCCAGCTGCTCGCAAATTGGCTCGGGAACGTGGGATTGATTTAACAGCTATCCAGACAAATGATCCATTAGGAAGAATAAGAGCACAGGATGTTGCAGCATTCGATCAAAAGTCAGCTGCAGCTGCACCGACACAGCCTGCTCAAGCACCAAAAACTGAAAAATCAGCTCCTTCTGTTGAAACAGATAGTCGTGTTGAGAGAGTGAGAATGACAAGAAGAAGACAAACGATTGCTAATCGACTATTAGAGGTAAAGCAAAATACAGCAATGCTTACTACTTTTAACGAAGTAGATATGACAAATGTTATGGCCCTTAGAAATCGCAGAAAAGATGCATTCCAAAAAGAAAATGATGTGAAGCTTGGATTTATGTCTTTCTTTACGAAAGCTGTCGTTGCAGCTCTAAAGAAAGCACCATTATTAAATGCAGAGATACAAGGTGATCAAATTGTCTTAAAAAAATACTATGACATTGGTATTGCAGTATCAACAGATGAAGGACTTGTGGTGCCAGTCTTAAGAGATGCAGATCGAAAGAACTTTGCAGAAATTGAAGGGGAAATTTTAGAATTTGCTAGTAAAGCAAGAAACAATAAACTTTCCTTAAGTGAGTTACAAGGTGGTACATTTACCATTACTAATGGTGGTGTGTTCGGATCCTTGTTATCCACGCCGATCCTTAATGGACCACAGGTTGGTATTCTAGGAATGCATAAGATTCAGTTACGACCAGTTGCGATAGACGCCGAAAGAATGGAAAATAGACCAATGATGTATCTTGCTCTGTCCTATGACCATCGTATTATTGATGGAAAAGAAGCAGTTACATTCTTAGCAAGAATTAAGGACCTATTAGAAGATCCAGAATCATTATTGTTTGAAGCTTAATAAATTGTTTAACATATAGATACAGAGTGTTTCTGAAATTAGAAACACTCTGTATTATTTTCTTTCCCACTCTTAACCGGTAGTTGGCTCTACACTGATGGTTAGTTTTCTTTATAATAGAATAATGTTTTTGGACCGTCTCTTAATAAAAATGCATTATTTAAATAGGAGGAAAGTAAGGAATGAAAAAAACAGTACTTGTTTTTGTATATGGATCCTTGCTGAAGGATGAAGTAAATCATTATATGATGAAGAACTATCCTTGTCTTGCTGAAAATGTGTGGATATATGGCAGATTATTTGATGCAAGGTTAGAATATCCTTTTCTGATAATCGATGACCATAAAAAAGTGTTAGGTGAGCTTTATGAAGTCCCAGTAATAGATGTACCTATTTTAGATGAATTTGAAGATTACAATCCTATTGGAACAGATAATTTATATGAGCGAAAGGTAGTTACCGTACATAAAGAGGATAAAACTTGGGAGGCATTTGTTTATGTCTGTAATCAAGAAGAAATGCTTGTAAACGAAATTATGGAGGATAGTTGGAGAGCTTTTCGAAATAAACCTATATCCCATTCTTAACGAGCAGTAAGAACCCCACTATAAGCTTGCGGAAAATCGAAGAAGCTAGATGGGGGATGAGAAAAACTCCATTGTAAGAAGTTTTCTTTATAATAAATGTTACCAATATAGTTTTTTGGTTTAATGGACCGTTTTTTTGTGGTATAGAATAATATCGACATCATGGAAAGAAGGTCATAATATGTTTATTCAAGAACATAATAATTTATATGCTATCAAGTATAATCATACATCCTATTATGCTATGGATTTCAAACGCTTAGATTGGATTAATGGCTTGTGTTATATGACTTTTTACCAAGCAGATACAGGCAAATGGTTTACTTTTGAAAGAAATAAGATGAAATGGATGACAAAGGAAAAACAGAATTTGGTTTCATAATGAGAACTTGTTGCGCTATGTATCGTTTTCCCTTTATACTAGGATAGTACTAGAATGAAGGGAGCTAAACAAATGATACATCAAAATTGGGAAAGTAAATCATCCATCAAAAAAGTAAAATGTATACATACCGATGCAAGTAAATACATTGTTAATAGAGTATTAACAGTAGGAAAAGAATACGAAGTAAAAAACGAAACAGAGGAATTTTACTTTGTTGTGGACAACACTGGAAAAGTCGGCGGTTTTTACAAAGATTACTTTCAAAGCATATAAAAGTTTAAGATGTCTTTAATGACAAAAGCGTTGTGCAAACGTCCGAGTGGTTCAACTAACCATCAGTGGGGGAGGAAGGAAAATCCCCACTGATGGAAGTTTCCTTTTATCCTATTGGGAAATATCGACAGAAAAGTAAATTCTAATCCTTCGTATATACTAGGTCTTTTTAGTTTTTTTACTCTTCTGGTTTTTTATGGAGGCTAATGTTGATTGTTTCGGTATTTCAATCCATCTGTTTTTTGAAATCTCAATTTGTTGAGAAGTATAGATTCCTGTGTGCCCAGAAAATAGGTAACTAATAATACAAACGATAAAGAAGTAAATACTTGCTTCTAAACCAAATAATTCAATTCCCATAATAAAGCATGCGATTGGTGTATTTGTTGCGCCACAAAATACCCCAATAAATCCTAGTGCAGCCAAAAATGGAGCTGAGACATATAAAATATCTCCTAAAACACTTCCTAATGTTGAACCTACAACAAATAATGGAGTAACTTCTCCACCTTGAAAACCCGCCCCTAGTGTTAAAGCTGTGAAAATTAATTTTATTAAAAAAGTGAAGAAAGATACTGTTCCTTCAAATGCTTGATCAATTAAAGGAATACCAAGCCCTAAGTACTTTCTTGTTCCCACGATAAAAACAAGAATCACCACAACAACTCCACCAAAAAAACTTTTAATTACTGGATTTGGAAATATTTTTGTATAAGTCTTCTTTAGCCAGTGAGTTAATTCACTGAATAATGTACTTGTTAAACCAAAAAGGACGGAAGCTATCACAATTTTTAGAATCAACAGCCATGATAATTCTGGAATACTACCGATATTATAATGGTGATGATGTATACCCCAGGCACTAGTTACGATATCTCCTACAAAAGCTGCTACAAAACTGGGGAAGATTGCTTCATGTCTAATAAGACCAATTGCCAATACTTCTAGCCCAAATACTGTACCTGCAAGTGGGGTGCCAAATACAGAGCCAAACCCGCTACTAATTCCACAAATCATGATAATTTTCCGGTCCATTTCATCTAATTTAAATATTTTTCCTACTAACTCAGAAAAAGCACCACCCATTTGTACGGCAGTCCCTTCACGTCCGGCTGATCCACCGAATAAATGAGTTATTAATGTACCAAAAAGGACTAAAGGTGCCATCCGAAAGGATACACTTTCCTTTGCACCATGTGCTTGTTCAATAATCAAGTTATTTCCTTTCGAGGAATTTTGACCGAACTTCCAATATAGAAAACTGACGAGGGCTCCTCCAACTGGTAATAAAAATAACAACCATGAATTAAATTGCTGCGTTTTTGTTGCCCAGTCTAAACTTGCTAAAAAAAATGCAGAAGCTGAACCAGCTAAAAGTCCTACGCTTCCACCTAAAATGATCCATTTTACGATATAAAATAGTAGACCAATTTGCATTTTTTGAGAAGAAATAGTTACAATACTTTGTTTTAACTTATTCAATTCTCTCTCTCCTTTTTACGTTAGTATGGTACATTTAATAAAAAAAAATAAACTCCTACTAGGGAAAGAACCATTTCAGGTTACATCTCTAGTAGGAGTCATCAGCTCTAACGCGTTTAAGGTGAACTCCATCACCTTTTAAATTAATGTACAATTAATTATACAATATGCCAGTATTTAGGTAAATAAGAATAATGCCCTAAAGCTTTTAAAGTGAACTATTATTTCTCTGTAACTACTTTAGCAGTATTAGTTTGAGGGGGATATAACTTTCTTCCTAATAGAGATTGGAAAATAAGGAATATACCACCAACCGTCCAATAAAGCGGTAATGCTGCTGGGGCATTTAAAGACACCATTACGATCATAATAGGCGAAATCAATCCCATGATACGCATTTGTTTTTGTTGCTCTTGGGTCATCGTGCTTTGTGATACTCTAAACTGCAGGTAATAAACAATACCAGCTAACGCTGTTAAAATAAGGTCAGATTGACCTAAATTAAACCATAAGAATGAATGGGTTGCTATTTCTTGAGAACCACGAATAGCATAATAGAAGCCCATTAAAATTGGCATTTGTATTAGCATAGGCAAGCAACCGATATTCAAAGGATTAATATTATTTTTTTTATATAAATCCATCATTTCCATTTGCAGTTTTTGCTGTTCTTTTTGATCTTTTGTGGTTTTGATTTTTTTCTGAATTGCTTCCATTTCAGGTTTAATTGAATCCATTTTTACTTTCATCAGCTGTTGGTTTTTATATTGTTTAAGCATTAAAGGCATTAGGACCAAACGAATAACTAATGTAATCAATATAATCGCAAGACCGTAGCTGCCTACAAAGACATCTGCTGTTCCATGAATAATTGCAATGAAAGGCTCAACAAATATTTTATGGAAAAACCCATCATTATTTCCTGCTGTGGATGAAGAACAGGCACTTAATAAAACAGTAGATAAACCTAATAGCATAATTAATAAAGTATTTTTAGATAATTTTTTCAACGTAATTCCTCCAAATTTGTTAGTTAAATATTAGATAACAAAGGAGGAATTTGGTTTCTCAGGATCATCATGTGAGCTCTCTATTCTTTTACGGATATTTTTAACAATCCAGTGCAAAATAGGAGTATTATATTTTTGAACATTCATATTTATTGTCGTAATCGAAACATCTAAAGATAGTTGCTGTTCTGAAGCAAAAAACTCTTGTTGAACAGTTATTTTTATGTTCCAATCCCATAAATATTTCAGTACTAGACCTACTAAAAATGTATAGTAAACCGTTTGATAACTAGGAAAAAACGTAAAGTCTAATAATAAATCAATCATTTATACACCTCGTTATTAGTGAACAATAAAATTATATCTAATTCAATGATGAAAAGCAATTTTCAACTGGGGCTATAGTAGAATTTTAAAGAGATTTAGAATTTTTTATGACAATTTGTGAAGGCTTTATATAAAAACTTTTTTGCAACTTTTATAAGAAGGAGTATTTGAATAAAATCAGAAGAATTAACTATTTCTAATAGGAAAAAATAAAATGAATGGTATAATAAAGGATAGTTTAAATATAAATCAAGGTGTATTCTAAAAATGATGTTTTTAATAGGCTGCTTTCTAAAGATTGTTGTTTTTTCAATAGGAGAAAAGAATTAGTCGGAAAAATGGAGCAGCCGTAATACACGTAGATGCTTGCGAGACAGGTGAGACCCCGGAGGCGAAACTGAGGAATCTCAGCGCGAGCCCCACGGAAAGCGAAGTGTATTCCGTCTGCTGGTAATAGCAACAATCTTTACGAGTACTGTCTTTTAATGAGTTCTGAAATTTAAGGGGGGATTTAATGAAAGCTCTAATTAATATAGATTACACCTTTGACTTTGTTGAAGGTAATCTACCATGCGGAGAACCTGCCATTGTAATAGAAAAAGAATTAGTGAAAATCACTCAGAATTTTATCAACAATGGAGATTATACCGTTTTTGCAATCGATTTGCATACGTTAGATGATCCATATCATCCAGAGTCTAAGCTTTTCCCACCTCACAATATCGCTGGAACAAAGGGAAGAGATTTATATGGAACGCTTCAAAAAATATATAAGGACCATAAGGATTTAACCAATGTTTATTGGATGGATAAAACTAGATATAGTGCTTTTGCAGGCACAGACTTACATATAAAATTGCAAGAAAGATCGATTAAAGATATTTATCTAGTTGGCGTTTGTTCAGATATATGTGTGCTCCATACCGCAATTGATGCTTATAATCTTGGCTATAACATCCATATATATGAAAATGCCGTTGCTTCATTTAATGAAATTGGCCATCAATGGGCATTGGATCACTTTAAAAATGTACTAGGAGCTACTATCCTTTAGTCGTTTAGGGTTTGCAGGAGGACTATTAATGAGTTTTAATTATAAAGATGACAGTTTAATGTTACATACTGACTTATATCAAATAAATATGGCTGAAACATACTGGGAGGACGGTATTGCTGAAAAAAATGCAGTCTTTGAAGTATATTTTAGAAAATTGCCTTTTAATAATGGCTATGCTGTTTTTGCTGGTTTAGAGCGAGTGATTCAGTATCTAGAGAATCTCCAATTTTCAGAAGGCGATATCGAGTATTTAAGGCAAGAGGGATTTAAAGAGGATTTTCTTGCCTATTTAAAAGATTTGCGATTTACCGGAAGTCTCCGTTCAGCAGCTGAAGGAGAAGTGGTTTTTGCAAATGAACCACTAATGAGAATTGAAGCGCCTCTGGCACAGGCACAAATTGTGGAAACAGCCATTTTGAATATTGTGAATTACCAAACATTGATTGCAACGAAAGCTTCAAGAATTAAAAATGTAATTGGCGATGGGGTTGTAATGGAGTTTGGCAGTAGACGTGCCCATGAGCTGGATGCTGCCCTTTGGGGAACACGAGCAGCTTTCATCGGTGGCTTTAGTTCAACATCAAATGTAAGAGCAGGAAAGTTATTCGGCATTCCGATTTCAGGAACCCATGCACATTCGATGATACAGGCTTATCATGATGAGTATATTGCTTTTCATAAATATGCGAGAAGACATAAAGATTGTGTATTTTTAGTTGACACCTATGATACATTACGTTCTGGGGTTCCTAATGCCATTCGTGTAGCAAAGGAATTAGGAGATAGTATAAATTTTCGGGGAATCCGCTTGGATAGTGGCGATTTAGCTTATTTATCGAAAGAAGCTAGGAAAATGTTGGACGAAGCAGGTTTCTACGATACAAAGATTGTAGCAAGTAATGATCTGGATGAATATACGATTATTAACTTAAAAGCACAAGGAGCAAAAATTGATATTTGGGGAATTGGAACAAAATTAATCACAGCATACGATCAACCTGCGCTTGGTGGCGTTTATAAACTCGTTTCTATAGAAGATGAAGCCGGTAATATGCAAGATACGATTAAAATCAGCGGCAATCCAGAAAAAGTGACTACACCTGGATTAAAAAGGGTATATCGAATTATAAATGATGTCAATGGGAAATCAGAAGGAGACTATATCTGTATGGAATCTGAACATCCGGAAACAGATGAGCGCTTAAAGATGTTCCATCCGACCCATACGTACATCAGCAAATTTGTTACAAATTTTACAGCAGTAGATATACACCAAGATGTAATTAAGGATGGTAAGTTAGTATACGAGACGCCAGATATCTTTTCTATCCAAAAATATTCTGAGCAAAGCTTAGAAATCCTTTGGGATGAATATAAGCGTTCCTTAAATCCAGAAGAGTATCCGGTGGATTTAAGTCCGTTATGTTGGGAAAATAAAATGAACCACATAGAAAAGGTCAAGATATCTATTCAAAACCGCAAATAAGGAGGAAAAATCATGCGTAATTTACAACAAAAAATTATGAAGGATTTAAATGTTCAAGCTGATATTAATCCAAAAGCAGAAATTGAAAAAAGAGTCCAATTTTTAAAAGATTATGCAAAAAAAGCAAACTCAAAAGGTTTCGTATTAGGAATTAGCGGAGGACAAGATTCATCTTTGGCTGGAAGATTGGCACAGCTTGCAGTTGAACAACTTCGAGAGGAAGGGCATGATGCAACATTTGTTGCAGTTAGACTACCCTATGGTGTTCAGACAGATGAAGCTGATGCGAAACGAGCACTAGAATTTATTAAAGCGGATAAAGAGTATGTTTTTAATATTAAAACTCCTGTAGATGGAGTAAAAGAAGTATATGATGGAATGAGTGAAACTCCATTAGCGGACTATCATAAAGGGAATGTAAAAGCTAGAATGCGGATGATTGCGCAATATTCAATAGGTGGACAAGAAAATTTACTTGTAGTTGGCACTGATCATGCTGCAGAAGCTGTTACGGGTTTCTTTACGAAGTACGGGGATGGTGGTGCAGACGTACTACCGTTAACAGGTTTATCGAAAAGGCAAGGAAAGCAATTATTAAAAGAACTAAAAGCGGAAGAAGCTATTTACCTAAAAGTTCCGACAGCTGACTTATTAGATAATAAACCAGGACAAGCAGATGAAACGGAACTAGGTATAACGTATGATCAATTAGATGATTATTTAGAAGGAAAAGAAGTTACACAAGATGTGGCGGAGAAAATTGAAGCACGCTATTTAATGACAGAGCATAAGAGACAAGTTCCAGCATCTATGTTTGATGAGTGGTGGAAAGAATAGTAAAAATAAGAGGAATTGAGTAATTAATCTCAATTCCTCTTATTTTATATACTTTCAATCACTAGTGTTGCGTTAATTTAATTTAACTATTAAAAATACTTGAAATGTTCAATTTTATCATTTTATGCAAAGAAAAAGTCCTTTATAATGGATAAGTTAGGTGGTAACCCGTCCAAATCCACTAAAAAGGACTATCGCATGGACAAGATTACACGAAAAACTTCATTTGGACAATGGTTTTCACCAATAAATCTTCAATTATTTGAAGAAAACGTGAAAACGTTGAAATTAGATTTCTATACGAAAAAACTAACGACAGAGTCATTTCTAAAATTATTACTTTTTGCGCAGCTAGAAGAAGTCGAAAGTCTGCA
The DNA here is from genome assembly GCF_012933555.1 of Niallia alba. GTDB lineage: Bacteria > Bacillota > Bacilli > Bacillales > Cytobacillaceae > Niallia > Niallia alba. Next base: position 2,562,593 of record NZ_JABBPK010000001.1, read on the forward strand.
TGCGCTGAGCGATTGTCTTTTCGATGATCAACTGCAAAAGGGCATTGATCTTGATTCTATCAGTATTTCCCAACTCTCACGCCGTTTAAATGGCATGAATCCAGACTTATTCCAAAAGCTTTTCCTTGATTTAGTTTCACAAATTCATGCCAAAACGCACAACACGAAACTTGTGATGCCATTAAAAATCATTGATTCAAGCACATTGCCTCTCAATTTGACTAATCATAAATGGGCAAAATTCCGCAAAACAAAAGCGGGTGTTAAATTGCACTTACGCCTTGTGTTTATGGAAAAAGGTATATCCTATCCCGAAAAGGCCATTATGACAACGGCCAAAGAACATGACCGCGGTCAGCTTGAAGTAATGGTTGATGACAAGGAATGTATGTATGTGTTTGACCGTGGTTACTTAGACTACGAACGCTTTGATCGGATGACAGATGACGGCTACTTTTTCCTTTCTAGGCTGCGAAAAAACGCAGTCATACGGGAGGTTTACGATTTTAAACTACCCGAGAATACATCTGTTTTGTCGGATCAAATGGTGTTGATTGGTACGACGCAAAACCGTGCCGAAAATTACTTTCGTCTTCTAAAAGTGATTGATTCAAAAGGAAATGAGCTTCATTTAATCACAAATCGTTTTGATTTAAGTGCTGAAGAAATCTCAAAGATGTATAAATCACGCTGGGCGATTGAGTTATTTTTCAAATGGATTAAACAACATCTCCATATCAAAAAGTTTTACGGCCAAAGCGAATGGGCAATTCAGAATCAAGTGTTTATCGCACTTATTGTTTTTTGCCTGCATGTTCTCGCACAAATCGAGACAAAAAGTAAACGAAAAACCCTACAAATTAGCCGATATTTACGGGCAGCTTTGTGGAAACCAGCACATATTTGGCTTCGAAAGATTGAAGGAAAAACCATTCCTTAATAAACAAATTGTCGTCGTCTCTTAAGTCTAATTGTAAAAAAATTTCCAAATGGATGGATCCACCTTTAGTTGGGTATTTACTTTTTTGGCTCTTAACAGGGGACATATTTAAACTGAATATTCTAACAAAATTTATGCAACACTAGTGACTTTCAATATCAAAATAATTACTCTGCACAAGCATGTACTACTTTTTGGCATACCCTATAAGGAAAGTACAAAATATGTAAATGCAATTAATTTAAATGTTTTGTACGAAAAAAATCAAAGGAGGGAAATAAATGTTTAAAATTCTTGGTTTAGATGTCGATTTTGTATTTTTAAATATTCCTGTATCTTTTGAATACGAACTAGCGATAGGAAAAAAACGTCATCCACACCCACCATACCCACCATATCCTCCATTTGCAGACAGAAGTGCTTAAATAGCATACTTGAAAAAGAGACTTGAACTTCTAATATGAAATTCAAGTCTCTTTTTTTGGGAAAATGCTTTTAATTATTTCTGTTTAAAATAGTAGTCGCAAAATCAACAGATTCTTGCGTAGGTGGTTCTATTCCTTTAAGTGGATATTCTAGACCGAGCGTTTCCCATTTATAAACACCTAATTTATGATAGGGAAGAATATCAATTTTTTCTACATTTTCTAGAGTAGCGATAAAATCACTTAGTCTAGTTAAATCTTCTTCGTTATCATTAATGGTTGGGACTAATACATGGCGTACCCAGATCGGGATTTTTTTGCTGGATAAATAGGTAGCAAAATCTAAAATATGATCATTACCCATTCCTGTTAGTTTAATATGTTTTTTACGGTCGATATGTTTTAAATCGAGTAAAACTAAATCCGTATATTTCATTAATTCATCTAATTGCGCTTGAAAAGAAGGGGCTTTTGAATAACAGCCACCAGATGAGTCAATGGTTGTATGAATGCCGAGTTTTTTACACGCTTTAAATAGTTCGATTAAAAATGGAATTTGTAATAATGGTTCCCCACCACTTACAGTAATACCTCCACCAGAAGGTTCGATAAAAGGAAGGTATGTTTTTAAATCATTGATAATGTCCTCTACAGACATTTGCTTTCCAGTACCAATTTCCCAAGTGTCTGCATTATGACAAAATTGGCAGCGAAGCAAGCAGCCTTGTGTAAACACTACATAGCGAATACCAGGACCATCCACCGTTCCAAATGTTTCAATTGAATGTATATTACCGTTCATGATTATTTCCTCCTTATAATAAACCCGCGAGCCATTAAAGTAGCACTGTAAGAAGTAGGGTTGAGGGATCATGCGAAAATCCCTCAACCGTCCTTTTTGTTACATAGATTCGTGGAAAGTACGACTAATGACGTCTTGTTGTTGCTCACGAGTTAATTTAATAAAGTTAACTGCATATCCAGATACACGAATCGTTAATTGTGGATACAATTCTGGATGTTCCATAGCATCTAATAATGTTTCTCTGTTAAATACGTTAACATTTAAGTGGTGACCAGCTTTTGCTGCATAACCATCTAAAATAGATACTAAATTGTTTACACGTACATCATCTTCTTTACCAAGTGCTTTCGGCACGATAGAGAATGTGTTAGAAATACCATCTAGAGAATAATCGTAAGGTAATTTAGCAACAGAAGATAGGGATGCTAAAGTTCCTTTTGTATCACGACCATGCATTGGGTTAGCACCTGGAGCAAATGGTTCACCAGCACGACGACCATCCGGTGTATTACCAGTCTTTTTACCATAAACAACGTTGGAAGTAATGGTTAAAATAGACATAGTATGCATAGAATTGCGATATGTTTGATGCTTGCGTAATTTTTTCATAAAGCTTTCGACAAGTCCGATTGCAATGCTATCAACAGCATCATCGTTGTTTCCATATTTAGGGAAATCACCTTCTGTTTCAAAATCAACAGCTAGACCATTTTCGTCTCTAATAACTTTTACTTTTGCATGCTTAATCGCACTTAAGGAATCAGCCACAACACTTAATCCAGCGATACCAGTAGCCATAGTACGAAGAATTTCTGTGTCATGAAGAGCCATTTCAATTCTTTCGTAGCTATACTTGTCGTGCATATAGTGGATAACGTTTAATGTGTTAATATAAAGTCCAGCTAACCATTCCATCATGTTATCAAATTTCTCCGATACTTCTTGGTAATCTAGATATTCAGAAGTGATTGGAGCGAATTTAGGTCCAACTTGGACTTTTAACTTTTCATCTTTACCACCGTTAATTGCATATAATAAACATTTAGCTAGGTTAGCACGTGCTCCAAAGAACTGCATTTGCTTACCAATTTCCATTGCTGATACACAACAAGCTATGCCGTAATCATCGCCCCATTGAGGTTTCATGACATCATCGTTTTCATATTGGATAGCACTAGTTTGAATAGACATTTGTGAACAGAATTTTTTAAAGTTCTCCGGTAATTGAGTGGACCAAAGAACAGTTAAGTTTGGCTCTGGAGCAGGTCCTAAGTTATCTAATGTATGAAGGAAGCGGAAAGAGTTTTTTGTAACTAAAGGTCTTCCATCATTAGCCATACCGCCAATAGATTCTGTTACCCATGTAGGATCGCCACTGAATAATTCATTATAATCAGGTGTACGAGCAAATTTAACTAGGCGAAGCTTCATAATAAAGTGATCAACAATTTCTTGTGCTTCTTTTTCAGTTAATATACCGTTTTCTATATCTCTTTCTACATAAATATCTAAGAAAGTAGATACACGTCCTAAGCTCATTGCTGCACCGTTTTGTTCTTTAATTGCTGCAAGGTAGCCAAGATATACCCATTGGAAAGCTTCTTGAGCATTAGCTGCTGGTCTTGATAAATCAAAACCGTAAGCTGCACCCAATTCTTTTAATTCGTTTAAGGCACGAATTTGCTCAGAAACTTCTTCTCTTAATCGAATTGTTTCTTCTGTCATAACAGAACTTGTCGCTCTTTTATCTTTTTGTTTTTCGTTGATTAGGAAGTCAACACCGTATAGCGCGACGCGACGATAGTCTCCAATAATTCTACCGCGGCCGTATGCATCTGGAAGACCTGTAATGATAGCAGCTTTTCTAGCTAATCTCATTTCATCTGTATAAGCATCAAATACTCCAGCATTATGAGTTTTGCGGTGTTCACTAAAGAATTTTTCTAGCTCTTCATCCGCTTTATAGCCATAAGATTCACAAGCTTGGACAGCCATTCTAATTCCGCCATTTGGTTGGAAAGAGCGTTTGAAAGGTTCATCTGTTTGTACACCGACAATCTTTTCTTTCGCTTTATCTAAGTAACCAGGACCGTGAGAAGTTATCGTTGATACGATATCTGTATCTAAATCGTAAACGCCGCCTCTTTCTCGTTCTAATTTACTTAATTCCATTACTTGTTCCCATAATTGTGTAGTTTCTAATGTAGGACCTGATAAGAAAGCAGAGTCACCATAATATGGATTGAAATTTTTTAAGATGAAGTCACGAACATTTACTTCTTTCTGCCATGATCCATTTTTAAAGCCTTCCCAATAATTAGTTGTTTCAACTTTTTCCATTATAATCACCTCATGATTTAATAAAAATATATAACAGAAAGCTTTTTTCTTTCTGTTTTAACTATAACAGATAATGTGTGAGAACAATCACAATAAATGTGTACATCTTGCGAATATTCTGTGTCGTAAATGTGAACTCCAGTAGTACCAACTGCTTAAAGCGTGTTTTCTCAAAATAATTAAAAGAAGAAAGGGAAAAACCTTTAAATAACTGTTATATAGATTTCTTTCGTTTTTCACTAACTGTTATACAATAGGACGTTTTTATTTTTAGAAGGAGAGGAGAAGTTTTCCTTTTAATAGAATAGTGACAATCATTTTGTCCATACTATTGGATAGGAAAGGAAATCTATTTGATAAGAACGTAGAAAAAAGTTCCTTTTCTTTTCTATTGTAGATAAGGTATGATTAATTCTAGGTCTCAATTACTAGAGTAGAAACAATCGAAATGTAAGAGGTGGTAAATATGTTAATCAGAAAAAAAGAAATCTGGATTAATATGGCGAAGATACTACTACCGATTGTCATATTTATCATCATTTTACGCGAAATTAAAAATATGATTATGTCAACGGATATGCACCTTATATATGGATACTTACAGACAATTCCTTATCATAGTTTGTTTTACATTGTATTAGGCGGATTTATGGCGACTCTTCCCATGTTTTTTTACGATTTTTTTCTTGTAAAGCATTTAAAGAAAGATATTCCTTTTGTAGAGGTCGGGAAATATTCTTTTATTAGTAACTCTTTTTCTAATTTAATCGGGTTTGGTGGACTAATAGGAATTGCTTTACGCAACTATTTTTATAAACAATATGAAACAGATCGAAAAAAATTATTTAAAGGGATTGCCGTAGTTACCTTATTCTATCTATCAGGAATTAGTTTATTAGCATGGATTGCTATTCTTTATAGCAGAAGATTGAATTTAATAGGAGAGCATCTATGGATATTTGCAGCTATTATCGTTGTAGGGTTAATCTTTCCTATCTTATTAGTTAGTTATAAGAAAGCAAAGTTACATAGCTTTGCCTTTGACCGAAACCAAATGATTGGCCTAATAGCTGTGTCTTTATTAGAATGGATTTTTCTATTTGCCTATTTATATTTTATCGCCCAAATCATTGAATTACCGGTTTCAGCTGGAGATTTTTTCTTGCTATTTTTAGTTGCTGCATGTACGGGTATTATCAGTATGATTCCAGGAGGGATGGGATCCTTTGAACTAGTGTTTTTGTGGGGGATCGAATCTTTAGGGGTGGAATCAGAACAGATGCTGATCGTATTATTCTTATACCGTGTTGGCTACTATCTTTTGCCGTTTTTAATCGCAGTCTTTCTTTTCTTGCTTGAAGTTGGAAAGAATATAAAGAAAAATGCAGCTGCTTTTTTAAGAGGACTATCCAGTGAGTAACCTATTTTTTCATAGATTGCACATATTTGAGTAGTTTTCATCACAAAAACAAAAGGATTTCATTTTTGTGACAATATTCTAATTGTCATTTATTATTCTCATTTATTTGGTACAATAGTCATGGTATTTAAATATAGAAAATAAATAGGTGGGGGAAAATGAGGGAAACGACAATTGCAATATGTTTCGTTTTACTATTATTTAGTTTTCCTGCAATAAGTAAGGCGACGGAAAGTAGGGAACTAGACTTAATAAGTGAAGCAGTTTTCTTGTTGGATAGTGATACTGGAGCAGTTTTATTTGAAAAGAATGGATATAAAAAAATGTATCCAGCAAGTTTAACAAAGATAGCAACGGCCATTTATGCTATTGAAAAAGGGAATTTGGACGATATTATTACAGTTAGTGAGAATGCATACTCAACAGAAGGGACAAGGGTTTACTTAGAACAAGGTGAACAAGTAACGTTAAGGCATTTAATTGATGGCATGTTAATTAATTCAGGAAATGATGCTGCAATAGCCATTGCAGAATACCTTGATGGGTCCATAGATGAGTTTGAACAAAATATTAATCAGTTTTTAAAAGAGAAAGTAAACGTTCATTCTACACATTTCAAAAATCCAAATGGCCTTTTTCATAAGGATCATTATACAACTGCTAATGATTTAGCATTAATCACCAAATATGCCATGCAAAATGAAATATTTCGAGAAATATTTGGAACTGATGAACTAAAATGGGATGGTTTATCTTGGGATACAACATTAGTCAGCCATCATCAAATGGTTAATGGTTCTAGGCCATATGACAAAGTAACTGGTGGGAAAACAGGTTTTGTTAATGAATCCAAACAAACATTGGCAACAACTGCAGCAAATGAGGAGTTAAGTTTAATCGCTATTGTTTTAAAAGGGAATTATAAGCGTGACGTATATAATGATACAAAAGAGTTATTGGAATATGGATTTAATCAATATACACATAAAGTGATTCCAGCAGGAAAATCGTTTTTTGTTAAAGGGACAACATATGAAACGATGCAAGAAGAGAAAATCACTGTTCCACATACAAAAGGAGAGGAAGAAGTAACGTCGTCTGGCTTATTAATGATAGAAAATGACAATGGCGATATTCTTCAATCTATACAATTAGCTAAAGTAATGCCAGCAGAGGAGACTTTTAAAGAGGAAATTACTGAAGATGTAGTAAAGGACGAAAAAAAATCTTCATTTCCAGGAATTATATTTATTCTTCCTATTGCATTAGGGTGTATATTTTTTATGAAAAGAAGAGTGATTAAACGTTAAAAAACCGGGCGAACCCGGTTTTTTTATTACTTATTTATACATGTTTGCAATGTTTTTTTGTAGTGCTTCATCTTCTAAATATTCATCGTAATTCATTTGTTTATCAACCAGTCCTTGCGGAGTAATCTCTATAATGCGATTAGCAATTGTTGACACAAACTGATGGTCATGAGAAGTGAAAATTAAAGAACCTTTAAAGTTGATTAATCCATTATTTAAAGCCGTAATAGATTCTAAATCTAAGTGATTTGTTGGTTCATCAAGTAGTAGAACGTTTGCTGCACTTAACATCATTTTCGATAACATACAACGAACTTTTTCTCCACCAGATAGAACGCTAGGCTTTTTCAATACTTCTTCCCCTGAGAACAGCATGCGACCTAAAAATCCTCTTAAGAAGCTTTCTGTTTGGTCATTTGGAGAATATTGACGTAACCAATCAACCAGTGTAGCATCGTCCTCGCTAAAATACTCTGAGTTCTCAGCAGGGAAATAACTTTGAGAAGTTGTAACGCCCCATTTATACGTACCACTATCTGGCTCTAATTCACCAGTTAAAATACGGAAAAGGGTAGTTTTTGCTAATTCATTTGGACCAACAAGCGCAATTTTATCGTCCTTATTCATAATAAAGCTTACATTATCAAGAACTTTTACCCCATCAATTGTTTTTGATAAGTTTTCTACTCTTAATAAATCATTTCCGATTTCTCGCTCCGGAGTAAAGGCAACGTATGGATATTTTCGAGATGATGGTTTAATGTCATCTAATGAAATTTTATCAAGCAATTTCTTTCTAGATGTTGCCTGTTTCGATTTAGAAGCATTTGCACTGAATCGAGCAATAAAGTTTTGAAGTTCTTTGATTTTTTCTTCCTTCTTTTTGTTTGCATCATTTGCCATTCTAGCAGCTAATTGACTGGACTCATACCAAAAGTCATAGTTACCAACATAGATTTGAATTCTGCTAAAATCTAAATCCGCAATATGGGTACAAACTTTATTTAAGAAATGTCTGTCATGGGAAACAACAATGACAGTATTTTCAAAGTTGATTAAAAATTCTTCTAACCACTTAATCGCATTTATATCAAGATGGTTAGTAGGCTCATCTAGTAGAAGTACATCTGGTTCACCGAAAAGAGCTTGAGCTAGTAAAACCTTTACTTTATCAGAACCATTTAATTCAGCCATTGTTTTATAATGAAGATCTTCACCAATACCTAAGCCTTTTAAAAGAATAGCTGCTTCTGATTCTGCTTCCCAACCATTTAATTCAGCGAATTCTCCTTCAAGCTCAGCTGCCTTCATGCCATCTTCATCCGTGAAATTTTCTTTCATATAAATAGCATCTTTTTCTTGCATCACTTCATATAATCTAGTGTGACCCATGATTACTACTTTAAGTACTTCATGCTCTTCGTATTCAAAGTGATTCTGCTTTAAAACAGCAAGTCTTTCCCCAGGTCCTAAAGAAACATTTCCTGTTTGTGCCTCTAGCTCACCAGAAAGTATTTTTAGGAAAGTAGACTTTCCAGCACCATTTGCTCCGATTAATCCATAGCAATTTCCAGGTGTAAATTTAATATTAACGTCTTCAAATAATTTACGATCACCATATCGAAGACCTACATTCGTAACTGTTATCATATAAAAATCCTCCAAACTACAATATCCTTCAAATTATACCATTATTAGAATGGAAGAGCGAATTATTTTCGTTAAACTTCCTACATATCTGTTTAAATAAATCTATTCTAAGATTATTAGAAGAAAGTAGTTTTCAAAATAAATGAACAAAAATATGAAATACGCCCGATAGAAAAAAGAAAACATGTTTATCATAATAGAAAGATAGGGTAAAAAAATATCAAAAAATAAAGGGTTTTCTTTCCATGGATAGAATTTATAAAGAAGAAGGGTTTAAGTATTTAGTAGGTCTTTTCACCAATAGCAAATAGTCTAAAATTATTTATGATTTGTTCATAATTTCTTCATAAATTTCTAGTACACTAAAACTATTAAGAAGTAAAGGAGTAGTTTATATGGCTAAAAAACAGCTAGTTGAGTTGGTTAATAAAATGAAAAAATCCGGTATCAAAATTAGCTTTACAAAGCCAAGGTCTCAATTTTCGGTAGCAATTCAACAAAATAATAAACTAACAACAACAAATTAAAATTTAAAATAGCGATAGTACATATATTTAATTAATTGTTATAAAATGTTCATTTTTTCACAAAATAAAGCGATTCTCCTTTTGTATAATAGCTATATACAGAAAGGAAGGTATCGCAATGGATATACACCCAATCGATAAAGCAATTAATTATGCGATAAAAAAGAAAGAAACGATTGATGAATCTTTTTTTCGTTATTTTGTGAAGGCAATATTAGCAGGCATATACATTGGTTTTGCTTTAATGTTATGTTATCGTTTAGCACAGCCCTTTTTTGATGTTCATTCACCGGCTACGTATATGATGACTAGTTTATTTTTTGGATTGGCCTTGGTGCTTATTTCATATGGTGGTGGAGAACTATTTACCGGTAATACGATGGCTTTTGCAATGAGTACTTTGTCTGGAGCCACTAGTTGGAAGGATACTATTTATAATTGGGTAACTACTTATCTTGGCAATTTGGTTGGAGCGTTATTTTTTGCTATATTGATCTATTATTCCGGTTTATTTAGTTTGGCTCCTAAAACAACATGGCTAATGGATGTTGCGAATTCAAAAATGAGTGCTACAACAGTAGAATTGTTTATAAGAGGGATACTTTGTAACTGGTTAGTATGTTTGGCTATTTGGATCCCTATGAACATTAAAGGCGATGTTGGGAAAATTATTGCAACTATATTAATCGTGTTTTCTTTTATGATTTCAGGATATGAGCATAGCGTGGCAAATATGGCACTTTTCTCTATTGCACTAATTGTTCCTCATCCAGAAACTATTACAATTACAAACGCATTGCACAATTTAATACCTGTAACAATTGGTAATATTGTTGGAGGAGCATTCTTTGTAGGCGCGTTAAATCTCTATATTTTTCCGAAGAAGAAAAAGGAAGACAAAGATTCTGCTTTACGAGTTGCTTCGTCAAGATCGATAGCAAAATAATAATTAATATTTAAAGGGACTAGGAGAACTGTCGGAATATATGCTCTGCGACAGTCTCTATCCCGGATGGCTCATACTTAAAGAAAAAATTAATCCTACACACGCAACAAATCCCACAGTAGGTCCTCCTTGCTCAAATGCTTCAGGAAGCATAGTCGAGCAAACCATCGCAATTAAACCACCAGCACCAAATGACTGTATGCCTGAAAGCATAACAGGTGATGCATTTTCTAAAAATAAATATCCAACCGAACTGCTAATAGCAGAAATAAGCATAACACTACTCCATAAGAATAAAATTTTCCTAATTGAATAGTTGTCCTGTTTTAAACCAACTGTAGAAGATAAAGATTCAGGAAAATTACTGATGAAAATGGCTATTAGGAAGAGGAAATCCACTTTGTGAGTATTTAATAAACTTAAGCCGATAATCATCGATTCAGGAATAGCATCCATCAATGTCCCCGCATAAATCGCTAACCCAGAATGCCCTGCTGGATTTTTATGTGATCTCTTGCGATTGGAGCCACCCTTTTGATAGAGAAAAATTTCAATTAAGGTAAATAAACCAGCTCCAGCTAAAAAAGTAACCGCAGTTTTTACAATTCCACTTTTATGTATAGATTCTATTAAAAGCTCAAAGGAAGAAGCACCAATCAAAATACCTGTACCTAAAGCCATTAAATAAGCAATAATTTTTTTGGGAATGGCCAGAAATAATCCAGTTATAGAACCTGCAAGCAATGAAAAGCTTGCAATTGCTCCCCACATTGCCGCTTGTAACATAGTAAAATCTCCTTTTACTTAAATTTCTACCTTATATATAGGATTATTTTTATCCCACTCTTAACGGACAGTAAAACTCCCACTGATGGAAGTTTCACTTTATTTCATCTTTTGTCTCAATAAATTATATTTTTCAATATCTAATTATGCCCTTTAAATTATTTGCATTTCTAAATAGGAATATGTATATGTCTTTCAAGCTTTATATTCTCTATTTCAATAGATCTTCAAGATACGACATAGTGCTAACGATTTTACTTCTATGTACAGGTAAAAAATATCCGCGCTTTTTTCATGAAAGTTGTCCATTCTTTTTTTAGACTTGTACATAGGATATTAAGGATTAACGGTTGGAGGTGTCATATAATGTCTGCTAATAATTTTTATAATCAGTGCTCAAGAGGTGTCGGAAGATGTGTGCGCATCCGTACTCATAGTGGTGAGGTTCATACAGGAATAATCGAAAGAGTTACTCCAAATAAAGTCTATATTAGACCGATTGGCGGTAATCGCCGCGGTTATGGAGGATTGGGATATGGATTTAGACGTGGTTACGGACCTGGCTGGGGTTGGGGATGGGGATGGGGCTTTGGGGCCGCAGCATTTGGTGTTTCATTAGGATTAATTGCTGCATTAGCTTTTATTCCTTTCTTTTGATCAATCAAACGAAAGATTCCTTTCAGGAAGGAATCTTCCTACATATTGAGAAACTTATCTAACTTTTTTTGAAGCGCCCAAACAGGACAAACTCAAGACTCATATGATGCTTATGTGTATGAGGGAGGTGGAATAAATGAGTGGTGGCCCAGCAGCTGGTTTTGGTGGAGGTTTCGCTCTACTAGTAGTGCTATTCATTTTATTAATAATTGTAGGTTCTAGTTACGTTGGTTTTGCATATTAAGAAAGATAGAAAAAGGAGTGTTTTATAAATGAGTTACGGTTATGGTGGATATGGTTATAATGATTGTGGATGCGGGTATGCTGCACCAGTTGCAGCTCCAGTAGCTTCTTGTGGTGGTTTCGGAAATAGCTTTGTATTGATCGTTGTATTATTCATATTATTAATCATCGTTGGAGCAGCTTGGTTATAATTAATGATTGTAAATAGAAAAAGAGTAACGTACTGCTTTATTTAGACTATAAAAGCTGAAATGAACTTTGTATAAAAAGAGCAGTCTGGCTATGCCAAACCAATTAATAAATCAATAGGCATAGTTAGGCTGTTTATTAAATGAATGGAGAAAAATTTATTATTGTTGGTGGACAAGCAATCATATGCTTTATGATTCATTCAAATTAAATTTAATTAGTGATACAATGAGATAAAGAAATGTTCGGTTAAAAGCGGGGAGAATATTATGATGATGGATAAAGCGCGTAGTATTTTAAAAGAGTACTTTGGATATGATAATTTTAGAAAAGGACAAGAAGAGATTATTCAACATTTGTTGGATGGTGAAAATGTTGCAGGAATTATGCCAACTGGCGGAGGAAAATCAATTTGTTATCAGGTTCCTGCGATGATGTTTCCAGGATTAACAATTGTTATTTCTCCTTTAATTTCTTTAATGAAGGACCAGGTAGATACACTAACAGAAGTTGGTATTCCAGCTACGTATATAAATAGTACGTTACATAGCAATGAAGTGCAGGAAAGAGTGTACGATATTAAAAATGGACATTATAAATTACTTTATTTAGCTCCAGAACGACTAGAGGCAGATTATTTTATTGAGATTTTAAAAGAAGTTACGATTTCTTTTATCGCAGTAGATGAGGCTCACTGTATTTCGCAATGGGGACATGATTTTCGTCCAAGCTATGCAAAAATCGGCTTTATGATTAATAGATTATCTGATAAACCAATTGTTGCTGCATTAACAGCAACTGCAACACCTAAAGTTCATGAAGATATATGTCAATTATTAAATATTCCTTGGGAAAATACAATTAAAACTGGTTTTGCCCGCGATAATTTATCTTTTTCGATAATAAAGGGACAAGATAAAGGGAAGTTTCTTGAATCATTTTTAAAGAAAAATAAAGAAGAGTCAGGAATTATTTATGCAGCTACAAGACAAGAGGTTGAGAAACTACATGATCGGTTATTAAAAAAGGGCTACTCCGTTTCGAAATATCATGGCGGAATGAGTGATGGACAAAGAGAGGCGGAACAGCAAGCGTTTATTAAAGATGATGTATCGATTATGATCGCCACAAATGCTTTTGGAATGGGTATTGATAAAAGTAATATTCGATATGTAATTCATTACCAGCTTCCAAAAAACATGGAGGGCTATTACCAAGAAGCGGGAAGAGCAGGGCGTGACGGCTTACCGAGCAAGTGCATTTTACTATATTCTGCCCAAGATATTCGCATCCAACGATTTTTAATTGACCAGACAATAAATGATCCAGATAAACAGAAGCAAGATATTGATAAATTGCAATCGATGATTAATTTTTGTCATACAGAAGATTGCCTTCAAGAATATATTTTGCATTATTTTGGTGATGAGCATGCAGAAAAGTGTGGGCAATGTTCAAACTGTACAGATGAAAGAACGATAATTGATGTTACGGTTGATGCCCAAAAAGTATTGTCATGTATGATTAGAATGGGCGAAAGATTCGGAAAAACTATGATTGCCCAAGTATTAACAGGCTCTAAAAACAAGAAATTGATAGATTTTCAATTAGATCGTATTAAAACCTATGGGCTTATGAAGGAGAAATCAGCCAAGGAAATAAGTGATTTTATTGAGTTTTTAATTTCTGAGCAATATATTGATGTAAGTACAGGTGCGATGCCGATATTAAAAGTTTCAAATAAAGGAAAGGATGTTCTTTTAGGTAAAACAACCGTTGAACGAAAAGAGCAGGTAGTGACGGTAAAAGTTTCTGAAAATAATACTTTATTTGAGTATTTGAGAAAGATTCGTAAACAATTGGCGGAGGCAGAAAATGTTCCACCTTTTGTGGTTTTTTCAGATCAAACTTTACGTATTATCTCCATTACCATGCCTATTACGCATGAAGAGTTTAGAGAAATTAAAGGAATCGGTGATCATAAGCTACAAAAATATGGAGATACGATGATCGAGCATATTGTTAAGTTTAAAAATGACCAGCATAATTTATCTGAATTAGAAGATAGTGAGAATAAGGAATCAAGAACAATTAAGGAAAAACGCTCGAAGAAAAGTGTAGAAAATTCTCATTTAGTAACCCTAGATTTATGGAAAAAAGGGTTAGCGATGAAAGAAATAGCGAAACAAAGAGAATTAAATCTACAAACGATAGAAAATCATCTACTTCGTTGTGGGGAAGAACAATTAGAAGTTGATTGGACAAAATTTATTAAGCCTGAAGATCAAGTGAAAGTTGTAAAAGCTATTGAAAAAGTTGGTATGGATAAATTAAAACCACTTAAAGAAAAACTTCCAGAAGAAATTAGTTATTTTATGATAAAAGTTGCTATTATGTTAGAAAAGCGTGGGCAACAGATATTGAATTAATAAAAAGTCATTGGGGAGGATTTATCATCAAATCCACCAATGACTTTTTATTTATAAAATGCTTTGTAAAGTTTCCTTTATTTTACTAGTACATGCATTTAGTTGCTGGATGGACGGGAAAGTAGCTTGTGCTAACAGCTCATTTCCACCACCTTTTCCTTCAAAATCTTTTATTGCTTCTTTAAGCAGTTTGCCACAATGAAGGGAATAGTCTCCATTATGCTGTAATAGCACTTTCTTCTCTAATTGCGAACTTAATAAAATGATATAGCTAGATTGTTGTATTATATATTTAGCAAGAGTCGATAAGTCCTTCATGGTTTTCTCTTCAAATTGCAAAAAGATTATTTTTTCGTTTTGATCAGCAAGTATTTGTTCTCCTAAAAAGGCAGTATTCTCTGATTTTAGAACTTCTACTTCTCGGTTTAAGGCTTTCTTCTCTAATTCTAGTTTATTAATACGATCTTCCAGCTGCTGCTTGTTTGTTTTAAAATGGCTACTTAAATGGTCCAATATCGTTTGAGAGGTTTGATAGTCATAAAGAGATCTCCAGCCACTAAGGAAAAATACTCTAATCTGACCGCGGTGTTTTTCCGTTTTCATAATCTTAAAAAGGCTTAATTCGCCAGTTCTTTGGACATGTGTTCCTGCACATGCTGAATAATCTATTCCCTCAATCTCGACAATTCTGATATCACCAGTCACTTCAGGTAGCTTTCTTAAAGGAAATTTGTTTACTTCCTCATGGTTTGTAAAATAGGTTTTAATCTCCAAATTTTTCATAATATATGTATTACAGGCTGTTTCGATCGTTTCTATTTGTTCTTTCGTTAAATCCGTTGTATCCACATCAATAGTTGTATACTCTTTTCCTAAATGAAAGCTCACTGTCGGAATGCTATATAACTCTTCAAGAACAGCTGATAATAAATGCTGTGCCGTATGTTGTTGCATATGATCAAATCTTCTATTCCAGTCTATTACACATTCAACAGTCTGTTCTTCTGGCTTATTTTCAACTAGATGGTAAATTTGGTCATTCTTTATTTGAACATCTATTACACGAATTCCATTTATAGTACCAGTGTCAGCTGGCTGACCTCCACCTTCTGGATAAAAAGCTGTTTCTTTTAAAATGACAAAAGTTCGGTTCTCTTCTTCGATAATTTTCTCTATATCGGTTGTCCACTTTGTTTCGTATGGATTGGAATAATATAATTTTGTAGACATTTGCGGCTCCTTCTCTTCCGTTTTTCATCATATTACCATAAATATGGAGCTGAGTTACAGAATTAGAAGAATTTTTAGTAGATATATCAAACATGTCAATTAATGATTTCACATAAAGAAAACTTCCATCGATGGGGGGCTTACTTCTCGTGTTAAGAGTGGGATAAAAGCAGAAATAATCATACTAACACATAAATATTGGATGTACTGGCAATAATATAGTAAAAAGGGGGGCGTTCATATGTTTTTTAATCGAAAAGGTGCAGAAGAAAAGCCGGAAGAAATATTAATGAGTATGGAAGTATATGCATGTAATTCATGCAATGGTTGGATGAGGAAAGATTTTGCAACAGATGATCTTCTTTGTCCATTGTGTGGAGATCAAACATCAGTGGAAATGAGAGAGCTTCCCCAAATTAGTAATTAATCTTAACCCGAGCGATAGGGTTAATGAGCAACAGTGTGAATGATACATCCACTGATATCATTTTAACTCTATCCTCCTCCTCATTATTAAAACACTCCTTATTTGCTAACTTTCCCTAAGTTCCCTCCTATAATTAACAGTAATGTGACTATTTTGTGAATGATTTATAGAAAAATACTTTCTTATCTGTTTTATTTGATTTACAATCAAATAGAATGCAAACTTAAAGATAGTCCATTTCCGGAACTTTAAGGGTGTGTTATTTTTTGGAATAGATTAGGAGGATTTTTGTTGTTTAACTCCATTTTGATTTTTATTAGCATCCTAATCGTCTATATGGCATGCTATTCTTCCTTTGACTTGTTTCAATTAGTGAAGAACAGGGAGAAAAATAGTAGATTTTTATTTCTAGCAAGTACATTTACAATAGGATTTGGATTTTGGATATTGAGTTTTATTGACATGATGATTACCAATGTATATGCAACCGCAAACTATAATATCCCGATCACGATCTTATCGATGGTAGTTGGTATTTGTTTTAGTGGAATGGCGTTTTATGCCTTATTGGACAAGGAGAAAAAGAAAAGAAGAATTTATGTATCGGCTTTCTTTTTTAGTCTATCTTTATTATCCGTTTCAATCATAGGATTTTACTCAATAGGTAGTATGGTGTACTATCAAATTCCGCAATTATTCATCAGTTTTATACTATTATATATAGGTTTTTGGCTTTCTATTTGGCTTTCTTTTTATCCGGTCAATATACCTGTATTACTAAAAAAATGGATTCGACCATTATGTAGTTTATTAATGACAAGTGTATGTATGGTTAGTCATTTTATTCTTTTAAGTAACATAAGTGCACCAGAAATTTCAGTTGCAAAAGATTCTTACGAAAGCAGTTTTATCATTTATATTGCATTATTTGTGTCTGTCTTAGTTTTAGGTGGATTAATTGGTACAAGTACATTAATCGGAGAGCGAATAGATGTTGGGACAATCGATGTTAGAGATATGCAGCATGCACTGGATGAATCCGCCATCGTTGCCTTTACAGATAATAACGGCATGATTACTTATGCAAACGATAAATTTGTTGAACTTTCCAAGTATAGTAGAGAGGAATTACTTGGACAAAATCATCGTATTGTTAATTCGGGCCATCATTCGCCTGAATTTTTTCGTGAACTATGGAACACCATCAACAAAGGGGAGATATGGAGAGGCGAAATACTTAATAAAGCAAAAGATGGTACACATTATTGGGTTGATACTGTAATCGTTCCTTTTTTAAATAAAGAGGGATCCCCATATCAGTATGTTGCCATTCGGCGAGATATAACAGAGCAAAAAAATGTTCAGCTTCAATTGGAAGAGTCTGTTCGTGAAGTTAGTGATATAACATATGCTTTAGAGCAATCAAGCATCATTGCTTTTACCGATAAAAGAGGGATTATTACAAAGGTTAATTCTAAATTCTGTGAGATATCTGGCTATACTCGAGAGGAATTAATAGGGAAAACACACCGCATTGTTAATTCAGGTTATCATTCGAAAGAGTTTTTCCGAAACGTTTGGCAGACAATAGCGCAAGGCGAAATATGGAAAGGGGAAATCCGCAATAAACGAAAAGATGGTACCTATTATTGGGTAGATACAACTATCGTGCCGTTTCTAGATAAAAATAATAAACCTTATCAATATTTAGCCATTAGGAATGATATTACGGAAAAGAAAAGAACAGAGGAAGTTCTTCATCGACAAGATAAGTTGGCAGCTGTCGGACAATTGGCAGCTGGTGTTGCCCACGAGATTCGTAATCCACTAACGTCTATAAAAGGTTATGCTGAGTTTTTAAGTATGGATGAAACAGAAAAGGATAGACAGGAATATTTCGATATCATTCTAGATGAAATTGAAAGAGTAAACTCCATTGTAGAAGAGTTTATGCTTCTTTCAAAGCCAACTGTTTCTGTGTTAGAAAGGAAGCCACTTCTTCCAATTATTGATAATGTTGTTTCTATTTTAGATTATCAGCTGCGAAAAAGTAAAATTAAGTTGAATCGTATCTATGAAGAGCCAAATCTCTTTGTAGAGTGCGATGAAAATAAATTAAAGCAGGTTTTCTTGAATTTTATAAAAAATGCTGTAGAAGCAATGCCGAACGGTGGTTCTATTGAGATTACCGTGAAAAGAGAGGACGAAGACATTACCATTATGATAAAAGATAGTGGAATAGGTATGTCCAAAGAACAAATAAAAAAACTAGGCGAACCGTTCTTCACGACAAAAAAAGACGGTAACGGACTAGGATTAATGGTTAGTTTTAAAATTATTGAAAATCTAAATGGCAAGGTATATATTGATAGTGAACAAAATAAAGGAACAAGCTTCCATATCACATTACCTTCAGTGGATTAAAATAACATCAATTTTTCATCACAAAACAGGCATTTGTTAATTGATTATTCTGACGATTCGTATTGTGTTTGTTATTGGATTGTCATATACGTAATCGAATTATCAACTACCTGTTCTTTTTTTTGAGCTTTTTCATGATAAGATTATACCTGTTAGCTCAACTGGAGCTATTCAAGGAGGTATAAAATGAAAAAAATCTTTTCAATTCTAACTTGTGCGTCGATACTTACAACAGCTGCTCCGTTTGTAGGTGCGGAGGAAATCAAAGTAGAAAAAGGAGATACGCTTTGGTCTATTTCACAAGAAAAAAACGTGAGTATTAATGATATAAAGAAATGGAATGATTTAGATAGTGACATCATTAAAGTAAATGATACACTAACGATTCAAGAAGAGAAAAAACATAAAGTAAAAGCAGGAGATAATCTTTGGAAAATCTCTCAAAAATATAATACAACAGTTGATCAATTAAAAGAATGGAATAAATTAAAAAGCGATACAATACATAAAGATGACGTATTGATTGTTTCAAAAAATAATGGTTCCACAAGCAGTAAAACCAATATAACAACTGTTAACAAAGCCGTAAAAGCAGAAAATACAATAAATGCAAATACGAATACAACTGCAAAATCAAAAGAAATCACGGTGGAAGCTACTGCATATACAGCAGATTGCAAAGGCTGTTCTGGTGTCACTGCGACTGGCATAAATTTAAAAGATAATCCAAATAAAAAGGTGATCTCCGTTGATCCTAGCGTCATTCCACTAGGTTCGACAGTATATGTAGAAGGGTACGGTACAGCGATAGCTGGAGATACCGGCGGAGCAATAAAAGGCAAGAAAATCGACGTACATGTAGCAACAAAGTCTGAAGCGTTAAACTGGGGAAGAAAGCAAGTATCTGTAAAAATACTTGATTAAGTAAAAAAGGACTGTTCGTAAAGATTCACCTTTCACTTAGTTGAAAGGTGATATCCTTATAGACAGTCTTTTTATTTGCTTACTTACTTCTTAATAGTTTCGTCTTTTTCAGAATGAAGAAAGAAGCGTTGAATTGGCTGGGCTATGCTTTTTACATTGTTTTCAATTTTTTCGGCTAAATAGTGAACACGTTCAAAAAGAATTTCTTTCACATGTTCGATTTGTCTGCTCAGTTTATTCACATTTCCATTTGTTTCTTCCATACTTTGTAGAAGTGTTTGATGAAATATTTCTTGGATATCTAGCTTTTCGGATATTTGTTGATAACTCGATTCTGTTTCATCTAATTTCGTTTTCATCTCTGTAGCAAGGTGATTAAAATTATCCATTTTACTTGAGATTGTAGAAATATCCTTTTCTTGAAACATCAATTGATCGAATAAAGCAGTTTGACGAAGGGTTTCTTCGCTCGTTATTTCCTTTTGCTCTTGTGCGAGTTGGGCAAGAAAGTCTAGTTGTTCTTCGATTTTTGAAGTTTCCTTATCTAGTACAGCAAGTTTTTCTAATAAATCTTGTGAAATAGAATCGTTGAGCTCTAATTTATAATCAATTTCACTGATTTGCCTATAATGGTTCTCCTGTCTTTCGAAAGATTCTTCCTGAAAACTCTTTAATAATGTAGTTAAATGTTCACTTTGGATACGTTGATTTAATAAGTAATCTTGTAAAAAATTTTGCTGGAAATGGGATTGATTATTTAACGTTTCAGCAGGAAGTTTCGGAAGATAAACCTTTGAGGACGGATTAACCGGGTTATTTGTGGGCATTTTACTCCTCCTTTCATCCTTCTTTATCCTATTTGGATGGGGGAGAAAGAGTGCACCGTGAAATAATTTTGAAATAGAAGAAAATAGAAAATATCTACATCGAATGAATCATTGGGACTGTAAGTACTTTCTATTTTCTTCTTGGAAAATTACATAAAGGGAGGAATTCCTTTACTTATTTCTGTTAATATGGATGTAATGGATGCGATATCTTGATCGTCAATATTAAATGTTTGTCTAATCTTATTTTCTAGATCTTTACTAACTCTTCGCTTTCCGACTTCCACCAATGCAATTAATGCAAAGCTACAATTTAGAACACGGGCAAAGTCTCTCTGTGTCATTTCGTAATTTTTCCTAATAAATTTGATTATTTCTTTATTCATAGTCCACCTCATTTAATTGAATAAAAGTATAAATAAGAAAGACGAAAAGAAGAATGTATTTTTATTCAAGCTACGTGCATTATAGTTGATATTCATGAAAATGTAAATATACTAAGCAAGTAAAATATAATTTACTGTATTTATAAAGTGTCTTGTACCAATTCAGTTCTTATAGTAATTGTTATATTTACGGAGCTTATATTATACAAGCGTTGTTTCGTATTATCATCCATACATTAGTTCACCGAGAATAAGTTATAAGGAGAAAGAGTTAAATTGATTAATAATTTAGAAAATTTGGTCAAAATATCTAATGAGCAAATAATTAATTATATAATTAGTCCAATGACATATAAAAATGAAGCCATTAATATGATGTAATAACATGAGATGTAATAAAAGTTAACAGTCGTTATTTTAGAAAATTATCCTTTTGGAGGAATGCGCATGTCTTCCGATCATTATTCTGTTATTGATTCAGTCCTTGTAACGGAGTGTCATAGTTATTTAGCCACGATTGTAAAAGTAGAAGGGTCAGCTTATCGCAAAGAAGGAACGATGATGCTGATATCAGATAAAGGCATGGAGAAAGGCTTACTAACTGGTGGCTGTGTCGAACAGGATTTGTTGGCCAGAATAGCTATGCAAGAATCAGATGAGGCCTTTCTAATGGAATACGACTTACGTTCTGAAGATGATTTATCGTGGGGGCAGGGGGTAGGGTGTGATGGAAAAATTTATATTTTGGTTGAACCGATCACATTTGAAACAAGGAATGTTTTTCTACAATTAAACTCTCTTTTGCAAAATGGACACAAGGTAAAACTTGTTAAAGTTTTTAATAAGGTAAATAAATATATTGAAAATTCACTCAAAACTAATATAGAGGAAGAGAATACTTCTATTGTTTCTTTAGATACAGAGGATCGATTAATATTCAATCAGATATTATATCCACGACCAAAATTAATCATTTACGGAGCTGGACCAGACGTCAAGCCTGTCGTCTATTTTGCCAGCAAGGCTGGATTCTATGTTATTTTATCTGACTGGCGTCAAGCTTATTGTTCAGAAGAAACAATCCCATATGCGAAGGAATATCATATAGGTACTCCCTCAAAAGTGATGGAAGAAATAAATCCCACGGAAAATGATTATGTTATCACCATGAGTCACAGCTTTATGAAAGATCAAGAAATAGTGAAGTATTTGCTACAAAGAAAGGTGAAATACTTTGGGTTACTGGGATCAAGAAAAAGGTCTGAAAGATTATTAGCAGGAATAATAAAGCCAGATTGGATTCACTATCCAGTTGGTTTACTAATTTATTCAGAAAGTCCCGAAGAAATTGCAATTAGCATTATAGCAGAATTGATTAAGACAAAAAATGAAAAAAAAGCTGTTGCAAGAGAGCAGCTATGATTACAGCGATTTATTTAGCTGCAGGAAAAAGTAGTAGGATGGGAGAAAATAAACTGTCGCTAGCCTTCGGAAACGAAACAGTTGGCAATACTGCATTGTCCGTATTGCTGACTGCTCCATTTATCGATTATGTTTTCGTTATTGTTAAACCAACTGATCCAGTCAATTGGATTTCAATAGAAAATAAAAGGAGTTTAAATGGAGAGAAAGGAGATATAATTCGCTGTAAGGATGCAAATAGAGGGCAGTCCTTTTCTTTAAAGAAGGGATTTGAAGTAGCCGTCGAAAAACAAGCAGATAAAATCTTAGTATGTTTAGCTGATCAGCCCTTCATTACCGAAGAGATGATTAGAAAAATAGTAAAAACTCCTATACATTCATCTGAAGAGTTTGCAGCTAGTATGCATAATGGTGTGTTAATGCCACCTATTCTTTTTCTTCCATCAGTATATTCAAAAATAAAGCTGTTAGAAGGAGATATGGGGGCAAGGAAAATAATAAACAATGGTAAGATACAAGGTGGAAAAATTGAATTTTCTGAAGAATTATTCTTTATTGATATCGATACGAAAATAGATTATTACAATGCGCTAGTAAGGAGGAAATAAGATGAAAATCTCTGCTGACGCTTATCCAATAACTGTCGAAATCCCTTATGTATTATCAGATGTTAGCAATCTATCTAATCCAAATAGTCTTATTATATCCGGCGGTACGATTCTCCAAATAAATTGGGAAGCCGGAGTGGAAAAGCCAGTACACCTTATTAGCACGGAAAAATTACAGCCATTAAAAGGAATAACTGAAACAGATATAAATGGACAGCGATACTTAAAGATCGGGGCCGCCATGACAATAGCAGATTGTTTGAATAACCAGTTAGTTCAAAGAAACGCATCTATCCTTACAGAAGCTTGTGAAAAGATTGCAGCTCCTGCTGTACGAAATCGCGGAACAATAGGTGGAAATATTTGCAGTAAAATTGGTGATACAATCTCAGTCTTGCTGGTTTTACAGGCACAGTTATCGTTTTTCAATGGTAAACATGAATATATAATTCCATTAAGAGAATGGCTAGTAAAACCGCACCCGCCATCTTCTGAATTACTAACAAACATCTTCATACCTATACATGTTACCAATATATCAACCTATTCTTTTTTTAGAAAAATTGGAAGGCGAGAGAGCTTTACAGCAGCGATTATTTCTGTCGCGGGTTATCTGGAGTTTCAAGATACAATTATTAAAACAGCAAGACTATCAATTGGTGGAGGGGCACATCTTCCTTGTCGACTTACAGAAACGGAGAAAGAGCTTATAAATGGTGGAGAAACAACTGACTGGAAGCACTTAAATAAAGTCATCCAAGCAGATTTTTCTTCTTACACTGATCCTTTTGTAACAGAGGAATATCGTAAACAGGTTGCTGCAAACCTATTTATTGCCACTATAAAAGACTTCCTAAATCGCCAGAGAAAGGAGTAAGTCATATGGTTCTTGATATTACAAGTGCAGGCGTTAGATGGAAAAAAAGAAGGGATGGGGAACCAAAAGTAACAGGAAAACTGAAATATTTGACCGATATGGTGTTCCCGCAAATGCTCTATGGTGCGATCTTGAGAAGTGAACATCCTCATGCAAAAATTGAATCAATTGATACAAAAGAAGCAGAAGATCTCACAGGAGTTACGGCTATTATTACGTATAAGGATGTCCCAGGCTTAAATGGCTTTGGAATAGTAATTCAGGATCAGCCAGTGTTTTGTGTCGATAAAGTGAGATATGTCGGTGATGCTATCGCGGCAGTAGCTGCAGAAACAAAAGAAATTGCACAAAAAGCAATTTCGTTAATTAAAGTAACATATAGTCCATTACAAACAGTAACAGATCCGGAATTAGCATTAGATAAATCAGCTGTAAAATTACACAAGGGCGGTAATCTTCTTCATAAAGCTGCTTTTAAGAAAGGAGAGGCGAAGTTAGAAGAAGTGTTTAATCGGTGTGCAATCATTGTAGAAGAGTCGTACCATACACCTAGACAAATGCATGTGTATATGGAAACAGAAGGCGGTGTAGCTGTTCCTGATGAGGATGGTGGATTAACCATATACGCACCGACACAGCATGGATTTAAAGATCAATTGCAGCTTTCTAGAATTCTAGATATTATTCCTGAAAAGATTAGGATAATTTCCAGTCCAATTGGAGGGTCATTCGGAGGCAAGGATGAACTGAATATACAGCCATATATTAGTATTTTAGCCTTAAAAACAAAACGACCTGTAAAAATTCATCAATCTAGAAGAGTTTCAATCAAAGCTGGTTTAAAAAGACATCCGATGAAAATATTTATGAAGACTGGAAGCGACGAGTCTGGTAATCTAATTGCTCATCAAGTAAAAATAATTGCAGATACTGGGGCCTATGCTACATTAGGACCAGCCGTTTTAGACTTTGCTGTAGAGCATAGTGCTGGTCCATACCGCATCGAGAATGTGGAGGTCGAAGGGTATTCTGTTTATACGAACAATGGTGTGGCAGGTGAATTTCGAGGATTCGGCGGAAATCAAATAACCTTTGCTTTAGAAACACAAATGGAACGTATAGCAGAAAAATCAGGCATAAATCCAACCGAGCTTCGTTTAAAAAACTTACGACAAACAATGGACCCTGGTCCAGTTGAACAGCAGATTGTTCCAACTGATGGAGCGAAAGCTGTTCTTACAGAAATCATTAAATCTCCGATTCTACAAAAAAATACAGCTACGATTCCTTCAGGTCAATGGAAGATAAAAGGGAGAGGCTACAGTATTACGATGCATGGCGGAGGTCTTGGTTATGGTAGGCCAGACCCATCTGGTGCACGCTTATCCTTAAATAGTGCTGGTAAATTAGAGGTTTCTTTTGGCTTTGAAGAATGTGGGCAAGGTTTGATTCCAACGATAGATATGATTATGACCGAAACTTTTAACTGTGATTCTAGTGATGTAGCGATCGTTATTGGAGATACGGCGAAAGTTCCCCATTCGGGATCATCAACTGCCTCAAGAGGAACCAATATGGTGTGGCTAGGAATTGCTAAATTAAAAGCAGCTTTTATCGAAAAAATGTTAAATGCAGCAGAAAAACAAACTAACATGACGAAAGAGAAGCTCTCTCTTGGTAAAAGTGGGATTTGGTTCTGTGAACAACCAGAAAAGCCGCAGCGACTTATACTAACATATCGAGAGCTAGCGACGTCTTTAGAAGAACTTCCAACTGTCTTTACTAGTTATCATTTTCCTACTACTCCCCATGCTATTGATGGCGGTCATTTTTTATATACTTTTGCTGGTGTGGCTGCAGAAGTAGAAGTAGATCTATTAACAGGCAGAGTGGCAGTTACGAAAATGGACCATGTTATTTCAGCAGGACCCGTTGTCAATCCAATGGGCTATTTAGGGCAAATTGAAGGTGGAGCAAATATGGGGCTGGGATTCACACTCATGGAAGATGCTGTCATGGAAAATGGACGATATATGACAGAAAACCTAGACACTTATCTAATCCCAACGATTTTAGATATCCCAAAGGAAACAAATGTCTTTGCAATTGAAGGATTAGTTAACGGTGACACATATGGACCAAGAGGCGTAGGAGAAATAGGGACTGTTGCAGTTGCACCAGCTATTGTTTCCGCTATTCATGATGCTACAGGACTTTGGTTGAATCGATTGCCTGTGCAACCAGATGAGATTTTAAAAGCAATCGAACAAAAGGCTTTAATAGGTTAGGAGGAGTAAGATGGATACAAATAAAATAACCGAAAAAACAACAAGCTTTAAAATCAATGGAAAACTAATAGAGTTAACACTCCCTCCAACTTTTCGTCTAGTCGATATTCTTCGTGATTGTTTAGCGCTAACAGGAACGAAAATAGCATGTGAAGTAGGCAGATGTGGAGCTTGTTCTGTTATTATGAACGGAAAATTAGTTAATTCCTGCTTAATAATGGCTTATCAGATAGAAGATGCGGAAATTTTCTCGATTGAAAGTTTAGCAGAAGATAGGCTACATCCTATTCAAGAGGCGTTTTTACAAGCTGGAGCCCTTCAATGTGGTTATTGCACCCCTGGGATGGTTATGGCGTTAAAAAGTTTGCTAGATGAGAAAGAGCAACCAACAAAGGAGGAAGTCCTTACAGCATTATCCGGAAATCTTTGTCGATGTACAGGATACGAAGGAATTCTGCGAGCAGTCGATTTATTAACACAAAAGAATTAATCAACCGATAGTGGAAGGAATGGAGATATGTATTCAATAGCAGCAATAAATAAAATGAATCGTCAAGAATTTATCGAAAAAATTGGTTGGGTGTTTGAACATAGTCCTTGGATTGCAAATAAAACTTGGGATTATCGCCCTTTTCCGAACTTAAATACGCTTCATCAATTAATGGTACAGGCAGTAACAGAGGCACCGATCGGTGATCAGTTGGAATTAATTCGAGCACATCCAGATTTAGGAGGGAAATTGAAGATGACCGATTCTTCTGTTAAAGAACAAATAGGAGCAGGACTTGATTCTCTTTCAGAAGAAGAATATAAAGAATTTGCTTCATTAAATAAATCCTATGCTAATAAATTCGGTTTTCCCTTTATCCTAGCTGTAAAGGGACATACAAAGGAAACGATTTACCAGTCGATGAAGAATAGGATTAACCATACAAAAGAAGAAGAATTTCAAACAGCATTAACGCAAATATTTGCGATAGCGAAATTCCGATTAGACGACATCGTCAAACTACAAACAGAAGAACGAGGAGCATAGGATGAAAACAGGAATTACAACCCATGTTTTGGATTTAACTCAAGGAAAACCAGGTGCTGGAATTAAAGTAGAGTTATGGGAAATAACAAATTCGACTAGAACATTTATAGCAAACGGACTAACAAATGAGGATGGCAGAGTAGAGACTGTATTATTAGAAAAAGTGGAAGATGGGGAATATGAATTAGTATTTTTGGTTAAAGAGTATTTTCAAAGAGCAGAAGGTAAAAATAATTTTTTAACTTCGATTCCGATTCGTTTCTATACAGACAAAACACAAGTGCATTATCACATTCCTTTATTATTATCTGGCTGGGGATATCAAACCTATCGAGGGAGTTGAATGAATTTGTGGGAATATGATTTAGTAATCAAAAATGGAATGATTGTTAATGAGGAAAAGCAAATAAAAGCTAATGTAGGGATAAAAGAAGGGAAAATAGTAGAAATTGATGCACATATTATGCCAAACCAAGGAAAACACAGCATAGATGCAGATGGACTATATTTATTTCCCGGTGTTATTGACACCCACGTGCATTTCAATGAACCTGGAAGAAGTGAATGGGAAGGCTTTAAGACGGGAAGTAAAAGTTTAGCAGCTGGTGGATCAACCTTATTCTTTGATATGCCATTAAACAGTCATCCTCCCACTACAACGAAGGAGGCATTTCTACAAAAAGATGCGCTTGCCAAAGAAAAATCACTTATTGATTATCGATTATGGGGTGGAGTGGTACCTGGTAATCTAGACGAACTAGAAAAACTTTACCAATGTGGGGTGATTGGCTTTAAAGCTTTTATGTCCAATAGCGGAATAGAAGATTTTCAATTCTCAGATGACCGGACTTTACTGCAATCTATGAAAAAAATCGCCGAACTACAAAGTATTTTAGCAGTACATGCTGAAAGTGATACAATCACCAGTTTTTTGAGTGAGGAGATTATTAGTCGAAGGGATCATTCTGCTTTAGCCTTTGCAAATGCGAGACCAATTTACTCTGAAATAGAAGCAGTTCAACGTATTATCGCTTATGCAGAAGTAACAAAATGTAAAGTACATATCGTTCATATAAGTAGCTCCAAGGTTTTGAAACCGATATTAGCAGCTAAAGCAAAAGGAGTAGATATAAGTGTGGAAACTTGTCCACACTATTTATCGCTAACAGTAAATGACTTAGAGAAACTTGGTTCGGTTGCAAAATGTGCTCCACCATTACGAACTAAACAGGAAATAGATAACCTTTGGGCGGCGATTGGTAAGGGGGAAATAGATGTGATTGGTTCAGATCATTCCCCGTCACTGGTTTCTATGAAAGAAGGGACTCTATTAGAGGCGTGGGGAGGAATTTCAGGATGCCAAACGACTCTATCTGTTTTATTAGAAGAAGGCTATTGGAAAAGAGGTATACCGTTAGAAATGATTGCAAAAATCACAAGTGCTAATCCAGCAAAAAGATTTGGAATATTTCCTAATAAAGGTAGTTTTTCCATAGGGAGTGATGGTGATATAGCAATCGTTGATTTAAATGAACAGTTTACCTTACAAAAAGAAGATTTATATTATAAAAATAAGTTAAGTCCTTATATTGGAAAAACATTTCGTGGACGAGTAAAAGCAACGATAAGTCAAGGTCAAATCGTTTATTCAACTCTTAAGGGTAATAAGATATCTAGCCCAAAATAAAAAAATATCTTTAATGAAGTACTCCCTCGAAAGCTTTCTTTATCCCACTCTTAACGGACAGTAAGACTCCCCCTCAAAGTTTATGAGAATATGAGGGAGATCAACTGTCCGTAAAGGTCCGATTCGTTCAACTAACCATCAGTGGAAGAGGAAGGAAAACCCTACTGATGGAAGTTTCACTTTAGGTTACGCTTGAAAAGCATTGGAAATTTCTAATGCTTTTTTTGTGCTTACTCTAAATAAAAAAGTTGAATTATTAAAAGTAAGCGATTTTTCCGACGGAATAAAACCGAATTATTATAACGTTCAACCTCTTAATGTTCGGAAATTAAGAAAAAAATGCTTGAATAGACAATAATTTTACGTTATTATGCTGAATAAAGGAATAATTTATTATTTAGGGGGAGTGGCATCATGGTAGGAGCACCAAATACTTCACAAGCAAAAAAAATCATTGTTTTAGGTTCTGGAGAGTTAGGGAAGGAAGTTATCATTGAGGCACAGCGTTTAGGTGTCGAAACGATTGCTGTTGATCGATATGACCATGCGCCAGCGAGTCATGTTGCACATCGTTCTTACACAATAGATATGCTTGATGGTGACCAATTAAGAGCGGTTATCGAAAAGGAAAAGCCTGATTATATTGTTCCTGAAATTGAGGCGATTGCAACGAAGACACTACTAGATTTAGAAAAAGAGGGCTATACAGTAGTTCCAACTGCCCATGCTACATATTTAACGATGGACCGCGAAGGAATTAGAAGATTGGCAAGCGAGACATTGAACTTGCCTACAGCAAAGTATGCCTTTGCAAATAGCATAGAAGAACTGGAAGAAGCAGTACATACTATTGGATTTCCTTGTGTCATTAAGCCGGTTATGAGTTCATCTGGTAAAGGGCAAAGTATTTGCCGAAGTGTGGATGAAATCGAAGCATCATGGCAGGAAGCAGTCAATGGCGGAAGAGGGAAAAAAACACGAGTAATTATAGAAGAGTTTATTGTATTTGAATCAGAAATAACCCTTTTGACAGTCCGTTCGGTTAATGGCACAACTTACTGTCCTCCCATTGGACATATACAAAAAGATGGGGATTATATTGAATCTTGGCAACCTCATTTTATGTCAGATGAACAACTGGCTGAGGCAGAAGAGATTGCTAAGAAAATAACGGATAGCTTAGGTGGATATGGACTATTTGGTGTGGAATTATTTTTAACAGCGAACGGTGTCTATTTTAGTGAAGTTTCCCCTAGACCTCACGATACAGGGATGGTAACAATGATAACACAAGATCTTTCCGAATTTGCTTTACATGTAAGAGCGATTCTCGGTTACCCTGTTACAGGTGTGAAATTGCATGCTCCTGGTGCGAGTAAGACATTAAAAGCAATAAAAGAAAGTGAAACATACTCCATAACTGGAATAAAAGAAGCTTTATCTGTTGAAAACACACAAGTCCGTGTATTCGGTAAACCAAAGACGACAAAGGGAAGAAGAATGGCAGTAGTATTGCATACAAATGAAACCGTTGAATTAGCATTAGATGGTGTCCGAAAAGCAGCGGAATTACTAGCTATTGATTATAAGCTATAACTCTATTAACTAATTAATTATTAATGATCGGCAAATAACATATTAGGGGTATAACAAAAATGAAAACAAAAAATCGTTGGCTAATCGCTTTATCTGCAGTTGGTATTCATATTTCAATTGGATCTGTATATGCATGGAGTGTGTTTACAAAACCGCTTGAATCTCAATACAACTGGAGCTTAACTAGTATTTCTTGGACGTTTAGTATCGCTATTTTATTTTTAGGTTTATCAGCAGCATTTCTCGGTCATTTTGTTGAAAAATATGGTCCTCGTGCTTCAGGTAGGCTTTCTGCTGTTTTGTTTGGATTAGGAATGGTAGGTGCTGGATTTGCCACCAGTATTGAATCTTTACCTCTACTTTATATCACTTATGGTATGTTTGGCGGAATCGGATTAGGAGTTGGCTATATTACACCTGTATCAACGCTGGTTAAGTGGTTTCCCGATCGTAGAGGATTAGCAACAGGGCTAGCAATTATGGGATTCGGATTTGCTTCTATGATAAGCAGCCCTGTTATGAATCATTTGATTAATACAGTAGGTATATCGAATACTTTCTATATTCTAGGTGCAATCTATTTTGTAATCATTTTATGTTCTGCACAATATTTAGAGGCACCACCTAAAGGGTACATGCCAATTGGATTTAAACAATCGATGGAAACTGGTCAAATCAAGGTAAAAGAAGATTTATCCCAATTAACTGCAAATGAAGCGGTAAAAACAAAAAGATTTTGGGCATTATGGATTATGTTGTTTATCAATATCACTTGTGGAATTGCCATCCTTGCAGTCGCTTCTCCAATGGGGCAGGAATTAGCAGGATTATCCGTAGCTGGTGCTGCGACACTAGTAGGGATTATGGGTGTATTTAACGGGTTTGGTAGAATTGCATGGGCAACCATTTCTGATTATATTGGCAGACCAAATGTCTATACCTTGTTTTTCGCAATCCAAGTAGTAGCATTCTTTGCTCTGCCGCATTTACATCATTATATCGCTTTTTCTATCATCGTATTTATTATTATGTCCTGCTATGGTGGAGGATTTGCATCAATTCCTGCCTATATTGGTGATTTATTTGGAACAAAGCAGTTAGGTGCTATTCATGGCTATATTCTTACTGCTTGGTCAGCAGCAGGTGTTGCAGGACCTAGCATTGTGTCATGGATTCGGGATACTACAGGAAGCTATCAAGGAACATTACTGGTATTTTCGTGTCTTTTTATTGTATCACTAGCTGTTTCTTTGTTAATTCGTTTAGATATTCGTAGATTAAAAGAACTAAATAAAACAGTAACAGAAAGCAGTAGTTTTTAAAATGACGTTTTAACTAGAACTTGATACGATGGATAAGAAATTTTCTTATCTCGTATCAAGTTTTTTTCCGTCTAAGCCTTTGCAAGCATTCTGATTAGTAGTATAGTAGTTTCATTGGAAATTTGTTGCATAGTTAGGGGAATTTAGAGAAATGGAAAATTTCAATACCCAATTTTTTTATTCAGTGATTATCATTGCAATTGGTTATTTCTTTAAACAGAGAAATATTATTAAAGAAAAGGATGGGGAAGGGTTAGCACGAATAATCTTTAATATCACTCTACCGTGCTTGATTATCTC
Organism: Niallia alba; assembly: GCF_012933555.1. GTDB lineage: Bacteria > Bacillota > Bacilli > Bacillales > Cytobacillaceae > Niallia > Niallia alba. The sequence continues at coordinate 2,594,614 of NZ_JABBPK010000001.1, forward strand.
TACCTTACATAACGTGATTATTGAAAAGTCATTGCTTATATTAGTATTTTTAGGGTTATTTTATGGAGTTCTTATTTCGATTATTGGCCTTTTTTTATTTCGAAAGGAAGCAAACAAGGAAAAAGGGATGCTAGGCATGCTTATTCCAGGATTTAATATTGGTATCTTTGCCTATCCTTTAGTTCAAGGGATTTGGGGTGCTGAAGGGATTAAATATTTTGGCATGTTTGATATTGGAAATGCACTCGTTACCTTTGGGATTAGCTATTTAATTGGTAGCTATTATTCACAAGAAGGGACAGTAATGACAACGAAGCAGGTAGTAGGAAAATTAGGAAAGTCCATTCCGTTAATGACCTATGTTTTTATTTTCTTCATTAATATAACTGGTATTCATATGCCACATCAGGTGATTGAAGTAACGTCCACTATTTCAAAGGCAAATATGCCACTATCTTTATTGCTACTTGGTATTTATTTGAATTTTTCTTTTGAAAAGAAGCATTGGAAGGGGATTGGAAGAGTACTTGGGATTCGATATGGTACTGGCTTATTTTTAGGGATACTTGCTTATCTTTTATGGCCAGCAGAAGATATGTTTCGTTATACGATCTTGATTGGTTTAATTTTACCGATGGCATCAAGTGTTCTTCCATATAGTGTGGAGTTTAAATATAATCAACATTTTGTCGGAACTGCTGCCAATTTATCGATTGTGATTAGTTTTTTCTTAATTTGGATGATTGGTAATTTAATTGTGTAAAGTGCATTTTCAAATAAGGATGAATTCACTCGGGATGCTCACTTTTCGATGAGCGAGATGGAACATTTTATTCTACATTAGCCTCGCACATTCTGTTTGAATTAACCGTTTATTTTTAAATATTAAATGAAAGAATAGAAGAAAAACCAACCAAGTCGAATAGACCGGTTGGTTTTATTTTGTAAGAAAGTTTTCTGTATAGTATGGTTGAGCATTGTTATTGAAGGCGACTCCTATGCCTAGGAAGGCAAAATCTTTTTGGAGAATATTTTCCCGATGACCCATGGAGTTCATTAAGCCTTCATGGGCAAATATACTGCTATTCTGTCCGTAGGCTAAATTTTCTCCTGCCATGCTATATCGAATGCCATCGTTCAGCATCCGGTCAAACGGAGACTCACCTTCTAAATTAGTATGACTAAAATAATTATTTTCCGCCATATCTAAACTATGCTTGCGGGCTGTTTCTTTGACTGCTTCATCCCATGATAAAGGCTTTAAATGGTTATTAACTCGACTCGCATTTGTCAAATCAAATAATTGGTATTCAAATCCTTCTTTCAGTTCCTCACTGCCATCCACATAAAAATCCTTCCGATTTTCTTCTATAGAAGAACTTACGATTTGAAGGGCAGTTACTGTGTTATTCTCATGTTTATCAAAAAATACTGTAACATAGGAACCATCAAGCGAGAACATCTCATAATCTCTGTCATTCGTCATTTTGTAAGAAACAAGCCCTTTTCTTAATTCTGTTAGCGGTTCTCCTAATGTTTCTAACACTTTTGCTTTTTCTGTTCCCTTTTTAATGCCGTTAGTAGAAGCGATTAAATCTTGATTTGTATATAAGGCAGCTACTTGATTATTTTCGTCATAGCCTATCATAACAAAATTTTGATAATTATGATGATACGTAAACCAGGAGATTCCATATTCATTAGTAGTTACTCGTTGGGGGCTACCAAGCGTTTTTTCAACTGCCTGTTTATTATCCCCAAGAGAAATATTATAGATCGAAAAAGGATGATCCTTTGGTGTGACTAACTCTGGTTTTGCTATTTCTTCAGCATTTTCTTCTACATTCCAGTCAGGAAGAATATCTTGAGCGTCATTAAAGAGCGATTTTAAATTACCTAATTCCTTTGTAACTGATTGAATAAAGGAAGTAATTGAATTTTGATTGATACTATTTTCTAACGTAGGAGATTGTTCAGTTACTGCATTATTTTTGCTCTCTTTAAAATAAAAATTATAAGCTCCGTATATGATCAGAATGGTAATAACCCATTTTAATAGTTTTGTCATTTTAAAACCTCCCGTTGTCTACCCATTATAACCAAATAAAATACGAATAAATCAAGCAAATAAGGTTATTAATATAGATAGACCAAAAGTAACGAATATCGCTGTATTTTAACTACTTTCCCTTTATACCTATAATATAAAACAGCATCAATATTAATAAGTTATAATTATATCATGTTCTGGCAATATCTCCTTCTAATTATGTTTTTCATTGTTTTGTACCGAACATGTAATCAATTTGTAAAGCATCTTTATTATATGTAAACGTTAATACTGCTATAATATACATAACCGTTTCCATCATGGAAAATGCTATTTAACATAAACTCTAGACAGAATTAAACGGTTTTAAAGGAGGCTATCATGCATTTAATTAGAACCGACATCGACGAAATTTTAACAAATACAACCGATTTAGAGCAAGATATATCCACTTGGAATTTAATCGACATAGAGATTGATGAACTATTAGAAGAAACAAAGCATTGGAATTAGTATAGGCAACCAAATGTACATTCGTGTAGATTATGGTTGTTTTTTTGTGTTATCCCACTCTTAATGGGCAGTAATCCGCTAAGCTTAAGCTGCGGAAAATCTAGAAAGCTACGTGAGGGATAACTGCCTGGAAAGGTCCGATAAGTGCAACTAACCGTCTGTAGGGGATGAAGAAAAACACCGATTGATAGAAGTTATCTTTATTTTGCCGATAGAAACAGATGATATCGATGTTTCTCAAAAATATTTTATAACTTTTTACTAAAACTGCTTTCTCTATCAGAACTTTGCGTTATAATAAATAGAAATAATGTTTAAGATAAGGAGAATGGAACGTGACAGAACAAACAATCACTGTAACATTAGCAAAAGAAAAGAAACCAAAACCGGATCCTTCTACATTAGTATTTGGTAAAGTGTTCACTGACCATATGTTTATGATGGATTATTCAGTCGATAAAGGATGGCATGATGCACAAATTCTTCCTTACCAACCAATTACTTTAGATCCTGCTTCTGTTATTTTCCACTATGGCCAAGCAGTTTTTGAAGGATTAAAAGCTTATTTAACAAAAGAAGGAAAAGTCCTTTTATTTAGACCAGAAAAGAATATGGAGCGTTTAAATAAATCAAATGACAGACTTTGTATTCCAGAAATAGATGAAGAGTTTGCATTAAATGCATTAAAACAATTAATTAATATCGACAAAGAATGGATTCCAAATGGGGAAGGAACTTCTTTATACATAAGACCATTTATTATTTCCACTCAACCATTTTTAGGAGTGGCAGCATCTATTAGCTACAAATTTATGATCATTTTATCTCCTGTAGGTTCGTATTATAAAGAAGGTGTTAAGCCTGTAAAAATCTTTGTAGAAAATGAATATGTACGCGCTGTTGCTGGTGGTACTGGTTCAGCAAAAACGGCTGGTAACTATGCCGCAAGCTTAAAAGCACAGCAAATTGCGACAGAAAAAGGCTACTCTCAAGTTCTTTGGTTAGATGGCGTGGAAAAGAAATATATTGAAGAAGTAGGGGCAATGAACGTATTCTTCAAAATTAATGGAGAAGTAGTAACCCCACAATTAAATGGCAGTATTTTAGAAGGTGTAACAAGAAGCAGTATTATGGAGTTGCTACAATATTGGAATATTCCTGTAACGGAAAGAAAAGTTACGATTGCAGAAATATTCGAAGCTCATAAAAAAGGTGAATTAGAAGAAGCATTTGGTACTGGTACAGCAGCCGTTATTTCTCCAATAGGTGAATTTTTCTGGAATGAAGAAAAAATTGTTCTTAATAACGGAGAAACAGGCGAATTAGCAACAAAATTATATGATACGATCACTAACATCCAAAATGGAAGACAAGAAGATCCATTTGGATGGACCGTTGAAGTGAAATAATTCCTTTTCCAAGGAAAATAAAGGAGCATCTTAATGGCGAATAAAAGCCACACGCTAAATTTTGGATGGAATTTAATAGCACATAAAGACTATAAACTTTTCTCTAACCAAAACGAATATGTATTAATGGATTGGGATGGGGACGTTGTCTTATGTGTTTCTGTTCAAGACCATGAGATAGAGGTTCTTCGCAGTAATTGGAATCTTCACTTTAAAATAAATTTGGCTTTTAAAACGATTAAAGTCTTTAATGATCCTGATGAGGAAGAATAAAAACCCTTTTTCATATTGCACGATAATAATTAGATAATCTATATAAGAAAAGTGCTGGACATAGTATTTTTAACCAAATAACCCCGAACGATTATACGTACATGCAAAGAAAGATTCGTATAACTGTTTGGGGTTTATTCATTTTAAGAAAAAAGGTTTGGGCTGATCACCCGCAGACTGAATACACTTCGCTTTCCATGGTGCGAGCGCCAAGCCACTTCGGCTTCGTCTGTACGCATTATATATTTTGTTATGTCCCAGCTTCTTTCTTAGTTTAATTGCTTAGCAGCAGCTAAAGGCTCTAAAATAAATGTATTGATAACTTTAGCAACTCCATCGTTATTATTCGTATCTGTGACAAAATTTGCAAGTTCCTTCACATCATCTGGCGCATTACCCATTGCTACGCCGAGACCTGCAAATTCAATCATTGCAACATCATTATAGCTATCCCCGATGGCAATAACTTCTTCTCTAGTAATGCCAAGCTTTTCGATAAGAAACGCTAGACTTGTCCCTTTTGTAACTCCTAATTCAGTAAACTCAAGGAAGAATGGCTTGGAGCGCATCACACTTAAATGTTCTGCTAACTCTGCTTGTAATTTAGCTTCTACTACTTTTAAGTGATCCTCTTCTTTTACCATCAATACCTTTACAACAGGAGAAGAAACAGTTTCCTTGAAATCTGCGACTGTTTTTATAGGTAATCCTGTTATTTGTGCTTCGATTTCCGTGAATGGATTATTTTGTTGTGTAATGATTTCATCTTCCATATACGTATGAATCCATACATTTTCTCTTTCGCTTAAATCAAAAAGCTGATGAACGGTTTTTGGAGCAAGTGTGCTGCTAAACAGTTCTTCACCCGTTTTACAATTTATTATCTTCGCTCCATTGAATGAAAGAATAAAACTACCATATTCCGCAAGCTTTAGCTCTTTTGCAGCTTCCTGCATGGCATATGTTGGTCTTCCCGATGCAAGAACTACCTTTACACCATGTTCTTGGGCAAGCATAAGTGCTTTTTTTGTTGCTTCAGAAATTATATGTTCATCTGTTAATAATGTATCATCCATATCTAATACGATCATTTTATAGGCCATTTCTATTTTCCCCTTTCTTAATCTCTATCAAGAATACATGAAAATTTGGAAATAGCCAATATCAAAATAATAACGGAGTTTGCGACAGCAGGATTTCTTGCTGAATTCATAATTTCAATAAAGAAAATCACCAATGATGGGAAGATTTCTTTATTTTATGTTTATAATCCTTAATGATGGGAACTTGTTAAAGTAAGTAGCTTGTTATATTTTTTAAAAGGAATAAATTACCTCAAAAAAGTATTTGAATTATCAGAAAATTACTGCTATACTATAAAAAAGAACAAGGGGTTGATTCGAATGGAAAAGTATTTATTAAATGCACCAAAACAGTCTGTAGGAAATGTTGTTGATTCTTTATTTGCTGAAATGGTCTTAGAAAAAGCCCTTTACGATTTTCGAAAAGTAGAACTAAAAAGACAAATTGATGAAACATTGATCGCTGGTGACAGAGAATTATTTTATCGCTTAACGGAAGAGTTAAATCAATTAACTACTTAATAACCATAGTAAAATTATAATAATAATCATAACCGCTATCCTAAAAGGTTAGACCTTACTATATTTCATCTAAGAAATTTAGTGAGGTCTTTACCTGTGAAAAAGGATAGCTTTTTATTTGGAATTGATAATAAGTTGTATAATATAGAAACTGCCGATAAACATAAGTTTATCGGCAGTTTCTGGGATACTTAAATGTATCCTACGTATTGAGGCAATAAACTACGCTCCACATAGCGTAATAACGTTCATTGACTTATTCAATATAGCTCATCGCTTGATTAATATAACATAGTTACTTGAAGTTTAGCAAGCTTTTTCTTTGAAGTTAACATGATAATATCGCAGGGGAAGTCTCTATATCACGACTCTTTATATATATAATTTCTTTATAAAAATTGTTAACAAGAAAATGCCAAAATGCGGATAGAAACGTTTCTACTTTACACGAAAGGATAATTCTATGTATGATTACTGCATATACTTAAAGTCTAATCTATTTAGTCTAAGATTACAGGCAGCAAACTAGACAAAAACAGTCAATAGAAAAACTGGGAGGAAGTTTATGCAACTATTTAAAACAAGGGAAGAAGTCGCAATTTTTGAAAAGTGGAATTTAGGCGATATATATGAATCAGAAGAAGAGTGGGAAAAGGATTTAGAAGCGGTAAAGGAAAAAATTGATGGGCTTAAAGCATTCAATGGAAAAATTACCAATGGAGCTAACTTATTAACTTACCTATCTTTATCGGAGGAAGTTAGTTTTATTTATCGAAAAGTTTACGCATACGGAATGCTGCTGTTAGATTTAGACACGCGTAATACCCATGCACAAAGCCTTATTGAAAAAACACGTTATGTCGGCCAAAAATATAGCAGTGCCACATCCTTTTTTATGCCCTATTTATTATCGTTAGATGAAAAAGAACTAAAAGCATACATAAAAGAAGAAGAGGGATTAGCTTATTTCGAAAAGGATTTATTGGAATCCTTTCGCTATAAAAAACATGTTTTAAGCAAGGAAAAAGAAGAAATCTTATCAGAACTCGGGGAATCATTAGCTGTTCCTAGCAATGTTTTCGGGATGATCAACAATGCGGATATAACCTTTGGAGAAGTAACAAATGACAATGGAGAAAAGGTTGAATTAACAAGGGGAATGTATGCGAAACGAATCGAAAATGAAGATAGAGAAGTAAGAAAAGAAGCTTATCTAGCGTATTATAAGCCCTATATTGGTCTAAAAAATACGATAGCTGCTACTTTTAGTGCAGCAATAAAAAATAATGTAAAAACGGCAAAGCTAAGAAATTATCCTTCAGCCTTGGAAAAAAGCTTATTCGGTGATCAAGTTCCTGTTGAAGTGTACAATAATTTAATTCGTACAACTAGAAAAAACTTACCTTATTTGGATGACTATATGAATTTTCGTAAAGAGCGACTGCAGATTGAAGAGCTCCATGCCTATGATTTAAGTGTGCCACTAGTTGGAGAAGCAGCAAAAGAAGAAATCAGCTACGATAAAGCGTTCCAAATAATGCTTGATGCCTTACAGCCGTTAGGGGAAGACTATATTTCTGTATTAAAAAGCTTTAAAGAGAAGCGTTACTTAGATGTGCGGGAAACACCAGGAAAACGATCAGGTGCATATAATTTAGGTTTATACGGTGTGCACCCATATATTCTTCTTAACCATCGAGACGATTTAGATAGTCTATTTACTTTAGCTCATGAATGTGGGCATGGTATGCATTCTTATTTTAGTAGCAAGCATCAGCCGCAAATAAGTGCAGGATATAGCATTTTTGTAGCAGAAGTGGCTTCTACGGTTAATGAAGTTTTGCTAATTAGGCATTTATTAAAAATAGAAAAAGATCCAGATAAAAGAGAGCATTTACTACATCATTTTATCGATAGCTTTAAAGGAACATTTTTTACTCAAGTAATGTTTAGTGAATTCGAAAAAACTGTCCATGAGCAAGCTGAGAATGGATTGCCGCTTTCCTTGGATTTTTTCAATACAACCTATGAGGAATTATTTAAAGCATACAATGGGAGTGATTTAGTAGTAGATGAGCAAGTGAAGTATGGCTGGTCGAGGATCCCTCATTTTTATCGACCATTTTATGTATATAAGTATGCGACCGGATTTGCTTCTGCTATTAATATTGCAGACAAACTTTTAGAAGGAAAGAAAGAGGACGTAGAAAACTATTTAAACTTTTTAAAAAGTGGAAGTTCTGATTACCCTCTTGAACTGCTTAAGAAAACAGGCGTCGATTTGACTACACCAGAACCAATTGATCATGCACTTACTATTTTCCATTCTTTAGTGAAGGAAGTTTTAGGAAAATAAAAAACGGGTGAAAAGAAGGGTCAAAATTTTTTTTAAAAGATTTGACCCTTCTTGTTGCTTTTATTACTGGTATTTTTCTAATATAGTAAAAAAGTCGATGATAAATCTGCGAAAGGTTTGAACAGATGGAGGAGATTCCCGATTGCTTGGGACGATAATACCAACCGTTCGGCTAATAATGGGGTCTTCAATTGGAATTTTCACTGTAAACTTTGGAACATTGTCATAGAAAGTACTTTCTGGTAAAAGTGTCACACCCATTCCTGCAGAAACTAATCCTTTTATCGCATCTAAATCCTCGCCTTCTGCATTTATATTTGGTAAAAACCCTTCTTGTTTACACGCATCAAAAGCGATTTTTTGCAATATATACCCTTCTGGAAATAAAACAAATTGATCATTACGCAAATCACGTAATCTAAGTGCTCTTCTTTCACTTAACACATGGTTACTTGGCAATAAGGCAAAGATTTTTTCTGTAAACAGAATGTTTCCCGTTAATAAAAAGTCGTCTGTTGGAACAGGACCTAAGAAGGCTAAATCTAAATCTCTGTTTTTTACTCCTTCGGTTAAAAAATGATAAGAGCCCTGCCTCAAGTGAAATTTTACATGCGGGTGTTTTTCTTTAAAGGCAGAAATAACGGTTGGCAGCAAATGACTAGCAAGACTAGTTGGAAAGCCTATTTTAATGGAACCTCTTTCGGGATCCAAATAGGCATTTACTTGTTCAATAGCTTGATCAACCGACTTAATGATGGAAAGAGAATGGGTTAAAAAAATTTTTCCAATCGAAGTTAATTTTACGTTTCTACCTTCTCGTTCGAATAATTGAACGCCTAATTCATCTTCTAAATTTGCAATTTGGCGACTAACAGCAGATTGAGCAACATGAAGATGTTCAGCAGCCTCTGAAACATGTTCCCTTTCCGCTACCTCAATAAAGTATTTTAATTGTCTAAGTTCCATTTTAACGACCTTCTTTTTTATTAATTATGATGGTTAGTTGCACTTATGGGATCTTTACGGGAGAGCTTCAACACTCATCGATTTTCCTTTGTTTGAGCGGGCTTACTCTCCATCAAGAGTAGGATAAAATTAAACTAAATCCTGCTGTGTTTAAACAGTCTCACCTAACAAACTTTCAAGGCATAAGTAAACACAAAAAAATACCTTAAGCCTTAGTTAGTGCCATTGTAGCAGAACTTGGTTCACTTAGTTGACTAGTTTGTATGGTTTTTGTCTCAGTGCCTGCACTTTTTATCATCTAATTTTTAGATTAGTTCTATCTAAATGATATATTGTACATATGAATTTGTATAGTATAATTAAATTATCTGAATTGAAAAAGTTGTTAGAAAATCTGACAGGGGTGGTTGAAATGACGTACAACCAAATGGAAAAAGCACAGGGCTTATATAGACCGGAATTTGAACATGATGCATGTGGAATCGGACTGTACGCTCATATAAAAGGGGAAGCGACACATGACATTGTAAAAAAAGGTTTAAGTATGCTTTGTAAATTGGATCATCGTGGCGGGCAAGGAAGTGATCCATTAACTGGAGATGGGGCTGGCTTAATGGTGCAAATACCTGATGCCTTTTTTCGAAAAGAGTTAGAAAATATTGCTCTTCCAGAGAGCGGCAAATATGCTGTTGGTATGATCTTTTTTTCCAAAGAAGATCCTAATAGAGACTTAATTGAATCAAAAATTAACGAATATATTGCAGAAGTTGGCCAAGAACTTTTAGGATGGAGAACTGTACCTACAGATTTCAGAAAAATCGGAAAAGTCGCACAGAAAAGCTGTCCGGTTGTTCGCCAAGTATTCATTCAATCAAATCAAGCAAACAAAGATAAATTAGCTTTTGAACGGAAACTATATATTATCCGCAAATTAGCGGAAAATTGGGGTAGAACGGAAGGAAAAGAATTTTACTTTGCAAGTTTATCTTCCAGCACGATTGTTTATAAAGGATTATTAACATCTGATCAAGTAGAAAGCTTTTACTTAGATGTGCAAGATCCAACTTTTGTATCTGCTTTTGCGATTGTCCACTCTCGCTTTAGTACCAATACATTTCCTAGCTGGGAAAGAGCGCATCCCAATCGATATTTAATTCATAACGGTGAGATTAATACATTACGGGGAAACTTTAACTGGATGAAAGCAAGAGAGCAGCAATTTGTGTCAGAAGTTTTTGGAGAGGATTTACAAAGGGTTCTGCCAATTTTGGATGCTAACGGAAGTGATTCTTCTGTATTTGATAATGCATTAGAATTCTTTATCTTATCGGGACGCACACCTGCTCATGCAGCAATGATGATGATTCCAGAGCCTTGGACAGAAAATCCGCATATAACAAAGGGAAAAAGAGATTTTTATGAGTATCACAGTAGCTTAATGGAACCTTGGGATGGTCCAATGGCCATTACATTCACAGATGGAAAACAAATCGGTGCTATTCTTGACCGTAATGGCTTACGTCCGGCGAGATATTATGTAACGAAAGATGACTATATCGTATTTTCTTCAGAAGTTGGAGTTGTACCAGTCGAAGAAGAAAATGTCCTTTATAAAGAGCGTTTAAGTCCAGGGAAAATGCTATTAATTGATCTTGAAGAAGGACGTATTGTTTCTGATGAGGAATTGAAAAATACGATTGCTTCCGAGCATCCATACGCTGATTGGTTAGAAGAAGTCATTCGATTAGAGGAAACAAAAGAAGAAAAAGCAGAAACATTCGCTGATTTACTTGCAAGACAAAAAGCTTTTGGCTATACGTATGAAGATGTCCAAAAGAATTTGCTTCCAGTTGTTTTAGAGGGAAAAGACCCAATTGGCTCAATGGGCAATGATACACCACTAGCCGTGTTATCTAATAAGCCACAATCCTTATTTAACTATTTTAAACAGCTATTTGCGCAAGTTACTAACCCGCCGATTGATGCGATTCGGGAACACTTAGTTACATCAACGCTTTCTTGGTTAGGAGCCGAAGGTGATTTATTACATCCTGATGCAAGTAATTGTTATCGAATCCAATTAAAAACACCTATTTTATCAAATAGTAATGTAGAGCAATTACGAGCCAATACGTCTTCAAAATTCACGGCAAGAACTCTAGATGCCTTGTTTACAGATAACTTAGAAAGTAGTTTAAATCTTCTCGTAGAAAAAGCAGAAGAAGCAATTGCACAAGGTGTATCTTTGCTTATCCTATCAGACCGAACAATGAACAAGGAAGAAAAAGCGATTCCGGTTTTACTTGCTGTAAGTGCATTGCATCAAGACTTAATTAAAAAAGGACTTCGTACGAAAGCAAGTATTATTGTAGAGTCTGGAGAAGTAAGGGAAGTTCATCATTTTGCAAGTTTAATTGGTTTCGGTGCAGATGCGATTAATCCATATTTAGTGTATGCGACCTACAATCAAGCTATAGAAGATGGGATTCTATCCCTTTCATATGAAGAAACGGTAGCAAGATATAATACAGTGATTACAGAAGGTGTCGTAAAAGTAATGTCGAAAATGGGTATATCTACTGTACAAAGCTATCGAGGAGCACAAATTTTTGAAGCTGTTGGCATCGGTAAAGAAGTAATTGATCGATACTTTACAGGCACTGTATCACAGCTTGGTGGTATTGGTTTAAATACTATTGCAGAAGAGGCATCGAAAAGGCATCAATTAGGCTATCAAGAATCGATTGATGAAACGCTAGATTCCGGCAGTGACTTTCAATGGAGAAAAGGCGGGGAACATCATGCCTTTAATCCGAAAACCATTCATACTTTACAATGGGCATGTCGAAAAGGGGATTACTCATTATTCAAACAATTCTCTGAAGCAGCCAACGAAGAAAGCATGAGTTTTTTACGAAATTTATTAGCTTTTAATGCTACTAGACAGCCGATTGATATTAATGAAGTGGAATCAGTCGAATCCATTGTAAAACGATTCAAGACTGGTGCAATGTCTTTCGGATCGTTAAGTAAGGAAGCACATGAAACATTAGCAATTGCGATGAACAGATTAGGCGCAAGTAGTAACAGTGGAGAAGGTGGAGAAGATCCATCCCGCTATATGATAGATGAAAATGGTGACAACAGAAGAAGTAATATTAAGCAGATTGCTTCGGGACGATTCGGTGTAAAAAGTCATTATTTAATTAACGCCAAAGAATTGCAAATTAAAATGGCGCAAGGTGCAAAACCAGGTGAAGGCGGGCAATTACCAGGTAATAAAGTATATCCGTGGGTTGCAGAGGTCCGTGGTTCCACACCAGGTGTAGGATTAATTTCCCCTCCGCCGCATCATGATATTTATTCGATCGAGGATTTGGCTCAACTAATTCATGATTTGAAAAATGCCAATAGAGATGCACGTATTTCCGTTAAATTAGTTTCAAAAGGCGGTATTGGTACGATTGCTGCTGGCGTTGCAAAAGGGGCAGCAGACGTAATCGTCGTAAGTGGATATGACGGGGGAACAGGAGCATCACCTAAAACAAGTATTAAACATACGGGTCTTCCATGGGAATTAGGTTTAGCAGAAGCGCATCAAACACTTATGCTAAATGGTTTACGAAATCGTGTTGTTTTGGAAACTGATGGTAAGCTCATGACAGGGAAAGACGTTGTGCTTGCAGCTCTTATGGGAGCAGAAGAATTTGGCTTTGCAACAGCTCCGCTAATTGTTATGGGATGTGTGATGATGCGTGCTTGTCACTTAGATACATGTCCAGTAGGTATCGCAACACAAAATCCAGAATTACGCTATAAATTTGCTGGCGATCCAGATCATATCGTTAACTTCATGCGTTTTGTCGCTGAAGAAGTACGTGAGCTGATGGCACAATTAGGATTCCGCACAGTGGAAGAAATGGTTGGTAGAACAGATGTACTAAAAGTCAGCGAAGAAGCAAAAACACATTGGAAAGCAAAAGATTTAGATTTATCGAAGCTTTTATATCAAGTGGATGGACCTAGAACGTTTGAAACACCACAAAATCATAAAATTGATGAAAGCTTAGATATTCAAAAAATTCTTCCAGCCGTTCAAAAAGCAATCATTAATAAAGAAATGTTGGATTTGCATTATACAATCAGAAATACAAATCGCGTAACAGGCACTATCGTAGGTAGTGAAGTATCGAAGCTATATGGGGAAGAAGGTCTTCCAGAAAATACAATTAATTTACATTTCACCGGTTCAGCAGGCCAAAGCTTTGGTGCTTTTATCCCTAAAGGCATGAGTTTATATTTAACCGGTGATGCAAACGACTATATTGGAAAAGGGTTATCAGGCGGAAGAATTGTCGCAAAAGCACCATCTGTCAATTCCTTTGACGCCAAAGATAATGTCATTATTGGAAATGTGGCTTTTTACGGTGCAACAAGTGGGGAAGCTTTTATTAACGGAAAAGCAGGAGAGCGATTTGCTGTTCGTAACAGTGGGGCGAGTATAGTTGTAGAAGGCATAGGTGACCACGGCTTAGAATATATGACTGGTGGAGAAGTGGTCATATTAGGAGATGTAGGGAAAAACTTTGCAGCTGGTATGTCAGGTGGAGTAGCCTATGTATTATCTAAAGATGCTGAACAATTTAAAGCATTATGCAATAAAGAAATGATTATCTTTGAAAAGTTAGAAGAACGAGCAGAAATAGAGAGAATAAAAGGGCTCCTTGAAAAACATATGGAACTAACAGATAGTTTAGCAGCTCAACAAGTGCTTGCTAATTGGGATAAATACGTACAACAGTTTGTGAAAGTGATTCCGAAAGACTATAAACGAATGATTGCAAATATTCAAAAAGGGTTGGAAGGCGGCCTGTCAGAAGAGGCAGCTGCAATGGAAGCATTTGAGAATAATTCCAAACAAGACAAAAAAAAACAAACAAATAAAATAACCGTATTAGTGCAGTAGAAAGGAGAGAACAGGATGGGGAAAGCAACTGGATTCATCGAATTTAATCGGGAGGAAGCGGAAGAAAGAAATCCGCTTTCCCGCCTAAAAGATTTTAAAAAATATTCTGCTCCTTTCTCTGATGAGGTACTTCAAAGACAAGGAGCACGATGTATGGACTGTGCAACACCATTCTGCCATATTGGGATGGAAATTGCGGGAACTACATCAGGTTGTCCAATCCATAACTTAATTCCTGAGTGGAACGATTTAGTCTATAGAGGGCGATGGAAAGAAGCCTTAGAGAGATTATTAAAAACGAATAACTTTCCTGAGTTTACCGGCAGTGCTTGTCCAGCTCCATGTGAAGGATCTTGTACGGTTGCTATATCTGACCCAGCAGTTGCGATTAAAAATATTGAACGAACTATTATTAATAAAGGGTTTGAAAACGGCTGGATTCAACCGCGTATTCCTGCAAGGAGAACAGGAAAGAAAGTTGCAATCATTGGATCAGGACCAGCCGGGCTTGCAAGTGCAGATCAATTAAATCAAGCAGGGCATTCTGTAACAGTATATGAAAGAGCGGATAGACCTGGCGGATTATTAATGTATGGCATACCGAATATGAAAATCGAGAAAAAAGAAGTAGAGCGAAGAGTGAAGTTACTAACACAAGAGGGTATTGATTTTATTACCAATACAGAGGTAGGAAAAGACATAACAGCTTCACAGTTAAGAGAAAAGTATGATGCAGTCATTCTATGTACTGGCGCTCAAAAACAAAGGGATTTAGTGATGGAAGGCAGAGATGCAGAGGGTGTTCACTTTGCAATGGACTATTTATCTGGCGTTACGAAAAGTTTATTAGATTCTAATTTTCAAGACAAAAACTTCATCGATGCTGCTGGAAAAGATGTTATTGTTATTGGCGGTGGTGATACAGGTGCTGATTGTGTAGCGACTGCCCTTCGTCAAAACTGCAAAAGCGTTGTTCAATTTGGTAAACATCCAAAGCTAGGCGTTGTGCGAACAAGTGAGAATATGTGGCCAGCTGCCCCAAATATTTTCACCTTAGATTATGCGTATGAAGAAGCTGAACAAAAATTTGGCGAAGATCCAAGACAGTATGGCATTCAAACGAAAAAGCTGGTAAAAGACGAAGATGGAAGATTAAAAGAATTACACACAGTTTCGATGGAAAAAGTAAAGCAAGAAGACGGAACGTTTATATTTAAAGAGATTCCAGGTACGGAAAAAATTTGGCCAGCACAATTAGTTTTTATCGCAATCGGCTTTGAAGGACCAGAACAACCTGTATTAAAGCATTTTGGTCTAGAAACATCGAACCGCAAAGTTGCTGCAGTATACGGTGATTTTACAACAAATATTGAAGGTGTTTTTGCAGCTGGAGATGCACGAAGAGGCCAAAGTTTGATTGTGTGGGCAATTAACGAAGGAAGAGAAGTTGCTAGAAAAGTAGATGAATACTTAATGGGAGCTTCCATTTTACCTACTGTAAATGCATAAAAATACAAAAAGATGTGATGGACGATAGATCACATCTTTTTGTATACTCTCCCATATCACAACCTATTCAAAATATTATAAAAATTTAAAAACTAAACAAATTAATTAAAGAAAACACTTTTCACTTAAAAGGCAAGTAAATTCGCATATTTAGGTGTTTTTTATTATCATTTGAATCAATTTCATAAATTAAATCCTTAGAGCCACAAGCTATCAAATGTACGAAAAAAGGAGTACCTCCCCAAAATGTCGAAATAAGTAAGCACCACACAAACTTATAAGACTGGAGGAAGACTCCCTATGACTATTATACGACAAGGAAGCCTATTTGACCTACAAGAATTATATAATTTAGAACCTACCCAACGTTTTGAAGCTATTTTTTCTTCTATTGATATAGACCCAATCTTCGCTGTGGTAACGAAGAAATCACGTTTTGGAAGACCCGTTAAGTTGAACTATGCAGCGATGATTTATTCACTCGTTGCTAGAATCACAGAGCGTATTTCATTTATTAAAGATTTAGTGAAAAGATTACAGAATGACATGATTTTTCGCCTTGATTGTGGCTTTTTAGTGTCAGATACTATTCCGTCAGAAGCAGCTTATTCCAGAATGGTCACAATCCTCAGTGAATCGAATGTACTTGAAAAAGTCCAAGGAACCTTGCTTCATCAAGCGATTTCAGAAGGTTTTATTTCCGATGACACAGTAGCCATTGACGCTACACACTTTCTCGCAAAAGATGGAGCACCACCAAAGGAAGAACAACCGAAAAGTGAACCGAAAAAGCGTGGGCGTAAATCAAAAGAAGAATATGAAAAATGGCTCATTGAAAAGGCGGAACTGGAAGCCAATCTGCCTCTTTTTGATAAAAAAATCGAAGATCAGTTAGACATTCCTTTAGCCGACCTTCGAGCTGAAATTCCTCAAGATCCACAGTGGGGTGTGAAAAAAAACAGTGAAGGAAAAAACGTTTTTTGGTATGGATTTAAAGCTCATTTGGCTGTTGGAACATCCAGTCAATATATTCTTCAATCCCTTCTTTCTTCGGCCAACTTGAATGACGGAAAGGCTGCGATTCCTTTATTAAAAGGAATTCATGAACGAATATCGCTTTCTTCTTTACTCTATGAAACAATGGACGCTGGTTACGATTTTGAAGCCGTTTATACGCAAATACATCGAATGGGTCATCGAGCTGTGATTGCTTATAATAAACGCAATGAACCAGAACCAATTGGTTTTGATAAGCATTTCGCTCCTACTTGTGTCCGTGAACATTCCTATCGCTATGATAGCTTTGAAGTAAAATATGAAACACTAAAATACACACGTCCAAACGAATGTAAAGACTGTCCACTAGCCAATGATGCTCTATGTCAAAAGGTGTATAAAGTAAAAATCACTACAGATTTAAGAAAATTTACAGCGCCAGCACGTGGATCTCAAACATGGAAAAAAATCTTCAAAAGACGCACGGCGGTAGAACGTGTGAATGCTTATCTTAAGGGATATTTCCAATTAAACAATGTTCGTTATCGTACAGGAAAAAAGGCTAAAGTCCATTTTGACCTCGTTACGTTAGTTTATAATGCTTCAAAATTAGCTGCAGACCGTCTTAATCAAATGTTAAATCAACAACAAGTTGCTTAATCAAAGTAAAAAAATTAAAAGGAATTAAATTCTGCAAGTTTTTGATTTTTTAAAAGTTGGACTTATGAAATTGACTCATTTTATAAAAAATATAATATAATAGGAAAAATACTTTTTTAATCGGTTTAATAGGGGTAGGAGAAAGCAAATAAGAAAATAAATTCTCTCTTGTAGGGAGGTTTTTATAAAGAAAGGAAGTGTCGGAGATGAGAGATGTTAAGCTTATTGATATTTATAACCATCATATTGCCCAAAAATATATTACCCGATCAGGTTTAGCTCATGCTCTGGCAGTTGCTTATCATGCTTTTGAAATGGCAAAAGAATCAAATGTCGATGTCGATAATGCAGCTAAAGCCGGATTTTTACATGACATGGGTCATTACACCTGGTATAAAGATGGAAAATGGGATTATAAATTATATAGACAAAATGACATTCATCCAATTAAGGGTGCGGAAAGAGCGCATAAATTATTAATTCGTTTAGGAGAAAATCCTGTAAAAGCAAAAGAAATAGCGTTAGCGGTCCTTTTTCATACAGATAGTTTTATTCCAGGAGGATCGGTCACTCTATCACCACTGCAAAAAATAGTCAAATTAGCTGATGAGAAGGACGAGGAGCCTGGTGGCCATCATCACTATCGTAAGATAACAAAAGAACGCGCATTAAAAAGTTTAGAACGGTTAGATACAAAAATCGATGAATATATAGAAAAACAAATGGAAGAAAAAAATTAAGCAAGAAGGAGAGAACTGGATTTTCCTGTTTCTATCCTTCTTTTCTTTTAAGTGCTATAATAGAAAAATCGATTTTTTAAGAAAAGGAATTAGAGTGAAAAATGACAAACATTATCACTACAATCAAACAGTGGCAACAAGCGCTGCAAATAGAAATAAATTATTTAAAAAAATATAGTCAATCTAAAGTTGCTTTATATAATGGGATACGATTAAATACAGAAAATGATTATACCTATTATTTTGAAAGTATCGGCAATCTAAAGGTTCCCATTGGCTCAAATGTAATCATCCACTGGGGATCTCTGGCAGTTAAAGGACGAGTATTATCGGCAGATGGTAAGAGCCTTTTAGTCATTTTAGAAAAGATGATTGGTGAGGATATTGCTGAAGCCTATTTGTCCCATGATCCCTGGGAACTTTTAGAACAGCTGCAAATTCGCTTTGATTTGATAAAAAAGAATAAACGGAAGCTTAGTAGAATAGTAAAATTAATGCATCCTAGCGAAGCAACTAAGCATCCTAGTGAAGAGCTAAAAAATAATGTTCATGAGCTTTCGCTTAGATGTAAGTATAATCAAGTCTCTTTTGTATGGGGACCACCAGGAACAGGAAAAACGTACACACTTGCAAGAGTGGCATTACAACGTTATTGGAAAGGGAAAAGAATACTGCTTTTAGCCCAAAGTAATCAGGCAGTTGATGTACTACTGACAGAAATAACCTCAACGATAAAAGAAAAAGGCCGTTTTAAACTGGGCGATATCCTGCGATACGGGGGAAATAACAGCAATGGCAATCTGGAACAAGAGCAAATTACATCTAGCTCTTTGCTTGATAAAAAAGATATGGATCTTGCAAAGCAAAGACAACAGTTTATCGAAGAAAAACGTAAGCTTAAACAAGATCTTGCAAGTTCGTTTACAGTCAGAGATTCTTCTCAGCTGTTAGAAATGGAAGAAAGATTGGCAAGTGTCATGGAAAAAATCCGTAAAAGAGAATTACAATTTATGCAAAAAGCGAAGATTGTGGGTACTACATTAGCCAAAGCAGCGACAGATCCTGCCATTTATGAAGATGAATACGATTTAGTCATTTTAGATGAAGCCAGCATGGCATATATTCCACAAGTGGCTTTTGCTGCATCCCTTGCAAAACGAATCATTATATGTGGAGACTTTAAACAACTACCACCGATTGCATCAAGTCGCCATGCATTGGTAGACAAATGGTTAAAGGAAGATGTCTTTCATGCAACAGGTGTAGCAAATACTGTGCATCGTTCATCATTGCATCCCCAACTTTTACTACTAAACGAGCAAAGACGAATGCATCCAAGCATCTCAGAATTTACTAATAAATATATCTATCATTCATTGGTAGGGGATCATAAGCACGTGGAGAAGAAAAGAAAATCCATTGCTGACAAACCACCTTTCAAGGGGAGCGCAAGTGTCTTACTAGATTCTAGTCATTTCGGAGTTTATGCAACTTTTGAAAAAGGCTCGAAATCACGAGTGAATTATATGCATCTTTTACTAGCTTTACAAGTTATCAATGAGGCATTAAGTGAGAAAAGAACTAGTATTGGCTATGTTACACCATATCGAGCTCAAGCTGAAATAGTAGAAGCAATGGCATATGAATTTTTCCCTGAAGCACTCGAAGAAAAGCGCTTAACAATAGCAACAGTTCATCGTTTTCAAGGCAGCGAGAGAGATGTAATTATCTTTGATAGTGTGGAAGGTAATCCACTTTCACGACCAGGAATGCTTTTAACAGGAAAAGAGAGTGAGCGTTTAATTAATGTTGCGATAAGTAGGGCTAAAGGAAAATTTATTCATATAGTAAACAGACATTATATGAAAACGACAATTGATAATAGAAAAACGATTCGTCAGCTTGTCAACCATCAGGAAATGGTTAATAGTGTGATAACTAATCAACAAATTGGCGAGTGGATTCAAAAAAAGAATCCAAAGTTATTTTGGACGCATGGACAGAGGATAGAATTATTAAAAAAAGACATGGAGCGCTCAAAAAGCGAGGTGTTTTTATCCATTCCCCAACGGAAAGAAATCTTAACACAAGAGTGGAAGCAGCTTTTCGGTCGGGCAAAGATCGTATCTACTTCTGAAATACCATTTCCCATGGTCGTTATCGATCAAAAGGTAGTTTGGTTTGGCTTTCCATCAGAATTGGTGAATAAAAGCAAGCCACCTTCCCTTGCAGTCCGTATTCATTCTCCATATTTAGCTAGTTATCTATTAAAATCTTTAACGTAATCACAAAGAGGCTGGGACAAAACTAAATAGCCAATCTGTAAAGACGAACAATCTCTAATTTATCTCTTAAATAAAGGTTTCTTTTATACAATGGTTATTTATGTTTTTAAATATAGTCAAGTGTAAAAACTAATTCGTTCCATTGCGCTACAGAAACTCGCTTTCCGCGGGGAGCAACCTAAGCCTCCTCGGCTAAAGCCTGTGGGGTCTAAAGATTGCTCTACTTCCCGCAGGAGTCGAGTGTCTTCCGCTCCATTCCACTCCGTTTTTAAAGGCAATACCCTAAAAAATATTGTTTTTTTAGAAAAAATGAATTAGTAGGAAATATGGAGCAGCCTGAATACACGTAGACTCCTATGGGAGCTGCGAGAAAGTCCGAGACCCTGCAGGCCAGAGGCCGAAGCGGCTCGGCGCTCGCCCCATGGAAAGCGAAGTGTATTCAGGCTGCGGATATTAACACTAACTGTACTGAAACAACCTTTTATAAAACTAATAAAACCCGAACAACCATTTAGGATTCTTTGATAGTTGTTCGGGTTTATCTATGGCTGGAATACTTATGTCCCAGCCTCTTTTTTAACTTTCTTTATTAAAGGTTATTTATTGTGCAGAAAAGAAGATTTCGCTAAAATAGGGAGGAATCTAAGCATAGGAGGAAAAGTCATGGTGTGTAGAAAACGGACTGGTTGGATGATGCTATTCTTTAGTTTATCCATCCTTTTATTATTACTCTCAGGATGTGGAACGAAGAACACGGAACCACTAAATGAAGGAGAAAAATCACAAGGAAAAGCGATTTCCTCAGACGAATACCCTATCGTTACTATTATTATGGAGGATGATTCGAAAATTAAAGTAGAACTTTATCCAGATAAAGCGCCAAATACAGTGAATAATTTTATTTCATTAGTAAATCAAGGCTTTTATGATGGGCTGATTTTTCATCGCGTCATTCCCGATTTTATGATTCAAGGTGGCGATCCAAAGGGAAATGGAACAGGTGGTCCTGGATATTCTATTAAAGGAGAGTTTTCGGAGAATGGTTTTGAAAACGACTTAAAGCATGAAAGAGGCGTTATCAGTATGGCAAGATCTCAAATGCCAGATTCAGCCGGATCTCAATTCTTTATTATGGTCGCAGATGCACCTCATTTGGATGGCGAATACGCACCGTTCGGTAAGGTAATAGAAGGAATGGATGTCGTCGATAAAATTGTCTCTACAGATAGAGATGAGAATAACGATAAGCCATTAAAAGAAATGAAGATGAAACAAGTTACTGTAGATACAAAAGGAATTGATTATGAGGAACCAGTAAAAGAATAATCGATAATAGGGACGTAATATTTTCTTTCTCTAGCAAAAGATGATATGATAAAAGTTGATTTTGAAATAAGGAGATGTTGAACATGGCAACAAAAGGATACATACTAATGCAAAATGGTGAAAAAATTGAATTTGAATTATATCCAAATGAAGCTCCTGGAACAGTAGCTAATTTTGTAGAACTTATTAAAAAAGGGTTCTATAATGGTCTAACTTTCCACCGTGTTATTCCTGGGTTCGTAAGCCAAGGCGGAGACCCGAATGGTAATGGAACAGGTGGTCCTGGATACACAATCAAATGTGAAACAGAAGGAAATCCTCATAAACATGTTGAAGGCGCTTTTTCTATGGCACATGCTGGTCGTGACACAGGTGGCAGCCAATTCTTTATCGTTCATGACCCACAACCACATTTAAATGGTGTTCATACTGTATTTGGACAAGTTACATCTGGAATCTCTACTGTTAAGGCGATGAGAAATGGCGATGTAATGGAAAAAGTAGAAATCACTGAAGAATAAATATAAAGAGGCAGGCTGAGAAATTAGCTTGCTTTTTTTATATGGATGGAGGGCGAATAGGATGTTCAAAGATAAAGTTGTAATTGTTACTGGTGCTAGTAATGGAATCGGTAAAGCAATTGCAAAAGCTTATTTGCAGGAAGAAGCATATGTTGTGCTGGCAGATATAGATGAAAGCCAAGGGAAGCAACTTCTTGATTCTATTGAACAAAAGGAAAAAGCATTATTTATCAAAACAGATGTACGAAGCGAAACGGAAATCATTCATCTTGTTCATACAACAAAAGCGAAGTTTGGAAAGATTGATATTCTGATAAACAATGTGGGCAAAGGAGTTTTTAAATCGTTTTACGATTTAACGATTGAAGAATGGGATGATGTAATAAATACAAATCTCCGCAGCGTGTTTCTTTGTTCAAGAGAAGTCGCAAAAATCATGCGAGATCAGGACTCTAAAGGCTCGATTATCAATATGTCATCTAGTAGAGCATATATGTCTGAGCCTAATACGGAAAGCTATAGTGCTAGCAAAGGTGGTATTATGGCCATTACACATGCATTAGCAAATAGTCTTGCAGACGCACATATAACTGTAAATAGTATTTCACCAGGATGGATTGAAACAAAAGACTATGAAAATCTTCGCGAAATCGATCATGAACAGCATTTGTCAAAAAGAGTAGGTAAACCAGAAGATATTGCGAGGGCTTGTCTATTTTTAACTAATCCGCAAAATAATTTTATTACAGGGACAAACCTCATGGTAGATGGTGGTATGACCGTAAAGATGATTTATGAAGAATAATGGGAATATCTTAAATAAAGTTGCTATCTGAAAATGATAGGAGTATAATAGCTTCCATATCATTACATATATATAATGGAGGCTTTTTAAGTGGACGTTTTACATCAAATATTATCAACCTATGATTCATTTTTTGATTGGGAGATGTGGGAAGAAGTATTAACAGATCCAGTTTCATGGGGATTAATTGGATCGTTAGTCATTTTAGAAGGCTTATTATCAGCGGATAACGCACTCGTTTTAGCGGTGATGGTTAAACATTTACCGCCTGACAAACAAAAAAAAGCATTAACGTATGGTTTATTTGGAGCCTATTTTTTCCGGTTTTTCTTTATTGGAATAGGCGTTTATTTAATTCACTTTACATGGATTAAAGTAGTTGGAGCAGCATACTTAGCTTGGATTGTAATTAAGCATTTCTGGCTTGGTGATGGTGACGAGGATGCTTCAGCGATGAAAAAAAATAGTTGGACAATAAGACTTTTCGGGGTATTCTGGGCTACCGTTATTTCTGTAGAATTAATGGATTTAGCTTTTTCCGTTGATAGCATATTAGCCTCACTTGCTGTATCAAATGAAATTTGGATCCTCTTAATTGGTGGAATGCTTGGGATTTTAATGATGAGAACGGTCGCTAAATTATTCTTAGTTTTAATTGAAAAAGTACCAGAATTAGAGAATACTGCTTTTGTTTTAATTGGTATAATCGCGGCGAAAATGTTCGCAAGTATCTTTGGTTTTGAATTAGATCATTATGTATTTTTTGCGATTCTAATTGCTGCGTTTATCATCACCTTTATCATTCATTTTATTAATAAGAACAAAAAAGTTTCCGAAGAGATTGCTGCAACAAAAGAAGATTAATTCTTTAAACCTGTTCTGCTTTAGGACAGGTTATTTTAATGCAAGAAGAGACTACTTTGTGTATTTATTGGCATAACTGGAAGCAACAAATGAATCTGGTTTTATTTTTGGTTCAATCCCAATTGATTCAATTCTTGCTACCATTTCATTTACAAAATCTCGTGTTTTATTTCTCTGACCTGCTCCAATATCAATATGTCCTTCAATAGAGAAAGTTGCTCCTTGATAAACAAAAGGAAGCACAACATCTATTAACTGGTTTTTCTTATTTTCGGTAAAAAGACTAACAATTTCTTCGGTTAACGTCGTCTCATAGGAAATTTTCTCATGAAGTCTTAATACTTTTCTCGGTAAAACAACTTTTCTGATACATGCCCATGCACCCTTCCCTTTATTCATAATCACAATTCCTGTAATAAAGGTGGTATGCTTCGCATGCACTTGGGAATCTGTACCAATCATCAATTGATAATTTCCAGCCGGATTTCTAGACATAAAGGAAAGGATACGTTGAAAAACAATATCAAACGTCATATTTTTTTCTTGCAAGTTTTGAAAGGTTATTTCCTTGTGCCTGTCTAACTCCACAAAAATCCCTCCATCTAAGCATATTTCCAACTCATTTTATACCATTGTATGTTCATCAAAAGTAATTATCACCGAAAGTAAACTTGTATTATCATATACACAGAATAGAGAATTGGTGTTAGCGTATATCCAGTTGATTGTAAAATTTTTGTTTTCTTTAAGAAAGAAAACTTTACGAAGCAGCTTTGTAATAAATATGTAATAATATTGAAACTTATTATTTTAATATCCGTCTAATGAGTAACTAAACTTAGGAGGTATGAAGGATGAAAAAGTATAGAACTTCCTTTATTGGCATTCTATTTTTTCTACTTTTAATGGCAGGATGTAGCAGCCAAGAATCAGAAAATAAAAGCGCAGATAGTACGGAGAAAGCTGCAAATAATGAAATAGCACAAATGGATTCTCATGAAGGAGAAGTGACGGAAGACCAATTAGCATCCGCTGATAAAGAGATTAAGAATACTAGTGGAACAGAAATAACAGAAAATGACCGCATGATGATTTACAATGCTAATTTATCCTTACAAGTTAAGGACTATCATCAAGTAGAAGAAGAAATTCAGAAAAAAGCAACCGAACTTGACGGTTATGTAGTACAATCATCTATTTACAATAGTGGCACTGATTATATTAATGGATCGATTATTGTGAAAGTTCCACAAGCGAATTTCCAATCCTATATAAATGAAGTGGAAAAAAATAGTATAAAAGTAATCGAAAAAAATATAAGCAGTAATGATGTCACAGAGGAATTTGTTGATCTTGAGTCTCGATTAAAAGCCAAAGAAGCAGTAGAAAAACGACTATTAACGTTAATGGACCAGGCAGAGAAAACAGAAGATCTTCTGAAAATATCAAACGACCTAGCCACTGTACAAGAGCAAAAAGAGCAAATCTTAGGGAGAATGAAATACTTAAAAAATAATGTCGACTATTCCACTGTTACCATTCAATTAGAAGAAGAGTTAGTAAAGGTCGGAAACATCAAAAATAGCGACTCCTTAAATACTTGGCAAAAAGCGAAAAGCCAGTTTGTCAGTACAATAAACGGGGTTATCTCCTTCTTATCAAGTGTAGTAGTACTCGCTATTGGATTATCTCCGATTCTAATTCCAGTTGCAGTTATTGTAATTGTTTGGATTATTTTTAGAAAAAAAAGAAAACAGCAAGAGTAATGGAAACAAATCATATGTTATAATGGAATTAAATTCCTTTAAGAGTTTTCTCAACAAATTATCAAGCGATATCTTTCTATAAACGTATGGGATTTATAGAAGAAGGTCGCAAAATAAAGGAGTTTAAAATAGCTGAAAATGAATATGTAGACGATATTCTAATGTATAAAATGGTGAATTGATAATGATTGTATAGGAAAGGGGGAAGGAATATCTACATGAATGCAGAGTTTAATAAAGAACTAAAGTCATGGATAATTGCACTTATTAGTGCATTAGTATTCGTTTTTATATGCCGGAACTTTATCTTTACCCCTGTAAAAGTAGTAGGGCAATCCATGCAACCAACATACGAGAATCAAGATCGAATTATCGTTTCCAAAGTGGGGCAAATAAAGCACTTTGATACAATCGTTTTTCATTCACCGATTGAGAAGGAGGACTATATAAAAAGAGTAATCGGCTTACCAGACGATACCATCGAGATTCAGGATGACGCTCTTTATATAAACGGTCATAAATATGATGAGCCTTACTTACAGGAAAAAAAGAAACATTTACTTCCTAATCAAAAATTAACGGAAAATCTCAAGATAAAAGTACCAAAAGGACATATTTTTGTACTAGGTGATAATCGGCAAAAAAGTACCGATAGTCGACAACTTGGTTGTATCTCTGAAGAAGCAGTTATTGGAAAAGCAATCCTTCGTTTTTATCCAGTCATAGAGAATTACTAGAATATTTGAGTATAAAAAAACAGCGTTGACCGTGAACTTCACGAGCAATGCTGTTTTTATTTTATCCCACTCTTAACGGACAGTAAGACTAAGAATCCCACCTCAAGCATATGAGAGTAGGTGGGAGATCAACTGTCCGTAAAGGTCCGATTGGTTCAACTAACCATCAGTGGGGGATGAAAGAAAACCCCCACTGATGGAAGTTTCACTTTATATAGAACGAGTAGCAAATTCTACTACCATTGCTTTAGTAACCTTTTTTCTTGATGGAACAACACCAAGTCTAGCTAATTCATTCATTTGCTCGGTTACATCATTTATTTTATCAACCGAAAAATTCTCCCCAGCTTTACAAAGCAGTATCGCTTCTTCAATATAGGATTCACGTAGCTGATCTAATTGCTTAAAATGATTGACGCGAGAATTGACTTGTTCTACATGTTTGGTAATTTCTTTATGTACACTCATAATCCTAACTCCTTACTGTTTGTATATTATTATTTTAATGGTTATTCTAGTAAAAAGAAAGGAGGACTTTAAATTACATAATAAAATTATTGTAAACTAAATATTCGTTATCCAAACAATATGTAAAACCATAACGGAAGAATATAATGCTAATGGAATAAATAGGAGAAAAATCCAGGTACGAGTGTTTTTACTATAAAAATAGATTGCTAAATAAAAGAGAAATAAAGATAAACAAATTTTTAACAAAAGGAATAAGAAAGGAGAAATTTCCCATAAGTGATTCATAATCGGATTTGATTCAGATATATGATTAAATTGGATTCCAAGAAAAGTGAATATTCCATCGAGAAAATTTAATAGGCTTAGCAAAAGAAATAAAATCTTCAAACTACCACCCCTTAATATTATTCCTAATTATCCCAATTTAAACGAAAAAACACTATAGGTAATTGCATTCAAATTTATTAGTAATTCTTTTGTAGGAGTTTTATCATCATTACCGCGCATAATATCTCTTATGTGCGGTTTTTATAGAAATATAGTATACTAAACTTACTATTTTACAGATTAGGTGGCCATATATATGATTACAAAAGAAACGCTGTCTTCTTGGTATGAAGAGGAATTGACCCTTTTTCGGACGGAGATGGATAATAAGGACTATAGTGGATTTACTATTGAAAATTATTTGCGCGATATTTATTTCTTTTTAGAATTTATTACGCGAAAAAAAGAAGAATACATCGATTTAAATTTAGTAAAGAAATTACAAATAACGTTATTTATGAATGAGTTAAAAACAAAGCGAGCAAATTCATCTACTTCAAGAAATAGAAGATTAACAGCGATTCGTTCCTTTTATAAATGTCTAGTAGATTATGAACTTGTGCAAAAAAATCCAGCAATCGATTTGGAGAGTGCAAAAGAACAGAAGGGAAAACTACCAAGCTACCTAGAAAAGGATGAATTAAAATCATTTTTTGATATGGTTGAAAAAGTATCGCAAAAACAGCATCAACGACGCAATAAAGTGATCCTCGGATTAATGGCATTTGCAGGCTTACGAGTAATGGAAATACATTCTCTTAATTTGTCTTCTATACATCAAAATAGAGGGATCCATGTGTTAGGAAAAGGGAATAAGTCACGATACATACCCTTACCGAAAAAGTTAATGGAAGAATTATATGTATATATAGAAGAAAATAGGATTTTTCCGATGAAAGGGCAGGAGGATGCACTCTTTATCTCGCGGAGAGGAAAGCGAATTTCCAGAAGGCGGATTCAGGAAATTACAGAGCGAATTATTGATGAGATGTCAAAGGAATATCCAGAATTAAAATGGAAGGAAAAAGGAATCTCCAGCCATAAATTAAGACATAGTTTTGCTACACATTTAGTTCGAGATGGTCGAGACATCAGGACTGTACAGGAACTGCTTGGTCACACGAATTTAAATACGACTCAAAAGTATACCCATGTCTCTGATTCCCAAAAAGAGAAAGCGATGGATTTAGAAATATCCGATTACTTATAAGGTTACTATAAATATATTATGTTAACTTATTTTATACTCATATTCGGACATTTGGCAGAATATATATAGTTTTGATGGGTGATAAAAATGCAATCCCTATTTTTTACGGCAAAGCTAGTTTTAATGAGCTTGTAAATGGGAGAAGGGATTCGTCTGTCAATGAAAGATAAGGGAAGTGTTTTCATGCCAAGTAAGAAACATTCAATTATCGTCCGTGCAAATGCGAAAAAAGTATGGGATTTTGTTCGCTCCATGAATAACTGGGCTCCATTAGTGCCTGGGTATATTAATCATCACATTATCAACGAAAAGGTTTCAACTTGGGAGTTTAAAATTGATATGGGACTCTTTAAGAAAAAAGTAGAGATGAAAGTAACCATAATAGAATGGAAAGAACCTTCCCAAGTTACCTTTCAGCTGCAAGGGATCAATGATCATTTTGATGGGAATGGCTATTTTATGGTTGAAGAAAAAGATGCGAATCATACAAGAATGACTGGTTTTTTAGAGATTAACTCTACAGGTACTTTTCCAACTGTCACCAATAACCTCATGCAACCTAAATTAGAGGAAATAGCAGAAGAATTAACAATAGCAGTAAGTAAAGCAATAGAGGGTTTATGATAATAATATTATGTAAACTTAAAGCTAATGACGATTTGATACACTGATGAAATCGTCATTAGCTTTTTTTATCCTACTCTTAACGGACAGTAAGACTCCCTGCTCATGCTTAGGAAAATACGAGGAAGATAGTGGGAGATGAAGGAAAACCCACACTGATGAAAGTTTCACTTTATAAATTTTTTGTAAAGTTTCTTTTGCTTAACTTGGTCAAATATCTTTCATCCTATATAATAAAGATACTAATTGTTATTGGAGGCTTATCATTGGAGAAAGCAAAACAGTCGAAGAAAAGTAAAACTTTTTTAGAAATTTTACTTATTTCCACAAAGTTAGGGTTTACCTCATTTGGCGGTCCCATAGCTCATTTAGGTTATTTTCATGATGAATATGTCCGTCGTAGGAAATGGTTAGATGAAAAAAGCTATGCCGATTTAGTAGCTCTTTGCCAATTTCTCCCTGGTCCTGCCAGCAGTCAAGTAGGAATAGGGATAGGAATTATTCGGGGAGGACTGATTGGCGGAATTATCTCCTTTTTAGGATTTACACTTCCATCCGTGATTGGATTAATAATATTTGCAAGTTTGATAGAAGGTTTAGATATAGAAAATGCTGGTTGGATTCATGGCCTTAAAATGGTCGCAGTTGCTATTGTTGCCCATGCAATACTCGGTATGGCGAAGAATTTAACACCCGACTTGCAAAGAAAGACGATAGCACTCTTCGCATTAGTAATCACATTATTATGGCAAAGTGTCTTTTCGCAAATAGGGGTTATTATACTAGCATCTGTAATCGGTCATTTCCTATATAAGCAACAATCGATCGAACAAAGTCATGAATATATTTCCTTTCCCATTTCAAAAAAATTTGCTAGTTTTTGTTTAGGATTATTTTTTGTTCTTTTATTCCTATTACCAGTTATTCGTGAGATATTTGCTTACCCGTGGATCGCAATGTTTGATAGTTTTTACCGATCTGGCTCTCTTGTTTTTGGAGGAGGACATGTAGTATTACCTCTATTAGAGCGTGAATTTGTTCCAAGTGAATGGCTAAGTGAAGAAGCGTTTCTTGCAGGATACGGTGCAACCCAAGCTGTTCCAGGTCCATTATTTACATTCGCCGCATATATCGGAACAGTCATTAATGGATGGGGTGGGGGAATCTTTGCGACATTTGCGATATTTTTGCCCGCTTTTCTATTAATTATCGGGGTGCTTCCATTTTGGAACACTTTATGCAAGAATGCTAAGATTCAAAGTGCTTTATTGGGAGTAAACGCTGCTGTTGTTGGGATTTTGATTTCTGCATTTTATCATCCCATATGGACTAGTAGTATTTTAAATGCAACAGATTTTGCCTTTGCTGCTGTTTTGTTTTCGATGCTAGTCTATTGGAAATCGCCACCATGGATAATCGTTATTACGGGAGCCATTGGAGGAATGTTGATTTCTTATTTCCAACTTTAATAACAATGATAAAGAGGCTGGGACAAAACTAAATAGCCAATCTGTAAAGACGAACAATCTCTAATTTATCTCTTAAATAAAGGTTTCTTTTATACAATGGTTATTTATGTTTTTAAATATAGTCAAGTGTAAAAACTAATTCGTTCCATTGCGCTACAGAAACTCGCTTTCCGCGGGGAGCAACCTAAGCCTCCTCGGCTAAAGCCTGTGGGGTCTTAGGTTTTGCTCTACTTCCCGCAGGAGTCGAGTGTCTTCCGCTCCATTCCACTCCGTTTTTAAAGGCAATACCCTAAAAAATATTGTTTTTTTAGAAAAAATGAATTAGTAGGAAATATGGAGCAGCCTGAATACACGTAGACTCCTATGGGAGCTGCGAGAAAGTCCGAGACCCTGCAGGCCAGAGGCCGAAGCGGCTCGGCGCTCGCCCCATGGAAAGCGAAGTGTATTCAGGCTGCGGATATTAACACTAACTGTACTGAAACAACCTTTTATAAAACTAATAAAACCCGAACAACCATTTAGGATTCTTTGATAGTTGTTCGGGTTTATCTATGGCTGGAATACTTATGTCCCAGCCTTTTTATTCTTTCTTTTAAGCGTTTGTTAACTGATTATATAAATTACCCATTTCAATGGCGTTAACAGCAGCCTCATACCCTTTATTTCCAGCTTTCGTACCGGCTCTTTCAATCGCTTGCTCAATATTTTCAGTAGTAAGGACTCCGAAGATAACAGGGACCTCTGTACTTAAAGAAACATTAGCCACTCCTTTTGCTACTTCATTACTTACATAGTCAAAATGTGGTGTTGCTCCGCGAATAACAGTCCCAATTGTAATGATTGCATCATATTTACCAGACGCAGCCAATTTTTTTGCTGCTAAAGGTATTTCATATACACCAGGTACCCACATAACTGAAATATCGTCTTCATTCACACCATGACGGCTAAGAGCATCTTCCGCTCCAGATAAAAGTCTTGTCGTGATAAATTCATTAAAACGCGATACAACAATTCCGATTTTTAAGCCAGTTCCAATTAAATTTCCTTCAAATACTTGTTTCATTTTTTACTCCACCTCTTGTAATAAACTTTTTTTATACTGAATTAAATCTTGAATCGTAATCATTTTTAGAGCCCATTTTTTAGCCAATAGATGCAGATCGTTTACTCTTGCCATTGTTCCATCTTCTTTTAAAATTTCACAAATAATGCCGATAGGGGTTGCTCCAGCAAGGATCGCCAAATCAACAGCAGCTTCCGTATGTCCGTTCCGCTTTAGCACACCACCATCCTTTGCTATCAAAGGGAAGATATGACCAGGTCTAGTAAAGTCATCAGCGATTGCGTTTGAATCAACCATTTTGCTTATGGTGAAGGCGCGTTCATGTGCACTAATTCCCGTTGAAGTCTCCTTATGATCTATACTAATGGTAAAAGCAGTCTTTCGCGGATCACTGCTGCTTGTTACCATTGGAGGGAGATCAAGTTTAGTAGCGAGATTTTGCGGAATTGGTACACAGATTAACCCACGACCTTCTTTTGCCATAAAATTAATCATTTCTGGGCTGACATGATCCGCCAACCCAATGAAATCACCTTCGTTTTCCCGGTCCTCATCATCACAAACAATAACCACTTTGCCTTTTGTTAAATCTGATAAAGCATCTTCAATGGAATCAAACATTGTTTTCTTCCTTTCACTGTAAATTGTTTTTAAAAAAAGCCATTTTCTTTTAAAAATGAAGCGTTCAGTTTTGACTCTGTTTTTATGAGTGGTTCTTTGGATCTCGCCATAAGCGAATGAAAATATTTGGCCAAAAGGTCAAACTCAATATTTACAAGATCACCTTTTCGCTTATGCCCAATAATGCTAACGATAGAAGTATGCGGAATTAGTGAGACAAAGATGGAGTTAGCTGTCGTTTTAAAGATGGTTAAACTAGTTCCATCAATTGTGATTGAACCTTTCTCCATTGTCAGATGAACCTTGTCTTCCGGGATGCGAATTTCTACTAATGTGCTATTTTCTATATTTTCTGTAGACAAAATGGTTCCTGTGCAATCAACATGACCTGAAACAAAATGTCCACCAAATCTACCATTAGCTAGCATAGCACGTTCAAGGTTGACGGATTGACCATTTTTAAGATGCTGCAATGTCGTGTCATAGAAAGTATTTGGCATCACATCCACTGTAAACCATCCTTTGTTAAAGGAAGTAACCGTTAAACAAGCACCATTTACTGCAATACTGTCACCAATTTTTATATCTTCCATAATTCGGTCAGCTTGAATCGAAAGAGAAATTGTATGTCCCGTTTTTTTACTATGCTTCACAACACCTAATTCTTCCACTAGCCCTGTAAACAAAGGAAGTTCCTCCTTTCTAGAAAAATCGAAGCTCTTAAATAGTGTATTGGGGTCAAAAAATATTTACATGTATCAATTAAAGTTTAATAAGGGGCATCGAGCATAGGTTTCTGCCATACCAACTTAGATAAACTAAACTTTAAATAAAATACCAAATAAAAAACCCCGTATAAAAAAATTATACGGGGTCATTGTATACTTAAATAAACATATTGCATTATAGAAAGGCTAAATTGTTTTACGTTATATTGGCTACCAGTCGCTGCCGATTGCCGCTACTCTCCATATTACAAGTATAAATATGTGGCAATTTGGTTGAACAAACCGTAAAAATATAACAAAACAAACCTATAGCAGACAAGAAAAAACTTCCTTGACGAATTCTATAAAGCATATACTTTGGTCATGAATTTTGCCTTCTCCCATCCAGACTATACTGTCGGCTTTGGTTTCTCACCAAATCCACCGTTTTATGTATTGACCATATGTAAACTGATTCACTGCTAAAAATATTATTAACAAATGAATAGTAGGAGTCAATATTAAATATAAAACGGGTCACGGGCTTAGAGTATACCGATACTCATCACCGCCGGTTGGGAATTTCACCCGACCCCGAAGGCGATCACACTTAATGTGTAACCATAACTATTTAATTAACTGTATAGTACACTGTTTCATTTGAATTATCAATCATTTTCTCTTACAAGTCATATTTACACTACGAAGGCAGGATTAACAAAGAGGAAAAATCGATGTGTTTCTTTCTTTCATTTGGTCACACTATAAGTAAGAAGGAGGTCTCCTTAGATGAAGATTGCAGAAAATGTTTATGGCTATCGAACAGCCATAGCCAATATTGCGTATATTGCTGGATTAGGGGAAACAAAGGAAGAGTGGGTACTTATTGATACAGGAGTTCCATTTTCTGCTCCATTCATTTTGAAAAATTCAAAGAAGCTTTTTAAAGATAAAAAACCGTTAGCAATTATTTTAACACATGCACATTTCGACCATATCGGAGCACTGCAAACATTAGTAAGAGTATGGGATGTTCCTGTATATATTCATGAAAAAGAAATGTCCTATTTAGAAAGTGAGAAAAAATATCCTCCTCCCACACCATTTAAAGAAAAGGGGATGATGTCTTTTCTTTCCCCACTTTATCCACGCGATGGAATTGCTTTTCATTCCAATATAAAAGTGATTTCAGCTGAAGATTCCTTATACTTTTTAGAAGGATGGAAATGGCTCCATACACCGGGACATACGGATGGTCATATCTCCCTATTTAGAGAAAAAGACGGTCTGCTATTAGCAGGGGATGCACTTATTACCGTTAGACAAGAGTCGTTATTTGCCGTGTTAATGCAGAAAAAAGAAATTCATGGACCGCCAGCATACTTCACACCGAATGTAGAAACTAGCTTCACATCAATAGAAAAATTATTAGCACTTGATCCACATATTTTATATTCAGGACATGGAATGCCAATGTACGGAAATGAAATAAAAGAAGGAATTAATAAACTTCTTTATCAGCATTCTACCGAAAATTTAGTAAAGGGCAATTGAGTTTATCATAATAACATTATGTTAATTAAAAAACAAGGTAAATTGCCATGTTACAGCATAAAAGTCAAAGGCTAGTGTAACTAGGCGATTTACTATTTTATTTAGCAGTTCTCCAATAACTAAATTAGTTATTAATTTATTTGCATCCAGCATTACAAATAATCACGTGGTAATACAACTTAGTTAAACTCACTAAATATTAGAATGGATAGGAACTTTTTCTGCCAAGATATTATCCTTTATCGAATCTCTATTTCATGATAGTCTTATTTATTAGAAGATTGATATAGTGAGGAGAATTAGATGAAATTAGTAACTTGGAATGTGAATGGAATTAGAGCCTGTGTGAAGAAAGGCTTTATAGATTTCTTTCAACAAATAGATGCAGATATCTTTTGCCTGCAAGAAACAAAACTACAAGAAGGACAAATTAAATTAGAGTTAGAGGGCTACCATCAGTTTTGGAATTATGCAGAAAGAAAAGGCTATTCAGGGACTGCTGTCTTCACAAAAGAAAAACCGCTTGCTGTAACATATGGAGTTGGAGAAGATTTTGAAGAATTAGAAGGAAGAGCCATTACCTTAGAATTTGAAAACTTCTTTCTATTAAATGTTTATACACCTAATTCGAAACGTGATTTAAGTAGATTATCTTATCGAGTAGGATGGGAAAAGCAACTAAAACAATATATTTTATCATTAGAGGCAATCAAACCAGTCATTTATTGTGGTGATTTAAACGTTGCTCATCAAGAAATTGATTTAAAAAATCCGAAACCAAATATAGGGAATTCAGGATTCACAACAGAAGAAAGAAATGAAATGACCAGTTTATTGGAATTAGGATTTGTTGATAGCTTTAGACATTTATATCCAGAGCGAACAGATGTGTACACATGGTGGAGCTATATGGCTAAAGTAAGGGAAAGAAATATCGGCTGGAGAATCGACTATTTTATCGTTTCTAATCAACTAAAAGACAATATAACAGATGTTAATATTCATTGCGATGTAATGGGAAGCGATCATTGTCCAGTACAACTTGATATACAAATATAACCCTAAATAAACGGGCATCCTATTAATGCTACCATTGTTGAAAGATGAGTAAAAACACTTCACTATGGTGCAGATGCCCTTTTTCGTCTGCAACTATCATTTCCTTGTACCTATAGTTAGATTATAACTTTCAAAAAAGTAGAAAGTTATTCATACATACATAGAAGGAGGAAACTTCATATGAATTTAAAAGGAATTCATCACGTTTCTGCCATGACAGCGAAAGCAAAAGAGAACTATCCATTTTATACCGATATTTTAGGTCTTCGCCTTATAAAGAAAACAGTTAATCAAGATAATCCATCTGTCTATCATTTATTTTATGGAGATGAACAGGGGAATCCGGGAACAGAGTTGACTTTTTTTGAAATTCCACATATGGCCCCCAACAGAGAAGGAGTGAGCAGCATTTCTGCAACTTCTTTACGTGTTCCAAGTAATAAAGCGTTAGAATTTTGGCTGAAACGCTTCGATGATTATGGTGTAAAACATGGAGAAATTAGCGAAAGAGCAGGCAGATTAACGTTAGAATTTAGAGACTTTGAAACACAACGCTTTTTCTTAGTATCCGATGAAAACGATAACGGTGTAAAATCCGGTATTCCATGGGATAAAAGTCCAGTTCCAACAGAATTTGCGATTACAGGACTTGGGCCCGTACAATTAACTGTACGCCGCACAGAATCGACTATTCGCGTATTAACAGATTTGCTGGGATTTCGCTTAAAAAATAGCTTTCCATCCACAATTGAGAATCAACAACCTATAATGGTGTTCGAAACTGGTGAGGGAGGTTCTGGGGCGGAAATTCACCTAGAGGAACGCACTGACTTGAAAGTACAGCGACTTGGCAGAGGCGGTGTTCATCACGTAGCTTTACGGGCGGACAATGAAGACGAACTCTATCAATGGATTGAAAAAATAAATGATGCACGTTTTCAAAATTCAGGTTTTGTAGATCGTTTTTATTTTAAGTCTCTTTATTTCAGAGAACCAAATGGTATCTTATTTGAAATTGCAACAGATGGACCTGGTTTTGCGACAGATGAAGAACTGGAACATCTAGGTGAATCTCTAGCACTACCACCATTTTTAGAGCCAAAAAGGGCAGATATTGAATCCATATTAGAACCATTAGATACAAATAAAAAACCATACTAATTATTAGTAGTATGAAAAGCTTCGAAAACAATATAGAGAAAAAGAAAAAAACGAAAAATGTATGCTACAATAATGGAAGGATCAATTGTTGCAATTGCTAGGGGGAAAAGAAAAATGAAATGTGTATCCATTGATTTAGACGGAACTTTATTGGATGACCATCATCAAATATCAGAAGCAAATAGAAACGTTATTCGAAAACTTAAGCAACATCATATAGATGTTATTTTAAATACAGGACGACAATACGCAGATGTTATAAAAGTAAGAGGAGTGAAGGAATTAGAGCTACCGATTTTTTGCTTAAATGGCAGTATGATGTATGATGAAACAGGAAAACTTCTTTATGAAACGGAAATCTCACTTGATTTGTATCAAACCTTACTACAAACACTACAAAAACTTGAAGTTGGTGTTCTTGTTTATACGAACCAAGGCGGTTTTCCTGGTACTCTTCCTCTGTTAAGAGGAAAGTCTTGGGATGAGATTCAAGCGCTGTTTGATCAGCAAGATTATGAGGCTATTTTACACTTAAAAGATCTCAAAATATATAAATTAGTAGCTGTTGTTGATGAAACACAATTAGAAAAAATTGATAAAGTAAAAGAAGTATTAAGAAAACAGGAGACTATTTCGTTTTCATCCTCCTTTCCAAATAACTGTGAAATCACCTCAAGTGAAGCACAAAAGGGAAAAGCAATTCGTCGCTATGAAAACCTTCGAAATCTTACCTTTAATGAGGTTTATTCCTTTGGAGATGGAGGGAATGATATAACACAATTTGAAGTTTCTACAAGATCATTTGCCATGGAAAATGCACCTGAGGAAATCAAAAAAAGAGCAAGTGATATTACAAAAAGTAATAATGATGATGGGGTTGCATACGCCATTGAAGAGATTCTGAAATTAGTGTAACCATCATATATTTAAACTAGTTAGAAGCCAGATTCGAAAAAGATAACATCTGGCTTTTTCGCTGCGAAAATGAACCAAAGAATAGGAGTCGAATACATTTTGAAGAAAATTGTGTTTACAGGTGGGGGCTCAGCAGGCCACGTTACGCCTAATATTGCCATTATTAATGAGTTAAACAAGCAAGATTGGGATATAGCTTATATCGGTAGTAAAGCAGGAATCGAAAAGGATTTAATCGAAAAAATTGATATACCCTATCATCCCATTTCTAGTGGAAAGTTAAGAAGATATATATCTAAAGAGAATATTAAAGATATTTTTAAAGTAATAAAAGGCTGTTATGACGCTAGAAAAGTACTGAAAAAAATTAAACCAAATGTTGTTTTTTCAAAAGGTGGATTTGTATCCGTACCAGTTGTTATCGCAGCCCGCCAACTTAAGATTCCCGTTATACTCCATGAAAGTGATTTAACACCTGGGTTGGCAAATAAATTATCGGTGCGATTTGCATCGAAAATATTCACCTCTTTTGAAGAGACTTTACGCTATTTACCAAAAGAAAAAAGCAAAGCAATCGGGTCTCCGATTCGCAAAGAAATTCTCACTGGTTCTGTATCAAAAGGGAGACTCGCTCTTGGATTTACAAGTCAGAAACCGATCCTTACCATTATGGGAGGAAGTCTAGGAGCAAAGAAAATAAATGAAGTGGTTCGTGATAATTTAGAAACACTATTACAAACGTATCAAATCGTTCATCTATGTGGCAAAGGAAATCTTTCAGAAAAGCATACTGGGATAAAAGGCTATCAACAATTTGAGTATGTTTATGAAGAATTAGCTGATATTTTAGCTGCTACAGAAGTGGTCGTTACAAGAGGTGGATCAAACTCGATTTTTGAATTTCTTGCATTAAAAATACCGATGCTTATTATTCCATTAACAAAACAGCAAAGTAGAGGCGATCAAATATTAAATGGGAAAGTCTTTACGGAAAATGGCTACTCCTATATGATAGAAGAGGAAGCTTTAACGAAAGACCATTTCCTTAACACCTTAAAACAAATTCAAGAAAACAAGCAAGTAATGATTGAAAAAATGGAAAAGAACAAAAGCCAAGATGCCTTAGAGGAAATTATAAAAGAATTAAATCGCTATTAATATATGCATATGCCAGGCTACAAGTAGAGTTTGCATGTTCGTCTCTGCTTGTAGTCTTTTCATTTTGCAAAGAAGATTTCAACTGATAATTTCAGTAGAAAAAGCCAAAATAAGAAAATAGAAATCGTATATACGAAGGGAAAGTAGGTATAACAATGCAATCATTTACAGACATCGGATTGTCTCCATCAACCATTGAAAAGCTCAAAAAACAAGGAATTAAACATCCAACCCCTATTCAAACAAAGGTGATTCCACCACTCCTTAAAGGTGGAGATTTAATTGCGCAAGCACAAACAGGAACAGGAAAGACATTTGCTTTTGTACTACCGATACTAGAAAAAATGGATGCCGATGCAAACCACGTTCAAACGCTAATTTTAACGCCAACTAGAGAACTTGCTATTCAAATAACAGATGAAATCATGAAAATGAAACAAGAGACAGTAAAGGTTCTAGCTGTTTACGGAGGACAAGACGTGGACAAGCAATTGAAAGTCTTACAGAAAGACGTATCAATTGTTGTAGCTACACCAGGTAGATTAATTGATCATATAAAACGAGGAACGATTGATCTAAGTAAAATCTCCCATTTTGTACTAGATGAAGCAGACCAAATGCTTCATATTGGATTTTTAGATGAGATTAGCTATATTATGAGACATATCCCTACATCAAGACAAACGATGTTATTTTCTGCAACCATTTCAAAGGACGTTGAAAAGCTTGCGAAGAAATATACGAAAAATGCGGAATATTTTACCGTGGAAGCAAAACAAGGACCTGCAAAAACCGTTAAGCAAGTAAGTATACATACAACTGATCGCGCCAAGCAGGGAACGTTAATGACCTTAGTTAAGGAAGCAAATCCTTATATGGCCGTAATTTTTTGCCGAACAAAGCGTCGTGTAACAAAATTATATGAAGTATTGCTCGCAAATAAATTTAGCTGCGGTCAATTGCATGGTGACTTGTCTCAAACAAAAAGAGAGCAAGTAATGAAAGCATTTCGGGATGGAAAATTCCAATTATTAATTGCGACAGATGTTGCTGCAAGAGGGTTAGATATTGATGGAATTACACATGTTTATAATTACGATATTCCTCAAGATGCAGAGTCCTACGTTCATCGAATAGGCAGAACGGGAAGAGCTGGCACCGAAGGATATGCGGTTACCTTTTATTCCTCTGATGATAGACCTTTGTTAGATTCAATAGAAAATCAATTAGATATTAAAATCGAAAAAATCCAACAACCTAAAAAATCTGATTCAGATAAAAAAGGAATGGAAAAGAAACCACAGAAAAAGACTTACAAAAAACAAAGTTCTACTAAAAATAAAGATGAATCTTCCCGCTCAGCCACATCAGATAAAAAGGGAAGTGACAGTAAACGTAAACCATTTTCAAATAACAGTAAGAATAGAGCAAATTCAACTCAATCTCCAACAAAAAAATGGACAAAACCAACAAAGCGAACGGGAAAAAGATAAAGAAAACTTCCATCAGTGGGAGTTTTTCCATATCCCCCGCTGATGGTTAGTTGCACTATCCGACCTTGACGAGAACGTTTCAACCCCTAGCTTCTTCGATTTTTCGCAAGCTTATGGTAAGGGTCTTATTGCCGGATAAAATTTAATTTTGGTACAAAAATCTATAGTTGTGATAGTGAAAGGAGTTCATACCATGCTAAAAAAAGAAATGAATAAGTATTTAGAGGAAAGAAAATTACAAACGGAAGAAAAAATAGTTCTTTTTGAAGAGGAATTGAATTATGTTAAAAAAGAAGGTCTTATAGACGAAAATATAGTGGTTGAACATACAGCTGAACGTTTTTCTGATTTGTATATGGAGCTTGCCAATAAAGAAACCGACGAAGTAGTGACAGAAAATGTTCAAAAAACGATTCTAAAAGAAGAAGTACGTTATTTAGAGCGAAATATAGAATTTTACCTCTATGTAGAGACGAAAGCATTTGACATTGTTTCCGTTGATTCTATGTCTTTAGAAGTTGATTCTGTTTTTGATACATACGAAATTTTATGTGGGTTAAAATGTCCTAAAAAGGCAGAAAAGGAGATTCGAACGTTTTTGGAAAATCATTTAACAGGAGATGATTCCTCTTACCATTTAATGTTCAATGGAAATGATGGCCTTTGGGATTTCAATTTTTCTTTAGAAAAAATTAGTGGGTTCCGAAAAGAGATGGAAATTGGGGAAGCATTAAAATTAGCTTATTTATTTTTATTTGCATTAAATGAAAAGTTGTCTGCATAATCATTTAGTAAGTACTCCACAAAATGATTATGCCTCGTTGATTTTTATAGGGCTTTTACTTGTAAAATTCAGGACTGACCCTAGAAGCAAGGCATTGATTATGCGATTGAAGCACTTGGTTATCGCATAGAAAAACAAACGAATGCAACAAAATAATCTGAAAACCATAGATAAGTAGAGAAGAAATTTTTCTGCTATCTATGGTTTTTTTGTTTTTTTGATAAATAGTTTTTCATCATTCTGGAAAAAAATAAGAAGGAAATACAAAGGAGAGAAGATACGATGCCTGAATTGCCAGAAATGGAAAACTATAAAATCCTCTTAAATGAATTAATTATTAGTCGACCGATTACCTCTATTACGATTAATCGAGATAAATCTATAAATATGCCAGCCCAATCTTTTATTAACCAATTAAACAATGCTTCCATTATTCAAGTCGAAAGAAGAGCAAAATACTTACTATTCCATCTATCTAATCAAAAGGTTCTCTTATTACATTTAATGCTTGGTGGGTGGATGTTTTATGGGAGTGAAGAGGAAAAGCCCAAACGAACCATTCAAGTCCAGTTATCATTTGGAGCAAAACATTTATACTTTATTGGATTAAGATTAGGGTATCTTCATTTATTGACGAAAGAAGAATGCAACAAAATGCTAAGCGATCTTGGCCCAGAACCGTTAGAACCTCAATTTACAGAAGAAATTTTCCTAAATATACTTAAGGAAAGAAAAGGAACGATAAAGCTTAAATTAGTAGACCAACACTTCATTTCAGGAATTGGCAATTGTTATTCTGATGAAATATGTTATGAGGCACAAATTTTGCCGATGAGAAAACTAGAAAAGTTAAAGGAAACAGAACATAGAAAGCTCTATCGTTCCATGCTGCAAACATTAAAATCAGCAACTACAATAGGAGGATATATGGAGCATCCACTTTATGTAGGCGATAAAAAAACTGGTAGTTATGATGAACGTTGCAAAGTATATGATAGAGAAGGAGAAATATGTC